>NZ_WBKA01000009.1 GCF_008831125.1 Pseudoclavibacter caeni | reverse complement strand
AAACAGCGCGCCGTCGACATCCTCGCGTTCTTCGACCGCCCCGGCACGAGCAACGGACCGACGGAGGCCATCAACGGCCGGCTCGAGCACCTTCGCGGTTCCGCACTCGGCTTCCGGAACCTCACACCCTACATCACCAGATCGCTCCTCGAAGCCGGCGGATTCAGACCGCTCCTACACTCCCATCCGCGATGAGCCGTCAAACTCGGCGAAGGCGGGGTGGGCATGACCACTGTCGCCTATCTGGCTGTGGCTCCCGAGGGGCGCACCGAGGCCGACCAGATCTATTGGCGCTCAGAGGCGCTGCCCGGCCTGCAGCGATTGACGGATGCGGTGCACGCCACCGGTGCGAAGGTCTCCGCTCAGATCGGGCACGCGGGCCCCGTCGCCAATGCCCGATCGACCGGCCTGCCCTCCATCGCTCCTTCCACTCGGCTGAACCCCTTGGCGATGGGGCTGGACAAAGCCGCCACAGAGGAGGACATCGAGCGCATCATTCGTCAGCACGCTGACGCCGCCGAGATGGCCGTCGACGTGGGCTTCGATGCCGTCGAGGTGCACCTGGGACACAACTATCTGATCAGCTCGTTCCTCAGCCCCAAGATCAACCACCGCAAGGACGGCTGGGGTGGTTCGCTGGAGAACCGAGCACGTTTTGCGCGGCGGACGCTCGAGGCCGTGCGCGAGCGCGTCGATGGCAGAGCAGCCGTGCTGGCCAAGATGAACATGGCCGATGGAGTGCCCGGGGGCTTCTGGCTCGAGGAGTCGATTCCCTTCGCCAAGATGCTCGAGAGTGATGGCACTCTCGATGCCCTCGAGCTGACCGGAGGCTCCTCTCTCCTGAACCCCATGTATCTGTTCCGCGGTGACATCCCGCTCGATGAGATGGCCAAGAGTCAGCTGCCGATCGTGCAGCTGGGCATGAAGATGTTCGGCTGGGCCGTGTTCAAGAAGTACCCGTATGAGCCACTGTATTTCCGCGACTATGCTCTGCAGTTCCGCGCCGAGCTCGACATGCCGCTGGTGCTCCTCGGCGGCGTGACCGACCACGCGGGCATGACAACGGCGATGAGGGATGGTTTCCAGTTCGTCGCCATGGCGCGTGCCCTGTTGCGGGAGCCCGACCTCATCCACACCATCGAGGCCGATCAGGCCAAGAAGTCGCTGTGCATCCACTGCAATCTGTGTGCCGCGAGCATCTTCGAAGGTACGCGCTGCCCGATCATCATGCCCAAGTCGCCGATGGCGGGCTGAGGTCACAGCCACTCGAGTGAAGTGGTGCCGTTCCCTGCTGCGTCGAGCGTGGATGACTTCCACGCCGAGGATGACGGTTCCGATGCTCACGGTTCGTGAACGCCTTACCGACGGGGCTGCCGACTGCCGATTCCTGGGCCTGCAGGCTCAGGAATCGGCCTCGGCGAGAGGCGCTTCGGCCTCTATCGTCCAGCCGCCCCATCTGTGCGAGACAATGGGCTTCACGGCGAGGAACGGAGGCCCCATGCACGATCCCAGGTCTGACATGCCCCGAGGCGAGAGCGAGAACGGGCAAGCCTCGGACGACACCAAGCGGGACACCACGAGCGGCACCAGGAACGGCAACACGAACACCGCAGACGACCCCGACCGCGCCGCTGCCGAGCGCCTGCTGCAGGATGCGGTGCGCGGCCGGCAGAAGCTTGCCCGCCGCTACGTGCGCACGCTCCGCAGGCTGTCCCCGCGCGCGACGCCGGCCGAGCTCGTCCGCCGGCTCGAGAAGCAGTACCTCGCCGCGGTGACGGGCACCGGCCAGGCCGGCACGGTCGGCCACTTCCTCGCGGACGCGGCGGTCACCGCGATCTCGGCGGTCGTCACCACAGGCATCGGCATGGCCGCCGGCGGACGCGACGGCTCGGGCACCACTGGGTCAGGTCGTGGCTCCCGAACCGCTGGGCGGGCCGCCGGCCGCGGTGTGAAGTCGGGCTCGAGACGCCGTATGCTCGGCCCGGTCCAAGGCGCGGTGGCTGCCGCGGGTGCGAGCATCGCGGTGCGCGGCATGCAGAACGGGGTCGACCGGGTCATCCCTGTGGCGACGGCGAGGGTGGAGTTCGAGGTGACCGCGCTGTTCGCTCTGGCGGTCGCGGACATCCACGGGCTGCGGCTCTCCCCCGTTCGTCGTGCGGTGCTCGTGCGGGCGCTGCTCGCCGGCCCCGAAGCACAGCCGATCGTGCGGCGACGAGCTGACGCAGTCGCCTACCTCGACCCGGAGCTGCCCGGCACAGATGCCGGCGAAGCCTGGGTGCGCCTGCTTGCTGAGGACGTGGCCGAGGACGATCTCTCCGACCTCACCCGCGATCTCGCCTCCGGAGGGGCGAGCGCCGGCTTCGGGCGCCCCGTGATCGACGCTGCCCGCATCGCGTTCCCCGCACCCCCGGCGGAGTTCCCGGAGCATCTGGCAGTGGGGTGGGAGCAACGGGACTGAGCGAACACACCGCCCGGCCGGCACCGATGGGGGATGCCACAGCAACGCCCGGACTCGCTCCAGCCCACAAGACCCAGCCCCGAGGCCCTCACATCTCGAAGTATCGCCGCAAGTGCTCGCGCAGTTCGGGGTCGGCGACGTACACGTAGGTGCCCTTCATGCCGCGGGTGAGCAGCACGCGGTAGATGTTCTCGACGTAGTGGAGCAGGTCGTCGTCGGTGTAGGTGATGCCGAGTCGGCGGTTGTTCTCCTTGCCCTTGCGGTCGTGGTAGTCGGCACGACTGAAGCGCAGGCGGCGACGCTCGGCATCCCAGCCCAGCTCGGGGCCGATGATGACGCCGGCGATGTTGAGGTCGTATCCCTGCACCGTGTGGATGGAGCCGACCTCCTCGACGGATCCCGGCGTGTTGATCCAGTCAGTCAGGGTGCTGTTCCACCGCAGACGCACGTCGCCCAGGTCGATGTCCCATGCCGAGGGGTCTCTGCGGCTGCGCCAGGGCCACCCGTATCCGGCGACGAGGCGGCACAGGCCGATGTCCGCATCCCGCTGCCGGATGACCCGCACGAGCTGGGCCGGGTCGTCGAAGAGGCGCAGGTCGTAGCCGCTGAAGTACCGGGGCTCGGGTGGGTCGTCGCTCAGCACGCGCCGCACGTAGTCGATGTAGTCGCGGCCTCCCTGCACTCGCAGCTGCGAGAACAGCGGGTAGCGGCGCCCGGTCTGCTCAGCCTGGTCGATGACCTGTTGCAGGGTGGCCGTGGGCAGGTCGGAGGGGCGCACGCTCTGGGCGGTGTCGAGCAGCAGGATGCGGTGGCGGCTGCGGGCGCGGATCCAGTCGAGCTGGGTGTGCCGCGGGTCGTCGTCGCCGAACAGCGTCTGGTTGATCTCCGTGAACTCGCGGTTGAGCATCGCGGAAGGCTGGCTGGCGCGCTGGCCGAGCCGGTGGGCCTCATCGACGATGAGGAGGTCATAGGGGTCGGCGGCCTTCCCCGCGTCGAACGGGCTGAGCACGTCGACGTCGTGGAGGCCGGTGACGCGCCGGAAGACGTCGTGGATGGACGCGCGCAGCGACTGCTGCGGGATCACCATGCCGATGTGCAGGTCGGCGAGAGCGGCGCGATGCTCACCGAGGAAGAAGTCGGCGAACATCGAGTCCTCGGGCTGCTCGTCGGGGTCAGCTCGGGCGATGTCGCGCAGCAGCTTCGTCAGGTAAATCGCGACGACCGTCTTGCCGGTGCCGGGGTCGCCCTGCACGACGATCTCGCTGCCGACGCCGGCGCGCTGATCAGCGGAGAGCCCCTCGAGGATCTGCTCGATCGCGACGGCCTGGTCACGGGTGAGCGCCTTGTACGGCGAGAGCTTGAACAGGTCGCTGTTCTCGATCTCGGGGATCGTGCGACTGAACAGGCCCTCGGCGCGCAGCTGTTCGAAGATCTCGTCGAAGCGTGCCTGGTACTGCTCCCGGCCGTAGTAGTCGGCATCGGTGACCCCGGTGTTGCCGTTGACGAGCTCGTAGCGACCATCGCCGGCGAAGTAGCGGATGAGGTACGACTCGAGGTCCAGACACACCGACTTGTTGAACGTCTCGTCGACGACGATGCGCACCCGTTTCATCCCCTGCTTCTCAGGATGCTCGTGGTGCTGATGCATGCGGCTCACGGCACTGAGCGACTCACCCACGTAGATGCGCCGGTCGTCGTCGAGTGTGTACACGATGGGCCAGTTGACAAGCTTCGGCTCGGTCTCCCCCGCCGTGTCGATGATGTCCATGTCGAACGGGAACCGCTCGATCGCGAAGTCACTCATCGCTTCCCTCTCCCCTAGACGTCCCAGTCCCGCTCGATGCAGGGCGCCGTGACACATGCCGTCACAGCCCGTCACCGACGCAAGCCCCTCTGCGGGCGGCCGCGCGGATGAGGAATCTGTCTGACGGCTGTGCCCACCCTATCGCCGGCCGCCGACGCGAGGCGGCGACAGAGTCAGGGATGGTGTTGGGCACGGTCTTCCCTTCTACCAGGTCCAGCGCAGGTCGGACGGCCCGCCGGAACGGTCAGCCGGCCGGTATGGCGGTGAGTCGCCGTCACGCAGAGACTGACACAGCTGACGAGGCACTTCTGGCCTGTTCTCCTCCTCACGCTTCTTCTGCTTCTGCTCCTGAGCTTCAGTGGGGCTGGGCGACCTCCCACTCCACACAGCGCACTCGCAATGCCTCAAGCGCCTTCTTCTGGATCTGTCGTGCACGTTCTCGCGTGACGCCGAGCCGTGCCCCGACCTGGTCGAGGGTCTCCTCCTCCCCGGTGAGCAGCCCGAATCGCGCCTCGAGCACCAGGCGCTCCCGCTGATCGAGTGACAGCAGCAGCGACTCCACGATCTCGGTGCGTTCGAGCTCCTCGAACTCCTGCTCGGTGCGTTCATCGGGCAGGAGTTCCGCCAGGGTCCCGAGTGTCACCCGGTCGTCCTCGACGATCCACCGTGGCTCGCCCAATGACTGAATGGGGGCGTCTCGGGCCAGCAGCCATTCCACGCGCTCGATCGACTCGTCCAGCAGCTCGGCGACGCGCGACACGACCGCACGGCGTCCACCATCCTCGGCGGTCACGAGCTCGGGGTGTGCCGCCACCACCTGCTCGGCCGACCGCCGGATCTTCTTGATCTGCTCATCCGCGTGCACGGGCACGCGGATGGTCCTCGACTTCTCGGCCAGCGCCCTGGTGATCGACTGGCGAATCCACCACGTGGCATAGGTGGAGAACTTGAGCCCTCGCCTCTCGTCGAACTTCTGCACCGCGCGCATGAGCCCCGGATGACTTTCCTGCACCAGGTCGATCGGGTCGAGCCCGGCGATGCCACGATGCGCCGAATAATGTGTGGAGATGCTGACCACCAGCCGCAGATTCGCGCAGATGAACGCCTCCCAGGCGCGTCGCCCGTCGCGCACCCGCCGCTCGAGGCGGGTGCGTTCGCGCCGGGTGGTGAACTCCCCGCGTTCCAGCGCCGCCGCGGCCTCGGCGCCGGCACGACGTCGGGTGCCGAGCACCACCTCCTCCTCCGCTGTCAACAGCCCATACCGGCCGATCACGCGCAGCCAGTCGTGGAACGCGTCCGCGCAGACGTGGATGCCCGCGGCCTGCTCGACGGGGCCCGCGGCGGCGGCGTCATCGCCATCGAGATCGAGGCCGAACAGCTCCGGCTCGGCGACGAGGTCGGGCTCGCGATCGTCGACCGGCACCGGCTCGACGAGGAACGGCAGCAGCCCGGGATCGTCGACGCCGGTGAACACCCGATGCCGCCGAGCGTGCTCGAGCACGGCGGCCAGGTGTTCGTCGCCCGACACCTCCGGGTCCTCCACCGTCCGCAGTGCGTACAGGTGCACCAGCCGGCCCGCTCGCGGCGGTCGCTTGCGGCGGATGACGCGGCCGAGTCGCTGCACCATCTGCCGTCGGCTGCGGCTCGCGGCGACGACGATGCCGAGATCCGCGTCGGGCACGTCGATGCCCTCGTCGAGCACGCGCGGAGCGGCGAGGACGTCGATCTCACCATCCCGCAGCCGGCCCAGCCGGTCGTGGCGCTCCTCCCGTCCGAGACCGCTGTACACCGCGGCCGTGCGCAGCCCCGCATCGGCGAGCCGGGCCGACGCGGCGCGGGCGGCGTCCTTCGTCTCGGCGAACACGAGCGACCCGTGCGCGCGACGCACGGCCGGGGCGAGGGCACCGACCGCGTCGATCTTCGCAGGGGCATCGGCGAGCAGGCCCCGCCGCTCGGCGATCGATCCGAGCAGCCGGCTGGCGAGCGTGCGCCTCGGGCTCTCCTCCGGGCTCGCCGCCCAGGCGGTCACGAACCGCAGCAGCACGGGGAACGGCACGCCCTCCCCCGCGCCGCCCGCGTGCCGGTCGCGCACATCGGCCGGCAGATACCCCAGCAGCGCCTGCCGGGTCTCACGGATCTGCTTCGACAGCGCGTCGTACCGTGCCCGCGGCCCCGCGTCGAGCTCCACGCCGACCAGGGCGATGTCGAACGGAGCGATCACGCCCTCGGCGAGCGCCCGATCGTACCAGAGCCGGTGGACGGCCCCGCCGAAGAACGGGTCGAGCACCTCCTCGTGCAGGCCATCGGCGCGCTCGTAGGTGGCGGTGAGGCCGAGCCGCCAGTCGAAATGCTCGCTGAGCGCGCCGGCGAACCGGTCGGCGGCATACCGGTGGCACTCGTCGGCGATGACGAGCCCCTGTCTGTGTCTGCTGAGCAGCGGCACGGCGTCGTGATCGAACGTGGGCGCGATGCTGTGGACGGTGCCGATGACGAGGTCGTGCCGGTGCAGGTCGTCGTGCCGGCCGCCGCCGAGCCGGCCGACCGTGACCTCGGGCAGCTCGTCATGCAGCGTCCGCATCCACTGGTCGAGCAGCTCGATCGTCGGGACCATGACGACGACCTTGTAACCGGCCATGAGCGCCGCCCGGGCGGCGAGCACCCCGAGCCGGGTCTTGCCGGAGCCGGTGATCGCCTCGATGACGCCGCGGTGTTCGTGCGCCGCCCAGGCTTCGAAGGCCTCCTGCTGCCACTGGTAGAGCATCCGTGCCATGTGCCTCCCCCTCGATACGTCTCACGGCCCCGTTCACGTCGAACGGGTCGCCGTCATCGCGCCACCCGCTACCGGAACAGGTCCCAGAGGCGGAACGTCGTGCGCCGGTATGCCGCGTCGCGCACCGACTGCTTCGGGCTCTTCGCGAACCCCATGCCGTGGCGTCCGTAGCCGGGGATCACCGCGCGCTTCACCGAACGCTTGAGCCGCCCGGTCGTGCGGGCCTTGAGGGATCTGCTGATCGATGGAGTGCGCATGCCGAATCTCATGCCACGATGCTACGTGCACCCGCTGACATGGACGGCGGCGCCTGGGTGCTCTGCCCGTGGTCACGGCCGGAGGGCGCGGCCGTGCGGCTGCCCCCGCCGAGGCGCGCACGTCCTCCGTGTCGGCGGTCGGTCGTAGGCTCTACATGAACATCTCGAGGGGAGGAAGGCATGAGCACCGTGACCCCACCCCGTCTGGATGCCGCATCCGGCGACCCGACCCAGCGGGCGATCCGCCTGGCCGGCACCGCGCACAGCACCAACCGCTGGGGCGAGTACCCCTACCTGGTGCATCTGGCACTGGCGGCGACGATCGCGCGGACCCTGAGCGACGACCCGCGCGTGGAGGCCGCCGCATGGCTGCACGACGTGCTGGAGGACCATCCCGAGTACGTCGACCGGCTCGAGGCGGAGTTCGGCGACCTCGTTGCGTCACTGCGCATCGACTCGCGCCGCGACGGCGAGACGTACGACGAGTTCATCGACCGGGTCATCGCCTCGGGCGATCGCATCGCGATCACGGTGAAGCTCGCGGACATGACCTCGAACCTCGGCAACACCCCACCCGAGCGGCTGCGCGCCCGGTATGAGCGCAACATCGCCCGCCTGCGCGAGGTCGTGGCGGGATTCGCGGGCTGAGCGGGCGCGCGCCAGACATCCACACAGGGCATCCGCACCGGGCAGAAGAGGAGACCACCATGGCGGGGAGGACCACCGGCAAGGGCTTCGCCGTGATCGACTTCGAGACGACCGGGCTGCACCCAGAGGGCACGGATCGGGCGATCGAGGTGGGTGTTGTGCTCACCGATCCGGACGGCGTGATCCAAGTCGAGCGCGAGACCCTCGTACGCGTCGACCGCGACCTCGGCCTGCAGGCCCGCCACGGCATCCATGCGGCTGATCTGCTGGAGGCGCCAGCCTTCGCGCAGATCGCCGGCGATCTCGTCGAGCTGCTCCGCTGCCGCGTCCCCGTCGCGCACAACGCCTCCTTCGACGCCCGGTTCCTCGACGCCGAGATGCGTCGACTCGGCACGCCTACGGATCGCCATGACATCCCCTGGACCTGCACCATGCAGCTCGCCGCTCGATTCGGGCTCGGCAGCCGCTCCCTCGAGGAATGCTGCGACGAGGTCGGGATCACCCTGAGTCAGGCCCATCGCGCCGTCGCCGACGCGCATGCGACCGCCGAGCTGCTCGCGAACTACCTCGCCGAGACGCCTCCCGCTGGCTGGAGATTCTGGCTGGAGCGACTCAACGCCGCCGCGACACTGCCCTGGCCTGAGCTTCCGTCGCTGCACGCGGAGTGGGTGCCCCGCCCGGATGCCACTGCCAGTGAGACGGTGCCCTCGTTCCTCTCACGTCTCGTTGCACACGTGCCAGACTTCTCCACCGACGAGAGCCAGCGAGAGTATCTGGCCCTGCTCGACCGGTGCCTGCTCGATCGACGACTGAGCACGACCGAGCAGCATCAGCTGATCGAGCTGGCGGATGCCTCCGGCATCAGCCATGACACCGCCCGTCGACTGCACCAGCGGTATCTGGATGCTCTGGTCGCCGTCGCCTGGGCTGACGGGGTGGTCACCGGAACGGAACGGCAGGACATCATCGCCGTCTGCACGCTGCTCGACCTGCCCACGCCGGATCTCGATCGTCCGCGACCGGTCACCGTTGGGGGAACCGGGACCGGTGTCGATGGCGTCGACGCCGACGAGGTCCGACCGACCCACCGCGGGATCGGCCACACCGATGCCGACGGTGCCGGCGGTCGACAGCCTGTGCTCGCCACCCCGGGAGGATTCACGCTGAATCCGGGAGACCGAGTCTGCCTGACCGGCGAGATGCGCCGACCACGCGAGGAGTGGGAAGCGGAGCTGACCGCACGAGGGCTGACCGTCTGGCCATCGGTGACGAAGAAGGTGAGGCTGCTGATCGCCGCCGACCCGGATTCTCAGTCCGGGAAGGCACGGAAGGCCCGGCAGTATGGCATCCCCATCGTGGACGAGGCCTGGCTCGACGAGCTCTGCGGCGCACTGCCTCCCCTCACCGCCCCGCCAGCCGCGACCCCTCCTCGACGATGAGGGCGTGCAGACGCTGCGCCGCGACCGGGTCGAGCCCCTCCTGCTCGAGCACGGGCTGCCAGCGATCCCGCATCGCCCCGTAGCCGGCTGGAGCGGGCAGGCCCCGGGCGGCGAACACCTGGTGGGCGTAGGCGTCCGCGATGAAGACCGGCTGGTCGAAGGCGAACAGCAGCTGGGCGTCCGCTGTCTCCGGGCCCACGCCGTAGACCGAGAGCAGCTGGCCGCGCGACGGGACGGGTGACGCTCCTGCGCGCTCTGGCGTTGAGCCTGCCGACGGGATGTGCGATGCCGAGGGTGATGGCCTTGGCACCGGCCGGCGCAGCGGCTGGACGGGGTGCTGCGGGAACGGCACCCCGCCCGATGGCCTCGAGCAGTCCGGCAGCGATGCAGTGGACCGCGGAGGCGACACCGCACCCGCTGACGCCGAACGGTCCAGCGGCGGGGCGAGCACCACGTCCGCGAGCCTGTGATCGCGCGTCCAGGTGGCGACCGCTCGGCAGGCCCGCGACTTGCTGCGCACGAATCCGCTCGGGCGGATCAGGTCGATCAGGATGTCCGGGTCGGTGTCCGCGAGCGCGTCAGGGTGCAGCAGGCCCCGGTCGCGCAGCCGGTCGAGGCTGACCGCCGCGTTCTCCCACCGGGTGCGCTGGGTCAGCACGGAGCCGATCATGATCTCGAAGCGGGTCTCGGCCGGCCACCAGTCGTCGAGCAGGCCGTGGTGGACGGCGAGGTCGTCGATGAGGTCGTGCAGCACAGGGCCAGTGTAGGCGGGGCCAACCGCCGACCGGGATTCAGCATCCTCACCCCGATTCAGCACGAACCACACCCATCCCGCTGAAACCACGTCAGAATGCTGAATCCGCAGCACAGACCGCCCCACCCTCACGACCTGCCCACGGTGCCCCGGGCGCCCTCACGCCGCGGCGTACTCCGCGGCCAGGTACAGGTCGCGGCCGGTGATCGGGTCGGTGACGGTGAACTCGGCGAGCCGTGCGAGCCCGTCGTGTTCCTCGGCGGGATCGTCCTTCTGCAGCGCGGTGACGGCCCAGATCGAGCCGCGATCCCGGGCCAGCTGGACCAGGTCGCCCGCCTGGCCCACCGAGGAGTGCTCGAACAGCGGCCGAGCCCCAGCCATACACGGCGGGCGTGAGGTCGAACACGGGCGACTGCGCGGTCTGATAGGTCGAGACCTCGTAGTAGAGCCATGCTGTGTCGGTCACGATGACCGCGTCCGCGCCGCCGCGCTGGCCAGGCGCCGCGGCGGGGAACATCCGCAAGCCGCCGCGAGCGCACCACGACCACGAGGCAGACGAGCGCGACGGCGAACACGAGCGTGCGGCCGAGCCCGTCGAGCTCGCCCTACTCGTGGAACGACAGGGTGTCGGAGACGAAGCCGGGCAGCGTCGACCAGGCGACGTCGGGGATCCAGAGCCCCTCGTCGCGCACGCCGCAGCATCGTGCGCGCCGGGTCTCCTGTCTGAGGATCGCTGCACAGCCGACGCGGCCAGACACGCGGCCTGTCGCGGGCAGGCCCGTGCCAGGCACCGGCACCACGTGGCGGAGGCGTCCGGACGCCCGTGGCAGAATCGGGCGCATGAGCGCCTCCACTCCCCCGTCCGACGAACGCCCCTGGCCGCAGACCGCCGAGGAGCTGATGCGCTCGCGCTTCCTGGCGTTCAAGACCGGCGACCTGACCTGGCTGCGAGCGACCTGGCACCCGTCGACCCGGCCGGACGATCTCGCTCCCGAGCCCGACATCCGCTGGCGGGGCGTGCAGATCGTCGACACCGTCGCCGGCGGGCCGGACGACGCCGAGGGCGTGGTCGAGTTCCGGGCGACGTACTCCGTGGCGGCGCCTGACGAGGCAGGACGCGGCCGGCGGCCCGGCGTGATGCACGAACGGTCGCGCTTCGTGCGGCTTCACGGCCGGTGGGTGTATCTGGACGGCGAGCAGCTCGACTGAGCGGGGCCTGGGCCGACACCTGCTCTGCGTCCCGTCTCGCTCGCCGGTGTTCACCCGAGGCCGCGGACAGCGGTGTGGCCCCGCTCACCCTTTCAACAGCGGCACCGTGGTCGCCCCGCCGATCTCGTCGAACCGGTCGGGCTGGCAGGTGAGCACCACGATCTGGGCCTCGCGGCCGACCCGGCTGAGCACGAGGTTCAGCGCGTGCAGGCGGTCGGGGTCGGCGAAGCCCAGGGCGTCGTCGAGGATGAGCGGTGCACCGCCGTCACCGGCGACGAGCTGGGCGCAGGCGAGGCGGCCGAGCAGGGCGAGCTGCTCGCGCGCGCCGCCGGAGAGTGACGCGAACGGCACGGTCTGCCCGTCGAGCGTGCGCGTGGCGATCTCGAGGTCGGCGGTGACCTCGACCTGCACCTGTTGGCCGAACACCATGCGGGAGAGCCGCTCGATGCGCTCCCGGTACGGCGCCGCGTACCGCGCCTGCGCCTCGTCGCGGTGCCGCACGAATGTGTCGTGCAGCAACCGGGCGGCCTCGGCGGCCCGGTGCGTGCGGTCGCGGACGTCGATGGCGGCCTCCAGCTCGGCCTCTGCCTGCTCGAGCCGGTCGTAGATGCCCTCGCCCGCGTAGGCGCTGATCTCGCCTTTCAGCGCGCCGAGGTGATCCTTCGCCTGCTCCAGGTCGCGCGCACGGTCGTCGATGAGCTGCCGGGCGTTGTCGAGCTCGAGCTCGAGCTGATCGCCGTTCGCGTCGGCGAGCGCCTGTCTGGCCTGCGCGAGCGCGGCGTCGACCTCGGCGACCCGCTCGGCGGCGGATGCGGCAGCACCCTCCAGCGCGGGGTCGGACGTCGTGGCCCGCTCCGTCTCGAGCCGCTGCTCGAGCCGGGCGAGCTCCTCGCGCGCCGCGCGCGCCGCCTCCTCCGCCCGGATGACCTCGGTCTGCCGCTCCTCCTGCGCGGTGCGCAGCCGCTCGTGGGCCCTGCGTGCCCGCTTCTCCTCGCGCTCGGCCTCCTGCGCCTCGATCTCCGCGGCATCCGCCAGACGCTGCAGCTCGTCGCGGGAGGGCTCCGTGCCTGTCCCCGCTCCCGGCACGTCCGTCGCGGCGACCGCACCGGCTCCCGCTGCATCCGTCGCTGCGACTTCCGCGTTCGCGGCGACGTCATCAGATCCCTCGATCGACGCCCCGTCATGCGGCGGCTGGTCCCCCGCCATGACGACCGTGGCATCGCCCGTCGTCTCGAGCCGTGCCCGCAGCCCGGCCGCCCGCCGGCGCAGTCGCTCCAGGCCGACGCCGAGCTCGTCGGCTGCCGCGCCCTCGGCATCCCCGCCGGTCTTGCCGCCCTCCGCTGCGACCTCCGCGCCATCCGAGGCGTCTGTGGCGTCTGTGGCGTCTGTGGCGTCCTCAGCCCCCGTGGCATCCGCTGCGTCCCCCGCGTCCCCGGCGACGCCCTGCACCGCCGCGGCGAGATCCCCGGCCGCCCGCTCGCGCGTCTGCTCGGCCTCGGCGCGACGGTCCGCGAGCCGTTGGGCCTCCTCGAGGCTCGCCACCCCGGCACGCTCGAGCGCCCGCTGGAACGCGCGCTCGGCCTTCTGCGCCGCCTGTTCGAGCTCCTGCGAGGTCGCCGCGGGGCGCACCTCGAGCTCCACGACGCCGTCGGCGACGACATGCACCGGCTCGCGCACCGGGGTCTCGACCGACGCATCCGCCCCCACCGCGACCCCGTCGACGCTGACGGCGACATCGCCCACGCGATGGACGTCGATCTGCGCCGCGGAGGCGTCACGCGTGCCCGCGGCGACCCGCCGCTCTGTGTCGAGCTCGCGCAGCCGGCGAACGGTGCGCTCGGTGACCGTGACGGTCTCCAGCACGGCCTGTGCCTCGGTGCGTCGCGCGTCAGCCTGCTCGGCACGATCGAGGGCGGCGATGAGCCGGGAGAGCTCCTCACGATCCCGTGCCCGGGCGAGCGCACGCGCGGCGGCCCGGGCCGCGTCACGCGCCTGCTCGAGCCGCTGCTCTGTCAGGGCGAGCGCCTGACGCGCCCCGTCGACCCGCCCCTGCCCGGCGCGCGCGGCCTCCGCCAGGGTGCGGGCGCGCTCGTCCGTCTCCCCCATCGCGTCCCTGCGCCGCGTGATCTCGGCGATCGTCTCGGTGCGCGACCGCTGCCGCTCCTCCGCCGCGTCGAGAGCGGCTGCGGCCTCACGCCGATCGCGTTCGGCGGTCTCGACCGCCTCCCGCAGCCGGTGCAGTCCCACGGTGGCCTCCTCGAGCCGGGCGACATCCGCCCGAGCGCGGGCGGCCTGCTCGGTCAGCCGGGCGACCCCCTGCTCCTGCTGGCCGTGCTGTTCGACGAGCTCGTCCATGCGGACGCTGCGCTCGCGCAGCCCGACGGCCTCGGCCTCAAGCCGCTCGACGGCGTCATCGGTCTCGGTGACTGTCCGCTTGAACCGCCCCTTGGGCGTGAACCACCGCTCGTACTCGGCCCGGATGCGCGCCATCAGCCCGTCGTGCGCCTCGAATCCGGCGAATCCGTCCGGCCCGGCCACTGCAGACGCCCCTGCCGGCACGCCGGCGGACGCCTCGTCCGGACCCGCCACCTTCGGCCCGGCCGCCGCGTCGCCCGAGTCTGCACAGGCGTCGGCCGCCGCGCTCCGATCCGCGTCGGCGAGCGCCGCCTGCAGCGCCTGGAGCGTGGCGAGCCGCGGCTGGTCGAGGGACTCGCCCTGGCCTACCTCGAGCGCCTCGAGCAGCGCGGTGTCGACGGTCTCGTCGAGGATGGCGAGGAACCGGTCATGCGCCTGGTCGCCGCTGAGCTGCTCGGGCGCCGGCTCGCGCACGACGAGCACGGTCTGCGGTCGCACGATCCAGCGCTTGCGGAACGTCAGCGCGTACGGCCCGGTGCGCAGCTCAACGGTGACCTGCGGCCCGACATCGCGGCCGACCGGCTGGACTGCGAGCACCTCTCTGGCCTTGCTGGACGCCTTGTACCGGCGCAGCAGCACGATCGCCTCGGCGATGGACGACTTGCCCGCCTCGTTGGGGCCGACGATGACGGTGACGCCATCGCCGAGGGCGATCTCCGCGTGCCGCACGCCTCGGTAGTCGTCGAGGATGATCCGCTCGAGTCTCATCGGTTCCCTCCCACCAGCCGATACAGCAGTCCGAGTGCGTCCTGTGCCCGACGTCGGTCGCCGTCATCAGCGAGGTCTCTGGAGCCCGGACGGTCGAGGCCGCCCGCGTCCGCAGACGCGCCGGGCGCTCCCGAGTCGCCCCCGCCGCCCGCGGCGGCGACGAGCTCGTCGAGCGCGTCGGCCGCGAAGCCGGTCAGGTGCAGGTCGGAGAAGTCGGCGTTGTCCGGCAGCACCTGCAGATCGCTGTGGTGCTCCCAGACCGTGAGCAGGGCGAACAGGTCGCGCTGCTCGTCGAGCAGCCGCTCGAGCCGGGCCGCGGCAGAGGTGCTGATCGTGCCCCGCAGCACCAGCCACACCCCGGTGCGGGACTTGTCGTCGAGGGCGTCGAGACGGGTGCGCAGCCGCTCGACCTCCGCGTCCGCGTCGCCGGTGAACTCGTGCTCGACGGTCACGAACCGCCAGCGGCCGACGTGCACGGGCTCGACCCGCACCCGCTCGGCGACCGGCGCCGCGGCGTCCCCCGCCGGGTCGACGTCGATGACGAGCACGTTGCCGGGATCCACGTCGCGGCGCGCGGTGACCTCCTGCGTGCCCGGGTACCAGATGCCAGGCCGCACTTCGGTCGTCGAGTGCCGGTCGCCGAGCACTACCACGTCGGCGAGCCCGCGCGCGAGGACGTCGGCCAGGGCCGCGTCGTCGATCGTCGCCGGATCGGTCGCGTCCGGGTTGCGGGATGCGACGGCGCCGTGCGCGGCGATCACCCGCACCACGCCGGCCGGTGCGGGTTCGAGCCCGGCGCAGGCCTCGGCGACGAGGTCGCGGCCGGGGCGCTTCGACCGCCACGGCACCGGCAGCACCTCCGCGTCGTCCCCGATCCGGATCGGCTCGGCCTCGCGGGCGACGACGACCTGCTCGGGGCACCGCTCGGCGAACACCGGGGAATCGTAGATGGACGCGCTGTCGAGCGGGTCATGGTTGCCCGGCACGAGCACCACCGGCACGTCCGCGCCGCGCAGCGCCTCGAATGTGCGGGCGATCACCCGCCGGTCGAGCTGGTTCGTCTCGAACACGTCGCCGCAGACGACGATGAACGCGGCCGCGCGCTCCCGGGCGAGCTCGCCGATGCGGGCGAGCGCCTCGAAGCGGCTCTCGGTGTAGCGGGCCCGGGCCTCCTCCGGCAGGGGCCGGGCCCTCATGCCCAGCTGCCAGTCGGCCGTCGCGATGAATCTCATGCCTCCCCCTCGAAGGTCGTCTCGATCGAACGGACCGGTCGCCGCACTCGCGAGCCAAGCCGGCCCATCCGCGGTCAAGGGTATCCGCACCCGCCGACACGGGCGGGATCCGGTGTCACGCGCATCCACACCAACCTGATGGGGCTCATCCGCGCAGTGACCCGGCCGTGGACCGCCCGCATCCCCCGTCGACGCGTGGGGCACAAGGTCAGGCTCACCTCACCAACACTGTGCTACGGTATGGGCGCCCTCGCCGGATGACGACGCCCGGGGCTGCCGCCCCGCCGCGCCGTCCGCCGGCCACGAACCCGCCGGCGGCCGACCAGACAGGCCGTCGCGGCATTGCCCTCCCAGAAAGGACATCCCGATGCATCTGCGCCGCATGACTCTGGCCGTCTCCGCCGTCGTCGCGAGCGCCGCGCTCGCCCTCAGCGGCTGCTCGTCGACCTCGAGCGACACCACCAGCTCCGCCTCGAGCGACACGGCGAGCTGGCCGCTGACCGTCACCGACGACGCCGGCCACGAGGTCACCCTGGACAGCCAGCCCGAGCGGATCGTCAACACCGCGGTGAGCGTCACCGGCACCCTGCTGGCGATCGACGCGCCGGTCGTGGCCTCTGCCGCGGCCTCGGTGAGCGACATCACCGATGACAAAGGCTTCTTCTCGCAGTGGGCGGGCGTTGCCGACGAGCGCGGCGTCGAGGTGCTCTACCCCGACCTGACGTTCGATCTCGAGAGCGTCGTCGCCGTCGACCCGGATCTGGTGATCGTGTCGACCTCCGGCGCCGACTCTGTGTATGACGACCACTACGACGAGCTGACCGCGCAGGGCGTGCCCGTGTACGTCGCGAACTACGGCTCGAAGTCGTGGGAGGAGCTCGCCGAGGACTTCGGCACGCTCACCGGCCACCAGGCCGAGGCGCGGCAGGCCGTCGACGACTTCGACGCGTACGCCGCCGACGCCGCCGAGAAGATCACCGTGTCCGACGGCGGCGCGTCGATCGTGAGCTTCAACGGCTCCGGCAAGGACAGCGGTGTCGCGAAGGGCACCAGTGCCCAGGCCGCGATCCTCACGAAACTCGGCTTCCAGGTCGCTGAGGCCGACAGCACGCTCGACACCAGTGAGAAGCCCCGCCAAGACTTCACATTCGTCACCTACGAGAACCTGTCGAAGGCGATCACCGGCGGCACTGTCTTCACCTTGAGCGACGACGGCAGGAAGGCCAAGGCGCTCGAGTCCGACGCCACCCTGGCGAACCTCGACGCGGTGAAGAACGGCCGGGTGTACCCGCTCGGTCTGACGAGCTTCCGCATCGACCCGTACAGCGGCCGGCAGATGATCGACCAGATCGTCAGCGACCTCGCCTGACCGGTGCCCGATCGACCGCTCCGGGCGCCGCGCGCGTCCCGACGCCTCGCCGTGCTCGTCGCGGCCGCCGCGCTCACCGCGCTCGTCGCGGCCGCCGGCCTGTTCGCCGGCTCGCGCGACGTGCCAGCCGCGGACGTGTGGACGGCGCTGATCGCCCCCGGCGACACGCTCTCGGACGATGCGCTCATCGTGCGCCTCGTGCGGGTGCCACGCGCGGTGCTCGGTCTGGTCGTCGGCGTGTGCCTGGGCGTGGCGGGCACGCTCATGCAGGGATTGACCCGCAACCCGCTCGCCGAGCCCGGCATCCTCGGCGTCAACGCCGGGGCGGGCGCCGCCGTCGTCGCCGCGATGGTGTGGCTCGACGCCCGGCAGCCGATCGCTCATCTGGGCGCGGCGTTCCTCGGCGCCGGCATCGCCACGATTCTCGTCTACCTGCTGGGCGGGCTGGGGAGAAGACGCGGCGACCCCATCCGCCTCGTGCTCGCCGGCGCCGGCCTCGGCGTCGTGTTCGCGGCGCTCACACGGGTGCTGCTGCTGAGCGCCCCGCAGGACGTCTACGACAGCTACCGGGTGTGGGCGACCGGCAGTCTGCAGGGCCGCGGGTGGGACGTCGTAGCCGTCACCGCCGCGGTCGCCGGGCTCGGTCTGGCCGTGGCCTGGCTGCTCGCCCCGCAGCTGAACGCCGTCTCGCTCGGCGACGAGCTGGGCCGTGCGCTCGGGGTGAACCGCGCCCTGGTGTGGGGCATCGCCGGGGCGGCGCTGTTCGCCCTGGCCGGGGCAGCCACGGCGGCCGCCGGCCCCATCGCGTTCATCGGTCTGGCGGCGCCCAACGTCGCCCGGCTGCTCGTCGGCCCGGACCACCGCTGGCTCGTGCCGACCGCCGCGGTCGCCGCGGCGTTGCTCGTCACCGCCGCGGACGTCGTGGGCCGGGTGATCGCACCGCCCGGCGAGGTGGAGGTCGGCGTGATGGCCGCCTTCCTCGGCGCCCCCGTGTTCATCGCGCTCGTGCGTCGGCGACGGATGGCCGTGCTGTGAGCCGCGCCGACACGCCCCGGGATGCGCACCCCGCCGGCGGCGCACCTGCCCCGGACGCCGCCGCTCGCGCCACCCCCTCCGCGCCCCGGCCCCCGACACATCCCGCCGGCCGCGTGCACCGGGGCCGCATCAGCATCGTCTGGCATCCGCGCGCCGTGGCCGTGAGCGGGCTCGTCCTCGCCGTCACCGCGGGCCTCGCCGTCGCCGTGATGGGCCAGGGCACGATCCCGCTGTCGCCGGGCGACATCCTCGCCGCCCTCATCGGCGACGCGCCGGCCCGCGACGTGACCGTGGTGCGCGGCATCCGGCTGCCCCGGGTGGTCACGGCCGCGGCTGTCGGCTGCGCTCTGGGCGTCTCCGGCGCCCTGTTCCAGAGCGTCTCGCGCAACCCGCTGGGCTCCCCGGACGTGATCGGGTTCACCTCCGGCGCCGCCGCGGGCGCCGCCGCCCAGATCGTCATGCTGGGCGGCGGGGTCATCGCGACCCCGGCCGCCGCAGTGCTCGGCGGGGCCGTGACCGCGACCCTCGTGTACCTGCTCAGTCGGCACCGGGGCGTCACCGGCGGCTACCGCATCGTCCTGGTCGGCATCGGCGTCGGGGCGCTCATGGACGCGACCACCCGGATCATCCTCGTGCGCGGTGACATCGACCGGTCGGTGTCCGCCGAGGTGTGGCTGAGCGGCTCGCTCGCATCCCGATCCTGGGCCGACACCGCGGTCGTCACCGCAGGACTCGCCGTGGCGTGGCCGCTCGCGCTCGCGCTGGCGCGTCCCCTCGCCCTCGTCGAGATGGGCGACGTGACCGCCCGGCAGCTCGGCGTGCACGTGGAGGCGACCCGCGCGTCCGCCATGCTCGCCGGCGTGGTGCTCACCGCCACCGCGGTGGCCGCCGCGGGCCCCATCGCGTTCGTCGCGCTCGCCGCCCCGCAGATCGCCTCCCGGCTGGCTGGGTCGTCCGGCCCGCCGCTGGTGACCGCGGGGCTCACCGGCGCCGCCCTGCTGATCGGCTCGGACCTGCTAGCGCTGCACCTGCCGGCCGGCGCCCGCGTGCCGATCGGCGTCGTCACCGGCCTGCTCGGCGGCGTTTACCTGCTGTGGCTGCTCACGAGAGGAATGCGCCGATGAGGCGACACACAGACCCCCGCGCCCCGACCGCCCCGAGCGCCGACGCCGCGCGCCCGGCCGCCGCGATCCACCACGGCCGGCTCGTGGTCGACGCTCTCTCGGCCGGCTACGACGACCGCACCATGCTCGACCGGGTGAGCCTGCACGTGCCCGACGGGTCGTTCACCGCGATCATCGGCCCGAACGGCTGCGGCAAGTCGACCCTGCTGAAGGCGATGGCAGGGCATCTGCGCCCGACCACCGGGTCGGTGCGGCTCGACGGACGCGACGTGACCGGCATCCGCCCGAAGGCTCTCGCCCGCGAGCTGGCCCTGCTGCCCCAGACGTCGAGCGCGCCGGACGGCATCACCGTCGTCGACCTCGTCTCGCGCGGGCGGTTCCCCCACCAGTCGCTGCTGCACCAGTGGTCGCAGGCGGACGAGGACGCGGTGACCCGCGCGCTGGAGCTGACCGGCTGCCACGATCTGGCCGACCGCCCGGTCCATGCGCTCAGCGGCGGGCAGCGGCAGCGGGTGTGGATCGCCATGGTGCTCGCCCAGTCCGCCCCGATCATGCTGCTCGACGAGCCGACGACCTTCCTGGACATCACCCGGCAGCTCGACGTGCTGCGCCTGTGCCGGCAGCTGCGCGCCGAGCGCGACGTGACCCTGGTTGCGGTGCTGCACGACCTGAACCTGGCGTTCCGGTTCGCCACCCATCTGGTCGTGATGCGCGACGGCCGCGTGCTCGCCGAGGGCGCGCCGGACGCCGTGGTCACCCCCGACCTGCTCGCCGCGGCGTTTGATCTGGACGCGCGCGTGCTGCCCGACCCGGAGACGGGCGCCCCGATGGTGGTGCCGCGCGCACGCTGACCGGACTGACGCCGTGTCAGAAGCTCGCGTCCCGGGGAGGCGGCCGCGCGCCGACGCGCCGTCAGCCGGGTCGGCATCCCCCGTGCCAACCGGGTCGGCAGCCCGCCTGGCCGGTGTCCCGCCCGGCATTCACCCGCCGGTCATCACGATGATGGAGAGTGGTCACATGTCCACTGACACTGATACCGAGCTCGAGCGGCTCGTCGACGAGATCATCGTCGCGGCCGGCATCGACCAGAACGCCGATCTCATCCACCACATCCTCGTCGACGGCATCCGCATCGGCCGCGACCGGGCCGACCGGCTCGACCTGAAGATCGCCTCGTCCGCCCTGGGCGAGATGCGCCAGGCGTTCCGCATGTTCGCCCGCTTCCGCGGACGCGACAAGGTGACCGTCTTCGGATCGGCGCGGACGCGTCCGGATGACGTGCTCTACCGAATGGCCCGCGAGGTGGCCCGACGGCTGGCCGCCCACGACTGGATGGTCGTCACCGGGGCGGGCCCCGGCATCATGCAGGCCGCGACCGAGGGCGCCGGCCGCGACCACTCGATCGGCGTGTCGATCCGTCTGCCGTTCGAGTCGCTCAACCCCGCCTTCGACGACGCGGACGGCGGCAGTCTCGTGCAGATGAAGTACTTCTTCACACGCAAACTGATGCTCGTCAAGGAGTCGAAGGGCTTCGTGGTGATCCCGGGCGGGTTCGGCACGTTCGACGAGCTGTTCGAGCTGCTCACCCTGCAGCAGACCGGCAAGGCCGTGCCCGTGCCGATCGTGCTGCTCGACCGGCCTGCCGGCCCCACGGCGCAGGACGCGCCCGCAGCACCGACTGCAGCCGCAGCGGCCGAGGGGACGAACGCCGAGCCCCGGGAGGAGCGCTGGAACGGTGGGGAGCATCCGCATCCAGGCACCGGGTACTGGGCCGGCATGCGCCGTTTCGCCGAGGAGCAGCTCGTGCCCGCCAGTCTGATCGCGGCAGACGACCTCGACCGCGTGCTCATCACCGACGATGTCGACCGGGCGGTCGAAGAGATCCTCGGGTTCTGGCGCGACTACGACTCGCTGCGCTGGGTCGGGCCACGGCTCGTGCTGCGGCTGCGCCACGCTCCCACGGATGCGGAGCTCGCCGATCTGCAGGAGCGCTTCGGGCGTCTCTCCCCCGACCTGCCGATCCAGCGGACGGCGCCGCTGCGCCCCGAGATCCGCGACGACGACCGGGTCGAGCTGCCGCGCATCCTGCTGCAGCCGGCGCCCCAGCAGATCGGGCGGCTGCACCAGCTGATCCGCGCGATCAACGCCCTGCCCAGCGCCGGACGCTGACCGGCCCGCCGCCGGGCCCGCCCGGCCCGCTTCACAGCGTCAGCAGCCCGGCGCCGTGTATCAGTGGTGGGCGAGCAACTCCAGGGCGACCACGCCGATGCCGGCGCCCGCCTCGACGAGCAGCATCAGCATCCGCTGCCACAGCGGCAGCGACAGCCCGCGCACCGCGGCGTACCCCACGCCGACGAGCCACAGCACGAGCACCACGACCGAGGCGCGCAGGGCGACGGTCACGCTCCACAGGCCGGCCATCGCCGATGCGAGCAGCAGGATCGGCAGCACGACCGCGCTGAGAGCCCCGGCCACCGTCGCCGCGGCGTGCCCGGCCTCGGCGCGGGTGAGCACCCGGTCGTGCACGACGATGTGCGCGAGCACCTCGGCGAGGAACATCGCCAGCGCCGACCCGGCGACCGTCACCAGCAGCGTCGTGGCGGCAGTGCGGGCCGAGATGTCCGTGCGCCCGGTCAGCGTCAGCACGACCGCGAGCGCGGTGAACGTGATGTAGATGCGCTCCTTGAGTCGGCCGGCCCGGGCCTGGCGGTCCTCTGGCGTCATCGCTCCTCGTTCCTCTCCATCTGGTCGACGTGCGTTCGACCGCAGCATCGGCCGCAGTCGCCGGGCAATCGGACGGCATCGCCGCCCCCGCCGTTCTGCGGCCTGGGGCCGGCGCCCCCCCGACAGGTCGCGGCGCCTCGGCACCGCTGCGACCAGTGCGTCCACCACTGCACCTGCTTCTGCTGCCTCGATGGTCGCACCCGATCGCCTGCGGCAGGCGGAGGCTGGCCGAGCAGCGCGGCAGGCGCATCCCCGTCCGGCATGGTGTCACTGCCAGCCCACGGACCATATTTGTTGCACTCGTAATTTTGATTAGATCAAAACATCTGCTAGGGTCGACCGCAGAGCACGACAACGAGGAGCTGACATGACCGACACCATCTCCACCGGCAGCATCACGACGGACACGACCCGACCGGCCGGCGCGACCCCCGCATCCAGCACGACGCAGGCGACCGGCGCATCCCGCCACGCCGCCGACAACACGCTGATCGACCCGGCGCGCCCCTCGACCCGGCAGAACGGCGCGCCCGCGGAGTCCGACCGCGACTCCCTCACCGTCGGCCCCGACGGCCCGATCGTGCTGCATGACGTGCAGCTGGTCGAGACCCTCGCATCCTTCAACCGCGAGCGCGTGCCGGAGCGCAGCCCGCACGCGAAAGGCTCCGGGGCGTTCGGACGCTTCGAGGTCACCGCCGACGTGAGTGCGTACACGCGGGCGGCGGTGTTCCAGCCCGGCGCCAGCTCGCGCATGCTCGCCCGCTTCTCGACCGTCGCCGGCGAGCAGGGGTCGCCCGACACATGGCGCGACGTGCGCGGCTTCGCCCTGCGGTTCTACACCGAGGAGGGCAACCTCGACATCGTCGGCAACAACACGCCGGTGTTCTTCCTGCGCGACCCGATGAAGTTCCCCCACTTCATCCGCTCACAGAAGCGACTGCCCGACTCCGGCCTGCGCGACAACACGATGCAGTTCGACTTCTGGACGCTGAACCCCGAGTCCGCCCACCAGGTCACCTATCTGATGGGTGACCGCGGGCTGCCCCGCGACTGGCGACACATGAACGGGTACTCGTCACACACCTACTCGTGGATCAACGCGGACGGCGAGCGGTTCTGGGTGAAGTACCACTTCATCTCCGACCAGGGCGTGGAGAACATGACGAACGAGGAGGCCGCCCGGCTCGCCGGCGCGGACGCCGACTTCCACCGCCGCGACCTGTTCGAGGCGATCGAGCGCGGGGAGTTCCCGAGCTGGACGGTCAAGGTGCAGCTCATGCCCTATGCCGACGCGAAGACGTACCGCTTCAACCCGTTCGACCTGACGAAGGTGTGGCCGCACGCCGACTACCCTCTGGTGGAGGTCGGCCGATTCACGCTCGACGAGAACCCGGCCAACTTCTTCGCGCAGATCGAACAGGCCGCGTTCGCCCCGTCGAACACCGTGCCGGGCACGGGCGTCTCCCCGGACAAGATGCTGCTCGGCCGCATGTTCGCCTACGCCGACGCGCAGCGCACCCGCATCGGCAGCAACTACAACCAGCTGCCGGTCAACCAGCCGGTGCATCCGGTCAACAGCTACACGTTCGACGGGCACATGCGCTACGAGCACTCGGGGGCAGCGCCGGTGTACGCGCCGAACTCGTTCGGGCGCCCGCACGCCGACGAGACCGGGCCGGTCGAGAACTCGTGGGAGTCGGACGGCGAGCTCGTGCGCAGCGCGTCCACCCTCCATGTCGAGGACGACGACTTCGGTCAGGCGGGCGCCCTCGTCCGCGAGGTGTGGGATGACGCCGCCCGTGACCGCTTCGTCGAGACGGTGTCGGACATCCTCGTCACCGTGCGCGAGCCGGTGCTCTCGAACGCGTTCCAGTACTGGCGGAACGTCGACGAGGCCACAGGCGCCCGCATCGAGGCTCGGGTGCGCGCCACGCTCAACGCGTAGGCGGGCCGGCCTCCGACACGCCTTCGACCCGACTCCCAGCCGCATGGGGCGGCCGACCTGTGAACGGTCGGCCGCCCCATGCATTGCCTGCGCTGGACGCCGCCGGCAGCCGCCCGGCCACCGCCGACTGCAGCCGCCAGGCGGCCCCGTCCAGCGACCGGCGTCGGCTACCGCCCGCGCCGCGCCTGATGCCCGCGCGCACCGGCGAGCTGACCCATCTGGGGACGCTTCGGGGCACGGCCGCCCTGCCCGTGACCGTTCCTGCCGCCGTGCCGGCTCTGCGACCGATCGCCGCGCCCCTCATCGGAGCCCCGGCCGCCGCCCTGACCGCCCTGACCGCGACCGTTGCGGCCACCGCGGCCGGCCTCATCGCGCCCTCGGCTCGAACCGTTGCGCCCCGAGTCACCGCGCCCTGAAGCGCCCCGGCCCGAACCACCACGACCACCTTGGCCGTCACGCGCCTGACCGTCGTCACCGCGCCGCCGCCGCGACTTCCCGCGCCCCTGCCGCTTCTGCGGCTGCGGCGCCGCCACGACAGGCGTGGTCGGCTCGACGTACGGGGCGACCTCGCCGACGAGCTCGGCGACCTCGGGCGAGTCTGCGTCGACCTGCACGGGAGTCGCCCGGATGCCCGCCTGACGCAGCATCTGCTTCACATCGCGCCGCTCCTCCGGCAGCACGATCGTGACCACGTCACCGGTGTGCCCGGCACGGGCCGTGCGCCCGGAGCGGTGCAGGTACGCCTTGTGCTCCGTGGGCGGGTCGACGTGCACGACGAGCTCGACCTCCGGCACGTCGATGCCACGTGCTGCGACATCCGTGGCCACGAGCACGTGCACGCGCCCCGACTCGAACGCGCCGAGATTGCGCTCGCGGGCGTTCTGCGACAGGTTGCCCTGCAGGTCGACGGCGGGGATGCCAGCGGCGGTGAGCTGCCGGGCGAGCCGCTTGGCATGGTGCTTCGTGCGCATGAAGAGGATGCGCCGACCGACCCCGCGGGCGAGCTGGCGGACGACGGTCTTCTTCTCCTCACTGCCGGAGACCTCGAAGACGTGGTGGGTCATCGTCGACACCGGGGAGCTCGCCTCGTCGACCGAGTGCAGGATCGGGTCGTGCAGGAACCGCTTGACGAGCCGGTCGATGCCGTTGTCGAGCGTGGCCGAGAAGAACATCCGCTGGCCGCGCCCCGGGGTGGCGGCGAGGATGCGGGTGACCGCGGGCAGGAACCCCATGTCGGCCATCCGGTCGGCCTCGTCGAGCACGGTGATCTCGATCGCGTCGAGGGCGACGTGCCCCTGGTGCATGAGGTCCTCGAGCCGCCCGGGGCAGGCGACGATGATGTCGACGCCGCTCTCGAGCGCCTGGATCTGCCGGTGGGGCTTCACCCCGCCGAAGATCGTCGTCGAGCGCAGCCCGTACGCGTCGGCGAGGGGCGCGATCACGTCGTCGATCTGGGTGGCGAGCTCACGGGTCGGCGCGAGCACGAGCGCGCGGGGATGCCCCGGCCGGGTGCGTCCTGCGGCCTCGGTGCCCGGCACGGCGCCGGCCAGCCGCGACACCAGCGGGATGCCGAACGAGAGGGTCTTGCCGGATCCGGTGCGCCCGCGACCCAGGACGTCACGGCCGCGCAGCGTGTCAGGCAGGGTGTCCGCCTGGATCGGGAACGCGGTGGTCTTGCCGTCGTCGGCGAGGATGTGCACGATCGGCTCTGGCACGCCGAGGGACGCGAACGTCGGCGCGTCGGTCCAGGCGGCCATGCTGTCGGTCGCCTCGTTCTGCGCGGGCCGCTGGGCTGCGGGACGCTGCTGAGCCGTGCGGGACGCGGCCGGCTGGCCGGTGTGACGGGAGGCCCGACGTGCGGGGCGGGAGGCGGGGTGCTCGGATCGGGCCGAACCGCCGCGGGTCTGTGAGGAGTGCTGGGTCATGGTGACCGTCTTTCTGCGGTCGCTGTGACCGCGGGACACCGGCCGTGCCGGCGGACGCGGCATGCGTGTCCACGGGGACGTTCCGGTGGGGGTATGGCGAAGGCGCCGGATGGCGCATCCGTTCGCCGTATGAAGCGCGTGACGTGTGAAGCCGACGTTCTACGACGCAGGCGGCGCGAGAGCCGCCGAAGGTCAACTCTACTCCTTCCGACCACCCGCCGCATCGTCCCGCCCTTATGGGAGACTGGAGGCATGACCCATCTCGTCGTCCAGACCCTCATCACCGCCGCCGCCATCTGGCTGACCACCCTGATCATCCCGGGCATGCACGTCGAGTCGATGCCGGGCTCGCAGCCCGTCGCACTGATCACCACCTATCTGGTGGCCGCGCTCGCGATCGCCGTGGTGAACCTGGTCGTCGGGATCCCGCTCAAGGTGCTGAGCCTCCCGCTGTACATCCTCACGCTCGGCCTGTGGTCGTTCATCATCAACGCGGTCCTGCTGTGGATCGTCGGCGCGATCAGCGGCGCGATCGGGTGGGGGCTCATGGTCGAGCGCTTCTGGTGGTCAGCCGTGCTCGGCGCCATCGTGCTCGGCATCGCGGAATGGCTCGTCGGCGCGGTGGCGCGCGGCCTGGGCGTCGACGCCGGCTGAGCGGCGGCGACTGTCGGCGACCCGCCAGCCACGAGAGCGCCACTCCTCCGCCCGGCAGCCACGAGAGCGCCGCCCTGTGGGGTCAGACTGGTCGTGACTCATCCCGCTGGCGCATTCGTGGCCGCGTCCCACGTCATCGCGCACCCCGCACCGGCCCGCGGTACCGTGAACGTGCGCGGGCGCACGTCCGCGGGGCTCGAAGGAGGACCACATGCACGCATGGCGAGTGACGCATCCGGCGCCGATCACGCAGAACCCGTTGGAGTGGGTCGAGATCCCCGAGCCCGAGGCTGGGCCGGGCGAGCTGCAGCTGCGGGTGCTCGCCTGCGGCGTGTGCCGCACCGACCTGCACGTGAGCGAGGGCGACCTGCCCGTGCACCACGAGCACGTCATCCCGGGGCACGAGGTCGTCGGCGAGGTCACCGCGCTCGGCGAGGGCGTCACCGGCTTCGCCGTCGGCGACCGGGTCGGGGTGGCCTGGCTGCGACACACCTGCGGCACGTGCAAGTACTGCCGGGCGGGCGCCGAGAACCTGTGTCCGAACTCGCGGTACACGGGGTGGGACGCGAACGGCGGCTACGCCGAGGTCACCACCGTGCCCGCCGACTTCGCCTACCGCCTGCCTGACGGGTACTCGGACGCCGAGTTGGCGCCGCTGCTGTGCGCGGGCATCATCGGCTACCGCGCGCTCGAGCGCGCCGAGCTGCCGGAGGGCGGCGTGCTCGGTCTGTACGGGTTCGGCGGCTCCGCGCATCTGACCGCGCAGGTGGCGCTGGCCCGCGGCGCTCGGGTGCACGTGCTCACCCGTGACGAGGAGGCGCGGCGTCTCGCCCTCGAGCTCGGCTGCGCCTCGGCCGGGGGCGCGTACGACATGCCGCCCGAGCCGCTCGACGCGGCGATCCTGTTCGCGCCGGTCGGCGACATCGTCATCCCGGCGATGCGGGCGCTCGACCGCGGCGGCACACTCGCCTGTGCGGGCATCTACCTGAGCGACATCCCGCCGCTGCACTACGAGACCGATCTGTTCTACGAGAAGCAGCTGCGCAGCGTCACCTCGAACACCCGTGGCGACGGTGAGGCGTTCCTCGCGTTCGCCGGCGAGCACCATCTCGACGTGACCACGCACGAGTACGCCCTCGCCGACGGGCAGCGCGCCCTGCAGGATCTCAAGGCCGGGGCGTTCGCCGGGGCCGCGGTGCTCGTGCCCTGAGGCGCCCGCCGCCGGGATCGCGATCTGGCCCTCACCGCACGGTCGCGAGCTCGGCCCAGTGCGTGGTGCCCCGGTTCGAGAGCAGATCGCGGCGCATTCCCCAGTCGGCGCCGTCGCGCAGCCCGGCCAGGCCGAGCCCGATCGCGCCGCGGCCGAGCCGTCCGTTGACCCGGTCGAGCACCCCGCCGATGTCCGCCGTCGGCGTCCGCGGTGCGAAGAGGTCGAGCGGCCGGCTCGTGGCGCTGCCGAGGTCGGTGAGGCTCACCCCGGCCCGCACGAACCGGTGGCCCTCCCCCATCCGTGGCAGCACGAGCGCGCACGCTGCCCGGGTGATGACGACCGGGTCGTCCGTGCGCCCGGGGATCCCGGCCGTCCCCGACGCGGTGTGCACCGGCGGGGTCGCCCAGGCGGTCTGCGCCCAAGCGGTCACCGCCCCGGCCTGCGCCCTCTGGGCGCGCAGGCGCCGCGACGCGTGCTGCGCGTACACCGACAGCACCTGCCGCATCCGCAGCGGGTCGGTCACCGGCGTGGCGAAGCTGCGGGAGAACATCACCTGCTCGCGTCGGGCCGTGTCGTACCCGGTCAGCTCGATGCAGGGGCGCCCGCGCAGCTCCAGGATCGTGTGCGCCATCGTGACGCTGAACCGTCGCCGCATGCTCTCGACGTCGCTGTCGCGCAGCTGTCGGGCGTTCTCGATGCCGAGCCCGGCCAGCCGTCGCACCCCGCGCCGTCCGACGCCCCACAGGTCGCCGACCGGCGTGGCCTCGAGGATCCGGTCGAGCCGCACCCCGGGGTAGCGGTCGATCGTGGCCACGCCGCCGAGCGCGGGTGTCTGCTTGGCTCCGTGACTGGCGAGCTTGGCGAGCGTGCGGGTGGATGCGATGCCCACTGACACGGGGATGCCGAGGTTGTGCAGGATGCGGGCACGCGCCGCCCGGGCTGTCGCCTCGATCTGCTCGAGGGTGCCCTCGAGGGTGACGAACGCCTCGTCGATGGAGTACTGCTCCACGGTCGGGCTGAACCGGCCGAGCAGGGTCATGATGCGCCAGGAGAGGTCACCGTACAGCTCGTAGTTGGAGGAGCGGGCGACGACCCCGTGCCGCTCGGCCCAGCCCCGGATGCGGAACCACGGCTCTCCCATCGGGACGCCGAGGGCCTTCGCCTCCGCGGAACGGGCGACGACGCAGCCGTCGTTGTTCGAGAGCACCACCACGGGCCGCCCCCACAGCTCCGGGTGCAGCACGCGCTCACAGGCGGCGAAGCACGAGTTGACGTCGACGAGCGCGAACCGGGTGAGTCGCCGCGCCCGCCGGGCCGCGGCCTGCCTTGGCCCGGGCGACCCGACGGTCACGCCGCCACCGTCGGCCCGCCCGTCAGGCTGATGCCCGGACTGCCCCGGCGTCACCGTCCTGTCCGGCGCGCCGATGGTCGCGCCCGTCGCGCTCACAGTCGGTGCAGGCATCGGGTCACCACGCCCCAGATGACGAGCTCGGCGGCGGAGCCGACCCGGATGACCGGGTAGGCGGGGTTCTCCGGGTGCAGCTCGGGGCCGTGCCCGGTCAGGCGCAGCCGCTTGATCGTCAGCTCCCCGTCGACGACGGCGATCACGACGCTGCCGTCGCCGGGGTCGAGCGAGCGGTCGACGATGACCTCGTCGCCGTCGGCGATGCCGGCGCCGATCATCGAGTCGCCCGCGACCCGCACGAGGAACGTCGCCACGGGGTCGCCGATCAGATGCTCGTTGAGGTCGATCGCACCGTCGAAGTAGTCCTGCGCCGGCGACGGGAACCCCGCGTGCACGGGGGTCGCCGCGGCGAGCACTGCGACGTGCTCGCGCGGTCGCACCCGCATGGGCATGACCGTGGCGAGTCCCACCCGTTCCCGCCCGCTCTCGCATCCCGCCATGACCGGCCTTCCTCTCCGCTCGGCGTGGTGTGGGGTCAGGGTTCCTGACGCCGCACCGCGCGCGACCGCATTCGAAACTGTGTTCGAACGCGAGTATAGGCGGCGGCACCGACACGACCGAGGACGTCGGCGGATCGGCCGAGTGAGCGCACACGGACTTGCGCACCGGACGTCACCCCTGTAAGTTGAGAACTGTTCTCAGTAACACCTCAGTGACGGGAGCCTCCTCCCGGGCGGCGGCACGTCCTCCTCGTGCCGCCGCCGCCCCATCACTCCGCCTCTTCTCGCCGTCGCCCGAGCGTCGCCGTCGCAGCGAGCCCCACGACGAGCGCACACGCAGCGGCGAACGCGGCGTCCCGCGTCCCCGCGGTGAACCCGGCGCGGCCGGCGTCGGCCGCCGCGGTCTGCCCGTCGGCGTCGAGCCCGGCGATGAGCCCGCCGGAGGAGTCGACGATCGCCTGCGCCAGCACCGACGCCTGCGCGGGCGGCGTCCCGGCGTCCGCGATCGCATCGGCGGTGACCGACCCGGCCGTGGCGTAGAGCACCGTGCCGAGCACCGCGATGCCGAGCGCGCTGCCGAGCTGGCGAGCGGTCGACTGGGCACCCGAGGCGGCCCCGGACTCCTCGCGCGGCACGTCCTGCAGCACGACGCCGGTCAGCTGGGCGGTGGCGAGGCCGACGCCGACCCCATAGACGAACAGCGCAGGCACGAGCCACCCCCACCCCGGCCCCAGCCACACCGCGACCCCCACACCGCCGACGCCCGCGATCTCGGCGACGAGGCCGAGCCGCACCACGGTGACGGCCCGCATCCGCCGCCCCAGCGTCGCCGCGACGCCGCTGGAGGCGAACGAGCCCGCCGCGAGCACCACGATCAGCCACCCGGTCTGCAGCGCGGTGAGCCCGCGCACGTTCTGCAGCCAGATCGGCAGGGCGAGGATGATGCCGAACTCCCCCATGCTCACGATCGCGGCGACGATGCTGCCGTCACGGAAGCTCGGGATGCGGTACAGGCGCACGTCGATCAGCGCGTCGCGACCGGCGCGGGCGCGCACGAGCGCCCAGCGCGCGAGCCCGGCGAGGGATGCGACGGCGACCGCCAGGGCGACCGGCACCGGGGAGATCGCCAGAGGCCACGTCCACCCGCCGATCGTGAACGCGCCCATGGACCACCACCAGCCGAGGGTGCGCCCCTCGATGAGCCCGAAGGTGAGTGCGGCGAGGCCGATGACGCTCAGCGCCGCGCCGACCGGGTCGACCGACCGGGAACGCGGCGAGCGGCTCTCGTCGACGAGCGCGAGCGTCGCCACGACGAGCACCACGCACACGGGCGGGTTGATGCCGAACGCCCACCGCCAGCCGACCGCGGTGGCCAGCCACCCGCCGAGCAGCGGACCGACCGCGGCCATGCCCCCGATCGTCGACCCCCACACGGCGAACGCGATGCCGCGGGCGCGGCCAGTGTAACCGGCGTTGATGAGGCTGAGCGTGGTCGGCAGGATCATCGCCCCGCCGACTCCCTGGGCCACCCGGGTTGCGACGAGGGCGTCGGGGGTCGGAGCGAGCTGGGCGGCCAGAGACGCGCCGGCGAAGACGACGAGCCCCGCGACGAGCGTGCGCCGGCGGCCGACCCGGTCGGCGAGCACGCCGAACACGAGCAGCAGCGCGGCGAACACGAGCGTGTAGGCCTCCTGGATCCACTGCACCTGGGTCGAAGTGGCCGCGAGGTCGGCGACGATGTCCGGGATCACCACGTTGACCACGGTGCCGTCGGCGATGACGAGCGCGACGGCGAGACTGATCGTCACGAGCGCGAGGTGGCGGCGCGGGGTGAGGACGTCCGAGGCGGGCGATGCCGGCGCGGGCGCCCCGGCGGTCACCTCCTCGCTCGCCGGGCGGGGGCTGTGTGGTGAGGGGGTCATCGCGCGCTCGTCTCCGCGCCCCGGGCCGGGCCGGTCAGCCAGGGAGCGCGGGCGCTGGGGTGATAATACCCGACCCCGCCGACGCCTTCCCTCGACATCGCGTAGAGTTCTACAGTCTGTAGAGAGATATGAGGAAGGTCAGGGGATCGCGTGCTCGCATCGCTCATCGAGACGGCCGGGGCCGTGCAGCTGCTCGCCGCTCTGCCCGCGGCGGGGCTCGTGATCGGCTGGCGACTCGCCGGCACCCCGCCGCTGCCCCGCACCCGCCACGTCCTCGCGCTCGTCGCCCTGCTCGCCACGGCGGCGCTGGTGCCGCTGGACGCCGCCCGCGTGCTCGGGCTCGCCCCCGACGCCGTGTGGCGTCCCGCCGCCTGGCTGCCCGGCGTCACCTGGCAGCCCCTGCTCGCTCTGGCGCTCGCCGCCGCCGGTCTGGTCGGCGCGCTCCTGCCCGGCCGGGGCACGTGGGTGACGCTGCTGCTGCTCGCCGCACCGGTGGCGACCGGGCACAGCGTGAGCGTCACCCCGCATCCGCTCATGGTCGGCGCGGACGTCGTGCACCTGCTCGTCGGCGCGTTCTGGGCGGGCGGGCTGCTCGCGCTCGCCCGCCTGCTCGCCGATCGCGCCGCCGACCCGCGCCACGCGCTCGACGTCGCGGGACGCTTCTCCGCACTGGCCGCATGGAGCGTCGGCCTGATCGTCGTCAGCGGGCTCGGCATGGCCTGGCTCGTGCTGGGCGGCCGGTGGACGCCCCTGCTCACGACCGCTTGGGGGCACCTGCTACTGCTGAAGATCGCGCTCGTCGCGGGGGTGCTGCCGATCGCCGGGTGGAACCGCTGGCGGCTGCTGCCCGCGCTGCATCGCGCCCTCGCCGCCGAGAGCGGCACCCACGACGTCCCCCGCAGGACCACCGAGACAGAGTCTGGAGCAGTCCAGGCGACTCCTGACGCTCTCGACGTGTCACCCGGCCCCGCCGACGCAGAACCGGTGCCCCGTCACGCACCGCCCGAGGCCACCGACGCGAGGCCCGGGGCCGTCGCACTCCACCTGAACACCGTCGCCGTGCTCGCGTCACTGCGCCGGGCGGTCGGCTGGGAGGCGCTCGTGCTCGCCGCGCTGCTCACGGTCACCGGCGTCCTCACCACTCAGAGTCCGCACGAGATGACGGCTGCCGCGGCCGTCAGTGCAGAGACCACGCCGGCGACGGTCGCGTCCGTCGTCCCAGTCATCGGCTCGGACGCGCGCGAGCTCATCGCCGCGGCGCCCGCCGAGCTCGGCGCGCCGACCGATGCGGCGCCCGAGACCATCACGCCTGCGGAGAGGGGTCGCTGATGGAGCTCTCATTGTGGCTGGCCGTCCCGCTCACCGCGGTGTTCCTGGTGACCACCGCGCTGTCACTGGCCGATCTGCTCGCCCCGGGCCTCACCCCCGTCGCGCGGGTCGACGCGCTGCTGCAGGCCCTCATGAACCTCGTGATGATCGCGATGCCGTGGTCCGGGCTGTGGCGGGCACTGTGCGGGGTGGTGCCGGCCGACGCGCTGGCCGCGGGATTCCTCGTCGCGACCGTGTGGTTCGCCGGGCGCGCCTGGGCCGCCCGTCGCACGCCGCACGGCTGGCACTGCACGATGCACGCGGCGATGATGCTCGTCATGGCGTGGATGGCGGTGGCGATGGCGCCGGCGCGCATGGACCAGGCGATGGCCGTGATGCCCGATATGTCTGGCATGGAGGGCATGCGGATGACGATGACCACCGGGCTGCTCGGCCTGCTCGGGGTGGCCGCGACCGCGCTCATGATCGTGTTCGCCGGCGGATGCGCTGTGCGGATCCCGATCGTGCCGAGCCCGGCAGTCGCGAGGTCAGCCGCCGCGAACCCCGCAGACGTGCCCCCTGCCGACGTGATTCAGACCGGAGCGACCCCGTCCACCACAGTCCCGGCCACCATAGTCCCGGCCGACCAGGACACGGAGACCCCGGCCGCCCGACCGGCTCCAGTCGACTGCGGGTGTGGGCCTGCGTGTCGGGCTGACAAGGCCGACAGAACGGGTGGGGCCGCTGCCCGGTCAGCCACCGCCGCACGCCGCACGCGGTTCAGTGCCGAGAACGCCCTGGCCACCTGCGGCTGCCTCGGCATGGCGATCATGTCCCTCACCATGATCGCGTGACACCGGCCCGACGCACCGACGACCACGATCACGCCACCCTGTTGCTGCACAGTCCCCTCTGCACCGCCTGATGGCGCAGACGTGGCTGCCCTGGCACGCGCTGGCTCATTCGTGGCCGAGTCCCCTCAGCACTCACAACCCGCACCAGCGCCCACAGCCCTCACGCGCAGCCTGTTCCGGCACGCCCCGGTCCACTGCCCCAGTTCCAGCACACCTGCTCCACCACCCGCACCGGCACACCCGCTCGGTCTCGACATCGCGTAGAATGAAGCTGGTCGTGGCATGCCCATTCGTCACGAAGGGCGGCATCTGCCCAGACGTCGGCACCCAGAGCGGACATCGACACCCAGAGCGGCCCCGGCGAGATCCGCCCGCGACCGCAGTGCATAAAGGAGGCAGCATGGCCGGCATCCGATCACGCCGACGCGGCGAGCTCGAGCAGCAGGTAATGAAGGTGCTCTGGGCGGCGGAGGAGCCGCTCGGCGCCACCCAGGTGCGCGACGCGCTGCAGGGTCGCGGTCCCGTCCCCGCTTACACGACCGTGATCACGGTGCTCGACCGACTGACCGAGAAGGGCATGGTCGTCCGACACGGCGACGCTCCCCGCCGGGTGCGCTTCACCGCGGCCCGCTCCGAGGAGGAGCAGGCGTCGCTGCACATGCGTCACACCCTCGACGAGGTCGACGACCGCCGGGCCGCGCTGCTGCGGTTCGCCGGCGAGCTCACCGATGACGATCTGGACGTGCTGCGTCGCGCCCTCCGCGACGACTGACCCGCCGATGTCGACGCTCTCCTGGCTCGTCCTCCTGCTCGCGTTCCTCATCGGTGTCGCCTCCCTCGCCCTCGCGGGGATGCCGCCGGTCACCCCCGCCCAGGTGCGGCGCCCGCGCCGGGCGCTCCGACTGCGGGTGGCCCTGTTCGTCGCGGGAGTCGCCGTCACGCTGACCGTGCCGGCCGTCGCCTCCGCTCGCGCGCTCGCCGCTGGGCCGGCGCCCTCCCTGCCGTTGACGCTGCTCGTGTCGGTGCTGCCCTGGCTGCTGTTGCTCGGGCTGGGCGCCGCGATCGCCTGGCTCGCGTCGGCCAACGAGCCGCTCGCACTGTCGTTCCGGCAGCAGCTGGCCGACCTCGTGCCGATGGCCACCCGCCGTGACGTGCACCGCGGGTTCACCGTCGTGCACTTCGACGACGAGCGGCCAATCGCCTGCGCCGCACCGGGGCGGCCGCGGGAGATCCTCGTGTCGTCGGCGATGTCCACGCTGCTCGACGAGCGTCAGCTCACCGCGGTGATCGCCCACGAGTATGCGCATCTGCGCGGCCGGCACGCAGCGATCCTGCGCTGTGCCGAGCTGACCACGCGACTCGCGCCGGCACGGTGGCGCGGCCGTGCCTTCATCGGCCCGGTTCGGCTGCTCATCGAGCTGGCCGCGGACGACGCGGCGGCCCGGCAGATCGGCCCCGCCGAGCTGGCCAATGCGCTGGCCCGCGTGGGACGGGCGACCGGGGAGGTCGCTCTCGTCTACCGCGCCGAGTGCATCGCCCGGCGCCGCTGGCCGGTCGCCCGCCGGCGACGCGCCCCGCGGGCGTTCGCCCTGCAGACCGCGACACGCTGAGCCGGCTCGCGCCGGACTCAGTCCTGCACGGCCTGCTGGCCCCGCTGCACCCGCTCGGCCGCGGAGCGCACATTCTGCAGCCGCAGGCTGTTGGTGACCACGAGCACCGACGACAGCGACATCGCCGCCGCCGAGATGAGCGGGTTGAGCAGCCCCGCCGCCGCGATCGGGATCGCCGCGAGGTTGTAGCCGAACGCCCACGCCAGGTTCATGTGGATCGTCGACAGCGTCCGACGCGACAGCGCGATCGCATCGGGGATCACCATGAGATCCTCACGCACGAGGATGATGTCCGCCGACTTCAGCGCGATGTCCGTGCCGTTCCACATCGCCATGCCGAGATCGGCCGTGCTCAGCGCGACCGCGTCGTTCACGCCGTCGCCGACCATCGCGACCCGCTGGCCCTCGCGCTGCAGGTCGGTGATCGCGTTCGCCTTGCCGGTCGGCAGCACCCGGGCGCGCACGTCGTCGATGCCGAGCTCGTCGGCCACCCGCCGGGCGGCGGCCTCGCCGTCGCCGGTGAGCAGCACGGTGCGCAGCCCCTGCTCGTGCAGCAGCGCCACGGCCTCGCGGGCGCCTGACCGCAGCACATCGCTGAGCACGAGCGCGCCGATCGTCTCACCGTCGACGACGACGTAGACGGCCCCGCGGCCCTCCTCCTCGGCCGCGCGCACGCCAGCGGCGATCGCCGGGGGCGCGGGATGCTCCAGCACGTCAGCCGACCCGACGGTCACCACGCGGCCGCCCACCGTCGCCCGCGCGCCGCGCCCCACCTGGGCGGTGAAGTCCTCCAGCCGCGGCACGGCGATGTCTTTACCCTCGGCGGCCCGGGTGACGGCCCGGGCGATCAGGTGCTCGCTGCCCTGCTCGACGGCGGCGGCCTGACGCAGCACCTCGCGCTGCGTCCAGCCGGGGGTGGCGAGCACGCGGCGCACGGCCATGCGGCCGCTGGTGAGCGTGCCAGTCTTGTCGAGCACGACCGTGGTGATGCGTCCGCTCGCTTCGAGGGCGTCCTGGCCCCGCACGAGGATGCCGAGGGAGGCGCCGCGGCCGACGCCGACCATCAGCGCGGTCGGCGTCGCCAGCCCCATCGCGCACGGACAGGCGATGATGAGCACGCTGATGCCCACGCCGATCGCCCGGCCGAGGTCCGCGCCGCCGATCAGCCACCCGATCGTCACGAGGATCGCCAGCCCGATCACCGCGGGAACGAACACCACGGTGATGCGGTCGACGAGCCGCTCGACGCGCGACTTGCGCGCCTGCGCGTCCTCGGCGAGCACCGCCATCCGGGCCAGCTGCGTGTTCGCGCCGACGGACTCGGCACGCAGCACGAGCCGCCCGTTCGTGCTGATCGTGCCGGCGGTGACCCGGTCGTCTGCGGCGACCCGCACGGGCAGCGGCTCGCCGGTCATCATGCTGGTGTCGACCTCGGCGGCGCCCTCGATGACGACCCCGTCGGCGGGGATCGTCTCGCCGGGCAGCACCACGCACTCCTCGCCCCGCCGCAGCCGCTCGATCGGCACGACCTGCTCGCTGTCCGGCCGGCGCACGCGGGCCGTGCGCGCGGCGAGCGCTCCGAGGGCGCCGAGCACGTCGCCGGCGCGGCGGCGGGAGCGGGCCTCGAAGTAACGGCCGGCGAGCTGGAAGGTGGTCATCCCGCAGGCGACATCGAGGTAGAGCGCGTCGGCGCCGCCCGGGGTGGTGCCGAATCCGAGCCAGTAGCCGGCGCCGCTCGACTGGCCGGTGACGATCGTGACGATCGCCCACACGAAGCTGACGATGATGCCGAGCGACACGAGCGTGTCCATCGTGCCGGTCTGATGGCGCACGTTGCGCCATGCGGCGCGGTGGAACGGCCAGGCCGCCCAGACGACGACGGGCAGCGACAGCAGCACGCTCGCCCACTCCCAGCCAGGGAACCGCCAGTCGGGCACGAGCGCAAGCACGATCGTGACGTCCATGAGCGGCACGGTCAGCAGCGCCGCGACGATCAGCCGGCGGCGCAGCGAGGTGATGCGCTCCTCGCTGGCCCGCTTCGACCAGGTGTCCTCGGGCCCCTGGTGCACGTGGGCCCCGTAGCCGGCGCCCTCGACCTGCCGGATCGCCGCGGTGATCTCGCGCTGGCCGAGTCCGCTGACGATCGCCCGCTCGGTGGCGTAGTTGACCGAGGCGGTCACCCCGTCCATGCGGTTGAGGGCCTTCTCGACGCGCCGGGCGCACGCCGAGCAGGTCATGCCCGAGATGTCGAGCTCAGTGAGGTCCTCGCCGTTCAGCTGGTTCTCCGCCGTCGCCTGCGCGGTCTCGCTCATGCCATCGTCTCCGATCCGCTCGTGCCGACTCCGCCGCGTCTCATCGTCCGTCTCGCCCCATCGTCAGCGCCGCCCGCCGCCATCCGGGCCGGCGTCGCCATGGTCGCCGCCGGCCACGGTGGACGCCGCGGTCGCCTCCGCCCGATCCGTGCCGCTCGTCGCGCCCGCTGTCGCCGGCTGCGGAGCGCGGCGGTGCGAGAGCTGCTGGAGCATCGCGTTGTATGCCTCGTACTCGGTGTCGAGGCCGGTGTCCTCCTGCCGGTCACTGCGCCGGGACTCGCGGGTGTCCTGCTTCGCCCACTGCAGCCCGAGCACGACAACGACGAACAGCAGCGGCAGCTCGCCGCCCGCCCAGGCGACGCCGCCGCCCAGGTACTGCGAGCTCGCCAGATCCGCCCACGGCAGGTCGAGGTACTGGTAGAACGTCTCGGCGATGATCTTCGGGCTTGTCATCACGATCACGCCGAAGAACGCGTGGAAGGGCATCGCGGCGATGACGTAGCCGAGCTTGCCGACGTGCGGGATCGGGCGGGGCGTCATGTCGACACCGATGACCATCGAGTAGAACATGTACCCGACGATCAGGAAGTGCATGTACATGAACTGGTGACCCCAGTGGTAGCGCATCAGATCGCCGAACAGCGGGGTGAAGTACAGCGCGTAGTACGAGCCGACGTACAGCACGAACACGAACAGGGGGTGCATCACCGCGCGGGCGACCGGCCACTGCAGCAGCCAGGTGGTCCACTGGTGCGGGCCGGAGACGGCCCCGTGCACCTGCTGGGTGGCGCGCAGGGCGAGCGTGATCGGCCCGCCCAGCACGAGCATGATCGGCGCGGCCATGTTCAGGGTCATGTGCACGATCATGTGGATGCCGAAGTCCGGCCCGGCGTAGAAGCCGAGCCCGGAGGAGGTGGCGAGGAACACGGTCACCCAGCCGCTGATCCACCCCATAACCCGGTAGCGGGGCCAGCGGTCGCCGCGGCTGCGCACCACATGCACGCCGACCAGGTACACGACCGTGGCGAACACGGCGAGCGTGGTGAACAGGATGTTGATCCGCCAGTGGGTGAGCATCCCCAGCCAGGTGGGGGCGTCCGGGGTCTCGAAGCCCAGGAACACGACCTCGATGCCGGGGTTCTCGAAGTAGTTGGGCGGCGGCACGCGGGTCATCGCGACGGTGAGTGCGAGCCACCCGCCGACCCCCACGAACATGGCGGCCCACAGGGCGGTGCGCCGGGCGAACGCGGTCACCCGGGCGAGACCAACGAGCGCGCCGGCGACCACGGCGAGCGCGACCCAGCGTGTTGCGATCTGCCAGCCGGTCGCCGTGTCGAGCAGACCGGTGCCGGCGAGCTTGAACGGGGTGATGACGAGCTCGGGCAGCACGATGAACGGCGAGCCGAGCACCACGAGCGTCCACAGTCGGCGCCGCTCCCGGGCGCCGGTGCGGGCGCCGCCGGCCGCGGCGAGCCCGGCGACCGCGCAGGCGCCGAGGACGACGTCCACCGCGAGCGTCTGGATGATCGTCGCGTCCCCGCCGAAGTCGTGGTTCCAGCCGACGAGCACCTGCCCGACCACGACGGGCGCCAGCGCGGCGAAGCCCGACATCCACAGTGAGAGCACGAGTGACGTCCACGTCGAGCGCACCTGCAGCACGATCGCGATCGCGGTGCTGAACAGGAACGTCACCGTCCACGCGCCGGGGAAATAGGAGGCCGTGTACCCATAGGCGAGCGCCTCGCCGCTTCCGAGCGCGTCGACCCCGACGCCCGAGGAGTCGAGCGCGGTGACGAAGATGAGCAGTCCGGAGGCGGCCGACCACAGCGCCGAGGCGATGCGCGCGACCCGCACGCCCGTGCCGTCAACGGCGAAGTCGTCGCGCCGGTGGTGGCGCACGCGGATGATCGCCTCATGGGTGAGGCCGCCGAAGGTGAGGAACGCGGCCACGGACGCGGCCGCGGCGAGCACCGTCGCGGTGACCGCGATGGTCGTGCCGGGCCAGGCCCGGCGGATCTCCGTGTAGGCGTCCTCCCCCGCCACGAGCGTGGTCACGAGGGGCACGAGGAGGATGAGCAGCCCCGAGACCGCGATCGTCGCTCCGACGACCTGCCGACGCACTTTCACCGACCGTTCGCGCACGCGAACTCCCTTCCGTGGATCAGCAAGCCAGTCTACCCGGTCGCACATACCCCCGGCGGGGTTCTCCCGGCAGGATGTCGACATCGTGTCGACGACGGCCGCGCCCCGGCGGGATCGGCCTCGAACGGCATCATCCCTCGAGCAGGGTCTGCCCCACGTAGCCGCCCTCGTCACATCCCGGCGGGATCGCGAACACGGCCATGCCGATGTGCTCAACCCACTCGTTGAGCAGGTCGAGGTCGCTCATCCGCTGCTGCAGCGGCACGTACTGCGTGCCCACGTCGTGTTGGAACGCGGTGAAGATCAGCCCCGATTCCGACAGCTCGTCAGCGCTGCGCGGCGCCTGCTCGAAGTTGTAGGTGCGGCGCAGGATGCGCTGGGCGGTGTCCGGCGAGCGCAGCCGGCGCATGTGCGCGTACTCCGCGATCACCGGGAACCCGAGCGGGGTCACCGCGTCGAAGTCCGGCTCGTCGTACTCGGCCGTCCCCGTCAGCGGGGCCCCCGTGTCGAGCCGGCGGCCGACGGCCTCCTCGCGTCCCTCACGATCGAGCAGATCCCATTTGTCGAGCAGCATCCGGAACCGGCGGACGATGAATCCGGTGCCACCGGCGAGCCAGGCGGGGTTGCGGTCCTCGGTCGTGCCGTCCCAGACGACGCGCCGGAAGTCGTCGCCGCCCGGCTCAGGGTTGACCGTGCCGTCGACCTGACCGAACAGGTTGCGCTGGGTCGTGCCGGTGCGCTGCGATCCCCAGGCGCGGCGGAAGCCGGCCTGCTCCCAGCGCACGGTCGTGAACGGGCGGATGTCCTTCAGCAGCATCCGTCTGGTGTGAGCGACGGTGAGCGGGTCGTCGGCGGCGATCTGCAGCACGAGGTCGCCGCCGACCCACGCGTCCTCGAGCCGGTCGATCGCGAAGCGGGGCTGCTCCGCCAGCCAGGCAGGCACCAGGGCGGGGTCGACGCGGGCGATGAGCTCCCGGCCGAATCCGACGGTGATCGTGAGACCCGTGGGCATGATCGCCAGCTCGGGCTCGGAGTCGGCCAGCGCGGAGCGTCCCGCCATGAGCCGCGCGGCGTCGTCGGAGATGATCGGCAGCATCCGGCGCAGCGCGGCCCGGTCGACATCGTCGTGCAGGTCAAGCGCCACGAGTGTCTGGTGCGCCTGCGGGGTCATCTCGATGCCCGACTGATGGACGCCGTGGAAGGTCTGTGTGACCAGCGCGTTGGCCGTGTCCGCCTGGGCCCGCTCCCGGGCCACCGCCTCGCGCACGCGTGCCTGGGCATACGCCTCGCCGCCGCCGCCGACGACGGCCCCGGCGGCGACGGCCCCTCCGCCGAGCAGCAGGGCGCGCCGGCTGAACCCATGTTCGGCCGGCGCGCCCTCACGTGTGCCGGGCACGTCAGTTGCCGCCCATGTTCATGCCGCTCATGTCACCCGAATCGGCGCTGGAGCTGGCGTCTGCGCTCGCGCCGGAGCCACCCTGGTACGTCTCGTTCGCGCCGGTGTAGGCCTTGGCCGGAGCCTGGAAGTCCATGGTCGAGTCGTCCTCGAAGGTGAGGGTGATGTCGACAGTGTCACCAGCCTGGATCGTCTGAGTCGTCTTCATGAACATGATGTGGTTAGCCCCCGGGGCGAGTTCGAACTCGCCGTGCGCGGGGATGACGAACCCGCCGTCCTTCTCCTGCATCTTCTTCTGCCCGTCGGCGCCGGTGACCGTCTCGTGCAGCTGCATCGTCTCGGAGACGGGGCTTGAGGCTGAAACGACGCGGACGTCCTCGTCTCCGTCGTTCTTCAGCGTGCCGAAGCCGGCGGTCATCGTCTTGCCCTCCTCCGGAGCCTTGACCCAGGCGTCCTCGATGGTCACGTGCGAGGCCTGGGTGGCGTCCTGCGCCGGCTCGTTGGCGCCTGATCCGCTCGAGCAGGCTGCCAGACCGGTCGCCAGCACGGCGGCGGCCAGCATCGAGACGATGCCGCGGCCTGCGGTGCGCACTCCTCGTCGAGTGCGAGACATGGTGGTGATGGTCATGATGGTTCCTCTCTCTGGTGGTATCCGTGCAGCAGGCCCGTTCCCGGGTGCTGCGATGGTGCGTCGGGGCTCTGACCGGGCCTCGCGCAGGTCTTTTGCCGGCGACGCGGCGATCGGGCGTCGTCGTGCGGGTGAACGCCTCGAGATCAGCGGCGGGCGCGTCTGGAGCGCAGCCGCCACACGAGCAGCCCGAAGGCCACGACTCCCGCGCCGATCGCCGCGGCGACGGCGATGCGCGCTGGCGACCCGGTCGCATCCTGCTGCGCGTCGGGCTGGTCGACCACGACGGCGTCACCGCTCGACGCGGCCTCGGCCGTGCCGTCGACCGTGGGCGAGGGCATCGCCGACGCCGACGCCCCGACGGAGAAGTCGAAGCTCTCGCTGATCGGATGGCCGTCCTGCGAGACGATCCGCCAGCGCACCTGATAGTTCCCAGCCGGCATCCCGTCGCGCAGCGGCTGACTGACCAGCGAGCCGTCGAAGACCGGGTCGCCGTCGCCCCAGTCCTGCCCCTGCGCGTCGATCACCCGGATCGTGGCGCCCACGGACATCGGCGCCTCGTTGAACTCGAGGACGACCTGCTGAGGGGCCGCGTCGACCGTGGAGCCGGCCGCGGGTGTGCGCGAGACCACCTCGTCATGTGCCCGGGCCGGCGTCGTCCCCACCATGATGGCAGCGAGCGCGAGCAGCACCACGGTGACGAGAGCCGAGGCCGTCCTCACGCTCGACGGGCCGACTCCACCGAGCATCTCCCCGCCCTCGGGCGAGACCGCCCCATCCGTCGCGGCCCTCATGCGCGCTCTCGTCACGGTATGCTGCATCACACGAAACACTCTACAGCTCGTAGACACATCTGTCTACACAATGTAGAGGTTGATGCGCCTGCTCCCGCACCGGATGGCAAGGCCTCGACCACGACACGGCCACACCGGCACGAGGCGACGGGGCCGCCACCTTCCCACACGGTGGCGTCCCAGACCACAACCAGTGATGCACCCCCGTGCACGGCCGCACCGGTCGAGCGCCCCAGACACGACGAGGCCCCGGCCGGCGTCTCCGCCGATCGGGGCCTCGGATGGTCAGACCGGAGCTCAGTGCCCGCAGCCGCAGCTGTCGCCGCAGCCGCAGGTCGCGGCCTCCGCGGCGGCCTTGTCCTTCTCGATGGTCACCGTCTGCGCCTTGGTCTCGTGCGAGCCACACCCACAGGTGTCGCCGCAGCCGCAGCTGCTCTTCTCCTCAGCCATGTCAACCTCCGTTCTCGTGCATCGCGGGCGGGATGCCCGTGACCTCCTGCCTCCATTGTGCTCCTTCTCACGACCGGGCATGCACATCCGCGCCCGGCGTCGAGCCCTCGATCTCGGCAGGCCCCCGCGCCGGCAGCCGCAGCGACACGGCCGCGCCGACCAGGGCGAGCGCCACAGCGGCCCAGAACGCCCGCCCGAACGCGGCGGCCTGGTCACCGGTCGACGTCGCCGCCGCTTCGAGCACGACCGCCGCGAGCGCGGTGCCGACGGCTGCGCCCATCTGCTGGGAGAGCCGGGTGAGCATCGTCGCGTCCGGGATCGCCGGCTCGGCGAGGCCGGTGTACGAGGCGGTCATCACCGGGATGAACAGCATGCCGAGGGCCACCCCGCGCATGAACAGCACGACCAGCAGCGCCGCCGTGCCGGCGCTCGCCGGCCAGATCGCGAACGGCGCCGTGGTCACCGCGACAGCGGTGAACGCGCCAGCGGCCACGACGCGTGAGCCGAGTCGGTCGGTGAGCGCACCGGCCGCGGGCCGGGCGAGCAGCGACCCGACGCCCTGCGGGATCAGCAGCAGCGCCGCGTCGAGCACGCTCGTGCCGCGCACGCCCTGCCAGAACAGCGGCAGCAGGAACTGTCCGGCGTACATCGCGGCACCCAGAGCGAACACGGCGACGACGGACGCGGCGAGCACGTGGCCGCGCAGCAGAGCCACTTCCACGAGCGGATGCCGCATGCGAGCCTCCCACCAGGCGAACGCGACCAGCAGCACGGTTCCACCCACGAGCGGCACGAGCACGTCGGCATGCCCCATCCCGCCCGCCTCGGCGACGTTCGTGGTGCCGACGAGCACCCCGACCAGACCGAGTCCGACCAGCAGGAGCCCCGCGACGTCCAGGGGCGCGTCTCGCTCCCGGCCGTCCTCGGGCCGAACCCAGCGCCAGGCCATCGCCAGGGCCGCCAGCCCCACCGGCAGGTTGATCAGGAACAGCCAGTGCCAGCTGGCCACGCCGAGCAGCATCCCGCCGAGCACGGGTGCGACGATCGGCCCCACCGCGACGGGCAGCGAGATGATCCCCATGAGTCGCCCGGAGAGTGGCACACCGGCCCGTCGCGCCTGCTGCATCGGCATGGTCTGCAGCAGGGTCATCAGGACGCCGGCACCGAATCCCTGCACCGCGCGTGCGGCGATGAGCACCTGGATCGTGGGTGACAGCGCACACAGCAGCGAGCCCGCGGTGAACACGATGAGTCCGCCGAGCCACAGCGTCCGCCCGCCCAGCCGCCGCTGCAGCCAGCCGCTGACGGGGATCATCACGGCCAGGGCGAGCAGGTAGGCGGTGGTCACCCACTGGGCGACGCTCACGGCAGCGGCGAAGGCCGTGATGATCGCCTGCATGCCGATCGCGACGATCGTGGTGTCCATGATCGGCATGAGCGCGCCGGCCAGGATCGCGGCGACGAATGGTGCGATCGTACGAGCCCCGGTCGCCTCGTCTCGGGACGTGCGCCGCCGGGGCGTCGCCGCGTGAGTGCCTCCGGCTGATGTCCTCGCAGATCTCACACCCGCCTCCTTAAGAAACTCTGCAGTATCTCCCTGTGGCAGGGTAGGCCGATAAGATAGGAAACGCAAGCGTTTCGTATCTTTGTTCGAAGGAGACTCCATGGCCGCCACCCGTCGACGCGGCGCACAGTTGCGCCAGGCGATCCTCGAGGCAGCCTGGCTGCAACTGCGCGATCACGGCCTCTCCGGATTCACCATCGAGACGATCGCCACCCGGGCACACACCAGCAAGCCCGTGCTCTACCGTCGCTGGTCCGACCGCGGCGCCCTGCTCGTCGACACGCTGCGCGACCACCTCGACCGACATCCACTGCCCGTGCCGGACACTGGGTCGCTTCGCGGTGATCTGCTCGCCCTGCTCACCGTCGCCAACCGCGAGCGCGCCGACGTCTTCGAGCTGCTGGGGCTCGCCGCCGTCTCACTCGAACAGCTGCACCTCACCCCCGCCGACGTGCGCGATCAGCTGATGGCCGGACATGCGCCGACCATGGACGCGGTGCTCGCCCATGCCCGCGAGCGCGGCGAGATCAGCCCCGAGCCGGTGCCGGAGCGGGTGCGCGATCTGCCGTTCGCACTGCTGCGCGCCGAGGTGCTGATGACGATGCAGCCGGCGACCGACGCAGCGATCACGGAGATCGTCGACGAGATCCTGCTGCCGCTGCTCGCCGGCCGACACACGCGAGACATCTGATGTCTCTGACCGCGCCCTTCGCATCAGCCTAGACTCGGTGACACGACGCGAACGACCGGGGCCGCACACACACCTCGCCCGGTCACGGGCGTGGACGGCGATGGGAGGTCGGATGCGCGTGCTCGGCCTGCTCGGCGCGCAGCGCGAGGACGGCGTGACCGCCCACACCCTGCACGCCGTGCTCGACGCGGTGCCGGCGGGGAACGAGACCGAGATCGTCGACCTCGCCGCCCTCGACATCCACCCTGATCGGTCCGAAGAGCCGAACCCGGTGCTCGACGACCTCGAGCGGCGCATGCTCGCCGCGGATGTCTGGGTGCTCGCCGCCCCCACCTACTGGGGCGGGCTGAGCGGGGTGATGAAACACTTCCTCGACTGCATGCGCCAGCGGCTCGTGCGCTTCGACCATCGTGGCGAGACGCACCCGGATCGCTTCCGCGGCATCCATGCGGTCACGATCACCACCTGCTACACCGGCGCGCTCGAGAACACGGTGATGCGGGTGACCGACCCGCCCCTGCGCCAGCTCGACGCGGTGCTGCAGGCCGCGGGCGTCATCCGCACGCGAGAGATCGTGGTGACCGGCACGTGGGGGATGCGCAAGCTGCCGGCCCGCAAGGCCGCGGAGTGCGCACGGGTCGGCCGGGCGATCCCCGGCATGCGACGAAGGGACGACGAGACCATGCGACGCTACATCCAGCTGTTCGGGATGATCGCGGTGATGACCCTGGCGACGATGGGGCTGCAGCGCCTGCTGGCGCGCCTGCTGCCACCGGAGGGGTTCTGGGCCGGGTTCTGGGGCGACTACATCGTGTTCACACTCGTGTTCTTCGTGCTGCTGAGCGCGATCCTGCGGTGGGCGTCGGTGATGCGACACCGCCGACGGTGAGCGCGACGAGAGGAGCGGATATGACGGAGATCGCGATCAGGCGGGTGTATGAGGCGCCGGGCGCCGACGACGGGTACCGGGTGCTCGTCGACCGGCTGTGGCCGCGTGGGATGAGTCACGAGCGTGCACATCTGGACGCGTGGCTGAAGCAGGTGGCCCCCTCCCCCGCACTGCGCACGTGGTGGCATCACGATCCGGACACGGCCGTCGAGTTCGCCGCACGATACCGGGCCGAGCTCGATGAGAACCCGGCCGGCACCGAGCTGCTGGCGACCGTGCGGGAGCATCCCCGTGTGACGCTCGTGTACGCGGCGCGCGACCCGAAGGTGAACCACGCGCTCGTGCTGCGCGACTGGCTGCGCGAGCGCCTGGCCGACGCCGCGGGAACGGCCACGACGGACACCCCCGCCGGAGACACGGGCTCTGTGGCCGGCCCCGCTGACGAGTCGGGTGCGGCCGGCCGCTGACGGCGCGGCTTCTCGTGCCGGAGCCAGCCGAAGCGAGAGCCCGCACAGCGCGCCCGGTCTGCTCTGAGCGTCCGGCCCGCTCATCGCGCCCGCGGGTGCAACGTGCTGTCGCCGACCCTCTGATCGGGGCAGCCTGCGAGCACCCCGCCCATCGCGTCCCGCTCGGCCTCGGTGACCCACAGGCCATACGAGGCCTTGACCGCGATCTGCCGGGCCACGTACTCGCAGCGGAACCCCGTGTCCGGCGGCAGCCAGGTCGCGGCATCCCCGTCGCTCTTCGACGTGTTCGTGGGGCCGTCGACGGCGATGAGTTCGAGCGGGTCGTTGGCGAGGTCGACGCGCATGTCGGCGCTCAGCTGCTGGGCGCCCTTCTGCCAGGCGTCGGAGAGCGCCACGACATGGTCGATCTGCACGGCCTCGGACGTCTTCGCCCCACGGGTGAAGGCGATGTCACCGCCGGTGTACGGGTCGTGGAGGGTGCCGGTGAGCACCGTGCAGTCGCCCTTCCGTGTGGTGTCGACCAGGTCGCGGGCGAGGACGTCGTTGCGGGCGTCGCAGCCGTTGTGGTCCGGATCCTTCCACCCCCGGCCGAACTCGGTGCGGCTGTAGCCCGTCTTCGCCGCACGGCCCTTGACCGGCAGGGTCGCGAGCACGTCGACGGCGCGGTCGCTGGCCGGGTCGGCGGAGGCCGTCGGCTGCACCGGCTCCGCGCCCTCTGCCTCCTGCGCGGCCGATGACGCCGGGGATGTCGCGGCGGCGTCCGCGGTCGCGGCGGCGGTGGGAGACGCGGCATCGCCGCCGGCGGTGACCTCCGCGGCGGGGCCCGTCGCACATCCCCCGACGGTGACGGCCGACACGATGAGCGCGAGGATTGCCGCGAGTCGCCCGAAGGACGCCCTGCTGACATGCGGGCGAGCCGACCTGCTGACATGCGGACCAGCCGACCTGCTTCCATGCAGGCCAGCAGCCCTGCCGCCATGCGAGCCAGTCGCCCCGCCGGATCGCGGAGTCGATGGCGTCTGCCGTCCTCGGGCCTCTGCCGCGCCACGGCCGGCCAGGGCCAGTCCCTCCGACGGAGCGCGCACCGCTTCTGGTGTGTCGTGCGGGCTGCTTCCGGTCGGCGCTGGGATGCTCACCCGACCGACTCTAGACCCGACCGCCGACGCGGTCGCGCACCGCGGCCGTCGCCGGCTCGTGCAGCGCGATGTGCTCGCCGATGAGCCCGGGCCAGGCCATCATCCCGTACGGGGTGCGGGCGACCACGAGGCGGGAACCTGCAATCGCCTCGTGCAGCGCGGTCGCCGTCGACATCGGGTGGGCGGGGTCCCCACTCCACGCGAGGATGAGCGTGGGCGTCGTGATGTGCGCGATGTCGGCGATGGACGGCAGATCCGCACGGGCGGCACCGCGCAGCACGACGGGCAGCAGCGAGGCAGAGACGTCCGGCCGGGTTTCCGGGGCGTCCATCATCGCGGGTGGCACGACGTCATGGGCGCCGGCCGCGATGAACGCGTCGAGGCCCTCCCGCTCGACCAGATCGGCGTTGGCGAGGTATGACGCGGCCTTCGCGCGTCGAGTCGCCCAGGCCGTCGGCGGCGACACGAGCGACAGGCTCGCGAACCGATCGGGCTCGCGCAGCGTCGCGTGCAGCAGCGTCCCGCAGCCCATCGACTGACCGATGCCGTGCACCTGCTCCCCCGGTGCCACCGCGTCGAGCAGGCGAAGCAGGTCACCGGCCAGCGAGCGCCACCGGTACGACTCGGGGTCTCGGTCCCCGGTCGACCGCCCGTGTCCGCGGGCGTCATAGCGCAGGACGCGATGGTCGCGCAGCGCGCGTCCGTGGTCGAGCCCGAGGGCGGTGTCGCGCGCCCGGCTCGAGGTGAGCCCGTGCAGCTGCACGACCAGGGGGCCGTGGTCTCCGCTCACGTTGTAGTCGATCGTCGCTCCGGGCACCTGCAGTCGGCTCATGGGGATCACTCCTCGGGGGTCGCCGCCCAGCCTACGCGAACCTATGTCACGCGGAGGTTACCTCGCACCCCGATCACCTGCCCGTAACATGCGTCGTCTAGGGTGCCCGTGTGCGACTGACGAACATCACGAGGGTCACCCTGCCGGTCGGCCGGCTGCGTCACTATGCCCCGCGCGAGGGCGCGATCACGGTCGACCCGCTGCCGATCTCGTTCGACCAGCGCCGGCACGTGAGCGAGGGCGACCGTCCTGGCTCATGGATGGCGCTGGCCATGCGGCTGCCGCAGCAGGTCGACGCCGCCCGGCTCGGGGATGCCTGGCTCGCCGTGGTGCGTCGGCACGGCACGATGCGCACGGTCTTCGACCGCGACGAGCACGGGGCGCTGCGGCTGCGGGAACACGTGATGCTGCCGGGACGCTGGGTCGAGCGTCCGACGGCACCGGGCCGCCCGATGCGCGATGCCGTCCGCGCGGTGTTGGACGCGACCTGTCGGCCCTTCGCGCGTCCCTCGCACCGGCTCGTGCTGATCGAGCCGCCGGCGGATGCCGCCGATCCCCGCCCGGTGGTCGTCATCGCATCCGACCACTCCCACGTGGACATGTGGTCGGTGATGGTGCTCGGCCGCGACCTGCTCGACGCGCTCCAGGCGCTCGAGGCCGGCGTGCAGCCGTTCGCCGATCTGCCACCGGCGGCGGACTTCGCCGGGCACACCGCGGAGCTCGCGGTTCGTCCGCCAGCCGACCCGGCCATCCGCGACCGCTGGCATGCGGTGCTGGGGGCCGAGGGCGGGCTGATGCCCCGGCTGCACGTCGACCTCGGCGACGTCTCCCGTCCGCGGGACGAGGTCGTCGAGGTGCGTGACGTCGTCGACGCGACGGCGGTGGCCCTGCTCGAGGCCGTGGCGGCGGACGCGGGGGTGCGGCTGCTGCCGCTGGTGCTCTCCGTGATCGCCGGCGTCACCCGCGCCCAGACGGGTCTGCCCCTGCGAGCGGTGCTGCCCGTGCACAGCCGGTACGACGCGCGCTGGCACGACGCGGTCGGCTGGTTCATCACGAACTCGGTGCTCGAGTGCTCGGACGACACCCCGGCCGGCTGCGCGGCCGCGATGCGCGAGGCGCTGCGGCTCGGGTCCACGCCGCTGGCGCCGATCCTCGGCCCGGGCGGGATGCCGGCGACACCCAGGATGCTCGCGATCTCCTGGCTCGACACCCGCCGGCTGCCCGTGCGGATCGACCCGGCGCTGCAGCCGCAGTATGTGTCGGCTTCGCTGCCGGTGGCGGACGTGATGGTCTGGTTCGTCGTCAGCGAGGCGGGGATGCACCTGCGCTGCCGCTACCCGGACACCCCCGCCGCACGTCGGAGCGTGCGCGGCTGGCTCGACGGGATCGTCGCCGGCGTGCGGACGCTCACAGCACCTTCGAGAGGAACTCCTGCAGTCGCGGGCTCCTCGGCGCGTTGAAGATCTGCTCGGGTGCTCCCTCCTCCTCGATGACTCCGCCGTCGAGGAACAGCACACGGCTCGAGACCTCGCGAGCGAACGCCATCTCATGGGTGACGAGCAGCATGGTCATCCCGTCATCGGCGAGACGACGGATGACCTGCAGCACATCCCCCACCATCTCCGGGTCGAGAGCGCTGGTCGCCTCGTCGAAGAGCATGATGTCGGGGCGCATGGCGAGGGCTCGGGCGATCGCGACACGCTGCTTCTGTCCGCCGGAGAGGGATGCCGGGCGGGCGTCCGCCTTGTCGGCGAGCCCCACCTGGTCGAGCAGCTCGAGCGCGAGGGCTCGAGCGTCGGCCCTGCTGACATGACGGATCTCGCGCGGTGCGAGCTCGATGTTCTCGGCGACCGTCATGTTCGGGAACAGGTTGAAGTGCTGGAAGACCATGCCGATCTCTCGCCGCACCTCGTCGATGTCCACGTGAGGATCAGACAGATCGTGGCCGTTGACGACGATCGTGCCGCTCGTGGGCGTCTCCAGCCGGTTCAGACAGCGCAGGAACGTCGATTTGCCCGACCCGGACGCGCCGATGATGCTGACGACGTCCCCGGCATGGACGGTGGTGCTGATGCCACGCAGCACCTCGTTGTCACCGTAGCTCTTGTGCAGGTCGTCGACGCGGATGCGGACGACCGGCTCATCGGCCGCCAGACCGGTCTGTTCTGTGTGCGGTTCGCTCATCGGTTGATCCTCCGATCGATCACGTTGGCCAGCCAGGTGAGCAGGCTGATCGCCACGAAGTAGATGATCGCCACGAGCAGCAGGGTCTCGGTGACCCGGAAGTTCGCCGCATAGATCTGCTGCCCCTGGTAGAGCAGCTCGGCGAAGCCGATCGCCAGCAGCAGCGAGGAGTCCTTGATCATGATCACCATCTGGTTGATCAGCGAGGGCGTGGCGATCTTCACCGCCTGGGGCACGACGACCCGCCGCATCGAGACCCGATAGCCGAGGCCCAGCGATCGAGCCGCCTCGAGCTGGCCGGGATCGACCGACTGCACCGCACCGCGGATGATCTCCGTGATGTAGGCGCCGGCGTTCAGCGACAGGGTGAGCACGCCGGCCACCCAGATGTTCACCGGGTGGCCGATCAGCTGCGGCACGCCGAAGTAGAAGAAGAACGCCCAGACGAGCAGCGGCGTGCCGCGGAAGACCGCGACGTAGACTCGCGCGATGCCGTCGAGCCAGCGGTGCTCGCTGACGCGCATGAGCCCGAAGAGGAAGCCGAGCACCATGGCCACGCCGAACGACATGAGCGTGATGAGCACGGTGTTGCGCAGACCGAGCATGAGTGCCGGGAACGCCTGCCGGGCCAGCTGCCAGAACCCGCCCTGGGCCCCGCCGCGCGAGGAGGGATCGGCGAGATAGGAGTCGATGAGCTGGTCATAGCTGCCGTCGGCCTTCATCGAGGCGAGGCCGCGGTTGAACGCGGTGACGAGGTCGGCGTTCGTCCCCCTGCCGACCGCCATCGCATAGTCGCCGCCCGGCACCTTGTCCGTGACCGTCTTCAGCCCGTTGCCCTGGGCGATGCCGTAGGCCAGCACCGGGTAGTCGTCGATGACGGCCGCGGCGTTGCCGGACTTCACCTTCTCGTACATGGTCGACGACTGGTCGACCGCGTCGATCGTGAACCCGTACTGCCCTTGGATCGACTTGGCGTACTTCTCGCCCTCGGAGCCGGTCTTGACCGCGACGATCCGGCCGTTCAGGTCGTCATACGAGTGGATCTCGTCGTCGCTCTCGGCGATCGCCATCTGCACGCCGCTCTGGAAGTACGAGTCGGTGAAGTCATAGACCTGGCGCCGCTCGTCGGTGATCGACATGCCGGCGATCACCGCGTCGACCTGATTCGCGCTGAGCGCCTGGAGCGCAGCGTTGAACCCGAGCGACTGGATCTCGACCTCGAAGCCCTCGCGCGCGGCGATGTCGCGGATCAGATCCATGTCGATGCCGACGAGCTCGCCGCTGGCGTCCCGGTACTCGAAGGGGGCGAACGTCGTGTCCGTGGCGATGCGGAAGGTCTGACCGGCGACCGGCGAGCTCGGATCCGTCGGCTGCTCGTCCGCTCGGGCGGAGCTCGTCGGCAGGACAACCGTCAGCATCGCGATCAGCGCGACGACCAGCGCGACGATCGCGGTCGCGACACCTCGCCACCGCGTCGTGGCGAGCGGATGTGTGTGCATGCGGGAACTCCTCGCGTCCATCGGCGACGCGGCCGGGCCGCGCCCGCCCCGGGCTGCGGGGCATGATCCCCACCTTATCAACGGGGTCTGACAGCCTCCCGTCACGCGGACTGCCAGCTGTTCCTGCGGCCGTGTGGGCACGTCGCGCCAACGGGATCTGACCGGCCTCCCATCGCACGAGGCACCCGGTCGCGGCGCGGCGTCCGCTGGGCCACCGGAGTCCGCGGGCCCGGGAACGAGTCGGGCGGAGCCGCTCTCGCGACCCCGCCCGAACGCTCCGTCACGATCACCGGCGTCGCGGCAGGTCACCGCCGATCAGTGACCGAGGGGACCGGGCCGCGACCGACCCTCAGCCGATCGGCGCCCGGCCACCGCCGGCCCGTGGTCGATCCGTGGCCGATCAGTGGTCGTACTTGTAGAAGCCCTCTCCGCTGAGCAGGCCGAGCTTCCCCTTGTCGATGTAGTTCTCCTTCAGCCACGCGGCGATCTTCTTCTCGGTCTCGCCGCCGCTCATCAGGATGTTGTACGGCGTGGTCAGTCCGACGACGTCGAGGATCTCGAACGGGCCTTTCGGGGCGCCAGTGCCGATCCGCCAGACATCGTCGATGTCCTTCGGCTCGGCGTAGCCGAATGCGGCGAGCTCCTGGGCCGCGTGCAGCAGCGGCACGAGCAGCGAGTTGAGCACGTAGCCGGCCTTCTCTTTGTGGATCGGGATCGGCACCATGCCCATCTCATGTGCGTAGGCGACGACGCGGTCGAACACGGCCGGGTCGGTGTCCGCGGTGCCCATCACCTCGGCGGTGTTGAACTTCCAGATCTGGTTGGCGAAGTGCAGGGCGAGAAACCGGTCGGGGCGGCCCGTGGCGTCCTCGATCTGGCTCGGCAGCAGCGTCGAGGAGTTCGTGGCGAAGATCGTCTTCGCCGGGGCGAACTGGCCGACCTTCGTCCAGGTGTCGCGCTTGATGTCGATCCGCTCGGGCACGGCCTCGATGACGAGGTCGGCGTCGGCGACAGCCTTCGCGAGGTCGGCCGTGCCGGTGAGCCGGTCGAGGGCGGCCTGGGCCCCGCCGTCCCGGGCGCCGGGCACCTCCGCCTCGTAGGTCTTCGCGAGGTCGGCGAAGCGGTGCTTCGCCTTGTCGATGATCTCGTCGCTGATGTCGTACGCGGTCACGGTGAACCCCGCGTAGGCGCTCTGGAACGCGATCTGCGAGCCCAGCACGCCCGTGCCGAGCACGGTGACGTTGGTGATGCCGCTGGTGGTCATGGTTCTCTCTCCTTCAGGTCCGGGCGTTCTCGTCGACGCGGCCGTCCGCCGCATCGGCCCGGGCACCCGGGGCCCGGACGTCCTCCCCCGTCGCGAGCACGACGAGACCTGCGATGATCATCGCGATCTGACCGCGCAGCTCGCGCAGGTCATCGTCAAGCGCGGAGCGCACCCGATCAGGCTGGATGAGCAGCACGTGCACGTCGGCGAACACACTGCGCCCTGCGGCGGTCGCGAGTGCACGGATCCCGTCGCCGCCATCGCCCAGCCCGGTCGCCTCGAGGATGCGGCTGGCGAGCGCCTGCTCGAACGCCGCGACGATGCGCATGCCAGCCGCCCGGTGGGTCTCCTCGCCCGCACCGAAGATGAGCTCGCGCTGGTAGACCGCCGCGTTCTCGGGGTCGCCGCCAGCCGCGCGCAGCAGCGGCTCGACCATGGCGACCACGACGTCCACGGGATCGCCCGTGGCCTGCGCACCGGCGGCCACGCCGGCCGCGATCGCCTCGGCGAACCGGTCGTTGTAGACCATGAGCAGCAGCTCGGCCTTGCTGTCGACGTAGCAGAACAGGGTGCCGGCGGCGATGTCGGCCTGCTCGGCGACCATGCCGGTCGTCGTGCCCTCGTACCCGCGGGTGGCGAACAGGCGGGCTGCGACAGAGCGGATGCGCTCCAGCGTCCGCCGCTTGCGTCGGCTGACCCGGCTCTCGTCGGCCATCTCCGCCTCTGTTCCCGGAGGATTCGGCCCGGTGTCCGGGCCCCTCCGCTCAGAAAATAAGCCTACTCAGAAATGAGTGCGCTCACAAGCATGGCGTGAGCCTCCCGACCGGCGATTCCGAGGGCTCGATGGGGCGTCCGCAGCGTCGCGGCGAGCGTGCGCAGGTGAAAGACGACAGGGTGGCTGCAGAGCGTTCGAAGGGGACATCCGCGGCGTCCGCGAGACCAGCGTACGACGACCGCCGGGCCTCACATCGCGAGGAAGCCGAACGCCATGCCCGCGGCCATGATCGCCTGCAGCCAGGCGTGCAGCCGCACCTCGACGGTGGCCCCCGGCCGCACGGCCCGCCACAGCCACCAGACGAACGCGACGGCGAAGACCGCGACGACCGCCACGGTGATGACGAGCATCCAGGTCGGCAGCATCGTGATCATCATGGTGTGCCCGGCGGACGCGCTCTCCGCCATGCCGCCACCCGATGGCATGTCCGTCCCGGACATCCCCGACATGCCGTCGGCGGAGCCGGACATCGTGTCCATGCCGCCGTCCGCGGCGCCGGACATCCCGGTCATGCCGCGCCGCATCGCCTGCATCGGCAGCATGATCCAGGTCATCCACGACATGGCCGCCATCATGAACGCGTGGTACCACGCCATCCCCCGGCCGGCGCGCCGCGTGTCGCCGACGGTGTCGGCGGCGACCGAATCCGCGGCGCCGTCCCGGGAGGCCTCCCCCGCCTCGTCGCACGTGCACTCCGGGCCGCACGCGTCGCCGCAGCCGCACGCGTCCTCTGGAACGGGCCGCGGCGTCACCGCGAGCCAGACGAACCACAGCGCCGCGGCGAGGAACCCGAACGCCCACAGCCACCACACCTGCATGAAGAACGTGGCGGGCATCGCGGCCATGGCGAAGCACATGGCTGCGTGCAGCAGCTGGCCCACACGGCCGGCCGCAGAGCGCCTCCGCTGCAGGGCGAGCCCGAGGCTGGCGAGCCCCAAGAGGAGGAAGACAATGACGTAGGACCAGAGGACGATCGGTTCGTGCAGCACGACTCACCACTCTACTACAACTCGTAGAGTCATCCCGATCGCCGATGTCGGAGCAGGGGACGAGTCACTCCCGCGTGCAGTCCGCCGGGTCGAGATCCAGCCGCCGCAGCGTCTGCGCGTTGACCGCCACGATGATCGCCGACAGCGACATGAGGATCGCGCCGACCGACATGGGCATGGTGAACCCGACGGGGGCGAGCGCACCGGCCGCGAGCGGCACCGCCACGAGGTTGTATCCGGCCGCCCACCACAGGTTCTGCACCATCTTCCGCCAGCTGGCCTGCGAGAGCCGCAGCACCGACAGCACGGCCCGCGGGTCGGAGCCGGCGAGCACGACGTCCGCGCTCGCCCGGGCCACGTCGGTGCCCGCCCCGATCGCGAGGCCCACGTCGGCACCGGCGAGCGCGGGGGCGTCGTTGACGCCGTCGCCGACCATCGCCACGACGTGCCCGTCGTGCTGCAGGCGGGCGACGCGGCGGGCCTTGTCCTCCGGGCGCACACCCGCGAACACCCGCTCGATGCCGACCCGGGCGGCAACCTCACGGGCGACCTGCTCGGCGTCGCCGGTGATCATCGCGCTCGTCACGCCCCGCCGGCGCAGCGCGGCCACGGCCTGCGCCGATTCCGGACGCACCGCGTCGGCCAGGGCGATGGCGCCGACGACCCGGCCGTCGACGAGCACGTGGAGCACGGTCCAGCCGCGTCCCGCCCAGCCGTCGGCCTCGGGCATCGGCTCGGCGTGAGCCTCGGCGAGCAGCCGCGGCCCACCGACGCGGACGCTCCGGCCGGCGACCGTGGCGGTCACGCCGACCGCGGGCGACGACGCGAAGGCCGTCACCGTGTCGATGACGAGGCCCCGCTCGCGCGCCGCGGCGACGATCGCCCGGCCGAGCGGATGCTCCGACTCCCCCTCGGTCGCGGCGGCGAGGGCGAGCACCGCGTCTGCAGCCGGGCGCTCCCCGGCGCCGGTTTGCGCATCCGCTGCATGCCCCGCCTCGGTCTCCGCGGACGCGCTCTCGGCAGCCGCCCTCCCGACTGCACCGACCGCAGCCGGGCGCTCCCCCACATCCGCCTGATGCGCCCCGGCCACGGCGACGACCGCCGGGCGTCCCTCGGTGAGGGTGCCGGTCTTGTCGAAGAGCACCGTGTCGACGCGCCGCATCCGCTCCAGCGCCATCCGGTTCGACACGAGCACGCCAGCCCGGGCCGCCCGCTCGGTGCCGATCGAGACGACGAGCGGGATCGCGAGCCCGAGCGCATGCGGGCAGGCGATGACGAGCACGGTGATCGTGCGGGTGAGCGCGTCCTGCGGAGAGCCGATCACACTCCAGACGACGGCCGTGACCGCGGCGGCGGCGAGCGCGTACCAGAACAGCCAGCCGGCGGCGCGGTCGGCGAGCCGCTGCGCGCGTGTGGACGAGGACTGCGCGCTGGCGACGAGGCGGCGGATGCCGGCCAGCGCGGTGTCGGCCCCGATCGCGGTGACCGTGACGGTGATCGCGGAGTCGGTGGAGACGGTGCCGGCGACGACGTGATCACCGGGTCCGCGGACGACCGCAGCGGACTCGCCGGTGATGGCCGACTCATCGAGGCCCGCCTGACCGGAGTGGATCACGCCGTCGGCGGGCACGCGTCCGCCCGGACGCACCCGGAAGACGTCCCCGACGGCGAGGTCGGCGACCGGGACCGTCCGGGTGGCGTCACCGTCGACGATCTCGGCCTCGTCCGGCAGCAGCGCGGCCAGCGAGTCGAGCGCCGAGCCCGTGCGCGCCAGCGAGCGCATCTCGAGCCAGTGCCCGAGCAGCATGATGACGATCAGCAGCGCGAGCTCCCACCAGAACTCGAGGCTCTCCGGCAGTAGGCCGAGGCTCGCGCCGAGCGAGGCGAGCAACGCGACGGTGATCGCCGTGGCGATGAGCAGCATCATCCCGGGGCGCCGGTCACGCAGCTCGCCGACCGCGCCGGAGAGGAAAGGACGACCGCCCCAGACGTACATGACGACGCCGAGCGCCGGCGACACCCAGACGAGCCCCGGGACGTCGGGCAGGCGGTAGCCGAGCATCGCGGCGAACATGGGCGAGCACGCCGCGACGGGCACCGCGAGCGCGAGCATGATCCAGAACAGACGGCGGAATCGGGCGACGTGATCGCCGTGGCCGGCATGCCCGCCGTGGGACATGGCCATGCCGGGCATCGGGTTGTGAGGGCTCATGTCGTGCCCGTTCTTGCCGTGGCCGTCCATGTCGTGAGGGCTCATCGCCATCCCGCTCATGTCGTGGCCGTCCATGCCGTGATGGCTCATGTCAGACATCCCGTGGCAGGCCTCGCCCGCACCTGACACGTCCTGATGAGCCGAGCCATCGTGATGCAGGTCCTGCTCATGCCGCTCTCGGTCCGCCGATGCAGCGTGTCTCTCACCCATGACCGCTCCAATCGATACTCGGGTAGGGTATCCGTCAGGAGCAGTATGGAGCACCCCCCGAGCGGGAGCAAGGGTCGACACGCCGGCCCGTGCCCGTCCAGACCGGCCCCAGGCCCAGGCCCAGGCCCAGACCCCAAGCGGACGCTACTCCGCGACGGTCGTGGCGGGCGCGTGCGCCTCGATGTAGGCGCGCACCGCGTCCACGCTGTTCGGCACGTCGATGACGTGCTGGGGCCGGGCGAGCAGCTCGCGCAGCCGCGGGGTGAGCCCTTCGGCGTCGTCGCCGAGCGCCTCCTTGACCGTGTCGCCGAACTTCTCGGGCCGGGCGGTCGCGAGCACGAGCACCTGCCCGGGCAGCCCGTCGGCGATCAGCCGGTCGGCGACGGTCACCGCGTCGGCGGTGTGCGGGTCGATGAGCAGACCGCTGCGCTCGTGCACGGCTCGGATGGCGGCGAGCCGGTCCGCATGCGTGCTCTCGCCGCTGACGAACCCGTACTCGGCGGTGAATCGGGGCTGCTCCGCGGAGAGGTCGAGGCGGCCGGCGCGCTCGAGCTCGGCCCAGGCCGCGCGGAAGCGCTCCGGGCCCAGCACGTCCCAGATGAACCGCTCGAGGTTCGAGGCCTTCGAGATGTCCATCGACGGGCTGGAGGTCACGAGCGTCTGCTCCCGGGTGCGCGGCTGGTAGACGCCGGTGCGGAAGAACTCGTCGAGCACGTTGTTCTCGTTCGTGGCGAGGATCAGCCGATGGATCGCCAGCCCCATCCGCCGGGCCAGGTGCCCGGCATAGATGTTGCCGAAGTTGCCGGAGGGCACCGCGAACGAGATGAGCGCGTCCGCGCGCCCTGCGGCGGGGATGTCGTCGGTCACCCGCAGCCACGCCCAGAAGTAGTAGACGATCTGCGCGCTGATGCGGCCGAAGTTGATCGAGTTGACGGCGCCGATCGCGTGTGCGGCCTTGAACGCCGCGTCGCCGTTGATCGCCTTGACGATGTTCTGGCAGTCGTCGAACACCCCGTCGACGGCCAGATTGTGGATGTTGGCGTCGTCGAGCGAGTACATCTGCGCCCGCTGCACGTCGCTCATCCGTCCCTGGGGCGAGAGCATGAACACGCTGATGCCGGGCCGGCCGCGGAAGGCGTGCTCGGCGGCGGAGCCGGTGTCGCCCGAGGTCGCGCCGAGGATGTTGAGCCGGCGTCCGCTGCGCGCGAGCGCGTACGGCATCGCCTGGCCCAGGAACTGCATCGCGAGGTCTTTGAACGCCATCGTCGGCCCCTCGGAGAGCCCGACGACGACCCGCCGGTCGTCGACGCGGTTCAGTGGCACGACGGGCGCCGGGAACCGTTCCGGCGCGTAGGCGGCCGCGGTGAGTCGGGCGAGGTCCGCGGCCGGGATGTCCGTGGCGTACAGCCCGATGACCTCGGCGGCGAGCGCCGGGTAGTCGAGCCCGCGCCAGCCCTCGAGTCGGGCGGCGTCGACCGTGGGCACGTGATCCGGCACGGTGAGCCCGCCGTCCGGTGCGAGACCGTCGATGAGCACCTGGGTGAAGGGCGCCGGCGCCATGCCGCCGCGAGTGGAGACGAAGGTCATCGTGTCGGTCATGCTTCGGTCGGGTCCTTCCCTCGGGAGTGTGCTCTATGAGGATACCCGTTGGTCGGGTGCGCCCCGCACGTCACCCCGGCGCGATGTCGGACCCTGCGGGCGAGGCACACGGACGCGATGGGTGCCTCGACCATGCTCGGCCGGTCGGGGCGCAGCTGGGCTCGGGAGGAACGAGGCTCGGGTCTCTGGAGGTGCTCTGCGTCGACGTCCCGCCCGTGCTGATCGAGCTCTCGTGCAACGCGTTCACACACGTTCACGACGCCGTGCAGCGAGGCATGACCGAACGTGCCGGTATCCAGGCGCAGCGCGAGGCGCGGAGTCTGTGGCCCGGGATGATGCGAAGGCCCCGGCGCCGGCTGGTACACCGATGCGAGGGGCCCGACGATCGACCGCTGGTTCGACGGCGAGGCTTTCACCGGGCTGACCAGGTCGAACGAGAACGCCGTGTTCTTGCGCGAGACGTCCAGCCACGATCTGCCCGAGGCCGGCTGGACCATCGGTCCGGACGACCCGACGCATGAGCGCTGGTGGGGCGGGCGATCGCTCACCGATCTGCGGCGTCCACCCCCGACCCCGACGCAGCCGGTGCCGACGGCGCCTGAGCGATGGCGGAGGCCCCGGATGTGCGGCAGAGCCACGGGTGCACGGCAGCCCTCGGACCGGACTCCCCGGGAGATGAAAGAAGAGGGCACGAACGCGGAATCCTCCACGATCGTGCCCTCTGGTCTGGTGGGCCTGAGTGAGCGCTGCGGGAACAGGCGACGAGTGGTCGAGAGGCTGATCGCGGCATGGAAGCGCGGTGTTGGCGAGGTCCGCTCTCCGGTCGACCCAATTGTCTTCGCCGAGAGCGAGGCCGTCACCGAGCCAAGGAGACGGTCTCGAACACCGCTGACCGAGCAGGAAGTGGACGCTATGCGAACAGCCCGCTCCAACGGCGTCAGTGTCTCAACGGTCGCGAAGCAGTTCACCGTCCACCGTGGCACAGTATGGGCGAAGACGCACTACTGACCGTCTTCTGCGACGGCTTCGGCAATGGCGTCGGCTATCTCGGAGAGCGTCATGGTTGCGGAGTTGAGAGCGAGAAGTCCGGCGAGTAGTGGGGACTGTGAAGCCACCTCATCCTTTGTCACGCGGTGCCAGATTGGGAGAATCACGCTGCGCCCACTATCAATCTTCTTCGTAAAAAGGGCGTCGAGTTCGGCCTGCGTCCACTGTTTCGCAAAGAAGCTCGGTGAGAGGATGACGACACCGAACCTAGCGCCCTCGATGCCCTTCTCGATCTCCTGGCGGATGCTGTGGCCAACTTTGATCTTGAGTTCATCGAACCAGACGGTGAGCCCGCGGTCTTCCAGAGCCTCACGCAGTGGTCGAGCAATCTCGTCCTTGTCTTCGCTGGCGTGTGAAAGGAAAATATCTGTGAGTTCCGGGCTGACCCTTGGTTGCCATACGACCGAAGCTTGCGCGCGAGAGAATGACCCGAATTGAGAGCTTGCCGTGGCCGACGCTTTGCGAATTGCGTTCAGAGACCGCTCTGATTCGGTACGCTGTTCCTTCTCGTATCGGGTTTGAAGGGGCTCTTCGCGAACGAGGGTGTAGGTGGGGTCTGAAGCCTCCGGTTTCGAGGCTCTTCGTAATCAGGCTCTTCGCAGTTGAGGGGGTAGGTGGTTGAGCGCGTCGTTGCGGGGGTGGGGGTCGAGGTCTCCCGATGATGGAAGTTCTCACACTGACCATCTGCCGGAAGACCTCGACGTGCTCCACGCTACCTTTGCGACCCCTGATCTGACCGTGTTCTGCCGACTGGACGAGCTCGGTCTCGTCGCGGTGGGGCAGTGTCTTGAGTCGGACCGGGCGGTGATCGAGTGCCGGGTTGCGGAGCCGGATCCGTGGTGTCGGGGTTGTGGCAGCCAGGGGCTTTCTCGCGGGACTGATACGCGGTTGCTCGCGCACGAGCCGTTCGGACACCGCCCGACGACGCTGCTGGTCCGGATCCGCCGATACAAGTGTTCCGGCTGCGGGCGTTCCTGGCGGGAAGACCTCACCGCGGCGGCGCCCGCGCGAGCGAAGCTGTCTCGTCGCGGGATGCGGTGGGCGCTGGAGGGCATCGTGGTCGACCATCTCACGGTCTCGCGTGTAGCCGCGGGCTTGGGGGTGTCCTGGCACACGGCGAACACCGCGGTCCTCGCCGAGGGCAAGCGGGCACTGATCGATGACCCAGCCCGGTTCGACGGCGTCGCGGTGATCGGCGTCGACGAGCACGTCTGGCGCCACACCCGCCGCGGCGACAAGTACGTGACCGTGATCATCGACCTCACCCCGGTGCGGGACAAGACCGGACCGTCACGGTTGCTGGACATGGTCGAGGGGCGTTCCAAGAGCGTGTTCAAGACCTGGCTCGCCGCCCGTCCCCAGGCCTGGCGCGATGGTGTCGAGGTTGTCGCGATGGACGGGTTCACCGGGTTCAAGACCGCCGCCGTCGAGGAACTCCCCGACGCGGTCGCGGTGATGGACCCGTTCCACGTCGTGAGATTGGCTGGCGACGCGCTCGACGAGTGCCGCCGCCGCGTCCAGCGTGACGCATTCGGGCGCCGCGGAAGGAAGGAGGATCCGCTCTACAAGGCCCGCCGCACCCTCCACACCGGAGCCGGGCTGCTCACCGAGAAGCAGCAGACCCGCCTCGAGGAGCTGTTCGCCGACGAGCAGCATGTCGAGGTCGAGGCGACCTGGGGCATCTATCAGCGGATGGTCACCGCCTACCGGGAACCAGACCGGGGACTCGGGAAGTTCGTCATGCAGCAACTCATCGACTCCCTCACAAGCGGCATCCCGGCCGGACTTGTCGAACTGCGCAAGCTCGGCCGGACACTGAAGCAACGCGCCATCGACGTGCTCGCGTTCTTCGACCGGCCCGGCACCAGCAACGGTCCCACGGAGGCGATCAACGGGCGCCTCGAACACCTCCGCGGCTCCGCCCTGGGCTTCCGGAACCTGACGAACTACATCTCACGGAGTCTGCTCGAAGCCGGCGGCTTCAGACCCCACCTACACCCTTGATTACGAAGAGCCTCGAAACCGGAGGCTTCAGACCCCACCTACACCCTCGTTCGCGAAGAGCCGCGAAGGCTCTTCGCAGTTGAAGGTGTAGACGAGGGGCGCCGGCCGGTTCGCAGATAGAGGTCGAGGTCTTCCAGAATGGAAGTTCCTACACTGCCCATCCGCCGGAAGACCTCGACATGCACCACCCTACGTTCGCGACCCCTAACCTGACCACGTTCTGCCGCCTCGACGAGCTCGGCCTTCAAGCCGTTGGGCAGCTGCTCGAGCCTGATCGGGCTGTGTTGGAGTGTCGTGTCCTCGACGACGACCCGTGGTGCCGAAAGTGCGGCGCGGAGGGCGTGCCGCGCGACACTGTGACGCGTCCGCTGGCGCATGAGCCGTTCGGGCATCGGCCGACGACGCTGTTGGTGCGGGTGCGCCGGTACCGGTGCGCGCAATGCCGCCGCACCTGGCG
>NZ_WBKA01000008.1 GCF_008831125.1 Pseudoclavibacter caeni | reverse complement strand
CAACGGCCGGCTCGAGCACCTTCGCGGTTCCGCACTCGGCTTCCGGAACCTCACACACTACATCGCCAGATCGCTCCTCGAAGCCGGCGGATTCAGACCGCTCCTACACTCCCATCCGCGATGAGCCTCTATGTGAGAGGCGCCAGCTGGAAGAGCCCGGCGCTGAGTGGCATTGCTATGCTGGCGACCAAGGAAAGTGACGGTCGTCTGACTCTGTGTGCAGGGTCTCGGTGAGTGGCACGCAGCAGGCACGCGAGGCAGCAGTGACCGCGCGATCCGCATGATCCCGGGCCTTGAGGCCTGACGGGCAAGTACTGGGACTTCTAGCCCGACCGCCGCTTCGTGCCGCGGGTGGGCGTCGCCGTGCGCGGGTCCTCCGGCCAGGGATGCCTGGGATAACGTCCGCGCAGCTCGGCGCGCGCCTGCCGGTAGCCCTCCTGCCAGAACGACGCGAGGTCCATCGTGATCGCCACCGGGCGCCGGGCGGGCGAGAGCAGCTGCAGCTGCACGGGCACCCGGCCGTCGGCGACGCGCGGCGTGCGCGTCCACCCGAAGCACTCCTGCAGCTTCACCGCGAGCACCGGCGGGGTGGCGGGGTCGGCGGGGTCGGGATAGTCCACGCGCACCGCGGACCCCGACGGCACGGTGATCCGCTCCGGGGCCAGCTCGTCGAGCCGGGCTGCCGCAGGCCAAGGCAGCAGCCGGCGCAGCGCGTCGCCGAGATCGAGGGCTGACGCGGGGCGGCCGGCCGCGAGCCGGTCGATCTCCGGGCCGAGCCAGTCGTCGACCCGGGCGGCGAGCGAGGCGTCGTCCATCGCCGGCCACGGATCGCCGAGCGAACGGTGCAGCAGTGCGAGCCGGGCGCGCAGCCGGGCTGCCGCGGGCGTCCACACGAGGATGCCGAGCGGCGCGGCCTCAGGCGGCTCGCCGCGCAGCAGGGCGCGCACGGCTGCCCGGGCGGCCGCGGGATCGGGGGAGGTCGGGGTGCGGGCGAGCTCCAGCGCGCCGAGCCGGCGCACCCGCCACGCGCGCACCCGGCCGTCGCGCCAGGCGGTCTCCGTCTCGTCGCGCAGCAGGGCGGCCCCCGCCGTCTTGACAATGGCCCGGTCGATCGGCACGGCAGCCCGGATCACCGCCCCCGACGCACTGGCGGTGCGGGCCCGGGCGACGTCGGCGACGGCGAGCCACTCGGCCTCGGACAGCGCCGAGCCGCGGGGGAGCGCCGCGGCGGTGCCCGAGGCGAGCGCGTACTCGCCGATCGAGCCCTCGCGGCGGCGGGCGATCCGCTCGGGGTGAGCGAGCCCGGTGACGAGACCGAGCGCCGCGTCGTCGGGGAGCCGGTCGACGTCGCCGGGACCCGGTCCGCCGGTGTGTGCCCTCGGCCCGTCGTTGCCGTCCCGCCGGCCCCCGGGCACGAGCCGGGCGAGCCGACGGACGTCGCGCCGCCAGCGACGGGCGGCCGGGGTGCCTCCCCGGCGCAGCTCGCGCAGCAGCGCGGCGAGATCTCCGCCGGGCGCGCGCAGATCGGCGTCCAGCGCGGCGACGAGCTCCGCCGCCCGCTCCGGGCCGATGCGCTCCGCGGCGTCGAGCAGGGCCCGGGCGAGCCGGGGATGGGCGGGGACACGGGCGAGCGCCCGGCCCCGCGCGGTGATCCGCACCCGGCCCGCATCGTCCCGCGCCAGGGCACCGAGCGCGGCGAGGGTGCCGCGGGCGGTCTCCAGCGCGGCCGCGGGCGGGCGATCCGGCAGCCGCAGATCGGCCGCATCCGGGTCACCCCAGGCGGCCAGGGCGAGGGCCAGACCGGTGAGATCCCCGGTGGCGATCTCGGGGCGGGCCTCGGCGGGGGCCAGGGCGAGCTCCCGCTCGGCGCAGCAGTGCACGGCGACCCCGGGACCGAGGCGGGCGGCGCGGCCGGCCCGCTGTGCGACCGACGCCTGCGAGGCGGGCACGGTGACGAGTCCCGCGAACCCCCGGCGCCGGTCGAGCCGGGGCTCGCGGGCGAGGCCGGCGTCGACGACGATGTGCACGCCCGGCACCGTCAGCGACGACTCGGCGATCGCCGTGGCCACGATCACCCGCCGCTCGCCCCCGGGCGGCTCGGCCAGCGCCGCGTCCTGCTCCGCCGACGACATCGACCCATGCAGCGGGCGGGCGTCGATCCCCCGGCCGCGCAGCAGGCCGACCACGGCGTCGACCTCCCGGCGACCCGGCAGGAACGCGAGCAGCGACCCCTCCGGGTGGGCCGCCAGGGCGTGCTCGATCGTCGCGGCGACATGCGTGAGGAACGCCCTCGTCACGCCCCGATCGTCGAGCCGGGCCACCCCGTCGGGGGGCGGGGCCCAGACCGTGCGCAGCGGATGCGGGCGGGCGGGCACGCGCAGCACCCGGGCGTCGTCGCCGAGCAGCCCCGCCCAGCGGTCGGCGTCGAGCGTGGCCGACATGACGGCTAGGGTGAGGTCGTCACGCAGCCGGGCCACCTCGTCCGACAGCGCGAACGCGAGATCGCCGTCGAGGCCGCGCTCGTGCACCTCGTCGATCACGACCGCGCTGACGCCCGCGAGCTCGGGATCGGCGAGCAGTCGGCGCACGAGCAGGCCGTTCGTGACGAACACGACCCGGGCTGCCGGCGAGACCCGGCGCTCGCCGCGCACCGCGTACCCGGCGAGGTCACCGACGCGCGTGCCGGTGAGGGACGCGAGCCGGGCGGCCGCGGCCCGGGCGGCGAGTCGGCGTGGCTCGGCGACGACGACGCGCCCGGACGCGTGGCAGGCGATCGCGGGCGGCACGACCGTGGTCTTGCCGGAGCCGGGCGGCGCCTCGACGACGAGCCGGGGCGCGGCGTCGCGCGCGAACGCGGCGGCGAGGCCGGGGAGCACGGCGCCGGCGGGCAGGCCGCGGGCCAGGGTGGGCAGGTCGAAGGCGGATACGGCGGGCACCCCTCCAGCATCCCACGGCCGGGATGTCGGAGCCCGCTGGCCGACTACAATCGGTCGAGCACGGGTCGACGTGCGGGCCCCGCCGCGCCGCGCCCGCGCGACGGGGCTGCACAGCGAGGGAGAGCACACATGACACGACTGGGACTCGTCATCGAGCACGCCGGGCTCGCGTCCACCGACGACCAGCGGGTCACGCTTGCGTCCGCCGGGGTCGACCGGGTGGTCGCGCTCGCCCCGCGCACGCAGGAGGACTGGCACTATCGCATCCGCGAGGCGCTCGACGACCTCGGCGACGAGGACGCGGTGGTCGTCACGGCGCTCACCTCGCTCGGGCTCGGGGCGGCCGCGCTGCTCGACGGGATCGCCGCCGTGCGCGAGCAGGACGTGCGCCTGGTGAGCCTCGCCGAGGGGCTCGACACAGACGCCGCCCCGGACTTCCTGCCCGGCGTGGCCCTGCTGACCCGGGCGATCGAGGCCGGGCGCCTCGCCGAGGCCACGGCGATCATCGCGCGGGCCCGGCATCGCGACGCGGTCACCCCGCCGAAGGCGGAGCTCGTCGACCGGGCGCTGTGGGAGGCGGCCCAGCACGACGCGGCCGCCGAGCAGCGCTGAGCCCCGGGAGCGTCCCGGGATCCCGCCGGTCGCGCAGGCGGGCCGACGGGGTAGACTGGGCGCGTGTCACGGCAGTCCGAACGAGTCCTCGACCCCCGGGCGCAGCGGACCAGACAGGCGCTGCGCGGGGCCGTCATCTCCCTGATCGGCAGCGGTGACATCCAGTCGATCTCGATCTCCGACGTGGTGCGCGAGGCGGGCGTCAACCGCAGCTCGTTCTACGTGCACTACAGCGACCTCGACGAGCTGCTCGCCGACGCGTTCGAGGAGCTCTCCACCGAGGTCAACCAGACGAACATGATCTCGCCCGGCGTGCCGCACGACGCCGAGACCGGGCTGCCGAAGACGCTGCTGCAGTACCTCGATCACATCGCCCGGTACAAGCAGGCGTACGCGTGGGCGCTCGGCCCCAAGGGCAGCGCCGCGGTGACGAGCCGGCTGCGCAACCAGTTCCGCGAGATCATCCAGCAGAGCCTGCTGCAGTACGCCGACCGTCGCAACGCCGTGCCGATCGGGTTCGACGCCGATGCGGCCTACCTCGCCGGCGCCGTCATCGGCACGATCTCCATCTGGCTCACCGAGGCCCCGCAGGTGCCCGCCAAGCGGGTGAGCGTGTGGCTGTGGCGTCAGCTGCAGCAGGACTTCCTGCGCATCCTCGAGCGGTACGCGCTCACGAACCGGCCCGCCCCACGGCTGCCGCGTCGGGGGCGGCGCCCGCAGCAGCGTCCGCACCGGCAGCTGTAGCGCATCGACAGGCCGTCCGGGCGGGGCCGCCGACCGCTCGCTCACCGCTGCACGGTGATCTGGCCGCCGAGTGTCTGCGTCACGAACGCGAACCGGCTGTCGGCTGTCTCGCCCGGGAACTCCGCGGCCACCCGATCGCCGGCCTCCGCCATCGGCAGGATGCGCAGGCTGTGCCGGTTCGCGAGGCTCACCCCGCGTGAGACGAAGTCCATGAACGTCGGGATCGCCGTGGCGTCCTCGACCCGCACGGCGGCGTCGCCGTCGCGCACGAACGACCAGCGGGCGATCACCCCGGTGCGGTTGTTCACGGGCATCTGCGTGGAGAGCATGTTGCCGATCGAGTACCACACCAGCATCCGCCCGCCGTCGGCGCGGGTGACGTACTCGGCCGGCTGCAGCACGTGCGGACCGGTGCCGATGACCACGTCGACGCCGGCGTCGGAGAGCTGCTGCACGTAGCGGCGCTGCTCGTCGTCGGGCGTGGTGGAGTCCTCGGTGCCCCAGTGCATCGACACCATGACGACGTCGGCCTCCTGCCGGGCGCGGGCGAGCTGGTCGGCCATCAGCGGGCCGCCTGCCATGTTCAGCCCGAAGTCGGTGTGGCCCTGGTTGCTCTGTGTGGTGTACGACAGCTGGGCGACGCGGATGCCGTCGATCTCGGTCACGGCGATCTGCTGCTGCTCGGCGGCGCTGCGGCTCGCCCCGGAGATCAGTCTCGGCTGGAGGGTGTCCCACTCGGCACGGGTGCGGTCGATGTCGCTCTGCTCGTAGTCGGCCATGTGGTTGTTGGCGAGATTGATCGCATTGCAGCCGACCTCACGGCCGAGACTGTCGGCGAACTGCACCGGAGCCCGGAACCGAGGGTAGGTCTTCACCTGGTCGACGGAGGTCGCGCTGGCGAGCACCTCCTCGTTGCAGAAGACGAGGTCGGCGTCGGCATACCGCGGCCGGATCGCGTCGAAGTACTGGCCATAGCTGTACCCGTCGGCTGTGCGGGCCTCGGCGTGGACGGGGGCGTGCGGGAGCATGTCGCCCATCGCGCTCACGGTGACACGCTGCTCGACGGGGGCGGCCGACGCGGTGTCGGAGGCCGCGGCCGGGGACGCGGGGGCTTCGCCGGTCGCCTGCGCGCAGCCGCCGAGCGCGAGTGCGGGCAGCAGCAGGAGTGCCGCGGAGCGGCGGGCGAGCGAGCCGAGTGGATGAGCGTGCATGACGTGAGTATACGAAACGACTATGCGCGGGCTGTGGCCCAGCCATGCCGTGCGGGGGGGCGGTCGGAGGCCTGTGGAACGGGGTCGGACGGGGCCGTGCGGCGGGCCGCAGGCGCTCCACGAGGAGCCTGTCGCGGGGTGGGCCCGGTCGGGTAGAGTGGCTCACCGTGAGCAGCGTGAACGTGGATCGACCGGAGCGGTCGACGGCGCCCGCCGCCGGCGCCGTCGAGCCGGGCGGCGCGCCCGCCGCGGGTGGCCCGGCGGTCGGCCCGACCCCGTACGAGGACCTGTTGCGCGAGGTGTTGGAGCACGGCGCCCGGAAGGGTGACCGCACCGGCACCGGCACCCTGTCGCTGTTCGGCCGGCAGATGCGTTTTGATCTCTCTCGCGGGTTCCCGCTCGTGACGACCAAGCGTGTCCATTTCAAGTCGGTCGCGTACGAGCTGCTGTGGTTCCTGCGCGGTGACGAGAACATCGGGTGGTTGCATGAGCACGGTGTGACGATCTGGGATGAGTGGGCGGACGAGCATGGTGATCTCGGCCCCGTCTACGGCGTGCAGTGGCGGTCGTGGCCGACGCCCGACGGGGGCACGATCGACCAGATCAGCCGGGTCGTTGAGCAGATTCGCCGTGACCCTGACTCCCGCCGGCTCGTCGTCTCCGCGTGGAACGTCGCCGACCTCGACCGGATGGCGCTCGCTCCCTGTCACGTGCTCTTCCAGTTCTCCGTCGCTGACGGCCGGCTGTCGTGTCAGCTGTACCAGCGGAGTGCCGACATGTTCCTGGGCGTGCCCTTCAACATCGCCAGCTACGCGTTGCTGACCCACATGGTCGCCCAGCAGACCGGCCTCGCCGTCGGCGACCTCGTGTGGACGGGTGGCGACTGCCACATCTATCTCAACCACCTGGACCAGGTGCGCCTGCAGCTCTCCCGTGAGCCGTACCCGCTGCCGACGCTCGAGCTGCTGCGCCGGCCGCCGTCGATCCTCGACTACAGGTACGAGGACTTCGCGGTGCGCGGCTACCGACACCACCCGGGCATCAAGGCCCCGGTGGCGGTGTGAGCGGCACGGCGGACGGGGCGAGGCCGGGCACGGCGTCCGCGTCGCCGGTCACCGGCGGGCTGGAACCTGTCGCGGGCGGGCCGGGCCCCGGCATCCACGTCGGCCTGATCTGGGCGCAGGATCGCGCCGGCGTGATCGGCGCGGCCGGACGCATCCCCTGGCGGGTGCCCGAGGATCTCGCGCACTTCAAGGCGGTCACGCTCGGCCGCCCGGTCGTCATGGGGCGGCGCACGTGGGACTCGCTGCCGCCGCGCGCGCGACCCCTGCCGGGCCGGGTGAACATCGTCGTGACCGGTCAGGCGGACTGGGCGGCCGGGCTCGCCGGCGCCACGCGCGACGCGGCAGCCGCGGGGACGCTCCGGGTCGCCCACGGGCTGCCGGAGGCGCTCGCCCTCGCGGGCCGCGTCACCCGGGCGGATGCGGTGGGCACGACGGGCATGGAGCCGGACGTCTGGGTGATGGGCGGCGCCCGGCTGTACGCGGACGCGCTGCCGCTGCCGCAGACGCGGGTCATCGAGCGGACGCTCGTGGACGTCGACGTGCGTGTCGGTGACCCCGTGCAGGGCATCGCCCCGGCCGTCCCCGACGCGTTCGCTCCCGGGCTCGACCCCACCTGGCGGCGGGTCGCGGGCGACGACGCCTGGCGGGTGTCGCGCACGGGCGTGCGGCACCGCTTCGAGCGTCTCGTTCGCTGAGGCGGTGCGGGCCGGGCTCGCCCGCTGCCCGGTTGCGTCTCGGTCCCGGTCGCGTGTCCGACGTGCGCCTCCGGCGTCAGGACGATCGAGCCGGTGCACAGGCGCCGGACGGTGTCGTCCGCCTCCACAGCATTCCCCGCGACCTCGCCGGGAGGCGATCGCCCCGGCAGACTCGCTCACACGAGGCGCGTGGTCTCGTGCGAGGCGAGAGGGGAGTGGGCGGATGCGGATCGCGATCACGCTGCAGCGGGAGGACGGGCCGCGGGACGTCGTGGTGACCGCGGAGCCCCGCACGACCGTGGGCGAGGTGGCGCTGGCGCTCCAACGCTCGCGATCGCCCGGGCGACGCGGCGCTCCGGTGCTCGACGACCCCGCGCCCCGGGCCGACGCCGACGGCGTGCTCACTCTGCGGGCGCTCTCCCCATCTGACCGGCCGCTGCCCGGCCGGGCACCGACCGACCGGCCACCGCTCGATCCGAGCGCCGCGCTCGCCTCCAGCGGGCTGCGCTCGGGCATGACCGTCGCCCTGCACCGGCTCACCGGTCCCGCCGCGGAGCGGGTGATCTCGCACACGGACCTGCGGGCGTTGTTCCGGGTGGCGGACGGGCCGGACGCGGGCCAGGAGTTCCTGGTCGCCGCCCAAGGCCGCACGATCGGCCGCGGGATCGGCAACGCCCTGAGGGTGACCGACCAGACCGTCTCGCAGCGGCACGCCCGCCTCCGCCTCGAGCCCGACGGCGTGCGCATCACCGACCTCAACTCGGCCAACGGGCTGGTCATGGACGGCGAGCGCACCACGGAGGCCCTGGTGCGCCCGGGGGACGAGATCGCGCTCGGCCGGACGGTGCTGACCCTGGTCAGCCTCACCAGCGAGGGCGGGCCGGTGCTCCTCGGGGAGGGCACTGGCGGCGATCTGCTCGTGCGGTCGGCTCGGGTCGAGGCGCGCTTCCCCGGCGAGGAGCTGGAGGCGCCGCGCGTCCCGCGGCATCAGCGCTCGCAGCCGATGCCCTGGCTCGTGATGGTGGCCCCGCTCGTGATGGGCGTGGTGCTCTGGCTGTTCACCCGCAGCCTGCTCTCGGTGATCTTCGTGAGCCTCTCCCCGCTGATGGTCCTCGGCAACTACCTCTCGCAGCGGTGGCAGAGCCGCCGGGCGGAGCAGGAGGCGACCCGCCGGTTCGACGAGCGGCTGGCGGCGTTCGACACCCGCCTCGACGAGCTGGCCGAGCGCGAGCGCCGGGTGCGACTCGCGGAGACGCCGGCCGCGGCGGAGATCGTGGACGCCGCCTGCCGTCGCGGCGCGCTGCTGTGGACCCGGCGGCCGGAGCACTGGGGCTTCCTCGCCCTTCGCCTGGGGCTGGGGGTCCTGCCCCCGCGCACGACGGTCAAGGCGATCGGCGAGCAGGAGGACGAGATCGAGGACTGCGTGCTGCGGCGCGACCGGGTGCTCGAGCGGCATCGGGCGATCGAGGGGGTGCCCGTCGCCGAGCGACTCGACATCGCGGGCGGTCTCGCCGTGCAGCACACCGGGCCTGCCGGGCTCGACTGCCTCAACGCGCTGCTCGTGCAGCTGGCCGGGCTGCAGTCGCCGGCGGAGCTACTCGTCGCCGTGCTTACGGAGAACGCGCTCGTGCCGCGGTACGACTGGCTGAAATGGCTGCCGCACACCGCCCGCTGCACGCAGTGGCTGGGGGTGCCGGCGCTCGCGGCGTCCTCCGCCGGCGGCGCCCGGCTGCTGGCCGCTCTGGAGCGCGAGGTCGAGAGCCGGCTGGCCGCGACAAGGGCGGCGGAGGCGGCCGCGGCCGGGCGGCTGCGGCCGCCGATCGACGAGGACGACGCGCTGGAGGGGGTGGCCCGGACGTCGGGCACGAGCGAGCGGGCCGAGGCCGAGTCGATGCCGGCCGTCGCACTGGTCGTGATCGGCGAGCCGCCCGTGTCGACGGCCCGGCTGCTGCGACTCGCCGAGCGGGGCGTGGCGGCGGGCGTGCACCCGGTGTGGGTGGGACGTCCGGACGCCCCGGTCCCCGCGGTGTGCCGCACCTTCCTCCGCCTGCCGATGACGAGCGCCCCCGTCGGCACGGTCGGCTACGTGCGCGAGGGGCGCACGGTCGAGGACGTCCGGGTCGACACGCTGCCGACCGCCGACGCGATCCGGTTCGCCCGGACGATCTCCGGTCTGGAGGACGCCCTCGGCGAGGAGGACGCCGACGCCGACCTGCCCGAGTCGGTCATGCTCCTCGACCTGATCGGCGAGGGGTTCGCCTCGAGCCCCGACGCCGTCCTCGATCGCTGGCGGCAGGGCGGGACGCTGCCGTCGTCCGGCGCGACGCCCGCGCCGCGGTCGACGGGGTCGGGCCGACTGGCCGCCTACGTCGGGCAGGGCCCCGACGGGGCGGTGCAGCTGGACCTGCGCGCGCAGGGGCCGCACGCCCTGATCGGCGGCACCACCGGCTCGGGCAAGAGCGAGTTCCTGCAGACCTGGGTGCTCGCGATGGCCGTCGAGCACAGCCCGGCCCGCGTGACCTTCCTGTTCGTCGACTACAAGGGCGGGTCGGCGTTCGCCGACTGCGTCCGGCTGCCTCACGGCGTCGGCCTCGTGACCGATCTGAACAGCCACCTCGTCCGCCGCGTGCTCGACAGCCTGCGGGCGGAGCTGACCCGGCGCGAGCGGCTGTTCAACCGGCACGGGGTGAAGGACCTTCTCTCGTTCGAGGCGACCAGCGACCCCGCCTGTCCGCCGGCGCTCGTCATCGTCGTCGACGAGTTCGCCGCACTGGTGGCCGAGATCCCCGAGTTCGTCGACGGCATGGTCGACATCGCCCAGCGGGGACGCTCGCTCGGCATCCACCTGATCCTCGCCACACAGCGCCCCGCCGGCGTCATCCGTGACAACCTCCGGGCGAACACGAACCTGCGCATCGCGCTGCGGATGGCCGACGCCGCGGACTCCACCGACGTCGTGGGCGACCCGGTGGCGGCTGGCTTCAGTGCCGACACCCCCGGCCGCGCGGTGGGTAAGACGGGGGCGGGGCGGCTCGTGCCCTTCCAGTCGGCCTACGCCGGCGGGCACCGCACCGTGTCGCAGGCGCCGTCCGTGCGGGTGGAGGACCTGGTCTTCGGCGCCGGCGGGGCGTGGGAGCGCTCGGAGGTGCCCGTGCACGTGTCGGCGGCGGCGGACGAGCGGCCGGACATCACCCGGATCGTGGCCACCGTCCGGTCCGCGGCGGAGCGGGTCGGGCTCGACGCTCCCCGCCGGCCGTGGCTCGACGAGCTGGCCGGCGAGATCCCGCTCGAGCGGCTGCTCGCGACCCCCGAGGCGGCCGAGCGGATCGCCGCCGGGGCGATCCCGTTCGGCCTCGGTGACGACCCCGCCGAGCAGCGGCAGCTCCCCATGGGCTTCGACCCAGAGCGGGACGGGCATCTGGCGGTGTTCGGCACGGCCGGGTCGGGCAAGACGACGGTGCTGCGCACCCTCGTCGCCGCGCTCGCGCAGGGCGAGGAGCGTGACCGCGTGCACGTGCAGGCGCTCGACCTCGCCGCCGGCGGGCTCGCCTCCCTCTCCGTGCTGCCCTGCGTCGGCTCGGTGATCGGCGGCGACGACGCCGACCGGGTCAGCCGGCTGATCGGGCTGATCCGCGCCGAGATCGAGCAGCGGGCGCCGCGGTTCGCCGCGGTGCGGGCGGGCGGGCTCGCCGAGTACCGCCGGCTCTCCGGGGAGCGTGACCTGCCCCGCATCGTCCTGCTGCTCGACGGCATGGCGGCCTTCCGCAGCGAGTACGAGTTCCAGTCCCACTCGAAGGTGTTCGACGGCCTGCTGCAGATCCTCACCGACGGCCGCCAGGTCGGCGTGCACGTCGTGCTCACCGCGGACCGGCCCGGGGCGCTCTCGCCGAGCGTGGCGAGTGCGGTGCCGCGGCGGCTCGTGCTGCGTCTGGCGGACGCGACCGACTACGCGTCGTTCGAGCTGCCCCAGGACGTGCTCGGCCCGGACAGCCCGCCCGGTCGCTGCCTGTTCGACCGGCTCGAGACGCAGGTCGCCACGCTGCGCGGCACGGCCAGCGTCGTCGAGCAGGGGATCGCCCTCGACGAGCTCGGCGCGCGGCTGCGCGCCGAGGGCGTCGCCCAGGCCCCGGCCGTGCGCAGCCTGCCGGAGCGGGTCGCGCTCGCGGATGTCGCCGACGCGGCCCGGCCGGACCTGCTGCCGATCGGCATCGCCGACAACACGCTCGCCCCGGCGGGGATCGAGCCCGCGGGCACGTTCATGATCAGCGGCCCCTCGGGGAGCGGGCGGACGACGGCCCTGCGCACGATCGCGCGGATGGCGGGCCGCGTCGGCGGGTTCCGCACGGTGCTGCTGAGCGCGTGGGCGCGCACGACGCTCGACGCGGGCGAGGACGCCGCGCTCTGGCAGACGGTGCTCCGGGGGCCGGACGCGGTGCGCGAGGCACTGCCGGAGCTCACCACCGCTGCGACCGTGCCCGCCACGGCGGACCACCGACTGTGCCTGGTCGTCGAGGACATCAGCGGCTTCCTGGGCAGCGGCGTCGACACCTCGCTGACCGAGCTGCTCAAGACCGCCAGGCGGGCGGGGCACCTCGTCGTCGCCGAGGCGGAGACGAGCGACTGGGGGCAGTCCTGGCCGCTCATCATGGAGCTGCGCCGCGGCCGTCGCGGGCTCGCCCTGCAGCCGGATCAGCAGGACGGCGACCTGCTCTTCCGCACGTCGTTCCCCCGTGCCAGCCGCTCGGGCCTCCCCGAGGGCCGCGGGTACCTCATCGAGCGCGGGCGGGCCCGCGAGATCCAGGTCGCCCGGTGGGCGCGTCCCCGCGACGGAAGCGCCGGAGCGGAGGCCACATGCGCGCCGGGTTGAGGGTGCCTCGCCGACCGCTACCGCGTCCCCGGCGCGGTGACGAAATCGATCAGCTGCTCGACGCGGCCGGTCAGCGCCGGCTCGAGGTCGCGCCAGGTGCGCACCCGGGCGAGGATGCGAGACCAGGCCCGCCCGACATCCGCCGGTGTGTCGGCCGGCCAGCCGAGCGCCCGGCACATGCCCGTCTTCCAGTCGACGCCGCGGGGGATCGACGGCCATGCGTCAATGCCCAGCCGCTCGGGCCGCACGGCCTGCCAGATGTCGATGAAGGGATGCCCGACCACGAGCACCGCGTCGCGCGTCGTCCCGGCGGGCAGGGCGGCGACGAGCCGGCTCTCCTTCGACCCGGCGACCAGATGGTCGACGAGCACGCCCATCCGCCGGTCGGGGCCGGGGCGGAACTCGTCGACCGCCTCGGCGAGGTGGTCGACGCCGAGCAGCTGCTCGACGACGAGCCCCCAGGCCTTCAGATCGTCGCCCCACACCTTCGCCACGAGCTCCGCGTCGTGCTTGCCCTCGACGAACAGGCGGCTCGCCCGCGCCACCCGGGCCTGCTCGTCCGGGGCGACGCGCATCCCGCTGCGGCCGACCCGCGGGCGACGGGGCGCCGGAGTCGGGGGCACGAGGTCGACGGGCTCGCCTGCGAGCAACAGCCCCGGCCCCCAGCGGAACGCGCGCACGGCCCCGTGGCGGTCCTCCAACGACAAGGTCGCGCGGTCGAAGCGCACGAGGGCGCCGACGAACCCGCTCGCCGGGTCCTCGTACACCTCGCCTATGCGCGCGGCCACCCGGCGCGGGGCTGTCACCCGCTGCCACGAGCGGTCGGCCAGCGGGTCGACATCATAGCGGTCGTCGAACATCGCGTCTCCTCTCCACCGGCGCGGGTCGCCACGGGGCTCGCCCGCCGCTCACCCCGCGAGCAGGCGCCGCAACCGGGTCAGGCTCGCGGGCGCGGCCGTGCCGAGCTCCTGCGCCCACAGGCCCACCTGCAGCTCCTCGAGCATCCACCGGGCCTCGTCGAGCACCCGGGCGCGGTCGTCAACGAGGGCCAGCCACCAGTCCGCCCCGGGCAGCGTGCCACCCGCCTCGCGGTAGAGGGCGCGGGCCTGCTCCGCCTGGGCGCGCCAGGCGTTGTCGCGGCCGGGGGCGCGCTCGAGCTTGCGCAGGCGCAGCGCGAGCCCGTCCAGGTACCGGCGCACGTGCGGCAGCCGGGCGAGCCCGTCGACGCGCACGAACCCGTCGTGGACGAGCTCGTCCAGATGCTCGCGCACGTCGGTCACCGCGCCGAGCAGCGCGAGCGACGTCGTCTTCTTCAGCGCCCGCTCGCAGTCGCGGCGCGCGCCGAGCACGCGTGCCACGGCTCCGGTCGCCTCGAACAGGCCGTCGGCCATCCGGGCGTTCACCCGGTCGGCGAGGGCGACGAACGCGTCCCGGTCGCGGGGCAGCCGCCCGGCCAGCCGCACGGCGCGCACCCGGTCGGCGGCGGGGGCCGCGTCCGCAGGGTCAGCCGCGTCGCCGGCGGGGGCGTCCGTCGTCTCCGCGCCGGTGACGAGGCGGGCGAGCTCGTCGTCGATGATCGCCAGCGCCGCGTCCTCGACGACCGCCCGTGGCGACGGGTACGGCGAGGCGGCCAGGGTCAGCTTCTCCGGCGCGGTGAGATGCCCGAGCACGTACTCGGTGGGCAGCGGCACGGTGAGCGCGACGAGGCGGCGCACCCCGCGCCAGTGGGCGACGAGGGCCTCGGCAGGGGTCGCGAGCGTGCGCAGGGCGACGCTCTTCGTCTCGTCGACGAGGGCCGGCCAGCCGCGCACGACGTTGCCGTCCAGCCGCTGCTCGGTGGCGACCGGCAGCGTCCCCAGCGCGTCGTCCCAGGCGACGATGCCCGTCCGCTCGGCTGCCGTGCTGTGCCGGGCGACGGCCGCCCGGGCGGTGACCCGGTGCTCGCGCTGCAGGGCGGCGAGGTCGGTCGACTCGCTCAGCGCCCGGCCGCGGTCGTCGAGCACCCGGAACGTCACCCGCAGGTGGGCGGGCACCCGCGAGCCGTCCCAGGCGTCGGCGGGGATCGGCATGCCCGTCAGCCTGCGCAGCGCGTCGCCGAGCGCCGTGGTGAACAGCCGGCCGTCGGGCCGCGCCGGCAGCGTCGCCAGCGCCCTGCGGGCCCAGTCGGCGGCGGGCACCACGTGACGGCGGACCGGCTTCGGCAGCGTGCGGATCAGCGCCACGGCGAGATCCTCCCGCAGACCGGGCACGAGCCAGTCGAAGCCGTCCGGGCGCAGCCGGGCGAGCAGGGGCAGTGGCACGTCGACGTTCACCCCGTCGGTGTCGCTGCCCGGGTCGAAGCGGTAGCTCACAGACAGGGTGAGATCCCCCTGCCGCCACACGCTCGGGTAGTCGGCCTCGTCGACGGCGGCCGCGTCGGGGTCGGCGACGTCCGCCAGTCGCAGCGTGAGCAGGTCGGGATGCTTCCGCCGCTCGTCGCGCCACCACCGGTCGAACGCGCGGCCGCTCGTGACGTGCTCGGGGATGCGCCGGTCGTAGAACGCGAACAGCGTCTCGTCGTCGACGGCGATGTCGCGGCGCCGGCTGCGGTTCTCGAGCTCCTCGACCCGCTCGCGCAGCCGCTGGTTCTCGGCGAAGAACGTGTGGCGGGTGTGCCAGTCGCCCTCCACGAGCGCGCTGCGGATGAAGATCTCGCGTGTGGCGGCCGGGTCGACGCGTGCGTAGTCCGCGAGCCGGCCGGCGACGATCGGCACGCCGTAGAGGGTCACCCGCTCGGTGGCCACGACCTGCTCGCGGCGGGCCGACCAGCGCGGCTCGGCGAAACTGTGCTTGGCGAGATCCCCGGCGAGCGCCTCGGCCCAGGCGAGGTCGACGCGCGCGTTCACCCGGGCCCACAGCCGGCCGGTCTCAACGAGCTCGGCGGTCATGATCTCCGCGGGTGGACGCTTGAACAGCGCCGAGCCCGGGAAGACGCGGAACCGGGTGCCCCGGCTGCCCAGATAGTCGCCGTGCGCGTCATCGCGCACGCCGAGCTGCGAGAGCAGGCCCGCCATGAGCGAGCGGTGGATCGCGTCCTGCCGGGCGCCGGCGGCCTTGGCAGCGGGGTCGTGCGCGCCCCGGCCGCGACCACCGCTGCCGCGACCACCGCGGCCGCGACCGCCGGAGCGATCCCGCCCGTCGTGGGATCGCCGCCCGTCGCCGTCGTGTTCACCGTCGCCGGCCTGGCCGCGTCCGGCCTCAGCCGTCGCGGGACGCTCGCGCAGCGCGGCGACGGCCGGGGCCGCGGCGGTGCCCCCGGCGGCGTTCGCGGGCGAGGGCTCGCCCCCGTCGCGTCGGCGGCCGTGGCCGTCCTGGTCGCCGTGGCCGTTCCGGCCGCCCCGGTGCTCGCCCTCGCGGCGCAGCCGCTCGAGCTGGTGGACGAGGTCGACCCACTCGCGCACCCGCTGGTGGTTCAGGAACTCGCGCCGGCACATCCGCCGGAACGCGCTCGACGACAGCTCGGCGCGCTGTTGCTCCAGGTGCTCCCACAGGCGCAGCAGGCCGAGGAAGTCGCTCGTCGGGTCGGCGAAGCGGGCGTGCATCTCGTCGGCGGCCTGGCGGCGGTCGCGGGGACGCTCGCGGGGATCCTGCACGGTCAGCGCGGCGACGATGACGGTCACCTCGTGGGCGACGCCCTCGTCCTCGGCGGCGAGGATCATCCGCGCGAGCCGGGGGTCGATCGGCACCCGGGCGATGCGCCGGCCGATGTCGGTCAGCCGCACGCCGACGCGGCCGGCGCCTCTCCCCTGGCCGGCGTGCCCGCGTCCGCCGCCGTGCCGGCGCTCGGGCAGGATCGCGCCGAGCTCCACGAGCGTGTCCATGCCGCTGGCGATCGCCCGCGCCTCGGGCGGCTGGATGAAGGGGAAATCGTCGATCGCGCCGACGCGCAGCAGGGCCATCTGCAGGATGACGCTGGCGAGGTTCGTGCGCAGGATCTCGGGGTCGGTGTACTCGGGGCGGCCGGCGAAGTCGTCCTCGGCGTACAGCCGGATGCACACGCCGTCGGCGACGCGCCCGCATCGGCCGGCCCGCTGGTTCGCGCTCGCCTGCGAGATCGGCTCGATCGGCAGCCGCTGCACGCGCGAGCGGGTCGAGTACCGCGAGATGCGGGCGGTGCCGGTGTCGATCACGTACCGGATGCCGGGCACGGTCAGCGACGTCTCGGCGACATTCGTGGCGAGCACGAATCGGCGGCGCACCCCGGCGGCCCGGCCGGGCTCGAACACGCGGTGCTGCTCGGCGGCGGAGAGTCGCCCGAACAGGGGCAGCACCTCGGTGAAGCGGTGCCGGCCCTCCAGCGCGCGGGTCGTCTCGCGGATGTCGGCCTCGGTGGGCAGGAAGACGAGCACGTCGCCGTCGGGCTCGAGCATGAGCTCGTCGGTCGCCCGCAGCAGGGCCTCGAGCGTCGACTCGTCGCGCTCCGGGGGTCGCCAGCGGATCTCCACCGGGTAGGTGCGGCCGCTGACCTCGATGACCGGCGCGTCGTCGAAGTGGCGGCTGAACCGCTCGACGTCGATCGTCGCGCTCGTGATGACGAGCTTGAGGTCGGGGCGCTCGGGCAGCAGCCGCTTCAGATACCCGAGCAGGAAGTCGATGTTCAGACTGCGCTCGTGAGCCTCGTCGATGATGATCGTGTCGTACTTCAGCAGGCGCCGGTCGCGGCGGATCTCGGCCAGCAGGATGCCGTCGGTCATCACCTTCACCCGCGTGTCCGGCCCGGTGTGGTCGGTGAACCGCACCTGCCAGCCGATCACGTCGCCGAGCTCGGTGCCGGTCTCGGCGGCGAGCCGCTCGGCGATCGTGCGCGCGGCGATCCGGCGCGGCTGTGTGTGGCCGATCATCCGACGGCGGCGGTGCCGGCGGCCGTCGCGGCCGACGCGCTCCACCTCGCCCCCGCGGCCGAGCTCGAGACACATCTTCGGGATCTGCGTCGTCTTGCCCGACCCGGTCTCGCCGGCGATGATGACGACCTGGTTCGCCTCGAGCGCGGCGATGATCTCGTCGTGGCGGGCGCTGACCGGCAGCTGCGGGGGATAGGTCAGGATCGGCTCGCTCATGTTCTCACCACTGTAGCCGTCGGGATGCCACGGCCGGGTGCCGTGGTCGGGTCCGGTCGTCGGGGCGGGCCGCGGGCCGCGAACCGGGCGGTCCGCCGCGTCCGCCCGACACCGGGGTCACAGCCAGCTCGACGGCAGCCACGCGTGCAGCGCCCAGACGTCGCGGGCGATCGTCTCCCCGGTCCACAGCGGGTAGAACCAGGCGGAGAGGAGCACGGCGACGGCGACGAACGCGACCGTCGCGGGCCGCGTCCACCGCCGTCGGCGCAGGGCGCGGGCGGAGTCGTCGGCGCCGTCCGGCTCGAGCAGGCGCAGCGCGGCGACGAGGGCGAGCACGAGGAACGGCTCCCACGCCACCGCGTAGAAGAAGAACACGGTGCGGTTCAGGTACAGCAGCCACGGCAGCCAGCCGCCGGCGACGCCGGTGATGATGAGCCCCGCCCGCCAGTCGCGCCGCCACGCCAGCCAGCCGAGCACGACGAGGGTCGCCAGCCCGGCCGCCCACCAGATGAGCGGGTTCGCGATCGACGAGACGGTGGCCACGCAGCCGGAGGGGTCGGTGCAGCCGTCCTCGCCGTACGCGGTGATCGTGCGATAGAAGAGCGTCGGCTTGAGCATCAGCGGCCAGGTCAGCGGACTCGACGCCCAGGGGTGCGGCGCGTCGAGCGTGGTGTGGAACCGGTAGGCGACCACGTGATAGTGCCACAGGCTGCGCAGCGGGCCGGGCACGAGCGCGGCCACCCCCGAGACGGGGTTGTCGTCGGCCCAGTGGCGCCCCCAGCCGTCCTGCGTGACGAGCCAGCCCGTCCACGACGCGAGGTACACGACGAGCACCGTCGGAGCCATGATCGCCGCGTTCACGAGCCCCTGCAGCCCGCCCCGCAGCGGCCACAGGCGCACGCGGGCCGGCGGGCGGGCGGCGCCGGTCGCGTCCCGGCGCAGCACGTGGCGGGCGGCCAGGTCGTCGACGACGGTGAACAGCCCGAACGCGAGGGCGAACCACAGGCCTGACCACTTCACCGCGGTCGCACAGCCGAGCAGCACGGCCGCGGTGAGCAGCCACGGCCGACGCCAGTCGATCGCGCCACCCGTGGCGACGAGTCTGCGCCGGTGCCGTTCACGGTCGAGGACGATCGCGCCGGCCGCGGCGGTGACGAACAGGCCGATGAACACGTCGAGCAGCCCGGTGCGGCTCATCGAGATCGCGAGGCCGTCGATCGCGAGCAGCCCCCCGGCGAGGGTCGCCCACCAGCCCGAGCGGAACAGGCGCAGGGCGAGCAGGCACACGAGCAGCACGGTGAGCGTGCCGGCCAGCGCGGCCGACAGCCGCCACGCCCAGCTCTGGCCGACGTCGGCGTTCATGCCGAGCCAGATGAGCCACTTGCCGAGCGGCGGGTGGACGACGAACGACCCCTCGCCGGGCAGGAACGAGCTCCAGTCACCCGACTCGAACGTCGGGTTCGGGTCGTCGGACCACTGCGCCTCGCTGCCGCGGGCGCCGAGCGACCAGGCATCCTTGACGTAGTAGGTCTCGTCGAACACGAGCGTGTCGGGCCAGCCGAGCCGCCACAGCCGCAGGCCCAGGGCGAGCAGGGTGACGGCAGCGGGACCCATCACGCGCAGGTCGCTCCACCAGTGCCGGGCCGTCTCGGGATGCCACCGGGCATGCCGGGGCTCGCCGGCGCGCGAGCGGCGGGGAGACGCGGCGTGGTCGTCGTGGGTGCGGGCGTCCGGCCGGTGCGCCTCGCGGTCGTCAGCCGGGCCGCCGGCGACATGCCGGGGGAGGGAAGACGGCGTGCGAGGCATGGCGCCATTGTACGGAGTGCGGCCCTGCCGGGGGCTGTGTCAGGACGCGGCTTCAGTCCACCCCGCGGGCGGAGAGCGCGTCGGCCAGCCCGTCGGCGTGCCGCAGCACGAGCACGAGCAGCGGCACAAGCCAGGACCGCAGGCTCCACGGGGCGCCTCGGGCGACCTGCGCCTCACGGACCCGCCCGGCGAGCGCGGCGATGACGGGCACCGCGGTGATCGTCAGGGCGAGGGTGAGGGCGACCCGGGCCGGTCGCACGCCGACCCGGGCGAGGGGGCGCATCCCCCGCTCGAGCGCGTCGAGCAGCTCCGTCGTCGAGGTGGTCAGCGCGATGAGCGTGGCGAGCAGCACCACGGCGACGATCCGGCTCGTGGTGACCAGCGCGTCCTGCCACCCGTGGAAGACGACGAGGAACGCGGCGAGCACGACGATCATCCAGCGCAGCCCCCACAGCTGATGGCCGAGGGCGGCCGGCCTCTGGCCGCCGAGGGCGTACAGGACGACCACGAGCCCGGCCAGCGCGGCCGGCAGCCAGGCGACGGGCGGCGTGAGCGACACGGCGAGGGCGAGCCCCATGAGCGTGAGAAGCTTCACCCCGGCGGGCAGGCGGTGCAGCGGGCTCGTGCCCGGCCGGTACAGGGCGATCATCGCCACTCCGCCCGGTAGTCGGCGATGAGTCGGGCGGGGGCACCGATGTCGACGACGCGCCCGGCGGCGAAGCGCACGGCGAGGTCGCAGCGGGCGGCGAGGTCGAGGTCGTGCGTGGCGATGACGATCTGGCCGGGGTGCTCCTCGACGAGCAGGCGGGTGACCCGGCGGGCGTTGGGCAGGTCGAGCATCGTCGTCGGCTCGTCGGCGAGCACGAGGTCGGGGCGGCGGATGAGCACCGCGCCGATCGCGAGCAGCTGCTTCTGCCCGCCGGAGAGGCTGTGCGCCGGGGCGTCGCGGCGATGGGCGAGCCCGTGGTCGGCGAGCCACCCGTCGACTCGCTCGGCGATCTGCACGCGGGAGAGCCCCGTGCCGCGCAGCGAGAAGGCGAGATCCTCGTGCACGGTGGGCATGATGATCTGCATGTCGGGGTCGGTGAACACGAACCCGACCCGGCGGCGCAGCGCCCGGGGAGCGGCCGCGGGGTCAATCCCGTGCACGCGCACCGTGCCCGAGACGGGGCGCACGAGCCCGTCGAGCACGCGCAGCAGCGTCGACTTGCCCGAGCCGTTCACCCCGATCACCGCGACGCGACGGGCGTCGAGGTCGAGCGAGACGTCGTCGAGGATGCGGGTGTCGCCCGCCTCGACGCTCACGTGGGCGAGATGGACGCCGGCCGCGGCGGGGCCGGCGGGATCGGGGCCGGCGGGGCGTCTGGGGTGCCTGCGGTCGCTCATCGCACGACCTCCACGAGCAGCGCCTCGCCCTGGCCGCCGCCGATCGACACGGCGGCGAGGCCGAGCGTGCCGGCCGGGGCGCCGGAGCGCACGAGCCGAGTGAACAGCCGCACGACGGTCGCCGCGCCGCTCGCACCCCAGGGATGCCCCCAGGCGAGCGTGCCGCCGTCCGCGTCGACGCGCGCGTCGACGACGCCGGGTGCGGCGGGCGGGGGCACGGTGGCGTCGGACCGGGCGCCGGGGACGTGTCGCGGCTTCGCGTTCGCCCGCTCGCGCAGCCCGAGCGCGTCGAGCACGGCGAGGGTCTGGGCGGCGAACGCCTCGACGAGCTCGATCGCCGCGACCTCGTCGAGGGTCACCCCGGCCCGGTCGAGCAGGACGGGCACGGCGACCGCGGCGCCGAGTCCGGGGCGGGCCGGGTCTGCGGGCACCGCGATCGCCGCGCGCACGCGCAGGCCCGGGCGGGGGTCGTCTGCGCGGTCGGGCACGAGCACTGCGGCGGCGGCCCCGTCGCAGTCGCGGGTGCTGTTCGAGGCGGCGACCGTGGGCGCCCAGTCGGGATGCCCGGCGGGTGAGGCGGTGATCGGACGCAGCCGGCCGAGCGCGGGCTCGACCCGGGCCGGCACGATCGTGTCGTGGTCCACGCCGGCCAGCGGAGCGATCTCGGCGGCGAAGGCACCGCGAGCCTGTGCGGCGCGGGCGAGCTCGCGGTCGCGGCGCGCCCAGGCGTCCTGCGCCGCCCGGGTGAGCCCGCCCTCCGCGGCGAGCAGCTCGGCGGCCTGGGCCATGTCCGGGTCGGGCATCCCGGCCGGTGCGAACGGCGCCCGTCGGAACGGCACCCCGTCGAGCGTGCGCACGGGCGCCCGGGAGGCGCTCTCGGCTCCGCCGGCGACGACCATCGCCGGCTCGGGCTGCGAGCGCACGAGCCGGTCGGCCAGGGCGATCGCGGCCAGCCCGCTGCCGCACTGGCGGTCCACGGCGATCCCCGGCGCGGCGAGACCGGCGGCGAGGGCGGCGCGGCGGCCGAGATCCCCGCCCGGGCCGGTGCATGTGCCGAGCACGACCTCCTCGACCGGCAGCGTCGGGCGCGGTTCGAGCACCGTGGCGTCCCGGAGCGCCGCGCGGATCGCGGCCGCGGCGAGCGCGTCCTCGGGCAGGTCGCGCAGTCGGCCGCCGCGCACCGCGAACGGTGTGCGCCGGGCGGCGACGATGCGGGATGCGGTGGGGGTCATGGTCTCGCTCCTCCTCGACTCATCATCGCGCCCTCGCCTTCCCGGCGCCCTGTGGGACGGCCTGCCCCGCGGTCGCGCCGAGCGCGGCCAGGATCGCCCGCCGGTCGGGCTTCCCGCTCGCGGTGAGCGGCAGCGGGGCGAGCACCCGCCAGCGGCGGGGGACGTGTGTGGCGGGCAGGCGGGATGCGAGCGTCCGCCGGCATGCGGCGACGAGCGCGGCGGGGTCGGCCGTCGCGTCCTCGGGTTCGACGGCGCAGCCGATGAGCGCGCCGACGACCGGGGCGGGCACGCCCACGACGACCGCGGCGGCCACGCCGGGCACGGTCTCGACGAGCCGCTCGACCGGTGCGGGCGGCACGGTGACCCCGGCGGTCGTGATCGCCCCGTCCTCGCGGCCGAGCAGCTCGAGTGCCCCCGAGGGGGTGCGGCGCACCTGGTCGCCGACGGTGTGCCAGTCGCCGTCGCGGCGCAGGAGGCCCGGGCGGTCGGGCGGGTCGAGGCGGCCGGCCGCGACGAGGTCGCCGGCGACCCAGAGGGTGCCGTCGGCGTCGACGCGGGTGCGCACCTCGGGGATCGGGTGCAGGCCGTCGTGGCGCGCGACGGCGACGTACGAGAGCTCGGCGGCGCCGTAGTAGGCCACCACCAGCAGCCCGGCGCGCTCGGCCCGCAGCCGCAGCCGGTCGGGCAGGTGCGCCGCCCCGACGAGCGCGGCCCGCAGCCGGCCGGGGCGGACGACGCCGCGCGCGTCGGCGAGCCCGTCGAGCAGGCGGGCCAGCTGCGAGGGGGTCACATGGGCGATGGTGACCCGGTCGGCGAACGCCCGGGCGGGCATCCCCGCGCCGGGCACGAACGGCAGGCCCCGGTCGTCGGCGTGGCCGAGGGCGAACAGGGTCAGCGAGGACGACAGGGGTGCGCGGATGCCGATCACATCGTCCGCCGCGAGCCCCACGAGCCGCTCGGTGACCCGGTATGAGGCCCGCCAGGAGGCGGCCGAGCGCACGATCGTCGCCGGCGTGCCGGTGGTGCCCGAGGTCAGTGTGGCCCAGGGCAGGTCGGCGCCGGCGAGCCCGGGCCGCACGCCGGCGGCCGCGAGCAAGGCCCGGGCATCGGGCCCCTTGAGCGGGCCGCGGGCCGCTCGCCACACGGCGTCGGGCCAGCGGACGTCGCCCACCACGGGGATGCGGCCGGCGGCGCGCGCGGCGCGGATGCGGGTCACGATCGTGGCGTCCGCACCGCGCATCGGCGTGAACAGGTCGGCCGGGACCGCGCCGGGCATCGGGGCGGTCATGCTCGCGGGTCGGCGGGCTTCGCGGTGGGCGGCGTGGCGGCGGTCGGGGTCGCCGTGGTGGCTGGTGCTGCCGCCGCGGCGCGGGCGCGCCGTCGAGGAGTGGGGAACGCCTGGGGGTAGGCCTTCGCGAGTGCCTGGACGACGAGGGTCGCGACGACGGCCTTGAGCAGGTCGCCGGGAAGGAAGGCGAGGGAGGCGATCGCGGCCTGGCCGAGGTCGAGGCGGGCGACGAGGGCGCTGATCGGGATGCCGAACGCGTAGATGACCGGGATGCCGCCGACGATCGTGCCGAGCAGGGTGCGCCACCACACGACGCGCGAGCCGGCGTGGGTGATGAGGCCCACGGCCCAGGCTCCGGCGATGAAACCGACGAGGTAGCCGGCGGTCGGCGAGACGAACACGCCGGGGCCGCCGCGTCCGCCGCTGAGCAGCGGCAGGCCGACGAACACGAGCGCCTCGAAGGCGATGACGCTGAGCGCCCCGCGGGTCGCGCCGAGCACGGCGCCGGCGAGCATGACCCCGAGCGTCTGGGCGGTCACCGGCACGGGCAGACCGGGCACGGGGATCGGGCCGACGAGGCCGAGCGCGGCGATGAACGCGGCGAACACGGCGATGCGGGCGATGTCACGGTTGTCGAAGGAACGGTGTGCGGACATGTCTCGCAGTATACCTGAACGGTGTTCACCTGAACGACGTTCGCGTGCCGTGTCGGATGCGCCGGTACACTCGACATGTGCCCGCCGAACCGTCACCGTCCTCCGTGCGCCCGTCCGCAGGGCGCGTGCGGCACTCCGGTGACGACGTGCTCGCCGCGGCCGTGGCGCTGCTCGACCGCTACGGGCTGGCGGATCTGACCATGCGGCGGCTCGCCGCCGAGCTCGACGTGCGGCCGAGCGCCCTGTACTGGCACTTCGCGAACAAGCAGACGCTGCTCGCCGCCGTGAGTGACTGGATCACCCGTGACCGGCCGGAGCGCGACGCGCTGCTCGCCCGGGTCGCCGAGCGGCTGCCCGGCTGGACCGGCCGGCTGCGCGCCGAGGCGGTGTGGCTGCGCCTGGCGCTGCTCGAGCACCGCGACGGTGCCGAGGTCGTCGCGAGCACCATCGCGCTGGGGCTCGGCCATGACGTCCCCGAGCGTCACCTGACCCTGGCCGCGGCCGCCGCCGGCGTGCCCGACGACGTCGCCCGCGCCGCCGCCCAGGCGATGCTGCACCTCGTGCTCGGCTCCACCCAGCACGAGCAGCAGCGCGCCCAGGCACGCGCGCTCGGCGTGGCGGTCGGCGACCCCGCCCCGGTCGCGCACGCGCTCGCGGACGGCGCGCTCGCCGACGTCCCCGAGGTCGCGGACCTGCCGGGAGACGTCGCCTTCGGCGTCGACCTGCTCGTCGACGGGCTCGACGCGCGCGTGTCCGCGGCCGGTGCCGACGGTGCGGCCGGCACCCGAGGCACGGCCGATGCGGCCGAGCCCGGCGCCGGCGAGTCCTGGCCGGCGCGCGGCGAGGCGGCCCGATGACCTCGGTGCTCCAGCCCCGGCTCGCCGTCCTCGCGGTGCTCGTCGGGACGTTCGTCGCGGTCGTGCTGTTCGTGCCGTTCGTCGTCGTCAGCTACCGCCGCCGGGGCGGGGCCGGCGTCTGGTGGGTGCTCGGCTGGGTGCTGATGGCCGTGTACCTGGCCGGCCTCGTCGCGTACACGCTGCTGCCGCTGCCCTCCGCCGGCTACCGATGCCGAGCCGTGCAGCTCGTCCCACTGGACGACCTGCGCCGCCTGCTGGCCGCGCATCCCTCGCCGGGCGTGCTGCTGCGCTCGATGACTGTCTGGCAGCTCGCGCTGAACCTCCTGCTGTTCGCGCCCCTCGGCGCGCTGCTGCGCGTGCGTCACCGGCGGGGCGTCCTCGTCGCCGGCGGGGTCGGCCTCGCCGTCTCGCTGCTGATCGAGCTCACCCAGCTGACCGGGGTGTGGGGCGTGTACCCGTGCGCGTACCGCGTGTTCGATGTGGACGACCTGCTGGCCAACACCGCCGGCGCCGTGCTCGGCTCGCTGCTCGCGCTGCCGTTCGCGCGGCGGGGCGAGCGCGCGGACGCCGGCGCCCCCGCCCCGGTCACCGCGCTGCGCCGGGCCATGGCCGCGATCAGCGACGGGATGCTCGTGCTCGTGCTGCCGGAGCTGCTGCGGCTGTCGGCGGCCGTGGTCGCCGCCGGGCTCGGCCTGCCGGGCGCGGCGGACCTGCCCGCGAACCCATGGCTCGTCGCGGCGGTCTGGGGCGTGCCGCTCGCCGTGCAACTGGTCATGGTCGCCAGCGGCGGGCGCACGTTCGGCGAGTGGGCGGTGCTGCTCGTGACCCGGCCGGCCGACGGGCGGCCGGCGTGGCTGGCCCGCGCCCTGCGGTTCCTGCTTGGCAGCGGCGGCGCGGGCGTCGTCGGGATGGCCGACATGCTGCTTGACGTGACGGGCCAGGCCTCGTCGGGGCCGTTCGCCGTCGTACGACCGCTCCTGCAGACGACGGCCCAGGTGCTCATCCTGCTCGCGGTCGTCGGCGTGTGGTGGCCGCGCGACCACCGCGGTATCCCCGCGCTCGTCGCCGGGCTGCGGGTCGTCGACCAGCGGGACCGGCCGTCGGGGCTCGTGGCCGGTGGTGCGGCGCCTGCGGGCGGCCCCCGGTCGGACTGCGGGAGCACCCGCCCGAGAGATGGAGGACACGCATGATCATCCTGGCCGGAACCCCGATCGGCAACGCGTCCGACGCCTCGCCCCGACTCGTCGAGACCCTCGAACGGGCCGACGTCATCGCCGCCGAGGACACCCGCAACGCCCTGCACCTGCTCGAGGTGCTCGGCGTGGCCAACCGGCCGCGGATGCTCAGCATGCATGACTTCAACGAGCGCGGTCGCGTCGCCGAGGTGCTGGAGCTCGCCCGCACGCAGGACGTCGTGGTCGTCTCCGACGCCGGCATGCCCACGATCAGCGACCCCGGCTACCATCTGGTCGCCGCGGCCCGGGGCACGGACGTCACTGTCACGATCGTGCCGGGGCCGACCGCGGCGGTCTCCGCGCTCGCGGTCTCCGGGCTGCCGACCGACCGGTTCAGCTTCGAGGGGTTCGTGCCCCGCAGGCCAGGGGAGCGCGCCCGACTCTGGCGCGAGCTCGCCGACGAGCGCCGCACCATGATCTTCTATGAGTCGCCGCATCGAGTCGCCGACGCGCTGGAGAGCATGATCGCCGGGTTCGGCGCCGACCGGCCGGCTAGCGTCAGCCGCGAGCTGACCAAGCGGTTCGAGCACACCGAGCGCGGCACGCTCGCGCAGCTGCACGAGTGGGCGCAGGCCGGGGTGCGCGGCGAGGTGGTCATCGTCGTCGGCGGCGCGCCGGAGCGGCGGACCAGCCCGGAGGACCACGTCGACGAGGTGCGGCGGCTCGTTGACGGCGGGATGCGCCTCAAGGACGCCACCCGCGCGGTCGCCGAGCGCACCGGGGTCAGCCGGCGGGAGCTGTACGACCTCGCGCTGCGTGCCCGGCGGGGCTGATCCGGCGGGGCTGATCCGGCGGGGCTGATCCGGCGGGGCTGGTCTGACGGGGCTGGTCCGGCGGGGTGGCGGACGCGTCCCCGTGGCATGCCGGGCGCACCGATGGCCGGGCTCATGCGGCACCTCCGTACGGGGGCTGCGGCGAGGCCCGCGCGGTGGGGGTCGCCGGCGGGGAGTATGACGCGTACGGGCTGCCGTACGGCACCGGCCCCGCGGAGCCGTGCGGGAAGCACGGGGAGAGCACGGTGACGTAGAGCCGGCCGCGCTGCTCGGCCCCCTCGCCGCTGGAGGCCCAGAGGTTGTAGCCGTCGGCGTCGGTGATCTCCACCCGCTCGCCCTCGGAGTCCAGCCGCCAGCGGCGCATCTGGGATCCGGGCTGCCACTGCCAGTGGGCGGCGACCGCGTCGGCGGCCTCGCCGGCGGCCTGGGCGTCCGTGAGCGTGATCGTCATCACGTCGTCGCCGGTGACCGTGCCCGAGGAGCGGCCGCAGGAGGTCAGCTGCAGCGACCCGGTTGGCTCGTCGACCGCGATGATGGTGGCGGGGTCGAGGACGTCGCGGATCAGCTGCAGCCGGGTCACCACGCCGCTGGCGGCCTCCGCCTCCGAGAACGGCGTGCCCGTGCGCTCGGGGGCGTCGGGGGTGCATCCGGCCAGTGCCACGGCCAGCAGCGGCAGCCCGGTCAGCAGGGGCAGCGCCCGCGGCGCTCGTGGCACGAGCCCGTGCGTCCCACGTGGTCCGGGCGGGGGCGGATGCCCGGGGTGCGTCGGTCGTGTCCCGGGCCGGTCGCGGAGGTCGTCTCGTCGTCGTGGCGCGTCCATGCCGCTGCTCCTGTCCTGTGTGCACACCGCCCGGTCGGCCACCGGTCGGCTCACTCCTCGATGTCCCGGCGGATGCCGTCGATCACCCGCGGATTGCGCTCCTCGCCGTCGAACACGCGGATGTGGTTGGCGACTGGGTCGTCCTCGTGCTGGGGCTCCTCCGCGGGGTCGAACACCCGGCGCTCGAACGGTGGCGTGGCGAACGGCGTGGCGATCCCCGCGCCCTGGAGCGTGCGGGGCAGCTCCAGGGCGTTGATGCCGTCGAAGCCGTACTGGTAGTGCACGTACTCGGTGCCCTTGACGGGACGCCACCCCGGCAGCAGAAACGACCCGGCCAGCGAGTGCACGGTGTCGAAGCGGGCGCCGGCGAGCTCGGCGCCGCTGACCACACTCATCCCGGCGCTGTGCCCCACGGCCCCGACCGGGACGTCCTCCGGCAGTTCCGTCGCCAGCGCGCGGCGCAGCCGGGCGAGATCGTCGCCGAGCTCGCGCAGCCGGGTGACGTCGGTGTTCGCCCCGTCCCCCGTCCATGTCACCCAGGGGCCGTCCCGGTGGACGAGCACCGCCGTGCCGGGGGAGGTGCGCCGCACGGACTCCGCCAGCGCGGTCGCCTGGCCGTCGACGAGGTGCGTGAGCTCGGTGCCGGTGCCCGGCACGACGATGAGCACGCGCTCGAGCCCGGCCAGCGACCCGTGCAGGGTGATGATGCGATCCTCGGCGGGACTGTAGCCGACCAGATGCACGGGCGGGCGGTCGTCGTCGACGGCGTCGCCGGCGACCACGCGGCGCAGGAACGCGATGCGGGTGAGCAGGCCGGCTCGGGTGGACGGCTCGACGGTGGCGCGCAGCCGGCGCTCGAGCCGGCCCAGCTCGCGCTCGGCGGTCAGCCGGTTCGCCCGGATGCGCACGGCCAGCGGGATGCCCGCGAGGTTGCCGATCACGAGCGACGCCTCGGTGACGAGACGCTCCCGGGCCGCCGCGTCGGTCCGCGCCCACAGCGCGGCCACCTGCTCGGGATCGCCGTCGAGTCGCTCGAGCTCGGCGAGCACGGCGCCCGTGGCGTGCGCCCACCCGCCGATCGCCGTGGCGGCGGCCGTACCGGTCGCGGCGTCCAGACCGCCCAGCCGGGCCACGAGCGCGGGCTCGCCGAGCCGGCTCGCGGTGCGGGCGTCGAGCTCGCCTCGGGCCGCCTGCAGCTCGGCCCAGCGGGCGAGGGCGGCATCGACAGTCTGCTCGGCCTGCCGCCACCGGGTCAGCAGTGCGGAGCGCTCAGCGGCCCGGGCCGCATCCACGGCGTCCGCGCCCGCGGAGAGCTGGAGGCCCAGCGCGTGGTCGCCCAGCCGGCCGCGCGCCGACCCGGGCGGCCGCCACGTCCACGGACCGAGCCCGGCGACGCCGAGCCCGGTGAGCGCGGAGCGGATCGCCGCGATCGTCCCCATCGTGTCGTCGACCGTGCTCCGGATGGCGCTGGCCCGGTCGGCGAGGTCCCGCGCCTCGCGGGCGTGGTCGCGCAGTACGGCGCCGCCGTGCCCGGCCGTCCGGGCGACCTCCGTCGCGAATACGTCAGAGCGGCGCACCGCCCGGACGATCCGCGCGGTCGTGAGACTCTCCTGCCCTGCCAGCGTCCCCGCGAGCCCCTCGGCGCGGGCGACGAGTCCGTGCAGTGCGGCATCCGTCTCGGCGAGCCGGCCGCCCAGCGCGTCGATCGCGGCGGCGTCCCCGACATCCGGAGCGGGATCGGGGAGCACCCCGTCCGCTCCCGTCCACGCGGCCATCATCCGGCCTCGGCGGTCTCGGAGCCGATGGCGGCCTGCTCTCCAGCGCTCGGCCGTGCAGCATCGGCCCCGGTCGTCCCGGGGCCCGCCCCGGTGGCGGTCCGCAGCGCGGTCGGGGAGAGGTCGATCGCGGGTTCCTCGGCCAGTGCGCGATCGACCGCGGCGAACGTCTCGGCGGTGACGGCGACCGCCCGCCCGGCGAGGTCGAACGACTCCTGCAGGGCCCGGCCCGCGTGGGCCAGCGCCTGTGCGAGCCGGGCGATCGCGGCGTCCACCTGTGCGGCGCCGGAGGACACGGCGGCCGTGGCCGGCGCGGACAGCAGCTGCCTCAGTGCCGGGTCGTCCGCGGCGGCGCCGAGTCCGCCGCGGACGTCATCGAGCGTGATGTGATCCAGTCGCAGCATGGCGGCCTCAGTGGATGCGGGCGGCGAGATCCCGGTCGACCTGCTGCAGCGTCTGCGCCGCCCGGGCCAGATACCCGCCCATCTCGTCCAGCCCCGACATCGTCTGCCGGGCGCCCGCGACGAACTGCTCGGCCGCGGCGCCGAAGCGTCCCGACGCGTGCTGCGTGACGAATCCGCCGGAGACGAGCTCGTCGACCAGGGCCCGGGCGCGGTCGAGCTCCGCGTCGATCGTCTGCCGCTGGGCGAGCAGGCGGCTCGCCGCGGCGTCCATCTGCTCGTAGGAGACGGTGATGCCGGATGCGCTCATGATTCCTCCTCGGGGTCTGCCGTCGTGACGGGGCGTCACGGGTGGACGGCGAGGTCGACGCTACCGACGCCGGCGCGCGTGGAGGAGGTGCGGGCGGGCGCTGTGGAGAACCTGAGCGCGCCGATCGCGTTGTGGAAGGCTGACCGGGGCGGAGGAACGCCCCCTACAGCAGATCCCCGTGCACCTGCCGGCCGGCGATCAAGGTCGAGACCACCGCGAACCGGAAGGTCACGCCCTGGAACGGGGTGTTGAGCGCCTTCGTGCGCTGCCGGGCGGCGTTGACGGTCAGCTCCGCCCGGTCGTCGACGAACACGAGCGTCGCCTCGTCGCCGGCGCGCACCTGCTGGTCGGCGACCTCGGGCAGCCCGCCGATCCGGGCCGGCTGGTCGTGCATCACGCGGTTGAGCAGCCGCCAGTCGACCTCGCCGTCCCGCTCGAGCACGGAGGCGACGACCGGCAGCGCGGTCTCCAGCCCGGTCATGCCGAATGCGGCCAGCGGCCACCCGCACTGCTTCGCGGCGACGGTATGCGGGGCGTGGTCGGTGCCGATCGAGTCGACGGTGCCGTCGACGACCGCCCGACGCAGCGCGGCGACGTCCGCGCGCGAGCGCAGCGGCGGGTTCACCTTGAACAGCGGGGCGCCGAGGGCGGCGAGATCGTCGCTGAGCATCAGGTGGTGCGGGGTGGCCTCGACCGTCACCGGCCAGCCCAGCGCCTTCGCCTGGCGGACGACCTCGAGCGTCCGCGCCGTGGAGACGTGGCAGACGTGCAGGTGCCCCTCGGTCTCGGCGGCGAGCACGGCGTCGCGGGCGACGACGGCCGCCTCGCCCGCCACGGGCCATGGCGCGAACCCGGTGCGCTCGGACGCGAACCCCGCGTTGATCTGCCCGGCGCCGGCCAGCGCGTGCGCCTGGGCATGCTGGGCGATCGCCGCGCCGTGCTCGGCGGCCTCGGAGAGCGCGGCGGCCATGAGGCCGGCGTCGTCGACGCAGCGACCGTCGTCGGAGAACAGGGTGACCCCGGCGTCCGCGAGCTCGGCGATCGGGGCGAGCTGCGCGCCGCCGAGGCCCACGGTCACCGCGCCGACCGGATGCGTGCGCACCCGGCTGACCGCCGCGGCCTGGTCGCGGATCCACGCGACGCGCTCCGGGGTGTCGGTGACAGGGTCGGTGTTCGCCATCGCGAACACGTCGGCGAAGCCGCCCGCGGCGGCGGCCGCGAGGCCGGTGGCGATCGTCTCCTGGTCACTGCCGCCGGGCTCGCGCAGGTGCGTGTGCAGGTCGACGAACGCGGGCAGGACGATCAGGCCGTCGCCCTCGACCACGCGCGCCGGCTGCACGCGGGAGAGCACGAGCGGCCGCAGCGCCACGTCGAACACCCCGGCGATGACGGAGCCGTCGATGAGCAGGTCGCACGGCGCCTCGCCGTACGGGCGCACCCCGGTGACGAGCACCGCGCCGTTCATCCGGGGTACCCGCACGTCCTCGGCGTCGGTCGTGCTCGTGGTGCGCTTCTCGCTCATCGCTCTCCCTCGACTCGTGTGCCGGTGGGCGTCTCGGCTCGGACTCCGCCGTGACCCGTGCCTGCCGGGTCCTCCCGCCGGGTCGGTCGACGCGCTCACGTCCTTTGACGGCCTTCACCTGCGAGTCTACGGACGCCGTGTGGCGTCCCGTGTGCGGCGCGCGGCCCGGTGTCGAACGGCGCGGATAGAATGGAGGTCATGGCGACTGGCGCATCCTTCTTCATCACGACCCCGATCTTCTACGTCAACGACGTGCCCCACATCGGCCACGGGTACACCGAGGTCGCCGCCGACGTGCTCGCCCGGTGGCACCGCCAGCGCGGGGACGACACGTTCCTGCTCACCGGCACCGACGAGCACGGGCAGAAGATCCTGCGCACCGCGACCGAGCACGGGGTCACCCCGAAGGAGTGGGCCGACCGGCTCGTCGAGGACGCCTGGCACCCGCTGCTGCGCACGCTCGACATCGCCAACGACGACTTCATCCGCACCACGCAGCCTCGCCATGAGGCGGGCGTGCGCCGCTTCGTGCAGGACCTCTACGACAAGGGGTACATCTACCCGGGCGAGTTCGAGGGGTACTACTGCGTCGGCTGCGAGGAATACAAGCAGGAGAGCGACCTGGTCGAGGGCACCGGCGAGTTCGCCGGCCAGCGCGTGTGCGCCATCCACTCGAAGCCGGTCGAGCTGCTCAAGGAGCGCAACTACTTCTTCAAGCTCAGCGAGTTCACCCAGCCGCTGCTCGACCTCTACGAGCGGCAGCCGGACTTCATCCGCCCGGACTCGGCCCGCAACGAGGTCGTCCAGTTCGTCCGTCAGGGGCTGACCGACCTGTCGATCTCGCGCTCGAGCTTCGACTGGGGCATCAAGCTGCCGTGGGACCCCGCGCACGTGCTCTACGTGTGGGTCGACGCGCTGATGAACTACGCCACCGCCGTCGGCTACGGCGACGCCGCCGCCGCGTTCGCCCGCCGCTGGCCGCCGCAGATGCACCTGGTCGGCAAGGACATCCTCCGGTTCCACGCCGTGATCTGGCCGGCGCTGCTGATGGCCGCGGGGCTGCCGCTGCCCGAGCACGTGTTCGGGCACGGGTGGCTGCTCGTCGGCGGCGAGAAGATGTCGAAGTCGAAGCTCACCGGCATCGCGCCCACGCAGATCACCGACGTATTCGGGTCGGATGCGTTCCGGTACTACTTCATGCGCGCCATCTCGTTCGGGCACGACGGCTCGTTCTCGTGGGAGGACATCGCCGCCCGCTACGAGGCCGAGCTCGCCAATGGCTTCGGCAACCTCGCCAGCCGCGTGCTCGCGATGATCGTCAAGTACTTCGACGGCACGGTGCCCGAGGCCGGCGACGTCACCCCCGCCGACCGGGTCGTGCTCGACCTGGTCGGGCAGGCCCCGGCCGCGGCCGACGCCCGCTTCCTCGACTTCGACATCAACGGCGGCACCGCCGAGATCTGGCGGCTCGTGGACGTGCTCAACGGCTACATCACCGAGCAGGAGCCCTGGGCGGTGGCGAAGACCGGCGACATCGCCCGGCTCGGCACGATCCTCAACACCGCCTGGCGCGGCATCGGCGCGCTCGCCGTGCTGCTGTCGCCGATCATCCCGAAGGCGTGCGCCACGCTGTGGTCGGTGCTCGGCGAGGGCGACGTGCGCGACGTGACGATCACCGCCGCCGACCGGTGGACGGAGCGCGCCCGGCCCGTCGTGCACACGATCGCGCCGCTGTTCCCGCGCGTCGACGCCTCCGAGGTGCCGGCCACGCCGGTGCCGCGTCACCAGGCGTGAACGGGCCGCGATGAGTCGCCACCACCACCGCGACCCCAGCTACCCGCCGCTGCCGGAGCCGCTGACCGTGCCCGTCATCGACGACCACACGCACATCGAGCCGGCGCTCGTCGACGGCGTCCTGGCGGATGCCGCACCGGCCGTCCCGGCCGGGTCCGACGCCGCGGCGCCCGAGTCCGAGCCCTGGCCGGCGGGCGTGCCGAACGCGCCGGCCGACTGGCGCGAGCAGCTCGACCGGGCCGAGTCGGTGGGCGTGACCCGCATCGTGCAGGCGGGGACGACCCTCGCATCCTCGCGCTGGGGCGCGGCGCACGCGGCCCGCGACCGGCGGATGCTCGCCGGTGTCGCGATCCACCCGAACGAGGTGCCCGCCTACGTCGACGCGGGTGTGCTGGACGACGCGCTCGCCGAGCTCGACCGGCTCGCCGGCGAGGAGCGCGTGCGCGTGGTCGGCGAGACCGGCCTCGACTTCCACTACACGCCGCCGGAGCGTTTCGGCGACCAGATCGCCGCGTTCGAGCGGCACATCGAGCTGGCGAAGGCCCACGGGCTCGCCCTGCAGATCCACGACCGCGATGCCCACCGCGAGGTCGTCGACACGTTGCTGCGCGTCGGGGCGCCCGAGCGCACGGTCTTCCACTGCTTCTCCGGCGACGCCGAGCTGGCAGACGTGCTCGCCGAGCATGGCTGGTACGCGTCCTTCAGCGGCACCGTCACCTTCGCCAACGCCGCGGGTGTGCGCGCGGGGCTCGCCCGGATGCCCCTCGACCACATCATGGTCGAGACGGACGCGCCGTACCTGACCCCCACGCCGTTCCGGGGCCGCCCGAACGCCCCGTACCTGCTGCCGTTGACGCTGCGGTTCGTCGCCGCGCAACGCGGGCTCGACGCGGAGACGATGGCCGCGCGGGCGAGCGAGACGGCTCGGCGCGTGTACGGGGAGTGGTGAGCATGGCCGGCGCGCAGGAGACGGCACCCGGCGAGCGCGCGGACGCGAGGGTCGGTGCGCGGGGCGCCGCGGCTCCCGACCGGCCCGGGGACGCGGTCGCCCTGCTCGGCCCCGCGGAGGTGCGCGAGCTCGCCGCGTCCCTCGGCATCCACCCGACGAAGCGGCTCGGGCAGAACTTCGTGATCGACCCGAACACGATCCGGCGCATCGTCGCCCAGGCCGGCATCGGCGCGGACGACCACGTCGTCGAGGTCGGCCCCGGGCTGGGCTCGCTCACGCTCGGGCTGTTCGAGGTCTGCGACGACGTGACGGTCGTCGAGATCGACCCCGCCCTCGCCGAGGCGCTGCCGCGGACGATCGCCGCCCGCGCGCCCGGGCGCATGGTGCGGGTCATCGCCGCCGACGCCGCGACGCTCACCGCCGAGACGTGGCGGACGGCGTGGGCCGGCCATGCCGATCCCGCAGCGGCCGGGCCGACCGCGGTCGTGGCGAATCTGCCCTACAACGTGGCGGTGCCGATCCTGCTGCACCTGCTGGAGACGTTCCCGACGATCCGCCGGGTGCTCGTGATGGTGCAGGCCGAGGTCGCCGAGCGTGTCGCTGCGGCTCCCGGCGGCCGGGTGTACGGGGTGCCGAGCGTGAAGGCGGCCTGGTACGGGGTCTGGCGGCTGGCCGGCACGGTGGGCACCCACGTGTTCTGGCCGGCGCCGAACGTGACCAGCGCGCTGCTCGCCGGCGAGATCCGCCCGACCGCGGAGCGTCCCGGCGACGAGGCGCTGCGCCGGCGGACGTTCGCGCTCGTCGACGCAGCCTTCGCCCAGCGGCGCAAGACCCTGCGCCAGTCGCTCTCCGGCGTGTTCGGCTCCCCGGCCGCCGCCGAGACGGCGCTCACCGCGGCCGGCGTCGACCCGCGCGCCCGCGCCGAGCGGCTAGGCGTCGCCGAGTTCGCGGGCGTCGCCCGGATCATGACCCGCTGACGGGGCGACGCGGGTGCCTGACCCGGCTCAGTTCCTCGCGTCGCTGAAGCGGCGGCCCTGATCGAACAGGGCGCCGACCACGACGACGATCCCGGCGATGACGAGCACGATCCCGACGCCCGTCGTCGAGTTCGTCGGCGAGGTGGTCACGAGCGACAGGGCGCCCAGCGGGGCGAGCGCACCGGCGATCGCGGTCCCGATCTCGCGGGCCGTGCCCACCCCGGTCGACCGAGACTCGGCGGGGAACTGCCGGCTGAGGAACGATCCCTGCGACGAGAACATCATCGGGGCGAGCACGCCTGTGCCGAACCCGATAGCGAGGAACACCGACCACGGCTCGGCCACCCGCAGCAGCCACAGGAACACGAACGCGAACGCCGCGGCGATGAGACCGCCGAGCATGATCACGCGTCGGCTGCCGATCGCGTCGCACAGGCGGCCGAACAGGGGCACGGTGAACAGCGCCACCACGCCGGCGACGGTGATCGCCGTGGAGTTCAGGTTCGCCGAGACGTCTTGGAACTCGGCCAGATAGGCGATCGAGAACGTCTTGAAGATGTAGCTGAGGGCGTTGTAGCCGATCGCCACGACGAGTACGACGAGCAGGCCGCGCCACTGGGTGCGCACGACCGACCAGAACGAGACGGTGCGCTGCTCCCGCTTCACCTCGGTGAACTCCGGGGACTCGGGCATCCGTTCTCGCACCCACAGGCCGATGCCGACGAGCACGATGCTCGCGATGAACGGGATGCGCCAGCCGCCGCCCATCAGGAAGTCGTCGCCGCCGACCGTCAGCAGTGCGACCGTGCCGGAGGAGAGCACGAGGCCGAGGTTGAGCCCCAGCGCGGGCCAGGCGCCCTGTCGGCCGCGGTGCTCGGGACGGGCGTGCTCGTAGGCGTTGACGGCGGCGCCGGCGTACTCGGCGCCTGCGCCCATGCCCTGCAGGATGCGGATGACGACGAGCAGCAGTGGGGCCCAGAAGCCGGCCTGCGCGTACGTCGGCAGCAGGCCGATCGCCGCGGTGGCGAGCCCCATGAGCAGGAAGGTGATCACCATCGTGTGCTTGCGCCCGATCCGGTCGCCCAGATGGCCGAAGACGATCCCGCCGACGGGGCGGGCGATGAAGCCGATCGCGAAGGTCGCGAACGCCTTAAGCGTCGCCGCCTGCGAGTCGCCGGCGGGGAAGAACACCGTGCCGAACACGATCGCGGCCATCGTCGCGTACAGGTAGAAGTCGTACCACTCGACAGTGGTGCCGACGACGGTGGCCACGGCGACCCGGCGCAGCCGCACGCGCTCCTCGTCGGGGGTCTCGGTGCGGGGCGCGGATGGCGTGTTCGGGTCGGTGGGGGAATCGGTGGTGCTCACGGCAGGTACCTCGTTGTCTCTCTCGTGTGCGTGGATGGGGATGGGGCGTCGCCCCGGCGGGTGGCCGGAGCGGGACGGATCGGGCGGCTGGGCTACGCGCCCAGCCCATGCTGGACGGTGGCCTGCTCGACGATGTGCTCGGCGATCGCCATCGAGCTCGTCGCACCCGGGGAGGGCGCGTTGCGCACGTAGGTGGCGTGTGCGCCGTGCTGGATGACGAAGTCCTCGACGAGCGACCCGTCGCGCCACATCGCCTGGGCGCGGATGCCGCGGGTGGCCCGGTGTCCGCGGGCGTCGGCGAGGTCGGGCACGAGCTCGGCCGCTCCGGCGATGAACTCCTGCGCCGAGAGCACGCCGCCGAGCTGCTGGAACGCGGTGGGCAGGTTCTTCAGCGCGAACCGCCAGAACCCGGGGTTCAGGGCGGTGCCCAGGGTGTCGGGCACGTTGAGGCCGAGCCCGTGGTAGCCCTCGCGGGAGAACGACAGGAATGCGTTCGGGCCGACCATGAGGCCGCCGTCGATGCGACGGGTGACGTGCACGCCGAGGAACGGGTAGGCGGGGTCGGGCACCGGGTAGACGAGCCCGCGGGTGGCGTGCTCGTGGGCGCGGTCGACGAGCACGTACTGGCCGAAGAACGGCACGATCGCCGGCCAGGCGTCCTGGCCGGAGGCACGGGCGATGCGGTCCGACTGCAGCCCCGCGCACACGACGACGAACCGGAACCGTTCTGCGGTGCCGTCCTCGAAGCGCACGTCCACGCCGTCGCCGCGCTCTTCGAGCCGGCGCACGCCCGTCGACAGCCGCACGTCCCCGCCGGCCGCCACGACGTCCGCCGCCAGGGCCCGGGTGACGCCGGGGAAGTCGATGATCGCGGTGTGCGGCGAGTGAAGGGCGCGCACGCCGGCGGCGCCGGGCTCGATGTCGGCCAGTTCCGCCCGGTCGACGAGGCGCACATCCGGCACCCCGTTGGCGACGGCCTTCTCGTATATCCCTTCGAGCCGCTGTTCCTCGACGGCGTCGCGGGCGACGAGCACCTTGCCGCACTCCTCGTAGGCCACGCCGCGGTCGCGGCAGAAGGAGGAGATGAGCTGCACGCCCCGGCGGCACAGCGTCGCCTTGAGGCTGCCGGGCGTGTAGTAGAGGCCCTGGTGGACGACGCCCGAGTTGTGGCCGGTCTGGTGGCCGCTGAGCTCGGACTCCTTCTCGAAGAGGGTCACGTGCGCGTCGGGGTGGCTGAGGGTCAGCTGCCGGGCGACGGCGGCGCCGATGATGCCGCCGCCGACGACGGCGTACTCGCGGTCGCGGGACGATGTGCTGGTCATGCTGCGTGCTCCTGGTGGATGGCGGATGTAATGACTGGGCCGGCTGGCGGTCGGCAGGGCGGGTGGGGCGACGTGTCCGGACCGTGGGCGGTGCCGCGACGGGAGCGGACGGGGTCGTGTCGGTGTCGGGTGGGATGATGGAGGGCGTGGAACAGATCGACCAGCCGGGCACGCTCACCGAGCAGACGGTGCGCCGTCTGCATCGGGCGATCCTCGCCGGCGAGCTCGCGCCGGGCCGTCGTTACTCGACGGCGGCGATCGCCGGGCAGCTGGGAGTCTCGCGCACGCCGGTGCGCGAGGCGGCGCTGCAGCTGGAGCGGATGGGGCTCGTGGCGATCGAGCGTAACCGCGGCATCCGCATCCTGACCACGTCGGTCGAGCAGCTGCTGCAGGGGTACGAGCTGCGGCTCATGCTCGAGCTGCCGCTCGTCGAGCGGGCCGTCGGCCAGGCCACCGACACCGAGCGCGCCGAGGTCGACCGGGTGCACGAGGCGTTCCGGCAGGCCGCCGCGCGCGGCGACGATGAGGGGACGCTGCGCTGCGACCGCGACTATCACATGGCGCTGCTGCGCGGTGCGCACAATGGCCGGGCGCTGCGGGTGCTCGAGGAGCTGCGCACGATGGTGCTCGTCAGTGGTGTGGGCACCGTGCCGACCTCTCGCAGCGCGCAGGAGTGCTTCGACGACCACGCGGACGTGCATGTGGCATGGCTGCGTCGGGACGCGGCTGGGGTGCGCGAGGCGCTCGGCCGGCACATCGTGCACACGGCGAGCATCCTCATCCGGCAGGAGAGCCGGCGTCGGCCGGACTTCGCCGAAGACGTCGACGTGCATGAGCGGCTGGGCTGGTTGCTGCGCTGAGCGTGTCAGGTGCGAGGCGAGGGCCGGGGCCGCCGCCGTCCCGGTGAGGGATGCGGGTGACCGACGCCGGTGCCGCGGATGCGGGCGTGCTGTCACGGCCGGGGCGATCGACGGGCACGGTGTGCACACGGCGACCTCCTCGTCCGCTGACTCGTCCGCCAGGGGGATGTGGGGACGGCGACACCGGCGTCGGTCTCGCGAGAGCGAGCCTACCGCGAGTTGCATGCAACATGCAATTGGGGTCGTCTGTGCCTGCGCCGTGTCCGGGATGCGACGCCGCGCATCGCGGGATGGTGCTCAAGATTTGATCCATTCAAATTAGCTGGTACGCTCAAGGAACCCCACGGGGTATACGGCCTCGTGGCGATCCGAGAGGAACCACTCATGTCCGACACCATCGCATCCGCCGCCGCCGAGACCGCGGCCCCCGCACTGCCCCGACTCAACGAGCCGGCTCCCGCGTTCACCGCCGTGACCACGCAGGGCGAGATCAGCTTCCCCGACGACTTCGCCGGGCACTGGGTCGTCTTCTTCAGCCACCCGGCCGACTTCACCCCCGTGTGCACGAGCGAGTTCATGACCTTCGCGCACATGGAGGAGGAGTTCGCCGCGTACAACACGAAGCTGCTCGGCCTGTCCATCGACAGCCTCTACGGGCACATCGCCTGGCTGCGGCTCATCACCGAGCGCATGGAGTACCGCGGCTGGAAGAACGTGGAGGTGCACTTCCCCCTCATCGAGGACATCAAGATGGAGATCGCCCGGAAGTACGGCATGATCCAGCCGGGCGAGGGCGACACCCAGGCGGTTCGCGCCGTGTTCATCGTCGACCCGCAGGGCATCCTGCGCACGATCATGTATTACCCGATGAGCACCGGGCGGAACATGCGCGAGATCTTGCGCATCATCAAGGCGCTGCAGACGACTGACGAGTTCGACGTGGCCACGCCCGCCGACTGGGTGCCGGGCGAGCGGGTGATCGTGCCGACGGCGGGGTCGTGCGGCATCGCGAAGGAGCGCATGCAGGGCGAGGTCGAGGGGGTCGAGTGCGTCGACTGGTTCTACTGCACGAAGGCGCTTGACGAGCAGACGATCGAGCAGGCGATCCGACGCGACCCGAAGGAGGTGCTCGGCCGCTAGGACGTCGCTCCCCGTCCCGATCGCGCCGGTGCGCCCGGCGTCGGTCGGGGCGGCCGCGCCGGGCGGCGCGTCACACGCGCAGCGCCCACATCGCGACGGCGCTTGATGAGGCGACGTTGAGGGAGTCGACCCCGTTGGTCATCGGTATCTCCACGAGCGTGTCGGCTGTGCGCAGGCAGGCGTCGGAGACCCCGTAGCCCTCGGAGCCGAGCACGAGCGCGATGCGGTCGAGGCGGTCAGCCGGGCTCTTCTCCGCATCCGCGCCAGTCTCGCCCCGCACTCGTCTGGCGAACGCGTCGAGCGTCACCGCCCGGTCGTCGAGCGCGAGGGCCGCGATGTGGAAGCCCGCCGCGTGCAGGCGAGGCGCGAGATCCCGCCACCCACCGGTGTGCGCCCACGGCACCTGCAACACCGTGCCCATGCTCAGCCGCAGCGCGCGACGGTAGAGCGGGTCGGCGGTGCGCGGGGTGAGCAGCACGCCGTCGGCGCCGAGCCCCGCCGCCGAGCGGAAGATCAGCCCGACGTTGGCCGGGTCGACGACGCCCTCGATCACGACGAGGCGCCTGGCTCGGGATGCCTGCCCGGTCGTCCCGTCAGCAGTCGCCGACTCCGCCGTCCCGGCGATCACCGCATCCTGGTCGAGGGGCTCGGGGCGGTCGAGGCAGCCGATCACCCCGTGGTGCAGGGCGAACCCGGTCAGCCCGGCCAGGGTGTCCCGGTCGCCGGTGAACACCGGCAGGGGCGGCAGGCCCCGCTCCGCGCGCGTCCGGTCGCCCTGCCCGTGCGCGCCGAGCTGGAACGTCACCTCGGGCAGCGCGGAGCGTTCGACGAGCACCGCCCGTGGCACGTGCCCGGCGGCGAGCGCCCGCTCGAACACGAACTGCGATTCGGCCAGGTACAGGCCCCGCTCGGCGTCGATGCGCCGGCGCAGCGCCGAGTCGGTCAGCCGGGCGAAGACGTCTAGGCGTGGGTCGTCCAGGCGGTCGATCTCGATGACGGGCATGCGACCAGCGTAGGCCTCGCCGCCGGCCTGCCCCCGCCGACGGCCCGCGTCCGGCCCGCTTTCGCGTCCGGTCCGCCCGCGCCCCGCGGATAGACTGGCGCCATGCATCCGGCAGCCCAGCAGATCACGACCCGCACCCCGGGCAAGATCAACCTGCTGCTGGCCGTGGGCGCGCGCGGCGCCGACGGGTACCACCCGCTCGTCACGGTGTTCCACGCGGTGGGCGTGCACGAGGACGTCACGGTCGCCCGGGCGGCGGAGTGGCGGCTCGCGATCACCGGGCCTCGCCGCCTTCCGCCTGATGACGACAACCTCGCGCTGCGGGCGGGCCGGCTGCTCGCCTCCCGCGCCGACCCGTGGCGCACGGCGGCCACGCCGCGCACGCTCGCGGCGTCGATCACGCTGCGCAAGCGGGTGCCCGTCGGCGGCGGCATGGCCGGCGGGTCGGCGGACGCGGCGGGCGCGCTCGTCGCCCTGGCCCGGCTGTGGCGGCTCGACGTCACCCGACAGCAGCTCGTCGACCTGGCCGGCGAGCTCGGCGCGGACGTTCCCTTCGGTATCTCGGGCGGCGTCGCGATCGGCACGGGCCGCGGTGACCGGCTCACACAGGTCATCGCCCGGCGCACGTTCCACTGGGTGCTCGTGCCCGACGCCGAGCCGCTGTCGACGCCCGCGGTGTACGCGCGCTTCGACGAGATGGTCGCCGACGGCGCGATCACGCCGACGACCCGCGAGGCGGCGCTCGCCCGGGTCGAGCGGGTGGTCACCGCGCTGTCGGCCGGGGATGCGGCCGCGCTCGCCGCATCCCTCGGCAACGACCTCCAGGAGCCTGCGCTCACGCTGCGTCCCCGGCTGCAGCAGGTGCTCGATCTCGGCGCCGAGCTCGGTGCGGCGGGCGCGATCGTCTCCGGCTCCGGCCCCACGGTCGCGCTGCTCGCCCGGGACGCGCACCATGCGGCCGGGCTGTCGCAGTCGCTGCTGGCCCGTGGCCACGAGACGATCGTCACGACGAGCTCCCACCGCGGCGCGCACGTGCTGCCCTGACGGCGGGCCAGGCGTCCCCGCCCGATGTTGCGCTTCATGTCGTCCCCGCGAGGGCCGGGCGGCCTGCGGCGGTAGCCTGCTCTCGGTGGCGGTGAGGACCACATGGTCCCCCGCCGGGAGAGCCGCGGACCGGCGTGAGAGCGCGGGCGTCGCGGCGGCGAGACAGCCAGCACAGCAGAGAGCGGAGAGACAAGATGGCGGAGCAGCACGACTGGAAGTTCGACACCCTGCAGGTCCAGGCCGGTCAGGAGGAGCCGGATCCGGCGACCGGCGCCCGGGCGGTGCCGATCTATCAGACCTCGTCGTATGTGTTCAAGGACACGGACCAGGCCGAGGCGCGGTTCGCGTTGAAGGACCCGGGGGCGATCTACAGCCGGCTCGGCAACCCGACCGTCGACGTGTTCGAGAAGCGCGTCGCCGCGCTCGAGGGCGGCACGGCGGCCCTCGGCGTCGCATCCGGTGCGGCCGCGGTCACCTACGCGGTGCTCAACGTCGCCGGTGCCGGTGACGAGATCGTCGCGGCGAGCACCCTCTACGGCGGCACGTTCAACCTCTTCGAGCACACTCTGCCGCATTACGGCGTGAAGACCGTCTTCGTCGACCCGGACGATCCGGAGAACTTCCGTCGGGCGATCACCGACCGCACGAAGGCCATCTACTACGAGACGCTCGGCAACCCCGGCATCAACGTGGTCGACTTCGACGCGGTCGGCGAGATCGCCCGCGAGCACGGCATCCCGGTCATCGTCGACGACACGTTCTCCACCCCGGTGCTGTTCCGGCCGTTCGAGCACGGCGCGAACGTCGTGGTGACCTCGGCGACGAAGTTCATCGGCGGCCACGGATCCTCCATCGGCGGCGTCATCGTCGACGGCGGCAACTTCGACTGGACGAACGGCCGGTTCCCGGCGTTCACCGAGCCCGACCCGAGCTACCACGGCATCCGCTTCGCCGATCTCGGCGGGGTCGCGTTCGTGACGAAGATCCGCGCCGGGCTGCTGCGCGACACCGGCGCGTCCCTGTCGCCGTTCAACGCGTGGCTGTTCCTGCAGAGCCTGGAGACCCTCTCGCTGCGCGTCGAGCGCCACGTCGCGAACACGCAGAAGATCGTCGAGTTCCTCGAGAACAGCCCGAAGGTCGCCTCGGTGAGCTACCCGTCGCTGCCCTCGAGCCCGTACCACGCGCTCGCCGAGAAGTACTTCCCGAAGGGCGCCGGCTCGATCTTCACGTTCGCGGTCAAGGGCGACGAGCAGACCGCCCGCACGCTCATCGACAGTCTCGAGATCTTCTCGCAGCTGGCGAACGTCGCCGACGCGAAGTCGCTCGTCATCCACCCGTCGTCGACCACGCACCAGCAGCTCACCCCCGAGGAGCAGCGCGCGGCCGGCTTCGGCCCGGAGACGATCCGCATCTCGGTCGGTCTCGAGGACGCCGAGGACCTGATCGCCGACCTCGCCCAGGCGCTGGACCGGGCGGTCCGCGACTGAGCCGACATCGTCCCGTGCGCCGGTCTGTCCCCGTGGGGGACGGCCGGCGCACGGCATCCGCGGGGGATGACGGGGGAACGTCGTGTGAAAGGATGGGCGCGATGCCGATTCGAGTACCAGAGGGCCTGCCCGCCATCGACGAGCTGAGCCGCGAGAACATCTTCGTCATGGGGCGGCACCGCGCCCTGAGCCAGGACATCCGCCCGCTGCGGCTGATCGTGCTCAACCTGATGCCGCTCAAACTGGCCACCGAGCTGCAGCTGCTGCGCCTGCTCGGCAACACGCCGCTGCAGGTCGACGTCGAGTTCCTGCAGACGGGCACCCACCGGTCGAAGAACGTCTCGAAGGACCACCTCGACCGCTTCTATCGCACGATCGACGACGTGGAGGGCCGCCGCTACGACGGACTGATCGTCACCGGGGCACCCGTCGAGCGGCTGCCCTTCGAACAGGTCGACTACTGGCCCGAGCTCGTGCGTATCCTCGACTGGGCCGCTGAGCGGGTGTGGTCATCGCTGTTCATCTGCTGGGGCGCACAGGCGGCCATGTGGCACTACCACGGCATCCCGAAGCGCGAGCTGCCCGGGGGCAAGCTCGTCGGGGTGTTCGAGCACGAGGTCGTCGACCGCTCGCACCCGCTCGTGCGCGGGTTCGACGACCGCTTCCGCGCCCCGCACTCCCGGTACACGGGCAACAGCCGGGCCGACATCGAGGCCTCGCCGCTCGACGTGCTCGCCGTCTCCGCCGAGGCGGGCGTGTACCTGGCGGCGCGTCCCGATCTGCGCGAGGTGTACATCACCGGGCACGGGGAGTACGAGCGCGAGACGCTCGATCAGGAGTACCACCGCGACCAGCGCGCCGGGCTCGACCCGGCCATCCCGCGCAACTACTACCCGGGCGACGACCCGGATCGCACCCCGGAGGTCACCTGGCGCGGGCACTCGCAGCTGCTGTTCGCGAACTGGCTGAACCTCGCCGTCTATCAGAACACCCCGTTCGACTGGCTCACCCGCGACTGACGTGCGGCGGCCGCGCTCGCGGGCGGGGTCGCTGTCAGAGGACGTGACCACGAATGCGCCATGCCAACGGGGTGACCAGCGCTGCGCCACGGAGCGGCGCGGTCGCGGCTGTCCTGCACCCGACTGGTGTGTTCGCCGCTCCGCCCCCGCATCCCGCCCTCCGCCCCCCCGGCAGCCCGCCTCCGGCTAGAATCGTCTGCCGTGCGCGCGGCCGCGACGACAGGGCGGTCTCAAGCGTTCAGAGAGGAACCGCCATGTCGTTGCTGCAGAACATGTTCCACAAGGAGGACCCGCAGGTCTACCTGCGCAAGGACGCGCATCTGAAGCGCGTGCTCACGGTCCGCGACTTCCTCGCCCTGGGCGTCGGCACCATCGTGTCGGCCTCGATCTTCACCCTGCCCGGCCAGGTCGCCGCGCAGCACACCGGCCCGGCCGTCGCCCTCTCCTACATCGGCGCGGCGGTGGTCGCCGGCCTCGTCGCGTTCGCGTATGCAGAGATGGCCTCGGTGATGCCGTTCGCCGGCTCCGCGTACTCATGGATCAACGTCGTCTTCGGCGAGGTCTGGGGATGGATCGCCGGGTGGGCGCTGCTCGCCGAGTATCTGCTCGCGGTGGCCTTCGTGGCGAGCGGTCTGAGCTCCAACCTGCAGGGCATGCTCGGCACCGTCGGGGTCACGCTGCCCACGAATCTCGCCAACCCGATGGGCACGGCCGGCGGCTTCGTCGACCTGATCGCGGTGCTCGCGATCGTCATCGTCTTCCTGCTGCTGTCGCGCGGGGTGTCGGCGGCCGCGCATGTGCAGAACGTGCTCGTGGTGTTCAAGGTCGCCGCGATCGCGCTGTTCATCATCGTCGGCGCCACGGCGCTGCACCCCGAGAACTACGTGCCCTTCATCCCCGAGTACCGGGTCAACGAGGACGGCACCGCGTTCGGCGGCTGGCAGGGCATCTACGCAGGCGTGTCGATGATCTTCCTCGCCTACATCGGCTTCGACTCCATCGCGGCGAACTCCGCCGAGGCGAAGGATCCGCAGCGCACCATGCCCCGCGGCATCCTCGGTTCGCTGCTCATCGCGGTGACGCTGTTCGTCGCGGTGTCGCTCGTGCTGGTGGGCATGAACCACTACAGCGTCTACGGCGGCACCGCCGCTGAGCCGATCGGCTTCGCCCTGCGCAACGCCGGCCATCCCGTGATCGCCGTGATCGTGCAGATCATCGCGGTCGTCGGCATGTTCACCGCGCTGATCGGCATGCTGCTGGCCGGTTCCCGGCTGCTGTACTCGTTCGGCCGCGACCGGCTGCTGCCCGGCTGGCTGGGGCACCTCAACGAGCGGCACCTGCCCAATCGCGCGCTGCTCGTGATCACCGTCCTCACCATCGTGATCGGCGCGTTCTTCCCGTTCACCTTCCTGTCGCAGCTCGTCTCGGCCGGCACGCTGATCGCCTTCGTGTTCGTCAGCCTCGGCGTGTACGCGCTGCGACGCCGTGAGGGACGCGACCTGCCCGAGGCGACCTTCAAGGTGCCGTGGTACCCGGTGCTGCCCGGTCTGGCGGCGCTGGCCTCGGCGTTCGTGTTCATCGGTCTCAACAAGGACGCGCAGATCGTGGCCGGCGTGTGGTTCGCGCTCGGCCTGGTGATCTACTTCGCCTATGGTGTGTGGCATGCGCGCGCGCGCCGTGCCGTCGAGGCGGCGAAGGCCGACATCGAGGCCTGAGCCCCCGGGCGGGGCTGTGGTCGCTGTCTCGCGCTGCCCCGCGCCCTCGCCCCGCCCGGGTGCGGCTACGCTGGCTGGGTGGCAGCTCATCTCATCGGCGCCGAGCGCATCGGCGTGTCGTACCCCACCAAGGACGTCTTCGAGGACGTGTCGCTCGGCATCTCCGAGGGCCAGCGCATCGGCATCGTCGGCCGCAACGGCGACGGCAAGAGCACCCTGCTGCGGCTGCTCGCCGGCCGGCAGCAGCCGGACACCGGCCGGGTGACCCGCCGGGGCGGCATCACCGTCGGCGTGCTCGACCAGCGTCCCGACCTCGACGCCGACGAGACCGTGCGTCATGCGGTCGTGGGCGACCTGGCCGAGCACGAGTGGGCGTCGCAGCCCCGGGTGCGGGACGTCATCGCCGGCCTGCTCGGCGACCTCGACGCGGATGCGCCGGTCGGCTCGCTCTCGGGTGGGCAGCGTCGCCGGGTGGCGCTCGCGGCGCTGCTGCGTGGCGACTGGGACGTGCTGCTCCTTGATGAGCCGACGAACCACCTGGACGTCGAGGGCATCGCCTGGCTGGCCGACCACCTGCGCCACCGCTGGGCGCATGGCGCGGGCGGGCTCGTGATGGTCACGCACGACCGGTGGTTCCTCGACGCGGTGTGCACCGACACGTGGGAGGTGCACGACGGCGTGGTCGAACCGTTCGAGGGCGGCTACGCGGCGTACATCCTGCAGCGGGTGGAGCGCGACCGGCAGGCGGCGCTCGCCGAGACGAAGCGGCGTAACCTGCTGCGCAAGGAGCTCGCCTGGCTCGGCCGCGGCGCCCCCGCGCGCACCTCGAAGCCCCGCTTCCACGTGGAGACGGCGAAGGCGCTCATCGCCGACGAGCCGCCCGTGCGCGACCGGGTGCGGCTGCGGTCGCTGGCCACGAGCCGGCTGGGCAAGGATGTCATTGACGTGCTCGGCGTGACCGTGCAGTACGGTGACGAGCCCCTGTTCACCGACGTCGAGTGGCGCATCGGCCCCGGCGACCGCATCGGGCTGCTCGGGGCGAACGGGGCCGGCAAGTCCACGCTGCTCGGGCTGATCCGGCAGGCGGCGTCCCGTGCCGGGTCGACCGGGGTCGGCGAGCTGGACGCCGGCGACGGCACCGAGGTGACCGCCGGGCGCATCCGGGTGGGCAAGACGGTGCGGCTCGCGGAGCTCACCCAGGAGCTCGCCGAGCTCGACGAGATCGCCGACGACCGGGTGCGCGAGGTGATTGGCCGCATCCGCGCCGCCTACCGGGTTGACGACGAGGAGCTCACGCCCGCGCAGATGCTCGAGCGGCTGGGGTTCTCGACGGCGCAGCTGTCGACGCCGGTGCGGGATCTCTCCGGCGGGCAGCGGCGGCGGCTGCAGCTGCTGCTGACTCTGCTCGACGAGCCGAACGTGCTCGTGCTCGACGAGCCGACGAACGACATGGACACCGACATGCTCGCGGCCATGGAGGACGTCCTCGACGCCTGGCCGGGCACGCTCATCGTCGTCAGCCACGACCGGTACTTCCTCGAGCGGGTCACCGACGACCAGTACGGTATCGTCGGCGGCCGGCTGCGGCACCTGCCCGGCGGCGTCGACGAGTTCTTGCGGCTCGACGCCGAGGCGCAGCGGCAGCGGGCGGATGCCCGGCGCGCGGACGCCGTGGGCGGCTCGGCCGGTGGGCGCGGCTCCGCCCACGGCGCGGCGGATGCGTCGGGCGCCGCCTCGGGCGGTCTCACCGGTGCGGAGCGCCACGCCGCGGAGAAGGAGATGGCCTCGCTCGAGCGCCGGGCGGAGCGGCTGCGCGCTCAGGCGGCCGAGGCACGCACGGCGCTGGCGGGCCTCGACCAGTCGGACTATGAGCGGCTCGCGGCGGAGATGGCGCGGATCACCGCGCTCGAGGACGAGGCGGCCGGGCTGGAGGATCGCTGGCTGGAGCTCTCCGAGCAGGTCGGCTGAGCGGGGCGAGGACCGCTGGAGGGCCGCTCTCGGTGCTGGTCGGTCGGGCGTCGCGGTCTGTGCGGCAGGCATCGCGACGGGGCATCGCGGGCACGCCTCGAGGTGGACGCGAGGATACCCCATCGGGTATCGTGCGGGCATGGCCACCACAGCGATCACCCGCGGCGATCTCGCCGCAGCCCTCGCCGGGCATGACCTCGTGCTGCTCGACCTGTGGGCGACCTGGTGCGTCCCCTGCCGGGCGTTCGCGCCCGTGTTCGAGGCGGCGTCGCAGCGGCATCCCGACATTCTCTTCGGCCGGGTCGACACCGACGCCGAGCAGGAGCTGGCCCGGGGCTTCCACGTCACGTCGATCCCCACACTGCTCGCCTTCCGCGGCGGGGTGCTCGTGCACGCGCGGCCGGGCGCGCTCACCGAGCCGCAGCTCGAGCAGCTCATCGCCGCGGTGCGCGCGCTCGATCCGGCCGAGGTGCGTCGGCGGGCCGGACTGACCGATGCCGCGAGCGTTTCCGGCGGGTCGACGAGCGGTTCTGGCGGGCCGGGCGTGAGCGGATCTGGCGGGGCGAGTCATGCAGACAGGCCGAGTCATTCAGACGGGCCGGGCGCTTCAGACGAGATGGGCCATCCGGGCCAGGCGAGCAGACACACCAAGACGACGAGGAGGGTGACGCGATGAGCGGCGGAGCCTGTGCGACGACCCCCGGCGAGCGGATCGGACGCGGCGTGGTCGCGATCATCACCGCCGCGTTCGCGATCAATGTGTGGCCGAACCTGTGGTGTGTGATCCCGGCGGGGCTGTGCACGCTGTGCCTCGCGGTCGGGGCGATCACAGGGTGGTGCCCGACGAGTCTCTTCCAGCGGACGCCGGCCGAGCCGGAGCCGAACGGCCTGGGCATCCCCGAGGCCCGCGGCCTGCTCACGTTCGATCCGACGGATGCGCCCGCGTCGCCGGATGCCTCTGCCGCGGCGGATGCGCCTGCGCCGTCCAGCCCGCACGAGATCGATCGCACGCGCGGCTGAGCGATCACGCGCTCACTCACCTGACTGTGCCTGTGCCCGGCCGCGCCTGCGGGCCGGCGTTCGTCTGACCGCCGGACCGCTCAGACGCGTGACTCCCGGCGCAGCAGCACCACGCTGTCGGCGAGCTCGCCGGTGATCCCGTTCGGGCCGGTCGCCTGCCGATGCCGCACGGCGGCCTCCTCGACCGTCCACGCGGCACCTGTGTCGTCGTGCATCGTTGCACCGGGGACGAGCTTGGCAGGATCCAGCGTCGCCGTCAGCCCGGCAGCGTTCGATGATCCGGCTGCGTCGTTCGGCTCGGCCGGATCGACAGGGCCCTCGACTGTGAGCCCCAGCGCGGCGGCGACGTCCTCCGCCGGCGTGGGGTAGTGGCGCTCGGGATGCGCGTGGTCGTGCGTCCCCGTCTCGTCCTGCGCCGTCCGGTGCGCGGCCGCCTCGGGCCCGGCCTCCGTGTGTGCCTCCTCACGTCCGGCATGGTGCCCGGTGGCGTCCCCATGCCCGGCCCCGTGCCCTGAACCGTGCCCCGCCCAGGGTGGCGGAGCGGCATGGGAGGTGACGAGCAGCCGGCCGCCCGGGGCCACGGTCGCCGCAGCCCGGCGCAGGATCGCCGTCCGGGGGATCGGGGGATCCCACGAGTGCAGGTACGACACGGTCACCAGATCGAAGAGGGCGTCGCCCGCGTCCCAGGTCGCGAGATCCGCGGCGATGAACCGGGCGCGGCCGTTGAGGCCGCGGCGGGCCGTCTCGGCGCCGGCTCGCTCGACAGCCGTGGGCGACACGTCCACGCCGAGCGCCCGCCAGCCGTGCTCGGCCAGCCAGATGACGTCACCGCCCTCGCCGCAGCCGAGGTCCGCGGCACGGCCCGGCACGAGACCGGCGGCGACGTCTGCGAGCACGCCGTTGACGCGTCCAGACCACAGGTGCTCTCGGTCGGCGTAGCGGCGCTCCCATACGTGGGCGACGTCATCCTGTGCTGGTCCGGTCATGGTCTCATCCTGTCTCTCACTGAGGGGGCATGCGATCGGCGTGCGCGCCGGCGGCGTCCGCTCCGCCCTCGAGTCTGACACGTCGCCAGGCGGATGTGGTCACCCCACCGTGCACTGCCCGGTGGACACTCGGGCGGTGAGGCCCGGCGCGGCGGTGGCCACGGGCTGGAGGGTGGAGAGCGTGAGCGCGTAGCCGACGTCGTCGACGGAGCGCTCCTTGGCGAACACGACGCCGGCGACCCGGCCGTCCGTGTCGAGGAACGGGCCGCCCGAGTTGCCGGGGCGCACCTTGGCGGCGAGGGTGAGCACCTCGCGGCGTCCGCTGTCGCTGAAGTCGACGACGCCGTCCTTGACCACCTGTGCCGCGCCGGAGACGAAGGGGCCGCCGCCCGGGTAGCCCTGCACCGCACCCCGCTCGCCGACGGTCACCCCGGAGGCGAGCTCGAGCGCCTGGGTGTCCAGCCCGTCGACGTCGATGACGGCGAGGTCCGCGCTCGCGTCGTAGTAGGTGACCCGGCCGGTCTTCGCCCGCTCGCCGGGGGCCTCGACGACGGGGTCGGTCACCCCAGCGACGACATGGGCGTTCGTGACGACGCGGTCGTCGGCGACGACGAACCCGGAGCCGGTCTGCTCCTGGCCGCACGCGTAGGCGGTGCCGCTGATCCGCACCACCGAGCGCGCGGCCTGGGTGAGCGCTTCGCTGTCGAGGTCGACCTCGGGCAGCGTCGGCGACTCGGTCAGCCCGCCCAGGGCCTCCACGATGCCGGGCAGGTCCTTCGCCGCGCTCTGGCCGAACTCGGTCGCCCCGGTGCGCAGGCCGGCCGGCATCAGCGACTCGATCGTGCGCACGGTGGCCGAGCTGCTCAGCACGGGGGTGAGCCACGGGGCGCCGAGCCCGGTGAGCGTGGAGGCGACGACCCCGATCACGAGCGTGGTGGTGAGGAACCCGCCGGCGGCGCCGAGGATGCGGTTGAGCGCCCCGAGCCGCACGCTCGCCAGCGCGGCGCCGAGGGAACGGCCGACCCCGCCGCCCACGATGCCGCCGATCGCCACCAGCGAGATCGCGACGATGACCGCGAGCGCGATCCGGGTGCTCGCCACGTCAGACCAGCCGAGCGTGAGCGGCACCACGAGCCAGGCGCCGAGCCCGCCGGCGACGAGGCCGAGCAGGCGCAGCAGGATGCGGGCGAGCCCGCGGCGCGCGCCGCTGACCGTCTGACTCGCGATCAGGGCGATGAGCATCACATCGAGGGCGAGCGCCGGCGCGGCCGTGGAGAATCCGGTGGAGGCGTCCATGGGCCCATCGTAGGAGGAACCGGTGACATCGAGCCGCCTCGTGGTCGATCCGGGCCGCGCGACGTCGTGCCGCACTGCGGGGGGCTCGGAGCCGAGCCGGATCGAGGATGCGGGTCGCGCGCGGCCGTGCCGGCGCCCTCGAGCACGCGATCCGGGCGCCCCTCCCGCCGCGCCGCCGGTTGGAGGGGCCACCGAGGCCGGGGGTAGAGTGTTCTGCGGCAGCCAGCTGCCGGTCCGCCCTGGTGTAACGGCAGCACGACAGCCTTTGGAGCTGTGAAGACCAGGTTCGAATCCTGGGGGCGGAGCGCACACGGAGGATGGGAGCGCGCGAACGATGGTCGACAACAATCTCGCAGTGATCGTGCTGGCCGCTGGCCAGGGCACGCGGATGAAATCGGCGACCCCGAAGGTGCTGCACGAGCTGGCCGGCCGGCCCATGATCGGTCACGTGCTCGCGGCGGCCGAGGCCCTCGAGCCCGAGCACGTCATCCTCGTCGCCCGTCATCAGCGCGAGCGTGTCGAGGAGGCGGCGCGGGAGCTGCTGCCCCGGGTCGAGATCGCTGCGCAGGGCGAGGTGCCCGGCACCGGCGCCGCGGCGGATGCGGGGCTCGCCCTGCTCGACGACGGCTTCGTCGGCGACGTGCTCATCACCAGCGGCGACGTGCCCTTGCTCGGCGCGGGCCCGCTCGGCGCGTTCCTCGCCGCCCACCGCGACGCCGAGGCGGCGGCGAGCGTGCTCACCGCGAGCCTGCCCGACCCGTCCGGCTACGGCCGCGTCGTGCGCGACGGGGTCGGCGACGTGCAGGCGATCGTGGAGGACGGCGATGCGACCGACGCCCAGCGCGCGATCCATGAGATCAACTCGGGCACCTATCTCTTCCAGGCCAACGACCTGCGCCGTGCCCTCGAGCAGGTGGGCACCGACAACGCGCAGAACGAGAAGTACCTCACCGACGCGATCGGGGTGCTCGTCGCCGAGGGCCGCAAGGTGATCGCCCACCAGATCGACGATCCGGTGCTCGTCCGCGGCGTCAACGACCGCCAGCAGCTGGCGGAGGTGGCTCGCGAGCTCAACGACCGCATCGTCCGCCGCTGGCGGCTGGCCGGGGTGACGATCCAGGACGCGACGAGCACGTGGATCGATGTGACCGTCGAGCTCGGTCAGGATGTGACCCTGCTGCCCGGCACGCAGCTGCGCGGCACGACGGTGGTGCAGGATGAGGCGACGGTCGGCCCCGACACGACGCTCATCGACACGGAGGTCGGCTTCGGCGCCGACGTGACCCGAGTGCACGCGATCTCGGCCCGCATCGGCGAGAACGCGCATGTCGGCCCGTTCTCCTACCTGCGCCCGGGCACGGTGCTCGGCGCGGAGGGCAAGATCGGCACGTTCGTCGAGACGAAGAACGTGACGATCGGCCGCGGCGCGAAAGTGCCGCATCTCAGCTACGCGGGTGACGCGGAGATCGGCGAGGGGTCGAACATCGGCGCCGGCACGATCTTCGCCAACTATGACGGGGTGCACAAGCACCGCTCCACGGTGGGGCCGCAGGTGCGCACGGGCGCGCACAACGTGTTCGTCGCCCCGGTGCACATCGGCGCGGGGGTCTACTCCGGAGCCGGCACCATCATCCGCAAGGACGTCCCGGCCGGGGCGCTCGCGATCACCCAGGCCCCGCAGGTCAACCGCGAGGGCTGGGTGGCCGAGCACCGGGCGGGCACCGCCTCGGCCGATGCGGCCGAGGTCGCGTTGCAGCACAGCGGCGCGGACGAGAACGACGACTAGACGATCGAGCACAAGTAGACGGCAGAAGGGCAGCACACACGTGTCTGGTATCAACGCGGACAACCACAAGAGACTGGTCCTGGTCAGTGGGCGGGCGCATCCGGCGCTGGCGCGGGAGATCGCGGACGATCTGGGCACGGAGCTCGTGCCGACGAAGGCGCTGGACTTCGCCAACGGCGAGATCTACGTGCGATACGACGAGAGCATCCGTGGGTCGGACGCCTTCGTCATCCAGTCGCACACCACGCCGATCAACAAGTGGCTGATGGAGTCGCTCATCATGGTCGACGCGCTCAAGCGCGCGTCGGCGAAGCGCATCACGGTCGTGGCACCCTGCTACCCGTATGCGCGGCAGGACAAGAAGCACCGTGGACGCGAGCCCATCTCCGCCCGCCTGGTCGCCGACCTGTTCAAGGCCGCCGGCGCCGACCGGCTCATGTCGGTCGACCTGCACTCCCCGCAGATCCAGGGCTTCTTCGACGGGCCGGTCGATCACCTGTTCGCGCAGCCGATCCTGCTCGACCACTTCGCCAAGACGCTCGACCATGACAAGCTCACGATCGTCTCGCCCGACATGGGCCGGGTGAAGGTCGCCGACACCTGGAGCGACAAGCTCGGGGCGCCGCTGGCGATCATCCACAAGCGGCGCGACCCGCTCGTGCCGAACCAGGCGACTGCGCACGAGATCGTCGGCAACGTCGAGGGGCGCACCTGCCTCGTCGTCGACGACCTGATCGACACCGGCGGCACGATCCTCGCCGCGGCGCGCGCGCTCAAGGCGCATGGGGCGGCGAAGGTCGTCGTGGGTGCCACGCACGCGGTGTTCTCGGATCCCGCGGTCGAGCGGCTGTCGAGCCCCGAGATCGACCGCGTCGTGGTGACGAACACGCTGCCGATCCCCGAGGAGAAGCGGTTCCCGACCCTCACCGTGCTCTCGATCGCCCCGCTCATCTCGAAGGCGATCCACGAGGTCTTCGCGGACGGCTCGGTCACCTCGATGTTCGACGGCGCGGCCTGATCCAGACGGCCTGACACGCGGAAGGGCCGGATCCCGACATGATGTCGGTGATCCGGCCCTTCTCGTCTGTGGGTGCTGGACTCGGGATCAGTCCTGCACCTTGTAGATCAGCGCCGCGAGCGCCTGGAGGATCGAGGTGACGAACTTGGCGGTGCCCTCGTTCGCGAACGCGCCGTGTTCGTCGAGCAGATCCGGGGTGAACTGGATGTAGCCCTCGGGCTGGCCGAGCTGGATCGTGTTGAGGAACGCGAGGATGCTCTTCAGGTGCTGCTGGCCGGCGGCGGTGCCGATCGCGCCGGGTGAGGTGCCGATGACGGCGACGACCTTCTCGTTGAACGAGTTGGTGCCCCACGGGCGGCTCGCCCAGTCGATGGCGTTCTTGAGTGCGCCGGGGATCGAGCGGTTGTACTCCGGGGTGACGATGAGGATGCCGTCGGCGCCCTCGATCGCGGCCTTGAGCGCCTTGCCCTCGGCGGGGTAGTCGGCGTCGTGGTCCCAGCTGTACAGCGGCAGGTCCTTGATCGGGATCTCGAAGAACTCCACGTCGTCGACGTCGAGCTGCTGGATCGCCCCGGCGAGCTTCCGGTTGATGGACTCGGTGGCGATGCTGCCGATGATGATGCCGATCTTGAGGGTCATGCTGGCTCCTGACACAGTCGTGGTGACATCCGGGGTCGGTCGCCTCGGATGGTGCTTCCGCCCGGCGGGCCGGGTGGCGGGCCGTCGTGCGGTCGCCGCGTCGGGCGCGGGCGGATCGGAGGACCGGTGGAGCCGTGAGCGTCGGACGACGCCCGTCTCACGACGGGATGAGGAGGGGGGTGCTCATGCTCCCGGCTCCACCGGCGATCCGTGGTCAATCGTACAACGTTTGTCGTGACAACGAGTGATCGAGCATGCATCTCGGCTGTGGGGTCGCTGTGCGGGCCGGAACCCGGTGGCCGAACCCACGCACCCCGTACCTCGCACCTCAGACCCCGCACTCTAGAACAGCTGCGCGTCCTCCGCGGCCGCCGAGCGCAGACTCGCCTGGTCGAGCAGCATGAGGATGCTCGCGTTCGCGTCCCGATACCGGCCGAACAGCTGCTCGCCGACCAGGGCGTAGTGCCACTCCAGCCCGTCGCGGTCGGTCTCGGGCAGGGTGTTGATCCGCTCCACCCAGGTGAGGGCGGCCCGCCGCTTGCGCTGCACGTTCGCGTCGCTCAGCCCGGTCTGCGCCTTCGTCTCCACCACGTACACGTCACCGGCGGTGCGCACGATGAAGTCGGGGGAGTACCGGGCCGGATGGCCGTTGTCCTTCAGATACGGTCGCTGCAGCCAGTCGTGGCGGCGCTCGTCGATGCGGCAGAACGCCTCGACCGCCGTGTCCTGGTCGGCCCACTCGATGAACCGCCGCTCGAGGCCTCCGCCGTGGCCGGCCTCCAGCGCGCGCAGCCGCTCGTAGACGCACTTGCGCACCGGCACCAGCCGGCGTGCGGACGCGGTGAACGGCCCCGCCTCCGAGATCATCCGTCGCTGCACCACGGCCTCGCTCGCGTCCACCCGGTCGAGCTGGGCGACGAGGGCGGGGATGAACACGCCGGCGATCTGCTCGACCATGCCGGGCAGCATCAGCATCCGCCAGTTCTCGTCGGTGAGCGGGTCGAACGGCCGGGCGAACAGTCGGGTGCGCACGTACCGGTCGAGCCAGGCGACGAGGGTGGGCCGGGAGACCTGCAGCACGGGGAACGCGCTGGCACGCCGGGACCGCTCGCCGGAGGCGGTGCGGGCGCGGCCGGCGAGGTCGTCGATGTGCGCGGCGATGCGGGCGAGGTACTCGCTGTAGCTCGTGGCGGTGAACGAGCCGGCGTCGACGACGTACTCGCCGTAGCGGGTGCCGACCATGACGTCCTCCGAGGCGAACCGCTCGCCGTGGCCGAGGCTGCGGCGCAGCTGCTCGTACGGCAGGGTGGAGACCGGCAGCGCGTCGATGTCGATGGTGGGCTCGGCGAGCTCCTCCTCGGCGTCGCGGATGATGATCGGCACGGCGATGTCGAACCGCTCGAAGTCGTCGCGCAGGTCGACCCGCTCGATGTCGCCGGTGGCGCCGGTGCCGGTCTCGTCGGGGTCGTTGGTGAACAGGCCGTCGCCGAGCTCGCGCCGGTAGAACTCCTCATAGGCGGGGTGCTCGACGATGGAGAGCAGGTCGTAGCGGGTGGTGGGCTCGCGGCCCTCGGCGATGAGGCGGCGGTTCTCGGCCTTGGCGGCGTCGATGTCCGGGTCTCCGCGCCACATCAGTCGCAGGCCGCGGCCGATCACCTGCTCGAGCAGGATGCCGCTCTCGGAGGCCCGCAGCGGCACGATCACGCAGATGCTGTTGACGTCGAAGCCCTCGCGCAGCATGAGCACGCTGATGACGATGCGCACGGTCGGGTCTGTGTCGAGCGTGGTCAGTCGCTGCTTGACGCGCTGCCAGTCGGCGTCCTTGAGCTCGCCCTTGCGGTCGGAGTCGATGCGCAGCATCTCCTCCTCGGGCACGCCCTGCTTGCTCAGGTGTCGCTCGATGGCCTTCGCCGCCTCGGTGTTCTCGGCGAGCACGAGCAGCTTGGGATGTTTCGTCGGGTCGACGCGTGCGAAGTCGGTCTCGAGCTGTTGCAGCTTCGTCAGCCCGGCGGCGAGCATGGTCGTCTGGCCGTTGCTGACGACGAGGCGGCCCTCGTCGTCGCGGTCGGCGCGGAAGTCGAGCGCCTCGGTGGGCAGGGCGCCGATCTCGTTGCGCTTGTCGATCGCGATGCTCTTGACCAGGCCCTGTTGGATCGCCAGGCGCAGGTCGAAGTTCACCACGATGTGGGGGAAGTACCGGCGGGTCTTCTGTCTCGTGCCGGACTCGGCGTACGGGGTGGCGGTGAAGTCGACCTGGGTGAACCGGTCGCCCTTGGGGGCGCCGATCTCGTCGAGGGCGCGCTGCCACTCGAGTGGCTCCACGATCCCGCCGCGGCGTACCTTGTGCACGTGGTGGGCCTCGTCGTTGAAGACGAGCAGGTCGGGCAGGTCGCGCAGCCACTCGAACTCGAGGCCGCGTCCCGCCTGCCGGTCGAGCCGCTCGAGGCTGTTGCCGGCGGCGGTGCCGGGCACCACGGGCAGGAAGCTCTGGGCCACGGCCTTCACGTCCGGGGCGGCGCCCGGGGCGGCGACCTCGGGCTCGTCCTCGTCGGGCAGGAAGTCGGGGACGTCCTTGTCTCGCCCGGCGAGCAGGTGCCAGTTGGTGATCGCGATGACGCCGCCCGGGGTGGTGCGTCGGCCGATCTGCGTCTTGTCGATGGCTGCGCCGCGCACGAACTGCAGCACGCGCTCGCGGTGCCGTTCGGGGATGAACAGCGTGCGGTTCGCGTACAGGTCGCTGGTGTGCCAGTCGCGCTGGCCGGCGGCGTCGGGCTTGCCGAGGAAGGAGTCGAGCAGCCGGTCGTAGACGATCAGGCCCGGGGCGACGATGAGGAAGTTGCGGGTGAACCGGCGGTCGCCCGGCGCGGCGAGGGCGTTGAGGTACTGCCAGACGAGCAGGGCGTTGAGCACCCACGTCTTGCCGGTGCCGGTCGCCAGTTTGATCGCGTACTTCGGGTGCCGGCTGCTGTCGGCGTCGATCTCGGTGCGGTCGACGGCGTCGAGGTCGGTGCGGCGCGCCCACTCCTCGCCGAGCACTTTGTCGTACAGGTCGGGCAGCGAGGTCGCGCCGAGCACCTCGTGGCCGTAGATCACGGCGAGGATGGCGTCCCGCTGTCCGTCGTGGAAGTTCGGCTCGCCGGCGGCGGCGCGGGCGGCGATGCCGTCCTCGTGGAACCACCAGTCGAGCAGCTCGGCGGTGACCGGGGTAACCCGGTCGTGGAACAGGCCGGGCTCGCCGTAGCGCAGGTGCAGGGCGGCCTCGGCGGTCTGGGCGGCGATGCCGCTGACCAGCGGCAGGCGCACGTCCTCGGTGGGCAGGGTCTCGCCGCGGATCATCGGGTCGCCTCCGTCTCGTTCGTGGTGGTCGCGGGGTCGGCCGGCACGTGCAGCAGGCGCTCGGACTCGTAGCCGAAGACGTCCACGGCGCGCACCGCGATGACCCGCTCGCGTGGCTCGGTGAGCGCGGGGACGGTCAGCGCCGCGGTGGTGCCGGTGCGCAGCGGGTCGTCGTCCTCGTCGCCGTTGCCGCGGTACTCCTGCCAGCGGGAGCGGAACGTCACCCCGTCGTAGTCGGGGTCGACCGCCCAGTACTCGATGAGGGCGAGGGGTTCGGCGTGCAGCACGGCGCGCACGCGTTCGCGGTCGTCGGCGCTGTCGAGGGGCAGCGCGTCGGGGTCGATCAGCACGTAGTTGTCGAGCTGCACGACGAGATCCTCGGTGGGGCGGCCCTCTGCGTCGGCGCCGCGCGAGTGCTGGGCGAGGTGGGCGTCGACGTACTGCAGCGTGGAGAAGCGCACCTGACTGATCCCGTAGGGCCCTCTCTCCCTTCTTGCGCAGCTCGTCGAGCAGGTTCGAGGGGATGGCGAGCACCTGCAGGCGCCCGTCGTCGAGCTCGCGGATGGCGTCGGTGATGTCGGTGGCGAAGTTCCAGCCGAGCACCGTGACCCGTTCGAAGCCGCCAAGAGTGCTGTCGCGCAGGGCCATCGCCTTGCGCAGGACGTTCCGGCCGGTGACGCTGCGCGGGCTGTCGACGTACACGAGCTCGCGTTCGTCGACCTGCCCCAGGGCGCCGCGGTAGTTCACCTCGGGCGGCAGCGGCACGGCCCCGTGCTCGCCGTACAGGCCGAGCAGACACGGGTGAGGTCGCCGATGCGGAAGCGTCGGCCGAGCACGTTGCGCGCCTGCTCGATCTGGTAGTCGCCCACGGACTGGTAGAGGAACGGCCTGGCGCGGCCGTCCGGGGTTGGCGCGTCGGCGATGTCGATCAGTCGCTTGCGCGTGATCATCACCGCCGGCTTGCCCTGATCGACGGCGATCCACCGTCGGCCCAGCTTCTCGGCGACCGCCGCGGTCGTGCCGGACCCCACGAAGAAGTCGGCCACGAGACCGCCGGCGGGGCAGGAATGCTTGATGATGCGATGCAGTAGGCGTTCGGGCTTCTGCGTGGCGTAGCCGGTGATCTCGGAGTGCCGTGCCTGATCGCTCTTGTACGCGCGTGGGTCTGCGTAGACCTGCTTGATGTCGGTCCAGACTGTCGAGGCTGGGACCCCACGGCTCTCGTCCAGATACTGGCGCTCCCACAGGCCATTGCCGCGGGAACGGCGTCGATACGGTCTGCCGTCCTCATCCGTCCACTTGAACCAGTTGGCGATGTATTTCTCCGAGTAGGGGAGATAGATCTTGTGCTCGTCTCGTTCCCTGTATGAGTACGCGTAGTGCTCGATGTATTCGTGCATCTTGACGAGCTTCGACCCGGCGGCGCGGCCTCCTGAGGGCGAGCCATAGGCCCAGATGATCTCCTCGACGAAATTGCGTTTGCCGAAGATCTCGTCCAGCACGAGCTTCACCGGATGATTGACTTGGATTCCGAGATGCACGTAGATGCTCCCCGTGTCCTTGAGCAGCTCGCGCATGAGGATCAGGCGCGGGGTGATCATCCGCAGATATGACGCGGTGCCGCTGGCCCAGGTGTCGGAGTAGGCGGACTGCTCGGCGACCGTCGGGCGCTTGCTGACGTCCACGTTCTCGTGCGACCCCCCGGCTGCGGGCAGGGTGATCTTCGAGCGGTAGTCGGCCTTGGAGTCGAACGGCGGGTCGATGTAGATGAGGTCCACTTTGCCGCGCAGGCTCTCGTGCTCCTCGTCGCCGGCGAGCAGCGCCGTGATCGCGAGCAGGTTGTCACCGAAGATCAGGCGGTTGAGATCGGGACGGCCGGTCTCGGGGGGCGTGCCGGTCGTGTCCCCGGGCCCCGTCGCGCCGCCCGTCGCACTGATGCCGCCCATCGCGTCCGTCGTGCTCAGGGCGCGCAGGTCGAGGCCGGAGCTGTTGGGGTTCGGCAGCACGAGCTCGCGCGTCTGCAGGCCCACACGGCGGGAGGAGCCGAGCCCCTCGAGGATGCGCTGGGCCTCGCGCCGGCCGTCGCGGACGATCTCCGGCAGCTGGTCGATCAGTGATCGCTGTGGCATGGGCTCCCCTCTCGGGCACGCGTCGAGGTCCCGACGGATGCGGTGTATATACATGAAGCATAAAAGCATCGACCGCTGACGCGCTGGTCGGGGAGGCCTCGTATCTGTAGGCATGAGGCATGTCTCAGCCGCAGTCGGAGGCCGCCCGTGTCGTCGGACGGCGTATCAGCGAGCACCGGAGAGCGGCGAGGATCAGCCAGATGGAGCTCGGTGAGCTCGCGGGCGTCCACTTCACGAATCTCGGCCGCATCGAGCGCGGCCTCGCGAACCCGACCCTCACGACGCTGGTGAAGATCGCGGTCGCCCTCGATATCGACCCGGCGGAGCTGGTCACCGGTCTCGGCGCTGATGACCTGCCCGAGACCGAGCCGCCGTTCCGGGTGAGGGACTTCGTGCGGATGCGCGAACACGCACAGCGGAGCGACTGACCGCTGGCCTCGTGGGCTGTTCGCACTGTGAGCCCGGCGGTGCTGCGCATGCGGCAGACATCCACTGATGCGGTTCTGCACAGGCCACCGGTCCAGTCCGATCTCTCCACACACCCTGCGCAGGCGGGCCTCACCCCGGCGGATGTCGGCGCGGCATGGTCGGATGGGGTCATGACCAGCACCGCGACTTCGCAGCAGCCCGACCCGGGCGCACCCGTTGGCGCCTGCGTGGTGCTCGGTGCGGCGGGGCGGCCTCGGGCGATGCGAGCCGGGCGCCTGATCGAGGTCGGGGCCAGTCCGTTCCTGACCGATGCCCCTGGGGCTGGCAGCGCTGGGCAGCGGCTGGGCGCAGCGGTGGAGGACGTCGCGGTGCTGCAGATGCGCATGGACCAGCTCGAGGCGCGCCAGACCGAGCGCCTCGGCCGGATGCAGCAGCGCATCGTCGCCGAGGCGCTCGCCGAGGACGCACCGGGTGGGGCAGGCCGCCGGCCTCATCCCGCGGCGCCCCCGCCCGGCGGGCGCGTCCAGTGGCGGATCAACGCGCTCATCGCTGACATCGCCCAAGAGCTGCAGCTGAGTGAGCGCGTGGTCACTCGGCTGATGAACCTCGGCGACCGCCTCATCGCACGACTGGGCCGCACGCTCGACGCGTGGCTCGAGGGGCTCGTCACCCGTCGGCATGTCGAGGTGATCGATCGTGAGCTGCTCGGCGCCGATCCCATGACGATCGACCGCATCGAGCCGGTGCTGCTCGCCGCCGTCACCGACCACGGCTGCACGCCGGCGCAGCTGCGTCAGCTCGCCCGCCGGCTGCGCGAGCGCGCCGAGCCGCTCTCCCCGCAGCAGCGGCACGAGGCCGCACTGCGCGAACGCTGCGTCACCCTGCAGCCCGCCGAGAACGGCATGGCCTGGCTGAGCGTGCTCCTCGGCGCGGTGGATGCTGCAGCGGTGTTCGACCGCACTCGCGCGATCGCGCGTTCCGTGCGCCGCGCCGCTGACTCTGGTTCCGCCCCCGCCTCTGGGCCTGCCCCCGCTCAGCCGAAGGAATCACTCGACCGAGAACTCCGCACGGTCGCCCAGCTGCAGGCGGATGTCGTCCGCGACCTTCTCGTGCACGGCATCGTCCCCGGCGTCAGCGCTCCGACGCGTCACGAGCTCCATGTCGAGCGGAGCCTCGAACCCAGTCAGCACGAGTCCGACCGCACCGCACTTGGCCGGCATGAGACAGGCCGTCGTGAGGCAGGCTGCGTCACACCCGACCATCTCGATCCGGACAGGGCCACATCCGATCGTCTTGGCCTTGACCCCACCACGGCCGGCCCTCCTGCCGCTGACTGCATTCCGGCTGCCCCTCCCGCCTCTGATGGTGTACCGACCGGATCTCCTGCTCCTGGGCCCCTGCACCACCACGGTGCGGGAGCCCCTGTGCATGACGCCTCGCCGCACCTGCCCCCGGAGGTCTCCGCCGCGTCCTCGCCCCCGGGACTCGGCACGGGCATCGTGGCCAGGGTGACCGTCACCGTCCCCGCACTCGCGCTGCTCGCCAGAGAGGCCTCGGCGGGGGCTCGGGACGGCACTGGCCTCGGCCCGCTCGCCGGCCCGGCTCAGGTCGCCGGCCTCGCTCCAGCCACCGTTCTCGACCCGGTCGCAGAGCTCGACCCGGTCGCAGAGCTCGACCCGGTCGCAGAGCTCGACCCGGTCGCAGAGCTCGACCCGGGCATAGAACTCGCCCCGGTCGCAGAGCTCGAGGGTGTCGGCCCGATCCCGGTCGAGGTGGCCGCACAGCTCGCCGCGGAGGGCGGCACTCTGCGTCGGCTGCTGACCGACCCGGTCTCCGGGGTGCCGCTCGCGCTTGATCGCCGTCAGTATCGTCCGCCGCCCTCACTCGCCGAGTTCATCAAGGCGCGGGATGGCACCTGTCGGTTCCCGGGCTGCGATCGCCCCGCCCACCACTGCGAGGTCGATCACACCGTCGACTGGCAGTGGGGCGGCCCCACGAATGCTGACAACCTTGCCTGTCTCTGCCGACGCCACCATGTGCTCAAGCACGAGTCGGAGTGGCAGGTCATGCAGATCGGTGATGCTGTCCTGCATTGGACGAGTCCGACCGGTGCGGCACGGGCGACTCGGCCGAGAAGGCCCGGCCGAATCGCTGTCGCACGGCAGCCGCTCTGATGGCAACCGGACTGCCGAGGTCCGTGCTGGCCACAGGCGGCGTGGTCTCTGCCGGGGCGCATTGCAGCATGGCAGTGCCGCGCCTGGTCATCGTGTCGCATGGCCCCGGCACCGATGCGGCGAGTCCAGGGCGGGCACGCTGGGGACCGTGCCGATGGGTGCTGCGGATCGTCCGTTGGCGGAGGATCGACCTCATGCACGGGACGCGGTGACCGTGGCGGGGACGACGGCCACCCCCGTGCCGGCTGCGGGCATGCGTCGACCAAGGATCATGCCAGATGCAGGGGGAACGACCGCGCGAGCGCCATCCGGTGGCGCATGTGTGGTCGTCACTGTGCTCGGTGGCGCATGTGTGGTCGTCGCCATGACCGATGGCACCCCAGCTCGCCCCCCATCCGCGGTGCAGCAAGTCGTTCTCGCACCGTTCGTCCCCGAAACTCGGCGGAGATCTCCCCCAGTGCGGGGGCCGGGACTAGCATGGCTCTGTTCGTGACCGTCACGAACATCCGAGGAGGAGTCATGACGCAGCGTCTCGCCGCATCGTCCGTGCACAGCCGGAACGGCGCGCTCCTTCTTCTCGAGCTTCCTCGCCGGTAGAGCCCGCGACCCGAGCCCGGCCAGGCACGACCCGGCCCTTCGTCACCGATCCGCGAGTTGCGCATCCAACCGATCACACTCGCGCCGTCACTCGCTCTGCCGGCTGAAATCTTCATCCCGCCCAAACCCGGTTCCGGCCCGCCTCCCGCATGCCCGGCCTGCACGCTGTCCACGGCATTCGCACCACACGTGCTCCCGTGACGATGCTCGCGGACCTCGCGAGATCCCCCAGACGTTGCCTGCGGATCCACAAGTCCCGGCAGGGTCCACAAGACCCCACGGATCCCGCAGCTCCCACGGATCCCGCAGGTTCACACGGCCCCGCCCACCCGCGCATGCCCCCACCGGTGCATGTGCCCACCGGCGTCACCGTATGAGGGCGAGACCAGCCATGTCCCAATCCATCCCGGGCTCACGCCCGAAGCATGATCGCCTCGCCGGCGGACTCCACATCGAGTCCTCGCCGGACGTCGAGCCCCGCCGGCGAGGCGTGCACAGAAGGTTCGCATCCCACATGTCCACCACGAAGTCCACCCAGGCCGCATCACACCACGCCGCGCCCACATCGGCCACATCGGCCGCGTCGTCCGCCACCGCGCCGGCCGCGCCGCCCACGGCGACACCCACCACCTCGCCCGCCCGCTTCGGCGAGCGCGGCGTCCGACTCATCCAGCGGCTCGACCAGACCCGTGAGTCGCCGCTGTTCCGACACGTGTTCGCGCTGGTCGCCGGCGGGATGCTGCTCGACGCGTTCGACGTCTATCTGGCCAGCGCGGTCACCAGCGCGATCCTGGCCAACGGCTGGTCGACGCTGCAGCTGAACTCGCTGTTCCTGTCGGCCGGGTTCCTCGGCCTGTTCCTCGGCTCGCTCGTCTCCGGTTTCGTGGGCGATCTGCGCGGTCGCCGGGTCGCTTACCAGGTGAACCTCGCGGTGTTCGGGGGAGCCTCGCTGCTGAGCGCGCTCGCCCCGAACATGGGGGTGCTCATCGTGCTGCGCTTCATCGCGGGGGTCGGGCTGGGCGCCGAGATCGTGACGGGCTACGCGCTCATCACCGAGTTCGCGCCCGTCGGGCACCGCGGACGCTGGGCGGCGGCCACCTCGGTCGTCGCCAACTGCGGTGCCCCGGTCACGCTGCTCGTGAGCACGATCGTGATCCCGCACCTGGGCTGGCGGCCGATGTTCGTCATCGTCGGCGTGCTGGCCGCGATCCTGTGGTGGCTGCGGCGCGACGTCCCCGAGTCGCCCCGCTGGCTGGTCGCGCATGGTCGTCTGGACGAAGCCGAGTCGATCATCGCCGAGCTGGAGACAGGCGGGCGCATCGAGCCCACCGAGGCGCGTGCGCACGAGCTGGTGCGGCGCGGCTCGCGCGGGCGGATGCTGCTGGTCGCGTCCGTCGCCGCCTCGGCGACGATCATCTGCCAGTACACGTTCACCACGTGGGTGCCCACGCTGCTCGGACGTCGTGGCATCGGGATCTCCGGGTCACTGGGACTGAGCACGCTGATGATGGTCGGTGCTCCGCTCGGCTGCCTGCTGGGCGCCTGGGCGGTCGATCGCATCGGCCGCAAGCCGACCATCATCGCCGCGTTCGCGGCGACCGCCGTGCTGGGCGTGGCGTACGCGATGCAGACGTCTCGGGTCGGCGTGGTGGTCGTGGGCTTCGTGCTGACCGCCTGCTTCTACGTGCTGATGGCGAGTGTGATCGCGGTGTATGTCGCCGAGCTGTTCCCGACCGACTGGCGGTTCCGGGGCGCGGGCATCGCCAATGCGGTCGCCAAGCTGCTCACGGTCGCGATGCCGGTCGTCGTCACGGCGGTGCTGCAGGTCGCGCCCGACTGGACGATCTTCGCGGGCATCAGCGCGATCGCGGCGATTGCCTGTGCGGTGGTGTGGGTCTGGGGGCCGGAGACGAACCGCCGGCTGCTCGACTGAATCGCCGGCTGCACGACGCCGTACGGTGGGGCGGGGCTGCGAGGCGCAGGCGGTCCCGCCCGTGCTCCGTGTGGCACCGCCCGGGTCCGCACCCCTCCGCTGCCCCCCGCCCATGTCAGCCCTCCCGCACCACCCCGCCCGTAGAATGACGCCATGGCCATCTCTGCATCCGAGCTCAACGCGACCCGCGCCTGGAACGCCTTCTACGCCCCGGGCACTCCGAAGGACATCGACCTGCCGACCGGGTCGCTGTACGACATGCTGGAGGGCAGCGCGAACCGCTTCGGTGACCGCGTGGCCATCGAGTTCTTCGGGGAGGAGACCACCTATGCCGAGCTGCGTGAGCAGGTCGACCGGGTCGCCGAGGGGCTGCGGCTCGAGGGCGTCGGCGAGCGCACCCGGGTCGCGCTGATCATGCCGAACTGTCCGCAGCACGTCATCGCGTTCTACGCCGTGCTGCGTCTCGGTGGCATCGTCATCGAGCACAACCCGATCTACACGCCCGACGAGCATGAGCGACAGTTCCGCGATCACGAGGCCGACATCGCGATCGTGTGGACGAAGGTGGTCGCCACCCTGCGCCGGATGCGCCCGGACACCGTGCCGAGCCGGCTCATCTCCGTCGACATCACCCGGGCGATGCCCCTGCGGCTGCGGCTCGGGCTCCGGCTGCCGACGAAGGCGGTCCGCGAGAAGCGCGCCGCACTCGTGTCGCGGGCGCCGGAGACGAAGCCGTTCGAGCGCCTGCTCGCATGCGAGCCGATCGACGACTCGTATCCCCGGCCGACGGTCGACTCGATCGCGGTGTTGCAGTACACGTCCGGCACCACGGGCAGCCCGAAGGGCGCGATGATCACCCACGGCAACCTGTGGTCGAACGCACGCCAGGGCGCGGCCTGGATGCCGCGGTTCACTCCGGGCGCCGAGACGATCTACGGGCTGCTGCCGATGTTCCACGCGTTCGGCCTGCTGCTGTCGGTGATCTATTCCGTGCACGTCGCCGCGCGGGCGACGCTGTTCCCCGCGTTCGACCCGGCGCTCGTCGTCCAGGCGTCGAAGCGGCATCCGGCGACGTTCATCCCGGCCGTGCCGCCCATGTACGACCGGCTGGCCCGGGTCGCCCGTGAGGGCAGGCTGGACCTCTCCGGCGTGATCTACGCGATCTCCGGCGGCATGACGCTCAACGACAAGGTCGTCGGGCGCTGGGAGTCGGTCGCGGGCGGACGCCTCGTCGAGGGGTACGGGCTCACCGAGTGCAGCCCGGTCGCGCTGGGCAACCCGTTCACCGAGCAGCGGCGCGTGGGCACCATCGGCATCCCGTTCCCGTCGACCGACATCAAGGTCGTCGACCCGGCCGACGTCACGCGCGAGGTCGAGCTCGGCGAGGTGGGCGAGCTGCTCATCCACGGCCCCCAGGTGTTCCAAGGCTACTGGAACCGGCCTGACGAGACCGCGAACGTGCTGCTCGAGGGACGCTGGCTGCGCACCGGCGATCTCGTCCGCCAGGATCAGGACGGTTTCGTCACCGTGGTCGACCGACGCAAGGAGCTCATCGTCACCGGCGGGTTCAACGTCGCTCCCAGCGAGGTCGAGGCGGTCGTGGACGCGATGCCCGGTGTGGCCGAGTCCGCGGTCGTCGGCGTGCGGCGGGGTCGCACGAAGGCCGAGATCGTCACGGCGGTGGTCGTGCTGGAGCCCGGGGCGACGTTCGACGAGCAGGCCGCCCGTCGGTATGCCCGTGAGCACCTGGCCGAGTACAAGGTGCCGCGCAACTATGTGGTGTGGGACAGCCTGCCCAAATCGCTCATCGGCAAGATCCTGCGACGCCAGGTGCGCGAGCGGCTCGAGGATGGGGCCGCCCGGCGTTGAGCCGGGGGGCTCGGGCCGCGGCGTCGAGGTGCCGGTGTCGTCTGATGTCCCAGTGTGGGGCTGCCAGCATGTCAGCGTCGTCTGGCAGCAGGTCGGCGCCGGGTCGGCGCCGACCTGCTGAGGGTCGGGCGGGACAACAGGTTCCGGGTGGTGGGCTCCTTCGCGACACGCCCGGGAGGCGGGCCGGAATTGTGGCACGTGAGGCACTCGCCTAAATTAACTGATTGTCACCCCAAAGGTGCTGCGGCCGGTACGGCTGCGGGCCTCAAGCGGGACCGCCTTCCACTCGGAACGATCGCAGGATCGTGAAGATGGATCGCGTGTGGATTCGGAAGGATCCCGCTGAAGAGCCGGTTGAACGCCGACTTGACAGCAGGAAATCTTCTGGTGACATGATCCAGTCACATTGACTCCGAGCGACACGGTTTCAGCCGGGTTGCGAAGTTGAGAAGATGTGGTATGCTGGAGAAGTTGCGCTGGCAGGTAGCCGCCTGGTTGGTTTGGGTGGTGATGGTTGGTGTGTCCGATCCTTGAGAACTCAACAGTGTGCACATGTCGATGCCAATTTTGTCCTCGGCTGGCTGGGTTTTTGCCTGGTTGGTTTGAGTGATTTCTTTTGGTTTTGCATGCCATGGCTTTCGGGTCGTGGTGTGTTGGAGCCGATCAGATTTTCTTCGGAGAGTTTGATCCTGGCTCAGGAC
>NZ_WBKA01000007.1 GCF_008831125.1 Pseudoclavibacter caeni | reverse complement strand
GACTGGGATGGTCGATCTGAGCCGCGACAGCACCGGGCGGACGCGGGCCAGGCTGCTCGACCTGGTGCCGGGCCGCTCCGGGAAGGCCTACGCGTCCTGGCTCGCCGAACGCGGCGAAGCGTTCCGCAAGAACGTGAAGGTCGCAGCTCTTGATCCGTTCGCCGGCTACAAGACCGCGATCGACGACCAGTTTGAAGACGCCACGGCCGTGCTGGACGCGTTCCACGTCGTGAAACTCGGCACCGCCGCGGTCGACGAGGTCCGCCGCCGCGTCCAGCAGGACACCCTCGGGCATCGCGGTCGGACCGGCGACCCGCTCTACGGGATCCAGACCATCTTGCGCGCCGGGGCCGAGAACCTCACCGACAAGCAGCGCGCCCGGCTGGTCGCGGCCATCGAGGCCGACCCCGCCCACGACGAGGTGTTCGTCGCGTGGCAGTGCGCCCAGCAACTACGTTCCGCCTACCACCAGAAGGACCTCGCCGCCGGGCGGCGGATCGCCGAGAAGGTCCTCGACACATTCCACACCTGCCCGATCCCCGAGATCGCACGCCTGGGCCGCACCCTCCGCCGCTGGCGAGCCGCGTTCCTGGCCTACTTCACGACCGGACGATCATCGAACGGCGGAACTGAGGCCGTGAACAGGATCAACGAGCTGCACCGTCGCCTCGCCCGCGGCATCCGCAACCGCGACAACTACCGGCTCCGCACGCTCCTCGCCGCCGGCAGACTCACCCCATGACCCCCACCGGATGTCCGAAGAGCCGACAAAGGGGAGTACATACGGCTGCTGCGCAAGCACCAGGTGACCCGTGACCCGATTCCTCTGGCAGCGTTCATCCCCGTTCGACCCTTCGGCTGAGGTCATCAAAAACGTCATCAGAAACAGCCGGTATCACCCGGCAGTCACGTGGTAGACCGATGCCATGAGATCCGGGCCTTCGTCGACCCGATTCCCAACCTGTTCCTCATCGGCCGCAACGGCATGCACCGCTATAACAACCAGGACCACTCGATGCTGACGGCCATGGCCGCCGTCGACAACATCCAGCAGGGCCGCACCGACAAGTCGAACATCTGGAACGTCAACGTGGAACAGGAATACCACGAGCAGAAGGGCGCGTAGCTGCTGTGCGGTCGTCACCCAACGGTGACGACCGTTCGCCTGCTACGGGCGCGGCGGCCAAGGGATTCCCCGACTGACCGCGTTGACCTCGAACCCCTGCTTCCACCAGCAGTTTTCGTACTCTGCCTCCAGTTCCTCCGGATGGGCAGCGTAATGATCCGCGTTGAACTTCGGCGCCCCCAAATTGACTGTGCGGTTGACACCAAGGCTATTGTCGTGTTCAAACAGCCCGAGCACGCGGGCCTGTGCCGGCGTCGGGCGTTCCATCATGTTGAACAATGGTCGCAACGCCGCTTGGAAGGGAAGCCTGACGGAACGAGACGGCAGCCTCCTCGACAGCTCAGCATGATCGCGAACGAACTCGATCGCCGAATCCTGGATCCGTGTCAGAGCCTCCACCTCATCGGCGGTCACGCGCTCATCTCCAAACACCGGCTGCACGTTCTCCCCCACCTCCGTCAAACCGATGGCCGAGGCTTCAGTCGGGCTTGCCGTGAGCGATTCCAGCACTGCCACGGTCTCGAAGATTCGGCGCATCGCCTCTGTGGCTTCCCAGGCGAACCGGCCATCCACCCACCCACGAAGCGAGGGGCGCGCCCGTGTGACAGGCTGATCGGGAACGCCCACGTAGTACGATTTCACGGGCTCGCCCAGCAGTGTGCCGATGGCTTGTGCCATCGTTCCTTGCCAGCCCAAGTCAACGACGGCTGTCGCCCGTTGAGAGAAACGTGGTTCGAGGTACCGCACGACGAGCCTACGCTCGAGAATCGACTGCTCGATGAATCTGTCAGCCAGAAATTCGAGTGCCGGAGCCAGATGAGCCCGCGCCTCTGCTTCCGAGATCCTCTGGTCCGGCTCGATGGTGGTGAGGCGGATGGCGGTCGTGACCTCTTGATCGCCAAGATCGGGCAGCCATCGGCGAATCATTTCGACGGGCGTCAGTGGAGTGGACGTGGACGTCAAAAAGTCGAGGTCATCCCGAACAAGATGTTCACGGAAAGTCGCTAAACGCAGGAGACGCCGCGAGGCCACCAGGTAATCGTTCTCCAGCGCCTCGCTTCCCCAGTACTGTGCGTAAGCTCTTCGAAGAATTGCGCCGTCGCGGGCGAGAAACTCGAGCCGTTCAATTCCGTCTTCGCGTGCCCTGAGGTGCAGGAATCTGGAGAATCCAGCGAGCAATGGACCGAGCACTTCATACCCGAGCCGCTCTGCGGCATCCATATCCGGGTGTCTCTCCAGACGATTCAGAGCGAGACCCGCCACTGTGGAGTCAGCGAGCGCGAGCTCATCCAGCGGCCTTTCAGACGCCAAATCATGGACGGCGATGCCCTCCGTCGCGTTCTCGCCGCCACTCATGATCACCGTTCGTGGTTGGCGCAGATGAACGGTGTCAATGTCGAACACGTGAGCCTGTCGAACGTCAGCGTGAGCGCTGTCGCCCACATGCACGAGGTGGCGTTCAGGATATTGTTCCCGCAGATGGCGGAATGCCGTTCCGTCATACTTGGCGCGCTTCGCATACCCGCTGACTTCCAGACTCGACCATTCCCCGTATCCCGCTGAGCGCAGCGCCTGAGCGATGGTTACCTCCGGCAGGTACATGTCGCTGAGCAGGACGATGTCTGCCCCGGACGCCCTGGCCAGATCGAACAGGGTCCTGCCACGACGCGTCGAGCGAAGGAGGCCAGCCTCGATCTCAAGCTCCTGTTCAAGCACACACTGCCGGTCACCTTCAGAGAGGCTCCCGCGGCGCACCAGCTCATCGTAGATGTCGTCAATCGTGATGTACGGACCCACGCCTGCACGTTGGTAGGCTCTGGATTCGGCGGCACGGCGTTCCTGCGGCCAGGTCAGCGGCAAGACGACACCCTGCTCACGGACCGCATCTCGAAGGACGGCAAACGCATCGGCTGGCCTCGCGAGTGGACGCTGCAACAAAGTGTCGAATACATCGAAGGAGACGACCTCCGCCGCTTGAAGGATGGCACGCACATCATCACCTGGGTGCTGTTCGAGGCCCCATGTCGCTGTCTTCAACGCCCCACCTTTCGCACAGTGTCACCGACAATCGTGGCCAGCTGTCGAATTCGTCGCTTCACGCCAAGCCTCACCCTCGCTGGGATACTCAGGCCTCCCTCTGGCGTCGTCCGTTCCAGCAGAATCCGCTTCGTATCGTTCACCTCGGCGATGAGAGTCTCAGTAGAGTCAAGTATCGTAGCGACCCTGTTCAAAATCTCGAGTTGAGTATGATGCACCACTTCAGAGAGCACGGCGCCTGACACATGTGCTGTGTCTTGAGCCAGTTCAGACGCATAGTCTGACAAGTTCTCGCCCCGCAGCGTGATCTCCGCCCCGGGCACCCCACTCTTGACCAGTCTGCCGACTGTGCCCTGCCGGAGAAGCGCAATTCCCCAATACAGAGCATTCGCCGGATTGGCCTCTGCGAGCGCTTCTTTGAATACCGAACCCCGGACGAGCGTGGCCGAGGGCTGGATCAGCCGGCGCTCGATGTGGGCAGGTTTGGTGACGATGTCTTTTTCCAGCGGATCGACGCCATCCGCTGACGGCAGCACACGGAAGGAACTGTCTGACCCGCCTGACCGTTCAAACGTGAATGTTGTCTGCGCTGCGACAGCACCCCAATCGGGATTGTCCGCCAACGCACGCCGCAACTCCGCAGGAAGCCACTCTCTCCACAGAGTACGACCGTCATGCAGCAACACGAATTCATCACGAATGCTCTCAGCCACCTCATGGAGGCAGGCCAGCAGTTGAGTCGGCTCAGCCCTGATCACTCGCGTTGCGTCTGGAAGGCCGACGAGCGGTGCAGCTGGATCGGCCACGATTGCAGTCACGTCCGCAGCTTTGGCTGGCCAAGAATGAAATGACTGCCGAATCAAGTCACTGTCATGGTCGCTGCTGAACAATACGATCGCATGTACGCGGTTTACTGGATCAGCCATTCTTCTTCCCCCTCAGAGCTGCCGGCGCACTCGCCTACTTCCGACGGACCCCAGCTTACTCCATGCAGCGCGGGGAACGTCAGAGATGGAGTGAGCAGCACTCATCAACTGGACAGTCGCTAGAGTGTTCAAAACGTCTCGAAATGCTCCTGCGAGGTCGAATCTCAGAGCAGCCGTGGTGATCCGCGAATCGAAGACATCTCGAGGCTCACAGGCGCAGATGTGAGCGTGAAAGTGTCGGGTCACAGCCGTCGGCCTCTGAAATCCATTCACAAAACGACGAGTACGTCGCGTGCTCGTGACGCAGCAACGTAGATCAACGACCGTTCCTTCCGGATTGCATCGTCCCTGTCTGGGTCAGCACGCATCTGTGCTGGCATACTCGCCAACGGATCGTCGGGGTCGACCCCTACGAGAATCACTCGCGCAAACTCGAGCCCTTTTGCCCGGTGCATCGTCATCAGCAGCGGCTTGTCAGTCGCAGGAACGTCACCTCGGCGCACTGTCGTCACAGGAGATCCAAGCCGGGCAAGCTGATCGGCGAGGAGATCCCCCTCGCGTCTCGAACGAATCAGCACAGCCAACGAAGACGGCTCAACATTCGAGGCTTTCACCCATTCCCGGAGGAGACGAGAGATTTCTTCAGCGCGTTCGTGCCCAGCCCCGACCTCCAGGACTCTGACCTCAGGGCCTGAGCGCGCAGAACGGTACTCAGCGGTTGTCACCGCTTCTCCTTCAAGGTCTTCGTATGCCATGCCTTGCAGCGCACGCACTGCGAAAGAGAGATTCTGCGCAGTCGTGCGGTAATTCAGGCGAAGCCTCCTCGACCGGCCGACGACTTTGATTCCCCATCGTCCGAGCACAACCGGTTGACCATAGATTCGCTGCTGTGCATCCTCCGCAAGAAACAGGTCGTTCCTGCCTTCGGGTACAAGAGCACGTAGAAACTGAAACTTGACAGGGGTCAGATCCTGCGACTCGTCAACCAGAAGATGATCGACGAACGGTTCTCGTCTCCCCCTCAGCCATTCAGCGGCGATAGCTGTGCCTTCTGAGAAGCTGACTATGCCTTCCTGCCCATAGTGAATTGCCGAGCGGTAGGCAGTGATGACACCCCATAGCCCTTTTCGCGCTCTCCGGTTGAGTCGCACGCCACGCCCAGGACGACGTACACGAAGATAGTCTCCCTCAGTAAGAATCCGGTGGGGCAGAATCACCTGTTCGTACTCTGCGTCAATGAAGCTTCCCGACCGCAGCTCAGTCGGCAGATCGTCTCCGATTGCCTCACGAGCCAGCTGCGACAACGTTCGATCGATTGTTCCCGTTCGAGCACTCTCCCACGGCCATCCGAGTACATCTTGAGTGGCAGCACTCATCTCACCCTGCCCCCGCTGCAGCACTTCAGACACCAGCTGATCGACGCCTCGCACGAGAACGCCAGACTCACCTAAATGCTCTGCCAGCAGAATTTCGTCATCCAAAGCTATGAGCTGTGCCTGCAAGGCATCTGCGAGTGAACGAGTAAACGTCGTCAGCACGATACGAGCAGATGGATTCTCACGGGCCAGGCGTCGAGCTCGGTGCAGCAAGACAACGGTCTTGCCAGTTCCAGCACCACCGGTCAGACGGAAGGGCCCATTGTAATCGGTATCGACATAGCGTCGTTGCGTGGGATGGAGGAACACTCTCCACGCTTGGAAGCTGCCCTCTTCCAGCATTCTGCGGAACTCAGGATCGTCTTCACCTTCGATGAATGTGAACTCTGCACCCCCGGCTTGACTCCGCATGGCGTCAATGATCTGCTGGTCATCCTGCTCTGCGACAGCGGAGGTGGGTGCCACCGTATCTGGCTCAGGAGATTCATTGGTCTGCGCACTGTAAGTCGTCACGACCTCTTCCACCCCCAAACCAGTGGCCAGGTCGATGAGCGCAAGCCCTTGCCAATTCTCCCCATTCGCCTCAATGACCTGCTGCAACTGATCATCGTCCGTGGCAGACAAAGCGGAGGCTGCCACAGCAGGATCTATCCCAATCCTGTCGGTGAGATCCGCATAGGTGATTCCTTGCTCTGCGAGGAGCGGCTGACGCTGAGCTTCAGGGGCAGCGTGGCCGACGGCCGTGCCGGGAAACCTCACGTCGGAAGAAGAGGACATCGCAACATTCTGAGTCGGCGCTTCATGTTCCACGAGCTCGGCTAGACCATTTACCGGATTGACCTGACACACGGTTGTCCGGGCCCGTTTTATAGCCTCATCGTGCGGATATGCTCCGGCAAAAACATAGTATGGCTGACTATGACTATCGGTGAGTTTGAACAACACTGCTCGATACCCCTGATCGACTCGACCAGTGCGCGCTCGTGCATCAGCAGGGTTGTGCATCGGCTCGATATGCAGGCCTGGCGTGCTGTCATCAGTTGCGAGCTTCTGCAGGAATGAAAATACTTTCTTGGTTTGTTCGCGGGGAAACTCCATGCTCGTTCGAGTCATGATGATGTTCGTGGTCATGCATCCACCTTTTCATCTGCGTTACCGCACCGGTCATTGACTGCTCGTTCGATGGCAGACACATCCTGCAGTTCGACGACGATCCATCCTTCAGCGACGAGATCGCGGCGATCATCGTCTTCCGTGTCAGGCAAGACCACCGCCACCTGCTCATTGCGAAAGCTCAGCGGCACCGGGATGCCCTCTGCCGTCTCTTCCGCCCACAGCTCTGGAACCGGCCCCTTCAGTTCCAACCCAAGCTGGCGAATGGCCTTTACAAGCCGATCATCGCCGTCTGCACGAGCATCTTCGACGAGTGCCGCCCACTCGGCGTCGGCAAGGGGCTGTTCATCACTGCTGCTCATCGACACCGAGGGCGACGGCAGGTCTGTTCGCCCTGAGCTCGATGTCTCAGTGCCTTCGCTCGCGAGAGCGCGTTTCAAGCCCAGGCGGGTGTCAATCGTCGTGCCCCAACGGTTCAGACCCAACAGTGACCCTAGCTGCGTCCATGAGTTCCAGGCCTCGTGGAAGCCGTCTTCGCCGACCTGGCGCTCATCGATCGTGAGGACCGTCTCCCACGACTGTGTCTCATGCTTCAAGCGTGAGAGTAGAAGCGTCGGCCCATGTCTCCACATCGTCCCAAGGCTGAGCTCCTGCCCTGCGCGAAGTTGCTGAGCATCTGCTACGTGCGATCCAGCGTCGTCAAGTTCAGCGAGAGCAATGGCACGCAGGTCGTCGTGCGGCGACAGCGCCACCAGGTCTCCGATTCCGACCGGTAATGCCGCCGTGTATCGCCGCCAGCTGTCCCACCGGTCAGCGTCGGTGCCGCTGAAGAGGTCGATCATCACGGCCAGGGGCCCCTGCTGCACGATCTGCAGCATCGTCTGGCTAGCGATCCCCTTCTGAATGAGCTTCTCCTGCTTCTGCTGGTTCCACCAATATGGTGCTGCAGGCGAGTCTGAATCGATCTCGTCCCAGACGAACGAGAACACCAGACGTTCCCGGTCAGCCGAGTTGCGCACGCTGGTTCGCTTCTGAGCATCGTCAACCACATGATCGTTGGTCGGGGTGCCATGGTATTGATACCCATCGGTGTAGATCATGATCTCAGGATCGTTCGTGTCAGAATGCACGAGGCCGAAGTCCGGTCGAGTACCGGCAAGCTCGACTTGAGGCTGCAACCTCCACTCGTGACGCTGTCCGGGCAACCGGATATGCAAGCTATTGCCATGGGCACCGGGCACCTCTTTAATGCCCGCTCCCCTGTCTTTCAACAGCTCCGAGAACCGCGCCGCAAAACGTCCCTCCAACGGGGAGTCATAAGGTGTAATTACTGGTTGTTCTTCCGTAACATCCCATTGCACCTGGCTCGCTGAATCCTCTGCCAGCGCCTCAGCGCTGAGCTTACCGTTGCTCGTCAGGATTGACTCCAGGCACCGTTCGGCAGTAGCGCGTGAGACGTGTTCGGAGCTGAATCCAGCGAAAGGCAGCAGGCAATGCTCGCACGCCAGAACATCTTCTCCCCTACAGCTGCACGTGCGCAGTCTCAGCCAGACTTCGCGCAGCAGATGCCAGACGTGCTCGGGAGTGCCGAAAGATGCCAGATACCCAGTACCGCCAGGAACCTGGTCGTGCAGGAGCAGCCCCCGGTCGTTGGGCTGATCGGGTCGGCGGTCCGGAATCAGCACATCCGTCACCGTGATGTGTGAGGGATCACCCCCAAACTCAAGCTGCAGCCCAAAGAGCAGAGCCGCCTTCAGACTTGGCAGAACGAACGAGTCTTGCTCGGCAAGGCCTGCAGGAAGTGTGAGTGCCACTCCCTGTGTCGTGAGCGACCGTGCGAGGGCAATCTGCCGGTTGTGCTCTTCCTTATCCAACCGGTGTGGACACCATGGCCGGTGCTCGGCGGGAGAGTTCGTGTCTCCCTTGCGGTCAAGCTTCCCGCACGCGCTGCACACGGTGAACAGCGCTGCCGAGATGTCCTGCCCCGCGATACGTATGTCTCGCCCGGCCACAGTTTTGCCTAGGTTGAGCTCACGCAGACGTAACGAGCGCAGGTAGGTGGCACCGAAGCCGTTCCCCTGCACATACCAGGTTCCGGTGCTCTTTGAGTGGTCAATATCAGCGCAGGTGACCGTGGTGAAGTATGTTCGGCGTCGGTCTTCGTCGTCCGTGCCGATCAGGGTGCGATCACGGTCTTCCTGAGAGCTGACTCGAGCTAGATCCACCACCTGCAGCTGCTGTCCACGGTCAGCGATGCCTCCGCTGCCGCATCGCGGGCACACGGTCAGCGGTTGCTGTTCGCCAGTCAAGTCCTGGGCGAAACCGCACTCCGGGCACTGTGCCCAGGTGCGAACGTCGCCGCCATCTGCTCCAAGATCAACCGCATCGATCTGCAGTGCTCGCCCTCGTGCATAGAACGTGCTGCCTGGCGCAAATTCAGTGATTGCCGAGACTGCCCCACGTTGGATGCGAATAGGATCGTCGCTCTTGTATTCGCCGCTGTCGGCGTCGTACCAGGAGAGCTCGACCGAAAGCTCGACCGAATCGTCGAGCAAGGTGTAGTTCGGCAACAGCCCGTACTCTTCCAGTGCTGAGATCCAATACCCGTTTGTGCCCGGCAACGTGCCAGCGTGCTCGCTCTTCATCTTGCGCAGCATCTTCAGCGCACCAACGGCAAGACTCAGAGCGCGACGATCCTCATCGGTCGCTCGGGCCGAATCAGCTGACCTCTGCAACCCCTCCAGCGAGTCTTCGACATGTTTCAGACGATGCGCGATTCGTTCACCTGTCTGACGATATGTTGCGACGGCCTCGTCAATCCGACGCGAGAGGCCTGATTCACCAGTTGCGTCAGGTGTGGCCCACTGTGCCAGAGCGGTAGCTACTTCGGGGTCCACATGGGTGCCGAACTCATGCACAAAAGTCGATGTCGCCCATTCCACGTTGCCGCTGTGTGCCCGGCGAATGACCTCGCCGAGCACCGTATCGGTTGCCGCATGCCCCAACACATCCGCTGCAGACTGCAGAGGTTGGGGGCCTGACCCGTCCCTGGCAATGGTATCCATAAGGAACGCGAAGTACTGTCGCTGCAGGATCTCCTCTGCGCTCAGATACGTCGCCGGAGGCTGCACTTCGCCGTCGATCATCTTCAACGGGTCATCCAGCACCGGCAGGTTCTTCCCTCGCCCGCGGATGAAGGCCATGTCAAGCGCGTTGCCGGTGAGACGCCCTGCACGCCCGACTCGTTGCTGATAGTTCGCGTTCGTCTTCGGCAGGGAAGCCAGCAGCACGGTGGAGAGATCGCCGATGTCAATGCCGAGTTCGAGCGTTGGGGTTGCCACGAGCACATTCGGTGCGTCCGGGCTGTGACGCTTTCCTCTGAAACCTTGTTCGGCGGTCTGTCGAGCTGCATCTTCGAGAAGCCCCGTGTGCTCTTGGGCGATGACCGTGCGCATGTGGCTCTCGTAGAGCCTGCGGTAGAACGCTCCGTCATCGCCAGGCAATGACTCGAGGTGGCCGCTGCAGCGAGCGTTGAGGCAGGGGGCACCGAGAAGTGCGTTGACGGCTCGTGGCTCTGCTGCCTCGACGGTGTGGCAGGTATCGCATCGCAGCCGGTAGCCGCCGGCGAGCCATGTTGAGCGATCGACAGGCTCAATGCGTAGGTGCTCCGGGGGCAGCCCGTAGGCGATGATGGTGCGAGACAACCCTTCGACAGGTTCCAGAAGGCCTTGCTTCGTCAGTGCGACAAACAGCGCACGGGTATGCCTGGCAGTGGCAGTGTGGTCAGTATGCAGCACTCGTGAGCCCCAGATCGAGTACCAGCTTCGCGGCGACCCGATGTTGACCAAGTTTTCGAGCGAGGCTTTGGAACCCGCCGTGTTCTTCTTCGATGCTGTTCTGGCATAGGGAAAACTCGGGATGCGTGACTGTCGTCCCAGCCAGGGCTGCCCTTCGCCACGATTCCGCCCGCCCTGCAGCTGATACAGCGCGCCGCCTTCTTCAAGGTACTTCTTCAACCACGGGTGCAGAATGGCCCCGTCTCGCCGCATGCGATAGAGCACGCCGTGGGCCCAGGCCAACAACGCAGCATCGGTGTTCTCGAAGCCATCGCTCAGACCGTCGAGCATCTCTCGCTCACGCGAGGCGACGACGGCTTCTCTGGCTGCCGAAAGCAGTTCTCTATCGGAAAGCCCGTGCCCGGCGGAGAGCGTGCCGGTGAGCTCCAGCGTGCGACCAATATCACCAAAGCGGCCGAACTCCTCTTCAGCGTCAAAGAGCAGTCGTTTAACCACATTCTGTCTGGCGCGTTCGATCTGCGCCTTTTTCTGCTTCTTCGGATTCCAATAGGGCTTGATGCCCTCATGCTCCACCAGAGACGGCGGAATCAGTCGGAACCGCTCGTCTAGGTCGTCACCAGCCTGTTCAACCGCACGCCCCACCAGCTCCGGCAGCGTCCCGCCATCGCCAGCGGCTTCCCGAAGCAGGCTTCGGAAGGTGAACACCCGCGATCGCGCTTCGATGAAGCCCGCTCGATGCGCCGCATCCTGCACCGAGTCGGTAAAGATCAGTGCTTTCTTCTCAGCACCGTCGAGGTTGGTCGCTCCGAAGAGCGTCGAGACCGCAACCGAGAGCATGGTCGCGATCGCACTGCCGATATACCGTATGGAGTTCGCGGTGCCACAGGCCGGGCAGGTGTCGTTCGCCGCGTCGTCCTTAACGTGATCGCCAGTGAGACCAAGCACCGGCAGAATCCAACCAGATGTGAAATCTTCGTCATCGGGCGAGGGCAGCTCGTCCACAAGCCGGTTGTCACGGGTATGCAGCCACTGCAGCCCAGGAGTCAGGCGGCGTTCCGGCGCGGCAGAGGCTCGTTTCCCGCTGCTCGGCGCGGCCAGAGCGAGTTCGCCTTCCTCACGAGCGAAGATCAGGGGCCGCTGCTGGCTATGGTCACGGCCGCTCTTCGTGCGCACTGCCTGCGGGTCGACCTCGATCGCATCGCTGACGGATGAACCGGTGGACATCCAGCCTGAGCGCCCGCATCGCCGGCAGTAGATCGCCGGCAGATACTCGTAATGGGTCTCTTCGGTGTCTGTGGCGTCTTCGGCTTCACCCTCGCTGCGGCGGATGCCGTCGTCACTCCATATGAATCTGGCATCGGTCGTCGTCGAGCGGTTCACCCGGCTCAGCTCGCGAAGCCACAGATGAACGTCGACGTTCGGCGCGCGCCTGCCGGTGACCGCCCGCACGTGGCTGCAGAGCGTCAGCAGAAGTGCAACGAAGTGCTCTCGGTCATTCGTGCTTACGCCGACAAGGGCCGAGGGAGCGTCCGTCAACGCGTCACAGAGGTCATCCAGTTTTCTGGGTCTGCTCGCTGCCTGCACGAGGCGGCGCAACAGTGGGTGTGTGGCCATCAGCGCGAGCAACTGGTCGTCAGACCATGCAGACGGCCCCGAGGCATCTTCCACGTCGGCTTCGGAGGCGAGAAGGGCATTTGCCACCGCTTGAGCGGCTTCGGCTGGGGTCAGGTCTTCGGGATGCGGCACCGCCTCATTGACCCGCCGGATGGTCTGACGCAACGACCCGGCTTCGAAGCCAGTAAAGCTCTTACCGCCAGGCTGTTCGCTCGCCACACCCGCGGCCCATTCGTCGATGCTCTGCCGACTCTCTCCGATCACGGATGTGGCATCGAAGCCGCCGCCGAACACCGTGTTGGCAAAATCGACCATTGGTACAGCGTCGCCACCGCCCAACGTAGCGCTGGTGGCCACCGGGGTGATACGTCCCAATGGCAGTTTGCGAGCACCTTCCAGCGTGGGATCATCGGGCCACGCTGCTTTCAGGGCGAGCCCCAGTCGCCGCAGCAGCATCGCCACGTCAGTGCCCTGCGCGCCGTCGTAGGTATGGAACTCGTCGAGCACGAGATACTGCAGGCTCAGTGCGCTCTGTCTCCACAGTTCCTGGTCTGCCGGGCGCAGCAGGAGCTGGTCGAGCATCTTATAGTTCGTGAGCAGGATGTCCGGGGCTTCTGCCCTGATGCTGTCGCGGTCGGTGATCAGGCCGTCTTTTGTGACTCCTTTGCGCCCGTGGCTGCCGTCTCCGACGTAGATGGCTGCCCGCACCCCGTTCAGGGCAGCGTTCTCGGTGATGTAGCTGGCCAGACGGTTGGCCTGGTCGCCGGCCAGGGCGTTCATCGGATACAGGATGAGCGCCTTCATCCCGGTGTTCCCCAGGCGACGTTCTCGTGCCACGTGGTCAAGAATCGGGATCAGGAAGGATTCGGTCTTTCCAGAACCCGTGCCGGTCGTCACCAAGGTTGGCTGAGGGCCTTCGGGGTTGACGTCTGGTTTGGAACTCAGCCTCTTCCACGCTGCGGCCTGGTGAGCATAGGGATGCAGCCCGTCTGGTCGCCAATCGACCGCGCTCTCCCAGCCTTCATCGGCCGCACGAAAGGGCAGTCGCATGCGGGCATATGGGCCACGGAACACTCCGTGAACGGGATCGCTCAGAAACTGTGCGAGCACCTCACGAGTCTGCAGGTTGTCGAGAGCGAACCTCGTCGTCAGATAGTCCAGCAAGACGGTGCGGATGCGCTCAGCCTGCTGGACGGGTACGAGCTCGCTCAACGCTCCCCCTGGTCTTGCAGGCGTCGCTCGAACTCGGCGTACGCCACTCGCATGTCTTCTTCACGATCGTAGGTCACGAAGGGCAGCTCATACGTGTACGTGTTACCGGAGGCATTTGTAATCGTACGATCAGCTTGAGCTATATTGTCACCCTGCTGGCGCCATATCTTCAGCACGGAGGAAGGAACTAGCCAGCCATTCGCATCGTACAGATGAGCATATGTTCCTTTCCCGGAGTCACTATCTCGTAAGGCGCCAAACCGTACACGATATATAGAACAAATATCTTCCACCGTCAGATTACATGCCATACAAGCCAGCACATCGACTTCAAGTTCAGCCCAGTACCTATCAGAGTCACACCTCAAGCCCAACGATGGTGTCCAATCTAATGACGGCGGAAAAAGTGAACTATCCATCCCGGTATGAGTTTTTGTCCAGCTGTCCCGTGGATCAATTCCATTCTGCACCGCAGCGTCCCACAGGCCTCTGTCCCATGTTCGGAGAGCCCCCAAACGCCCAACACGTAGAACTGCCCAATTCGTAATTTTACGGGAACTCTCGAACAGTATAGGAAGACTGAAAAAAGTACCGACTGATGCATTATTGATCTGACGCGCTTTTACATAGAAATCAGTTAAAAGCGTTCCCATACTAGCAAGCACTCTTATACCTAACGCTCCAGAAGTGAAAGATACACCCGCAACCGATTGGGCAATGCTATGGCCTAATGGAAGAGCTGCCGGAATGAGAGAACGGCTTCCCGAAGTATCAATCATTTTTCTCCAAATGACAGTTAAGGAAGAAGTGCTCTGCGCAGGGGCCCTCTCAGCCCGATGCACACAGGCCGGCAGCCACTGCACTGGTAGTCCTCGGAGGGATACATCTCGCCAATCAGTTGATGATTTCATCGTCGAGTTAGGCGTTTTGTACACTGGTTCCCAAATATTAAAGTGGCTACCCTGCAAGACTACTTTGCCAACATCTTTTGGCTGCCACCAGCTCTTATCCCCTCCTTCAGAAGGAACAGATTTTACAGGAATAGCTTCGTTAGAGCGGGGATCAATCCGCACATGCGAATTAATTGCATCCAGCACTCCTTGTAGCTTACCGAACTGCAAGTAGCTAAATGGGACCGTCTTATAATCCGTCAACTCAGGATAGTAACGAGCCCACTGCTCCAGTTCGACATCAGTAACTCGAATAATCCTATCCGGATGAGGAGAGATGTTCCAAGTACCAGTTTCCGTATTCTTCAGGGGAGGTATACTCCCCCCCAAGATTCTCTTCTTGTACTGCAGCCATGAGTTTTCTAGCATCACGGGGAGAAGAAGACCTACAGCACTGACAAAGTCAACAATACCGCGTTCATTGCTATATACATTTACACTAAAGTGTTTCTGGTTCTGGATATCAAAAAGCTTAAGTTCGTTTGTAAACTCCCAATGGCGCCTGAGAGTCAAATATGCGAACGCTCTCAGATTCTTATAATTTTTTTCACTTGTAAGGTGGCTTTCCTGATGAATTAGCCCGACTACACCGTTCATTGTCTTCTTTAAAAACATGTGTCTGTGACATTGCCACATAAAAATCATGTACAGATCAAGTTGACCTTTACCCGAGAACTCCCAGATGGTTTGATCGCGATAGTATCGTTGATCCGTTGTCATTCGCGAAGACTCATGAAGAACATACCTTCTAACCTCGTCAGAAAAGGCCGACAAGTTTGAGGCTTTCCGAATATCTGACAGTCCAAGTAAAGGGTTAAACTCACTGAGCACATCGTTAAGCTTGAATTGCGGCCGAACCCACGGTGGATTCCCCACCTGCAGATCGAATCCACCGTGTGCGAACACTTTGGCGAAGTCCAGCTCCCAGTGGAAGAAGCCCTGCTGCTCGGCGATGTCAGCCGCGGTGTTCAGCCAGGGGTGTTCAGCCAGGGCCATCTCAACGGAGCGTGCGCTGGCGTAGCCGAGATCCAACTTTTCGGCGTCGTCCAGGGCATCCCAGTCACGGCTCGGGGTCAGCATCACCTGGGTGTCACCCATCTTGCGGACGATCTTGCTGCGTTCGTAGTCCTTGCCGAGCAGTGCTTCGAGCGTGTCCAGCCACTCGTCCAGTGTCGGTGGTTCGGGCCAGTCTGCCTCATCGACGGTCAGTGGCCAATACCACAGCGCGCACCAGGCATCCATCACGCGGCGAAGCCTGCCGTAGGCTCCATCAGGGTCAGCGAGTGCTGCCTCGATCTTCTCACGCGACACTTCCCCGCCCTCGGGCAAGTCTTCGGCGCCCCACACATCGACGCTGCGTCGAATCTGGCTCTCGGCGATCTCCAAGCGTCGTAAGGCGAGCTGCCAGAGGGCTTCAACACGGTATCCCAGCGATTGCAGACGATCCAACTGCTTCGTTGAGGGCTTTGCGGTGACGGTCTTCCGCCAGCCCTTCAGCCTTTTCAGGGTTTCCGGCGCGAGTTCTTTCGCCTCTTTCGCGTCGACGGCCGATCCCCAGCCCACGGCAGGAAGCACGAAATGCGGGATGCGGCCGGCCGGGTTCGTCGTGAGCGGCACGGCATCCGGCTCTTCCTTCAACCAGCGGCGGCTCTTCACCGCATCTTTCGAGTAGAACGCGTGGCGGGCACCGATCAGTGAGTTGCCTCGGCGCAGATGCAGACCGAACCACGGGCCCTGAAGCCCCGCGACCATGGTGTCAAGCCACAGCGAGATTTCGGCCAGCTCGACGGCGGTGGCGTTGAGATCCACACCATAAGTCTGATGCAAGGCAATGTAGGCTTTAGCTTTCTGCAGCTCACGCGGGTACTCGTCCGGGTCGATGGTCGTGTCGAGCTCTTCCTGGCGACGCTTCAGGTATGCGGCGGCCAGCTGTCGAACGGCCTCAATGGCGAATGCGCCAGACCCCAGCGCCGGCTCGCAGACCGTGATCTGCAGAATCTCACGGGCGGGCGTGCGCACACCATCCTGATCGAGCAGCTCGGCAAGGGCCTGCGATACGGTGAAGCGGGTGAGCACTTCAGGGCTGTAGTACGAGGCCGACTGCTGACGTTCCCGGCCAGCCAGCCGGAAGACGAATTCACCGGTCTCATATCGGCGTGGCACAGACTGCCCCTGGGCGTCCTCGACGCGCACAAGCGAACTCGCGATGAGCTCTTTCTCGGTGCCTTCCAGCGCATCCACCCGGCTCACCGGGATGACCCACGACCCCTTCTCGGGATTCGCGTTCCGAGCCACCTCGTACAGGGGCTCGGTGGCGAAGAAGCCGGTGTACGACATCAGGCCCTCGTAGACGGCCCCCAACTGGTTGATGCCAAGCTCAGCGTACGAGATGAACCCGCGCTCTGCGCGTTTACGGCGGCCAGACTGCTTCGATCGGGTCAGCAAGAGGCGATCGAGCACGCGCTGCAGGGCCACGTTCGACAGGCCGACTTCATCGATCAGTGCGGTGCGGTCGGGGCGGAAGAGATCGGCGCGTAACGCCTCGAAGTGCAGGCCCTCGCCAGCATCCACCGGAGCTGGGCTCACTGGCTGCTTCGCCGCGTTACCCTGGTCGACCAGGGTAAAGAGACGGTTCAACGATTCGTACAGGTGCCGCCCCTCGCGAGAGCGTTCCGAGGTGAGTGTCACCAGGGTGAGGTCTCTCAGCCGGTCAAGGCTGTACCCGGACTCGTACTCGGGTGCGCCTACTGGCAGCACGCCAAGCTCAGGCGACGCCTCGGCGTAGAGCAGGAACAGGATGCGATACAGAAAACGCAGCGACTGCTTCGCGAGCGGCTGCGCCTCGTGATCTGGCAGTGGCTCAAGGCCCTTGATCCTGCGCTGACGCACGACGTCATTCGCGATGATCTCAATCGCCTCGCGAACGCCGTCACGCAACTCGCTTGACACCCCGACGGTATGACGCACCGAGTCTTCAAGCACACCAGCCCACCAGATCTCACCATCTGGGTCTGGGGCAAGCGACTCTGCGTCGAGGCAGGTCACAGCACGGTTGAGTTCCTTCCCATTGCCGCGATCATTACGCTCCACGACAAGCTGCAGGTTGATCGCCAGATAACGGCCCTCCGCCCAGCGCTCCCGTTCAGCGACCAGCGCCCAGCCGCCGGCGAAGACCAGAGCGAACCTCGGACCGCCATCTCTGATGAACAGCTCAGACAGCAGACGGGCCGTGTTCGTGAACTCCAGCGTCTTCTCGTCAGTATCGAGATTCGTCAACGGCCCAGACTCCGGGAGAGCTGTCGGAAGCAGCAGGTTGTCGGCCGGCGCATCCGGGGCATCCCGCCGGATGACATCTTCGACACTGCGGGCGAAGCGTGCATCGACCAGAGCCAGAGGTGCCCCGTCGATGCCTTCCGTGCCGATCAGATGCAGGGAACCGCTCGTGTGCCGGGTCAGGCCCGCGGCCTCATACCCGAGAGCGCGTCGCAGGGTGAGATAGAGATCATCGAGCGTCTGCGCTGCCACTGCCACGCTGCCGCCGATGCCATCGTCATTCTCGGAAAGCGACCCGAAGACCGAAGCGAGCTGCGGCATGATGTGCTCAAAGCGTGAAAGGGGCGATTCGAGACCATCGGCACGCTGCTGCTTCCATTCCTGCTCGCGCTCATGCACCTTCGCCTGGAAGGACTCCTTCGTCGAGTCAGAGGTGAAGAAATGCTCGCTGATCCAGCTCTCGCCGATGATGATCGCGTCTGATGCGGCCACGTCAGTTCCCCTCTTTTGGCACAACCAGAATCAACGGGCGTACCATCGCATTCTGCTGCGGCTTCATCATCTCGGCCAGCCGCTTCTCGTCGTCGACCAGGTCACGATGTTCCAGCAGCGACCCACGCTGAACGATCTCCCCCGCGCGTACCGCCCAGTCCGCGGTGCGGTTGCGCCACATCTGGACTCGCTGCCGTGCACGCTCGCGCATTCCGTCAGCCAGCGGTTCCATCTGCTGGAGCACCGCATCCACCGATGCCGGGATCAAGTGCTGCAGTGCTCTGAGATCTCCGTCAGGAACCGGGCCTGGGTTGATCAGGTTGGTCGTCGAGGCGATACTCAGGGTCTCGACCAGTTCATTGAAGCTCTCGTGCATCGTGGTGAACAACGGCTGCTCAGCGCCCGGATCAGTGAAGTGCACTGTGGCGAGCACACGAGAGATGACCTGCCCCCGAACGTTGCTCAACGTGCCGACGACGGCCACCACAGGCATCTCCACGTCACTGCGCATGACAGGAATCTCATTTCGATCGAACCTTGAGAGCAGCCGATCGCCAGCCCAGTCAAGCACCGGGTGCAATGGGCCAAGATAGTGCCCGGTCGGCCACAGTGAATCGGAGTTTCGGGCACGAGCGTAGAGATCTTCGCCCAGTTTCTTGCTCGTAACCAGCAGCAGGCCGTCGTTTATCTTTCGATCCTTGATATAGCTCTGCGGCAGCACGCTGAGGCGTTGCCGAAGCTCGGGAGGCGGAACCAGCTCGACGACATCTTCTTCTGGCAGCTGCAGCCCGACGCCACCACCTTGACCGCGGTCACCAGGTCGTTCTTCCGGGTGAGCATAGCCGGCCTGCAACGCAGTGTTCAGGTACTCCGATGGGGATCTGAACAGCCCCGTACCGCCATCAGTCTGTGCCTGATTCGTGTTGTTGGACATGGCCGTCTCGGGAGCCTCCAGCTGGCTGAGCAGCAGTGCCTCCCAGGAATCAGTCACGTCGGCCGTCGCTGCCTGCGCTGCGGAGAGATCTCCCTTCTCCGCAGCCTCAAGGGCTTGGCCAGCCGCGCTGAAGCGCAGATCGCGCTCCTTCATCAAGGCGTCGCGGATCGCTTCTTCCTCGCCCTTGACGCTGTGCTTGCCGAGCAACGAGGCGGTGTCTCCCAGAGCTTCATGGGCCTGGTGTTCTTTCTCGACCACAGTGGTCAGCACGCGAAGGTCACCGCTGAAACGATCACAGCGCGGGGTGAGCAACAGGGTCGCGATGCGTGGCGAATGCTTCTGCCCGTACCGATCGATGCGACCGTTGCGCTGTTCAATGCGGATCAGACTCCACGGGATGTCGAAGTGAACGAGGTCGTGGCACTGCGCGTGCAGGTTCACGCCTTCACTCGCGACATCACCCGTGATCAGCACACGCAGATCGGTCTGGCTGCGCTTGAACCGGTCGACGATCGACTGCTGCTCTTCATCGGTCAAGCCGCCATGCATGACCTCGAACGCTTTATCTGGCATGTTCATGAGAGCTGGGAGCTGTTGCTTCAACCATTTCAGCGTCGCTACACGTTCGGCGAAGACCACCACGCGGGTCTTTGACCTCGGCCCAATGCCGATTTCCTTCAGGTACTCGGTGAGCTGGAGCAACTTGCCGGAAGCACCGCTCAAAGCGGCGTCGTTCAAGCGAGCGAGTTCGTCGAGGGCACGGATCTCGGTTTGAGGGCCGGCGAATGGCGCCTCCCGCTCGGCTGGAGCCTCGCATCTGAGCAAGGCTGACGCATCCACTCTGCTGGTACTCGAAGCCGGCCAGGGCGCATCATTGTGCACGACGAGCCGGTTTCGCCGCTGCGTGATGGTTTCAGCCAGCGCCGCAGGCGACGACAGATAGGCTTTCGCAAGGACCCACCCGAACAGCGAACCATTCTGACCGGAGTACGGGGTTCGTCCCGACTCCGGGAAAAGCCAGATATCTTGCAACTCACGGGCGACAGCTTCTTCTTCGGGAGAAGTCGCCACCGTCAGATTGACTGGAGCAGCCCGCGGGGCCCACTCTGTTCCAACTACCTTGGCAACTGACGGTGTATTGCGATGGCGACGAACGACGAGTCGCCGCAAATCAGCCAACTGTCGAGAGTCTTTCGCATCGATGATGCCATCGGCCGGCACCGCAGACGGATCGAGCAGTCGGACGAGCTCCGCGAAAGATTGCGGATCGCCGTTGTGAGGTGTCGCCGAAGCCAGAATCAATGCATCCGTGCGCCGAGACAGCGTACGCGCCAGCCGGTTGTTCTGCGTGGCGGAGTTGGACAGCCCGTGGGCTTCATCGATCACCACTGCATCCCACTGCTGGCGCTGCAGGGCGCTCAGGTACCGGTCGCTCTTCAGAGTGTCTATCGAGACGATCACGCGGTGATAGTAGGCGAACGGGTTCCGGCTTGCCGGCAGCTCCTGACGGACGCGTTGGATGCCGACCGAATCAAGACGCACAAATGGCAGTGCGAAGCGCACCCACATTTCTTGCTGGGTCTGCTCCAGCACATGCTTCGGCGTGACGATAAGGATGCGGTCGCCCCTGCCTCGCCGCACAAGTTCACTCAAGATCATGCCGATCTCAGCGGTTTTGCCAAGCCCCACGGCATCCGCCAGCAGAATGCGAGGTCGCAGATTCTCAGGGCTCAGCGCTCTTTCAACAGCCTCGTACTGGTACTCAAGCGGGTCGAGCAGCATCTCACTGCTCACGGTCAGGGTATCTTGTTCGAGAGGAACCGGTATCTGACGCATCATCGCTTCGAGCCATACGCGTGACTGACGGTACTTCGGAGAATCGTCGGCGCGCAGGCGAGCGTCGCGTGGGTTGAACGGTGTGATCTCGTCGAGAGCGGCGTAGAACGAGGCTGTTGTGTCGCGCACCAGCTCGCTCAGCCCCTGGACATCGACGCGCAGGCCGTCTTCAGTTTGGGCCGTACTCGTGACCAGCCATTGTTCATCACGCACGATGACAGTACTGCCCGGCACGATCATCGAGGTGCGATCGGTCGTCCGTACACTCTCTGCAGAAGGCGTCGATACTTGAGACATCGTTGAAGAGACTGGCAACGTTGACACCATCGGGCGTGATCCTTCCTCACACAGGGGGGCACCTGTGTATTCTAGGCGGTCTTGTTTATGCACCACAGCGCCGAATACCTGCACTGAAGTTCGACTCAGTCACTCACCGCGTGCAGGCGCCGATACCGCTGACGCATCACGACGTCGGCATCCGCGCGTGCCCTGCGCCTGACGAACGCGTGAGCTATCGGTGAGGCTGGATGACCTCCACCGTCTGCCTCCGCATGCTCTCGCAGCAGCACCAGTGACTTGTTGACGATCTGGCGCACACGCTCACGTGTCACGCCCACGCGGGTCGCCACAGCATCCAATGTCTCCTCCTCCCCAGTGAGCAGGCCGAAGCGCGCCCTCAGGATCAGACGATCGCGCTGCGGCAGGAGGGAAAGCAGCTGATTGAGCATTGCGGTGTCTTCCCACGCACAGAGTTGGTCGTCGATGCCCGGCGCCGCGTCGTCAATGACGGAGTCGGCAAGTGTGCCGGGGGCTATGCGCCCGCTTTCGACCACCCACCGGAATGCGTCCAGCGACTGCGGCGGCTCAGCTCTGAGCATGAACAGCTCAAGCTTGTCGACGTCTTCCTCAACCGACTGCGCGACCATGGCCAGCAGCCGCTGACGCCCTCCACGCTGATAGAGGAGCTCCGGGGACTCGAAGATCATGCGCTTCGCCTCGAGGCGTGCCGAGTTCAGTGTCTCGACAACATGCACGGGAAGCCGAATGGTGCGAGCCTGATCAGCAAGCGCACGCGTGATCGTCTGGCGGATCCACCATGTGGCGTAGGTCGAGAACTTGTTCCCTCTCTCCTCGTCGAATTTCTGCACCGCACGGATGAGTCCGATGGTGCCCTCCTGCACCAGATCGAGAACGTCGGCACCCGCTCTGCCCTGCCAGGCATAACGTTTGGCGACACTCACGACCAGACGCAGGTTCGACAGAATGAACCGTTCACGTGCACGTCGCGCCTGCTGCCCCTGACGTTCGAACGCCCTGCGCTGCCGACGCGTCGCATACCGCTCCTGCCGCAGCGCCTCCTGCGCGAGCTCGCCTTGCGTCTGGCAGCGGCCGAGTGCTCGCTCCTGCTCGGCTGTGAGCAGCTCATAGCGGCCGATTCTGAGCAGATGATCGTGCAGCGCATCAGCGCACACATGGATGCCCGGGCGTCGATTTTCAGGCCCTTGGCCGCTGTCGTCGGGCAGGTTGAGCCCCACGAACTCCGGCTCGGGCACCTGCTCTGGCTCACGCGCCGGCACAGCCTGCTCGGCGAGCAGAAATCGCAGCAGCTCTGGATCACGCGATGAATCGAACCAGCCCACCCGACGCGCGTACCGCAGAATGGATGAAAGATGCTCATCCCCTGCCACATTGGGGTCTTCGACAGTGTCGATCGCGTAGAGGTAGACCAGCCGCCCGGCTCGTGGCGGGGTCTTGCGACGGATGATGCGCCCGAGTCGCTGCACCATCTGACGGCGGCTGTGATTTGCCGCGATGATGAGGCCCAGGTCGGCATCGGGCACGTCGACGCCTTCGTCGAGCACCCTCGGCGCCGCCAGCACGTCAATCTCCCGCGAGCGGAACCTGTCGAGCCGCAGATGCCGATCTTCTCTGGTCAGACCGCTGTGGGTGGCGGCCGCCTCGACCCCGGCGCTGCGCAAGCGGTCGGTGGCAGCGTTGGCCGCATCCTGAGTCTGCGCGAAGACCAAGGCGCCATGAGCGGCTCGGATCGCCGGCAGCAGGTCATCAAGCGCGAGAATCTTGGCCGGCGCATCTGCCAGCAGGCGACGACGGGCACCGATCAGGTTCAGCAGCGTCGCCGCCAGCCGACTTCGCGCACTGCCGTCATCAGCAGCAGCCCAGATGGTCACCATCCGGAGGAACACCGGAAACGGCACGGCCAGGTCACCATCGGCGGTAAGCATGCGCTGTGGCAGATTCCACTGCAGCCCGCGCCTGGCCTCACGGAGGCGATGGCTGTAATCGTCGTACGTCGCCCTGCGAGCCGGATCGAGCGGCACACCCACCAGAGCGACGTCGAACGGTGCGATCACCCCGTCGTCGAGGGCTCTGTCGTACCAGAGCCTGAAGACCACGCCGCCGAAGAATGGGTCGAGTACGCTCTGGTCGAGCTCATCGGTGCGTTCATACGTGGCGGTGAGCCCAAGCCTCCAATCGAAGTTCTCACTGAGCGCCGCCGAGAACTGATCGGCTGCGTATCGATGACATTCGTCGGCGACAAGAAGCCCCTGCCGAGACGAGCTGAGCAACTCGATGCCCTCACTCATGAACGCGCGCGCGACGCTGTGCACCGTGCCAACGATCAGATCATGACCGTACAGATCGTCATGGCCTCCGCCTCCCAGGCGACCGATGCGCTGCTGTGGCAGAGCGGCGCGCAATGTGGCCATCCACTGGTCGAGCAGCTCGATCGTGGGAACCATGATCACCACGTTGATGCCTGCGCTCAGCGCAGCCTTCACCGCAAGCACGCCGAGGCGCGTCTTGCCCGCGCCGGTGACGGCCTCGACGACGCCTCGATGCCCATGCTCAACCCAGGCCGCAAATGCCTCGGACTGCCAGCGATAGACCTGATCTCTCATGCCCTCCCCTTGTTCCCCTGCCGCATGCAGAGGTTCACGGGGAGGCTATCAGGAGGCTCTGACACTGCCGACTCGGCACAGTGTTGCTGAATGAGTCAGTGCCGCTGAGTGATTCGCGCCACTGAGTGATTCGTGCCCAAGCATGTGTTCGGCGGCGATATCCTGGCACCATGCCCTACCCGCTCGACTCCTACCTGCACCTGACGCAGGCGGATGCGCGGGCGCAGTTCGAGCGCATCCTCGCGCGCAGGCCCGCATCACCCGGCAGCAGGCAGGAGGCGTTCTTCCCGGTCGAGACGCTGCTGTGCTTCGGAGCGAGCTTCCGCGTCAACGGGCACGGCTACGGCGGCGCGAACATCACCAGGGCACCCGAGCCGGTGCCGCAGCTGGCGCGACTGTTCCGACGCTCGCCCGGAAGCATCATCCGCAAAATGTCGAATCTCGACGGATCAAGCCCGAACGGCGCCAAGAACGACGTGATCGTCGCACTCGAACTGACCCGCGACGTGCCGGCATACCTCGCGATCTACCAGCGACTGCTGCTCGCCTCACGCGCCGCGGGCATCAGCGCCGTGCAGCTGCCCGACTTCCTCGAGCTGGTGCCGCATGATTCCCCCGCCGACATCGGCGCGTTCTTCGAGATCGATCTGATTCCCGACTGGCAAATGGAACAGGCCGTGCAGATCGAGATCGACGCCTGGCAGCAGAAGGCGCCCGACATCCCAACCGCCGAGACCGAGCGCCTCGCCGTCGCCGGGCAGCGCATCGGCCAGCAGCGCTTCGCCAAGGATGTGCTGCGCAACTACCAGCGCACCTGCGCCTTCTGCGGGTTGCGCGCCGACGCCATCCCGAACAGCCGACACCTGCTGATCGCCAGCCACGTGAAGCCATGGCGCGACGCGACCGGCCGCGAGCGCCTCGACGCGCACAACGGCATCGCCGCCTGCCCCACCCACGACGTGGCCTTCGACCAAGGGCTGGTCACCGTCGCTGACGACCTCACCATCGTGCGGGCACCGCACCTGCGCGACGCCGCGGCCGCCGACGAACGCGTGGCACACAACTTCGGCGCTGCAGGGATGCTCGATCGCCTCCTCGTGCCCTCCCCCGCCGCATCGCCCGGCGGCGCGTACCTGCAATGGCACCGGGAGCATGTGTGGGGTGGAGTGCACAAGATCATCCCGTAGTCGCGCTTCGTGGCACTGATCGGCCAGATGCAGATACGTGTAGCGACCAGATGAAGATGTAGGTAGCGGCCAAAGGCAAATGGAAGCAGCGGCCAAGTGAAAATACGACTGGCGGCCAAGCGCAAATACATGAGATCATTGCACCATGTTCTCCACCCCGCGCTCCCCTCTTGGGCGCATCCTCGACCGGCACGCCGAAGCCTTGATCGCGGAGGCGCTGACTGACACCCGTGTCGTCCTGGTCGTCGGGGCTCGCCAATCGGGGAAGAGCACCGTCGTCGCTCAGGTGACACCCTCCGACCGAGAGTGGCGCAGCCTGGACAATGCGGCGATGAGACAGGCTGCCAAGGCTGATCCCGTCACTTTCGTCAGCCATCCCGGACTCTTGGTCATCGACGAGATACAGCGCGAGCCCGATCTGCTGCTGGCCATCAAAGAGACTGTGGACGCCGATCCACGCCCCGGCCGTTTTCTACTCACCGGATCGGCACATGTGCTGTCGCTGCGCAGCGTGCCCGACGCCCTGCCCGGACGCATCGAGACCATCGAGCTCTGGCCGCTGTCGCAGGGCGAGATCGACGGCACCCCTGACGGGTTCGTCGATGCCGTCTTCGACGCCGGCCCCGACTACCGGCACGAGAGCGATCTCACCCGCGACGATTACATCGCCCGCATTGTCAGAGGAGGCTTTCCCGAGGCCGTCGCCCGCAGCGGCAGACGTCGAGAACGATTCTTCGAGAACTATGTGGGCGACCTGGTCAATCGAGATGTCATTCAGGTCAGCGCCATCGAGCACGGGCCTCAGATGCGTCGACTGATTCGTCTGCTCGCCGCACGCAGCGGTGGGCTGGCTGTGCCCGGCACCCTGGCAGGTGACCTCGGCATCTCGCGCCCGACCGTCGAGAGCTACCTCGCGCTTCTGGAACAGGTCTTCCTGGTCAAGCGGGTGCCAGCTTGGACCCGGAACCTCAGTGCCCGTGCCGTGCGCACGCCGAAGCTCTTCTTTGTCGACTCCGGCATCGCCGCCGACCAGCTCAGTCAGGATGAGACATCGTTGCAGCGCCTTGACAGCCCGCTTGGGGCGCTGCTCGAGGGCTTCGTCACCAGCGAGATCGCCCGACAGCTGACCTGGTCTCGCACACGCGCCGAGATCTTCCACTACCGCACCAAAGATCAGGTCGAGGTCGACATCGTGCTCGAAGACCGCCGTGGAAGAGTCATCGCCATCGAGGTCAAGGCAGCCGCCACCGTGCGCGCTGAGGATTTCCGCGGCATCGATCACCTCGCACAGCGCACCGGGGACGACCTCGTCACCGGCATCGTCTTCTACACCGGGCAACGCACGCTCTCGTTCGGGCCGAAAAAGCTGGCCGTGCCGATCAGCGCACTGTGGGAATCCCAGCAGTAAGCAGTCGGGTGAGTGGAGCATCCGCCCCGCCGGGAAGCCAAAGCGCAGCCAACCGTCACCGCGTGCGTACACGCGCGCCCCCCGCCGCCCCATTTCTCGCGAGTGCATGCGCCTGCTGCCGATAGCCCCGGTCGATGTCGAGCATCACCCGCGATCGATCGCGACTCACTGGGCGCACGATGCCCACATGCTGGTCATGCAGGAAGAGCTCGAGCTCAGGCATTGGAATCAGCCTCGAGCTCCGTGCCTGCTGCTACGGTTTCGGCGGTGTCGGCAGTGTCGGCAGCTTGCGTCTCATCCTCGTACTCCAGCGTGAGCCGGATGCCGAGCTCATGCAGGGTGCGGAACAGTCGCGTCGTGTACAGCGTCAGCCTGGCCGCCTCGAGATCGGCCAGATAGTCACGTGAGAACGCCAGGCGTTCAGCGAGCTGTGTCTGGGTGAGGCCCTCATCTTCACCCACCCCATCTGCTCGCCGCGCCCAGCCCCAGTACTCTGTAGTCATGAGCGACCTTCTGCCCCTCGGCGATGCCGTGCTGCCCCTCATCCGTTCGCGCAGTCGCGACCTGTGGCGCTACTCCGTCGCCAACGAGCACGGGGTTCAGATGCTGGACGGTGCAGCGCTGCTCGAACAGGCCATCCGGCATCCGCAATCGCTGAACATATACGGCGTCGTGGAGCCGACACCGGATGAGACCTATAAGGTGGCGCACAAGGCACTGGCCAGCGCCATCCGGGTGATCGCCCGCGCCGACGACTCCGCCGGCATCATCGGTGACGCCTGCCGCCAGCTGATCGATCTGCACGCCCAAGCCGCCGCACAGGCCACAGTGTCACCGACGAAACTCGCCGACTGGATCTTCGACTTCCACTTCGACGACCAGGTCGACTATTTCGAGCTCGACCCGGTCGCCTACGCGCCGGCACTCGGGCCGAAGGGCCTGGATCGACTGCGAGCCCGAGTCGATGCGCTCCGGGGTGAGATTCCACCCCACGATCCGGATGATCGGCTCGCGCACTATGACCACCGCGAGTTTTTGGTCAGATGGTTCGACAAGCGCTTCGCGGTGCTCGATCGCGACTTCGAGGCCATCATCCACACCCATCTGCGCGACGGCCGTGTCGCGGCCTGGTACGAGGATGTCGCCGCGGCCTTCGAGGAGATCGGCGAGATCGACTTGGCCATCGACTGGAGCGAACAGGCGACACTGTTCGAACACGGGCACCAGTCACAGCAAGCCGCAAGGCGATGGCAGCGTCTCCTCGAACAGCACCGGCCCCAAGACCTTCCCGACGCTGTGCGTGTGGTGTTCGGGCGCTGGCCGAGCGCCGGGGCCGGCGCCCGGGTGATCGAGACGTCGGGCGCCGGGCTCATCCCAGATGTACAGGAGACCTTGCTGAGCCGGCCCGCTGAGCTGATCCGGTTCCAGCTCGAGACCATGGCCGACCCCCGCCTCGCCTGGGAGACCGCAACCCGGCTGGAAATCGAGGACGACCGGCTCTGGGCCGATCTCGCTGCGGCGTATCTGGCGATCGACCCCATCGCCGCGATCAGCGTGCAGCTGCGCCTCGTCGAAGGCTCGCTTGTGGAGGCCAACACACGCAGGTATCGACCGGCGGCACGCGAACTTGCCGCCATCAAGAGGTCCGCGGCAGCGGCCGGGGATGAAGCGCTCGCCCTCGTGAACGGCGCCATCGGCGAACTCCGCGAGCGCTACCGCAGGAGGCCGAGTCTCATCGCCGCGCTGGATCGAGCCCGGCTGGGCTGAGCTGAGCTGGGCTGAGCTGGGCTGGGCTGAGCTGAGCTGAGCTGGGCTGAGCTGAGCGCAGGGCGCTGGGCCTGACACAGCAGGATGTAGCGGATCTCGCCGGTATCGCCGTGCGCACGTTCCGAGATCACGTCGACACGCCGCCCAGCACCAGGCGGTTCGCGCGCGCGAGCTGCTCGATGACGATGCGGTACTCGCGAATCCCGTCTACGGTCGGGGGCTGCGCGGCGGCCGCCTCGGCGGTGGGATGCTGCAGGCCGCGGCCCTCGCATCCCCCCGCACAACCATGTCGGTGGGTGGCCGTCGCCTTGCCGCACGGCCGATCCGAGCCAGACTTCAGGGGAGGGAACGCGAAATGCAGGCACTGCACTTCACACGATTCGACATGAGCGAGCAGGGGTCGGCGAGCCCGTTGTTCGCGACGAGGGATGCTCCGCGCACCGGCGTCTACATCCTCGAGTTCGCCGACGACGCCCGATACGTGGGGCAGACCGTCGACATCGTCGCGCGATACGCCGCGCACCGCCGGCACCACGGCGACGTCGTGGCGCTCAGCTTCGCCCCATGCGCTCCGGGCGATCTCGACGAGGCCGAGCGGGCCACCATCCACGAGCAGGAGCGCCACCACCGGTTGCGCAACGTGATGCTCACCGATCTGCCGGGTGGCGCATCCGATCTCACCGTCTCGTTCGACGACGAGATCTCCGCCACGCTGCCGTGGGAGCGCGAGCGCCGCGTCACCGTCGCCGACGAGGCCAACAGCCGCAGGCAGCGCGCCTGGCAGCTGCAGGCCCGGCCAGACTGGCCCGCGCTGCTCGAGGTGCTCGCTCGCTATGTCGATCAGACGATCCCGGCGCCGATCAGCACGGCGGGCCAATTATGGACGCTGACAGCCCTGCCCGGCACCGGTCGCCGGTCCGGTGCGCACCGGTTGTTCACCCTGAACTGCGGCCAGATGGAGACGCTCTACCTTCGCGAGGTCGTTATCGACGGAGAGGCGATCATCGCCGCGAGCGTGAATCTGCTCACCACGCAAGAGGGCTTCGATGCGATCGCCGCAGCGCTCGACGCCGCTGACGCACCGTGGGAAGCATCCGTCGGGGACTACCGCGCCGAGCCGGATGCCGTGGCGATCACCATCGAAGACTGGCACAACATCGTGCAGGCGCTCGAGATCCCCGAGCTGCTCGAGGGCTGCTACGCCCTCAACGTGCGGCTGATGCGGCGCAGTGTGAGCATGTTCCGGCGCTCGCACAACGCCGTGCTCGCCGGGCACGTGTTCGATCGCATCGGGGTGTGCGCTGGGTGAAGCTCACCGCCTCTGCGCATCGGCGCCCGTGTCGAGCGCGCGAATCAGGCGTCGGGCGCTGACGGGGGGCGGCGCTCGTGTTCACATCGCCACCGTCAGTGCAGCGGAGAACGCAGCATCACCGTCGAGATCACGACAGCATGTGGCTGATGCTGTCTGATTCTCCGCGGTCATGCCGGATTCGTGGCGACACGATGACTTTATCTTTCGTGGTGTAGGTGCGGGTGTTCATTTTCTGAGTGGGATCTCAACCAAGCGCGCACGATCTCACCCGTCGCGGCGCCGAATCGGTGAAATCAGGCACACGCGGGTGAAATCATGCGTCACCCCGCCCGACGCCACCTCGTCTCCTGCCCGCTCAAGTCTTACGTGCCTCACACATGCACGGGGCCCGCCGTTCCGTCGGGGTGAAAAAGTGCGGCAGGGGTGAACAGTTCTCACCCCTGCCGCACATTCCGCCGATTCTTCACCCCCACAGCACGGCCCCGACAACGGCACCCAAGCACCCGCTGACGAAGGCCGACTGCGCCAGGCGACAGCCAGCCCCGCGAGAGTTCAACAGCCTGTACCGGATTTCACCATACGTGTCCACGAATCGGTGGATTCTGCTCACCGGAGTGAAATCAGGCCCACCACCAGCTCAACGCACCAATCGCCTGACAGCATTCACACAAGGGAGGAACAGAACAGCTACACTCTCGATGTCCACAGCACAGCGGAGGGGAATGCATGGGCGTCACGAACATCCCCGGGCGACTGATCGCCTGGGCCCGCTCATTGAGCGGCACACGTCTGCTGCTCGTCTCGGCTGCGGTGGCGGCCGCGGTGACCCTGATCGCATCCATGCTGGTGTGGCACGCGCGCACGCAGGCGACCGCGCTGCGCTCGGTCGAGGTCACCCGCGTGATCGACGGCGACACCATCGAGGTGCTCGACGAGGGCGTGACCAAACGCATCCGTCTGCTCAACATCGACACTCCCGAGACCGTCGATCCCAACAAGCCTGTCGAATGCGGCGGCAAAGAGGCCAGCGACTGGCTCGCACAGACGCTGCCCGCCGGGACGAGCGTCGAGCTCGACTACGACGTCACGAAGCAGGATGGCTACGGCAGAGACCTCGCCGCGGCGTACAAGGATGGCGTGCTCATCAACGCCGAGATCGCGCGGCTCGGTCTCGGCGCGAGCATGAGCGTCGATGAGAACGTCGAGCACTTCGAGGAGGTGGACCAGGCGAATAAAGAGGCCATCGCACGCAAGGTCGGCATGTACTCGCCTTCGCTGAGCTGCTCGTTGGAGTCACAGGTGACGAGCCTGACCGCGACCGACACGAGCTTCACCGCAGCCTCGACTGACACCGTCGCCACAATGGATGCACAGGCCGCCGGCATCGACGAGGCGATCGCCCGGGCTGCGGCACTGGTCAAGCTGCTCGACAGCAGCCGTGACGAGTTCCCGCTGTACTTTCATGATTCGACGCGCATCAACTCGATGCGGGAGAGCGTCGAGCGCCACATTGCGGGGCTGCAGTCGCAGCAGGCGCAGGTCGTCACCCGACGGGCACAGCTGCAGGCCGAGGCCGAGGCAGCTCAGGCTGCCGCGGATGCAGCCGCAGCTGCCGAGGCGGAGCGCCAGGCCGAACAGGCGCGTCAGGCGCAGCAGTCGCAACGCGGCTCCAGCGGGTCCAACGGGTCCAACGGGTCAAGCGGATCAAACGGATCAAACGGATCAAACGGATCAAACGGATCAAACGGATCAAACGGCGAATCATCGTCCCAGTCGCAGTCCGATGGAGACCGGCCGAGCACAGCGGCGCCCTGCCGCAGGTATGCACCGGGCGGCAAGTCGTTCATCTACATCGACTGCACCACGAAGCAGCCGATCTGACCGAGTGGCTGCAGCTCGGGGCGCCCGTGACAGTTCTGCTGGGCGCCCGGCGGTAGCCCGCAACCGCCGTTGGCCGAGAAGGTCGCCCGCACTGGTCATCCTGCCGGAGCGCGCGCTGCCCGAGCCCGCAGTGTCAGTGCCGGCCCGTAGACTTGGCGTGCACACCAGCACTGCACACGGCACATGCGGCTTGCGCAGCAGGCAGCCGCTGCGTTGCCGGGCGACGCCGATCGAGAGGGGGCTCCGATGTCTGCAGTCGCCCGCGCCCTCGAGCTGCGCCGGCTGGTCGACGAGCATGCCGCTCTGCGCATGCTGCGCATGACCTCGCTGCCGGTGGCCGCCGCGGTGCTCGCCGAGCATCTCACCTCGACCACCCGTCTGCCCGTCGAAGACCTGCACGAGCTCATCGATGCCGACCTCGATCGCCTGCGCGAGCACTTCGACCTCTCGCAAACCGGCAAGTTCTACTGCACCGAGTGGCGGCAGGCCGGTCTGCTGCGCCGGCGCCCGGCCGAGGCCGCCCGCGGCGAGACCTACGAGCTCACCCCGGCGGCCCTCGGCGCTCTGCGCTATCTGGGCGAGCTGCAAGACCCCCGCACCACGGTCACCGAATCCCGTCTGGTCAGCCTCGCTGCGCAGCTGCATGGCCTCGCCGTCGAGACCGACCCCGACACCTCCCGGCGCATCGAGACCCTCGAGCGCCAGCGCGATGAGCTCGACGAGCGCATCCGCCGCATCCGCCACGGCGAAGAGCCCACCCTCGCCCCGGAGCGCGCCCGCGAGCGCGTCAACGACATTCTGCAGCAGGCGCAGGCGCTGCCGACCGATTTCGCCAGGGTGCGCGACCGGTTCGAGCAGCTGGGCCACGACCTGCGCGCCCGCATTCTCGACTCCGACGATGCGCAGCGCAGTGTGCTCGACGACATCTTCCATGGGGTCAACCTCATCGCCGACAGCGACGAGGGTCGCACATTCCAGGCGTTCGCTGCACTCGTACTCGACCCGGAGCGCTCCGAGGCCTTCTCAGATGACGTCGCCCAGGTGCTCTCGCGCGAGTTCGCCGAACGTCTCGACCGCTCCAGCCGGCGCGAGCTCTCCGGCCTGCTGCGGCAGCTCAAGACGTCCAGTCGCGACGTGCACCGTGCCCTGACCGATTTCGCCCGGGGGCTGCGCCGCTTCGTGCAGTCGCAGGAATTCCAGCGCGAACGCGAGATGCGCATCCTGCTGCGAAACGCCCTCGCCGAGGCGGTGCCGGCGCTGCGAGCCGTGTCACCGCTGCACGCCATGGGCGAGCTGTCTCTGACCGGCATGACCTTCTCGAGCATCAGCCAGCCGCGCGTACATGACCCGAGTGCGGCCGTGGCCTCGACCCCGCTGACCGAGAACAGCGCCGCCGCACTCGATCTGGCCGAACTGCGGGCTCTCGTTCGCGAGTCTGAGATCGACTTCGCCGAGCTCATCGCCGATGTCAACGACACTCTCGCCGACGCGGTCGGCCCGGTGTCGGTCGGAGCGGTGCTGGCGCGGCATCCCGCCACGCAGGGGCTGGCCAGCGTGGTCGGGCTGCTGACGCTGGCCGTGGGGCAGGGCGCCGTCGATCGTTCGGCGAGCGAACATGTCGGATGGTCAGGGCAAGATGGTCTCGAGCGCACGGCGACCGTCGTGCGGCACGAATTCCATGAGAGGGTGCGATGAGCGACGAGACTCTACAGGGCCCGGCCGATGCGCGCCCTGCCGAGGCGCTGGCCGAGGGCGCCGAGAATACGGCGACCCCGTCCGGTCTCTGGCCGGGTGATACGGGCACGCTGGCACCCGACTCGCGCCGCGCACTGGTGACCCTTCTGGCCGGCCCCTACCTGTCGGCGGCCAATCGCCGCAACCAGTGGCTCGCGCTGCTGGCCGACGAGCGCGCCATACGCTCGAGGCTGAGCGATCTGTTCGTCGAGCTGGTCATCGACCATGACGCAGAAGTGGCCTTCGTGCGCCAGGTGCGATCTGATGAGCTCGAGGTGCCCACGGTGCTGCGCAGCACTCGCCTGAACCTCATCGACACGCTCATGGTGCTGGTGCTGCGCCAGCTGCTGCTGACCAGCAGCGAGCGACGAGTCATCGTCGATGCCGACGAGGTGTTCGAGCAGCTCGAGGTGTATCGAGGCGACACCGACGAGCGCGTCTGGCGATCACGCACGAACGCCTCATGGGGGCGCATGCTCAATCGCCTGCGCGTACTGCACGACGTGGGCGAGGGCCGCGCCGAGATCTCGCCGGTGATCCGCTATCTGGTCGACGACGACCGGGTTCGCGCGCTCACCGAGCAGTACCGCGAGCTCGCCCACGCCGGAGGCCTTGCCGAAGCCGACACCGACGCAGACGGAGACGCAGACGCAGACACTGTGGAGGCCTGATGAGCGCCGACATTCCGCTGTTCAGCGACCCCACCGTCGTAGACGCCGCAGAAGACCCGGTTGCCGCGACCCTCGGTCAGTGGCGTCTGGCTGAGGTGCAGCTGGTCAACTGGGGCACGTTCCAGGGTTTCAGCACCCTGCCCGTGGCCCGCCGTGGCCATCTGTTCACCGGCCCGTCCGGGTCGGGCAAGTCGTCGTTGCTCGACGGCATCGCCACGGTGCTCACCCCGGTGACCTCGCTGCGCTTCAACCTCGCCGCCCAGGGCAGTCGTGACCGAGGCGACCAGCGCTCGCTGATCAGCTATGTGCGCGGCGCCTGGTCGCGCACCACCGACGACACGCATGACCGCATCGTCTCCGCGTATCTGCGCCCGGGCACCACGTGGAGCGGCATCGCCCTGCGCTTCGACGACGGGCGCGGTGCGTCGCTCACGCTGGCGCGGCTGTTCTTCGTGACCGGCACCGGCACGGCATCCGGTGATCTCAAGCAGCAGTACCTGATCCGTCGTGATGCCCTCGATCTGCACGAGATCGCCCTGGCCGCCGAGCAGAATCTCGATCTACGCGCCATGAAGCGGCTCGCGCCGGGGCTCGACGCCTACAAGCCGGGCGAGTACTTCGCCAGGTTGCGCACGCTGCTCGGTATCGAGCAGGAGAACGCTCTGCGCCTGCTGCACCGCACGCAGTCGGCCAAGAACCTCGACAGCCTCGACCAGTTGTTCCGCGACTACATGCTCGAGCGCCCCGGCACCTTCGACCGAGCCGACGAGGCGGTCAGGCAGTTCACCGAGCTCGATGCGAGCTATCAGGCCGTGGTGCAGCTGCGCCTGCAGCGCGACCATCTCGTGCTGCTGCGTGAGCAGGCCGAGGCCTATGACACGGCCGAGGCGAGCATCCATCGGCTCACCGCCCTCGAGCGCGCCCTGCCGACATATCAGCGTCGGCTGCAGCTCGATCTGCTCGAGGCCAGGCGCCAGACCCTGCTGCCCGAGATCGCACGACTGAACGGTGAGACCGCCGCACTCCAGGCGAGCGTCTCCGCGGCAGACGAGCTGGTCGCCGCGATGACGCAGCGAGCCGCAGAGCTCGGTGACGGCGATCTGCGCCAGCTGCAGCACCGCATCGATGAGGCTCAGCTTCAGGTGAAGCAGGTCGAGCAGCGACGGCAGCTGCTGCAGCGTCAGCTCGGCGAGGTCGGCATCACGACAGTGCCGGCGACCGCCGAGGAGTTCGCCGAGCTGCGCGAGACGATCGCTCGTGAACTCGCCGAGCTCGATGCCCGCAAAGTCGCCGACGACAGACCCGACCGCAGCTACGACGTCTACGACGCGGCATCCAAAGCGATCCACGAACACGAGCAGGTGCAGCGCCAGATTCAGGTGCTCGAGCGCGAGCAGAGCACCATGCCCGAGTCACTGCTGCAGGTGCGTCGACTGCTCGCCGAGCACCTCTCGATCACCACGCGGGCGCTGCCCTTCGCCGCAGAGCTGATCGAGGTGCGCCAAGAGCACACCGCTTGGACCGGCGCGATCGAACGCGTGCTGCGGCCGCTGTCGCTGACGCTGCTGGTGCGCGCCGAGCACCTCGCGCAGGTGCGCGCCTGGGTCGACGGGCATCATCTGGGCACGCGGCTGGTCTACCAAGCGGTGCCCCCGAACCCGCCCGTGCCGAAGCCGACCGGCGACGAACGATCGCTGGTGGCTCGGGTGCGCGTCACCGATGGCGCGTTCTCCCAATGGCTGCGCTGGCGATTGGGCGACGCCTACGACTTCACCTGCGTCGACTCCCCCGCCGAGCTGGGCGAGCATCCTCGCGCGGTGACGATCAACGGCCAGCAGTACAGCGGCCACGGGCGCTACGAGAAAAACGACCGTGTGCGTGTGGATGACCGGCTGCAGTGGGTGCTCGGCGACCGTCGTCGCAAACTCGATCTGCTGCTCGAGCGCGCCGCCGAGCTGTTCGAGCGTCGGCGGGTCGCCGAGCAGGCCCGAGAGGCCGTGCAGCAGGCGAACGAGCACCGGGCTCGACGAGCCGGCACGCTCTCGACATTGCGCGAGGTGCGCTTCGACGACCATGATCTGGCCTCGGCCGAAAACGTTGTCGCACAGCTGCAGCGGCAGTTCGACGAGCTGGTGCGTCCCGACTCGGAGCTCTCCGAGGCCGTGCAGCGTCTCGGCGCGGCCGAGCACGACCGTGACCGGCTGCGCGCCGACCACGCCGCAGCCCTGGCCGATCTCTCCACTACGCAGCACGACCTCGACGGTGTCGATCAGCGCATCGCGCGCCTCAGCCAGGCCTCAGCTTCAGCAGAGGCGGAGGCCGACGCAGACGGTGGAGCTCCCGACGACTCCACCATGACCGAGCTCGACCGGCGCTTCCACGAGCGTCAGCGACGACTCGACGCCGACCAAGTGGCCGACACCGGTGCGCAGATCGCCCGACAGGTGCGCACCGAGATCGACACCGAGCGGCGCACCGCGGCCAGAGCCGCCGAGCGCATCGTGGCGCTCGAATCAGAGTTCCGGCAGCGCTGGCCCGATGCCGCCGTCGATCTCACCGCCACCGTCGAAGACCGCGCGGGGTACCTGACCCGCCTCGATGACATCATCGCCCGAGGCCTGCCCGAGCATGAGCGCGACTTCCTCGAGTTGCTGCACCGACGCTCCACCGAGCTGATGGGCTTTCTGCGCGATGAGATCCGCAGCGCACCCGAAGAGATCCGCCTGCGCGTCGATCCAGTCAACGAGGCTCTGGCACATTCCGAGTTCGACCGCGGCCGTCACCTGCGCATCCGGGTGAAACCCCGTCGCACCCAGGCGGCTGCAGACTTCCTCACCGATCTCGACGAGGTACTCGGTCAGTCCTGGGTCGACGACACGATGGAACTCGCCGAGCACCGCTTCGCAAAGCTTGCCGGGCTGATCCGCCGGTTCGCATCCAGCGAGCATGTCGATCGCATCTGGCGCACACAATGCCTCGACACCAGGCAGCACGTGACCTTTCTGGCCGAGGAAATCGACGATGCCGGCCAGGTGCAGGCCACCTATGACTCTGGCGGGGCGATGTCGGGCGGTCAGCAGCAGAAGCTCGCCATCTTCGCCCTGGCCGCAGCGTTGCGCTACCAGCTCTCCGGCACCGCCGGCGAGCTGCCGAGCTACGGCACAGTCGTGCTCGACGAGGCCTTCGACAAGGCCGACAGCAGCTACACGCGCATGGCGCTCGATGTGTTCCAGACCTTCGGATTCCACATGGTACTGGCCACGCCGAACAAACTGGTGACCACGATCGAGCCCTACATCGGCGGTGCGACCGTGCTGGCCAACCCCACCCGACAGCAGACCGTCTTCAGCGAGCTGGCTTGGGAGCACGATGCGCAGCCTGAGTGACGCCCGGGGCCTCGTGCGCGAGCGGCTGAAGCACAACCTGCACGCCTGGGCTGCGCTGACGCCGATCGAGGCCGCCGCACTCACCGTGCACATCGCACTGCAACCGCCGACCGAGGCCCAGGCCCGCACCGATGAAGCCGGTGCCGCAGCTTGGGCGCGGGAATGGGCGCGATTCGCCGAGCAGCTGCCCGACGGCATCGTGCTGCACTGGGCGATTCGCAACTGGCACCGGCTCGGCGCGCAGCGCATCCCCACCGCGCTCGATCTGAACGGGCGGGCCGTCATCGGTGCATTTGCCGGCGACTCACTGCAGCGCAGTCTCAAGGTGCTCGTCGAGCGCGACAGTGCGCTGCGTGGTCTGCTCGATGGTTTCAGCAGTACGGCCTCTGCCCCGGCGCAGGCCCTCCCACCTGGTCACGAGCGGCGACACAATGACCAGCCCGAGGTCGACCAGCCCCGGCCAGGTGCCGGCGACGACTCCGTGACCGCCGCGCTGCGGCGAGTCGGCTCAAGCGTGCTCGCTCTGGGCGACGACGACTTCGGCAGGCTGCGCGACGTGGTCGCGTGGCTGCTCGAGCATCCGAGCGAGGCGCTGCGCCCACGACAGCTGCCGGTGCGCGGGGTCGACACCAAGTGGTTCGGGCGTCACCGCGGCACGGTGGCGAAGCTGGTCGAGGTCGCCCACCCCGGGCCGCTGCCCATCGTCGACGCCGACCCGCGCATCCGGCTGCGCGTGCTCGATGACGCGGTGCTGCATGCAGACGCCTCAGGCACAGGCACAGGCACAGTGGATGGTCTGGCGTTCTCGATGATGCCGCATGATCTCGCCGCGCCGCCCGCCGAACTCGCCCGGCTGCCGCTGCATCCGAGCGTGGCCTTCGTGTTCGAGAACCTCGAGAGCGTGCTCGCCATGCCCGACTGGCCCGGCGCCGTGGCCGTGCACGGCGGCGGCTATGCCGTCGATCTGCTCGAACAGCTCCCCTGGCTGCATCAGACGCCGATCGTGTACTGGGGCGATCTCGACTCGCATGGGCTGGCCATCCTGAATCGACTGCGCGCCCACCTGCCACATGCTCGAAGCGTGCTGATGGACGTCGACACGCTGCTCGCCCATCGTGACCTGTGGGTGCCAGAACCTGCGCCATCCACCGCGACACTCGAGCATCTGACTGAGGCCGAGCGGCAGGCGCTTCACGTATTGCGCGACGAGGGCTCAGTGCGCCTGGAGCAGGAGCGCATCCCCTGGAACTTCGCACTGGAGGCGCTGCGCGCGGCGGTCGACGAGACCGTGGATGCCTCCAGTGCAGTACTGAAGGCTTCTGCTCCGCAGACTCTGTGACCGTTGCTGGGTTCAGCGACGGTAGACCTCTCGACGATGCCCCACTCTCACGACCGTGACGGCCAGATGTGCGTCAAACACGTCGTAGATCACCCGATGGTCTCCGACACGGATGCGCCAGGCCGTCTGCTCACCGGCCAGTTTGCGCGCACCATGAGGTCGAGGGTCTGTCGCCAGCTGCGCGATGGCCGAGAGGAGGCGGCTGCGCGCCTGCTGCGGCAGTTTCTTCAGCTCTCGTGCCGCGGCAGTGGTGAAGTCAACGCGGTATCTCACTGAGTCAGGTCTGCCCTGAGTTCGTCGAGAGAGATGCGACGGCCGTCATCCTCGGCCTTCGCCTGCCGGTAGGCCGCAGTGTCCTGCGCCATCTCGAAGGCCTCGAGTGCTTCGAGATCGTCGATGCTCAGAACCACTGCGGCGAGTCGACCGTTACGCGTCACACCGATGCGTTCTCCGCCGTACATCGCACGACCGATCACGTCGGAGAGACGGCTGCGCAGCTCGCGCGTGGACATCTGGCTGGTCACTGTCTCCATGCGGCGATTATAGCACTTATGACCACTGTGTACACACTAGCCTACGCCCCATCACCCCCGCACCACAGGGTCGGGCAGATACACCTGCCCGCCGGCGGCCAAAAACTCCCGGCTCTTGGCCTGCATGCCCGCGATCGCCGCCTGCGCCTCGGCACTGCCGTAGGTGTCGCGGATGTCCTGCGAGATGCGCATCGAGCAGAACTTCGGCCCGCACATCGAGCAGAAGTGCGCGGTCTTCGCCGGCTCCGCGGGCAGCGTCGCGTCGTGAAAGGCCACCGCGGTCTCGGGGTCGAGCCCCAACCCGAACTGGTCGCGCCACCGGAACTCGAAGCGGGCCTTCGACAGTGCGTCGTCGCGCGCGGTCGCGCCCGGATGCCCCTTCGCGATGTCGGCCGCGTGCGCGGCGATCTTGTAGGTGATCACCCCGGTCTTCACGTCGTCGCGGTCGGGCAGGCCGAGGTGCTCCTTGGGCGTGACGTAGCAGAGCATCGCGGTGCCGTAACGCGCGATCTCGGTGGCGCCGATCGCCGAGGTGATGTGGTCGTAGCCCGGCGCGATGTCGGTGACCAGCGGCCCCAGCGTGTAGAACGGCGCGCCGTCGCACAGCCGCTGCTGCCGCTCGACGTTCTCGCGCACCAGGTGCAGCGGGATGTGCCCCGGGCCCTCGACCATCACCTGCACGTCGTGCTCCCAGGCGCGGTGGGTGAGCTCGGCCAGGGTGTCGAGCTCGGCGAACTGGGCCGCGTCGTTGGCGTCGGCGATCGATCCCGGGCGCAGTCCGTCGCCCAGCGAGAACGCCACGTCGTACCGCGCGAGGATCTCGCACAGCTCGTCGAAGTGCGTGTACAGGAAGTTCTCCTGGTGATGCGCGAGGCACCAGCCGGCCAGAATCGAGCCGCCGCGCGAGACGATCCCGGTCACCCGGTCCGCGGTCGGCGGCACATAGCGCAGCAGCACCCCGGCGTGCACGGTCATGTAGTCGACGCCCTGCTCACACTGCTCGATCACGGTGTCGCGGTAGATCTCCCAGGTCAGCGCGTTCGCCTCCCCGTTCACCTTCTCGAGCGCCTGGTAGATCGGCACCGTGCCGATCGGAATCGGCGAGTTGCGGATGATCCACTCGCGCGTCGTGTGGATGTCGTTGCCGGTCGACAGATCCATCAGCGTGTCAGCGCCCCACTTGGTGGCCCATTGCAGCTTCTCGACCTCGTCGGCGATCGAGCTGGTCACCGCCGAGTTGCCGATGTTCGCGTTGATCTTCACCAGAAACGCCCGGCCGATGACCATCGGCTCGCTCTCCGGATGGTTCACGTTCGCGGGGATGATCGCCCGCCCCGCCGCGATCTCGCTGCGCACGAGCTCGACGTCGCATCCCTCCCGCAGCGCGACATAGCGCATCTCTGGCGTGATCATGCCGCGTCGGGCATAGTGCATCTGCGTGACGGTGCGGCCGGCCTTCGCACGGCGCGGGGCCGGGCGCCGCCCCTGCCAGCGCTGAGAGGGAGCGCCGCGCCGCACGGCCGCACGCCCGTCATCCTCGAGCCGGTGCCCGCGCGCCGCATACGTCTCGGTGTCTTCGCGGGCGATGATCCAGGGCTCGCGCTGCGGCGGCAGCCCCTGCTCGGGCACGCTGCCCGGCCCCATGGTGCGGTACACCTGCACGGGCGGGTTGGGATGCTCACCGCTCGGCTCCAGCGCGATCTCGGTCACCGGCACATGGATGCCGTGCTCGGCATCCTCGAGCCAGGCCAGCGAATGCGTGTGGTACTGCTCGGTTCCCGCGGCCAGCCTGTGCGATATGGTCGCGTCCGTGGCCGCCGGCGCTGCCTGGGCGGTGACTGGCTGGGGCGTGACTGCCGGTACCGTGCCGGGCCGCGCTGTGTCAGACGGTGTTGCGTGCTGCGCGCGGCCGGGGTGTTCAGGGTGTTCAGCGTGTTCAGGGTGGGTGTTTTCAGGCGCGATCATTCGCGATCCTCACTTCCTACGCCGGTGTCAACCGGATCAGGTTCAGCGGTGTCAGGCGGTGTCAGCCTGGTCTCAGCCCTCTGCCCGAGGGCCCCCGCGGGGTCGCTGAAATCATAGCCCCGGATCGGATGTGCGCTGCCCGTGCCCTGGTCGGGCACGCTCCGCCCCCAGCCATGCATTTGCTCTGCCGTGCACTGTCAGGCCGGGGCATCCCGTAGGGGTGAAAATGTGCGGCCGGGGTGACGCATACTCGCCCCCACCGCACATTTCGCAGATTCCTCACCCCCACCGCACATTTCGCAGATTCCTCACCCTCAGTGCACGCCGCACCGCAGCCCGGTGTATCCTGAACACCGTTCACTGAACACCGTTCAGGTAAGCCCGTACGAGAAGGGATCCCGCATGACCACGCCTCAACACACCCAGACGCCCTTGCCCGCCCCGACCGCCCCGACCGCCCCGGCCACCCCGGCCCCACGGCTGCCCGGCATCACCCGCAATGGACGCCCGCTCACCTCAATCCCGACCGCAGCCGTGGCGAGCACCGCAGGCGCAGCCCATCCACGACGACCGCACGAGGGCCCGAGTGTCGAACCGCGCGCGCAGCGCCCCACCCCGACGACCCCGCCCGGGCACGACTGGACAGGGCTCGCCGAACGCGTGCTCGCCGGCACGCCCGCCGGCCGAGACGACGCCCTGCGCATCCTCCGCAGCCACGACGACGACATCCTGGAGCTGATGGCCGGCGCCTATCGCATCCGCCGCCGCTTTCACGGCCGCAGCGTCAAGCTCAACATGCTCATCAACGCGCAGAGCGGCCGCTGCGCCGAAGACTGCGCCTACTGCTCGCAGTCGATCTATGCGACCGCGCCCGTGCCCGAATACCAGCTCGTCGACGAGCAGACCATCGTCGAGGGCGCCCGCCACGCCCACGCCCAGCAGGCCGGCACCTACTGCATGGTCATGAGCGGGCGACGGGCCTCGCGTCGCGATGTCGACCGCATCGCCTCGGCCGCGCGCCGCATCCGCGAAGAGATGCCCGAGATGAAGCTGTGCGCCTGTCTGGGCCTGATCGATGACGCCAAGGCCGAGGTGCTCGCCGACTCGGGCGTCGAGCGGTTCAACCACAACGTGAACACGGCGCCGCGCTACCACGACCGCATCGTGACCACGCACACCTACCGCGACCGCGTCGAGACCATCGAATCGGTCAGGCGCGCCGGCATCTCGCCGTGCAGCGGCATCATCTGCGGGCTGGGCGAAGACGACGACGACCTCGCCGAGGTGGCCCTCGAGCTGCGCCGGCTCGAGGCCGACTCCGTGCCCATCAACTTCCTCATCCCACAGGAGGGCACCCCGCTGGCCGGTCGCCGCCTGCTCACTCCCCTGCGCTGCCTGAAGATCGTGGCGATGTTCCGCTACCTGCTGCCGGGGCGCGAGATCCGACTGGCCGGCGGCCGAGAGTTGAACCTGGGGCAACTGCAGCCATTGGCGCTGTTCGCGGCGAACTCGGTGTTTCTGGGCGACTATCTCACCAGTGAGGGGCAGACGATGGATGCCGACCGCCAGATGATCGACGAGCTCGGCTTCGTGGTCGAGCAGGATGCACACGCGAGCTGAGCGGCCACCCGCACGGCCACGCCGGGTCGCGGCGTGGCCCAGAACACGGCACCACCGCCAAGAACACGGCACCTGTCGCCAGATCGTGCCAGATTCTTCGCGGTACTGCCTGATTTTCAGGAATTGCACATCAGCAATACCGGCGGACTTCACGCCTGTCGGGGCTCGGTGGCCTCCACGATCAGCACGATCACGATCATCACTGCTGCGGCCCACAGCACGGATGCCGGCAGCAGCGCGGTCAGGCCCCGCGCCCGTGTCTGCAAGCTGCACGCTGCCGCGCCCCAAGGGTGAAAATGTGCGGCCGGGGTGAGGCGCTCTCACCCCCACCGCACATTTCGCAGATTCGTCACCCCCAGTGCACGCTGCCGCCCACACCACCGACGATCCCCGTCGCCAAGTCACTCCGCAGCTGCGGCATGCAGCCGATGCACCTCCGCAGCCAGGATCTCGCGCGCCCACTCCGCCTCGGCCGCATCCACAGACCCGCTCAGATGCAGCGCCAGCCCGTCCACGAGCGCATGGAGGCGGCGCGCTTCCAACTCGACCCGCACGTCGGGCACCCCGAGCCGCCGCGCCAGCAAACGACACCCCTCCTGCAGCGCATGCTGAGCGCGGTCGCGCAGCACCCCGATCTGGGAAACCGATGGAGCCTCCGCGTAGAGCGCGAGATTGACCGCGAACTCGATGCGCGAGGCAGGGGTCAGCGGCACCAGATGCTCCAGCACTTCGCAGGCGTATTCCTCGATGTCCTCGTGTGGTGTCACCTGCCGGATGCGCTCAGTGGCCCGCCGCAGCATCAGCTCTGTCGAGAACTCGAGCAGATCCGCACGGGTGGGGAACACGTGTCGGAGGGACCCCACAGCGAGCCCCGCCTCCTGCGCGACGCGCCGCACCGAGACCTGGGCCACGCCTTCCTGCTCGACGACCCGCCACAGCGCCTCGGCGATCTGCTCACGGCGCTGCTCATGGTCGATGTGCTTGGGCATGACACCAGTCTACGTATTAGCACAGTCGTGCTAATATCTTGCCGTGCTCGTCACCATCATCATTCTGTGCGAGATCGGCCTCTGGATGCTGATCGCCGCTGGACTCGTCTCCCGCTATCTGCTGCACCGCCCGCGGCTCGGCGCCGTGCTGCTCGCCGCCACTCCACTGGTCGACCTGCTGCTGCTGACCGTGACCTACTTCGACCTGCGCAGCGGCGCGCAGGCCGGCTTCACACACGTGCTCTCGGCGCTGTATCTCGGCTTCTCCGTGGTCTACGGGCATCGCCTCATCGCCTGGGCCGATCGCTGGGCCACTCATTTGCTGCAGGCCGGGCCCCGACCACCCGCTCTGCACGGTATGGCGTATGCCAGATCCTGCTGGGTGGATGTTCTCCGCACCTTCGCATCCCTGCTGATCGCCGCCGCGGTGCTGGGCCTGCTCGTGCTGGCCGTCGGCGACCCCACGACCACTGCGCCACTGCTCGATGCCTGGCGAGTGCTCGGGCTGATACTCGCCATCGACGTGGTCTGGGCCGCAAGCTACACGATCTGGCCGAAGCGCCCGCACGCCGATATGCGCCAGGGGTGAAAATGTGCGGCCGGGGTGACGCACACTCACCCCCACTGCACCTTTCGCAGATTTCTCACCCCCACCGCACGCCCCACCGCACGCCCCGCCACACGCCCCACTGCACAGCAGCCCGCGCAGCGCAGTCACCCCACACCTCAACCCATTCACAACCTTCACCGAGTGTGCCGACAAGATGCCTCTTTAGCCTCATCATCGACGGTCGAACCGACCCCTGATGAGGAGAGTGCATGTCTGGACCTATCTACGCCGCGAACTCGGCGGCCGAAAGAAGCAGACGATCATCGTCGCAGCCGGGCTGGCCCTGGCGATCGCGCTGGTGGTGATCGTCAACGCACTGGCGGCAGGCGTCAAGGATGCGCAGACCACCGCGTTGGCATCCGTCTACGGCGTCGGCACAGACCTCACCGTGACCGGGGCGCAGTCGGAGCCCACCTAGGGCGGCCGCGAGGGCGGCCCCTCCTTCGACTTCGGCGAAGACGGCGGCAGCACAGACAGCGAGGGCAACACCACGCTCAACCAGTCGACGCTGACCACCGAGATGGGTCGCTCGACGCTGGAGGCCGGCACGCTCGACACCGTGCTCGGCGTCGACGGCGTGTCGAACGCCACCGCAGCGCTCAGCCTGACCAACTCCACCTTCTCGGGCGAGCTGCCCTCCGCCCCCACCGAGGGGTCAACCGACTCCGGCACCGACTCCGGCACCTCCGGCCCGCCGTCGGGCGGCCAGGGCGGCGGCTTCGGCGGCGGCTCGTTCGGCATCGACTCGTTCACCGTGCTCGGCATCTCGACCGACACCACAGAGATCGGCCCCATGTCCTCGGTGACGCTCAGCGACGGGCGCCAGCTCGACGCCGACGACGCCGGCCAGAACGTGGCCGTGCTCGACTCCACCTATGCGACCAGCAGCGATCTCGCCGTCGGCGACACCATCAACGTGGGCGGCACCGACCTCGAGATCGTCGGCATCGTGACCTCGAGCTCCTCTGATGCAGACACCGCCGCCAACGTCTACATTCCGCTCGACGTAGCGCAGACGCTGGCCGGCACCGGCGATGTGATCTCGACAGTGTATGTGCAGGCGAGCTCGGCCGATGACATCTCGAGCGTGCAGTCGGCCATCGAGGAGGCCCTGCCCGACGCGACCGTGAGCTCGCAGTCGGATCTCGCCTCCACCGTCTCGGGCTCGCTGTCGAGCGCCTCGTCGCTGATCTCGAGCCTCGGCACCTGGCTGTCGGTGATCCTGCTGGCCGTGGCCGTGCTGCTCGCCGTTCTGTTCACCATTTCAGGGGTCTCCCGCCGCACCCGGGAGTTCGGCACGCTCAAGGCGATCGGATGGTCCAACGGTCGCGTCGTGCGCCAGGTGGCCGGCGAATCGCTCGTGCAGGGTCTGATCGGCGGGGTCATCGGCGTGGCCGTCGGGCTGATCGGCGTGCTCGTGATCAACCTCGTGCATCCGACCATCTCATCCGACTCGGGGGATGCTGCGGCCAGCGGCGCTGACATTGGCTGCCGCACTGGTCACCGTCGCGCTCGCGCCCGAGGGGTCATCTGCATCCTCGACCGCGTCGTCGTCCTCGGCCGACGGGCTGATGGATGCTGCACTCGTGCCGTTCACCCCGGTTGCAGTCGACGTCGTCTCGCCGTGTACTCCCCCGTGCACGCCGGCGACCGCCGCGCTGATGAAGAACACGCCCACCAGTGCGCCACCGGTGAACACCGTGGGCTTGGGCCAGCGACGGTAGCAGGCACGGATGCCGCTGAAGATCAGACCGTACAGAGCGACGACCCCGATGAGGATCACCTTGAGCACCTTGCCGATTGCCTTCATGACTGTTCGAGCATACGCGCAACCCGACGCACAGCAGGGATGCGCGTGTGCTGCAGGAGAGTGGCTGAGATGGCCATGCCAATGAAGGACTTCAGCGTCGAGCACCCCGTGGACCGCGGGAGGGTCGAGGAGCACAAGGAACTGATGCTCGCAGAGGTGCGCGCGTACCGGCTCCGCGAACCGCGGTGACTCGATCGAGCTCCGCTTCAACGTGTGACCCTCACCCCAGCCGTGTGAGCGTCCACGCCCCGAACGTGACGCCGGCGGCGAGCGTGGCCCATCCAGCGAGCGCCACCGCGTCGCGGCCCAGCAGCCAGCCGGCGACTCGGCGCACGATCCGCGCCGCCCGCGGTGCCCGGTCCCAGATCCACACCACCGCGAGGTAGGGCAGGATGACGACCGCGAGCAGCCAGCCGAGCAGGGCGAACTGCCAGACGAGCGCGTCCGTGGCGTCCAGCACGAGGCGGGTGGCCGCATAGAGCAGCACGGCGCCGGTCCAGGTGAACACCGAGCCGGTGAGGCCGAAGCCGAGCAGCGCCCACGGTGAGGTCGCCGCCCGGCGCAGCCGCGGCGACATCGGGGGCGTCTGGGAGACCTCCGGCGCAGCCGTCCCGCCCTCGGCTCGCAGCCCGGCCCGCTGGCGCCGCACCCGCCAGGCCCGCCGCAGGGCGAGCAGCCCGCCGACGACGAGCGTCGCGGCCGCGAGCAGATCGAGCCAGTGCGCCGAGACGAGCTCCTCGGCCCCGGCATCAACGAGCGCGGCGAGCGCACGCGGTGTGGCCACGCGCAGCAGCGCCAGCAGCAGGGCGTTGCCGAGGACGATGCCCCCGAACAGCCCCGCGAGCGAGCGCGTGCGTTGGGCCGGCCCCGCACCGAGCACGAGCAGCAGCACGGCCAGCGTCGAGGGGCTGACGCTGAGCGCGAGGCCGATGCCGGCGAGAGCGACGACAGCGCGGATCATCGCCGCACCTCGCGGGCTGGAGCCATGGCCGTCATCGCCCCAGTCTCCCACGACGCGGCGCCATCGGTCACGCACGCGGCAAGGATGGGCCCCTTCCCCGTCGGACCGCGAATGTCACAGCCGTCTCATAGAATGAGGTCTGTCATCGCACGTGTGGCGAACACCCCCAGATCGCGAGGGGCATCATGCGGCAGACCGAGACGGCCGCATCACACCAGCGCACGGCCTCCGACGTGGCACGACAGGCGGGTGCCGGCGCGCTGTCCGATGCGACACGGGTGGAGCGGGCGATCACGATGCGGATCCGCGCGGCGCGGCCCCGCCCTGCTCGCCCCGCGCATACCGTGTGGGCCGTCATCGCCTCGTCGGACGCGCAGTGCGCTGACTTCACCGGCACGCAGGCGCTGCAGCGCTGGATCGGTCAGGTGCCCTCGCTGTCGGGCGGGACGTCCGGGTCACAGTGGGACGCGACCACGGCGGAGGCCTCGCTGCACGCCACGTCGACGTTCGCCTGGGATGAGGGAACGCAGACGATCCGCCGCGATGGCGACCTGCCGCCGGACGAGGGGCAGACGGCCGGGGTTCCTCCGCCTCCTCCGGCACCGCGCCGGTCAAGGGGGCTGGTCCGGGGCCGGCGGCACACGACCGGCAGACGCCACGCAGATCACCACAGTGGCTTCCTCCGGAGGCCCGCAGGTCGCCGTGATCAAGACACCGACGGGCGACATCGGCTGTGATCTCTCGTCCTCGTACGCCGGCTGCGGGGTGAAGTCGTTCTTCGACACGAAGCCGTACGGCGAGTCCGCCGGGGGCGACACCAATTGGTGGATCCCCCCTCGACAGCGGCGTGCCCGCCGTCACCGGCAGGGGAGACGCCCCGATGCACGAGCAGGGCGGGGTGACTCCGCAGGTCGTGCCCTACGGCTCGTCCGTGTACTGGGGCGACGCGATGAGCCTAGCCATGCGGCTCCTCCCCACCGGATCGGCGGGCTGGGGCCCCCGACAGGGCGTCGGGCGCCCCCAGCCCAGTGCCGCCGCCCCAGTCGACGATCAGCCGATGACCCGCAACGTCGAGTCGCTCTCGGGGATGTTCGCTGAAGTGTCGAAGCCCGCATCGGCGATGAGCGACGAGAGTGTGCCGTCCGAGCGCATCGTCGCGATGTCCTCGTCGAGGGCGTCCTTCAGCGCAGTGTTGTCCTTCGAGACGGGGAAGATCACCTGCGGGGTGTTCACCGTGACGGCGATGCGGTCGTCCTTGTCGGCGACCTTCACTTGGATGTCCGGATCGTCCTTGTAATACAGCTGCGAGGTGGCCACGGAGTCGATCGCGGCGTCGAGCCTGCCGTTGAGCATGTCCTGACTGAGCTCCACCGAGCTGCTGTACGTGCGGATCTTGTCACCGAGCACCGTGCGCAGGTCCTCCGTCCACAGGAACCCGTCGACGGTGCCGATGCTGTCCATCGACTCGAGATCCGCCACTGACGACACCCCGGTCTTCGTCGCGATGGACATGTTGTCGTAGTACAGCGGCCCGACGAAGTCGGCCACCTCATTGCGCTTCGCGGTCGGGTAGAACGCGCCGGCCGCGATGTCCACGCTGCGCTGCTGGGTGATGAGCGGCACCGCCCCGGCAAACGATGACGGCGTGTAGGTGATGTCGAGGCACTCCATCTCGGCGAGCTTGTTCAGGATGTCGACCTCGAGCCCATCAGCGTCGCCGTCATCGGTGTTCGCACTGTACGGCGGCGCGTCCACGATCGCCGTGGAGAGCTTGCCGGAGGTCACGGTCGTCAGCCCCTCGTGCGCGGGAGTGCAGCCCTCGGCGACATTGCTCTGCGAGTCCGAGCTGCAGCCCGTGAGTGCCACGGCCGTGGCCGCGGCGAGACCCAGCGCTGCGATGGTGCGGGTGATGGTCATCTCGTTCCTCCTGAATCCGAATGAATGCTGCGTCGTGACCGACTGGCCAGCGGTGGACGCCGCCCTCGATGCACAGGTGAGATGATCCCGTTTCCGTGTTTCCAACATGTTAGAACGCCAGATATTTGATAATCTCCATCCATGCCGCAGAGGTCTCTCCTCCGTCCCACGGATGCACCACTGCTGGCCGCCCTGCAGGTCGCTCCCCGACTGCCATGGACCCAGTTCGCCGAGGTGCTCGGTGCCGATGCGTCCACGCTCTCGCGCCGCTGGCGGACGCTGCAGACCGCCGGCGAAGTGTGGTCTACCTGCCAGCCTGCGCACAGCTTCACCGGCCGGCTCTCCACCATCGGGTCCACGGCCTACATCGAGGTGTCCTGTGAGGCCGGCTACCGTGACTCTGTGCTGCGAGCGCTCTCCTGCATCCCCGACATCTGGACGATCGAGTGCACGACCGGCACCCGCGATCTGCTGCTGACCGTCACCACCCCGACCTGGTCGATGCTCGACCGGCTCACCCGCGAGCAGCTGGGCAGAGTGGACGGTATCGTGCGCACCGTCACCACCCCGATCCGCCGCTTCCATGTGCAGCCCGGCGACTGGCGACTGCGCGCACTGGACCCAGCCGACGAGCGGCGGCTGCTCGATGCAGCGGAGCGCCAGCAGTCGGGACGAGACACCGTCGGCCGCGAGCCGAGCCGCTTCGAGCGCGACATCATGGCCTCCCTGGCAGAGGACGGCCGGCGCACCGTCTCGGACATCGCACAGGCGATCGGCCGGTCGGTCTCCGGGGTGAGCCGGGCGTTGCACCAGCTGGAGCGCGATCGAGCCCTCGCCCTCCGCATCGACTTCGACCAGCAGCGACTGGGGTACATCCAGCTGGCCGACCTCTGGGTCGAGGCACCGCAGTCACAGCTGACGGCGATCGGCGCGATGCTGCGCCGGCACCGACACAGTGTGCGCGAGTGCGCGACGATGGTCGGCCGGGCGAACCTGTACATCCACCTGTGGGTGCGGTCACTCGACGAGGTCGACGCGATCGAGGACGAGCTCGTGCGCCGGTTCCCCAGCACACGCATCCGCGACCGCTGGCTGGCCACCAGATTCGCCAAGCGGGCGGGGCATCTGATCGACGCGGCCGGCCGGCACATCGGCTACGTGGCGGGCCCCATGTCGAACGCGCCGGCCGAGACGACGCCCGGTCAGACCGTGACCAGGTAGATCGCCACGCAGTGGCACGCGAACGCGAGCACCGTGAACGCGTGGAAGACCTCGTGGAACCCGAACACACGCGGTGAGGGGTTCGGCCTCTTCGTCGCGTACACCACCGCGCCGATGCTGTAGAGCACCCCGCCGGCGAGGATGAGGATCATGGCGGCCGCATTCGAGGCGAAGAAGTCGGGCAGGTACATCACCGCCGCCCAGCCGAGCAGCAGGTAGATGGCCACGTACAGCCAGCGCGGCGCAGTGATCCACAGCACACGGAAGAGGATGCCGGCGAGCGCGCCCGTCCACACGATCGTCAGCAGCAGCCGCGCCTTGTCCGGGGGCAGCGTCTCGATGCTCAGCGGCGTGTACGTGCCGGCGATGAGCAGCAGGATGTTCGAGTGGTCGATGCGCTTGAGCACGAGCTTCGTGCGCGGCCCCCACGGGAAGAGGTGATAGACGGCCGAGTTGCCGAACAGCAGGATCGACGTGGCCATGAACACCGCACACGCGGCCTTCGCCGCGGCGCCCTGAGCGAGCACGATGAGCACGATCCCGCTGGCCAGTGCGAGCGGGAACGTCACCGCATGCAGCCAGCCACGCATGAGCGGCCGGTCACCGCGGACGCTGCGGGTCGCCTCGGTGATCGGCAGGTGCGGCAGCCCGGGCGCCTCCGCCCGCACGGCGCGCTCGAGCTGAGCCTCGGTGCCGTGGGCGGCGACGCGCTCGGCGACGACGGACGCGCCCCGAGCATCCGCCCGGACCGTGCCCGCCGCAGTGGGTCGCGGTGCGCCGGGCCGCGCCGCGCGGTCGGGCGCCGCGGTCGTATCCGCCGCTCCGGTGGGTGCCTTCTGGCGCGCGGACGCCGCGGCCGTTGTGGGGTCCGTCCTCGATGAGTCCGTGGTGTCGGTCATGGCTGCTCCCGCCCGACGCGCGACGGGCGGCGCGCCTGCCCGCCAGTCTACGCGCGGCCGCCCCGCTGACGCCGGGCGATCCTCTCGACGCGGATGACGATTCGGTATCGTTGTGGGAGTGCCCAGTGATCCGCGTCGCATCCCGCTCCTCTACCACATCTACGAGCGTCGGCTGGAGCGAGAGCTCGAGGGCCAGACCCCGCCCCAGCACGTCGCGGTGATCCTCGACGGCAACCGGCGGTGGGCCGAGCGGCAGAACTCCAAGGCGGCCACCGGGCACCGGGCCGGCGCCGCCGTCATCCGCCAGTTCCTCGGCTGGTGCGACGAGCGCGACATCCGCATCGTGACGCTGTACCTGCTCTCCACCGACAACCTCGCCAACCGGGGGCACGAGGAGCTGCAGCAGCTCGTGCAGATCATCATCGACCTCACCGACGAGATCTCCCGGTGCAGCGACTGGCGCGTGCGCCACGTCGGCAGCACCGACGGACTGCCCGAGCAGCTCGTCGCGACCCTGCAGTCGGCGCAGCACCGCACCGCCGACGCCACGGGCATGCAGGTCAACCTCGCCGTCGGCTACGGCGGCCGGCGCGAGATCGTGGACGCGGTGCGGCTGACCGCCCGGCAGTGGCAGCAGGCTGGGCGCACTCTGGCCGACTTCGCCGAGGGCGTGAGCGAGGCCGAGATCGGCGAGCACCTCTACACGGGCTCGCAGCCGGATCCGGATCTCATCCTGCGCACCTCGGGCGAGCAGCGGCTGAGCGATTTCCTGCTGTGGCAGGCGGCGCACAGCGAGTTCTACTTCGCCGACGTGCTGTGGCCGGACTTCCGCCGAGTGGACTTCCTGCGGGCGCTGCGCTCGTACGCGGGCCGGCAGCGTCGCTTCGGCTCCTGAGCCGGGACGAGGTGTCGCGCAGACCTCAGCGCCGTGCGGCCCTCGGACAGGCTGCTCAGCTCTGCCGCGCGCCTCAGCTCTGACGCGACCTCCGCGCAGCCCGACGTGCGGCACGGGCGGTGCGGCGTTCCTCGCGCTCCCGGTCACGGCGCTCGGCCGCGGCGAACGGGTCCTCGTCCGCGGGCGGCACCTCGGCACCGTCAGGGAACTCCTCGTCCTCGACTCCGTACTCGCGGGCGAGCTCGATGCGAGCCTGCTGCCGGTAGCGCATCCGCCGCAGTCGCCGCACGAGATCGACGGCGAGGGCGAGGATGATGACCGCGGCGATGAACCCCGTCCAGAACGCCCCGGGGCCGGCGCCGACCTGGTCCTGATCCTGCTCGAGCAGCTGATCGCCCGTCGAGGTCGACGGCGAGGGGGAAACGCTCGTCTCGGCGGTCCAGGGGTCGGCGACGGGCACGGCGGCGTACACGGCATCGGTGAGCACGGTCATGCCCCCAGTCTCTCACAGCGGCGGCGGGCCTCCCCGCGGTGCAGCGCTCCCGCGCCTCCCGCCGCGGCGCCTGACCCGCTGTGGCATGCCGTGGTCGTGCAGATCAGCTGGTGCGCCCCCGCCAGCGCCTGGGCAGCCAGCGCTTGGGCCACGGTCACGCGGATCAGTCCACCTGCCAGCACGACTGCAGCGAACCGGCCAGCGCCGGGCGGAACGTCTGAACGGTCTCGGTGATCGTGCGGGTCGGCTCGTCGGAGGCGGGGACATCCACGTACTTCCAGCCGACCTGGGCCTGGCCCTCACCGCGGGCGTCGAGCGCGCACCGCACCGCGATGCCGGGGCTCGTGTTCAGCGTGAACCGGACCACCGCATCCCCCTGCGCGTCGACGGCCGACGTCGCCGTCTTCGCACTCACCGCCGACGAGGGCTGCCTCACCGCGAAGACCACGACCGCGACGGTCGCGATCACGACGAGAATCGTGCCCAGCCAAGCCCAGGCACGGCGAGAAAGCCGACGCGGGGTGCGGCCGTAGCGCTGCTCGAGCAGCGTCGCCATGCTGGCGTCCTCGACAGGATGCGTCATGTCACTCCTCGTCTCGGCACGGGGCCGCTCGCGGGCACAGCTCCGGCGCATGCTCTCTCCGGCGACGGGGCTTCGTGCGTGGCTCTGGTGGATGCCGTCGTGTTCCTCGGCGCTCGTCGTGATGCGTCCGTCACACCATGGCGATCCTATCGCGGGACGACTCGGCGGCCAGGTTCTCACGACTCGAGTGGCGTGGTCGAGGACGCGTCCCCGCCCGGCGCACCCACATCACGCAGTCCCACACCAGGCGCATCCACATCGCACAGATGACCGCCGAGACCGATGGCAGGCGTGGCACCGCGCAGCCTGGACGCCAGAGACGGGCATTCCCACACTCTCGGCGTCGGGGCGCGCCGGAATCAGGGTCGGGGCACGCCGACTCAGCCCTCGGCCCTGGCAAGACTCATGGGCCGCCGCAGGCGACCTGCTGGGCGGTCTGATGGGCTGAGAGGCACCAGACAAGCGAGGCAGCAGACAGGTTGAAGGGCGATCAGACGCCCAGGCGTGCCAGGGCAGCAAGATGGGCTGAGGGGTAGACTGGCCATTCGACATTCTGCCAAGAGGAGTGTGTGCAATGGCTGACGAGCAAGAGGGCACCTGGCTGACTCAGGCGGCATACGACCGCCTGCAGGCCGAGCTGGACCAGCTGCGTGGCCCCTGGCGCCGCGACATCGCGAAGCGCATCGAGGAGGCCCGAGCCGAGGGCGATCTGCGCGAGAACGGCGGCTATCAGGCGGCGAAGGATGAGCAGGGCAAGTTCGAGGCCCGCATCCGCGAGCTTGAGGCCCTGCTGCGCGACGCTCAGGTCGGCGAGGTCGCCGTCGAGGACGGCAAGGCGGCCCGTGGCACCGTGGTCACCGCGAAGGTGGCCGGTCGCGACCTGCGCTTCCTGCTGGGCAACCGCGAGATCGGCTCGGGCGACATCAAGGTCTTCAGCACAGAGAGCCCGCTGGGCGCGGCCGTGGCCGGCCACCGCGCCGGCGAGACGGTCACCTACGACGCGCCGAACGGGCGCACCATCAGCGTCGACATCCTCTCGGTCGAGCCGTACACGGCCGGCTGACCCCCGACCGACATGCACGGGCCTGCCCGACCGGGCACGGGCCTGAGGACGCCCCGACATGAAGACGCCCGCCACCTCCCCTGAGGCGGCGGGCGTCTTCATGTGCAGCCCGCACCGCGGTCAGCGCACCACGGCGCGGCCGGTCAGCGCACGACGCGCGGATCGTAGCCGATGTCGCGCAGTCCCTGCAGCACCTCATGCAGGTGCTCCTCGCCCTTCGTCTCGACCGAGATCTGCAGCTCGACGGCGCCGATGCCGAGCCCGCGGCCATGCCGGGTGTGCAGCACGCCGACGACGTTCGCGCTGCTCGCGGCGACACTGCGCGAGATGATCTCCAGCTGCCCGGGACGATCCGGCAGCATGACCGAGATCGTCGCGTAGCGGGAGAGCTCGACGAGCCCGTACTCGATGATCTGCTGCAGCAGCAGCGGGTCGATGTTACCGCCGGAGACGATCGCCACGGCGGTGCCCGCGCTGTGGACGCGTCCGGCGAGGATCGCCGCGGCCGCGGCCGCCCCGGCGGGCTCCACGACGAGCTTGGCCCGCTCGAGCAGCAGCACGATCGCCCGGGCGATCTCGTCGTCGCGCACGGTGACGATCTCGTCGACCATCTCGCGGACGATGCCGAAGTTCAGGTCGCCGGGCCGCCCCACGGCGATGCCGTCGGCGATCGTGGGCCGCACCGTCACCGTGGTCGGATGCCCCTCGGCCAGCGAGGGCAGGTAGCTGCTCGCGTGCTCGGCCTGCACGCCCACGACGCGGATGCGCCGGCCGAGCAGCTCGGCCTTCTGCTTCACCGCGGTGGCCACGCCCGAGATCAGGCCGCCGCCACCGATCGGCACGACGACCGTCTCGACGTCCGGCTGCTGGTCGATGATCTCCAGGCCGATCGTGCCGGCGCCGGCGATGATGCGCGGGTCGTCGTACGGGGCGATGAACGTCGCGCCCGTCTCCCGGGTGAACCGCTGGGCGGCCTCGAGGGTCTGGTCGAAGATCTCGCCCTCCAGCACGACCTCGGCGCCATAGCGGCGGGTGGCCTGCAGCTTGGGCAGGGCCACACCGAGCGGCATGAAGATCGTCGCCTTGATCCCGAGCTCGCGTGCCGCGAGCGCCACGCCCTGCGCGTGGTTGCCCGCCGAGGCCGCCACGACGCCGTGGGCGCGCTCCTCGTCGGTGAGCGAGAGCAGCTTCGTGTACGCGCCGCGCACCTTGTACGCGCCGGTGCGCTGCAGGTTCTCGCATTTGAGGAACACGTCGTGGCCGAGCTCCTCGCCCAGCGCCTTCGAACGCTCGATGGGGGTGACCTTCGCGATGGCCGAGATGTTCGCCCGTGCCCGCTCGATGTCCTGCAACTGCGGGGCGGCCTCGGGCAGCCGGCCTGTGGTCGTCCAGGCCCGCGGGGTCTCCGTCGCGTCCGTCTGGGTGCCGGCGTCGCCGGCGGATGTGGTCGTCATGTGTGCTCCTGACCTGTGAGTGTGTCGTTGTGCGATCGGCGTGGCGCCGGGCGGTCGGATCGCGGTGGGTCCGCTGCGGCCCGGGGATGCCGCGGGCCGGCTGGCTGGAGCGGGCGCGCACACCGCCTCGGCGTACGTCCGCGGGAAGGGGTTTGGTCCGGGCCGACGCGTGGGGGGGACGGGGCGTCAGCCCTTGATAATCTCGCCGCCGCCCTCGGACGCAGTCGCGTCAGCGGCCGCGCTCGACCCCGCGGGGCTGGAGAGCCGTCCGGAGCGGCCCTCGGGCATGGTCGCACCCGCTGTCGTGCTCGCCTCCGCGCCGGCGTCCGCGGCCTCCGCCGCCTCGGCCTCGGTGGCGACCTCGGCCTGCAGCGCGGCCCGCGTGCGCTCGTACGCCGCGTGCTGACGCTCCTGCTGGCAGCGCTCGGCGTCGATCGTCAGCTGCACGCCCTGGGCGAAGGGGTCTGCCTCCCAGTCGCGGTCGCCGAAGTAGTTGACCACGCGGTTGGCGACGGCGACGACGGGCACCGCGAACAGGGCGCCGGGGATGCCGGCGAGCATCGTGCCGATCGCGACGCTCAGCACCACGCCGAGGGGGTGCACGTTCACGGCGCTGCCCATCACGAGCGGCTGCATCACGTGGCTCTCGAGCTGGTGGACGGCGATGACGACCGCGAGCATGATGAGCGCCGCGATCCAGCCCTTGTAGACGAGGGCGACGACGCTGATGAGCGTGCCAGTGACAATCGCGCCGACGAATGGCACGAACGAGCCGAGGAAGACCATGATCCCGAGCGGCACGACCATCGGCAGGCCCAGCGCCGCCGCGCCGATCGCGATGCCGCCGCCGTCGACGGCGGCGACGAGGATCTGCACGCGCACGTAGCTCGACAGCGTCCGCCAGCCGGCGTGCCCGGCCCCGGACACCGCCGCGCGCACGCGCATGGGGACCAGTCGCATCCCCCAGAAGAAGATCGTGCGCCCGTCGGCGAGAAAGAAGATGAGCGAGAACAGGGTGAGCAGCACGCCCGCGAGCACGTGGCCGGCGGTGGTGCCCACGGAGAGCGCGCCGGAGACGATCACCTGGCTGTCCTGCTGGGCCGAGTCCATGATCTGGGCCAGGTACCCGTTGATGTCGTCCTCGGTGATGTGCAGCGGCGACGCGAGCAGCAGCTGCTTGAGCTCCTCATAGGCCTGCTCGAGGTGCTCGGTGAGCCCGGACAGGCCGCGGCCGAGCTGGTCGGAGACGATCCAGACGAGCCCCGCGACCACGGCGATGAAGGCGATCATCGTCACGGCCACGGCGGCCCACACGTTCACGCCGTGGCGCTGCATCCGTTGCACCGCCGGCCGCAGCAGCGAGGCGATGAGCAGGGCGACGACGACCGGGATGACGACCAGACGGATCTGCACGATCGCCCAGATGGCCACGGCACCGCCCGCGACGATGAGCAACAGCCGCCAGCTCCAGGCGGCGGCGATGCGCACGCCGAACGGAACGAAGTCGAGATCGTGCGCGGGCGCACGCCGATCGTCTCTGGCCGCTGACATGCCCCTCATTGTAGACGGGGCCGGTGACCTCGTCGGGCACGCCCGGTTGAGGAGCCCAGCGCGCTCTCCGGGGACCGCCCGCCCGGCGGCAGGTCAGCGCATCCCGGCCGGGGTCGGCACGCCCCAGTGGCTCGGTCAGTCCGCGCGGGCGACGTCTTCGACCGGCCGCAGCGCGGTGTCCGGCAGCGCAGGTCGGTGGGCCGTCTTCGGCCGCTCGGGCAGCGACCCCACGTACAGCCAGCCGAGCAGGCGCTCGGACTCGGCCAGCCCGTGGAACGCGCGCACCGCGTCCGTCTCCACGATGCGACCGCTGCGCCACATGCTGCCCCAGCCGTCCGCGGCGAGCAGCAGCTGCAGCCCGTGGGCGACCTCGACGGCGACGGCGAGCTGCTCCCACTCCGGCGCCTTGCGATACCGGTCGGGACGCAGGCTGGCAACGACCGCGACGAGCAGCGGCGCCCGCAGCGGCTTCGTGCTCGGTCTGCGGTCGCCGGACGCATCGGCGATCGCCTGACCGAGTGCCTCGCGCTGCCCCCCGCGGATCGTGACGAGCCGCCAGGGGCGCAGCCCGCCGTGGTCGGGGACGTTCGCCGCGGCGCGGACGTAACGGGCGAGCAGCCGGTCGTCGGGGGCCTCGTCGCCCACCCCGGGCTGGGAGGCACGGGCGCGCATGAGTCGTGCCAGCCGACGCCCCCTCTTCGTGTGGAACTTCATGCGACGAAGCCTACCGTGCCCCACCGCGTCTGGCCGGCGTCCCGTCTCACCCCGCGCGGGCGTAGCGGTTCGCCGCGATGGCCACCGCGTTGTTGTAGTCCACGCCACGGTTGTAGCCGTCGATCGCACGGATCCACCCGGCGGCGTCGGAGAGGTCGCCGCCCACGTCGCACAGGTACTCGGCCGCGGTGAGCGCCGCGTCGTCGACGTTCTGCGGGTCGGCCGCGCCGTCCCCGCTGCCGTCGACGCCGTGCGTCCGCCAGGTGGCGGGGATGAACTGCATGGGGCCGACGGCGCGGTCATGCTCCGTGTCGCCGTCCAGCGCGCCGCCGTCCGTGTCGGCGATGTCCGCCACCCCGTCACCATCCAGGGCGACGCCGACGATGGCGGGCCGGGCCACCCCGTCCGCGTCGATCGCCCCGCCGGTGAGCGTGCCGTGCCGGCTCTCCACATACCCGATGCCGGCGAGCGTGTTCCAGCCGAGGCCGCAGGCGGGCCGCTCGGCCTGCAGCCGCAGCGCCGCCCCCGCGTAGGCGCGCAGCGCCCGCTCAGGGATGCCTGTCCGACCGCCGACCCGGGCGACCCAGGCCTGCTCGGCGAGCCCGGCGATCCCCTCGGCGCCGCCGGCGCCGAGGCCGGCCGTCGCCCCCGGCTCCTTCTGGTCGACCGCCATGCGACCGTCGGCGTCCGCGGACGGGGCGGGCACGTCCGCGGACCGGGACGCGCCGCCGGCCGCCTCGGCTCCGATGCCGGAGAGCACACCGAACGCGCCGAGCACCGACACGACGAGCACCGCGAGGCCGAGCACCCCGACGCCCGCGGCTCCGACGAGCGCGAGACGCCCCCCGCGGTGGGTGCGGACGCTCCTCCGGCCCCGTCTGCGTCCCCTCCCCCTCATGCGACCCCGGGTCATGCCGGGTCGGCCTCCGCGTCCTGCGGCTCGGCGAGCTGGCGCCGCAGCGCGGTGGGCAGCGTCCGCCGCCACCAGGCATAGTCGTGGCCGCCGTCGACCTCGGTGAGCACGACGTCCACGCCGTCGTCGGCCAGCTGTGCGGCCAGGTCGCGGGTCGGTTCGAGCAGCACCCACTCCTGCAGGCCGACCTGCAGGTCGATGCGCGCGCCGCGGGGCGGGCAGGCGGCCGCCTCCCGGGCGACGTCCGGCTGCCACAGCGCGGCCGACTGGGCGATCGCGCCGCCGAAGGCGTCCGGCCGGCGCACGACCGCCGCGAGCGCGGCGAGCCCGCCGAGGCTCTGCCCGGCGACAACCACTCGCCGCGGGGCAAGGTCGATCGCGCCGCCGAGACGCGCGACAAGCCAGGGACGCAGCCGGTCGGCCAGCCAGTCGACGATGCCGCCGTGCGCGTCGAGCTCCGCCCAGCGGCGCTCGCGGTCGGCGCTGTCGACGAAGACTGCGGTGACCGGCGGGATGGCCGCGTCGGCGATCATGTTGTCGAGGATCGTGGGCAGCGGCTGGGCATCGCACCAGACGTCACCGTCGAGCACGACGAGCACCGGGGTTGGGGCGGGCGCGACCGCACCGTGATCCCCGGCCGCCGGCTCGTAGATCCACAGGCGCCGGCCGTCCGGGCCCGCGTGCGCGGTCAGCCGCCCCTGCGGCACGCCGTCGCGGACGGCCCGCCACGGTTCCGCGGGCGCGTGCGGCAGGGCTGCGACCGAGATGCGCACACCGGCGCGGTTCGTGATCTGGCTGGGGTTGCGCGGGTCGGCGAGCCCGTGATCGAGGGCGTCGCGGACGCCGCGCTGATCGGGCTGTCTCTCCCATGGTGCGAGGTGGCCTGGCCGCTGCACGCTGTAGCTGTACGAGGCGATCCAGTCGTCGGGCATGCGGTAGCTCAGATGCCACAGGTCGGTGTCGGGCACACGGCGCATGAGCGACCGGTCGAGGTCGGTCTCGTCGGTGAGTCGGTTGACGAACAACAGCACGCGCTCGGCGGCGGCGTCATGCAGCGCGAACGTCACCACACGCAGCCCGGGCACGCCCGCCGGGTCGGGCTCGATGATCGGGCTGGACGCGTGCTCGGCACGGAAGGCGTCGACAAGCGTCTGCGGCGTGTGCACGCCGTCGGGGTGTGCGCGCAGCTCGGCGATGCGCGCCTCCAGCGCCGTGATCGCCGGGCTGGCCACCACGGGTGCCGGTGTGGGGCGCCGGGTCTTCGGCGGGTGCCGGCGCGCCGGTGCTGACGCGCCACGACGCCCGCCCGTCGGCTCGGCGTCGTGCGTCATCACACTCACCTCGTCCTCACTCACCCGGCCCATTCTGGCACGTGTCCTCGCCGCCGGTGCGGGGCACCACCATGGGGGTGCCGCTGATCGGGTCGCCGATGATCACGTTGGGCAGGGCGAACACCTGCTCGATGAGGTCGCTGGTGACGATCGCGGCGGGCGCCCCGGTGGCCACGATCTCGCCGTCCTTCATCACGATCAGGTGGGTGGCGTAGCGGAACGCGAGGTTCAGCTCGTGCAGCACCGCGACGACCGTGCGCCCGGCCCGGTGCAACCGCCGAGTCAGGTCGAGCACCTCGACCTGGTGGGCGATGTCAAGGTAGGTGGTCGGCTCGTCCAGCAGCAGCAGCGGGGTCTGCTGGGCGAGCGCCATGGCGATCCACACCCGCTGCCGCTGCCCACCGGAGAGCTGGTCGATCGTCCGGTCGGCAAGGTCGGTGACGTTCGCGGCGGCCATCGCCTCGACGACCGCCTGCTCGTCCTCGGGCGTCCACTGGCGCAGCAGGCTCTGGTGCGGGTAGCGGCCCCGGGCGACGAGCTCCGAGACGATGATGCCCTCCGGCGCGCTCGGGTTCTGCGGCAGCAGGCCGAGCCGGCGGGCGACCTCCTTGGGCGCGTAGTCGGTGATGTCGCGGTCGTCGAGCCACACCGAGCCAGACCGCGGCGGCAGCATCCGGGCGAGCGCCTTGAGCAGGGTGGACTTGCCGCACGCGTTCGGCCCAACGATGACGGTCAGCTCGCCCTCGGGGATCACCACGTCGACGCCGTGCAGGATCTCGCGGCCGCTGCCGCGGCGGCCGTAGTCGACCGTGACCCCCCGCCCGTGCAGCCGGGTGCGCACCGCGCCGGCGGACGCCCGGGTCGCCTCGTCATCCGTGTGCTCCGTCCCCGTGACCGTGCTCGTGGCGCTCATGGGCGTCTCCTCCATTCCATGCCCAGCAGGATGATCAGGTAGATGCCGCCGAGGGAACCGGTGACGACCCCGACGGCGAGCTCGTTCGGCGCGATCACGCGACGCGCGATGAGGTCCGAGACGAGCACGAGGAACGCGCCCATCAGCCCGGCCCCGAACAGGCCGATGCCCGACGTGCGGGTGATCCGCCGCATGAGATGCGGGGCGGCGAGCGCGACGAACGCGATCGGCCCGGCGGCGGCGACGGCCACGGCCATGAGCGCCACGCCGATGACCACCATGAGCAGCCGGGACCGCTCCACGCGCACGCCCAGCCCGATGGCGAGCGGGTCGCCGAGGGGCATGAGGGTCATCGCGCGGAACTGACCCGCGGCGGCGGGCAGCAGCACGGCGATGGCGAGAGCGACCGCAGCGCACTGCGGCCACAGGGTCGCGTTGAGTGACCCGGCCATCCACTGCGACGCCTTCTGCGCGGCGGCGAGGTCGGCCTTGACGATGAGCAGCGAGTTGACCGCGGCGAGCACCGCGCCCACGCCGATGCCGACGAGCACGAGCCGGTAGCCGCTCACCCCGCCCCGCCAGGCGAGCCCGTAAACGACGGCTGCGGTGACGAGCCCGCCCACGATCGCCCCGGCCGCGACGACCGGGGTGGAGCCCCCGAAGACGATGATCGCGATGATCGCCCCAGTGGCGGAACCGCGGGTGAACCCGATGATGTCGGGCGAGCCGAGCGGGTTGCCGCTGAGCACCTGGAAAATCGCCCCGGACGTGCCGAGGGCGGCGCCCACGAGGATGCCACCGACAACCCGGGGCAGCCGCACCTGGTCGACGAAGTAGGGCACGAGCGGGTCGTCGAACGTCTGGGTGCCGAAGATCGCGCCGAACGCGTCGGCGACGGAGATGTCGTAGTCGCCGATGAGCAGGCTCACGGTGCCGAGCACGAGGATGCCGGCGACGAGCAGTGCGTGGACGACGGCGCCGCGGCGCTCGTGCCGCACGCGCAGCGGCCCGAGCCGACGGTGGACGTGCGCCCGGCGAAGGCTGTCGCGCAACCGCGCGGCCTGCTCCGGGGTGGGCGTGGCGACGGGTGACAGGCTGCCGCCCGATGCGGGCCGTCCGCCAGCGGACGCCACCGACCGGGCACCCTGGACGGTGTCGGTGGTGCTCACAGGGCCGCCACCTGCCTCCGGCGCACGATGAGGATGAAGATCGGGGCGCCGATGAGCGAGGCGACGATGCCGACCTGCACCTCGTCGGGCCGCACGAGCACGCGGGCGAGCACGTCGGCGACGAGCAGCCACACCGGGCCGAGCAGGGCGCTGAACACGGTGACCCATCGCTGGTCGGTGCCCACCAGCCAGCGGGAGAGGAAGGGGACGGCGAGCCCGACGAACCCGATCGGCCCGACGGCCGCGGTGGCCGCACCCGCGAGCAGGGTGACGGCGACCATGGTCAGCGTCCGTGCGCGGGCGACCCGGACGCCCAGGGCCCGACCCGTCTCATCGCCAAGGGCGAGCGCGTTGAGCGCCGGTGCGAGCAGCAGGGCGAGCGCCAGCCCGACCGCGATGAACGGGGCGACCACGAGCAGGATGTCCCACCCGCGTCCCTCGAAGGAGCCGGCGACCCAGAACCGGAACTCGTTGTAGGCGGCCTGGTCGGAGAGGATCACCGCGTCGGTGAGTGCCTGCAGCGCCGCGCTGATCGCGACGCCGGCGAGCGCGAGCCGCACCGCGGTCGCCTGGGTGTGCCCGGCCGCGCCGAGGGCGTACACGGCGGTCGCGGCGACCGCCGCGCCGGCGAACGCGAACCACAGGTAGAACGAGATGCCGCTGACCCCGGTGAGGGCGACCGCGAGCACGACGGCGAACGAGGCGCCGGCGTTCACCCCGAGGATGCCGGGGTCGGCCAGCGGGTTGCGCGTGAGCGACTGCATGAGCGCGCCGGCCACGCCGAGGGCCATGCCGACGACGAGCCCCATGGCCGTGCGGGGCACGCAGCACGGTGCTGTTCTGCGAGCCGTCCGGGGCGACGAGCAGCCGCCAGGTCTCGTCGAGCGGGATCAGCTTGGAGCCGACCGAGAGGCTCAGCAGCACGGCGAGCGCGAGGGCGGCGACCACGCCCGCGAGCGAGACGGCGCGGACGCTGCCCGGGCGATGGATCTCAGTGCGGCCGGAGTGGTCTGCGCCGGAGCGGCCAGCGCCGGTGTGCTCCGGGCCGGACCGGGCGGAGGCCGGAGACGAGGCGACGGCGGTCACGGCGCAGGCGTCCCGGCCGGCGGCCCGGCGACGGACGCGGCCGAGGACGCGATGCCCCGCCGGCGGGCGAGCAGCATCCCGGTCACAGCCCCGGCGGCGAGCAGGACGCTGCCCGCCAGCGCGATCGTCCCGGGCCAGGGGAACCCGTCGGCCTGGAGCAGCGCGCCGAGCGCGTCCGTGCCCCCGGCGTCCTCGCGCCCGGCGTCCGCGGCGTCGTCGCCCGCATCGGAGCCGGCCCCGCCGCGCTCCGTCCCGCCGCGCTCCGCCCCGCCGGCGATCGGCAGCTCGTCGTCGGTGACGGTCCGCGCGGCCGTCGCCGCGTCGGGGGCGGGGACGCTCACCACGGCCCCGTCCCCCACACTCGCCGCCGACCCTGCCGCAGTGGTCTCGGTGGTCGTGACGGCCCCGGCACCCCCCGTAGCCGCGCTGCGGGCGACGACGCTGAAGTCGCTGGCGCCGCGGTTCGAGGTCGCCGGATTCGAGGTCAGGAAACGCAGCCAGTAGCGGCCCGTGGTCAGGTCGTCGGGGATCACGATCGTGCCACTGGCGTGCCCGCTGGCGTCGCTGGTCACCCGGGTGACCACGCAGGAGCCGTAGCGGACGCCGGATCCGCAGTACTGACCGTCGGCGATCTTGACACTGATCGTGTGGTTCGCGGGGAAGCCGTCCACAGTGAAGGAGAGCGCGTCCCCCTGACTCACCCGGCTGCTCGACACCGACGAGCTCGTGCCCGCGGTGTCGGAGCTTGGCCCGGAGGAGGGCACGGCGAGCGCGGGCAGGGCCGCCCCGAGGGTCAGCAGCGCGGTCGCCGCCGCGGCGGCGAGCAACCGGTGCAGCCAGTTCATGCGATCTCCCCTCTCCCGGCGCGGGCGCTCCCCGTGCGGGCGTCGACGACGCCGATCGTGGTCGTGACGAGCAGCCCGGCGAGCAGCACGCCGAAGGCGCCGATCAGCAGCGGGCCGTTCCAGCTCGTGCCGTTCCCCGGCCCGTCGGCCCCGGCGTCGGCGGCCGAGCCGGCGTCGAACGTCCGTCTGGTGCTCTCCCCGGGCACCTGGCCGGCCACCCAGCCGACGAGCTGGCCGGTCTGGCCGACGAAGCTGAACCGGTGGTCGCCTGGCTCCAGCGCGGCGATGTCGAAGCGAACGGTCCGGTCCGCGTCGAGCTGGATCCAGTCGACGGCCTGCGGACCGGGCCAGGCGTGCAGGTACACCCACGCGCCGGGCTCGAGGTCGGGGAAGGTGACGGTGAGCACGGTGCCGTCCTGCTGCACCGTGAGATCCCCGGCGTTGACCTCGGTCAGCTCGCTCTCGTCGTCGACGGGCGCGGCCGGGGTGATCTCGGGGCGGCCCGCATCCGTCGTCTGCGCGGCCGAGACGATCCGGTCGACCGTCGTGACGGGCACCGACGTGGTCGATGCGGCGGCCTGCTGGACGATGACGCGGTCGACCGTCTCCGTCGTGCCAGCCGCGGCGGGGTCGACGCGCACGCCGATGCCGAAACCGAGCTGCTCGGAGCGCGTCCGGTCTCCGCTGCGGGAGCTGCCGGTCAGCAGGGTCACCGAGTGCCGCTCGCCGTCGGCCCAGTCGACGCCCTCGGCCGCGAGAGCCGAGGAGTTCGCCCGTGTGGGGATCGGCACGTCGGCGATCCAGTCACCCGTGGTGTCATCGGCCTTGACGTAGGCGAACACGTTGGCGGAGGTGCCCCCGCCGCGGCACACGCCGGTGGTGTCCGTGGTCGGCGGATTCGCCGCGTCGACCGCGCCGCCGTCGAACTTGATCGCGATGCACGAGCCGAGCGTGCCGTCGGCGGTCTTCCACCCGGTCCCCTCCAGATGCAGCGTGCCACCGGACCGGACCTTGGGGACGATGCAGGCGCCCTCGCCGCCGTCGGTGTGAAGGTCCGTGGACTCGCAGTTCCACCCCTCCGGGCGCACGGTCCCGCCGGTGGTCGTGGTCGCGGCGGGGCCGACCGTGAGCGCCCCGAGCGTCTGGACGCTGCCGTGCGCGTTGGTGGCGGTCGCCCGGTACAGTCCCGCGTCGGCCTGCCCCGCCCGGGTGATGGCGTGCGTCACCGTGCCGCGGGCGGCGTCATCCGTCTCGACGGTCGCCCAGGTGGCGCCGCCGTCTGTGGAGTGCTCCCAGATGACCGTGGGCCGGGGCAGGCCGCCCACGGTGATGGTGAGGTCGACGTCGGCGCTCTCCGTGACTGCGACTGTGTCGAGTCCGGTCGTGATCCGCGGCTGCGGTGTGTCCACGGTCACAGGCAGTCGCGCCGCGGCCGTGCCGTCATCCGTCGTCTGCTCGGCCACGAGCTGCCAGTCGCCGGGCGCGAGGTCTGCGGGGATCAGCACCGAGGTGACGAAGCCTCCGTCCGCTCCCGGTTCGGCCGTGGCTGCCAGCGTCTGATCGCCAGGGCCGGTCAGCCGGAACGAGACCGGCCCGTCCGTCCTGGTGAAGGACGCGCCGCGCACCGTGAGCTCGTCGCCCTGCGCGACCTCGGCCGAGGCGGCGCCGTCGGCGGTCTCCAGCGTCGGGTCACCCGCCTGCGGCGGCTCCCCCACGCGGAACATCGCGTGCATGCTGACCTGCTGGCCGCCGTCCTCCGTGCCGGCGAGCAGCCGGACCCAGTGGGCCTCGCCGGCGGCGAGCGTGTCGGGGAGCCTGAGCCGCACCGTGAACTCGCCGTTCGCATCGGGCAGCAGCGCGGGGTCGGTGACCGTCACCCAGCCGGAGGCGTTCACCGTCCCCGCCTCCTGTGGTGCGTCGAAGTGGCCCGAGTTGTCGTCGAGCTTGAACGTCATCTGGGGTGCGGGCCTCCCCACGACCTGGGTCCGCTGGGCGAAGCCGGTGCCGTGAACGGTGATGTACTCGCCCGGCAGCCCGGCGGAGCTGCAGTGCTCCACGGTGAGGGCGCCATCGCCCTGCTCGTGTGCGGTGTTCGGCGCCCCCGTCGTCGGGGTGAGGTCCGCGCAGGTCCCGACGGCGTCGGTCGCCTCGTCGGCGCTCTGGGCGTCAGCAGCGTCCGCGGCGAGCACGGTGACCCCCGTGCCGTCGGGCGAGGGGGGCTCCGCCGCCGAGGCGGGCAAGGCCCCGAGCATCCCCAGCACCAGCAGGCCGGCCGTGGCCAGCACGGCGAGGCCGCGCCCGGTCTCGAGCAGGATGCGTCGGGCGATCGTGTGCGTCATGTCACTCGTCTCCGATGAGGGTGTCGTGGACGTCGGTGATGAGCGCGTCCATGAGGATCGGGCCGCCGGTGGACGTCCACAGCGAGCCGTCCACGAGGAACACGTGCTGCTGCTGGTAGACGTTCAGCTGGGTGAAGCCGGGCACGGCCACCGCCTGGCGCAGCGCCTCGCGCGCGCCGGCCTCGTCGCTGGCCCCGCCGGCGTCGGTGTTGCCGACGGACGAGCCGCCGAGCGTGCCGAAGAACATGTAGTCCGCATCGATCTCGCTGAGGTTCTCGAGCGACACGGGCTCGCTGTGGCCCTCGCCGCGGCGATCCTGCCCGGATGGGCGCTGCAGTCCGAGATCCGCGAGCGCCTGGCCCGGCGGCAGCTCCTCGAGGATGAGCGACGCGCTGCTGCCCTGCCAGCGGACGATCGAGAACGTCTGGTCCTGGTAGTCGCCGAGCTGGGCCCGTACCTCGTCGACATGCTGCTGGTAGGCGTCGATGACGTCCTCACCCTGATCGGCTCGGCCGAGGGCGTCGGCGACGAGACGGAAGTTGTCGCGCCAGTCGTCACCGGCGTGCCCGGTCACGACGACCGGGGCGATGGCCCGCAGCTGTTCGAGCACGGCGTCGTCGTTGATGCTCGTGCCGTCGGTGAGGATCAGATCGGGGTGCAGGCCGCCGATCTCCTCGTAGTTCGGGGTGGCGACCTGGCCGACGACGGGTACGTCGGCGGCGCGGTCGGCGAGGTAGCCGGGCACCGTGGTCTGGCCGCGGCCGGCGGTCGTGCCCACCGGGGTCACGTCGAGCGCCAGTGCGCCGTCAAGAGTCGGCTCGCTGAGGGTGACCACGCGCTGTGGCGCGGCAGGTGCCTCGATGCTGGTGCCGTCCGCGTCCTGGATCGTCCGGGTCCCGGTCTGCGACGACGTCGCGGTCGAGCCGCTGACGACCCCGCAACCGCTCAGGAGCAGGGCGAGCGCCGCCAGGGCGGCCATAGCCGCCGCGAGCGCCCCAGCGAGGTGTGGTCGTCTGTCTGCTGTGCAGCTGTGCATGCCTTGCTCCTCGGCCGTCGTCGGCCCTCATGCGCGTCGGGGTGGATCGATCGTGCTCGACGTTCATCGTCAACATCCCCGCCGACCGCCGCGGCGTCTCGTGGTGTGGGACGGGGGTGAGGGGGTGCACGGAGTGCACCCCCTCACCCTCCGGATCGGCTGCTGACGTCATGTCGGCCGCCGACCCGCCCCCTCCTTGTGTCAGTCCTGGTGGCGCATGCGGCGCACGGCGACCAGGATCATACCGGCTGCGATGGCGGCCGCGGCTCCACCGGCGAGCACGAGCGCGGTGCTCTCCATGCCGGTGCGAGCGAGCGTGGCCTCATCGGTCGTCGGGTCGGCCTGGACATCGGTCTCACCAGTCTCGGTGCCGCCGTCGGTCGCACCGTCATCGGTCGCACCGTCCGATGTGTCACCGGTCTCGGTGCCGCCGTCGGTCCCGCCGCCGTTCTCGCTGTCACCGTTCTCACCATCACCATCGGTAGCGACGGTCAGCGCCGCCCAGCCCTGCACCGTCCCGTACGTGTTGGCGATGGCGAGCTTGTGGTCGCCCGCAGCGAAGTCCTCCGGCACGGTGACGGTGATCTTGCCATCCGTCACCGTCGCGTCATCGCTCGCCTGCACGGTATCGGAGAACAGGTAGGCGTCGACCTGCTGGCCCTCCAGCGCGTCGAGGCCGGAGACCGTGACTGTGGCCCCAGGCTTGACCGTGCTGGCGTCGAGCATGATGTCACCCACGTTCTCGTCGGTGAGCGCGTCAGCGGTCGGCGCGGCCGGGTCGCCCTTCGCCTCCGCCTTCGGCGTGTACGTGTAGATGGCGTTGTCCGAGGCAGCCTTGTTCACCATGTAGGCGGTCCCGTTGACGACCTTGACCTGGTTCGGGTTCTGGCCGCCGTCGAGGTTGGCCACCCGCTGGAGGGTCTCCGCGTCGATGACGGTGACGGTGCCGCTGGTGCGGTTGGCCGAGTACACGAGCCGGTGCACCGGGTCGTAGGTCACGTTGAGCGCCCCGGCGCCGGCCGGGATGTTCGCGATGACCTTCCCGGAGATGGTGTTGAGTACCACGACGTTGCTGCTGCCCTGCGAGGCGACGAACAGGTTGTGCGTCGTCGGGTCGTAGGCGGCGCCCGAGGCCCGCGAGACGTCGTCACCGAGATCGAAGTAGGTCGCCTGATCGCCGTTGCGGGTGTCGATGACCGCGGCGCGGGCGTTCTGCAGCGAGACCGTGTACAGCTTCCCGGTGCTCTGGTCGAGGTCGAGGCTCATCACACCGGTGAACGGCTCCTCGTCCGTGCCCAGGGTGATGTCCTTCAGGTGCGTCTTCGTGTTGCCGTCGTAGACGCCGATCACGCTCCCCGTCGACGACGAGACGTAGGCGAGTCCGGTGCTCTCATCGACGACGACGTCCCGCGCGTGCCCGGTGTTCCCGTCGATGTAGACCGGGGCGGCGCTGAGGTCATTCTGGTCGTACACTGTCACGCCGTTGCTTCTGGTGTTCGTGGCCCACACCAGCTTCCGGGTGTTGTCGGCACCGACGCCGTAGATGCTCGAGGTCTCCCCGTCGACGATGGGCGCGGCGCCCAGCGCCTTCTGCTCGAGTGTCGTGGCGTCGAGTTCGAGCAGGCCGGAGCTGACCGATGCCGCGTAGGCGACGAACAGGCTGTTCGTGCTCGGGTTCGACGCGATCTGGTAGAGCCCCTGAGGCAGGGTCTTCGACGTCGCCTCGTACTGGTCGGTGTTGACCAGCGCGTTGTTCGGCGTGACGATCTGACCGGTGTCGAAGTCCGTGGTCGTGCCGGCGATCGTATAGGTGACGATGATCACGGCGCCGACCTCCGCGTCCTCGGGGATGGAGACGTCGGAGATGGTGACGGCGTTCTCACCCTCGGCGACCTCGCCGCTCTGGCCTTCTCCCAGCCAGTTCTGGTCTGCGGCGCCGATCCCGGTGACCTTGGCGCCGACGGGCAGGTTGCCGGTCGTCACATCGCCGCTCGCACCCTGAGCGGGGGTGGAGAGCGTGGTGCTGATGGACGGGTCGGCGGTGAACGTCACCTGCGACACGCCGTCCTTGTCGCTGGTGATCGTCAGGGTGTGCTCGCTGCCGGCCAGCGCGCTGCCTGTGGGGACGACGACGGTGCTGGAGAAGGTGCCGTCCGCGCCGACGGTCAGGTCGTCCGTCGCCGCGGCGCGTCCGGCCTTGAACTGCAGGGCCTGCCCGTCGAGGCTGGCCGTGACCTTCGCACCCTCGGTGAAGTTCTGTCCGGTGACTGGGACACTCACCTTGCCGTCGGCCGCCGTGGAGACGGTCCCGGGTGTCACGGTCTTGTCCGCCGTGGCCTGGACCACGTCGAACTCCGCGCTCTGGGAGTAGGCGCCGCCTCCGCCGACGCCACCGAGAATTCGGACAGAGTGCTCCCCGACGGACAGGCCGTCGGGCACCGCGACCGCGATCGTGAACTCACCGTTCGCATCGATGACGCTGCCAGGCACCTGAATATAGTTCGAGCCTCCCTTGCCCACCAGCTCTCCAGTGGGCTGGGGCGACTTCCAGCTGTTGCCCCCGTCGTCGAGCTTGACCGCGAACCAAGCCCGATCCGTCGGGTCCATCCCAGTCCCCTGAATGGTGATCGATCCGCCGTCCGTCGTCACCGTCGTGGGTGACAAAGTGATGCTCGGAGCGCCGATCTCCGCCGCGGCGACCGCCGCCTGCCCGAACGCGCTGCCCTGAGCAGGCGCGGCATTGGCCGCGAGGCCGCCGCCGAGGACCAAGCCACAGCCGATCAGGGCGCTCGTGGCCGTGAGCGCGGCGCCGCGGACCACGCCGAGGTGGCGTGTCGATGCCGTCTTCTTCGATGTGCTCGTCATACTTCCTCTTCTGTCCGATCATCTCGCCGGCCGTCGTGACTTAGGCGAGCCTGCCCTTCAGGGCACAGCCGTGAGGTTACGACAGCGCCGAGACCACTTCAACATCGAAGAGGACACAGCCCCGTGAGACACATCAGATGAATGGCCGACGACAGCTGTGGTTATGCTTACCTGACACATTGGGTATGCTCTTCTCTGCCGTCATTCCGGCTCGTGAAGGCGCCGTGCGCCAGTTCATGCCCCAGGCCTGACGGACCGGCGCAGCCGTCGTCCGATGACTCGGGTTGCGGGACGGTGCCCAGCACAGCGCCAGGAGGGAGGACGAGGTCGCATGCCACGATTCACCCATGACGAGGCGGAGCTCAACTGGTCGCCGTCGCACACGTTCCGCATCCGCACCGATGAGGCCGACTGGACGCTCACGCCAGAGACGGCGCTGTGGGTCCCCGCCGGATGCCCGCATCGGGTCTCGGCGTCCGTGGACGATGTGATCTTCCCCCTGCGCTTCCCCACGGTGTCGCTGTCGCTGGCGGGTGCGCTGGGCGAGCCGACGCTCATCCGGGTCGACGCCGATCTGCGCCGGGCGATGCTCCGCCTCGTGCAGGCCGGGCTCAGCCCCAGGTTCGACCGGGCACTCGAACAGCGGCATGTGCTCGCCAGCCTGCCCGCGCTCGTCGCGCCCCGCCTTGAGCTGCCCATGCCCGAGGACGCGGATCTGGTCGAGTTCGCCACCGCACTGCGACGTGATCCGGCGACCGCCCCCGGGCTCGATCGACTCGCTGCCCGTCTCGGGCTGAGCGAGCGGACGCTGCTGCGCCGGTTCAAGCGACAGACCGGCATGACGGTGAGCACCTACCGGGCGCAGGCCCGCCTCGCCAGGTCGCTGACGCTGCTCGAGGCCGGACTCGAGGTTGCCGAGGTGGCCAGCCAGGTGGGGTACTCGGGGACGAGCGCCTTCACCGCCGCGTTCCGCCGCGCGTTCGGCCGCCCGCCGCGGACACTGCGCGCACGAGCCGATCCGCCGCCGGACACCACGATCACACGTGCCGCGGTGGAGCTCACCTCCCGCTGCGAGCATGCCACCAGACGTCGGTACGCGCTGCGGTTCGGCGCCGACACCCGACCCACTCCGTCCCGCTGACCGATCGCCCCTCCCCGCTACCGCAGCGCGAGCCGCTGCTCGTGCAGCACTTCGAGAGTCGGTGCCTGCTCGGCGGCGCCGGTGCCGGGCTTCGTGGCGATCTGGTGAGTGAACGAGTCGATGCGGCGGCTGGTGTCGCGCAGATCGTAGTAGGTGGTGACACGCTCGTCGTAGGCGGCCAGCGCGTCCGCCTGCGCGTCGAGATCCGGGTAGCGGTCGACGCCGATGGTGAGCGTCTCGGGCAGGCGTGGCTTCAGCTGCGGCCGCTGGTCGGGGTGGCCGACGATGAGGCCGACGAGCGGGAACGTCCGCAGGGGCAGGCCGAGCGCCCTGATCACCCGCCGGGGGTCGCCGCCGATCGACCCCAGGTACACGGTGCCGAGGCCCAGCGACTCGGCGGCCACGACCACGTTCTGCGCGGCGATGAGCACGTCCTCGACCCCCTGCAGGAACAGCGGGGTCGTCTCGAGCACCGCGAGGTCGGCCCCCTGTGCCTCGCGGATGCGGGCGTTGCGGTGCAGATCGACGACGAACACGAGCAGCTCGCCGCGATCGCCGCCGACGTACGGCTGCCCGCTGGCCAGGTGGATCTGCTCGCGCACGGCCGGATCCTGCACCCGGATGACCGTGCGCTGCTGGTAGAAGCTGCTCGTCGGCGCCTGCGTCGCCACCCGCAGCAGCGTGCGCATCATCGCCTCGTCGACCGGCTCGTGTGTGAACGCGCGGATGGTGCGGTGGGCGAGCTGGCCGGCGATCGTCGCATTCGGGGCGGTCTGCTGCTCGACGGGCTGCTCTGCGGGGTGCTCGGTCTGCGTCATCGGGATGCTCCTTCGCTCTGGGCCGATGATGACATCATGCGCCTGACGTCGCGGGGCTGACCAGTCACGCCACGCAGGCCCGACGACCGCCGGGTAACAGTCCGGCAACGACCGGCCCCGCACCCTCCCGCGACGCACAGGCCATCCCTAGACTGGGAGCGAGTCGCCGGCGCGCCTCTCCGGGCACCGCCAGCCCTCGCCCACGGCGTCAGGTCGGCGGGCACGGGCCGACTCGCCGCACGACCGGGAGGAGGGGCCATGACGGACGCCGACATCACCATGCTGGCAACGATCCTGCTCATCGTCGCGGGTTCGCTGCTCGCCCTCGTCATCGGGTTGCTCCTCTTCTACCTGGTCATCCGCGAGGGCGTGCGCGAGGGCATGCGCCGGGCGCTGCGCGATCACGAGCTGGAGAGGGCCGAGCGCCGCCGCGAGGAACAGCGCCGGCGGGTGAGCGGAGCCGTGTCGACCTCGACGCCGCCGCGTCGCCCGGCAGTCGCAGCGGGCGCGTCCGCCGGCGCCGTGGCCGCACCGGCCTCCGCGGCGCAGGCCGTCGGCAGTGCCGGCTCCGCTGTCGCCGGCAGGCCCGCCGAGCCGGGCACGCTGACCGGCGGTATGCGGCTGCCGCGTCGGCTCTGGGGGCTGCGGTCGCTGCGCGCGCGCCTGCATCGCATCGGGGCCGAGCGTCGGGAGGCTGCGGCTGCCGAGGCCCGGACGTCTCCGGACCGATCGACCCCGGCTGGAACGTACGCGACGCCTGGCGCCGCGGGGGATCGCACGTCATCGACGGCCTCGAGCCGGCGCGCGGCGAGGGCCGGGGGCGCCTCGAGCCGAGGGAGGTCTGCATCCACTGCACCGGCGACCTCGATGGATCAGGCCTCCCGCCGGTCGATGATCGCCGCGGAGGAGACCCAGCCGGTGCAGCGGGCCTCGTAGCCGGCCGGGGCAGGACGGCCCGACACGCCAAGGCTCCAAGCGTGACCTGTGCCCACGAGCGCTCGGGAGGTGACCGCGGCCGTCGAGCGGGGCTCGTCACCCAGCCCCGGATGTGCGTGGTTCAGACCACGGGGCGGCCGGTGAGTCATCCTCGGCATGCAGCCCAGGCCGCCAGGTGCGTGGTTCAGGTCACCGATCCATGACCCGGCCACCATCGCGTGCCCCCAGTCGGATTCGAACCGACACTGCGCCGATTTTAAGTCGGCTGCCTCTGCCAGTTGGGCTATGGGGGCGGGCCCCACGGGTTCGCGCGAGCCCGGCAGGCTCACGTGTTGCCGCGCGTCCCGTGCCGTCGCCGCGGGCACGATCGACATCGACTCTACTCGACGGGCCATCGCGCCCTCACACGGTTCCATGAGGGGGCAGCCACGATCGCGACACCTCCCGCGCCCACGACCACCCGTGCGCCATTTCATGGCTCATCCGTGGCTGCCCCGTGAGCCTCTGGCGTGAATCCGGCTGTGGCCGGGATGGGCCGGGCTCGGCAGCACGGGGGCACGGGGGCAGGCCTGAGCGGAACCAGGGCAGGGCCGGGGTCGGACAGGGCCGGGCAGAAGTGCAGTGCTGAACAGGTCCGTGTGCATCGAGACAGGGCGCGACCGCTCCCCGCGCATCCACAGCCGTGCGTCACCGGACCACCCGCCCACAGGCCAGCTCGACCAGCCCCGCACACCAACTCCCCGGGTAGAGTTGGAGGCACCGCGACCGCGACGCCGACACCGCGTCGACCGCGTGCACGCGCCGGGCATCCGGTGCCGCCGCCCCCGGAACGAAGGAGACCCTGTGAACGGAGGAGTGATCGCCCTCATCGTCGTGATCGCCCTGGTGGTGATCATCGGCATCTGGCTGTGGGCCACATACAACGCGCTGGTGAAGCTGCGCATGCGCGTGGACGAGGCCTGGAGCGACATCACCGTGCAGCTGAAACGCCGTGCGGATCTGCTGCCCAACCTCATCGAGACAGTCAGGGGTTACGCGAAACACGAGCAGGGCGTGTTCGAGCAGGTGACGCGCGCCCGGGCCGAGACCGCGGGCGCGGCGACGCCCGCCCAGGCGACGGTCGCCGAGGGCCACCTGCAGGGCGCGCTGAAGAGCCTGTTCGCCGTCGCCGAGAACTACCCCGATCTCAAGGCCAACCAGAACTTCCTGCACCTGCAGCAGGAGCTGGTCGACACCGAGGACAAGATCCAGGCCGCCCGTCGCTTCTACAACGGCGGTGTACGCGAGCTCAACACGAAGATCCAGACGTTCCCCACGAACCTGATCGCGGGCATGTTCAAGTTCACCGAGCGCGACTTCTTCGAGGTCGACAACCCGTCGGCCATCGCCGAGCCGCCGCGCGTGCAGTTCTGACCCGCCGATGTATCGGGCGATCCGTCAGAACAAGATCAACACCGTGCTGATCATGGCGGTGTTCATCCTCATGATCGGCGTGCTCGGCTATCTCGCCGCCCTCCTGTTCGGCGGCGGGTGGTCGACCGTCATCGTCGCGCTGATCATCGCGTCGGTCTACGCCCTGATCCAGTACTTCATGGCCGGTCAGGCCGCCGTGGCCATGAGCGGGGCGCGGGAGATCACGAAAGCCGAGAACCCGCGGCTGTGGCGCATCGTCGAGAACCTCGCGATCACCACCGGGACGCCCATGCCCCGCGTGTACATCATGGACGACCCCGCCCCGAACGCGTTCGCCACCGGCCGCGACCCGAAGCACGCGATCGTGTGCGCGACGAGCGGCATCCTCGATCTGCTCACCGACCGCGAACTCACCGGTGTGATGGCGCATGAGATGGGGCACGTGCGCAACTACGACATCCGCGTGAACATGATCGTCTTCGGCCTCGTCGCCGCGATCGGCATGGTCGCCGACCTGCTCATGCGCATGAGCTTCTGGAGCGGGCTGAGCGGCGGACGCCGCGAGGGCAACAACGGCGGCGCCAACCCCGTCCTGCTCGTCCTCGGCATCCTCGCCGCCGTGCTCGCGCCGGTCGCCGCCACGATGGTGCAGCTGGCGGTCTCCCGCCAGCGGGAGTACCTGGCCGACGCCACCGGCGCGCTGACCACCCGTGACCCCGAGGCACTCGCCAGCGCGCTCGACAAGCTGCAACGCTACGCCCGGCCACTGCAGCGGGCGAACACCGCGATGGCGCACATGTACATCGCCGACCCGCTCAAGCCCGGCCTGATGGACCGCCTGTTCGCAACCCACCCGCCGATCCCGGATCGCATCCGGCGCCTGCTCGACAACGCGGACCGGTTCTGACCGCTCCTCCGCACCAGATCGCCCGCGTCTGGCCCGATCGAGCCATCACAGCCGACCGGGCCGTGCCCGCGAGGCCACGCCGCAAGACGCCCGGCACGAGACTGCCTGCGCACACCGCCAGCTGCGCCCCCACACGCGAGGAGGGGATCCGCCGGATGGCGGATCCCCTCCTCTTCATGCGCTCGAGGCGCTCAGCGTGCTCGGACGCTCAGCGCCGGTGCGGCGGCCGGGTCACTTGGCCGCGGGCTTCGCCGGGGCCTTGTCGTCGCCCTTGGCCGCAGGCTTCGGCTTCGGCCGGGCCGCGTACTCCTCGAAGAAGGCGCGCGGGCTGACGACGAGGCCGTCGCTGGCCACGTCGCGGCCGACCCACAGCTGGTGCCACCAGTCGCCGAACACGCGCCACTTGCGCTCCCACGTCGGGATCGCGAGGCCGTGGTAGCCGCGGTGGAACGCCCAGGCCACGAGGCCCTTCAGCGCGAAGCTCTTCTTGCCGTTGGTGAACACGCCGTTGCCCACACCGAGGCCGGCGACCGCGCCGGCGGGCTTGTGCTCGTAGTCCACCGGGGCGTCGCCGCGCAGCACGGCGACGATGTTCTTGCCCAGGCGCTTCGCCTGGCGCACCGCATGCTGGGCGTTCGGCACGCACGAGCCGTCGAACGGCAGGCCATTGCCGGTCACGTCCGGCACCTGGCAGGAGTCGCCGGCGCCCCAGACGTTCTCGAGGATGCCCTCGTCGGTCTCGGCGCGCAGGTCGGCACGCACGCGCAGGCGGCCGCGGGGCTCCAGCGGCAGGTCGCTGTTGCGCAGCACGGGGTTGGCCATCTGGCCGGCGGTCCACACGATCACGTCGGTCGGGTAGCGATCGCCCTTCGAGGTCTCCACGACACCACCCTCGGCGTTGGTGACCTGCGTGCCCAGGTGCACGGTGGCCCCGCGCCGGGCGAGGTCCTCGACGACCCACTTGGCGGTCTCGAGCGAGACCTCCGGCATGATGCGGTCAGCGGCCTCGATGAGGTGGAACTGCACCTCGCTCGGGCTGATCTCCGGGTACTGCTTGAGCAGCCGAGTGGCCAGGCCGCGCATCTCGGCGAAGCCCTCGATGCCGGCGAAGCCGCCGCCGACGACCACGAAGGTCAGCAGGCGCTGCCGCTCCTCGCCACGGGGTAGCCCCGCCGCGCGGTCGAAGTTCGTCATCATCCTGTTCCGGATCCACACGGCCTCCTCCACGGCCTTCAGGCCGATGGCGTTGTCCGCGATGCCGGGGATCGGGAACGTGCGCGACACTGCGCCGATCGTGACCACCAGGATGTCGTAGTCGATCTCGTAAGGCTCCCCGCCCTCGGGTCGCACGGTGACCTGCTTGTCGGCGTTCGAGATCGCCGTCACCTTCGCGTTGACGATCTTCGTCGTGTTCAGGTGGCGACGGTGCGGCACCACGACGTGGCGCGGCTCGATCGACCCGGCAGCGACCTCCGGCAGGAAGGGCTGGTAGGTCATGTAGGGGCGAGCGTCGACCAGCGTGACCTCAGCCTCTCCGGGGTTCAGCAGCTTCTCCAGCGTGCGCGCGGTGTAGAAGCCCGCGTACCCGCCACCGATAATCAGGATCTTGGTCACTGTGTTCCTTTGCAGACTTGATGACGTACTCATCCCAGAGTACTCCGGCGGCGTCGGGGTGGGCAGCATTACTGTGCCAGATTGAAGCGGTCCCCGGTCGAGACGCCGTCGCGTCCCGCCGGACGCGCGCAGGTGCCGGTCGCCGCGTCCCAGCCGACCTCGTCGAGCACCAGGTCGCCGATCGGGTTCACGCCGGGGCCGGCCGCGAGGGCGTGGGCGACGAGCGCGTGCAGGCACTTCACCCGCTGCGGCATGCCGCCCGCCGAGACGCCGGCGATCTCGGGCACCTCGCCGTGCGCGGCCCGGTCGCCCAGGTAGCGCTCGTGCGCGGCCCGGTACGCGGCCGCGAGCGCCGGATCGGCGGCGAGCATCGCGTTGTACACGGCCATGCGGCCGTCGGCCTCGAGGCGACTGGCCGCCTGGACGAGCGCTGGATGTGTCAGGTAGTAGAAGGTCGGGAACGGGGTGCCGCCGGCGAGCCGGGGCGCCGTGCACACCACTACCGGGGTGCCGTCGCCGGTGCGGGCGGCGACGCCGAGCACCGACCGCATGGGACGGCCGACCTGCTCGGCCATGATCGCGAGATCCCGGTCAGTCGCCGGCGTCATCATGGCGTTCATCCCTCGTCTCCGTCGCTCTGGTCGGGCTGGTCGCCCTGGCCGTCCGCACCGCCCTGCTCGGGCTGGCCCGCGGACGCGTCCGCGCCCTGGCCCGACCCGTCACCGCCGAGCTGCTCGTCATCGGCGCCGAGGGGCGCGTCGCCGGTGCCGGCGCTCACGATCGAGGCGCCGAGGACGTCCTCCCAGCGACTGTCGGACGAGGTCGCCTCCGCGGAGGGCACCGCGTCCTGCGCGTCGGTCGGCTGCCCGTCGGCGCCGACGACCACGTACGTGGTCTCGCCGGGGACGACGAAGTACAGCCGCTGCCGGGTCTGCGCGCGGATGTAGGCGGGGTCGTCCCAGCGCGCCCGCTCCTGCTGCAGCGCGTCGAGCTGCTCGCGCTGCTGGTCGACCTGCTGCTGCAGCTCGGCCCGCTGGCGGTCCTGCTCGATGTACAGGCGCACCCCGGGAGTCACCACCGCCGCGGCGGCTACGAGCGTGACGACGAGCGCGACCGGGAACAGGCGCAGCCGCGGCCGTCGCGGCCCGGCCCCCGGCCGGCGCTCGTCGCCCGCCATGCTCAGCCCTGCTTCGCGAAGCGCGGGAAGGCGTCGTGACCGGCGTACACGGCGCGGTCGCCCAGCCGCTGCTCGATGCGCAACAGCTGGTTGTACTTCGCGACGCGCTCGCTGCGCGCCGGAGCGCCGGTCTTGATCTGCCCGGCGTTGACCGCCACAGCGAGGTCGGCGATCGTGGTGTCCTCGGTCTCGCCGGAGCGGTGCGACATCATCGTGGTGTACCCGTTCGCGTGTGCGAGCCGCACGGCGTCGAGGGACTCGGTGAGCGAGCCGATCTGGTTGACCTTCACGAGGATGGAGTTGGCCACGTGCTCGTCGATGCCGCGCTGCAGCCGCTGCGGGTTCGTCACGAACAGGTCGTCGCCGACGAGCTGGACGCGCCCTCCGATCCGCTCGGTGAGCGTCGCCCACCCGGCCCAGTCGTCCTCGTCGAGTCCGTCCTCGATCGAGACGATCGGGTACTCGCCGATGAGTCGCTCGTAGTAGTCGATCATCCACGCCCGGTCGCGACGCTCACCCTCGAACAGGTAGCCGTCCTCGGCGTGGAACTCGCTGCTTGCCGCGTCGAGCGCCAGGGCAACGTCGTCGCCGAGCCGGTAGCCGGCGCGCTCGATCGCCTCGGTGATCACCGCGAACGCGTCAGCGTTGTGGCCGAGGCTCGGGGCGAACCCGCCCTCGTCGCCGAGCCCGGTGGACAAGCCCTTCTCCTTCAGCACCGCCTTGAGTGTGTGGTAGACCTCGCTGCCCCAGCGCAGCGCCTCGGCGAAGGTCGCCGCGCCGATCGGGGCGATCATGAACTCCTGGAAGTCGACGTTGGAGTCGGCGTGCGCACCGCCGTTGAGGATGTTCATCATCGGCACCGGCAGGGTCACCGCCTCGTCGCCGCCGACGGCCTCGTACAGCGGCCGGCCGGTGGACAGGGCATTCGCCCGGGCGACGGCCAGTGACGCACCCAGGATCGCGTTCGCACCGAGCCGGCTCTTGTTCGGGGTGCCGTCCAGGTCGATCAGCGCCCGGTCGATGCCGGTCTGGTCGGCGGCGTCACGGCCGGCGAGCAGCCGGGCGATCTCGGTGTCGACCGACTCGACCGCGCCGAGCACGCCCTTGCCGAGGTAGCGGTCGCCGCCGTCGCGGCGCTCCACCGCCTCGTGCTCGCCGGTGGACGCACCCGAGGGGACGTCCGCGCGGCCGACGGTGCCGTCGTCGAGGGTCACCTCGGCCTCGACGGTCGGGTTGCCCCGGGAATCGAGGATCTCGCGTGCCGAAACCGAAACGATGCCTGCCATAGCTGCTGCCTCTCTGGGTCTCCGGGATCTCCCGGCGTCGGACGCTGCCGACGGTGGTTCTTCATCGCCCGGCATGGGCGGGATGAGCCGGACGCGGCCGAACGGGCCACCGTCCAGTCTAGCCGGGCGCGGCCTCCGGACGCCCGTGCCGCCTCGTCCACCCGGCCCGACGCCGAGCCCGTCAGCCGAGCGGCCGCACCTCGAGGTCGGAGAGATCCGTCGCGTCCGCGCCGACGCGGGCGAACGCGGTGTACCCGTCGGCGGCGAACTCGTCGAGCAGCCGGCCAACCCTCTTCGGCTCGGTCACCACGTCCACACGGGGATGGTCGGTGCGGGCCAGCGCCTGCGCCTTGATCGCGATGAGCCGCTCGGGCGCCGCATGCCGGTCGGCGAGCAGCACGAGCCCGCCCTCGACGCCGTCGCGATCGACGTCGACCAGGTCAATGATGCGCTCGAAACCGATCGAGAAGCCGGCCGCGGGCACCTGTGTGCCGAGGAACCGACCGATCATCCCGTCATAGCGTCCGCCGCCGCCGATCGACGAGCGGGACGCCGGGTGCGAGATCTCGTAGATCGTGCCGGTGTAGTAGCCCATGCCGCGCACGAGAGTGGGGTCGAACACGAGGGACGCGGCCACGGGCCGGCCGGGCACGTCCCGGTCGTCGACCGAGCCGGCCACGCCGCCGACCGCCGCGAGCGCGTCGGCGAGGGTCGCGAGGCTGTCGACCGCCTCGGGGGCGCGGATGCCGCCGAGCACCTCCTCGATGCCGGCTCGATTCAGCGGCCGGGTGCCAATCGCCTCGGCCCGCTCGAGGAATCCGCCGAGGCGAGCGGCCGGCTCGGCCAGCCCCGCGTCGCGCAGCTCGGCGAGCACGCCGTCCGAGCCGATCTTGTCGAGCTTGTCGATGCTGATGAGCGCCCGGGGGGTGTCGGCCGGGGTGAAGCCGGCGTCGGCGAGGATCGCGTCGAGGATGCGCCGGTCGTTGACGCGGATCGTCACCCCGGTGAGCCCCAGGTCGGCCAGTGCGGCCGAGGTGGCGGTGATGAGCTCAAGCTCGGCGAGGATCGTCGGCTCGCCGAGGATGTCGATGTCGCACTGGACGAACTGGCGGTAGCGGCCCTTCTGCGGCCGCTCGGCCCGCCAGACCGGGGCCGCCTGGATCGCCCGGAGCACCCGGGGCAGCTCGGCGTGATGGCTCGCGTAGTAGCGGGCGAGGGGCACGGTCAGGTCGAAGCGCAGCCCGAGGTCGGCCAGCTCCGCCTCATCACCGGTCTCGGCGGCGCGGGCGATGCGCTCGGGGGTGAGCCCGCGGCGCAGCACGCGGAAGGCGAGCTTCTCGTTGTCACCGCCGAGGCCCCCGGTCAGGCGCGAGAGCTCCTCCATCACCGGTGTCTCGATGCGGGTGAAGCCATGCCGCCGGTAGGTGGCGAGGATGCTGGAGAGCACCCGCTCTCGGCGGGCCTTCTCGGCGGGCAGGAAGTCGCGCATGCCGCGGGGTGGATTGATCTGCTGTGCCATGACTGTCCATCTTGCCATGGTCCGACCGGCCGGTTCCGCGCGGCCGGGCCGCCGTGACGCGGATGCGCCGGTGCGGACGCGCCGGGGGATCAGCCCCCGGCGTCGGGGGTTCATGCCTACGCTGAGAGTCGTGGACGAGTGTCCGCACGACGCCGGGGCGACGCGTACCGCCTCGCCCGCGGCGACGTCCGAGGCGGTGAGGCGAGGCCAATGGCGAAGAACGGCGCGAGGAACGGCGGCGCGAGGAACGGCAAGGGACAGCAGCGACGCGGCCTCTTCGGATGGCGCAGGCGGCCTGCCGACGAGGTGACCGTCGAGCGGCCCGTGCCCATGGACGGCAGCGCCCCGGCGAGCGATCCGCGCACCGTCGACGCCACGGTCCCGGCCGCGAAGGATCACGAGACCCCCGCGCGCCCGACGCCCGGCGAACCGATCGGCAGCCCGGACGGCTTCATCGCCTCCGCCCGGCCGCTGAGCCCGGACACCGTCGACGTGCCCGGCACCGCCGAGACCGGGGACGCGACCGTCGCGGACGCCACCTCCGACGAGTCCGCCGAGGGGCACGCGCCGCACGCGGACGCCGCGGACGAGCCCGGCATCACCTGGACGCCCGCGGAGCGGCCCGTGTATGACAGCGGCCAGGCTGCGGCCGACGCGGCCCGGATCGCCGAGGCCGCCGCCCGGGCACGCGCACACGAGGAGGAGCGGGAGCGCGCTCGTGCGGAGCGCGTGCACGAGGCCGCGGAGATCACGTCCACCACGACCGATGCCACGGCCGCCCACAGCGCTCCGATCGCCCCGGGGGAGGCTGCCGCATCCATCGCCACGGGTGAGCCCGGCACCACCGCCGAGGCACCGGGGACGTCACCCGACGAGCACGCCGCGGCCGACGCGGCGCCCGAGCGCGCAGAGCGGTCCGAGATGGCCGAGCCCACACCCACCGCCCCCACAGCCGCCGATTCAGCCCCTGCCGAGTCCGCACCTGCTGCTCCCGCTCCCGCCGCCGGGCAGCCAGAGCGACGGAAGCCCGCGCCCTTCGCCGCGGCCGACGCCGCGCTGGCCGCCCGCCTGCACCCCTCGGAGCCGACGGCGCGCCCGGCGGTGACCGAGCCGCCCGTCACCACAGAGCCGAACCCGGTGGCCGCCGAGGAGGCCGCGGTGAGCGCCACGATCGCCCGGGAGACCGACGCGGAGGCGCTGGCGGAGGGCGCCGCCCCGGCGGGCGTCGACGCCGCACAGACCGGTGCGATCGAGGCGACCGCCGAGACCGCGGCGATCGAGGCCGCCGAGACCGCCGAGGCAGGAGCGACCGCCGGCGACCGGCTGGTGATCACCCCCATCACGCTCCCCGCCGGCGAGGCCGCGCGGGAGTCGGGCGACGTGCCACAGGGCACCGGGGCGGATGCGACCGACACCGAGGCATCCGCCACGGAGCGGCCGGACCGCAGGCCGAGCGCCGCGGAGGCACTCGCCCGCGCCCGCGCGGCGACAGAGGAGCCCACCGACGACGATGCCGACGAGGAGTCGGCCGCGCCGCTGATCACCGAGCGCGACGTCGAGGTGCGCCACCTCGAGCGGGGCTACGGCCGTCGGCATCCCGTGCTCGTGGACGTGAGCTTCACCGCCCGCTCCGGCGAGGTCACCGCCATCGTCGGCTCCAGCGGCGAGGGCAAGACGACGCTCATGCACATCCTCGCCACCCTGCTGCAGCCGCAGGGCGGCACGATGCGCATCAACGGCATCGACGCCGTCGCCCGCCCCACCGACGCCCGGCCCTCCATCGGCTGGATGCCCGATCACGTGCCCACCTGGCCCCGGATCACCGTGCGCCGCACCCTGCTGACCTTCGCCCGCATGTACGGGCTCGGCCGGGCCGAGGCCCGCGCCCGGGTCATCGACCTGCTCAAAGCCACCGGCCTGACCGAGCAGGCTCGCACCCAGGCCCGCCTGCTCTCCCGCGGCGAGCGCCAGCTGCTCTCGTTCGCCCGGGCGATCGTCCACGACCCGCAGATCATCCTGCTCGACGAGCCCACCTCCGGGCTCGACGAGCAGGCCGCCCGGCTCGTGCGCCAGACGCTGCGCCGGCTCGCCGACGAGGGGCACACGATCGTGCTCGCGACGAACCGGCTCGACACGCTCGATGACCTGGCCGACCACGTCGTGTACCTCTACCACGGAGTCACCGCCTCCGCCGCCGAGGTCAACGATGCCGCGAGCGCACCCCGTCCGTGGCGCATCCGCAGCCTCGACCCCGAGGCGCTCGCCGGCGCGCTGCGCCGGTTCGAGACCCCGTTCACGCTGGACCCCGTGACCCAGTCGGTCGAGGTGCTGCTCGGCAGCGACGAGGCGGCGAACCTGCTGCTGGCCCGGCTCGTGATCGCCGGGGTGCCCGTGCACGTCTACGAGCCGGCGATCGGCCGTGTCGAGCAGATCCACCGGGCGCTCCTCGACCGCTCACCGGAGGACACGACCGAGTCGGTGCTAGACGCGCTCGGCGCCCGGGACGCCGCGGACCCGCCGGCCGGCACCACCGCCGCCGCCGCGTCCGTCACCGGAGCGCGTGCCCGCGAGGGAGAGGAGCGCTGATGCGCGCACTGATCGGACTCGAGATGCACCAGCGGCTGCATGCCCGCGGCTGGGTGCCCCTGCTGGTCATCTGGCTGATCGCGCTGGCCGGGATCACCGGCGGCGCCTGGCTGATCGCCTGGGCCACCGGGCAGGCCGAGGGCGAGTGGCTGTTCTCACTGCTCGTCTACGCGACCCTGTTCCTCGCGACCGTGCTGGTGCCCGCGCTGGCCGGCGGCTCCGTCAGCGAGGACCGCGCCTCGGGGGTGCTCGCCCTCGTGCAGGCCTCGCCGGTGCGACCGGCCGCGATCATCTGGGCGAAGGCCGTCGCCGCCTGGCTGGCCTCGCTCGTCCTCGTGCTCACCGCCGCGCCGTTCCTCGTGTTCGCCGCCTGGTATGGGCACGTGCACTGGCTGATCATCACGGTGTCGCTCGTCGCGCTGCTCGTGGAGCTCGCGTTCTTCGCGGCCGTCTCGGTCGCGTTCTCCGGCATCGTCACCCGCGGCGCCACGGCCACCGCGCTCAGCTACCTGCTCATCGGCGTGCTCACGGTCGGCACCGCCATCGCCTACGGGGCCGGGTCGTCGATGGTCACGAGCACCCGCAGCGTCCAGGTGAACCGCTACGTGGCCGAGCAGTCCACGTCCGCCGACCAGAGCGGTCAGGCGGATGCGTCGGACCAGGCCGACCAGTCGGGCACCCGCTGCCGCATGGTGACCGAGGAGCGCACCTACCAGCGCACCGATCTCGTCTGGCCGGTGCTCGCCGCGAACCCCTTCGTCATCGTCGCGGACGCGACCCCGGCCCGGTTCGGGCGCGGCGGCTCCGGCACGGCCGAGGGCTACCCGACGAACCTGCTCACCGCGATCAAGGTCGATCTGCGCGCGGCGCAGCACTCCCCGATCCCGACCGACACCGTCGACGAGTGCACGTGGAGCACCACCGCCCAGGACACCCCCGAGCAGCGCATGGCCGGCACACAGCCGGTGTGGTTCTGGGGCATGGCCGGTCAGGCCGTGCTCGCCCTGCTGCTGCTCGGGTGGGCGACCCATCGCGTCCGCACCCCCTACCGCCGCCCGTCGAAGGAGCGTCTTGACTGACCACGACACCGAGACGCCCCGTACGGACGACGACCCGACCGCGGCGTCCACCGTGCCCACCGAGGCCGGCACCGCGAGTGCCGCCGCCCGGACGGATGCGATCCCCACCCCGTTCGGGGCCGCCCGGCCGGGGCCGGCGGCGCATCCCGCGCTCGACGCGCTCGTCGGCACCGTCGACCGGCTGCTCTCCGAGGGCGGGTGCCCCTGGGACCGCGAGCAGACCCACCGCTCCCTGGCCCGGTACCTGCTCGAGGAGACCTACGAGACCCTCGACGCGATCGAGACCGATGACGGCTCACCCGCCGCGACCGAGGCGCTGCGCGAGGAGCTCGGCGACGTGCTCTACCAGGTGCTCTTCCATGCCCGGCTCGCCCAGACCGAGGGCCGCTTCGACATCGACGACCTCGCGAAGGCGGTGGACCGCAAGATGCGCGACCGGCACCCGCACGTCTTCGGCGACGCCCACGCCGACACGCCGGAGGAGGTCGTCGCCGTGTGGGACGCGGCGAAGGCCCGAGAGAAGAGCGACCGCACGAGCGTGCTCGACGGCATCCCGCAGGCGATGCCCGCGCTGGCGCTCGCCGACAAGGTGATCGGGCGGGCGCACCGGCTGGGACTGCTCGACGCGACCCGGCCCGGGGCGTTCGCGGTCGACACCGAGGAGGAGCTCGGCCGGCTGCTGCTGGCCGTGGTCGCCTCGGCGAAGGCGAGCGGCATGGACGCCGAGCGGGCGCTGCGGTCGACACTGCGCGACTTCCAGGCCGAGATCCACACGGCGGAGCGGGCCGCGGGCGACGCCGGGGTCATCGGGGTCGCCGAACCGTCGGAGGACTGACCCGGGCGCCGCTCAGAAGTCGTCACGGCGGCGCCGGCGGGCGTCCCGGCGAGCGCGAGCGCGAGCCTCGGCGGCGGCACGACGGCTCGCGGTGCGCTCGGCGAACGTCGGCGGACGCTCACCCGTGTGCGCGCCCTCGCCCGCGGCCGGCCGGGAACCGGCCGACCCGGCGGCGGCTCCGGCGGCGGCTCCGGCGGCGGGGTGTCCCGCGCCCGATGCCGTCCTCCCCCGGGCCGCACCGGAGGCACCGGCCCCAGCAGCACCGGAGACACGGGACGCTCCCGAAGCCCCGGACGCGCCAGAGCCACCCGTCGCGCCCCGTCGCGCCCCCATGCCGCGCGCGCCTCGCCGGGACGTTCCCGAGCCGGCACCGGCAGCATCCGCACCGGCCCCCTGTCTCACCGGCTCGAGGATCTCGAGGTCGGCGAGCAGCCCGCGCGCCCAGGCGATCAGCGTCGTGGCGTCCGCGGCGTCCGCATCGGCATCCGCACCGCCCGCACCACCGGGCGCCGAGCCGCCGGCCCCGGCGCCCAGCAGGCCGGCGTCCGACCGGCCGGCCGCGGCCGGGGCGTTCGCCGAGGCGAGCACCGCCTCGGGGATCGTCACGAGCACGCCCTGCCCGCCCGGCAGCCGGGTGAACCCGCCGTGCAGCCGACGCAGCCGCACTGCCATCGAGTCGGAGGGATTCAGCGGGGCGATGCGCAGCCGACCGCCGACCGCGACGACCTCCGAGAGCCCGGAGTCGGCGAGGTCGCGGCGCAGCCGGGCCATCGCGGCGAGGTTGCGCACGGCCTGCGGCGGCGCCCCGTACCGGTCGGCGAGCTCCTCGACGGTCGCGTCGATCGCGCCCTCCCGCCCGGACGGGCTCGACGCGGTGGCGAGCTTCTGGTACGCCTCCAGCCGCAGCCGCTCGGAGTCGATGTACGTCTCCGGGATGTGCGCGGCGACCGGCAGCTCGAGGCGCAGCTCGACGCGCTCGGCGTGGCCCTCGCCCTTGAACTCGTCGACGGCCTCGCCGACCATGCGCAGGTACAGGTCGAATCCGACCCCGGCGATGTGCCCGGACTGCTCGCCACCGAGCAGGTTGCCGGCGCCGCGCAGCTCGAGATCCTTCATGGCCACCTGCATGCCGGCGCCCAGCTCGTTGTTCGCGGCGATCGTCTCGAGCCGGTCGTGGGCGGTGTCGGTCAGCGTCCGCTCGGGGTCGTACAGGAAGTACGCGTACGCCCGCTCGCGGCCGCGGCCGACGCGTCCGCGCAGCTGGTGCAGCTGGGCGAGCCCGTACCGCTGGGCGTCGTCGACGATGAGCGTGTTCGCGTTCTGGATGTCCATGCCCGTCTCGATGATCGTCGTGGAGACGAGCACGTCGTAGCGGTGCTCCCAGAAGTCGACGATCACCCGCTCGAGCTCGTCCTCGCCCATCTGCCCGTGTGCGACGCCGATGCGCGCCTCGGGCACGAGCTCGGCAAGCCGGGCCGCCTGGCGGGCGATGTCGCCGACCCGGTTGTGCACGTAGAACACCTGGCCCTCACGCAGCAGCTCGCGGCGGATCGCGGCGGTCACCTGCCGGTCGCTGAACGCGCCGACGTACGTGAGCACCGGGTGCCGGGCCTCGGGCGGGGTGGCGAGAGTGGACATCTCGCGGATGCCGGTCACCGCCATCTCGAGCGTGCGGGGGATGGGCGTCGCGCTCATCGCGAGCACGTCGACGTTCGTGCGCAGCTCCTTGAGCCGCTCCTTGTGCTCGACGCCGAAGCGCTGCTCCTCGTCGATGATGACGAGCCCCAGGTCGTGGAACGTGATGCTCTTCGACAGCAGCCGGTGTGTGCCGATGACCATGTCGACGCTGCCGTCGGCCAGGCCCGCGATCGTGTCGCGCGCCTCCTTGTCGGTCTGGAACCGCGAGAGCGTGCGCAGCCGCACCGGGAAGCCCGCGAAGCGCTCCGCGAACGTCTCGGTGTGCTGCTGAGCGAGGAGCGTGGTCGGCACGAGCATGGCGACCTGGCAGCCGTCCTGGATGGCCTTGAACGCGGCCCGCACGGCGATCTCGGTCTTGCCGAACCCGACGTCGCCGGCGATGAGCCGGTCCATCGGGGTCTCGCTCTCCATGTCGCGCTTGACCTCGTCGATCGTGCGCAGCTGGTCGGGGGTCTCGGCGTACGGGAAAGCCTCCTCGAGCTCCCGCTGCCAGGGCGTGTCAGGCCCGAACGCGTGCCCGCGGGCGTGCGCGCGCTCGGCGTACAGCTTCACCAGCCCGACGACGATCTCGTGCACGGCCTTGCGCGCGCGCGACTTCGTGCGCGACCAGTCGGAGCCGCCGAGCTTCGACAGCTTCGGGTCCTCCCCGCCCACGTACCGGGTCAGCTGGTCGAGCTGGTCGGTGGGCACGTACAGCCGGTCGCCCGGGTGCCCGCGGCGGCTGGGCGCGTACTCGAGGACGAGGTACTCGCGCCGGTGCCGCCCCTCGCGTCCGCCGATCTCCCGGCTCGTCATCTCGATGAACCGGCCGATGCCGTGCTTCTCGTGCACCACGAGGTCGCCCGGATGCAGCTGGACCGGGTCGACCGCGTCGCGGCGCCGCCGGGTGACCTTCTTCGCCCCGGCCCGGGCGACCTGGGCGGCGCGCCCGTAGAAGTCCGTCTCGGTGATCAGGGCGAGCCGGTCGTCCGGCAGCTCCCAGCCTTCCTCGATGTCGGCGACGAGGACGCCCGCGACCCCGGGTTCGAGCGCGCTGCCGAGTGCGGCGGCGTCCGCGTCGGCGACCGCGAGCGGCCGGGCGGCGACCTCGTGCTCGGCGAGCAGGCGCAGCGTCCGCTCGGCGGTGCCTGGCCCGGCCGCGGCGATCGCGATCCGCCAGCCGGCGGCGACGAGCTCGCGCACGTGGTCGACGGCGCCGTCCGCGTCCCCGGCGAACGCGGGCACCGCGCGCCCGGCGATCGCGACCGAGCCGGTGGACGCGGAGGCGGCGTCCCCGGCCGGCGCGGCCCCGAACGGGGAGAGCTGCCACCAGTGGCGGGGCCGGGCGGCGCGGCGCAGCGCGTCGAGGTCGAGGTACTCGCCGCCGCTGAAGTCGATGGGCGCCTCGGCACCGGCGACGGCCGCCGTCCACGCCGCGTCGAGGAACTCGCGGTTCGTGGCGACGAGGCTCTCGGCGCGAGTGCGGGCCCGGTCGGGGCTGAGCACGGCGACCACCGCGTCCTCGGCCAGATAGTCGGTGACGGGCACGAGCCGGTCGACGAGCGCCGGGGCGAGCGACTCCATGCCCTCGACGGGGATGCCCTGCGCGAGCCGCTCGAGCATGCTCGTGAGGTTCGGGAACTCGTGCTGCATCTCGGCCGCCCGCTGGCGCACGTGGTCGGTGAGCAGCAGCTCGCGGGTCGCGCCGATCGTCACCCGGTCGAGCGCCTCGCCGGTGGTGCGCTGGTCGGCTACGTGGAACGGCCGGATCGTGTCGATCTCGTCGCCGAACAGCTCGATGCGCACGGGCAGCTCGGCCGTGGGCGGGAACACGTCGACGATGCCGCCGCGCACGGTGAACTCGCCGCGGCGAGTGACCAGGTCGACACGAGCGTAGGCCATCTCGACGAGCCGGGCGGCGAGCTCCTCGAGCGGATGCTCCTCCCCCACCGCGAGGTCGAGCGGACGGATGTCGGCCAGGTCGTCGGCGACCGGCTGCAGCGCGGCGCGGACGCTCGCCACGACGATCTGCACGGGGCGAGCGGGCGCCGTGGTCGCGTCCGCCGCGCGCGCGTCCCGCCGGTCGGCGAGCGCGCGCAGCACCTCGAGCCGGGCGCCGGTCACTTGGGGCGAGGGGCTCAGCCGCTCGTGCGGCAGGGTCTCCCAGGCGGGCAGCTCGCGCACCCGGGCGGCGGGCAGCAGGGCGCTCAAGGCGCGCACGACCACGTCGCTCTCGCGGGAGGTCGGGGTGATCACGAGGTACTGGTCGGTGACGTCGGCGGCGGCGCGGTCGACGCGGCCAGAGGGGGTGCCCCCGGCATATTCATCGATCATCGCGGCGAGCAGGGCCGTGCGCATCCGCTCGACGCCGACGATGCCGAGGTCGGGGTCGTCGATCGCGTCGCGCACGCGGGAGAAGGCGGCGGTGCTCTCGAACGCGGCGGTGAGCGCGGCGGCGGCCGTCGGGTCGGCAGGGAGGGCCGCGGGCTCGGCGGACGCGGGCTCATGGGCTGAGGTCGCGGGGGCCGCACGGCCCCCGCGACCCGGACGATCAGAGCGAGCCGGGCGGTTGGTGCGATCCGTGCGATCTGGCACGATGTCCTCCTCTGCAGCGCGACGGGATGCGGCCGTCGCGACCCGGTCGCGCGGATGCGACCGTGGGTCATTCAGGATCGGGGCGCGTGGACGCGCCGCTGGGCGGCCTCGAGCCCGTCGAGCGCGATCGCCTGGACGGCGTCCGCGGCGTCGGAGACGAGCATGGGCAGCTCGCGCCGCTCGACGGTGGTGAAGGGGCGCAGCACGTAGTCGGCGACCGGCTGCCGGGTGTGCGGGCGGTCGATGCCGACGCGCACCCGCAGGAAGTCGGGGGTCTTGAGGGCGGCGATGATGTCCCGCAGCCCATTGTGCCCGCCGTGGCCGCCCCCGCGTTTCAGGCGCAGGGTGCCGAACGGCAGGTCGAGATCGTCGTGGACGACGATGAGGTGGTCGGGGCGCACATGGTAGTAGCCCACGAGGGCGGCGACGGGGCCGCCGGAGAGGTTCATGTAGCTGCCGGGCTCGGCCAGCAGCATCCGATGCGGACCGGCCGTGTCGGTGGCGACCGCGGTCGCCACCGACGCGTTAAGCCGGCGCTCGCGCCGCAGCGCGCCAGCGTTCAGGTCGTCGGCGAGCCGCTCGACGACCATCCGGCCGGCGTTGTGGCGCGTGCCGGCGTGCTCGGGCCCGGGGTTGCCGAGCCCGATCACGAGCCAGGGGGCGTCGCTCACGCGGTCGGCGCGTCCCCGGCGCCCTCGGCCTCCGCCGCGGCCTCGGCCTCGGCGGCCTCGACGGCGAGCTCGTCGGCGGCGTCGCCCATGTCGGCGGCGCTCGGCACGATCACGGCGACAATGAGCGCCTCGGGATCGGTGACCAGCTCGGCGCCCTCGGGCAGCGCGAGGTCGCCCGCATGCACGCGGGTGCCCTCCTCGGCGCCCTCGATCGGCACCTCGATCTTCTCGGGGATGCTGATCGCCTCGACGCGCAGGGCGACGGTCGTGATGTCGAGCTCGGCGATCGTGCCGCCGACGGGCTGGCCGACCAGGTGCAGCGGCACCTCGACCTCGACCTTCTCGCCGCGCTTGACGGCCAGTAGGTCGACGTGCTCGATGACGCGGCGCACCGGGTCGCGCTGCACGTCCTTGACCAGCACGAGGTGCTCGTCGTCGCCGGCCTTCACCGACAGCAGCGCGTTGGACACGCGCAGCGCGAGCATCAGCTGGTGGCTGTCGAGGGCGACGTGCACGGGGGCGTCGCCATGGCCGTAGATGACCGCGGGAGTCTGGCCGGCGCGGCGCAGCCGCCGCGAGGCGCCCTTGCCGAACTCGGTGCGCACCTGCGCGTCGAAGACGTGATCCGTCTCCAGGGTGGTTCCTGCCATGAGTGTTCTCCTTCGTCCTGCACGCCGCCGGCGCCATGCCGGACGGCAGGCGCCCGCGGGATGCGGGCGCATGGTCATGGGACGGGACGGCCCCGTCCTCCTGCTCGACTCGAGCTCGTGCGCGAGGAGCGGGCGGGGCCCACTCTCACTGCGTCGATCACGGCCGCACGGATGCGGCCCTCGCCGAAGTACCGCCGGCCATTCTACGCGCGCGCGGCCGGCGCGTCCATGCCCGCCCTCAACGCGACGCGGCCCGGCGCCGGCGGATCAGCCGCCAGGCGACGGATGCGAGCAGCGGCGCGACGACGGACGCCGCGAGGACCGCGACGGTCGCGTTCGCCACGTGCTCGGCGCTGTCGAACGCGAGGCTCGCGACGAGCAGCGACACCGTGAAGCCGACGCCCGCGAGGATCGCGACGACCCACAGATCCGGCCAGCTGGCTCCGGCTTCACTCGACCCGCCGGGCGTAGATGCTCCGTCCGGCACGCCACCCGCGTCGCGCGCCGACGCACGCCCCGTCAGGCGGGTCACAAGCCACGTCACCACGAGGATGCCGAGCGGCTTGCCGAGCACGAGCCCCGCGAGCACGCCGATCGAGACGGGGTCGCCGGCGGCGTCCGCGAGCGCGTCGAGCCCCACGGGCACGCCGGCGCTGACGAACGCGAACAGCGGCACCGCCGCCCAGGTCGACACCGGCTCCAGCGTGGCGAGCACGCGGGCGGACGCGTCGGGGGCGATCGCGAGGCCGAGCGCGACTCCCGCGATGGTCGGGTGCACCCCGGAGCGCAGCGTGCACCACCAGGCGATCGCGGCGAGCCCGAGGCCCGAGATGGTCAGCGCCCACAGCGCGGCCCGCCGGCGCGGGAACCGGGGTCCGTCGGGCACCCCGCGCAGCGCGACGCGGCGTCCCGCGGTCGCCACCGCCCAGAACGCCGCGATGGCCGCCGCGGCGCCGGCGAGCCAGGCGAACGAGCCCCCGCCGGTGTAGAACACGGCGATCACGATGATCGCGAACAGGTCGTCCGCGACCGCGAGGGCGAGCAGGAACGCCCGCGCCCCGGCCGACACGCCGGGGGCGACGAGGGCGAGCAGCGACACCGCGAACGCGATGTCGGTCGCGGTGGGCACTGCCCAGCCGTGGGGCTGGCCGGCCTGGCCGGCGAGCAGGTTGACGAGCAGGTAGATGCCGGCGGGCGCCGCCATGCCGCCGAGCGCGGCGGCGATGGGCACCACCGCGCGCCGCGGGCTGGAGAGGCTGCCGGTGGTGAACTCGGCGCGCAGCTCGACACCCGTGACGAAGAAGAACACGACAAGCAGTCCGTCGGCGATCCAGGCGTGCACGGTCAGTGGGCCGTCCGCGGCGAGGGCCGGGCCGACCGGGGTCTGCAGCAGGGCGTGGAACCCGTCGGCCAGCGGGCTGTTGGCGAGCGCGAGGGCGATGACGGACGCGACGATGAGCAGGATGCCGGGGCGCGCGTCCGCCGGCGGGCGCCACCGCCGGGGGCGCGGGGCGGGTCGTCCCGGGTTCGCGGACGGGGCGGACGCCGCAGGACGGGCAGCGGCCGCGGACGGGTCGGAGGTCATGGCCTGGTTCGAGGGGTATTCGGGGGACGCGGGCATGGTCGACGGTCGCCTCCAGAGGTGGGCGCGGGATGCGCGAGCGGATGCGGACGAGGGCGCCGCACGCGCCCCCGGTCGACCAGACTTCCCGACTCACCATCCGGCCGAGGCCGGAACCGCCCCAGTCTATCCCGGGCGGGGATGTCCCGGCGGCACCGTCCGAACCGCCACACCCGTGCGAGCCCCGGCCGGTAGAATCCGGGCATGACCTCCAGTGCTCCAGCGTCCTCGTCCCTCGCGCTCCCCGACGACCTCGTGGGGCGGGCGAACATCGGCGTGGTCGGCCTCGCCACGATGGGCGGCAACCTCGCCCGCAACCTCGCCCGGCACGGCAGCGCCGTCGCCCTGTTCAACCGCAGCCCCCAGCGCACACGCGACCTCATGGCCGCGCACGGCGACGAGGGGACGTTCATCCCGACCGAGTCGATCACCGACTTCGCCCGAGCGCTGGCCCGCCCGCGCACGGCGATCATCATGGTGAAGGCCGGCGAGCCGACCGATGAGGTCATCCGGCAGCTGACCGAAGTGTTCGAGCCGGGCGACATCATCGTCGACGGCGGCAACGCCCGGTTCACCGACACGATCCGGCGTGAGGCGGCCGCCCGCGAGCACGGGCTGCACTTCGTCGGCGCGGGCATCTCCGGCGGCGAGGAGGGTGCGCTCGAGGGCCCGTCGATCATGCCGGGCGGCAGCGTCGAGTCGTACGAGACGCTCGGCCCAATCCTCGCGTCTATCGCCGCGCGGGTGGACGGCGAGCCCTGTGTGACCCACGTCGGCACCGACGGGGCCGGCCACTTCGTGAAGATGGTGCACAACGGCATCGAGTACGCCGACATGCAGCTGATCGGCGAGAGCTACGACCTGCTGCGGCGCGGCGCGGGGATGACCCCCGCCGAGATCGCAGACGTGTTCGCCGCATGGAACCGCACCGAGCTCGACTCGTACCTGATCGAGATCACCGCCGAGGTGCTGCGCCAGGTGGACGCCGAGACGGGGCTGCCGCTGGTGGACGTCATCGCCGACCGGGCCGGCATGAAGGGCACGGGCACATGGACGGTGCAGACCGCCCTCGACCTCGCCACACCGGTGACCGGCATCGCGGAGGCGGTGTTCGCCCGCGGGCTCTCCACCCAGACCGCTCCGCGCGAGGCCGCGCAGGCCCGGTTCACCGAGGCCCAGGGGTACCCGGGCGGCACGCTGGCCGTCACCGACCGTGCCGCGTTCGTCGAGGCGGTGCGGCAGGCGCTGCTCGCCGCGAAGCTCGTCGCATACGCGCAGGGGTTCGACGAGATCCGCGCGGGCGCCGCCCGGTTCGGCTGGGACATCGACCTGGCCGCGATCGCGCGCATCTGGCGCGGTGGGTGCATCATCCGGGCCGGGTTCCTGAACCTCATCGCCGCCGCCTACGACGGCGACCCGGCGGACGCTCCGGCCTCGCTGGTGCTCGCCCCGCACTTCGCCCGGCTGCTTGACGCGGCCCAGGGCGCCTGGCGTCAGGTGGTGGCGCATGCGACGCTCGCCGGCATCCCCGTGCCCGCGTTCGCGAGCTCGCTGGCGTACTTCGACGGGCTGCGGTCGCCACGGCTGCCCGCCGCGCTGGTCCAGGGCCAGCGCGACCTGTTCGGCGCCCACACGTATGAGCGCACGGATCGTCCCGGCGCCTACCACACGCTGTGGAGCGGGGATCGCTCCGAGATCCGGGTCGGCTGAGCACCTGCGGCAGCCTGCCGGCCAGGCCCGGCCAAGCCCCGAGCCTACCGAGCCCCGAGCCCGACCGGCTCGACGGCGCCCGACCGTCTGCGCAGGCCGGCCGCGCCCCGGTCACCTCGCCAGCCCACCGCCAGTCAGTCGAGTAGCAGTCCCGCCGCCCGGCCGACCTCGCGCATCCGCGCGGCGATCGTGTCCACGGTCTCGTGCGCGTTCAGCCCGCTCGGGTTGGGCAGCACCCACACCGGCACGTCGGCGATCGTCTCCTCCTGCCGGCCCATACGGGCGTGCGGACGCCGGAAGGCCGTCCGCCAGGCGGTGATGCCGAGCACGGCGATGGCCCGCGGCCGCACTCGCCCGACCAGAGCGACGAGCCGTTCGGCACCGGCGCGCAGCTCGGCGGCGTCGAGCTCGGCGGCGCGGGCGGTCGCCCGGGCGACGAGATTCGTGGACCCGAGTCCCGCGCGCATGAAGACGGCACGCTCCGCCGCGTCGAGCCCGTCACTGGCGTCGAGCCGCCGGTCGAGCAGCCCGGACCGCTCGAGCGCAGGCCAGAACCGGTTGCCGGGGTACGCGTACGGTGCGTTGACCGCCGCCGTCCAGAGTCCCGGATTGACGCCGACGAACAGCAGCCGGCAGTCCGGGCCGATGATGTCGTCGACGGTGCCGTTCTCATGCGCGAGCAGCTCCGCGCGGGTGAACCGGCGGCGATGCGGGCGGTTCGAGACCCGGGGGCTCGAAGTGTCCAGACGTCCGGGCTGGCCCATACCCTGCCGGGCAGGTTCCGGTCCGGCTGCGTCCCGCTGTGCCGAGCCGGTCGATCGCTCCCGTGCGGTCATCGCCGTGCCGCCTGCTCGTCCTGCCGCGCAGTCTGGCCGTCCATTCGCACACCCTGCGGCGCGTCCTGTGCGGCGCGTGCGTCCCGCCGTGCCACCCGCTCGCGCCGCGCGGCAAGGTCGCGGGCGAGATCCTGATCGAGCCAGGCCATCACGAGCCCGGTGAGCCGGTCGAGCTCCGCGGGACTGAGCGCGCATCCCCTGGGAATGCCATGCCATTTCGCGATGCAGCCGCGGCAGCAGGTGGCGGTGGCGTGCTGTGCGGTGAACACCGGGTGACCGTGGTACGGCGTCTGCCGTCCGTCGTTCCGCGGCTCGGCGGGGCCCACCCGTCCGGCGAGCAGGTCGCGGGCGTGCCGGGCGATCGTGTCGCGGCCGTGCTCGCGCGCATAGGCGGCGTCCGCGGCGTCGAGGTGGAAGCTCGAGCGGAACCGACTGCGCGCGAGCCGGTCGAGCACGCCCGGCCGGCCGGTCACTCGATGATCTCCCCCAGATCGCGGATGCTGAACTCGGCGTCGTCGTCGAGGTCTCCTCCCTCGCGCCTCGCCCACGCCTGTTCCGCGACTCCGGCGCGAACCGCCCAGTCCCGCGCCGCGGGGTCCCCGAGAGTCTTCAGCACGTCGGCGTAGGCCTCGAAGAGCCGGGCGCTGAACGCGTAGGCGGTGTCGGGGTCGAGCTCGGGGATCTCGAGCGCCTTCCGCGCCCGGTCGAGGTCGCCCTGGTCCCGCCATGCACCGCTGACGACGATCGCGAGCTCAACACGCGTCGCCGTGGGCAGCTCGGCGAGGTCGGCCTCCTCGGCGAGCTGGATCGCCTCCTGCGGCCGGCCGCGGCCCCGTTCCGCATCGGCGATGATCGCGAGGTTCGTCTGGTCGCCGGTGATTCGGCGATGCGCACGCAGATCGCGCAGCGCGGTGGCCCAGTCACCGGCCCGGTAGGCGGCGAGGCCGGCGATCTCGCGGACGACGCCCACGCGTCCGGCCCGATGCACCGCGGCCTGGGCGTAGGCGTGCGCCGCGGCGGGATCGTCATCGAGCAGCATCAGCGCCATCGCGAGCTGGCACGCCACGGTGTCGGCCTTCTCCCGGGGGAGCGACTTGAGCGCGACGCGCATGCTCATGGGGAGGTCGCGTGGCGTGATCGTCTCCGGCAGCTGCAGCTCGTCAGGACGCGTGCGACGCGGCGACCTGGAATCGTCACGGCGGCCACGGCTGTCGCCGCGATCATGGCGACCGTCACGACGGTCAGGCCGGTCGTGGTCACGACCCGACGCACGACGGCGGTCATCGCGGCGGCGGTCGCGCTGGTCCTCCCAGCGGCCGCCGTCCTGGCGGGCACGCCGATCATCACGCTGGTCATGCTGCCGGTCGCCCTCGTGACGACCATGCCAGCGACCGTCGCCACCACGCCGGTCGTCCCAGCGTCCCCGAGCGCTCGATCGATCATCGCGCCGGTCTCCGCGGAATCCGTCAGGGTCACGGTGTTCGTCTCGATGGGCACCGTTCCAGCCGCCGCGACCTTGGGAGCGATCCCGACGATCCTCCCAGTGACCGTCGCGCCCGTGTTCACGGTTCTGATGCTCACTGTGCCAGTCGTCACGCCCCCGGGGGCGGTCACGCCGGTCCTCCCAGCTGCCCCTGCCGCGTCGATCGTGCCGGGCACCGCCCTCGTGGCGATCGTCCTGTCGATCTCGCCAGCGGTCGTCTCCGCCGCGCTGCCAGCGACCGTCACGTCCACCGCGCCGGTCGTCGTGCCGGTCGCGGCGGTATCCCGAGCGATCCCCGTCCGAGCGGTGGCCATCGCCATGATGCTGCTCATTGCCGCGACGATCATCATGCCAGGTGCGCCTCTGAGGTCCGCCTCTGTCGTGGCGACGCTCGCCATCGTGACGGCGATCGCCGTCACGACCGCGTCTGGAGCCCTCATGGCCACGATCGAAATGGTCGTGATCAGGCCTGCCACCGCGTCCGGCGTCACGGCCACGCGAACGTCGGTCGTCCCGATGGCCGCCGTGGTCGTGTCTGGAACGGTCGCTGTCGTGATGGTCTGCCATGGTCTCCATGCTCTCAGGTGCTCGGTGATGAATATGAGGTCTGTGCACGATCCGTCATCGACTCCGATGGGATGTGATTCAGGCACCGCCTTTCATTGTGCCACCATGGCGGCGTGCGGCGGATGGGTGAGGAAGGGCATCGGTCGGGGTGAAGATGTGCCACCTGATGGCTGCGGCCCTGGCAGGAGCGAAGAAGCAGGCGGGTCGGGTGGTTGTCGAGTGTGTCGGCGGGGATGTGTCAGGCTGGCGTGGGGGCGCCCGGGTGGTGTGGCTTGGTGTGGTTGTGGGTGCACCTCGGGCCCGCGACCACTGGTGTGGTGCGGGCCCGAGGTGGAATGGGTGTCCGGCGGTGTCCTACTCTCCCACACGGTCCCCCGTGCAGTACCATCGGCGCTGTGAGGCTTAGCTTCCGGGTTCGGAA
>NZ_WBKA01000006.1 GCF_008831125.1 Pseudoclavibacter caeni | reverse complement strand
GAGACCGTCACCACCAGCAGCCCGTCGCGACGGTCGACGTGCTCGACATGGACATCGGGAAGACCCAGCAGAACGTCGCAGCGGGAACACGGATCAGTCGCAGAGCGCGCGGAAGCGCACCCCGAAGCAGGGTGAAGCACGTCGAGGTCCTCAGTCGGAATCAGATGGTTAGCACTTCTGATCCTCGGGGACCTCGACCCCTACCCTCGCGAACTCACCCGGCGCGCCCTACCCCCACCGGATGTCCGAAGAGCCTCCAAAGCATCCATCGTGACGTGACTTCTGCTGTGTCGTGCTCCGTCTGGTGACGTGCCCCCGCGCGGTGCTGCGTCGATGCCGTCTGGACACTGCAGGCCCGGTTCCTGTTCTCGGGCGCACATATGCACCGCTGCCTGTTCCGTACGTGCCCGGAGCCGTGCGCGACGACGGATACCGGACGACCAGCTCTCCAGTCTGTTCCGTACGTGCGGAGCCGTGGGCGGGCATTGCACCGGATCTTGATTCAGCATCTCATTCTCGTTTCAGCGCGAACAGCCGGTCTGGTGATGAATCCGGGTGAGGGTGCTGAGTCGGCATCACAGCGGTCGGCTCAGTCAGCGGCCCGCTGCGCACTCGACCCTGCGAACAGCCGTAGTCAGTGCATACAATCGCCCGGTGACCGACCGCCCCGCCCAGACTCCCGCCCAGCCCCTCGTTCCCTCCTCATCCCCGTCCTCTGGCTCGGTTCCCGTCCAGACTCCGAACCCCGCTTCAACACCCGAGCGCACCACCCATGGCGTCGGTCCCTGGCCGGGCGGCCCTGCGGCCTGGCCCGACGACTCCCGCTATGACCGCACGCTGCTCGCCGAGGGTGACACCCGCAATGTGATCGACCGGTACCGCTACTGGGCGATGTCCGCGATCGTCGCCGATCTCGACACACGGCGGCATCCGTTCCATGTCGCGATCGAGAACTGGCAGCACGACATGAACATCGGCTCGATCGTGCGCAGCGCCAACGCGTTCCTCGCCGAGCGGGTGCACATCATCGGGCGGCGGCGCTGGAACCGACGCGGGGCGATGGTCACTGACCGGTACCAGCACGTCGACCATCACGCATCCGTCGCTGACTTCGTGGTCTGGGCGCGCGGGGCGAGGCTGCCGATCATCGGCATCGACAACGTTCCGGGCTCGGTGCCGATCGAGCACGAGTCGCTGCCCGAGCGGTGCGTGTTCCTGTTCGGTCAGGAGGGTCCGGGGCTCAGCTCCGAGGCGCAGGCCGCCTGCGACCGGGTGCTCGAGATCACGCAGTTCGGGTCGACCCGGTCGATCAACGCGTCCGCCGCCGCGGCGATCGTGATGCACGATTGGGTGCGCGAGCACGCGATCGACTGACCGTGCCGTCCTCAGGATGCTGTTCCGCTCGCTGTGGATCGCGTCCCCGGCCCTGTGTCAGCTCCTCTTCGCTCGTGCGGGTGCCCGTGACCTGTGCAACGGCCATGCCCTGTCTCCGCACGCGGCAGCCGGGTCGCGCGGAAAATATATTGCGCGTATAGTGAATGTTCTCGCGGAGGGCCGATGGCGTCCCTGGTGAAGAAACAGTCAGCAGATCAGACAAAGCCACTGGCCGGCGCCGGGCGCCGGGCACCAACGGAGAGAGTCGAATTCCATGGTTCAGCAGATCGAGTCCGTCAGACGATGGGTGGAGGACTTCGCGAAGGTCCTCCAGCCCGACCGCATCGAGTGGGTTCAGGGCACGCGAGAGGAGTGGGATCGGCTCACGCAGCAGCTCGTCGATGGCGGCACGTTCACCCGGTTGAACCCTGAGAAGCGCCCCAACAGCTTCCTGGCACGCACCAACCCCACCGACGTCGCGCGCGTCGAGGACCGCACGTTCATCTGCTCCGAGCGCGAGGAGGACGCCGGGCCGACGAACAACTGGCGAGAGCCGGCCGCGATGCGCGCCGAGCTCACCGAGGCCTTCACCGGTGCGATGCGCGGGCGCACCATGTACGTTATCCCATTCTCGATGGGGCCGTTCGGGGGCGACATCTCGCAGGTCGGCATCCAGCTGACCGACTCGCCGTATGTCGTGGTCAGCATGATGCTGATGACCCGCGTGGACGACGCGAAGGCCGCCGAGCGGATCGCCGCCGGCGACGAGTGGGTGCCGGCCGTGCACTCGGTGGGGTACCCGCTGGTCGACGCTGAGGGGAACACCCGCTCCGACGTGCCGTGGCCGTGCAACAGCACCAAGTACATCGTCCAGTTCCCCGAGACCCGCGAGATCTGGTCGTACGGCTCGGGCTATGGCGGCAACGCGCTGCTCGGCAAGAAGTGCTACGCGCTGCGCATCGCCTCGGCGATGGGTCGCGACCAGGGCTGGCTCGCCGAGCACATGCTGCTCATCCGAGCGACCAGCCCGCAGGGCCGCGCATACCACATCACCGCCGCATTCCCATCCGCCTGTGGCAAGACGAACTTCGCGATGATGCGGCCACGCCTGGCCGGCTGGAAGGTCGAGACCCTTGGCGATGACATCGTGTGGATGCGCCCCAAGGCCGACGGCCGCCTGTACGCGATCAACCCGGAGAACGGCTTCTTCGGCGTGGCGCCCGGCACCGGGGTGCAGACGAACCCGAACGCCATCGAGGCACTGAAAGAGAACGTGATCTTCACGAACGTCGCGCTCACCGACGATGGCGACGTGTGGTGGGAGGGGCTCACACCCGAGGTGCCCGAGCACCTGATCGACTGGCAGGGCGACGACTGGACGCCGGACAGCCCGACGCCCGCCGCGCACCCGAACTCTCGCTTCACCGTGCGCGCCGAGCAGGCGCCGTCGATCGCCCCCGACTGGGACGCGCCCGAGGGCGTGCCTGTCGACGCGATCCTCTTCGGCGGTCGCCGCCGCACGAACACGCCGCTGGTGATGGAGGCTCGCTCGTGGCGCGACGGCGTGTACATCGGCGCGACCATGGCCAGCGAGCAGACCGCCGCCGCCGAGGGCACGGTCGGCAAACTGCGCCGCGACCCGTTCGCGATGCTGCCGTTCTGTGGCTACAACATGGCCGACTACTGGGGCCACTGGCTCGAGATCGGTGAGACGCTCGGCGAGAACGCCCCGCGTATCTACGGGGTCAACTGGTTCCGCCGCGGCAGCGACGGGTCGTTCCTGTGGCCGGGCTTCGGTGACAACTCGCGGGTGATCGACTGGATCGCCAAGCGGCTCGAGGGCGAGGCCGAGGGCGAGCAGACGCTGCTCGGCGTCATCCCCCGCGAAGAGGAGTTCGCGCTCGAGGGCACCGAGGTCACGGACGACGACTGGCGGCAGCTGTTCGATCTCGATCCGCGCGCCTGGCTCGACGAGACCGAGGATGCGGCCCGTTACTTCGCCATGTTCGGTGATCGGCTGCCCGAGCCGCTGCGGGAGCGTCTCGGCGAGCTGCGCGACCGGCTCGCGGACGCGGCGTCGGTCACTGCCTGACGAACCGTCCAGGTCGTATCGGGCCTCGCGTGCCTGGTCCCGCCCGTCGATCGCGGTCTGACGGGCACGCCGACACCGGAGCGACGGTCGTCCGCGCGTGGGCGGCTCCTCTGCCGTCGCTGGCCGGGTCGCAGATGTCTCGCAGCCGGTAGGCTGCTGCCTGGGTGGCGATCACCGGCGCGCCGCGGAGGGGGAGAGGCATGGCCGACACATCGGGGGCGAACACAGACGGGGCGGGACGGCTCGCCGCGCTGAGCGCCGAGCTGCGTTCGCCGGCGACGTCGCCGCAGCGGCTGGCGGAGATCGCCGCCGCCGAGCCGCGACTCGGGGCGATGGTCGCGGGTCATCCGCAGGCCTACCCCGCGCTCGTGCGTTGGATCGCCGCGAATGGGACGCCGGACGCACGTCAGGCGGCGACGGCCCGACTCCAGCAGGAGGCGGCACGACTGGCTGGCCCACCGCCACTGCCCGGCGACCGGGGCGCACCTGTCCCGGCCGCCGGCATGCCCGTAGCAGGCGGGGCCCGGCCAGCACCGGCGGTGATGGCCCCACTGGGGGCCGTCCCGCCGAGGCGGTCAGGTCAGCCCGCGTCGCAGCCCAGTCAGCCGGGCGCGCCCATGGGCCCCGGGATGACGCCCCCGGGTGGCGTCCCGTCCGGCGCCCGCCACCGTCGTCGTCGCCAGCTGATCGCGATCCTCGTGGTCGTGGCGCTCGTGATCGGCCTCGGCACCGGCGTGCTGTGGTGGTCCCTGCGCCATGCCGGCGGCCCCGGCAGCAACCCGTCGCGCACACCGGAGGCCGCGGCCACGGGGCTGTTGGAGGATCTGCAGGGCAAGGATCCACTGAGCCTCGTCGGGCGCATCTCGCCGAGCGAGGCGGAGGTGATCAGCCCGCTGACGGAACAGGTCGACAGCACCTCCTCGGGCTCCGGATCCGACTCCGGTTCCTCGGGCGGCGCCGCGCAGGTGTTCGCGCAGGTCAGGAAGGCGGTCGACAGCGTCCAGATCACCACCGATGGGCTCTCGGCGCCGCAGGCGGAGACCATCGGCGGTGACGAGGTCTCCCTCGTCACCTACGACTCGGGGCGAGTGTCCATCGAGGCGAGGGATCCGGACGCGTTGCAGGACGCGCTCCTCGACCTCGGCCGTGCCGCGGCCGCGGCGGAGGGAACGAGCCTCGCCGACAGTGACGAGGACGAGGTGCGCGACTTCGTCGACGGCATGCCCTACTCGCTCGACTTTGCCGAGTTCCGCGAGAAGAACGGCTACCCGCTGCCCATCGTCAGCGTCCGCGACGAGGGCGGCTGGTTCATCTCGCCGATGCTCTCCGTCGCACAGGGGCTGTTCAGCCAGGCGCAGCGGTCCGACTCCGACCTGCAGCGCGGCCGGCTCGTCACGGACGCGACTCGGCACGACTCCCCGGAGGAGGCGACCAAGGGGCTGGCCGAGGCCGTCGTGACCGGGGTGAACACCGGTGAGTGGTCCGGGGTCTCCGCGGAGCTGCCGGCTGCGGAGCGCCGGCTGTACAGCATGTACCTCATGCCGTCCAACCAGGAGCGCTCGACCGGGCGCTCAGACGTCCAGGTCACCCTGACCGCGAGCGAGGCGTCGGCGAGGGCCTCCGGTGACACCGCCCGGGTGGTCCTCGATGACTACGCGGTCTCGATCCGGCCGGACTCGTGGTATTCCGACGACTCGGTCACCGTGCGCGTCCAGGGGCTCGCCGTCACCTTCGAGGCGGCGGGGGAGACGGGGACCCTCGACCTGACCGCGCCGTCTCAGGCCGCCGACCTCGGCCTCGACCAGGTGGGGCTCGCGGCCCGGCGCGAGGACGGCAGCTGGCACGTCTCCCCGCTGTCTACCGCGGCCGTCATGACGCGGACGCTCACCGACCGCCTGACCGATCTCGACCGGCAGGGACGCCTGGAAGAGGTGCTTGCCGCGTACGTGCAGGAGATCGGCCGGCAGGTCGACCGGGAGTTCGACTAAACTGTTCGGGGCCGAGAGCCGGCCCGCCGGGCGACGCCCGGGAGCGAGAGCCGACGACGTCGGCCGTCCGCGCGCCGTGACCCGAAGACGACAAGAGGAGAGTGCCGCATGCCCGCCATAGTCCTGGTCGGAGCGCAGTGGGGTGACGAGGGGAAGGGCAAGGCCACCGACCTGCTCGGCGGCGACGTCGACTACGTTGTCAAGTACAACGGCGGCAACAACGCCGGCCACACGGTGGTGATCGGCGACGAGAAGTACGCGCTGCACCTGCTGCCAAGCGGCATCCTCACCCCGGGTACGATCCCGGTCATCGCCAACGGCGTGGTCGTCGACATCGAGGTGCTCTTCCAGGAGCTCGACGCCATCGAGGCGCGTGGTGTCGACGCGTCGAAGCTGCGGGTGAGCGCGAACGCCCACGTGATCACCAAGTACCACCGCGTGATCGACAAGGTCTCCGAGCGGTTCCTCGGCAAGCGGCAGATCGGCACGACCGGCCGGGGCATCGGACCCGCGTACGCCGACAAGATCAACCGGGTCGGCATCCGCGTCCAGGACATCTTCGACGAGAGCATCCTGCGGCAGAAGGTCGAGGCCTCCCTCGAGCGCAAGAACCAGATGCTCGTCAAGCTGTACAACCGACGGGCGATCGACCCGGACGAGGTCGTCGACGAGCTGCTCGGCTACGCCGACCGGCTGCGCCCGCTCGTGCACGACACGTCCCTCGAGCTCAACCAGGCGCTGGACGCCGGCAAGACCCTGCTGTTCGAGGGCGGGCAGGCGACGATGCTCGACGTCGACCACGGCACCTACCCGTTCGTGACCTCGTCGAACGCGACCGCCGGCGGCGCGTGCACCGGCTCCGGCGTCGCGCCGAACCGCATCGATCGCGTCGTCGCCGTCGCGAAGGCGTACGTCACCCGCGTGGGCGCCGGGCCGTTCCCGACCGAGCTGTTCGACGAGAGCGGCGACTACCTGCGCAAGGCCGGCTTCGAGTTCGGCGTGACCACCGGCCGCCCTCGCCGCACCGGCTGGTACGATGCGCTCGTCTCCCGCTACGCAGCCCGGGTCAACGGTGTGACCGACTTCGTGCTCACCAAGCTCGACGTGCTCACCGGGCTGGAGCGCATCCCCGTCTGCGTCGCCTACGACGTCGACGGCCGCCGGTTCGACGAGATGCCGGTCAACCAGTCCGACTTCCACCACGCGAAGCCGATCTACGAGTACTTCCCCGGCTGGACGGAGGACATCTCGCAGGCCCGCTCGTTCGACGAGCTGCCTGCCAACGCCCGCGCGTACGTCGAGCACCTCGAGGAGCTCTCCGGGGCGCGCATCTCGGTGGTCGGCACCGGTGCTGGCCGCGACGCGATCGTGCAGCGGCACAGTCTGCTGCACGAGTGAGGGGCCGGGGCGGGCAGTGACCAGTCGGGACGGGGCGCGGCGCCCATGACCACGTGGGCTGACGTGGAGCGGGAGAGCCCACTGGCGCGCACCCGGCGGGCGCGGCGAATGGGGCGCATCCTCGCCGAGACGTACCCGGAGGCGCACTGCGAGCTCGACTTCCGCTCGCCGTATCAGCTCATCACCGCCACCATCCTCTCGGCGCAGTGCACGGACGCCCGGGTCAACCGGGTCACCCCCGCGCTGTTCGCCCGGTACCCGACCCCGCAGGCGCTCGCCGCGGCTGACCCCGTCGAGCTGGAGTCGATCATCCGCTCCACCGGGTTCTTCCGGGCGAAGGCCCGCAACCTCATCGGCATGGCCCGGACGGTCACCGAGAGGTTCGGCGGTGAGATCCCGCGCACGCTCGACGATCTGGTGACCCTGCCGGGGGTCGGCCGGAAGACGGCCAACGTCGTGCTCGGCAACGCGTTCGGCGTGCCGGGGCTCACGGTCGACACGCACTTCGGCCGGCTCGTGCGCCGCTTCGGGTGGACGCGCGAGAAGGACCCGGTCAAGGTCGAGTTCGCGGTCGCCGCGCTCTTCCCACGCCGCGACTGGACACGACTGTCGCACGAGCTCATCTGGCACGGTCGCCGCATCTGCCACGCCCATCGGCCTGAATGCGGCATCTGCCCGCTCGCCCGGCTGTGCCCGTCGTTCGAGGCCTGACCGGAAGCGGGCCGGGTCACCGCCGGGTGGTCCGACGAAGTTGAGCGTCGCTTCCCTGTCATCGCCTCCACGGTCTCGATACAGTGGGGCGCATGACCTTCCTCATGTCACTGCTCGTGTTCCTGCATCTGGTCGGCGCTGCCGCGCTCGTCGGCGGCTGGTTCGCCACGTTCAGGACGCCGACGGTGACCGTCTGGCAGCTGGCCGGAGCGATCGTGCAGCTCGTCACAGGGCTCGCTCTGGTCGGCATCCTCGGGGCGACCCACGAGACGGTGAACTACGTGAAGATCACCGTGAAGCTCGTGCTCGCCGTGGCTGTCGCGGGCGCCGCGTTCGTCGGATACGGGCGGGCCGTGCGCGACGAGCAGGTGCCGGTCGGCATCGCCCACGCCGTCGGCGGGCTCGCACTCGTCAACATCGGCGTCGCCGCGCTCTGGCAGTGACCGCGGGGCCCGGCGTCGTGGCGCTGACCGGCCTGGCCGGGCCTCGGCGGCAGGCGTCGCTCGCAGCCTGATCGGGCCCGACCCGCCCCGGGGACGCCGCAGCAGCCCGATGGGTCGGCCTCCAGTCGTGACCGGCCTGCCCGCAGGATCAGGCGGCCGGTGAGAGCACGGCGCGGTAGTCGTCCGGGTGCCGTGCGAGCCAGCCGCTCGCGTAGGAGCAGGAGGCCATCAGCAGCGCGGGCTCACCGCTTGCGGTCGCCTCGGCGAGCACGTGGTCCGCGGCCGCGCGCACGAGCCGGCCGGCGAGCCCGCGGCCGCCATGCGTCGCGGCGACCTCGGTGTGGAGGAGATCCCAGCCGCTCCCGTCGCGGGCGTAGTCGATGCGACCGACCTCGCGGGGCGCCGTCGCCGGCGCGGTCGGGTCGGCGGCGAGCTCGAGCAGCACGAACGCCTCCTCGTCGGGGCGGTGCTCGATCACGAGCCTCTCGGCGACAGGGATACGCTCCGGGGTCCGGCTGCCGGGCTGCGTGCGGGCGTCGGTCGGATGCGGGGGCTGGCTGGTCATGCGCCGCAGCCTACCGGGCGCCGGCGGGGCGAGCCAGCAGCCGTATACGAACGTCCGCCCCGCCGGGGCCTCAGACGATGAGGCGACCCGACGGGGCGGACGTGTGATCGCGGCGGGCCGCCTGACGCGCGGGGCGGGAGCCCGGCGCGGGGCGACCTCGGCTGCTCAGTCGAAGTACCGGGGCAGCGTCCCGCGGCTCGTCGCGCGCAACGCTTCCACCGAGATGCTGAACAGGCCCTGCACGTCGAGGCCGGCGGTGCTGTCGGTCACGCCGATGCGCAGGCACGGGTAGTCGCGGGCGGCGAGCATCCCCTCGAAGCGCACTTGGTCCTCTCGGGCGACCGACACCAGCACGCGGCCGGTGGACTCGGAGAACAGCGCCGCCGTCGCGTCGATCTCGTCGCGCTCCAGGATCTCGTCGAGCCACACTCGGGCGCCGACGCCGAAGCGCAGCACCCCCTCGGCCAGGGCGAGGCCGAGGCCGCCCTCACTGAGGTCGTGGGCGGACGTGACCAGCCCCTCGCGGGCGAGGGAGGCGAGGATGCCGGCGAGCTGCCGCTCCTGGGCCATATCGACCGTCGGGGGCACGCCGCCGAGGTGGTCGTGCACCACGGCGGCCCATGCGGAGCCGTCGAGCTCGTCGTACGTGGTGCCGAGCAGGTAGAGGTTGTGGCCCTCGTCCTGCCAGCCGCTCGGCACGCGCCGGGCCACGTCGTCGATGATGCCGAGCACGCCGACCACTGGGGTCGGGTGGATCGGGGTGACGCCCGTCTGGTTGTAGAAGCTCACGTTGCCGCCGGTGACGGGGATGCCGAGCTCCCGGCAGCCGGCCGCGAGCCCCGCGGTGGCCTCGGCGAACTGCCACATCACCTCGGGGTTCTCGGGGCTGCCGAAGTTCAGACAGTCGGTCACCGCGGCGGGCACGGCGCCTGTGACGGCGACGTTGCGGTACGCCTCGGCGAGGGCGAGCTGGGCGCCGGCGCGCGGATCGAGCTGCGCGTAGCGGCCGTTCGCGTCCGTGGCCAGGGCGACGCCCAGACCGGAGGCCTCGTCGACGCGGATCATCCCGGCGTCCTCGGGGAACGAGAACGCGGTGTTGCCGAGCACGTAGTAGTCGTACTGGTCGGTGATGAGCGACTTGTCGGCCTCGTCCGGGCTGGCCACGATCGCCAGCAGCGCGTCACCGAGCCCCTCGCCGCTGTCGTCGCGCTCGAGGCCGTTCGCGGTGTCGGCCTGCAGGCCGTCGAGCCACTCTGGGCGGCGCACCGGGCGGTCGTAGACCGGCCCGTCGACGGCGACGGTGCGCGGCGGCACGTCGACGATCGTCTGGCCGCGCCAGCTGATCACGAGCCGGTCGCCGTCGGTGACCTCGCCGATGACCGAGGCCTCGACGTTCCAGCGGTCGGCGACGGCCAGGAACGCGTCGAGCCGGTCGGGACGTACGATCGCCATCATGCGCTCCTGTGACTCGCTCATGAGGATCTCCTCGGCGGTGAGCGTGGGATCGCGCAGCAGCACGTCGTCGAGCTCGATGCGCATGCCCCCGTCGCCGTTGGCGGCCAGCTCGCTCGTCGCGCACGAGATGCCGGCCGCGCCGAGATCCTGGATGCCCTCGACGAGTCCGTCGCGGAACAGCTCCATGCACATCTCGATCAGCAGCTTCTCGGCGAACGGGTCGCCTACCTGCACGGCGGGCCGCTTCGTCGGGCCGCCCTCGGTGAACGTGTCGGAGGCGAGGATCGACGCGCCGCCGATGCCGTCGCCGCCGGTGCGCGCCCCGAAGAGCACCACCTTGTTGCCGGCGCCGCGGGCGCTGGCCAGGTGCAGGTCGTCGTGGCGCAGCACGCCGAGCGCGAGCGCGTTGACGAGCGGGTTGGTCTGGTAGGTGGCGTCGAAGACGGTCTCGCCGCCGATGTTCGGCAGGCCAAGGCTGTTCGCGTACGTGGAGATGCCGCGCACGACGCCGTCGACGACCCGGCGGGTGTCGGGGTGCTCCACGTCGCCGAAGCGCAGCTGGTCCATCACGGCGACGGGGCGCGCGCCCATCGCGATGATGTCTCGAACGATGCCGCCCACGCCGGTCGCCGCGCCCTGGAATGGCTCGACGAAGCTGGGGTGGTTGTGGCTCTCGACCTTGAACGTCACCGCCCAGCCCTCGCCGATGTCGATGACGCCCGCGTTCTCGCCGATGCCGACGAGCATCCGCTCGCGCTGCTCGGCCGTGGTGTCGCCGAACTGGCGCAGGTATCGCTTGCTCGACTTGTAGGAGCAGTGCTCGCTCCACATCACCGAGTACATGGCCAGCTCGCCCGAGGTGGGGCGGCGGCCGAGGATGTCGCGGATGCGCTGGTACTCGTCGTCGGTGAGGCCGAGCTGGTCATACGGCTGGACGATGTCGGGGGTGGCGGCCGCGTGCTCGACGCTGTCGGGCTGGGGGACGGCCGCCGGGGTGGTGGTCTGCTGATCGGCGCTCATGTGACCGGTGCTTCCTTCGCTGCTCACTCGCGGATGCCGCTGTCGGCGGTGTGGTGGTCTGGGGCGTGCTCGACGGGCACGCGGTCCGCGGCCGGGGCGATGCCCAGCCGGGCGAGCACGGAGGTGAAGAACGTCAGGCCATCCGACCCCGAGCGCATCCGCTCCGGGATGTCCGGGCCGAACCCGGGCACGATCGCGTGCTCTGGATGCGGCATCAGCCCGACGACGTTGCCGGCCGCGTTGGCGATGCCGGCGATGTCGTGCAGCGAACCGTTCGGGTTGCCCAGGTAACGGGCGACGACGCGGCCGGAGCCCTCGAGCTCGTCGAGCGTGGCCTCGTCGGCGATGTAGCGTCCCTCGGCGTTCTTGATCGGGATGACGATCTCCTGGCCCGGACGGTACCCGCCCGTCCACGCGGTCTCGGTCGCCTCGATGCGCAGCGGCTGGTCGCGGCGGATGAAGCGCATGCCCTCGTTGCGCACGAGCGCCCCGGGCAGCAGGTGCGACTCGGTGAGCACCTGGAAGCCGTTGCAGATGCCGAGCACGGGCAGGCCGTCCTCGGCCGCCGCGATGATCGAGCGCATGATGGGCGACTGCGTGGCGAGCGCGCCGGCGCGCAGGTAGTCGCCGTAGCTGAACCCGCCGGGCAGCACGATCGCGTCCACGTCGTGCAGGTCGGGGTCGGCGTGCCACAGGGCCACGGGGTCGGCGCCGGCGAAGCGCACGGCGCGGCGGGCGTCCCCGTCGTCGAGGGTACCGGGGAAGGTGACGACGCCGATGCGGGCGACGCGGTCGGGCGCGGCGGTCACCGTCACGCCTCCTCGGCGCGGACGCTGACGACGTCCTCGATCACGGGGTTCGAGAACACGTCGGCGGCGACCTCGGCGATCGACGCGAGCAGCGCGTCGTCGACCTCGCCGTCGACCTCGACCTCGAAGCGCTTGCCGATGCGCACACCGGTGATCCGCTCGTGGCCGAGGCGCTGGAGCACCCCGGCGACCGCCTTGCCCTGGGGATCGAGGATCTCCGGCTTGGGCATGATTTCGACAATGATCTTGGCCACTTGGACTCGCCCTATCGTGCGTGAATGAGTGATGTGTCGGTGTCTGACGCGTCGCCCGACGCCCTCAAGTCTAGTGGCTCGGCCGTCGGGGCGGACGCGGCGCGGTCAGCCCCGCGGCGCGGGCTCGCCGGTGAGCCGCTCGAACAGCTCGCGGTAGCGCTGCGCGGTGCGGTCGACGATCTCGGCCGGCAGCGTCGGCGGCTCGCCGGCGCGATCCCAGTGCTCGGTGAGCCAGTCGCGCACGATCTGCTTGTCGAAGCTCTCGTGGCGCTTCCCCTGCTCCCAGGCCTCGCGGCTCCAGTAACGGGAGGAGTCGGAGGTGAGCACCTCGTCGGCGAGGGTGAGGTGGCCCAGGTCGTCGCCGAACTCGAACTTCGTGTCGGCGATGATCAGGCCGCGCTCCTCGGCGATCCCGGCACCCTGCCGGTACAGGGTCAGGGCGGCGTCGCGCACCTGCGCGGCGGGCTCGGCGCCGATCAGGTCGACCGTCTGCTCGAAGGTGATGTTCTCGTCGTGCTGGCCGGCCGGGGCCTTGAACGCGGGCGTGTAGATCGGCTCAGGCAGCCGGTCGCCGAACGCGAGCCCGGCGGGCAGCGCCACGCCGCAGATCGACCCGTGATCCCGGTACTCGGCCCAGGCGGAGCCGGCGACATAGCCGCGCACGACCGCCTCGAGCGGGTACATGCGCAGGCGCTTGGCGATGATCGCCCGGCCGGCCACCGGGTCGGGCACGTCGGTGCTCAGCAGGTGGTTGGGGAAGTCGAGCCGGTCGAACCACCACAGGGCGAGCTGGTTGAGCAGCCGGCCCTTGCCGGGGATCGGCGGCTCGAGCATGTGGTCGAACGCGCTGACCCGGTCGGAGGCGACCATGAGCACCTGGTCGGCGGTGTCGAGCGACCCGGCGCTGATCGGGACGTAGAGATCGCGGACCTTGCCGGAGTAGACGTGGTGCCAGCCGGGCAGGTCGATGGAGGTCGGGGACATGATCACCTTTCGCGGTCGGTGTTCGTCGTGCGGGCGCACCGTCGGCGACGGCGACGGTCAGTGGGCCGCGCTCAGCAGATTCGGTCGCGTCCGGCTCGCGTCGGCGATGTCGGAGCGATGCTGGGAGCCCTCCAGGCGGATGCACCCGATGCCAGCATACGCCGCGGCCCGGGCCGCCTCGAAGTCGTCGGCCACCGCCACGACGTCCACGACGCGGCCGCCCGTGGCCACCAGCCGGTCACCCTCGCGCGCCGTCGCCGCATGGATGACGCTCACGCCGGGCAGCGCCTCCGCCTCGTCGAGCCCGGTCAGCTCGCGGCCGGTGATCGCGTGCGCCGGGTAGCCCTCGCTGGCGACGACGACGGTGATCGCGCAGCGGTCGGCGAACACCGGCGCGGGCACCGTGTCGAGCCGGCCCTCGGCGGCCGCGAGCAGCAGGGCGGAGAGATCGTCCTCGAGCCGGGGCAGCACCACCTGCGTCTCCGGGTCGCCGAAGCGGGCGTTGAACTCGATCACGCGCACGCCCGCGGGTGTGACGATGAGGCCGCAGTACAGCAGGCCGCGGAAGGGCGCGCCGCGGCGCGCGAGCTCGGTGACCGTGGGCTGGGCGACGCGGTCGCGCACCTCGGCGACGAACCCCTCCGACAGCCACGGCAGCGGGGAGTAGGCGCCCATGCCGCCGGTGTTCGCCCCGGTGTCGCCGTCGCCGATGCGCTTGTAGTCCTGCGCGGGGCTGAGCGGCACCGCGCGCTCGCCGTCGGCGAGGAAGAACAGCGAGACCTCCTGGCCGGAGAGGAACTCCTCGACGAGCACGGTCTGTGCGATGAACCGCTCGGCGTGCGCGAGCGCGGCCCGCCGGTCGTCGGTGACGATCACACCCTTGCCGGCCGCGAGGCCGTCGGCCTTGACCACGTAGGGCGCGCCGAACGCGTCGAGCGCCCGGGCCGCCTCGTCGAGCGTGGCGGCGCGCACGGCCCGGCCGGTGGGCACGCCGGCGGCGGCCATCACGTCCTTGGCGAAGCTCTTGGAGCCCTCGATGCGGGCCGCGGCCTGGTCGGGGCCGAACACCGGCACGCCCGCCGCGCGCACCGCGTCGGCGACGCCCGCGACGAGCGGCGCCTCGGGGCCGATCACGACGAGGTCGGGGTGATCCCGCTCGACCTGCGTGACCACCGCGTCCGGGTCGGTCGGGTCGAGGTCGACGACCGGCACGTCGCGGGCGATGCCGGCGTTGCCGGGCGCGGCCGTGATCACATGGTCGACGGGGTCGGAGAGCAGGCGACGGATGATGGCGTGCTCGCGCGCGCCGGAGCCGAGTACGAGGATCTTCACGGCCCCCAGCGTAGTGGACGCGGCGGGCGCGGGTCGGGGCAGCTGGCCGGGGCGCGCGGGCCGTCCGGTGAACGCCGCGCGGTGGGGCGCGGGCGCGGCGATAGGATCCCGGGTATGGTGCGCAGGATCGACGAGCGGGTGGGTCTGGCCGCGTTCGACGCGGCGATCGCGGCGGAGCGGGCGGGGGAGGGCGTGCCCCGGGCCGTGCTCGCGACGGCCGTGCGCTGGTCGCTGCAGGCGCTCGCCGACGAGCATCCCGGCCACGCGGTCGAGGTGCGGGTGCCGCCATACGGCGCGGTGCAGTGCATCGCCGGGCCCCGACACACCCGCGGCACCCCGCCGAACGTGATCGAGACGGACGCGGTCACCTGGCTCGGCCTTGCGAGCGGCCGGGTGCGCTGGGCCGACGCGCTCGCGGCGGGTGCGATCGACGCGTCCGGCGTGCGCGCGCATCTCGACGGGATGCTGCCGGTGCCCGGGCTGCGGCGCTGAGGCCCGCCCCGTGTGCGGTAGGGTGGCGGGGTGACGCGACAGACGGAACAGGTGCGGGTGCGACTGCGCCGGGCCCCGAAGCTGCTGCCGTTCGCGGTGTTCGGCGCCGTGCTCGGGGTGGTCGCGGCGGCCGTGTGGTCGCTGGTGGCGATGGCCCAGCCCGCTGATGACGCCCAGAGTCAGACCACCCGCCAGCTCTCCCCGATGCAGGCCTTCGGGCTGCTCGCCGTCGTGCTCGCGCTCGCGGGCGTGGCCGTGATGCTCGTGATCGCGCTCGTGATCGACCGGGTGTCGGCCCGACGGGCCCGCCTGGTGGACGCGGTGCACGAGCGGGTGACGCCGGTCGCCCCCGCGGACAGGGCCACCGCGACGGCCGAGGGCGGCGCTGGCCGCGAGGCGGCGCACGGTGAGACACTGGAGACAAGGGGAGTGCGAGGGCCTCGAGCCGTCGCGCCCGAGCGCATCCAAGACGCAAGGAGCGACCGTGACGTACGGTGACCGCATGCTCGACCCGGACGGTCTCGAGGCGGATCACGCCCCGAAGGACGAATGCGGCGTGTTCGGCGTGTGGGCGCCGGGCGAGGAGGTCGCCAAGCTCACCTACTACGGGCTGTTCGCACTGCAGCACCGTGGCACGGAGTCGGCGGGCATCGCCACCTCCGACGGGCACCAGATCATGGTCTACAAGGACATGGGCCTGGTGTCGCAGGTGTTCGACGAGTCGTCGCTGAACACGCTCGTCGGCCACATCGCCGTTGGCCACAACCGCTACTCGACGACCGGGCGCTCCACCTGGGCGAACGCGCAGCCGACGCTCGGTCGCACCGCCAAGGGCACCGTCGCCCTCGGACACAACGGCAACCTCACCAACACCGCCGAGCTCGTGCGGCTGCTGCACCGGCTGCACCCCGACCAGCGCTTCGGCGAGCTCTCCCACGGCAACACGACCGACACGGCGGTGCTCACCGCTCTGTTCAGCGGCGACGCCGACCACACGCTCGAGGCCACCGCGATGGAGATCCTCCCGCAGGTGCGCGGCGCGTTCTGCCTCGTGTTCATGGACGAGCACACGCTGTACGCGGCCCGTGACCCGCAGGGGGTGCGCCCGCTCGTGCTCGGCCGCCTCGAGCGCGGTTGGGTCGTGGCCAGTGAGACTGCCGCGCTCGACATCGTCGGCGCGTCCTTCGTGCGCGAGGTGGAGCCCGGTGAGCTCATCGCGATCGACGAGGACGGTGTGCGCTCGCAGCGCTTCGCCGAGACGCACCGCGCCGGCTGCGTGTTCGAGTACGTCTATCTGGCCCGGCCCGACACCACGATCCACGGCCGCTCGGTCAACGCCTCGCGCATTGAGATGGGCCGCGCCCTCGCCCGCGAGTACCCCGTCGACGCGGATCTCGTCATCCCCACACCGGAGTCCGGCACCCCCGCGGCGATCGGCTACTCGCAGGAGTCGGGCATCCCGTACGGGCAGGGGCTCGTGAAGAACGCGTACGTCGGCCGCACGTTCATCCAGCCGTCGCAGACGATCCGGCAGCAGGGCATCCGGCTGAAGCTCAACCCGCTGCGCGAGGTGATCCGCGGGCGGCGACTCGTCGTCATCGACGACTCGATCGTGCGCGGCAACACGCAGCGTGCCCTCGTGGCGATGCTGCGCGAGGCCGGCGCGGCCGAGGTGCACGTGCGCATCTCCGCGCCGCCGATCACCTGGCCGTGCTTCTACGGCATCGACTTCGCCTCCCGGGCCGAGCTGATCGCCTCGGGCGCGACCGTCGAGGAGATCCGCCGCATGATCGGCGCCGACACCCTCGGGTACCTGAGTCTCGAGGGGATGATCACTGCGACCGAGCAGCCGGAGGGCGAGCTGTGCGCCGCGTGCTTCACCGGCCGGTACCCGATCCCGCTGCCGACCTCGGACGAGCTCGGCAAGGACCTGCTCGAGCATGAGGCGCCCGCGGCCTGCCAGGCGGGGCCGGACACCGAGCTCGACGGGCTCGCCGCCGGGGCCCGCCCCGGCATCACCCACGGCCGCCTCTCCGCGGCCGAGGGCCGATGACGGGGCGACCGGCGCGCCGTCGCGGCGCGTGGCCGGGCGGGCGGTCCGCCCGAGACAGCAGCATGAGCATGAGAGACGAGGAACAACCCGTGAGCCTGTACGCCGAGTCCGGAGTCGACACCGCCGCCGGCGACCGCGCCGTCGAGCTGATGAAGGCCGCGGTGCAGGCCACGCACGGCCCCGAGGTGATCGGAGGCGTGGGCGGCTTCGCCGGCATGTTCGACGCCGCGGCGCTCAGGGGCCTCGACCACCCGGTGCTCGCCACCTCCACGGACGGCGTGGGCACGAAGGTCGCGATCGCCCAGGCGCTCGACCGGCACGACACGATCGGCCAGGATCTCGTCGGCATGGTCGTCGACGACATCGTGGTCATCGGTGCCAGGCCGCTGTTCATGACCGACTACATCGCCTGCGGGCACGTGGTGCCGGAGCGCATCGCCGAGATCGTCGGCGGCGTGGCCCGGGCCTGCGGTGAGACGGGCACGGCGCTCGTCGGTGGCGAGGTCGCGGAGCATCCTGACCTGCTCGGCCCGGACGACTACGACGTGGCTGGTGCGGCGACCGGCGTGGTGGATCTCGACGCCCGACTCGACCCGAGCCGGGTGCGGCCCGGGGACGCGGTGATCGCCCTGGCCTCCAGCGGCCTGCACTCGAACGGCTACTCACTCGTGCGGCGCGTGCTCGCAGACGCGGGTGTGGGCTACGGTGACCGGGTCGACGAGCTCGGCGGACCGATCGGGGAGGCCCTGCTCGAGCCGACCCGGCTGTACACGACCCCGGTGCTGCGGGTGCTCGACGGCGCGGCGACCCGGGGGGCGGTCCACATGTTCAGCCACATCACCGGCGGCGGCATCGCGGCGAACGTGGCGCGCGTGCTGCCCTCCGGCACGTGGGTGGAGATCGACCGGGCGACGTGGTGTCCGCCGGTCGTGTTCCGGGTGCTCGCCGACCTCGGCGGGTTCGAGCTTGGCGCGGTCGAGGACACCTGGAACCTCGGGATCGGCATGGTCGCCGTCGTCGCCGCGGATCGCGCGGACGCCGTCGCCGCGGCCTTCACCGCGCAGGGCGTGCCCGCGTGGCGAGTGGGGACGGTGTCGGACGCGGCCCGGGATCTCGCCGCGGACGGGTTCACCGTCGGCGCGAAGGGCGTGCACGCGGGCGGCGTGCGGCTGGTCGGGACGTTCGCCGGGGAATGAGAGAAAACCGCCCCGCGGTTCAGGCGGGGCGGTTCGTCACGCGGGACGGGCGGCGCTCAGCGCTCGTCGTCCTCCCGATCATCCTCGGCGGGGTAGTGGTAGGCGTTCCAGTCCTCCTCCGCCGACTCGTCGTGATGCGCGCTGCTGCGCAGCTCGCGCTCCAGCGCCTCGTAGTCGGTGGCGGGAACGTTGTACTTGAGCTGGCGGGCGACTTTCGTGTGCTTCGCCTTCTGGCGGCCGCGTCCCATGAACGAGACCTCCTGTCATGATCTCCTCGGCTGGCGTGCCCGGGCGCGGAGGGCACCCGACACAGACTGAGCGGCAGTCTATCACGCATGTGGCATGTGTCCCGGAACCGTCGGTCGGCCCCGCCGCGCTGTGGAAGAATGGCGTCATCTCCGTCCGCCTGTCGAGCGGACGTCGGCGAGACTGCTCGGGGCGCCGTGCCACGAGCCGTGAGAGGCGAGGAGCGCCATGTCCGCACTGACCAGACTGAGCCTGCGCAACCGGGCGCTGATCGCCCTGATCACCGTCGTCGCCGCGGTCTTCGGCGTCGTGGCGATGACCGGGGCCCGGCAGGAGCTCATGCCCGACGTCGAGCTGCCGATCGTGGTGGTCCAGTCGACCGAGGCGGGGGTCGCGCCGGATGTGGTCGACACCCAGATCAGCACGCCGATCGAGACGGCGGTGCAGAGCGTCGAGGGCATCGAGTCCACGTCCTCGACCTCCACGACCGGTTCGTCCACGGTCACCGTCGAGTTCGCGTTCGGCACCGACCGCGTCGATGCCGAGCAGAAGGTGCGTCAGGCGGTCAGCCGCATCTCCGCGCAGCTGCCGGACGGGCTCGACCCCGTCATCGCCAGCGGCTCCACCTCGGACATGCCCGTGGTGATGCTCGCCGCCTCGTCGTCCACGCTTGACCCCGTGGACGTCGCCGACCGGGTGCGCGAGAACGTCACCGCCGACATCGAGCGCCTCGACGGGGTGGCCCAGGCGACGGTGATGGGCGGCGGCAGCCGCGAGATCCGTGTCACCCCGGACCCCGAGGCGCTGCAGGCGCACGGCCTCACCGCGGCCTCGATCACTCAGGCGCTGCAGGCAGACGGCGTGGTCGCCGGCGCCGGCCAGGTCACCGATGGCGACCTCGACCTCTCCGTGCGTGTCGGCAGCCGCTACACCTCCACGGATGACGTGGCGGACCTGCCGCTGCTGCCCGCCGCGACGAGCGCGACCACGAGCGCGTCGAGCGTGTCCCAGGCGGGGGCGACCGCGACATCCGCCGCCGTGGCGCCCGTGCGGCTCGGTGACGTGGCCGCGGTGGAGCTCGTCCAGGCGCCCCAGACGGGCATCAGCCGGGTCGACGGCGAGCCGGCCGTCACCATCCAGGTGACGAAGAAGGCGGAGGGCAACACCGTCGCTGTCTCGCGCGCGATCGCCGACGACCTGGCCACGTTGCAGGCGAACGCGGGCGACGACGTGTCGCTGTCGGTCATCTACGACCAGGCGCCCTCGATCGAGCAGTCGATCTCGTCTCTGACGACGGAGGGCATGCTCGGCCTCGTCTTCGCCGTGCTCGTCATCCTCGTCTTCCTGCTCTCGGCGCGCTCGACGCTCGTCACCGCGATCTCGATCCCGCTGTCGCTGCTCATCACCTTCATCGGCATCGAGGCGGTCGGCTACTCACTCAACGTGCTCACCCTGGGTGCTCTCACGATCGCGATCGGCCGCGTCGTCGACGACGCGATCGTCGTCATCGAGAACATCAACCGGCACATGGAGCACGACCCGGATGGCGACCGGGCCCGGGTCATCCTGCGCGCCGTGCGCGAGGTGGCCGGCGCGATCACCGCGTCGACGCTCACCACGGCGGCGGTGTTCTTGCCGGTCGGCTTCGTCGGCGGGGTCGTCGGCGAGCTGTTCCGGCCGTTCGCGTTCACCGTGGTCATCGCCCTGCTCGCCTCGCTGCTCGTCGCCCTGACGATCGTGCCGGTGCTTGCCTACTGGTTCCTGCGGGCGCGGCGCCACGCGGCCGACACGGGGCGGGCCCGGGGCGACGACACGTCCGTCGCGGCCGACGCCGGGGGCCGGGCGGCATCCGCCGATCCGGTCGCGCGCCGCGAGCGGGACCATTCCGCCGTGCTCGCCGGGGAGGAGCGCACCCGGCTGCAGCGCGGGTATGAGCCCGTGCTGCGCGGGGTGCTCGCGCACCCGTGGGTCACTGTCATCGCCGCGGTCGCTGTGCTCGGCGCGACCCTCGCTCTCACCCCGCTCATGCAGACGAACTTCATCGGCGACAGCGGCGAGACCACCGCCTCCGTCACTCAGCGGCTGCCCTCCGGCACGAGCCTCGAGGCGGCCCAGCGCCGCGCTGAGCCGCTGGAGAGCGCCCTGCGCGACGTCGCGGGCGTCGAGACCGTGGCCACCACGATCGGCAGCTCGGGCGGGCTGACCGCCGCGTCGTTCCTGGGCGGCGGTGGGGCCGACTCGACGAGCTTCCAGATCGCCTACGCTGACGACGCCGACGCGGAGCAGGTGCAGCAGGACCTGCGCGCCGTGCTCAACGCGCAGCCGGACGCCGACGACCTGAGTCTGTCGACCTCCGGCGCGAGCGGGGTGTCCAACGACGTCACGATCGACGTGACCGCCCCGGATGACGAGCGGCTCGCCGCGGCGACCGACGTCCTCATGACCGGGCTGCAGGACGTCGACGACGTCGCCGGCATCGAGAGCAGCCTCGCCAGCGACATCGACACGGTGCACGTCGCGGTGCGCCGCGACGTCGCCGCCGAGCACGGCATGACCGAGGCGCAGATCATCGGCGCCGTCTCCGCGGTGATGAACCCCCAGCAGGCCGCGACTGCGCAGATCGACTCGACGGACGTCTCGATCGTCGTGCGCGAGGCCGACCAGCCGCAGGATGTCGACGCGCTGCGCGCGCTGACGATCACCACCCCGACCGGCGACGTGCGGCTCGACACGCTCGCCGACGTGACGATGGAGCAGGTGCCCCGCTCGATCTCCAGCGAGCGGGGGCGGCGGTCGGCGACGATCACGATCACCCCGGCGGGCGAGAGCCTCAACACCGTCTCCGCCGGGGTCAGCCGCGTGCTCGACGAGACCGAGCTGCCTGCCGGGGCCGACGCGGCTGTGGGCGGGGTGCTCAGCGAGCAGAGCTCCGCGTTCCGCAGCCTGGGCCTCGCGCTGCTGGCCGCGATTCTGATCGTGTACGTCATCATGGTGGCCACGTTCCGGTCGCTGCGCCAGCCGCTGCTGCTGCTGGTGTCGATCCCGTTCGCCGCGACCGGGGCGCTGGCCGCCCTGCTGATCACCGGCACCCCGCTCGGTGCGGCCTCGCTCGTGGGCCTGCTCATGCTCGTCGGCATCGTGGTGACCAACGCGATCGTGCTCATCGACCTGGTCAACCAGTTCCGCGCCCGGGGGATGGCCGTGCACACCGCGCTCCTGGAGGGTGCCTCGCGTCGACTGCGGCCGATCCTGATGACCGCGGCGGCCACGGTGTTCGCGCTGCTGCCGATGGCGCTCGGCATCACCGGCCACGGCGGGTTCATCTCGCAGCCGCTGGCGCTCGTGGTCATCGGCGGTCTGGTCTCGTCGACCCTGCTGACGCTCGCGGTGCTGCCGGCGCTGTACTGGCTCGTCGAGGGGCATGCGGAGCGGCGGGCCGCCCGGCACGCCGCGTCCGCCGGCCCGGTCGACTCGGCGGAGACGGGGACGGCCGACCCCGAGTGACGAGGACGGCCAGGTGCCGCGGGAGCGGCAGGAGAGGTGAGGAGCGGAGATGGGCGTGAGGCTCTCGGTGTTGGACCTGATCCCGGTGCGCACCGGCCAGACGACGGCGCAGGCGGTCGCGGCGACGGTGCGGCTGGCCAGGCTGGCCGACCGGCTCGGTCTGCACCGGTACTGGGTGGCCGAGCACCACAACATGCGGGATGTGGCGTCGACGGCGCCGCCGGTGCTCGTCGCCCTGCTCGGTGCGGCCACCGAGCGCATCCGGGTGGGGTCCGGCGGCGTCATGCTGCTCAACCACCAGCCGATCGTGGTCGCCGAGCAGTTCGCCCTGCTCGACGCGGCGCTGGGCGGCCGGGTCGACCTCGGCATCGGACGGGCGCCGGGCACCGACCCGGTCACGACCTACGTGCTGCGACCGGGCCAGAGCGCGCACGAGCAGGAGTCGGCCTATCCTGAGCGCGTCGAGGAGCTCGTCGAGCTGCTCGCCGGCGAGTTCTCCGTGGAGCTCGCCGACGGGCGACGGGTGCCCGTGGCGGCGACGCCGGCCCCGGCGGGCCCGGGGCCGCACCTGTGGCTGCTGGGGTCGTCCCGCTACTCGGCCCGGCTGGCCGGCCGGCTGGGGATCGACTACGTCTTCGCCAGCCACTTCACCGGACGGGGCACGGCGGAGGCGCTCGCCGAGTACCGCCGGGAGCGCGGCGCGGGCGCACCGGTGATCACGACCGCCAACGTCGTCGTCGCCGACACCGCGGCGGAGGCGCGCGAGCTCGCCCTGCCGGCCCTGATCGGGATGGCGCAGCGGCATCTGGTCGGCCGGGTGGGGCCACGGCTGACCGTGGAGGAGGCGGCCCGGATGACGCTGACCGCGGAGCAGCGGGCGCTCGTTGACCGCATGGCCGCCGCCTGGACGATCGGCACGTCGGACGAGGTGGCCGACCGGCTGACCACGTTCGCCGCACGGCACGGGGTCGGCGAGGTGATCGTCCAGCCGGTCGCCGGCGCGCACGAGGGGGAGCCGCTGGACGCCGCGCCCCAGCGGGAGCGGACGCTCCGGCTGCTCGTGGAGCGGCTGCCGCAGGACGGGTGACACGCCGTCGGGTGGACTCGTGACGACCGGGTGGTGCCGTGGGCGCTCCCGGGCCTAGACTGTCACCACGGTAAGTGACTTTCGCCGCAGCAGACACGCAGCAGGGCTTCCGAGCTCGGTTCCGTCGTTCGATCGGGGTGCGAAGCGACACCGCACACAGAAGTCGTCGTGAGAGTCGCGGCGCAGCAGTAGGAAGAAGCAAGACGATGGCAACCGGTACCGTGAAGTGGTTCAGCTCCGACAAGGGCTTCGGGTTCATCTCGCCCGAGGACGGCGGCGAGGACGTGTTCGCCCATTACAAGAACATCGTCGCCGACGGCTTCCGCACGCTGAACGAGAACCAGCGTGTGGAGTTCGACGTCGTGAAGGGCCCGAAGGGCCTGCAGGCGGAGAACATCCGCGCGATCTGAGTGCAGACGCACTGACACGAGGCGGCCCCGCATCCACCAGGATGCGGGGCCGCCTCCGTCTGTGGGGCCGTCATCCGAGGGAGTGCTGTGGCCCGGCTCGGGGCGGCGCGAGGTCGGGCCCGGCCTGACAGCGGGGCGGGACGGCACAGACGAGACGTGGCGACTGACGGTCAGTCGTGACCGCGGCAGACCTCGAGCCGGTTCTCGGGGTCGAGGCGGTGGAGCAGTCGGTTGCAGATCTCGGAGAGCTGGCCGACCTGCTCGGCGGTGAGCTGGTCGATGACGATGTCGCGCACGTTGCGCACGTGTCCAGGGGTCGAGGAGACGACCTTGGCGAGGCCGTCATCGGTCAGCCGGGCGATCGTGACGCGACGGTCGGAGCTGCAGGTGGTGCGCTCGACGAATCCGCGGTGCTCGAGCCGGGTGACGACGTGGGAGAGCCGGGGCAGCGTCGCGTTCGTCGAGGAGGCGAGCTGGGTCATGCGCATGGCGTGCTCGTCATGGTCGGCGAGCTTGGCGAGCACGAGGTAGTCGAAGTGGGTCAGCTGCGCGTCACGCTGCAGCTGCGAGTCGAGGGCTCCGGGCAGCAGCTCGACGACGGCCTCGAGCCGAGCCCAGGCGCGCATCTCCCGATCGGAGAGCGGACAGGCGTCGTCAGCGGAGCACATGGGGTGAACTCTATCATCCGAGGTGGTCCGCCGATTGCGCGGAACGCGCTCCTGGCCGGGCAGCGGGGAGCTGTGAAGCGGCCCGGGCGCTGCCAGCGTTGCGCGATGAGTCCACGGAGTCGATGCGGAGTGACCGTCTGAGAACTCCAGCCGTCCCGCATGATCCTGGTGTGAAGTGGCTCCGAGCGGCATCGATCCGCTGACCTCACGATTTTCAGTCGTGCGCTCTACCAACTGAGCTACAGAGCCGGGGCGTGATGCCCGATCGGAGAAGGAGCCCCTCCATTGGAAGGGCTCCTCGCCGAAGCGACCCTGACGGGACTTGAACCCGCGACCTCCGCCGTGACAGGGCGGCGCGCTAACCAACTGCGCCACAGGGCCTTGCAGTACAACAGCCGAGAGGAGACTCTACCATCTCGTGACCCCAACGGGATTCGAACCCGTGTTACCGCCGTGAAAGGGCGGTGTCCTGGGCCACTAGACGATGGGGCCGCACGCTTGGTGACTTCCCGAACCCGCTGTACCGAAGAGACACTTTACGGAACCACGTCGACGAGTGCAAATCGCGAGCGTGTCGGGGTGTCGCTCAGTCGTCGTGGGAGATGCGGAAGACCCGGACCGGGGCGGGCTGGTCGCCGTGCGGGGACTCTACCCGGCGGTAGACGACCTTCGTGTCCGGCTGCAGGTCGCCCTGGTGCACGACGGGGGCTGCGGTCGCGTCGGGCACGACCACGAGATCGCGGTCGCCGTGATCGTTGGCGGCGTGGACGGCCTCGACGAGGTCGTGCTTCTCGATCGCCGCCAGGATGCGTTCGTGGTCCTGCAGTTTCTCGGCGGGCGAGGCGGAGCGCACCCGGCCGTCCCGGATCGCCTGCCGGACGGCCTGGGCGAGGCCCGCGTACAGCTCGGTGAGCAGCGGGTTGCCGCTCGCGCGCACCAGGGCGATGTGGAAGGGGCCGGGCGGGTCGAGCACCTCGTGAGCACCGGCCTCGACCTGGCGGCGCTCCTCGGCGAGGGCCTCGCGCAGCGCCTGATGGTGCTCCGGGGTGAGCTCCAGGGCCGCACGGCGGGCGGCCTCGATCTCGAGCGTGCGGCGGACGCTCAGCACGTCGCCGACCGCCTTCTCGCCCAGGTAGTCGTTGAGGACGGTGCTGACCGGGCTGACCGAGCGGACGAAGGTGCCGCGTCCCGGTGCGGTCTCGAGGATGCCCAGGCTCGCCAGAGATCGCACCGCCTCGCGGACGGTGCTGCGGCCGACGTGCAGCTGCTCGGTCAGCTCCGGCTCGGTGGGGATCTTGGTGCCGACCGGCCAGGCCCCGCTCGTCACCTGGTGCCGCAGCCAGCTGATCACTCTGGCTGCGCGTCTGGAACCGGTTGTGGCCATGCTGCTCCTTGCGATGATGTGCCCTGCTTCCCAGTCTACGACCGGGCCTCGCCGGGCGCGGAATCCGCCCGGTGTCGCTCGTGGCCGCGAGACCCCGGCCTGTGTAGGCTGACACGCGGCACGGAAGGAGAGCTCATGCGAGCAGCGCGACGCCTCGTCATCGGAGTGGCCCTGAGTGCGGCGCTCATGGCGGGTCAGGGCGTCTGGGCGCCGGTCCCCGCGACCCAGGCGGCGGACTACCCCTCGTGGGATGACATCGAACGGGCCAGGCAGAACGAGCAGGACAAGCAGGCCGAGATCCAACGGGTCAAGGGGCTGCTGGCTGATCTCGACAGTCAGTACACCCAGGCGCAGCAGGCCGCGCAGGACGCGCAGCAGGCCGCGGACGACGCCCTGCAGCGGGTGGCCGACCAGCAGGCCGTCTTCGACCAGCTCACCGTGCAGCGGGTCGACGCGCAGGCCCGGGCCGACCAGTCGCGGGAGGCGGCCGGCAGCTCGATCGCGCAGCTGTACCGCAGTGGCGGCGCGAGCGCGAGCATGAACATCTATCTCTCGGGTGACCAGGCGCAGACCGTGCTCTACCAGCTGGGCATGATGGGTCGGGTGGGTGAGCGCAGCGACGAGGCCTACCGGTCGGCCGTCGCCGACGCCAACACGGCGAAGTCCCTCGAGGACCAGGCGGACGCGGCCTACGCCGAGCTCACCCGCATCGCCGACGAGGCCGCGGGAAAGGCGCAGCAGGCGCAGCAGGCGGCGCAGGCCGCGCAGGACGCGGTGTCGGAGCAGCAGCAGCACGCCGCAGACCTCGAGGCCCAGCTCTCCTCGCTGCAGGGGGAGACCGCCGAGCTGCAGGCGCAGCGCGCCGCGGGGGTCAAGGCCGAGGCCGACGCGAGGGCGAAGGCGCTGGCTGCCGCGGCGGCGGCCGCGAGCTCTGGCTCCGGTTCCGGCTCGAGCGACTCCGACGGCTCCTACCGGGCGCCGTCGTCCTCCGCCTCGACGACGACCAGGGCGCCGAGCGGTGGCGCGGTCGGCTATCCGCTGCCGTATCTGACCTCCTCCAGCGGGTACGGGATGCGGTTCCATCCCATCCATCATGAGTACCGCTTCCACTACGGCACCGACTACGTCGTTCCGACGGGGACGCCCGTGCTCGCCATCGCCGATGGCACGGTCGTGGGCGGCGGCTACGACTCCAGCGCGGGCAACTATGTGGAGATCCGCCACGTGGTCGACGGACAGACGATAGTGTCCCGGTCGCTGCACCTCTCCCGGCTGCAGGTCTCGGTCGGGCAGCGGGTGTCGAAAGGGCAGCAGATCGGGCTGTCCGGCAGCACCGGGGCGGCAACCGGGCCGCACCTGCACTTCGAGATCCACATCGGCTCGGTCGGGTTCGGCAGCCCGCTGTGGAAGACTGCGGGCAACACGGTCAACCCCGCCGTGTGGCTGGCCAGTCACTGACGCGTCGGCCGGTGCGCCGACGGCCGAGGTCCTGACCGACGCGTCGGCCGCATCCCGCGTGGCGGCCCGTCCCATCGCGGGGCCGGGCCCGGCCCCGGGGACGACGAGGGGCGCCGACCCCGTCATGGTGACGGGCCCGGCGCCCCTCGATCGACGCGATGTGACGCGGCCGGGCCGCGTCGGGCCTCACTCCTGCGTGTCGGCGAGCCGCTGCTCGGCGGCCTGGATCTGCTGCTCGGCGGCCTCGGCTCCCTCCCAGCCGTCGAGAGCGACCTCCTTGCCCTTCTCCAGATCCTTGTAGTGCGCGAAGAAGTGCTCGATGCGGTCGCGCAGCTCCTGGGGCACGTCGTCGATGTCCTGGATGCGATCGAAGCGCGGGTCGTCGGGCACGGCGACGATCTTCGTGTCGATGCCCGCCTCGTCCTTCATGTTGAGCAGGCCCACCGGGCGCACCTTCACGCCCACGCCCGGGAACACGGGGATCTCGGTGAGCACGAGCACGTCGAGCGGGTCGCCGTCGAGCCCGAGGGTGTTCTCGAAGAAGCCGTAGTCGGTGGGGTAGACGAAGTTCGTGAACAGGACGCGATCGAGGAAGACGCGACCGGTCTCGTGGTCGACCTCGTACTTGTTGCGCGAGCCCGCGGGGATCTCGATGACTGCGTCGTGGATGGCCATGTGTTCTCTCTCCTTGGTTCAGGCCTGGCGATCGCGCAGGCCGGGTGCTGCGGCGTGCCGCCACCGGCGGCTCGCGCCGCGGGCGGTCCCGCTCCGCGCACTAGATTAGTGCACATGTCCCAGCGTCGTCCGTCGCTCGACGCCGCCACGGCGGCGGTGCGTCACGCGGTGCGCGAGTGTCTCGCGGCGCTGCGCCCGGGCCGTGTGCTCGTGGGTGTCAGCGGCGGCGCCGACTCGCTGGCCCTGGCCGCCGCGGTCGCGCACGTGGCCCCCCGGCTCGGCATCGGCTGGGGGACGCTCACCGTCGACCACGGTCTGCAGGCTGGCAGCGCCGCGGTCGCCGCGACGGCAGCCCGGCGCTGCGCCGCGCTCGGCGCCGACCCGGCCGCCGTCGAGCGGGTGCGGGTCACCGGGTCCGGCGGCATGGAGGCGGCGGCCCGGCGGGCGCGCCTGGCCGCGCTGGAACGGGCCCGGTGCGCGCAGGGCGCCGATCTCGTCCTGCTCGCGCACACCCTCGATGACCAGGCGGAGACGGTGCTGCTCGGCCTCGCCCGCGGGTCCGGGCCCCGGGCGGTCGGCGGGATGCGCCCCGTGGCCGGGCGGATCGTCCGACCGCTGCTGGGCCTGCGCCGCTGCGTCACCCGGGCGTCGTGCCGGGCCCGGGGCATCCCGGTCTGGGACGACCCGCAGAACCACGACCCCCGATTCGCCCGGGTGCGGGTGCGCGACCGCGTGCTGCCGCTGCTCGAGAGGGAGCTCGGCCCGGGGTTCGCCGCGGCGCTGGCCCGCACCGCGGCGCTCGTGGGCGAGGACACGGCGCTGCTGGACGCGATGGCCGCCGAGCGGGCGGCGAGCTGCGCGGCGGGGGTGCTCCCCGTCGCGCTCGTGCGCGACCTGCCGGGGCCGCTCGCGACGCGCACGGTCAAGCGGGTCGTCGAGGCCGCGCTCGGTCGGCCCCAGCAGCGGGTGCATGTCGAGGCCGTCGTGCGGCTCGCGACCACCTGGCACGGCCAGGGGCCGATCGATCTGCCGGGCGGCCGGGCCCGCCGGGTCGGCGACGAGATCCGGGTCGCGGCGGCGACGTCACCGAGTCGGCCGCGGCGCGCTAGAGTTGGCAGGGTTCCCGCGCAACCGGTCACAGAGGAGCCGCCGCCCCATGAAACTCGCCGACATCAAGGACGATCTCGAAGAGGTCCTGCTCACCCCCGAGCAGATCCAGACCCGCATTCAGGAGCTCGCCCGGGCGATCGAGCATGACTACGCCGGCCGTGATGTGCTGCTCGTCGGGGTGCTCAAGGGTGCGATCATGGTGATGGCCGATCTCTCGCGGGCGCTCACGCTGCCGGTGACGATGGACTTCATGGCGGTGTCGTCCTATGGGTCCGGAACCCGCTCGTCGGGCGTCGTCCGCATCCTCAAGGATCTCGACACCGACATCCACGACCGCGACGTGCTCATCGTCGAGGACGTCATCGACTCCGGGCTCACCCTCTCGTGGCTGCAGCGCAACCTGCGCTCGCGCGGGGCGCGCTCGGTGGAGATCTGCGCGCTGCTGCGCAAGCCTGAGGCGCTCGCCGTCGATCTGGACGTGCGCTACATCGGCTTCGACATCCCCGTCGACTTCGTCGTCGGGTACGGGCTCGACCATGACGAGCGCTATCGCAACGTCGACGGCGTGGGCATCCTGAAGCCCGAGGTCTACAGCTGACCTGCCGCTGACAGCGAACATGCAGGGAGGACACAGCCTCCTCCAGTAGCATCAGGAACTGTCCACCACGCACGAAAGGGTTCGGGCCGCGCCCCTGCATTCATGAACACATTGAAACGAGTGACCAAAGGGCCGATCTTCTGGATCATCGCCGCCCTCATCATCGTCCTCATCGGCATGAACGTCGCCAGCATGTTCGGCGGCTATCAGAAGGTCACCACGGCCGAGGGCATGTCGCTGATCCAGCAGAAGAAGGCGACCGAGGCCACCATCCAGGACTCGGACCAGCGGGTGGACCTCACCCTCGCGGAGGACTACGAGGGGCACGGGCGGCAGGTGCAGTTCTACTACGCCACGGCCCGGGCCGGAGACGTCGTCCAGGCGATCGACGACGCCGATCTCAGCGACGGCTATGACGACACGGTCACGCAGCCCAACGTGTTCACGAACATGCTGGTGACGCTCATCCCGTTCATCCTCATCGGCGTGATCTTCTGGTTCCTGCTCAGCCGCATGCAGGGCGGCGCCGGCGGGGTGATGAACTTCGGCAAGTCCAAGGCGAAGATGATCACCAAGGACCATCCGCAGGTGACGTTCAAGGACGTCGCGGGCGTGGACGAGGCGCTCGGCGAGCTGGAGGAGATCAAGGACTTCCTGCGCGAGCCGGAGAAGTTCCGCCGGGTCGGCGCACGCATCCCGAAGGGCGTGCTGCTGTACGGCCCGCCCGGAACCGGCAAGACGCTGCTCGCCCGCGCCGTGGCCGGCGAGGCCGGGGTGCCGTTCTTCTCGATCTCCGGGTCGGACTTCGTCGAGATGTTCGTCGGCGTCGGCGCCTCCCGCGTGCGCGACCTGTTCGAGCAGGCGAAGGAGAATGCCCCGGCGATCATCTTCATCGACGAGATCGACGCGGTCGGCCGCCACCGCGGCGCCGGCATGGGCGGCGGGCACGACGAGCGCGAGCAGACGCTCAACCAGTTGCTCGTCGAGATGGACGGCTTCGACCCGAACACGAACGTTATCCTCATCGCCGCGACGAACCGGCCCGACATCCTCGACCCCGCGCTGCTGCGCCCCGGCCGCTTCGACCGCCAGGTGGAGGTCGGCGCGCCCGACCTCGAGGGCCGCAGGCGCATCCTCGAGGTGCACGCGCGCAACAAGCCGCTGGCCGACGACGTCGATCTGGGGCTCGTGGCCAAGCGCACGCCGGGCTTCACGGGTGCCGACCTGGCGAACGTGCTCAACGAGGCTGCGCTGCTCACCGCCCGCTCGAACGCGCAGATCATCGACAACCGTGCCCTCGACGAGGCGATCGACCGGGTCATCGCCGGGCCGCAGAAGCGCTCGCGCGTGATGCGCGACCACGAGCGGCTCGTCACCGCCTACCACGAGGGCGGGCACGCGCTCGTCGCCGCGTCGCTCAACCACACCGACCCGGTGACGAAGATCACCATCCTGCCCCGCGGCCGGGCCCTCGGCTACACGATGGTGCTGCCGAGCGACGACAAGTACTCTGTGACCCGCAACGAGCTGCTCGACCAGCTGTCGTACGCGATGGGCGGACGCGTCGCCGAGGAGATCGTCTTCCACGACCCCACCAGCGGCGCCTCCAATGACATCGAGAAGGCCACCGAGACGGCTCGGAAGATGGTCACCAAGTACGGCATGAGCTCCCGACTCGGCACCGTGAAGCTCGGCGACGACGAGGGTGAGCCGTTCCTCGGCGCGGGCATGGGCTCGAGCCGTGACTACTCCGAGGGCGTCGCCGAGCAGATCGACCTCGAGGTGCGCCGATTGCTTGACGCCGCCAACGACGAGGCCTGGCGGGCGCTCACCACGAACCGCGCGGTGCTCGACCGGCTCGCCACAGAACTGCTCGAGCGCGAGACGCTCAACGAGAAAGACATCGCCGAGATCTTCGCTGACGTCTCGAAGCTGCCGGAGCGCTCGCAGTGGCTCTCCAGCGTCGACCGCCCCGTCTCGAGCCAGCCGCCGGTCCCGGTGCCACCGAAGGCGAAGGCCGACACGGAGCTGACCGCCGAGGCACAGGCCGGTGGCACGAGCGACCCCGGCCGGACGCCGGAGGACGGCGCCTCGGAAGGCGAGTGATGGTCGACGTGCCGGCCGTGCGGGCAGCCGTGCGGGAGCTCCTCGTCGCCTGCGGGCTCGACCCCGACGACACGGAGCTCGTCGACACCCCGGCGCGGGTGGCCGACGCCGCGCGCGAGCTGTTCGCCGGTGTGGGGAGCGACCCGCTCGAGGTGCTCGGCGAGACGTTGCCCGCGCCCGCGCACGACCTGGTCGCCATGTCCGGCATCCGGGTGCGCTCGCTGTGCGCCCACCACCTGCTGCCCGTCTACGGCACCGCAGACCTCGCCTACGTCCCGGGGGAGCGGATCGCCGGGCTCGGCGCCCTGCCCCGGCTCGTCGGCGTGCTCGCCGCGCGGCCTCAGCTGCAGGAGCGGCTCGCCGCCCAGATCGCCGACGCGCTCATGGTCGGGCTCGGTGCCCGCGGCGCGATCGTGCGGCTGCGCCTGCACCAGGACTGCGTGAGCGCGCGCGGCGCGCGGCAGGACGACGCCCGCACGACGAGCATCTCCGCCCGGGGGTCGCTCGCGGGCCCCGCCGGTGTCGGGGTCGATCCGGCGGGCATCTGGCCCGACGCGGCCGGCGGGCCGGATGCCGTCGCGCCATCATGCCCCGTCGACCGGCCGGCCGGCGCCGCGTCACGTGACGCGGGGGCCGGCGTCCCGACCCCGGCCGCGCCCCGGCCGCGCCCCGCGTCGGCAGGAGAGGAGACCGCATGACCACCGACTCGTCCGCCCGTCCGCTCGTCATGGGTGTGCTCAACGTCACCCCCGACTCGTTCAGCGACGGGGGACGCTGGCACGACCACGACGCCGCGGTGCGGCACGGCCTGGACCTCGTCGTCGACGGGGCCGATCTCGTCGACGTCGGCGGGGAGTCGACCCGGCCCGGCAGCGTCCGCGTGCCGATGGCGGAGGAGCAGCGGCGCATCCTGCCCGTCGTCGAGCGCCTCGCGGGCGAGGGCGTCGTGCTGAGCATCGACACGATGAACGCCGACACCGCCCGGCGCACGGTCGAGCTGGGCGCCCGGTACGTCAACGACGTCTCCGCCGGCCTCGCCGACCCCGACATGCTCGACACCGTCGCCGACGGCGACGCCGTGTTCATCGTCTCGCACTGGCGCGGGCTGCTCACCCCGGACAGTCCGCCGGCCCGTTACGACGACGTGGTCGAGGAGGTCGTCTCCGAGATCGGCCAGCGCCTCGACGCCGCCCGCGCCGCCGGCATCGGCGACGAGCGGCTCGTCGTCGACCCCGGACTCGGCTTCAGCAAGAACGGGGGACACAACTGGGCGCTGCTGGCCGCGGTCGATCGGCTGCGCTCCTTCGGGCTGCCCGTGCTGCTCGGCACCAGCCGCAAGCGCTTCATCGCCGAGACGCTGCCCAGTGCGCTGCGCGCCGCGGAGGCCCGGGCCGAGACGGCCCTGCACGCGCGGGATGCCGCGACGGCCGCGATCGCCGCGCTGCTGGCGGAGAGCGGGGTGTGGGGCTTCCGCGTCCATGACGCCGCCGCGGCCCGGGCGGCGCTCGAGGTGGGCCGGCGGCTCGCCGAGGCACGACGGGCCCGGGAGGCCGCGGCGGCCGGGCACGAGCCGGCGGGGCGCACGGGGGAGCGGGCATGACGACGCCGGATCGCATCCGCCTGACCGGGGTCACCGCCCGCGGCCACCATGGGGTGCTCGCCCACGAGCGCCGCGACGGGCAGCGCTTTGTCGTTGACGCGACCCTCGAGCTCGACACCCGTGCGGCCGCCCGCACCGACGATCTCTCCGCCACGGTCGACTATGCGCAGGCCGCCCGCCGCATCGTCGACCGCATCGCCGGCGATCCGGTCGACCTCATCGAGCGGCTCGCCGGGCTCATCGCCGCCGACCTGCTCGCCCTGCCGCGCGTCGACGCTGTCGAGGTCGTCGTGCACAAGCCCGAGGCCCCGATCGAGGTGCCGTTCGCCGACGTGTCCGTCACGATCCGGCGGGAGCGGGCGGCCGAGTCGGGCGCGGGAGGCGGATCCCGGTGAGCGCGCGGCGGGCGGTCATCGCGCTGGGGTCGAATCTCGGCGACACCCGGGGGACGCTGCGGGCCGCGGTCGCGGATCTCGCGGCGACCCCGGGCGTCACCGTCGTGCAGGTCGCCCCCGTGCACGAGACGATCGCCGTCTCGCTCGACGGGCTCGACCGGGATCGCCCCCGGTTCGCGAACACCGTCGTGCTCGTCGACACCACGCTCGACCCGGTGCCGCTGCTGGACGCGCTGCAGGCGATCGAGCAGCAGCACCGGCGCCGCCGCGACCGGCGCTGGGGCGACCGCACGCTCGACCTTGACATCGTGGACATCCCGGGCGTCGTGCTCGACACCCCGCGCCTCGTCGTGCCGCATCCCCGCGCCGCCGAGCGCGACTTCGTGCTCGTGCCGTGGCTCGAGGCCGACCCGGCCGCGACGCTCGGCGGCGTGCCGCTGCGTCGGCTGCTGGACGCGCTGCCCGACGCCGCCCGCACGCTCGCCGTCTCGGCGGGCTCGGCAGGTGCGGCCGCCCTGGCCGACCCGGCGTCGCCCGCCGCAGACCGGGAGACCGGCCGATGAGTCGCACCCGCATCCCCGCGCTCGTCGTCATCGTGCTGCTGTTCACCGGGGTCGGCTGGGCACTGCAGGCGACGCTCGCCCGGCTCGGCGCGCCGGCCATCGTGCCGCCGTGGACGTTCGCCGGCGTGCTCGTCGCGATCGGCGTGATCGTGCTCGCGCTCGCCTGGCGGGTGCGCAGCCGCACGCATCGCCGTGACCGAGAGCGGCGCGAGCACGGCCGGGCCGAGACCGAGCCGGTCGACCCGTTCTTCGCCACCCGCGTGCTGCTGCTGGCGAAGGCGAGCAGCGTGACCGCGGCGGTGCTCGCCGGCACGGTGCTCGGCCTGCTCGTCCACGCGCTGCTGCCCCCGGCGACGCCGGTGCAGGCGGTCATCGCCCCGGAGGGCGGATCGCTCGTCGCGGCGATCGTGCTCGGCGTGTGCGGGCTCGTCGCCGAGCTGTGGTGCCGCGTGCCCCCGAGCGACGACGGGCAGGCCCCCGCCGGGAGCGGAGCGGGCCCCGCGAACACCGGCGACGCCACGGCCGAGGGCGGCGCCGCCCGCAGCGTCCGTCCGGCACGGCGCGAGACGGCGTCGGGCCGCGGCGCGGATCGGGGCGGACGATGAGCGTCGCCGGCCGGCCCCGCCTCGACGTCGGCGTCGTCGGCGCGGGCGCCATCGGCACCGCGGTCGCCCTCGCGCTCGCCGGGGCCGGGCATCGCATCCGCGCCGTGTCCACCGCAGACGCCGTGCATCGCGAGCGGGTCGAGGCGGCCCTGCCCGGGGTCCCCATCGTCGACGAGGCGCAGGTGATCGCCAGCGCGCAGCTCGTCGTGCTGGCCATCCCCGAGACTGATCTGCCCGGGTTCGCGGCCGGCACCGCCCGGGCCGGCGTGTGGCGCCCCGGCCAGCTCGCCGTGCACACCGCGCCGGGCTTCGGGGAGCGCGTGCTCGACCCGCTCGCCGCGATCGGCGTGATCCCCCTGGCGATCAGCCCGGCGATCGTCGCGACGGGCACCGGGCTCGATGCCGGCCGGCTGCGCGAGGCGCGCTTCGCGGTCTCCGCCCCGCCGGCCGTGCTGCCCATCGCGCAGGCGCTCGTGATCGAGATGGGCGGCGACCCGGTGGTGATCGGGGACGCCGATCGGCCGGTGTATGCTGAAGCCCGTGCGGCCGCCGCCGAGCACGCTGACGCCATCGTCGAGCGGTCGGCCGGTCTGCTGCGCGGCATCGGCGTGGACGATCCCGCCGCGCTGCTGCGCCCGGTGCTGCACACCTCGATCGACGCGGCGCTCGATCGCGCCGAGCGGGCGGGCTGAGCGGACCCGGCCGGCGCCCCGCGAGGGACGCGGCGGTTCGCGAGTCGCATCCGGGCTGACCCGAAGGAGAACGCATGACCGATCAGGCCCCCCAGGACGACGCGGCGGAGCCGACGCCGACCGCGGAGCAGCAGCTCGCGACCGAGACGAACGAGCAGCGAGACGTCCGCCTGGCCAAGCGGGAGCGGCTCGTCGCCGAGGGCGAGGCCTACCCGGTGTCGGTGCCTGTGACCACGACGATCCAGTCGGTGCGTGCCGCGCACGCCGATCTGCAGCCCGGCGAGGAGACCGACGACGTCGTCGGTGTCGCCGGCCGGGTCGTGCACCTGCGCAACACGGGGCGGCTGTGCTTCGTGATGCTGCAGGCCGGCGACGGCACTCAGCTGCAGGCGATGCTCAGTCAGAAGGAGGTCGGCGCCGAGTCGCTGCAGCGCTTCAAGGAGCTTGTCGATCTGGGCGACCAGCTCTTCGTGCACGGGCGGGTCATCGCCTCCCGTCGCGGCGAGCTGTCGGTGTTCGCCGACGACTGGCGCATCGCGGCGAAGGCGATCCGGCCGCTGCCGAACATGCACAGCCCGCTCAGCGAGGAGTTCCGGGTACGCAACCGTGCTCTCGACCTCATCCAGCGCCAGGGTGCGCGGGACATGGTGCTCACCCGCGCGCGCACGAACGCCTCGCTGCGGCGCACGTTCGCCGAGCATGGGTTCGTCGAGATCGAGACCCCGATGCTGCAGACGGTGCATGGCGGGGCGTCGGCCCGGCCGTTCGTGACGCGCTCGAACGCGTTCGACAGGGACCTCTACTTGCGCATCGCTCCCGAGCTGTTCCTCAAGCGGGCGCTCGTCGGCGGCATCGACCGGGTGTTCGAGATCAACCGCAACTTCCGCAACGAGGGTGCCGACTCCACGCACAGCCCCGAGTTCGCGATGCTCGAGGCCTACGAGGCGTACGGTGACTACCACACCATCGCCGACCTCACCCGGGAGCTCATCCAGAACGCGGTGCGGGCGACGAGCCCGACCGGCGATCTGACCGCGGTGTGGGCCGACGGCACCGTGCACGACTTCTCCGGCGACTGGGACCGCATCGACCTGTACGGCTCGCTCAACGAGGCGCTCGCCGCCACGTGGGACGGCCCCGGCCGCGCGCCCGTGATCACCGTCGAGACGTCGGTGGCCGAGCTCGCCCCGCTCGCCGAGAGGCACGGCATCGCCCTCGACCCGGCCACCGCGACGCACGGCAAGTACGTCGAGGAGCTGTGGGAGGCGTGCGTGAAGCCGGGGCTCACCCGGCCGACCTTCGTGATGGACTTCCCGGAGGACACCTCGCCGCTGACCCGCCCGCACCGCTCCCGGCTGGGTCTCGTGGAGAAGTGGGACCTGTACGTGCGCGGCTTCGAGCTGGCCACCGGCTACTCAGAGCTTGCCGACCCGGTCATCCAGCGGCAGCGATTCGTGGAGCAGTCGCTGCTCGCGGCGAAGGGTGACCCGGAGGCCATGCAGGTCGACGAGGACTTCCTGACGACCATGGAGTACGGGATGCCCCCGGCCGGCGGCATGGGCATGGGCATCGACCGTCTGCTCATGGCGCTCACCGGTCTCGGCATCCGTGAGACGGTGCTGTTCCCGCTGGTGCGGTGAGAGGAGAGTCATGACGACGCAGGAGTGGATGACCGCGGCGATCTGGGCGATCACGCCCACCCTGCTCGTCGGCGTGATCTTCGTGTTCGTGTTCCGGGCGGTGCTGCGCGCTGACCGCAGCGAGCGGCACGCCCGCGCCGAGGCCGAGGCCGTCGAGCGCGCCCGGTTCGAGCGCGAGTACGGCTCGGCGCCCCACAGCGCTGACGCGTCCGCCCGTGCCGATGCGTCCGCCCGTGGCGACGGGGCCGGGGATGCGCCCGCTGACCGGCCCGACGGCGCGCATCGCCTGGTCTGAGTGGCTCCGCCCACGGCGAACACCGGCCGACACGGCCGCCGACTCTGCTTTGATGGAACCATCGGCTGACCGTGGAGGAGTGCCATGTTCGAACGTTTCACCGACCGAGCCCGTCGTGTGGTGGTGCTGGCCCAGGAAGAGGCCAAGATGCTCAACCACAACTACATCGGTTCGGAGCACCTGCTGCTCGGGCTGCTGCACGAGGGTGAGGGTGTCGCCGCGAAGTCGCTCGAGCAGGTCGGCGTGACCCTCGAGGAGGCCCGCGAGCAGGTCGAGGACATCATCGGGGTCGGTCAGCAGCCGCCCACCGGGCACATCCCCTTCACACCACGGGGCAAGAAGGTGCTCGAGCTGTCGTTCCGCGAGGCGCTGCAGCTCGGCCACAACTATGTGGGCACCGAGCACATCCTGCTCGGGCTCATCCGCGAGGGCGAGGGCGTCGCCGTGCAGGTACTCGTCAAGCTCGGGGTGGATCTCGGCCAGCTGCGGCAGATTGTCGTGCAGCAGCTGGCTGGTTACCAGAACGGCAAGGAGGCCGAGCTTGCCGGCGTCGGCGCCGAGGGCGGCGGCCGCACGAAGGGCTCGCAGGTGCTCGACCAGTTCGGCGAGAACCTCACGCAGAAGGCACGCGACGGCAGGCTCGACCCGGTCATCGGACGCGAGCGCGAGATCGAGCGCGTGATGCAGGTGCTCAGCCGGCGCACGAAGAACAACCCGGTGCTCATCGGCGAGCCGGGGGTCGGCAAGACCTCGGTCGTCGAGGGGCTCGCCGAGGCGATCGTCGCCGACCAGGTGCCCGAGACGCTCAAGGACAAGCAGCTGTACACGCTCGACCTCTCGGCGCTCATCGCCGGCTCCCGCTACCGCGGCGACTTCGAGGAGCGCCTGCGCAAGGTGCTCAAGGAGATCAAGAACCGCGGCGACATCATCATCTTCATCGACGAGATCCACACGCTCGTCGGGGCGGGCGCGGCCGAGGGCGCGATCGACGCGGCCAGCATCCTCAAGCCGATGCTCGCGCGCGGCGAGCTGCAGACGATCGGCGCGACGACGACCGACGAGTTCCGCAAGCACTTCGAGAAGGACGCCGCTCTGGCGCGTCGGTTCCAGGCGGTCGAGGTGCGCGAGCCCAGCATCCAGCACTCCATCCAGATCCTCAAGGGGCTGCGGGAGCGCTACGAGAAGCACCACAAGGTGAAGATCACCGACGGGGCGATCGTCGCGGCGGTGAACCTCTCGGCCCGGTACATCCAGGATCGGCACCTGCCGGACAAGGCGATCGACCTGATCGACGAGGCCGGGGCCCGGCTGCGGCTGAGCGTGCTCTCGGCTCCGCCGGAGCTGCGCGAGTTCGATGACCGGATCACCACCGTCCGCGCCGCGAAGGAGCAGGCGATCGAGGATCAGGACTTCGAGAGGGCGGCCAGCCTGCGCGACGAGGAGAAGAAGCTGCTCGGCGAGCGTCTGCGCGCCGAGAAGGAGTGGCGCAAGGGCGACAAGGAGGTGCACGCCGAGGTCGACGAGGGGCTGATCGCGGAGGTGCTCGCCCAGGCGACCGGCATCCCCGTGTTCAAGCTGACCGAGGAGGAGTCCTCGCGGCTGCTGTTCATGGAGGAGGAGCTCGGGCAGCGGGTCATCGGGCAGAAGGAGGCCATCAAGGCGCTCTCCCGCAGCATCCGCCGCACGCGGGCGGGGCTGAAGGATCCGAAGCGGCCGAGCGGGTCGTTCATCTTCGCCGGCCCGACCGGCGTCGGCAAGACCGAGCTGGCCAAGGCGCTCGCCCAGTTCCTGTTCGACGATGAGGACGCGCTCATCTCGCTCGACATGAGCGAGTTCGGCGAGAAGCACACCGTCTCGCGGCTGTTTGGTGCTCCTCCGGGCTTCGTCGGCTTCGAGGAGGGCGGGCAGCTGACCGAGAAGGTGCGCCGGCACCCGTTCAGCGTCGTGCTCTTCGACGAGATCGAGAAGGCCCACCCGGACATCTTCAACTCGCTGCTGCAGATCCTCGAGGAGGGCCGGCTTACCGACGGGCAGGGGCGACTGGTCGACTTCAAGAACACCGTCATCATCATGACGACGAACCTGGGGTCGAAGCAGATCTCCGGCGGGCCGATCGGCTTCCAGGTCGAGGACAACGCCGAGGTCGGTTACGGCATGATGAAGGGCAAGGTCAACGAGGAGCTCAAGAAGCACTTCAAGCCCGAGTTCCTCAACCGTGTCGACGACATCATCGTGTTCCCGCAGCTGAAGAAGGAGGAGCTGCTGCAGATCGTCGACCTGTTCATCGGGCGGCTCAACGACCGGCTCGGCGACCGGGATCTCAGCATCGAGCTGAGTGTGCCGGCCAAGGAAAAGCTCATCGAGATCGGCTACGATCCGACGCTCGGCGCCCGGCCGCTGCGGCGCGCGATCTCGGTGGAGATCGAGGACCAGCTCTCCGAGCGCATCCTGCGCGGCGAGGTCACGGCGGGTCAGCGCATCTCGGTCGACGTCGACGACGACGGGCACTTCACGTTCACGGTGATCGACGGTGAGGGCCCGCAGCCGGAGCAGGGGAAGGTGGAGGCCACGCAGGTGCTGTGACCCGAGAGACCGGGCCGTGACGCCGACGACGCGTCACGGCCGACACGGCAGAGGGGCATGCCCGCCCGAGCGGTACGCTGGTGGGCATGCCCCTTGTCGTCCGTCCCGCCCGCACTCCGGACATCCGCGCGATCAGCGCGCTCATCGAGCCCTATGTGGAGCGGCGCGTGCTGCTCGGCAAGGAGCTCGTCGTGCTGTATGAGGCGACGCAGGAGTTCCTCGTCGCCGAGCTCGACGGGCGGGTCGTCGGCGCCGGCGCCCTGCACGTCTTCTGGGAGGACCTCGCCGAGGTCCGCACGCTCGTCGTCTCCCCCGAGGCGCAGGGGCACGGGGTCGGCGGGCGGCTCGTCCAGGCGCTCGTCGAGCGCGGCCGCCGGCTGGGGGTGTGGCGGATCTTCTGTCTGACGTTCGAGGTGGCGTTCTTTGAGCGCAACGGGTTCACGGTCATGCACGATCCGGGGGTGGATCGCGACACGTACGCCGAGCTGGTCCGCTCGCCCGACGAGGGCGTCGCTGAGTTCCTGGAGCTGCAGCGGGTCAAGCAGAACACGCTGGGCAACACCCGGATGATCCTGCACCTGGACCACGCTGACGACCCGTTCGTCACCGACGCCCCGGCGCGTCCCGAGGAGGTCTGACCGCGGCTACAATCGGGGCATGTCCGCGTCACCCCGTCGTCGTCACTCTCCAGCGGTCTACCGGCGTCGTCGACTCGCCGTGCTCCTGCTGCTGGCGATCATCGTCGCCCTGATCGTCTGGGCGGTCAGCTGCGCGACCGGGGGCGGGGACGCCACGGAGACCACCGGCGCGGATGTCGCCACGGACGTGGCGGACTCCGCCGACTCGACCGACGCCGCGCCGGCGTCCGCGTCGCCGTCTGCGTCACTTGACCCCGACCAGGTGTCGGCCTGCCAGCCGGGGGAGTTCACCGTCTCGGTGAAGACCGAGTCCGGGCAGTACTCGTTCACGCAGCAGCCGGTGTTCGTCTATCAGGTGACGAGCACGGCCTCGGTGGCCTGCTCGCTCAACGTCGGCACGACCCAGCAGCAGGTCGTCGTCGGGTCGGGGCAGGCCGAGGTGTGGAAGTCGACCCCGTGTGTGGAGAATCCGACCGATCAGACGGTGGTGCTCGAGCCGGGGCAGCCACGCAGTGGCAAGGTCACCTGGGACCTCGCGATGAACGACGGGACGACCTGCAGCAAGGATCGTCACGTCAGCACGAAGGGCACCTACTGGGTGCAGGCGTCGATCGGGGACCGCTCCTCCGACCAGTACCGTTTCGTGCTGCAGTAGCGGGCGGTGCGGGGGCTGTGCTCAGCGGGCGGGGCGACGCAGCGCGAGGGCGAGCGCCTCGTGCAGGGACTGCGCGGTGGTGTCGTCGATGTGGTCCGCGTAGCCGAGCCGGCGGCCCTCCTCGCGGCGCTGGTCGGCCTGGGCGGCGCGGCGCACCTGCCCGGCGAGGCTGATCTCGCCGAACGCGACGGTGTGCGGCACGACGGGGCGGCCCGTCGCCGCCGAGGCGATCGCCAGGGCGATGGGCAGATCCGCCGCCGGGTCGTCCACCCGCACCCCGCCGACCGTCGAGACGTACACCTCGCGGTTCGTCACCGCGATGCCCGCGCGGCGGGCGAGCACGGCGATGAGCATCGCCACCCGAGCCGGGTCGAGCCCACTGGTCACCCGCCGCGGCTGGGGCGCGGAGGTGTCGACCACGAGCGCCTGGATCTCGACCGGCAGGGCGCGCCGGCCCTCCATGGCGACCGTCACAGCGGTGCCCGGCACGTTCGCGGTGCGGCTGAGGAACAGGCCGGATGGGTCGGGCACCTCGACGATGCCGCTCGCGCCCATCTCGAAGCAGCCGACCTCGTCGACCGACCCGAACCGGTTCTTGCGGGCGCGCAGGAACCGCAGGGCGGTCTGCGGGTCGCCCTCGAACTGGCAGACGACGTCCACCAAGTGCTCGAGCAGCCTGGGGCCGGCGATCGCGCCGTCCTTGGTGACGTGCCCGACGAGCAGCAGCGGCACGCCCCACTGCTTCGCCGCGCGGGTGAGGGCGTGGGCGACCGTGCGCACCTGTGCGGTGCCGCCCGGGATGCCCTCCGTGCCGGCGTCGGTGAGTGTCTGCACCGAGTCGACGATCACCAGGGACGGCCGGGTCTGGGCGATCTGCGCGAGCGCGGCCGTCAGGTCGGTCTCGGCCGCGAGCAGCAGCCGCTCCTGCAGGGCGCCCGTGCGCTCCGCGCGCAGGCGGACCTGGCCGGCGGACTCCTCGGCGGTGAGGTACAGGACGGTGCGCCCGGCGGCCGCCCAGCGCGCGGCGACCTCGAGCAGCAGCGTCGACTTGCCCACGCCGGGCTCGCCGCTGAGCAGGATCGCCGCCCCCGGCACGATGCCCCCGCCGAGCACCCGGTCGAGCTCGCCGATGCCGGTGGGCATGTGGTCGCTCGCATCGCCGTCGAGCTCGGTGATGGGACGGGCGAGCCGCTCGTCGGGCAGCGTCGGGACGCTCGGGGCCTGCTCGACCATCCGCACGCCCCGCCCGGAGCGGCCCGGCACGATGCCGGTCGGGGTGCCTGCCTCGACCACGGTGCCCCACGCCTGGCACTCGGGGCAGCGGCCGACCCACTTGGGCGACTGGTAGCCGCACTCGGTGCAGTGGTAGAGGGCGCTCGGGGTTCGTGCCATGCGGCCACTGTAGCGCCGGCCGCCGACATGATCGCGGGCCGGAGCCGCTTTGCGCATCCCGGGTGGATCGGGTATTGTCTTCTCCCGGTGACGTGTCTGAGCGGCCGAAAGTGCATCACTCGAAATGATGTGTAGGGCAACCTACCGCGGGTTCAAATCCCGCCGTCACCGCCATGATCGAGGGCCCTGGTCCCCATGTGTCCACTGGGGAGCGGGGCTCTCGTCGTCTCTGCATCAGGGCTCAGGACGACGTCGGTGGCGGTCTGACCGTTGGACCAGGGCCGGATGAGCTGCCGAGCTGTTGAGTCCTGACGTGGAAGGGCATCTCGCCCGTATCGAGTGGATGGCGGCATGGATGGACACGGGCCGGGCCGCGTATATCCTTCTCCATCAGCGGGTGCGTGCTCCATCAGCGGGTGCGTGATGTCATCGCGCAGAAGCGGGAAGCCGTGGAGACCGGGCGCTGCCGTCTCTGAGCCGTGGGGACTGCTGAGGGGCCGGGGAGTGAGCGATTCGTGAGGCCCTGAGGCTCCCTGCCATCATCTGGTGCGCGGCCGGTGCCAACAGGTCTGGAGCGCGTCCGTGTCAGTCGGCCCGGGCGGCGAGCGATCCCCGGGATCCGTCGGCGCCGTCTCCCTCGTTGCCGGCAAGCCGACGGATGACGCGCACGGCCGCGTCGATCTCGCGCGCGCCGGGCCCGGCCGTCGGGTCCCCCTGCTCGCGCAGCAGGGCGGAGCCGTAGTAGATGCCGTCGCTGATCAGCAGGATCGTGCGTGCGAGGTCGTCGTCGCCCACGGCGTCGCGGATCTGGGCGAGCCAGCGGGTGTTGACGTCGGCGAGCGCCTGCCGGGCGGCGTCGCTGCTCTGGGACAGTCGGGCGACGGCGCGCAGCGTGCGGTCAAACGGGGTGTCGTCGCTGGCCGACGAGCGCAGGAAGTGCTCGACCGGCCCCTCGGGTGCGGTGCGCATGGCGGCGAGATCGGCGGTGACGAGCGTGTCGAGTCGGGCGAGCAGACCGGCCTCCAGCGCATGTTTCGTGGCGAAGTGGTAGAGCAGGCCGCCCTTGGAGACCCCGGCCGCGCGGGCCACCGCGTCGAGGGTCGCCGCTCGCTCGCCCCGGCGCTCGAGCAGGTCGGTGTACGCGTCGAGCACGCGCTCGCGGGCGGGGCGAGCGGCGGGGGCGGTGACGTCGGGCATGCGGCCAGTCTATCCGCGGGGTGGCGACTGAACCGTCCAGACGGTACAGTCGGTGTGGTCGGCGCTGTGCCGGTGCCGCGGCGCCGCCGGCGCGCGGAGGCCGCGGCGGCCGGACGACACGAGCGGAGAGGACCGGGGCCATCATGACTGTCGAGCGGCGAGCGAGCATCACCGCACGGGCTCCGGAGCGCGTCCATGCCGCCACGCCGTCCGCCCGCGCGTGGGTGGCGCTCGCGGTGCTCATGCTGCCGGTGCTGCTCGTCTCGATCGACGCCACCGTGCTGAGCCTCGCGCTGCCGCACATCGCGCGGAGCCTGCATCCGGACGCCGCCCAGCAGCTGTGGATCCTCGACGCGTACTCGGTCGTCCTCGCCGGGCTGCTGGTCACCATGGGCGGACTCGGCGACCGCATCGGCCGCCGCCGGCTGCTGCTCGTCGGGGCGGTGGGGTTCGCCGCCTGCTCGGTCGCCAGCGCGTTCGCCCCGTCGGCCGGGTGGCTCATCGCCCTGCGCGCGGCGACCGGGGTGTTCGGGGCGACGCTCATGCCCGCCACGCTCGCGCTCATCCGCGACCTGTTCCCCGACCGCGAGCGTCGACGCGTCGCCGTGGCGGTATGGGCGGCCTGTTTCTCGGCCGGCACCGCTGCCGGGCCGCTGGTCGGCGGGCTGCTGCTCGAGCGGCTGCCCTGGGGATCGGTGTTCCTCATCGCGGTGCCGATGCTGGTGCCGCTGCTCGCGCTCGCCCCGCTGCTCGTGCCCGAGTCGCGCGACCCGCGTCCCGGGCCGGTGGACGTGCCGGGCATGCTCGCCTCGATGGCCACCCTGGGCGGGTTCGTGCTCGGCGTCAAGGAGCTCGCCGCGGGCGGGGCGGTCGTGCCCGCGGTCGCCGCGATCGCGACGAGCGGCCTGGCCGGGTGGTGGTTCGTGCGCCGGATGCGGCGGGCGACGCGGCCGCTGCTCGACCTCGCGCTGCTGCACGACCCCCGGTTCGCCGGCAGTGTCGTGATCAACCTGCTCAGCGTGACCGCGCTGGTGGGCTTCCTGTACTTCGCCAGCCAGCATCTGCAGCTCGTGCTCGGGCTCGACGCGCTCGACGCGGCGCTGGTGCTCCTGCCCGGCATCCTGCTGTCGATCGTCGCCGGGCTCGCGATCGTCCGCCCGGCGGCCACCCGGTCGGTGCGCGGACTGATGGCGGGCGCGCTGCTGTGCTCGGCGGCGGCCTACGCCCTGGTCGCGGTCGCCGGCGCGGGGTCCGGGTGGACGCTGACCGCGGTCGCCTTCTGCCTGCTCGGCGCCGGGGTGGGCGCGGCAGACACGATGTCGAACGACCTGATCCTCTCCGCCGCTCCGCCCGAGCGGGCCGGGGCGGCCTCCGCGATTTCCGAGACCGCCTACGAAGTCGGCGCGGTGCTCGGCACGGCGCTGCTCGGCGGGCTGCTCACGGCGCACCACCGCATCGCGCTCGTGGTCCCCGACGGGGTGCCCGCCGACGCCGCGGCCCGGGCGCGCGAGACCCTCGCCGGCGCCGGCGAGGCCGCGCTCGGTCTGCCGCCGGAGACAGGGGCGGCGCTGTGGGAGGCGGCTACGAACGCGTTCGAGGGCGGGGTCGTCGTTACCGCGTCCATCGGCGCGGCGCTCATGGCGACGGCGGCGGCGATCGCCTGGCGGGTGCTGCCCGACGGGAGTGACCACCGTCGCCGGGCACGGCTAGAATGAGTGGTGCATGGTCGACGTGCGGGTGGAGCCACAGCAGGCGTTCGCCTTCTCGTAACCTTGCCGGCTCACACTGTGTGGGCAAGGGGACGACGGCGAGTCAGAACCTGCCCCACGGCCGTGGGATCGGATGTGCCGCGCAGAAGGGACCGCATCACAGCGCATGGACGCCACCACCATCGTCATCGTCGTCCTCGTCATCGCCACCGCGCTGACGTTCGACTTCACGAACGGATTCCACGACACGGCGAACGCGATGGCGACCTCGATCGCCACCGGCGCGCTGAAGCCGAAGACCGCGGTCATCGCCGCCGGCGCGCTGAACCTCGTCGGCGCGTTCCTGTCGACCGAGGTCGCCAAGACCATCTCGGGCGGCATCATCAACGAGGACGCCGTGCACATCGGCCCCGAGTTCATCTTCGCCGGGCTGATCGGCGCGATCGTGTGGAACATGCTCACCTGGCTCGTGGGGCTGCCGTCCAGCTCCTCGCACGCGCTGTTCGGCGGCCTGGTCGGCGCGGTCGTCGTGGGTGCCGGCTTCTCCGGCGTGAACTTCCTGGCCGTGCTCGACAAGGTGCTGCTGCCCGCGCTCATCTCGCCGTTCGTCGCCGGTCTGGCCGCCTGGCTGGCGGTGCGGCTCGTCCTCTGGATCGTCCGCGGGATGTCCCGGAAGCGCGTCGAGGACGGCTTCCGCCACGGGCAGACGATCACCGCCCTGCTCGTCGCCCTCTCGCACGGCACCAACGACGCCCAGAAGACGATGGGTATCATCACGCTCACGCTCATCACCGCGGGGATGCAGGAGTCAGGCTCCGGCCCGGAGCTGTGGGTCGTCGCCGCATGCGGGCTCGCGATCGCGCTCGGCACCTACTCCGGCGGCTGGCGGGTCATCCGCACGCTCGGCAAGGGGCTGACCGAGATCACCACCCCGCAGGGGTTCGCCTCCGAGGTGAGCTCGGCGACGACGATCCTCGTCTCATCGCATCTGGGCTTCGCCCTGTCGACGACGCAGGTGTGCTCCGGCTCGATCGTCGGCGCGGGCCTGGGCCGCAAGGGCTCGCCGGTGCGCTGGGGCGTCGCCGGGCGCATGGTCGTCGGCTGGATCGTGACCTTCCCCGCCGCGGGGGTCGTCGGCGCCGCGGCCTGCGCGCTCGCGAAGATCAACATCTGGGGCACGCTCGGGGTCGCGCTCATCGCCGCGGCCATCATCTGGGGCATCTACCGGCTCTCGAAGCGGAACCCGGTCACCGCCGCAAACGTCAACGCGACGCCGGCCCCCGCCCCGGTGGCGGCGGCCTGAACGGCAGAGGGAGGCAACGCGCATGAATCTCATGAATCTGACCCTGGTGCTCGTGGTCGCCGTGGGAGTCGCGGCGACGGTCAGCACGCTCTACGCGACGGCGCTGCGCCTGTGGGCGGTCGGCGAGGTGGACAGTCGCGGCAACGCGAACCTCCTGGCCCGCACCGGCTCGGTGCTGTGCTTCAGCGCATGCGTCGCGATCGTGCTGTTCGCGCTGTGGCTCATGATCCCGCAGTTCCACTGACCGGCGCGCCGCGGCGTCCGCTCCGCCCGGATCGTCGCGCCGCCCGCACTGTGATCGGGGCGTCGTCCCGCCTCGGTGCGTCGCCGACGATACCGACCGGTCGTCACGGGCCACCTGCCCTCATCCCCGCATCCCGAGCATGACATCCAGACACGAGACGCCGCACAGGCGGAAGGAGCACGCACGATGACCAGCATCCTCGTCGGCATCGATGGCAGCACGAGAGGCGAGCGGGCGCTCGCCTGGGCGGCGCGGCGGGCGGTGCGCGATGGCGCGACGCTCACGCTGCTGACCGTGATCGATCCCCGGGCGGCCCGGGAGAGCGGGGCGACCGAGCAGGTCGCCTACACCGCGGCGCACAACCTGCTGAAGGCCGTCACCCGCGAGCTCGCCGTGGCGTTCCCGCAGATCGAGGCGACGACCCGCATCGCCACCGGCGGCATCGTGGATGCGGTGGTCGACGCCGCCGAGGGTCACGACCTGATCGTGCTCGGCTCACACCACGGCGCCTCGCTGCGCGAGACCGTTGGCGGGGCGAAGGGCCTGCGCGTCTCGGTGTCCACGACCGTGCCGACAGTGGTGGTCCCTGTGGACTGGGATGCCGACCGGCCGGGCAGCGGCATCGTCGTCGGGGTCGGCCCCGACCAGGTCAGCGAGAACGCGATCGCGTTCGGTGTGGGCGAGGCGCTCGCGACCGGCGAGCGGCTCGAGCTCGTCTCAGCGTGGGGGCTGCCGCCGCTGCTCTCCCGTCCCGCCGAGGCGATGGGCGGCGGGCTGGCCCCCGTCGGCGTGGAGTTCCAGAGCCGGCTCGACGAGCGCGTCCGTCTGTTGCACGACGCGCATCCGGGCCTCGACGTCCGCGGGCGTGCCGTGGAGGCCGCCTCGCCCGCCGCGGGGATCGTCGCCGCGGCGCGCGGGCACCGGCTGCTCGTGCTCGGCACGCACTCGCGCACGGTGCTCGGCCGGGCGTTGTTCGGGTCGGTGACCCACGGGGTGCTGCTCGAGCTGGACACGCCCACCGTCGTCGTCCCCCAGCCCTGAGTCGGCGCCCTGGCGCGTGGGCCAGTGGCGCCCGGGCGCGGTCGTGTGGCTCGGAGGGACGCGGTTTCAGCTCGCGGTGTCGGTCGCGTGGAGCCTCCCCGCCGGTGCGGGCGGGAGGAGACGACCTCAGCCGCGCGTGGCCGCCCGGGCCCGCTCGGCGCTCTCGGCGTTGTCCACCAGCAGGTCGATGCGGGTGCCCAGCGCATGCTGGTCGATGCCGCTCAGCAGCGTGTTCTGGTAGGCGACGAGCCCCTGCCAGGCCTCGGCGAGCCTCCGGGCGCCGCGCTCGGTGAGCGCGACCCGCTGTGTGCGCCGATCGCCGGGGGCGTGGTGGACGGTGACGAGTCCGGCGCGGGAGAGCGCGCGGACGCGGGCGGTCACCGCGGCACGGGAGACGCCGAGCTCGCGGGCGATCTCGCGCTGGCTGGGGCTCTCCTCGCGCAGGCCCACGGCGACGAGTGTCCAGAACTGCCCGGCGGGCAGCGCCCAGTGCTCGCGCAGCCAGGTGTCGACGAGACGGTCCACGAGGGTCGCGGCCTGGTGCAGCCGGAAGCACAGGTCATCGATGTGCGGCTGGACGGCGGTCTCGTCAGGGGAGGTCATGGTGCTCCTCAGTGAATCCCCTCCGCCCGGCGAAGTCAAGCGGCGTCACGAATCGTTGCGAGATCGTCACCCGGCGGCCGGTCACGCGACGGTCCTCGCGGGGTGTGGGCGGGGACCTGCCCGGCTGCCGCCCTGGGCCACCCGAGCGTCACGCCGCGGGTGACTCCTGCCGCCGTTCGAGGGCCCGGGCACGCAGCATGGCGAGCGTGCCGAGCAGCATCCCCGCGGGCATGAGCAGCATCGCGAGCCGGAACGACGCGGGGTCGTAGAGCGGCCGCCCCGTGACCCGGGCGAGCTCGTCGAGGAGGAGCCCCGTGCCGAGCATCAGCACGAGCGCCATGGTGAAGCCGCCGACGTTGACGAACCCGCTCGCGAGCCCCTGCCGCTCGGGCGGGTTGCCGGCCCGCACGATCTCGAAGCCGATCGAGCTGGCCGGGCCGCCGACACCGACGAGTGCCACACCCGGCACCATCGTCAGCAGCGACGCCGCGGGTGGCAGCACGAGCAGCGCCCAGCCGGCGAGCTCCAGCGCCACGGCGCCGAGCACGAGCATGACCCGCCCGTGCAGGAACGAGGCGGTCAGCGCCCCGATCACGGGGCCCACGGCGATGCCCGCGAGCGTCACGACGACGAGCGCGGCGCTCGCCTCGGCGCGGGTGTGGCCGAGGGCGACGAGATACGGCACGCCCCACATCAGCGCGAACGCGTTCACTCCGCCGAGCGTCGCGCCGTGCACCCACATGCCCAGTCGCGTCGAGGGGATGGCGAACGTACGGGCCACGTCGCCGAGCATCGTCCGCAGCCCCGTGGCCGGCGGGCGCCGGCGGGGATGGGGCGCGTCGGCGAACAGCACGGCCACGAGCACGAGGGCGAGCACGCTCAGCGCCGCGAACGACAGGAACGCGGGCGTCCACCCTGCCGCGTGCAGCAGCAGCACGAACGGCACGGCGCTGATGATCTGGCCGAGCTGGCCGAGGATGCTGGTCAGCTGGGTGACCATCGGCACGTGGCGTGCGGGGAACCACTCCGGCAGCACCCGCAGCACCGAGATGAACACCCCGGCATCGCCGAGCCCGACGAGCGCGCGGGCGGTGAAGACCGCCGCGATGTCCGTCGACAGCGCCAACAGGGTCTGCCCGGCGGCCATCAAGGTCATGCCGACCACGAGGACGCGGCGGGCGCCGAAGCGGTCGAGCGCGAGGCCGGCGGGGATCTGCCCGGCCGCATACACACCCATCTGCAGCGCGGCGAACCCGCCGAGCAGCCCGGCGCTCACGACGAACCGGTCGGCGGCGTCCGGGGTGACGGCGCCGAGGCTCGACCGGTTGCACACCGCGACGATGTAGGCGGCGAGGCCCACGAGCCACACGGCGGCGGCCCGTCGGCTCGAGGGCTGTCCGGGCGTCGTCGCCTCCGGCCCGGTCACGCCGCGCCGGTCCGACCGGTCTGGGCCGTCCGGGCTATCCGGGCGGCCCGCTCCCGCCGGGTGGCGAGGGCGGCGAGATCGATGCCGCGCAGCCGGGCGAATTCGCCGGTCGGGCCGGTCACGAGCAGGTCCGCCTCCTGCAGCGCCGCGAGGTCGCGGGCGCCGACCAGGGCGAACAGGGTGCGCAGCTGCTGCCGCCACGAGACGAGCTCGGCGATCAGGGCCTCGAGCCCCGACGAGACGAGCACGTGCAGGAAGTGCCCGCTGACCCCCACGGCGCGGGCGCCGAGGGCGAGGGCGCGCAGCACGTCGAGGGGCGTGCGCACGCCGCCGGAGGCGAGCACGGTGACCCCCTCGACCGGGCCGCCGTGCTCGGGCGCGCGGTGCAGCACGTCGAGCAGGCACTCCACGGCGGTCTGTCCCCAGCCGGTCAGATACCCGTACTCGCTGCGCAGCCGTCGGTGGTTCTCGATCGCGATGAAGTCGGTGCCGCCCCGGCCGGAGACGTCCACCGCGGTCACGCCGTGCTCGACGAGGGCGGTGACGGCCTCCCGGCCGAGTCCGAACCCGACCTCCTTGACCACCACTGGCACGTCGCTGGCGGCCACGATCGCCGCGATGCGGTCGAGCCAGCCGGTGAAGTCCCGGTCGCCCTCGGGCATCACGAGCTCCTGGGCCACGTTCACGTGGATCTGCAGGGCGTCGGCGCTGAGCAGGGCGACGGCGTGCCGCGCCTGCTCCGGGGTCGCCTCGGGGCTCACGTTCGCGAGCACGAACGCCTCGGGCGCCTGCTCGCGGATCACCCGGAACGTCGGCTCGAGCGCCGGCTCGCGCAGCGCCGCGCTCACCGACCCGCTGGCTATCGCAACCCCCGCCTCCGCCGCCGCGCGGGCGAGCTGCGCGTTGAGTCGGCCGGTGCGCTCGCTGCCACCCGTCATCGCGTTGATGTAGAAGGGCGCCGTCCAGTCCCGCCCGGCGATCCGGGTGCCGGTCGACACGTCGGCGACGGCCAGCCCGGGGAACGACCGGTGCAGGAACCGCACGTCGTCGAAGCCGCCCCGCCGGGACTCGTCGTGCAGCTCCTCGGCCAGCCGGACGTGCTCGTCCTTGCGCTCGCTGCTCATGCCCGCTTCACCTCTCCGTCGTTCATGCCAGGCTTCCTCCGGCGGTCGCGTCGCCCGCGTCGTCGATGACGCCCTCCGGCGGGTGCACGCGCAGGCTCAGCCGGCGGATGTCGGCCCGCTCCCAGGCCGCCAGCAGTGCCTCGATGTCACGGTCACGGTCGATGAGCGCGATGCCGCAGTCGCCGCCGCCGGCCCCGCTCGTCTTCGCCGCGCCCCCGGACGCCTCGGCTGTCTCGATCAGCCGGGTGAGCGCGGGTGTCTCGATCGTGATGCCGGCGTGCTCGCCGAGCCCGCGCAGCAGCTCGCGGTTGCGGCGGACGGCGCGGCGCACGCCACTCGCGTCGTCGGCCTCCAGCGCGGCCACCAGGGCATCCACGCACGCCGTGCTGTCGTCGAGGAACGCCAGGTAGCGCACGTCGCGGTCGCGCTTGCGGGCCTGGACGCCGTCCACGAGCCGGGCGGTCGACGCCGGCGATCCCGTCCAGCCCACCAGCAGGCGCAGCCGGTCGGGCGGGACGACCCGGGCCACACCGAGCCCCGGCCACGGCTCGCGCAGCAGCTCGACGGCGGGGCGGGCGACGCGCTCGGCACGCAAGCGCTCGCGATCGAACGCGGTGTAGCGGATCCAGCCGCCGAACTGGCTGGCGGCGACGTCGCCGCCGGAGCCGGAGCGCTCCACGGCCAGGGTGGCGAGCAGGGCGAGCTTGAACTGTTCCATCCGGGTCAGGTCGAGCCGGTGGAACGCGCACAGGGCGCGCACGGTCGCGACCGTCACCGCCGCAGAGGAGCCGAGGCCGAACTTGCGCCCCGAGTCGTCGTCGAGCTCGCTGTCGATGCGCAGGTCGTACACGCCGAGCGGCGCCCCGAGTGACCGGGCGACCTCCTCGACGGTCTGGATCGCGGCGAGTACGAAGCGCGAGGGGGACTGCTCTGGGTCGACGACGAGGTCGTCGCCCACCCGGTGCCAGGCGAGCGCCCGGGGTGCGGTCTGGTCGGAGATGATGTGGCCGGTGCCCTCCGTCGGGGTCACGGTGACCGTGACGTACCGGTCGACGGCGACGAGCACGGCCGGGCGGCCGGGCTCGACCACCGCGTACTCACCGGCGATGTAGAGCTTGCCGGGTGCCCGGGCGACGACCGCCATCAGCGGGCCTCCGCGGGATGCCGGCGCACCTGTATGCCCGGACCGGCATGCGCCACGATGACATTCGTCTCGGGCACCACCCCGGCCAGGTCGGCGCGCAGCCGGCGGGCGACGGCCTCCGCGTCGGCGGCGGACGTGATCGCCTTGACGTTCGGGCCGGCGTCCATCGTCGCCCAGACGGGCAGACCGTCGCGGCGGGCCCGCCACACCGTGCGCAGGGCGGCGAGGCTGGCCGGGGTGAGATAGCGCACCGGGGGCGTGGCCGAGAGCATCGTGCCGTGCATGCCGAACGCGTTCGCCTCGGCGACGTCCCCGAGCCGGGGCAGGTCGCCGGTGCGCACGGCGTCGAGCGCCTCGGCGAGGTCACCGGCGCTGCGGCGCACCCAGGCGGGGTAGTCGGGCGAGGTGGCGACGGTGCGGCGCATCGCCTCGCGGCTGGAGACGGGCTTCGGGCCGGCGTCGATGACGATCACCACGATCGCGAGGCGCAGCGGACTCGACACGGGCTCCGCATACGAGCTGGCGTCGTCATGGCCGGCGTGCCACAGGGCGAGGCCGCCGAACACGGAGCGGGCCGCCGACCCCGACCCACGGCGGGCGAGCCGGGAGAGATCCCGGTCGTCGAGGTCGAGCCCCGCCGCCGCGGCGGCCGCGCCGGCGAGGGCGGCGAGCCCGGACGCGGAGCTGGCGAGCCCCGCCGCGGTGGGCACGGTGTTGCGGGAGCGGACGCGCGCGGACACCCCGTCGAGCCCGGCCCGCGCGCGCACGAGGTCGAGCATGACCCGCACCCGGGCGAGCGCCCGGCCGGCGAGTCGGCGGCCGTCGAGCGCGGCCTCGTCGGTGTCGAGGGCCTCGTCGAAGACGACCGAGGTCGTCGTGTGCAGGTCGTCGAGGGTGAGCGACAGGCTCGATGTGTGCGGGATGATGAGCCCCTCGTCGGCCTTGCCCCAGTACTTGATCAGCGCGATGTTCGCGTGGGCGACGGCGGTCGCCGCCGTCCGGGTGCGCTCGCGCAGTGGCTCGGCGCTCATGCGGCAGCCTCCCGGGCCTGCGGGGCGTGCACCCAGGAGCGTCGGGCGCCTGCGCCCTCCAGCGCCTGCGCGATCCGCTCCGCCGCGGGACGGCTCTCGGCCAGCGCGATCACGCAGCCGCCGCGGCCGCCGCCGGTGAGCTTGGCGCCGAGCGCGCCGGCGTCGCGGGCGGTCGCCACGAGCGCGTCGAGGTGTGTGTCGCTCACGCCGAGCGCGGCCAGTCGCGCGTGGGCCGCGTCCATGAGCTCGCCGATCGCGGCGGCGTCCCCGTCGCGCAGGGCGGTCTCGGCGTCTCGGGCGATGCGGCCGAGGTCGGCCAGCAGCGGGTCGGTGCCCTGCGGGTCGATCTCGTGGCGCTCGCGGATGTGCCCGACGGTCTCGCGGGTGCTGCCGTGCACGCCGGAGTCAGCGACGACGAGCCAGGCGGGCACGTCGATCGCGATCGGCTCGGTGCGGCCCGCCTCGAAGCGGATCGGCGCGGTGGAAGCCGTGGCGGTGGCGTCGAGACCGGACGGATGCCCGTGGGCCACCCGCTCGGCGGCCTGCGTCAGCTCGAAGAGGTCCTCGGCATCGGCGGGCGTGTCGAACGCGTCGAGCACGGCTCGGATGACGGCGCCGGCGGCCGCGGCCGACGAACCGAGGCCCCGCTCGGGCGGGAAGTCGGCGACGGTGGTGACGTGCAGGCGGGCGTCGGGGCGGCCGACGTGCTCGAGGGCGGCGTCCACCGCGCGCACGACGCTCGCGAGGCGTGCAGGCGCCTGCCGCAGCGGGCCCGACCACCCGAGGCAGGTGAGCGTCGCCGGGCCGTCGGCGGGCTCGACACGGGCGGTCATGCGCAGCCCCGCCAGGGGCAGCGCGATGGCGGGATAGCCGTAGACGACTGAGTGCTCGCCGAAGAGGATGACCTTCGCGACGGTCTGTCCCATGCCGGTGTGGGCGGGCGCATCCGCGGGGGAGTGGTCGCTGACCTGCACGATCGATGAAGCCTTTCCCGGCGCGACGGCGCCGACGCAGAGTCGCTCGGACGGGGGTTCAGAGCAGGTTCTGCACGATCCATGGCGAGGCGTACAGCGTCATGAACTGCACGCCATAGCTCACGCCGATCCTGTTCAGGGTACCGCAGGCGACGCCGACGAGCAGGACGCCGGCGATGTTGGCGACGCCCGCGTCCAGGTACGCCAGCAGCAGCACGAACGCGATGAACAGCCCGAGCACCGCCTCGTGGGGGATGCGGCGCATCACGAAGTCGGTGATCGCATACGAGTACCGCACGGCGATCACGTACATGAGCACGAGCGCCAGCAGGGCGCCCACGACGACCGCGGCGATGAACTCTCCGGTGCCGAGCAGCGTGTGGATGTTGACCATCGGGTCGGTGGTGAACACCGGTGGGGCGTTGAACAGCGCCTGGGCGGGGCCGATCGCGACCGGCGACAGCGGCAGGCCGATCGCCAGCAGCGGGATGATCGTGCCGGAGAGGTAGCTAGCGTGGGCGATGCCGTTCATCGCGCTCACGGCGCGGTTCGCGCGGATGATCTCGCCCTGCTCGCCGGCGGAGCGTCGGGCCGGGCCGGCGGCCGTCTCGCCGAGCAGGAAGGTCAGTGCCACCGGGCTGAGGAAGAACAGCGGGGTGGTCACGAGCGACCACAGGCTCGTGCGGGCCAGCTCGTCACGCGTGAGGATGCGGCTGGGGGCGAGCGAGCCGCCGCGCAGGTCGTGCCGCGACAGGTCGATCCGCGCCGGTGCCCGGCGCGGCAGCGCGTCACGGTGGCGGCGGTTGAGCAGGTCGAGCAGCGACACCAGCAGCGGGCCGATCGTGATGCCGAGGAAGAACGACACCGACACGCTCTTCCCCTCGGGCAGCACGCCCTGCTGGCGGTACAGGGCGAGCAGGCCCTGGAACAGCAGCGCCATCGGGATGATCGCGATGAGCGACAGCAGACGGTTGCGGCCGAGCAGCGCGAGCACCACGGCGCCGATGACGAACAGCAGCGAGCCGTACGCGCGCAGCTGGTCGGCCAGCGGCATGATCGCCGTGGCGATCGCGAGGCTGACGGGGATCGCGATGATGGTGCCCACCGCGCTGCCGGCGGCCATCTTCCGGATCGTCTCGGCCGCCCGGCCGCGGCGCTTGAGCAGCAGGGCGTGGTCCATCATCGGTGTGGACATCACCCCGCCGGGCAGGCCCACGAGGGCCGTCGGGATCGCGTTGGTGAGATTGAGCGTCACGATCGCGGCGATGAAGAACGTGAGCACCACGGCGGGGGCCACCCCGGCGAGCACGAGGGCCAGGGTGACCGGCACGAGCACGCTCGTCTCGTCGGTGCCCGGGATGAACCCGATGAACGTGTACAGCAGGATCGCGCCGATCGCGGCGACGAGCATCTGCAGCAGGAGTGCGGCGTCCATCAGCGGGCCTCCTCGTCCGGGGCGGTGGTGCCGGGTGCGGCGGTGCCCGCGGCGTCCCGGTGATCGGTCGCGGGAGAGGGCGCGACCGTCGCGTGGCCTGGCCCCTGCCCGCTCGGCGCCCCGGCCGCGTCCGTCGCCGCGCGGGACACGGTGCCCGCGGATGCGTCAGGATCGTCCGATGCGGCGGCCGGGCCGGCCACGCCGCGGGAGGGCCCGTCGACCAGGCGGACGACCCGCTTCGGGGTGATGAGCAGGGTCGTGACGATGAAGCCGACGACGGAGCCGCCGAGGCCCCAGAAGAAGGCGCTCTGTCCGAGAGCCTGCGAGATCAGAAGCGCGGCGGCGGTGGTGCCGCCGCAGATGACGAGCGACCAGGTCAGGTCTCTGGGCGAGACCAGGTCGTTCCACACCTCGATGTACTTCCGATCATCCGTCTGATGATCAGTGGAATCCATGACCAACGATCGTAGACGGTGCGGTCATGGCGCGGAAGAGCCGGCTGGCACGCCCCGCCGCCTGACCAGCCCCGCCGCCTGGCCCGCGGCTGCGTGGGGCCGTGGGGCAGACGACGCGGCTGGCTCGGACGAGCCCGCGGGCGGGAGACGATCGTCTCGGTCAGCGGCGCGCTCGCGGCCGCCTTGACGCGGATCGCCGCGCCGCGCCGCTCACCGCCGGGCGACCTCGGTGAACCGGCGCAGCAGGGCGTGGGCGGCGGACGTGTCGACGTCGCGGGTGGCCTCGTCCACCCGGTCGAGGTGGCCGTCCGGGTAGTAGCCGTGGCCGTCGTAGCGGGCGGCGCGGCGGATGAAGCCCGACTGGTCGAGCTCCGGGTGGAACTGGGTGGCGTAGACGCGGCTGCCCACGCGCAGCATCTGCACCGGGGCGACGTCGCCGACGGCCAGCAGCGCGGCGTCACGCGGCGTCGCGGCGAGTCCCTCGTGGTGGCCGACGAACGCGTGCAGCAGTTCGGGCGCGTCCGCCAGCAGCGGGTCGTCGCGGCCGGCCGGGGTGACGGCCACGCGGGCGAGACGAGCGTCCTCGGGATGCGCGCGGGTGAGTGGCACGTCGCAGGCGGCCGCGACCGCGCCGACGCCGTAGCACAGTCCGAGGAAGGGCAGGTCGGCGTCGATCACCCGGCGCACGAGCTCGGTCAGCTCCGTCTCGATGCGCCGCTGGAGGGCGTCCTTCTCCGCCTCCGGCGCCGTCCAGTCGTACGGGCTGCCGCCCAGGATGATGCCGGAGAACGCGGCCGGGTCGAGCCCGGCGAGGCTCGCCCGCTCGACGCGGCGATGGGCGAGCTCGTCATCGGCGAGCCCGGTGAAGCGCAGCAGCGCGGCGTGCTCCTCGGCGGTGGCGAGGTCATCGTCGCGCACGCTCAGATGCAGGAACGGTCGCATGAACTCACCCTAGGCGAGCCCGTGGCCCGGGCGCTCGCGGATGACGACGTGTGACGGCGTCTGGGTGCGGATGCCGTGATGCGGTCAGCGTCTCGGCGGGGATTCGGCGGGTGGGGCGGATTCTCTGCTGTGACGGGGTCGGGATGCTGAATCTGTGTCGGTGGCCGGGCAGCGCCCTGACCGCTCGGGCCCCGTGCCTGGCCCGGGTTCCGGTGGCATGATGGTCGGATGACCTTCGGCTTCGAGATCAGGACCAGACTGGAACCGCGCCGCGGGGGAGGCGACGCGGCCGGCGGTGCCCGGGCGGCGTCCGCCGGACGGGCGCGCGGCGGGCGGGGCGGCCGCACCGGGGTCATCCACACCCCGCATGGCGACATCCGCACGCCCGCGTTCATCCCGGTCGCAACCCAGGCCGCGGTGAAGGCTGTGCTGCCGGAGGCGATGGCGGACCTCGGCGCCCAGGCGCTGCTCGCCAACGCATACCACCTGTACCTGCAGCCCGGCCCCGAGGTGCTCGACGCGGCCGGCGGGCTCGGCCGGTTCATGAACTGGTCCGGGCCGACGTTCACCGACTCGGGCGGGTTCCAGGTGATGAGCCTCGGCGTCGGGTTCAAGAAGGTGCTCGCGATGGACATGGCGGGGCGTCGGTCGGACGAGGTGGTCGCACCTGGCAGGGAGCGGCTCGCACACGTCGACGACGACGGGGTGACGTTCAAGTCGCACCTGGACGGATCGATGCACCGGTTCACACCCGAGGTGTCGATGCGCATCCAGCATCAGCTCGGCGCCGATGTGATGTTCGCCTTCGACGAGCTGACCACGCTCATGAACACCCGCGGCTACCAGGAGCGCTCGCTGGAGCGCACCCGACGCTGGGCCGAGCGCTGCCTCGCCGAGCATGGTCGCCTCGCCGAGGCGCGCGCCGACCGGCCGCCCCAGGCGCTGTTCGGCGTGCTGCAGGGCGCCAACCACGAGGATCTGCGGCGCAAGGCGGCCCGTGACCTCGGCGCGATGGAGGTCGACGGGCGCCGCTTCGACGGGTTCGGGCTCGGTGGTGCGCTGGAGAAGAGCCGGATGGCCGAGATTATCGGGTGGATGGTCGACGAGCTGCCGGAGGACCGTCCTCGCCACCTGCTCGGCATCAGCGAGCCGGACGACCTCCTCGCCGCGATCGAGGCGGGCGTGGACACGTTCGACTGCGTGTCGCCTACACGGGTGGCGCGCAGCTCGGCGGTGTACTCCCGACACGGCCGTTACAACCTCAAGCAGGCCCGCTTCCGCATGGACCTCGGCCCGATCGACCCCGGCTGCGACTGCCACACCTGCACCCACTACACGCGGGCGTACCTGCACCATCTCTTCAAGGCGCACGAGATGAACGCGGCGACGCTCTGCAGCATCCACAACGAGCGGTTCATCGTGCGGCTCGTCGACGACGCCCGGCAGGCGATCGAGGCGGGCGACTTCGACGCATACCGCGAGGACGTGCTGGGCGCGTACTACGGCTCGGCGCGCTGAGCGGCGGGCGGATGCCTCAGGCGCCGACCGGGCGGTAGTCGGGCTCGTGCCGCTTCACCCAGGCGATGACGCGGTAGGTGAAGGGCAGCAGCACCGCCTCGACCGCGGTCTTGTACACGAACCCGAGCACGGTGTAGATCACGAAGTCGCTCAGCGAGGTGAAGCCGAGCACCGGGGCGGCGATCAGGCAGAACACGAGCGTGTCGGCGAGCTCGCCGGCCACGGTCGACCCGAGCAGCCGCGCCCAGAGCTGGCGCTCGTCGCGGCGGCGGCGTTTCATCGCGACGACGACCCAGGCGTTGAGGGTCTGCCCGACGAGGAAGCCGAGCAGCGACCCGAGCAGGATCTGCGGCGCGCTGAGCCCGAGCAGCGCGTCGAACGAGGCGGCGTCCGTGCCCTCCGACTTCGGCAGCGCGATGACGAACTGGAAGTAGACCATCGCGCCCAGGGCGATGCCGAACCCGATGACCGTCGCCAGCCGCGTGCGCCGGAACCCGTAGACCTCGCTGAGCACGTCGCCGAGCACGTACGCGAGCGGGAAGAGCAGGAAGCCCCCGTCGGTGTTGATCGGGAACCCGGCGATCGGCCCGAACACGACCCCTTGCGTGGCCGCGATGTTCGAGATGAGCAGCAGCGAGGCGAACACGGCCACGATCACGGGGTAGAAGCGGTAGCTCGGCCGCTCCACGGGGGTGGCGGACGCGGTGCGGGCCGGGCCGTCGGCGTACGGCTCGGCGGCGTCGTGGCGGCTCGGGGCGTGCGGATCGGTCTGCGGCTGGCTCATGTGCCGGGATTCTACCGCGCGTCGGCGCGCGGGCGTCCGGCCGGGGCGGCGGCCGGCCCGGCCGGGGTCGCTGACCAGGGGCGGGTGCGATAATGCTCGACATGAGCATCGTGGGCACGCCGGATCCGCAGGACCCCGACGACGACGTCCTCAGCCAGTCCGGCGGGGCTGACTCGGGGTGGCTGACCGACGTCGAGCTCGACCTCGCCCGGCGCAAGGTGCCGATGGTGTACGTCGAGGCGCTGCCCGTGCGCGTGGGGTCGGGAGGACGCGTCACTGAGGTCGGCCTGCTGCTGCGGGTGAGCGACGCCGCGTCGATCACCCGCACGATCGTCTCGGGCCGGGTGCGGTTCGGCGAGAGCCTTCGCGAGGCGCTGCTGCGGCATCTCGAGAACGACCTGGGGCCGATCGCGTTCCCGCAGCTGCCGGCTTCGCCGCTGCCGCTGGCGGTCGGCGAGTACTTCCCGGTGCCGTCGAGCCCCGCGGAGCTGTTCGACGGGCGGCAGCACGCCGTCTCGCTCGCGTACGTCGTGCCCGTCACCGGCACCTGCCAGCCGCGGCAGGACGCGCTCGAGCTGACCTGGCTGACGCCGGAGCAGGTGCGTCGCCCCGGGACGCTGGCCGACCTCGAGGGCAACCGGGGCGTGCTCGTCGAGCGGCTGCTCGCCGCGGTCGGTGTCTGAGCGTGGCGATTTCCGCGCTGCGGCTCGCGGCGCTTCGCACAGCGGGGATGCGGTGTTCGGTGGGGCGCCCGAGGTCCGGCTCCGGAACCGGCGTCGCCCGGTCGTGGACCTGGGCGGGCTGCCCGGCCGGTCCTGACGTCGGGCAGTCCGGGCTGCGGTCGTTCCTGGGCATCCGGCCGGCCTCGTCCCGCGGCATCCGCTTGCAGGGGTGGACAGGTCATGGTATGGGCGCTATGCTGAATGTTTGCGCTCGTCGGTGTTTTCTCATGCCCGCATATGGCGGTGGGCAGGTGGTGTGTCATATGGCGGTCACACAGTGGGATCCGACGTCGCCCGAGGGCCGAGTGTAGCCCGGCGGGCGAGGTCGGATCGTGTTGGACGCCGGCGGGTCGCGGTCGAATCCACCGAAACGACGAGCCACATGACCGGAGGAACCTCTTGGCTGCTGCGCGCAACGCATCCAACACCACCGTCCACACCGAGGGTCGCGACTACAAGCGCCTCTCCTTCGCCAAGATCCACGAGCCCATCAGCGTGCCCGACCTGCTGGCGCTGCAGACCGAGAGCTTCGACTGGCTCATCGGCGCCGACGCCTGGCGGGCCCGGCTCGAGGCCGACCGCGCGGCCGGCCGCCACGACGTGCCCGAGCAGAGCGGCCTGCAGGCCGTGTTCGAGGAGATCTCGCCGATCGAGGACAACCTCGAGAAGATGCATCTGAGCTTCGCCAACCCCACGCTCGAGCCCGTGCGCTACACGATCGACGAGTGCAAGGAGCGCGGCAAGACCTACGAGGCCCCGCTGTACGTCGAGGCCGAGTTCATGAACTACGAGACCGGCGAGATCAAGACGCAGACGGTCTTCATGGGCAACTTCCCGATGATGACCGAGAAGGGCACGTTCATCGTCAACGGCTCCGAGCGCGTCGTCGTCTCGCAGCTCGTCCGCTCGCCGGGTGTGTACTTCGAGCGCCAGTTCGAGAAGAACTCCGACAAGGAGGTCTTCTCGGCCCGTGTGATCCCGAGCCGCGGCGCGTGGCTCGAGTTCGAGATCGACAAGCGCGACCAGGTGGGCGTGCGCATCGACCGCAAGCGCAAGCAGTCGGTGACGGTCTTCCTCAAGGCGCTGGGCCTGACCACTGAGGACATCCAGGCGGAGTTCGCCGACTACGAGTCGGTGCTCGCGATGCTCGAGAAGGACACGATCGTCACCAAGGACGAGGCCCTGCGCGACATCTACCGCAAGCTGCGCCCGGGCGAGCAGGTGGCCGCCGAGGCCGCCCGCGCCCTGCTCGAGAACTTCTACTTCAATGACAAGCGATACGACCTGGCGAAGGTCGGCCGGTACAAGATCGACCGCAAGCTCGGTCTCGACGCCCCGATCACCCAGTCGACGCTGACGGTCGAGGACATCGTCAAGACGATCAAGTACCTCTGCGCGCTGCACGCGGGCGAGGCCACGGTCGAGGGCGTGCGCGACGGCCAGGCGATCGAGGTGCCGGTCGACGTCGACGACATCGACCACTTCGGCAACCGCCGCATCCGCACCGTCGGCGAGCTCATCCAGAACCAGGTGCGCACGGGCCTCAGCCGCATGGAGCGGGTGGTGCGCGAGCGCATGACGACCCAGGACATCGAGGCGATCACGCCGCAGACGCTGATCAACGTCCGCCCGGTCGTCGCCGCGATCAAGGAGTTCTTCGGCACCAGCCAGCTCTCCCAGTTCATGGACCAGAACAACCCGCTGGCGGGTGTGACGCACAAGCGCCGCCTCTCCGCGCTGGGCCCCGGCGGCCTGTCACGCGAGCGCGCCGGCGTCGAGGTGCGCGACGTGCACCCCTCGCACTACGGCCGCATGTGCCCGATCGAGACGCCTGAGGGGCCGAACATCGGTCTGATCGGCTCGCTGGCCCAGTACGCCCGGATCAACTCGTTCGGGTTCATCGAGACCCCGTACCGTCGGGTCGTGGATGGCCGGGTCACCGACGAGATCGTCTACCTGACCGCCTCGGACGAGGACGAGTACGTGGTCGCGCAGGCCACTGCCGACCTCGACGCCGACGGCCACTTCACGCAGGACCGCGTGCTCGTGCGCCTCAAGGGCGGCGACGTCGAGATGGTCCCGGCCGACCAGGTCGACTTCATCGACGTCTCGCCCCGGCAGATGGTCTCGGTGGGCACCTCGCTCATCCCGTTCCTCGAGCATGACGACGCGCACCGCGCGCTCATGGGCGCGAACATGCAGCGCCAGGCCGTGCCGCTGCTGCGCAGCGACAGCCCGCTCGTCGGCACCGGTCTCGAGGCGTACACCGCGGTCGACTCTGGTGACACGATCGTCGCCCGTGTCGGCGGCGTGGTCACCGAGGTGTCGGCCGACCTCATCGTCGTCGAGAACGACGAGGGGGAGCTGGACACCTACCCGACGCGCAAGTTCGAGCGCGCCAACCAGGGCACCTGCTACAACAACCGCGTGATCGTCCACCAGGGCGACCGGGTCGAGGCCGGCCAGGTCATCGCCGACGGCCCGGCGACCGAGAACGGCGAGCTCGCACTCGGCAAGAACCTGCTGGTCGCCTTCATGCCGTGGGAGGGCCTGAACTACGAGGATGCGATCATCCTCAACCAGAACATCGTCAAGAACGACACGCTCACCTCGATCCACATCGAGGAGTACGACGTGGACGCCCGCGACACGAAGCTCGGCAAGGAGGAGATCACCCGCGACCTGCCGAACGTCTCACAGGACATGCTCGCCGATCTCGACGAGCGCGGCATCGTCCGCATCGGCGCCGAGGTGCGTCCCGGTGACATCCTCGTCGGCAAGGTCACGCCGAAGGGCGAGACCGAGCTCTCGGCCGAGGAGCGCCTGCTGCGCGCGATCTTCAACGAGAAGAGCCGCGAGGTGCGCGACACGTCGCTGAAGGTGCCGCACGGCGAGCAGGGCACCGTCATCGGCGTGAAGGTGTTCGACGCGGAGGAGGGCGACGACGAGCTCGGCAACGGCGTGAACCAGCGCGTGGTCGTCTACATCGCCCAGAAGCGCAAGATCACCGAGGGCGACAAGCTCTCCGGCCGGCACGGCAACAAGGGCGTCATCTCGAAGATCGTGCCCGCCGAGGACATGCCGTTCCTGCCGGACGGCACCCCGGTCGACATCATCCTCAACCCTCTGGGCGTGCCTGGCCGCATGAACTTCGGCCAGGTGCTCGAGCTGCACCTCGGCTGGGCGGCGAAGCAGGGCTGGAAGGTCGAGGGCGATCCCGAGTGGGCGCGCGAGCTGCCCGACGTGGCGCGTCAGGCCGAGCCGAACACGAAGGTGGCCACCCCGGTGTTCGACGGCGCCTCGGAGGAGGAGATCGCCGGTCTGCTCGACTCGACGCTGCCGAACCGCGACGGCGACCGGCTCATCGATCACACCGGCAAGGTGCAGCTGTTCGACGGGCGCAGCGGCGAGCCGTTCCCGGACCCGGTCTCGGTCGGTTACATGTACATCCTGAAGCTGCACCACCTGGTCGACGACAAGATCCACGCCCGCTCGACCGGCCCGTACTCGATGATCACCCAGCAGCCGCTGGGCGGCAAGGCGCAGTTCGGCGGCCAGCGCTTCGGCGAGATGGAGGTCTGGGCGCTGTACGCCTACGGCGCCGCGCACGCGCTGCAGGAGCTGCTCACGATCAAATCCGACGACGTCAACGGCCGCGTGAAGGCGTACGAGGCGATCGTCAAGGGCGAGAACATCCAGGAGCCCGGCGTGCCGGAGTCGTTCAAGGTGCTCATCAAGGAGATGCAGTCGCTGTGCCTGAACGTCGAGGTGCTCGGCGCCGACGGCCGGCCGGTGAGCCTGCGTGACAGCGACGAGGACGCCTACGACGCGGTCGAGGAGCTCGGCATCAACATCTCGAAGCAGTTCGAGAGCGGCCCCACCGACGAGATCTGACCCGGCTGATCGACGACAGACGACTTCCAGAGAGAGAGAGAAAGTGCTCGAATCCACGCAGTTCGACAAGCTCAAGATCGGCCTGGCGACCTCCGATGACATCCGCCACTGGTCCCACGGCGAGGTGAAGAAGCCCGAGACGATCAACTACCGCACGCTCAAGCCCGAGAAGGACGGCCTGTTCTGCGAGCGGATCTTCGGCCCGACCAAGGACTACGAGTGCGCCTGCGGCAAGTACAAGCGCATCCGCTACAAGGGCGTCGTGTGCGAGCGCTGCGGCGTCGAGGTGACCAAGAGCTCCGTGCGCCGCGAGCGCATGGGGCACATCGAGCTCGCCGCCCCCGTGACGCACATCTGGTACTTCAAGGGCGTGCCGAGCCGGCTCGGCTACCTGCTCGACATGGCGCCGAAGGACCTCGAGAAGGTCATCTACTTCGCCGCGTACATGATCATCTCGGTCGACGAGGAGGGCCGGCACGACGACCTGGCCACTCTCGAGGCCGAGGTGCGGCTGGAGGCGCAGGAGATCGAGCAGGCGCGCGACGCCGAGCTCGCGCAGCGCCAGCAGCAGCTGGAGCAGGATCTCGCCGCGCAGGAGGAGGCCGGGGCGAAGGCCGACGCGCGCCGTCGCACGCAGGACGCGGGCGAGAAGGATCTGGGCCGCATCCGCAAGTCGTATGACGACCAGCTGTCGCGGCTCGACCAGACCTGGGAGGTGTTCCGCACCCTCAAGGTCGGCCAGCTGCTGCCGGAGGACGCCGTCTACCATGAGCTCGAGGATCGCTTCGGCGAGTACTTCGAGGGGCGGATGGGCGCCGAGGCGCTGCAGCGCCGGCTCCAGGAGTTCGATCTGGAGGGCGAGGCCGAGAAGCTGCGCCAGCAGATCGAGGAGGGGCGCGGCCAGAAGAAGATCCGCGCGATCAAGCGGCTGAAGGTCGTCAGCTCCTTCCTGCACACCGGGGTCTCCCCGGCGGCGATGGTGCTCGATGTGGTGCCGGTGATCCCGCCGGAGCTGCGCCCGATGGTGCAGCTCGATGGCGGCCGCTTCGCCACCAGCGATCTGAACGACCTGTACCGGCGCGTGATCAACCGCAACAACCGGCTGCGGCGTCTGCTCGACCTCGGGGCTCCCGAGATCATCGTGAACAACGAGAAGCGGATGCTGCAGGAGGCCGTCGATGCGTTGTTCGACAACGGGCGCCGCGGTCGTCCCGTCACGGGCACCGGCAACCGGGCGCTCAAGTCGCTGTCCGACATGCTCAAGGGCAAGCAGGGCCGTTTCCGGCAGAACCTGCTCGGCAAGCGCGTCGACTACTCGGGCCGCTCGGTCATCGTGGTCGGTCCGCAGCTGCGGCTGCACCAGTGCGGTCTGCCGAAGCAGATGGCGCTGGAGCTGTTCAAGCCGTTCGTGATCAAGCGGCTCATCGAGCTCGGCTACGCCCAGAACATCAAGGCGGCCAAGCGCAAGGTCGAGCGGTCGAGCCCGGACGTGTGGGGGGTGCTCGAGGAGGTCATCAAGGATCGCCCGGTGCTGCTCAACCGCGCGCCCACGCTGCACCGTCTGGGCATCCAGGCGTTCGAGCCGCTGCTCGTCGAGGGCAAGGCGATCCAGCTGCACCCGCTCGTGTGCGCGGCGTTCAACGCCGACTTCGATGGTGACCAGATGGCCGTGCACCTGCCGCTGAGCGTGGAGGCGCAGGCGGAGGCGCGGGTGCTGATGCTCTCGAGCAACAACATCCTGAAGCCGTCGGACGGCCGCCCGGTGACCCTGCCCTCGAAGGACATGATCACGGGGCTGTTCAGCCTGACCGACCTGATCGAGGGGGCGAAGGGCGAGGGCAGCAGCTACTCGTCGATCGCCGAGGCGATCATGGCGCACGACGCCGGTGATCTGGACCTGCACGCGAAGGTGCGCATCCGTCTCGACGGCGTGGTCTTCGAGGAGGGGAAGGCGCCGGAGGGCTACGAGGCCGGGAAGCCGTTCCTGAAGGAGACGACGCTCGGCCGCGCGCTGTTCAACACGTTGCTGCCGGCCGACTACCCCTGGGTGGAGGCGCAGACCGGCAAGGGTGAGCTCGGCGACATCGTCAACACGCTCGCCGAGCGGTACCCGAAGGTCACCGTGGCGGAGACGCTCGATGCGATCAAGGACGCCGGCTTCCACTGGGCGACCTGGTCGGGTGTGACGATCGCGATGAGCGACATGGTCACGCCGTCCGAGAAGCCCGCGATCATCGCGGAGTACCAGAAGAAGGCCGACGAGGTCCAGGAGCAGTACGACCTGGGTCTGACGACCGATCTCGAGCGCCGTCAGGATCTCATCAAGGTCTGGACGGAGGCGACCGACAAGGTGGCCGACGCGATGAAGAAGTCGTTCCCGCGCGAGAACAACATCTTCCGCATGGTCACCTCGGGCGCCCGTGGCAACTGGCTGCAGATCCGCAACATCACGGGCATCCGCGGTCTGGTCAACGACGCGAAGGGCGACATCTTCCCGCTGCCGATCATCTCGAGCTACCGCGAGGGGCTGTCGAATCTCGAGTACTTCATCGCCACGCACGGCGCCAGGAAGGGGCTGGCCGACACTGCGCTGCGCACGGCCGACTCGGGGTACCTGACCCGTCGTCTGGTCGACGTGGCGCAGGACGTCATCATCCGCGAGGCCGACTGCGGGACGACGAAGGGCATCGACGTCGTCATCGCCCAGGAGGTCGACGGCGAGCTCATCCGTGACGAGAACGTCGAGAACTCGGTGTACTCGCGCACGCTGGCCGAGGACGCGGTGGCGGCCGACGGCACCGTGGTCGCCCGGCGTGGCGACGACGTCGGCGACGTGGTGATCGACCGGCTGATCGCCGCGGGTATCACGAGGGTGAAGGTGCGCTCGGTGCTCACCTGCGCCTCCGCGGTCGGCGTGTGCCAGGCCTGCTACGGGCGCTCGCTGGCCAGCGGCAAGCGCGCGGACATCGGCGAGGCCGTGGGCATCATCGCCGCGCAGTCGATCGGCGAGCCCGGCACCCAGCTGACCATGCGCACGTTCCACACCGGCGGCACCGCCGGGTCGGACGACATCACGCAGGGTCTGCCCCGTGTCACCGAGCTGTTCGAGGCGCGCACGCCGAAGAACGCCTCGCCGATCTCCGAGGCCGACGGCCGGGTGCGCATCGAGGACACAGAGAAGGGCCGGCGGGTCATCGTCACGCCCGACAACGGCGATGAGGAGTTCGTCTACCCGGTGCTCAAGCGCGCGAACCTGCTCGTCGAGGAGGGGCAGCACGTCTCGCTCGGACAACAGCTGCAGGCCGGTGCGCTCGACCCGAAGGAGGTGCTGCGCGTCAGCGGCATCCGGGCCGTGCAGCGGCTGCTCGTCGAGGGTGTGCAGGGCGTGTACCGGTCGCAGGGCGTGCCGATCCACGACAAGCACATCGAGGTCATCGTGCGGCAGATGCTGCGCAAGGTGACTGTCGTCGACCACGGCGACACCACGTTCCTGCCGGGCGAGGTCGTCGACGTGGACCAGTACAACCGGGTCAACCGCGAGACCGTGGCGCAGAAGAAGAAGCCGGCCACCGGTCGGCGCGAGGTCATGGGCATCACCAAGGCCTCGCTGGCGACGGACTCGTGGCTGTCGGCCGCGTCGTTCCAGGAGACGACCCGCGTGCTCACGCAGGCGGCGTTGGACGGCAAGGCCGATCCGCTGGTGGGCCTGAAGGAGAACGTGATCATCGGCAAGCTGATCCCGGCCGGCACCGGGCTCGACGTCTACCGCAACGTCAAGGTGGAGCCGACCGAGGAGGCGCGGGCCGAGCGGTACCCGAACCGCCTGTTCAACGACTCCGTCGACTTCAGCCAGGGCGGCCTCGGGTTCGCCGACATGGACGACTTCGGCGACTTCGAGCCGGGCACGTACAACTAGGTCGGCCATCCGGTCGGTCTGGGCGAGGCCGTCATCCCCTCATCGGGGATGGCGGCCTCGCGGCGTCCGCGCGTGGCGTCGGCGGGATGTCGGCGGGCGCGATTATCGTTGAGGCGATCCACCATGACGCAGATGACCGTGCAGACCGAACCGGGCGCCACGCCGGAGGCGAGCCAGGGCGCCGCTGCCCCGCGCGCCCCGCGGCGGCATGTGGGTGCTCTCGACGGGCTGCGGGCGATCGCCGTCGCGGCCGTGGTCGCCTACCACCTCGATCCCACCTGGCTGCCGGGCGGGTATCTCGGGGTCGACGTCTTCTTCGTGCTGAGCGGGTATCTCATCACCTCGGGGCTCGTGCGCGACCACGACGACCGTGACGGCATCCGGCTCGGCCGTTTCTGGCTGCGCCGGCTGCGCCGACTCGTCCCCGCCTTGTGGACGATGACGCTCGTGATCACCGCCGCGCTCTCGCTGATGCCCTCGGATCTGCGCGCCGGGCTCGGCCGCCAGCTGCTCGGCGCGTTCACCTGGACCAGCAACTGGCTGTCGATCATGGCCGACGACTCGTACTTCGCCGAGGGCACCCCGATCGTGTTCGTGCACCTGTGGTCGCTGGCGATCGAGGAGCAGTTCTACCTGGTGTGGCCGCTGCTGCTGTTCGTGGTGCTGCGGCTGCCCCGGGCGGGGCGCGCCGTGACGGCGGTCGCGCTCGCCCTGGCGTCGGCGGGCGCCATGGGGCTGCTCTACGTGCCGGGCGCCGATCCGAGCGCCGTCTACTTCGGCACCTTCACCCACGTCTTCGGGCTCATGCTCGGTGCCGCGCTGGCCTTCCTCGCGCCGTTGTACGGGCGTGGCCTGCCGCGGTGGTCGCGGCTCGGCCCGGTCGGCGTGAACGTCGTGGCCATCGGGGCCCTCGCCCTGGTCGGGGTCGGCTTCGCGCTGCTCGGTGATCAGCTGACGGTCACCTACCGCGGCGGCATGCTGCTCGTCGCGGTGATGACCACCGTGGGCATCGCGACGCTCGGCGACCGTCGCTCGCTGATCACCCGGCTGCTCTCCACTCGCCCGCTGCGGTGGCTCGGCCGGCTCTCGTATGGCATCTATCTGTGGCACTGGCCGGTCACGGCGATCGTCGCCACCCGGCTCGGCGGCGTCGACGAGCCGTGGGCGATGCCGTTGGAGGCCGCCCTCGTGGTGGTGATCTCCCTGGGCGCCGCTGCGGCCAGCAGCCGCTGGATCGAGCGGCCGATCATGCGGCTGGGGTTCCTCGGCGCGGCACGGGCCTTCTCCCGGCAGCTGTTGACCCGCCGCTTCCCGATGCGGGCGACGCAGCTGGCCGTCGGCGGCATGGTGAGCGTGCTGTGCCTGATCTCGGTTCTGAGCGCCCCGGAGCACAGCACGGCCGAGTCGTACGTGGCCGCCGGCAGCGCCTACACCGTCGCGGCCGGGACGACGACGCCGGGGCTCACCGTCGGCGCCCCGCCGTCCGGCGCGCCCGCGCCTCAGCCGCTGCTGCCGGATGACACCGAGATCAGCCGGGTCAGCGGGGCCGACATGCTCGCCGCGGGTGACTCCGTGATGCAGGCGAGCGCAGCTCGGCTCGCGCAGAGCCACCCGGGCATCCTGATCGACGCGCAGGTGGCCCGACAGAGCACGGCCACGTTCGCCGCGGCCCGCCAGCTGCTGGCCGAGCACCCCGAGCGCCGCGTGCTCGTGCTGCATGCGGGCACGAACGGGACGATGGACACCCCGGCGCTGGAGAATCTCATCGCGTACGCGGGGCCCTCGCGCCGGGTTGTGATCGTCGACGTGTTCGCCGAGCGGCGCTGGGAGCAGGCGGACAACGAGGCGATCGCGGCGGTCGCCGCCGAGCATCCCGACACCGTCGCGGTGGCGCAGTGGCATGCCGCGATCCAGGACCACATCGATGAGCTGGCGCAGGATCGCATCCACCCGGGTGACGCTGCGGCCGCGCGGTACGTACAGGCCGTCGACGAGGCGCTCGCCGGCCTCGGCGTGACGGTCGTCGGCTGATCCCGCTTGCGGCGTCCACTGAGCGGTGCGCGTGGGCGGGACGGGCCCTGACCGCTCCGGCGTGGGATACTGGTGGGTGCGCCGATGACGTGGTCGGTCGACGGGTCGGGCGCGCCCCGACGCGCGACCGGGCGTCGCACCGGCATGAGACGAGCTGGAGCAAGGGGAACGATGAGTAAGGGCGATCCGCAGAAGCTGCCGAAGAAGGCCTACGAAGCCGAGCTGCGCCGACTGCAGGCGGAGTTGGTGAACCTGCAGCAGTGGGTGCGCAACACCGGGGCGCGGGTCCTCATCCTCTTCGAGGGGCGCGATGCCGCCGGCAAGGGATCGGCGATCAAGCGGATCACGGAGTACCTCAACCCGCGCTGGGCGCGGGTCGTCGCGCTGCCGGCGCCCAGCCCCCGCGAGCGCACGCAGTGGTACTTCCAGCGCTACGTCGCCCATCTGCCGGCCGCCGGTGAGATCGTGCTGTTCGACCGCTCCTGGTACAACCGGGCCGGTGTGGAGCGGGTCATGGGATTCTGCACGCCGGAGGAGTACCGCCGGTTCCTGCATCAGGCGCCCATCTTCGAGCGGCTGCTGGTGGAGGACGGCATCCTGCTGTTCAAGTACTGGTTCTCGGTCAGCGACGTCGAGCAGGAGCGGCGCTTCCGCTCGCGGCTGAATGACCCGATGCGGCGGTGGAAGCTGTCGGACATGGACCTGCAGTCGATCACCCGCTGGGAGGACTACTCGCGGGCGAAGGACGAGATGTTCGTGCACACTGACATCCCCGAGGCGCACTGGTACACCGTCGAGAGTGAGGATAAGAAGCGGTCGCGGCTGAACGTGATCCACCACCTGCTCACGCACATCCCCTACGGGGTGCAGGAGCAGCCGGAGATCGCGATCCCGGAGCGGCCCGCCCGCTCGGGGTACGAGCGGCCGCCGCGGGAGGAGAACATCTACGTGCCGGACTACGCGCAGACGATCGTCGAGCGGGAGGCGTCGCGCCGGTCCGGCAAGGCGAAGGCGAAACGGCAGGACGCCTGACGGCGTCGACGCGCCCGGGCGGCCCGGCCGTGGATCGGCTCGGCGGCGGGTGACACGGGCATTTGCGGCGTCCGGGGTGATTGACTATTCTTACTCTTTGGCGCATTAGTGGTGTGCCGTGAGAGTTCGATGTTCGCGCAGGTCTGCGGTGAAATGCCGGACTCGCGACATCGCCGTGATGTCGACTCGACAGAGTTCGCGCCCTCGGGCGCTTCAACGCAGAGCAGAAACAAGGAGAAGCTGTGCCAACAATCCAGCAGTTGGTTCGCAAGGGGCGCAAGCCGAAGGTCACGAAGACCAAGGCCCCCGCGCTGAAGTCCAACCCCCAGCGTCGCGGCGTGTGCACCCGCGTGTACACGACGACCCCGAAGAAGCCGAACTCGGCCCTGCGCAAGGTGGCCCGCGTGAAGCTCAGCAACGGCATCGAGGTCACCGCGTACATCCCGGGCGAGGGCCACAACCTCCAGGAGCACTCGATGGTGCTCGTCCGTGGCGGTCGTGTGAAGGACCTCCCGGGCGTGCGCTACAAGATCGTCCGCGGCGCGCTCGACACCCAGGCGGTCAAGGACCGCCAGCAGGCTCGCAGCCGCTACGGCGCGAAGAAGGAGAAGAAGTAATGCCACGCAAGGGCCCCGCTCCCAAGCGCCCCGTCGTCGCCGACCCCGTGTACGGCGCGCCGGTCGTCACCCAGCTCATCAACAAGGTCCTGCTCGATGGCAAGAAGAGCCTCGCGGAGACCATCGTCTACGGTGCCCTCGAGGGGGCGCGCGAGAAGACCGGCGAGGATCCGGTCGCGACGCTGAAGAAGGCGCTGGACAACGTCCGCCCGTCGCTCGAGGTGCGTTCCCGTCGCGTCGGCGGCTCCACCTACCAGGTGCCGGTCGAGGTCAAGCCGCACCGCGCCAACACGCTCGCGCTGCGCTGGCTGGTGACGTACGCGCGTCAGCGTCGTGAGAAGACCATCACGGAGCGGCTGACGAATGAGATCCTCGACGCGTCCAACGGCCTCGGCGCCGCGGTGAAGCGTCGTGAGGACACGCACAAGATGGCCGAGTCGAACAAGGCCTTCGCGCACTACCGCTGGTGATCGTCCCCGCGGTCGCCCCGGTCTGAGCCGGGGCGTCCGCGCTCGGCGTCCGCGCTCTCGAACTCATCACTGACACTCTCTCGGAAGGAACCCACGTGGCGCACGAAGTGCTCACGGATCTCACGAAGGTTCGCAACATCGGCATCATGGCGCACATCGATGCCGGCAAGACCACGACGACCGAACGCATCCTGTACTACACGGGCATTACCCACAAGATCGGCGAGACGCATGACGGCGCCTCGCAGATGGACTGGATGGCCCAGGAGCAGGAGCGCGGGATCACCATCACCTCGGCTGCCACCACGTGCTTCTGGAAGGGCAACCAGATCAACATCATCGACACCCCCGGGCACGTCGACTTCACCGTCGAGGTGGAGCGCTCCCTGCGCGTGCTCGATGGCGCCGTCGCGGTGTTCGACGGCAAGGAGGGCGTGGAGCCGCAGTCTGAGACCGTGTGGCGTCAGGCCGACAAGTACGACGTGCCGCGCATCTGCTTCATCAACAAGATGGACAAGCTCGGCGCCGACTTCTACTTCTCGGTGAAGACGATCAAGGATCGCCTCGGCGCGCGGCCGCTCGTCATCCAGCTGCCGATCGGCGCGGAGAGCACCTTCGAGGGCGTCGTCGACCTCGTCGAGAACCGGGCGCTGACCTGGCGCGGCGATGTCGAGATGGGCTCGCACTACGAGGTCGAGGAGATCCCGGACGACCTCAAGGAGAAGGCGGCCCAGTACCGTCAGGAGCTCGTCGAGGCCGTGGCCGAGACCGATGACGCGCTGCTCGAGAAGTACCTGGGCGGCGAGGAGCTCACGGTCGACGAGATCAAGGCCGGCATCCGGCACATGACGGTCAACAGCGAGGCCTACCCGGTGCTCGCCGGCTCGGCCTTCAAGAACAAGGGTGTGCAGCCCCTGCTCGACGCCGTCGTCGACTACCTGCCGAGCCCGCTCGACGTGCCCGCGGTGGAGGGCCACGTGCCCGGCCACGAGGACGAGAAGCTCGAGCGGCACGCGTCGCGCGACGAGCCGTTCGCGGCGTTGGCCTTCAAGGTGGTATCGCACCCCTTCTACGGCAAGCTGACCTACATCCGCGTGTACTCCGGTCACGTCGAGTCGGGCACCCAGGTGCTCAACTCCACGAAGGGCAAGAAGGAGCGCATCGGCAAGCTCTTCCAGATGCACGCCAACAAGGAGAACCCGGTCGACTCGATCACCGCGGGGCACATCTACGCGGCCATCGGGCTGAAGGACACCACGACCGGTGATACTCTGTGCGACATCGACCACCCGATCACCTTCGAGTCGACGACGTTCCCGGATCCGGTGATCTTCGTGGCAATCGAGCCGAAGACGAAGGCCGACCAGGAGAAGCTCGGCATCGCGATCCAGAAGCTCGCCGAGGAGGATCCGACCTTCACCGTCACTAACAACCCGGAGACGGGCCAGACTGAGATCGGCGGCATGGGCGAGCTCCACCTCGACGTCATGGTCGACCGCATGAAGCGGGAGTTCAAGGTCGAGGCGAACGTGGGCGCGCCCCAGGTCGCGTACCGCGAGACGATCCGCAAGCCCGTCGCGAAGTACGAGTACACGCACAAGAAGCAGACCGGCGGCTCCGGCCAGTTCGCGAAGGTCGTCATCGGCCTCGAGCCGATGGCGGTCGAGGGTGATGAGACGTACGAGTTCGTGGACGCCGTCACCGGCGGCCGCGTGCCGCGCGAGTACATCCCCTCGGTCAACGCGGGTATCAAGGACGCCATGGAGTCCGGCATCCTCGCCGGCTACCCCGTGGTCGGTGTGCGGGCGACGCTGCTCGACGGTCAGTATCACGAGGTCGACTCCTCGGAGATGGCCTTCAAGATCGCCGGGTCGATGGCCTTCCGCGAGGCGGCGAAGCTCGCCAAGCCCGTGCTCCTGGAGCCGGTCATGGCGGTCGAGGTGCGCACGCCCGAGGAGTACATGGGCGACGTCATCGGCGATCTCAACTCTCGTCGCGGCCAGATCCAGTCGATGGAGGACGCGACCGGCGTGAAGGTGATCAAGGCGAACGTCCCGCTGTCGGAGATGTTCGGGTACGTGGGCGACCTGCGGTCGAAGACCCAGGGGCGTGCGATGTACTCGATGCGCTTCGAGACGTACGCGGAGGTGCCACGCGCCGTGGCCGACGAGATCATCCAGAAGGCCAAGGGCGAGTGACTTGGGGCGTCGATGGGCGGTTTCATCGCCGCCCGTCGGCGCTGTAAGATAGATAAGTACGCAAGAAACAAACACGTAGGCAACTCACCGAGTCAGAATCGGGTCGAGCCAACTACATGAGAGTCCTGAGGAGGACCCACAGTGGCGAAGGCAAAGTTCGAGCGGACCAAGCCCCACGTCAACATCGGTACCCTTGGTCACGTCGACCATGGCAAGACCACGTTGACCGCGGCGATCACGAAGGTGCTGCACGACAAGTACCCGGATCTGAACCCGTTCACCCCGTTCGACCAGATCGACAACGCTCCCGAGGAGCGTCAGCGCGGCATCACGATCAACATCTCGCATGTCGAGTATCAGACCGAGAAGCGGCACTACGCCCACGTGGACGCTCCGGGGCACGCTGACTACATCAAGAACATGATCACCGGTGCGGCGCAGATGGACGGCGCGATCCTCGTGGTCGCCGCCACCGACGGCCCCATGCCCCAGACCCGCGAGCACGTGCTGCTCGCCCGCCAGGTGGGCGTGCCGTCGATCCTGGTCGCGCTGAACAAGACCGACATGGTCGATGACGAGGAGATCCTCGAGCTGGTGGAGGAGGAGGTCCGCGACCTCCTCGAGAGCCAGGACTACGACCGCGACGCCCCCGTCGTGCGCGTCTCGGCGCTGAAGGCGCTCGAGGGCGACGAGAAGTGGGCCAAGACGGTCGAGGACCTCATGGACAAGGTCGACGAGTACATCCCCGATCCGGTTCGTGACACCGACAAGCCGTTCCTGATGCCGATCGAGGACGTGTTCACGATCACCGGCCGTGGCACGGTCGTCACCGGACGCATCGAGCGCGGCATCATCCACATGAACGAGGACGTCGAGATCGTCGGCATCCGCCCGGAGATCGAGAAGTCGACGGTCACCGGCATCGAGATGTTCCGCAAGCTGCTCGACGAGGGGCGCGCCGGCGAGAACGTCGGTCTGCTCCTGCGTGGCCTGAAGCGCGAGGAGGTCGAGCGCGGCCAGGTCGTGGCCAAGCCCGGCACGGTCACCCCGCACACCGAGTTCGAGGGCAACGTCTACGTCCTGACCAAGGACGAGGGTGGTCGTCACAACCCCTTCTACTCGAACTACCGTCCGCAGTTCTACTTCCGCACCACGGATGTCACCGGCGTCATCACGCTGCCGGAGGGCACCGAGATGGTCATGCCCGGTGACACCACCGAGCTGCACGTTGAGCTGATCCAGCCCGTCGCCATGGAGGTCGGCCTCCGCTTCGCCATCCGTGAGGGTGGCCGCACGGTCGGCGCCGGCACGGTCACGAAGGTCATCAAGTAGTCACGTCGCACGAGGTGCCGGCATGACGCCGGCTGACGTCCACGACTGCTGACGATCCTCAGGACAGCAGAGAGGGCCCCGGAGCATCCGCTCCGGGGCCTTTCTGCGTGTCTGGGGAGCCCGTTCGACGCGGGCAGCACGTCGGCATCGTCGTCAGACACCCGGTCACCCGGGGACGACGCCGAGCCCGTTGGCGGCGGGCGCAGCCGGGCACCAGCGTGTCAGGCCGGGCAATCGACTCGTGGACCAGGGCGGACGTCCGTGGGGTTGTGCCCCGGAGGGGCCGGATGGGGGATGATGACGAACGTCTGATGATATGATCGAGCGCGTGACCGTCTCCTTGTCCGCAACCCCAGCCGCGCCCTATGACGCGATCGTCCTCCTCTCCTATGGAGGCCCGTACAGACAGCAGGACGTGCTGCCCTTCCTCCGCGACGTCGTTGAGGGCAAGGGCGTTCCGGACGAGCGGCTCGAGGTGGTGGGGGCGCACTACCGGCTCTTCGGCGGGCGCAGCCCGATCAACGACGAGAACCTCGCCCTCGCGCGCGACCTGCGCCGGGCGCTCCACGAACGCGGCTCCGACGTCCCGGTGCTGCTCGCGAACCGGCACTGGCATCCGCACACTGTCGACACGCTGCGCGACGTGATCGCGTACGGCGGCCGCCGGGTGCTCGTCGTGATCACGGCGGCCTATCTCTCCTATTCCGGCTCGCGGCAGTATCGCGAGCACCTCGCCGCGGTCCTGGACGCCCTCGCTGCGGAGACCGGGGTGCGCCTGCAGGTCGACGTGCTTCGCGCCTTCTACAACGATCCGGGCTTCATCGACGCCAACGAGCAGGCGATCCTCGACGCCGTGGCCGAGCTGCCGCAGGGCCGGCCCGTCCACGTGGCGTTCGTCACACACAGCATCCCCGAGACGATGAACGACGCCAGCGGGGCGACCGGCCCGACTTACCTCGAGCAGCATCGGCTCATCGCCGCGGAGCTCGACCGGCGCCTGCGCGCCCGGTTCGGCGAGCGGCTGAGCGGCACGACCCTGTCGTTCTGCTCCCGCTCCGGCAGCCCGCGCCAGCCCTGGCTCGAGCCGGATGTGAACGAACGGCTCGACGAGCTCGCCTCGTCCGGGCAGCGCGCGGTGGTGCTAGCGCCGATTGGCTTCATCGCCGACCACATGGAGGTCGCCTTCGACCTCGACACCGAGGCGAGCGCCCATGCCCGCGAGCTGGGGCTCGCCGTGGCCCGCGCGACGACGGCGGGGCATCGGCCCGAGTTCATCGACGCGCTGGCCGGGCTCGTGCTCGAGCGGGCCGCGGTGGAGCGCGATCCCGCAGCCCCGCGCCGGCCGGTCGTCGGCGACCAGCCGATGGCCCCGGATGTCGCCCCGGCGGGCAGCTGCCGGCAGCGGGATGGCGTGGTCACCGGCATCCCCGTGACCGCCGGTGACCGGGACTGACCGCTGGCCCGGGGCCGGGAACACCGCGGCGGCGGGCGGCGCGAGCTCTCGCGACGGCCGCGACAGACAGGATCGACCGGCGCGGATGCGTCGGACTCGTCGCCCACCGGGCTGGCGAGCAGCAGATGGAGGAGGAGTCGGACGGATGAATGAGCAGGGTGAGACGACGGGGCAGGCCGCGGCGAGCGTCCAGCGGCCGGAGAGCTTTGACGAGAAGGCGGCGCGGGTCAACGCGATGATCGCCTACAGCCACTGGGCGGTGTTCACCGTGGATCGCGATCTGCCGGTCGACGACGCCGAGCGGGACGCGATCGTCGACGAGGCGATCACCGCGCTGTCGGAGATCGAGGGGCTGAACGTCCGCGGCTTCTACGATGTCTCGGGCTTCCGGGCCGAGGCCGATCTGATGGCCTGGTGGTACGCGGAACGCCCGGAGACCGTGCAGCTGGCCTACCACCGGCTGCTGGCGACCCGGCTGGGGCGGCATCTGCGCCCATACTGGTCGAATGTGGCCCTGCACCGTCAGGCCGAGTTCAACCCGCGGCACATCCCTGCGTTCCTGGCCGGGGAGCGGGCGCACGACTACCTGTGCGTGTACCCGTTCGTGCGCTCCTACGAGTGGTACCTGCTGCCGCCGGAGGAGCGCTCGGCGATCCTGCGCGAGCACGGCCAGTACGCGGTCGACTACCCGGATGTGCGGGCGAACACGATCGCGTCGTTCGCGCTCGGCGACTATGAGTGGATCCTCGCTTTCGAGGCCGACGAGCTGCATCGCATCGTCGACCTGATGCGGCACATGCGCGGCACGAAGGCCCGGCTGCACGTGCGCGAGGAGACCCCGTTCTTCACTGGCCCGCGGGTCGACCTGCACGACTGGGCGCGCCTGGTGGCCACCGGGCGCTGAGTCGTCCCGGGCGGTGGGCCCGAGGGCGCCCCTCTGACCCCCGTCGCCGGCCCGCGACGGACGCGACACGCCCGGGTTGCACGGATGCCCGGACGTGTGGCAAGATGATCCAGTTCCACAAATCCCGCGCCCGCGCGGGTCACTGCCAGGTTGTGCGGAGTGCCTCCGCCACTGGCAGCCGGACATCGCGATCATCGCATCGGGTCGATGCGAGCGTCGGTCGCGACACAACAATCGATCAGCGTCTCGGGCATTCGCGTGCCCGGGCGGGGATCGTACGCGGGGTTCACTCGGCAGTGAACAGGCTTTGACAGAAGAACAGCGGTGCGTGAGGTGGGCGGGAGCTCACGAGCGTCCTGACGGAGTCAACGCCCCTGGCGGAGACGTCTGGGACGATGGCCTCGGAAGCAAGGTCGGCAGCAATGCCGAAACGATGAAGAAAGCGAGACAGCGATGGCGGGACAGAAGATCCGCATTCGACTGAAGTCGTATGACCACGAGGTGATCGATTCCTCGGCACGCAAGATCGTCGACACGGTGACCCGTGCCGGTGCCACGGTGATCGGCCCGGTGCCGCTGCCGACCGAGAAGAACGTGATCGCTGTGATCCGTTCGCCGCACAAGTACAAGGACAGCCGCGAGCACTTCGAGAAGCGCACCCACAAGCGTCTCATCGACATCGTCGATCCGACGCCGAAGGCTGTCGACTCGCTGATGCGTCTGGATCTCCCCGCCGACGTGAACATCGAGATCAAGCTCTGAGCCGCAGAGAGCTAGAGGAACACGAGAGAATGACTACACAGACCAAGACCCGCAGGGGTCTGCTGGGCATCAAGCTCGGCATGACCCAGGTGTGGGACGAGGACAACAACCTCGTGCCCGTCACCGTCGTCGAGGCCACGGCGAACGTCGTGACCCAGATCCGCGACCTCGAGCGCGACGGCTACCAGGCCGTGCAGATCGCCTACGGCCAGATCGACCCGCGGAAGGTGAACCGTCCCGCCGCCGGGCACTTCGCCAAGGCCGGGGTCACCCCGCGTCGTCACCTCGCCGAGGTGCGCACCGATGACGCCGATCAGTACACGGTCGGCCAGGAGCTCACCGTCGAGCAGTTCGAGGCCGGCCAGCTCGTCGACGTCGTCGGCACGAGCAAGGGCAAGGGCCTCGCGGGTGTCATGAAGCTGCACAACTTCCAGGGCGTCAGCGCCTCGCACGGCGCGCACCGCAACCACCGCAAGCCCGGCTCGATCGGCGAGGCCTCGACCCCGTCGCGCGTCTACAAGGGTCTGAAGATGGCCGGCCGCATGGGTCACAACCGAGTGAGCGCCCAGAACCTCCGCGTGCAGGCTGTCGACGCCGAGAAGAACCTGCTGCTCATCAAGGGCGCGATCCCCGGCCCCAAGGGTCAGGTCGTGTTCGTCCGCAACGCTGTGAAGGGGGCCTGACGATGGCTGCCACGAAGATCGATGTGCTGAACGCCGAGGGTCAGGCCGCAGGCAGCGTGGAGCTGCCCGCCGATCTCTTCGACGTCCAGCCGAACATACCGCTCATCCACCAGGTCGTCGTTGCGCAGCTCGCCGCCGCGCGGCAGGGCAGCGCCAAGGCGAAGAACCGTGGCGAGGTCTCTGGCGCCGGCCGCAAGCCCTTCAAGCAGAAGGGCACCGGCAACGCGCGTCAGGGCTCGATCCGTGCCCCGCACATGACCGGCGGCGGTGTCGTCCACGGGCCGGTGCCGCGCAGCTACGCGCAGCGCACCCCGAAGAAGATGATCGCGGCTGCGCTCCGCGGCGCGCTGAGCGATCGCGCTCGCAACGGCCGGCTGCATGTCGTCAGCGGGCTGGTCTCGGGCGAGGCTCCCTCGACCAAGGCCGCGAAGGCCGCGCTCGCGCAGGTCGCGCAGGGCGCCGGCGTCCTCCTCGTCGTCGATCGCACCGACGAGCTCACGATCAAGAGCGTGCGCAACCTCCCCGAGGTGCACGTCATCGATCCCGGCCAGCTCAATGCCTATGACGTGCTGGTCGCCGACGACGTCGTGTTCACGCAGGAGGCCTTCGACGGGTTCGTCGGCCGCGCTGTCCGGAAAGGTGACGCAGAATGACCGAGCTGAACAAGCATCCGCATGACGTGGTGATCAAGCCCGTCGTCTCGGAGAAGAGCTACGGGCTCATCGACCAGGGCAAGTACACCTTCGAGGTGGCCACCGACGCCAACAAGACCGAGATCAAGCAGGCGGTCGAGGCGATCTTCGACGTCCAGGTCGACAAGGTCCGCACGCTGAACCGTCAGGGCAAGACCCGCCGCACTCGTTTCGGAACCGGCAAGCGCAAGGACACCAAGCGTGCCATCGTCTCGCTGAAGTCGGGCTCCATCGACATCTTCTCGGCCGCGAACTGAGTCGGGGAAAGGCTAGAGCATCATGGCTATTCGCAAGTACAAGCCCACGACCCCGGGCCGTCGCGGCTCCTCGGTCGCTGATTTCGCCGAGATCACCCGGTCGACGCCGGAGAAGTCGCTGCTGCGTCCGCTGTCGAAGACCGGCGGTCGCAACGCGAGCGGTCGCATCACGACCCGCCATCACGGCGGCGGTCACAAGCGCCAGTACCGCGTGATCGACTTCCGTCGCGCCGACAAGGACGGCGTGCTCGCCCGCGTCGCGCACATCGAGTACGACCCCAACCGCACCGCGCGCATCGCGCTGCTGCACTACGCCGACGGCACGAAACGCTACATCCTGGCGCCGAACAAGGTGAAGCAGGGAGACGTGCTCGAGTCCGGCGCCGAAGCCGACATCAAGCCCGGCAACAATCTGCCGCTGCGCAGCATCCCGACCGGCACCGTGGTGCACGCGATCGAGCTGCGGCCCGGCGGCGGCGCGAAGCTGGCCCGCTCGGCTGGCGCGAGCGTGCGCCTGGTCGCCAAGGACGGCCCCTATGCGCAGCTGCGTCTGCCCAGCGGCGAGATCCGCAACGTCGACGCGCGCTGCCGCGCCACCGTCGGCGAGGTCGGCAACGCAGAGCAGTCGAACATCAGCTGGGGCAAGGCCGGGCGCAACCGCTGGCGCGGCATCCGCCCGACCGTCCGCGGCGTGGTGATGAACCCCGTCGACCACCCGCACGGTGGTGGCGAGGGGCGCACCTCGGGTGGCCGTCACCCGGTCAGCCCGTGGGGTCAGCCGGAGGGCCGCACCCGCAAGCCGAAGAAGGCGAGCGATAGGCTCATCGTCCGCCGTCGCCCGTCCGGCAAGAAGCGCAAGTAGGAGAGAAGACACATGCCACGCAGTCTGAAAAAGGGCCCCTTCGTCGACGAGCACCTGCTTCGCAAAGTTCTCGCGCAGAACGAGGCCGGCACCAAGAACGTGATCAAGACCTGGTCTCGCCGTTCGCTGATCGTTCCCGCCTTCATCGGCCACACGATCGCCGTCCACGACGGCCGCAAGCACGTCCCGGTCTTCATCACCGAGTCGCTCGTCGGCCACAAGCTCGGCGAGTTCGCGCCGACGCGCACCTTCCGCGGTCACGAGAAGGACGACAAGAAGGGTCGTCGGCGCTGACGCGCCGACGACTCCGAGAAGAGAGGTCATGATGGTAGAAGCAACCGCGCGTCTGCGTCATATCCGCATCACGCCCCAGAAGGCCCGTCGCGTCGTCAACCTGATCCGCGGCAGGCAGGCCAACGAGGCGCTGGGCATCCTGAAATTCGCCCCGCAGGGCGCGGCCGAGCCCGTGTACAAGCTCGTCGCATCCGCGGTGGCCAACGCCCGGGTCAAGGCCGAGGCCGCCAACAGCTACCTTGACGAGGACGAGCTGTACATCGCAGAGGCGTACGTCGACGAGGGCCCGACGCTCAAGCGCATCCGGCCGCGGGCCCAGGGCCGCGCGTATCGCGTGCTGAAGCGCACCAGTCACATCACCGTGGTCGTCGCCACCCCGGCCGACGAGGCCGATGAGGCGAGCACCGCATCAGCTAGGAAGGAGAGCAACTGATGGGTCAGAAAGTAAACCCGTACGGCTTCCGTCTGGGGATCACCACTGACCACGTGTCGCGGTGGTTCTCCGACTCGAACAAGCCGGGCCAGCGCTACAAGGACTACGTGGCCGAGGATGTGCGCATCCGCCGCTTCCTGCAGAACAGCCTGGACCGCGCCGGCATCGCCCGCATCAACCTCGAGCGCACGAAGGACCGCGTCCGCGTGGACATCCACACGGCCCGTCCGGGCATCGTGATCGGCCGCCGCGGCGCCGAGGCTGAGCGCATCCGCGCCGATCTCGAGAAGCTCACCGGCAAGCAGATCCAGCTGAACATCCTCGAGGTGAAGAACCCCGACGCGTCGGCTCAGCTGGTCGCCCAGGGCGTGGCCGAGCAGCTCGCCGCCCGCGTGGCCTTCCGCCGCGCGATGCGCAAGGGCCTGCAGGGCGCCATGCGCGCCGGAGCCAAGGGCGTGCGCATCCAGGTCGCCGGGCGTCTCGGCGGCGCTGAGATGAGCCGGTCTGAGTTCTACCGCGAGGGCCGGGTGCCGCTGCACACGCTCCGCGCGAACATCGATTACGGCTTCTATGAGGCACGCACGACCTTCGGCCGCATCGGCGTGAAGGTCTGGATCTACAAGGGCGAGATCACCGATCGCGAGCTCGCGTCGCTCGAAGCGTCGCGGCCGGGTCGCGGTGATCGCGCGCGTCGCGGCGGTCGGGGCCACCATGGCCAGCCGGCCCAGGCGGCGCCCGCCACAGCAGGAGCGGAGGCGTAAGCATGCTGATTCCACGCAAGGTCAAGTACCGCAAACAGCACCACCCGAAGCGTCGTGGCGCCGCCAAGGGCGGCACAGAGCTCGCCTTCGGTGAGTACGGCGTCCAGGCGCTGACGTCGGCGTACATCACGAACCGGCAGATCGAGTCCGCCCGCATCGCGATGACCCGCTACATCAAGCGCGGCGGCAAGGTCTGGATCAATATCTTCCCGGACCGTCCGCTCTCGCAGAAGCCCATCGGCACCCGAATGGGATCCGGCAAGGGCTCGCCCGAGTTCTGGGTCGCGAACGTCAAGCCGGGGCGTGTGCTGTTCGAGCTGAGCGGCGTGTCCGACGACATCGCCAACGAGGCGCTGACCCGTGCCATCTACAAACTTCCCGTCAAGGCGCGCATCATCAAGCGCGAGGAGGGTGACGCATAATGCCGATCGGATCCAAGGACCTCGCCATCGAGAAGCTCGAGAAACTTGAGGACTCGGCCCTGACCGCCGAGCTGAAGAAGGCCAAGGAGGAGCTGTTCAACCTGCGCTTCCAGTCGGCCACCGGCCAGCTCGCCTCGAACGCCCGCGTCCGCGCCGTCAAGCGCGACATCGCACGGATCTACACGATCATCCGCGAGCGCGAGCTTGGCATCCGGACCCAGCACGACGCGGAGGAGTCCGCCGCTCCGAAGGCGTCGAAGTCGAAGAAGAAGGCCGTCAAGGCTGACGAGGAGGCTCAGGCATGAGTGAGAACAGGCAGGAGTCGCCCGTCCAGGTGCGCGGGTACCGCAAGGTCCGTCAGGGCTACGTGGTCAGCGACAAGGGCGACAAGACCATCACGGTGCTCGTCGAGGATCGTGTCAAGCACCCGCTGTACGGCAAGGTGATGCGTCGCTCCTCGAAGGTCCGCGTCCACGACGCCGAGAACACGGCCGGCGTGGGCGACCTCGTCCGGATCGCCGAGACCCGTCCGCTTTCCGCCACCAAGCGCTGGCGCCTGGTTGAGATTCTGGAGAAGGCCAAGTAGGCCTGATCCGACCCGAGGAGTATTGACATGATTCAGAACGAATCGCGACTGAAGGTGGCCGACAACACCGGCGCCAAGGAGTTGCTGACGATTCGCGTGCTCGGCGGCTCCAACCGTCGCTACGCGGGCCTGGGCGACACCATCGTGGCGACGGTGAAGGACGCCATCCCCGGCGGCGCGGTGAAGAAGGGCGAGGTCGTCAAGGCCGTCATCGTCCGCACCGTCAAGGAGACCCGGCGCTCGGACGGCTCGTACATCAAGTTCGACGAGAACGCCGCCGTCATCCTGACCAAGGAGGGCGAGCCCCGTGGCACCCGCATCTTCGGCCCCATCGGCCGTGAGCTGCGCGACAGGAAGTTCATGAAGATCGTTTCACTGGCACCGGAGGTGATTTGAGATGGCGAAGATCCGCAAGGGAGACCTCGTCGAGGTGATCACCGGCGCCAGCCAGGAGCGTGGCGGCGACCGCGGCAGGCAGGGGCATGTGCTCCGTGTGATCCCGGAGCGCGACCGCGTGGTCGTCGAGGGCGTCAACATTGTCAAGCGGCATCGTCGGGCGGGCGCCAACGGCCAGCCCGGGGGCATCGTCGAGGAGGAGGCGCCGATCCACGTGTCGAACGTGGCCATCGTCGACCCCGAGACGCAGAAGCCGACCCGCGTCGGATTCCGCGTCGAGGAAGTGGAGACCAACGGCGTGAAGCGCACGGTCCGCGTGCGCTACGCAAAGAGGTCGGGTAAGGACATCTGATGACTGAGACCGCTGAGAAGATCCAGCCGCGGCTGAAGACGAAGTACGCCGAGGAGATCATCCCCGCCCTGGAGAAGCAGTTCGGTTACACGAACGCCCACCAGGTGCCCCGGATCGTCAAGGTCGTCGTCAACTCCGGCGTCGGCGAGGCGGCCCGTGACGGCAAGCTCATCGAGGGCGCCGTGCACGACCTGGCCCTGATCACCGGGCAGAAGCCCCGGGTCAACCACTCCCGCAAGTCCATCGCGCAGTTCAAGCTGCGCGAGGGGCAGGCGATCGGTGCGAACGTCACGCTCCGCGGTGACCGCGCCTGGGAGTTCCTCGACCGCCTGATCAGCCTGGCGCTGCCGCGCATCCGCGACTTCCGCGGGCTGAGCGATCGCCAGTTCGACGGTCACGGCAACTACACGTTCGGTCTCACCGAGCAGTCGGTCTTCCACGAGATCGACCAGGACAAGGTCGACCACGTGCGCGGCTTCGACATCACTGTCGTAACCACCGCCGAGACCGATGATGAGGGTCGGGCCCTGCTGCGGGCGCTCGGGTTCCCGTTCAAGACCAAGACCACCAAGTAACACCGATTGCCGCCGGTCCGCGTCCCGTGAACGGGACGCGGATACCGGGCAAGAACAGGAAGCACACACCATGACAATGTCAGATCCGGTCGCCGACCTGCTGACGAGGGTGCGCAACGCGAACAGCGCTCACAAGGCTCGCGTCGTCGCCCCGTACAGCAAGCTGAAGCGTGCGATCGCCGATATCCTCAAGCGCGAGGGCTACGTGGCCGAGGTCGGGGAGGAGCCCGCACGCGTGGGCAAGAACCTGGTCATCGACCTGAAGTACGGCCCGCAGCGCGAGCGCGCGATCCAGGGGATCAAGCGCGTCTCAAAGCCCGGTCTGCGCGTCTACGCGAAGTCGACCGAGCTGCCCAGCGTGCTCGGTGGTCTGGGCATCGCGATCCTGTCCACATCCTCCGGCATGCTGACCGACCGTGAGGCCAAGGCGAAGGGCGTGGGTGGGGAAGTCCTCGCCTACGTGTGGTGATCGAACATGTCACGAATCGGCAAGCTTCCCATTCAGATCCCCGCCGGCGTGGAGGTTCTCGTCGACGGTCAGCAGGTCACGGTGAAGGGCCCGAAGGGTCAGCTCGAGCTGACCGTCGCCGCCCCGATCACCGCCGCCGTGGACGGTGACCAGGTCGTCGTCTCGCGGCCCGATGACGAGCGCACGTCGCGCTCCCTCCACGGGCTCACCCGCACGCTCATCGCCAACGACATCGAGGGCGTGACGAAGGGTTACAGCAAGGCCCTGCAGATCGTCGGCACTGGCTACCGCGCCGTTGCCAAGGGCAGTGCGGTCGAGTTCTCGCTCGGCTACTCCCACACCATCACCGTCGAGCCGCCGGAGGGCATCACCTTCGTGGTCGAGGGCCAGAACAAGGTCATCGTCCAGGGCATCGACAAGCAGGCCGTCGGCGAGGTGGCCGCCAAGCTGCGCAAGCTGCGTCTCCCCGAGCCCTACAAGGGCAAGGGTGTGCGCTACGAGGGCGAGCAGGTGCGTCGCAAGGCTGGAAAGGCTGGTAAGTAATCATGGCTTCACGCAACAACAGCAGGCAGGCGGCGCGTCAGCGTCGTCACGCCCGGGTCCGCAAGCACATCACCGGCACCGCCGAGCGGCCTCGTCTCGTCGTCACCCGTTCGGCCCGTCACATCTTCGTGCAGGTCGTCGACGACACCCGCGGCGTGACCGTGGCGAGCGCGTCGACCATGGAGCCCGATCTGCGGGTCGCGGAGGGTGACAAGACCGCCAAGGCCCGTCGGGTCGGCGAGCTCGTCGCACAGCGTGCCCAGGCGGCCGGGGTGAACACGGTCGTGTTCGACCGCGGCGGGAACGCGTACGCTGGACGTGTCGCGGCCGTGGCCGACGGTGCGCGGGAAGGCGGGCTGTCACTGTGAGCGAGCAGAGCAAGACCGAGGCATCGAAGGAGCAGCAGGTGAGCGCAACCGCAGCCGAGGGGCAGGCTAAGGGCCAGCACGGCACGGACTCGAATGAGCGTGATCGGCGTCGCGGCTCCCGTGACCGTCAGGGCGGTCGTGACCGCCGCGGCGGCCGCGACAAGGAGAGCCCCTTCCTCGAGCGCGTGGTGAACATCAACCGCGTGGCCAAGGTGGTCAAGGGCGGTCGTCGCTTCAGCTTCACGGCGCTCGTCGTCGTGGGCGACGGGGACGGCCTCGTCGGCGTGGGCTATGGCAAGGCGAAGGAGGTGCCCGCGGCGATCGCCAAGGGCGTCGAGGACGCCAAGCGGAACTTCTTCCGCGTGCCGCGCGTGCGCAAGACGATCCCGCATCCAGTGCAGGGCGAGGACTCGGCCGGTGTGGTGCTGCTGCGTCCGGCCGCCGCCGGCACCGGTGTCATCGCGGGCGGGCCGGTGCGCGCCGTCCTCGAGTGCGCCGGCGTGCACGACGTGCTGAGTAAGTCGCTCGGCTCGTCGAACACCCTGAACATCGTGCGGGCCACCGTGACCGCACTCAAGCAACTCGAGGAGCCGCAGGCCGTGGCCGCGCGTCGTGGCCTCGCCCTCGACGAGGTCGCGCCCGCGCATCTGCTGCGCGCGGCCGAGGAGAAGGTGAGCGAGTGATGGCCAGCCAGCTGAAGGTCACCCAGGTCCGCAGCCGGTACGGCGCTCGTCCCGAGCAGCGCGCCACGCTGCGCTCGCTGGGCCTGCACCGCATCGGACAGACGGTCGTCAGGGACGACAACCCGGTGAACCGCGGCTATGTGCATGCCGTGCGTCACCTGGTCGAGGTTGAGGAGATCTGAACATGCCAGAGACGAACGAGGGCGCCGAGGAGAAGGTGAACCTGCTCAGGGTCCACCACCTGCGGCCCGCTCCCGGCGCCAAGAAGGACCGCACCCGGGTGGGTCGCGGTGAGGCGTCCAAGGGCAAGACCGCCGGCCGCGGCACCAAGGGCACCAAGGCCCGCTACCAGGTGCGGCCCGGCTTCGAGGGCGGCCAGATGCCGCTGCACATGCGACTGCCGAAGCTGCGTGGGTTCAAGAACCCGGCGCGGGTGGAGTACCAGGTCGTCAACCTCGAGCGGCTGGCGGCCCTGTACCCTCAGGGCGGCACGGTGACGGTCGACGACCTGGTCGCCAAGGGCGTCGTGCGCGCCGGCGAGCCGGTCAAGGTGCTCGGCACCGGCGAGATCAGCGTGAAGCTGGACATCCAGGTCGATCGCATCTCAGTGTCGGCACGCGAGAAGGTCCTCGCCGCCGGCGGGTCGGTAAAGTAGCAACGTCGAACGCGCTCGGCCGCGGGGATCGTCCCCTGCGGCCGAGCGCATCCATCTGACAGGAGCCTGAGGTTTGTCGAACGCCGTCGTCCGCATCATGAAGACCCCCGATCTTCGCCGCAAGATCGGCTTCACGCTGTTCATCATCGTGCTGTTCCGCCTCGGCTCGTTCGTGCCGGCCCCCTATGTGGACTACACGAACGTCAAGCAGTGCATCAACCAGACCTCCGAGACCTCGGGGCTCTACGAGTTGGTGAACCTCTTCAGCGGCGGCGCGCTTCTGCAGCTGTCCGTCTTCGCGATGGGCATCATGCCTTACATCACCGCCTCCATCATCGTGCAGCTGCTGCGTGTGGTCATCCCGCGCTTCGAGACGCTGCACAAGGAGGGTGAGGCAGGTCGGGCCAAGCTCACCCAGTACACCCGGTACCTGACCCTCGGGCTCGGCCTGCTCCAGGCCACCACGCTCATCACCGTCGCCCGCACCGGTGCCCTCTACGGCACCGCCTGCACGGGCAGTCTGCTCGCGGACGACAACTGGTACACCGTCGTTCTGATGATCATCACGATGACCGCCGGAACGGGCCTGATCATGTGGCTCGGCGAGCTCATCACCGAGCGCGGAGTCGGCAACGGCATGTCGCTGCTCATCTTCACCTCCATCGCCGCCCAGTTCCCCAGCCAGATGGGCGCCATCTGGAAGGGCACGAACGGGCCGCGCAACTTCCTGCTCGTGCTGGTGCTCGCGATCGTGCTCGTCGTCGCGGTCGTGTTCGTCGAGCAGTCGCAGCGTCGCATCCCCGTCCAGTACGCCAAGCGCGTCGTGGGGCGGCGCACGTACGGTGGCAACACGACGTACATCCCCATCAAGGTGAACATGGCCGGCGTCGTACCCGTCATCTTCGCCTCGTCGCTGCTGTACCTGCCGGCGCTCATCGCCCAGTTCAACCAGGGCGATGGCTCCACCGAGCCGCCGGCCTGGGTGCAGTTCATCTCGAACTACCTGACGCGCGGCGATCACCCGCTGTATATGGCGCTGTACTTCCTCCTCATCGTCGGCTTCACCTACTTCTACGTGGCGATCACGTTCAACCCGGAGGAGCAGGCCGACAACCTCAAGCAGTACGGCGGGTTCATCCCGGGCATCCGTGCCGGTCGGCCCACCGCCGACTTCCTGACCTACGTGCTGACCCGCATCACCTTCCCGGGTTCGCTGTACCTGGGCATCGTCGCGTTGCTGCCGCTCATCGTGCTCAGCCTGCTCAGTGTCAGTCAGAACTTCGCCTTCGGCGGCACGTCGATCCTCATCGTGGTCGGTGTCGGGCTCGAGACCGTCAAGCAGATAGACTCGCAGTTGCAGCAACGTCACTATGAAGGGCTACTGAAATGAGCAAGAGACTGCTTCTCATCGGCCCGCCGGGGGCCGGCAAGGGCACCCAGGCGGCTCGTCTGACCGAGCGGCTGGGCATCCCCGCGATCTCGACGGGAGACATCTTCCGCGAGAACGTGAAGAACCAGACGCCGCTGGGCAAGGAGGCCAAGCGGTACATGGACGCCGGCGAGTACGTGCCCGACGAGCTCACCAACGCCCTCGTGCGCTCGCGCCTGAGCGAGCCGGACGCCGCCGAGGGGTTCATGCTCGACGGCTACCCGCGCACGAAGGATCAGGTCGTCGAGCTCGACGGCATCCTCGCCGACGCCGGCACACAGCTCGACGCGGTTGTGCTCATCGAGGCCGACCACGACGAGCTCGTCGCCCGCCTCCACCGCCGCGCGGTGGAGCAGGGCCGCTCCGACGACACCGAGGACGTCATCCGCCATCGCCTCGAGGTGTATGCGGAGCAGACCGCGCCTCTGATCGACATCTACCGTGATCGCGGTCTGCTCGTGTCCGTCGACGGCCTCGGCGCTGTGGACGAGGTGACTGAGCGCATCCTCGCCGGCCTCGGCGTCAAGTGATGTTCCGGCGTCCCACGTTCTCCTACAAGACCCCCGAGCAGATCCTGAAGCTCCGGGCCGCGGGCATGTCCACCCGGCATGTGCTCGACGCGGTCTCGGCCGCCGTGCGCCCCGGCGTGACCACCCGTGAGCTCGACGACATCGCCGTCGAGGTCACCCGGGCGGACGGCGGGGTGCCGAACTTCGCACTCGAGGATGACTATGACGACGCGCTGTGTGTGTCGATCAACGAGCAGATCGTGCACGGCATCCCCGGCGATCGTGTGATCGAGCCGGGCGACCTGGTGTCGGTCGACGCCGGTGTGATGCTCCACGGCTGGAACGGCGACTCCGCGGTCTCGATCGTGGTGCCCGGCGGCGACGACCGTCGCCGGCGCCGGCGCGAGGAGCTCAGCGCGGTCACCGAGCAGTCGATGTGGGCCGGCATCGCCGCCCTCGCCACGGCCACGCACGTCAACGAGGTCGGCACGGCCATCGAGGACTACGTGCTCAGCCAGGGGCAGTTCGGCATCCTGCGCGAGTACGTCGGCCACGGCATTGGCCGCAGCATGCACGAGGACCCACCCGTGTTCAACTATCACATCCCCGGTCGGGGCGCGAAGGTGCGGCCCGGGCTCGTCATCTGCATCGAGCCGATGCTCACCAACGGCACGGAGGAGACGGTCGAGGCGCCTGACGGCTGGGCGGTCTCGACCGCGGACGGCTCTGACGGCGCCCACTGGGAGCTCGAGGTCGCGGTGACCGAGGGTGGCATCTGGGTGCTGAGTCTCGAGGACGGCGGCGCGGCCGGCCTGGCCCCGTTCGGCATCACCCCGGCGCCCGTCGCGGCCTGAGCCGTGGTCGGCGGGGCTGGTCCCGCAGCAGGCTGTGCCGATCGTCCCTGACGACGGCAGGCCACCGCACGGGGCCCGCCTCGCCGGCCGAGCCGGCCCGGCCTGGCCCCGCGCCGAGACGTCGGGTCAGGGCGGACGCCGGGGCGGCCCGGCCGTATGCGACACGCCCGACTGTACAAGCGTCCGCGTGTGCTCTATAGTCTTCAGTTGGTGTCTTGTGGCACCGGTGTGTCCGAATTCCGAGAACGAGGCGGTACAGCGTACATGGCGAAGAAAGACGGAGTCATCGAGATCGAGGGATCTGTCGTCGAGGCTCTCCCGAACGCCATGTTCCGCGTGGAGCTGACTAATGGTCACAAGGTTCTCGCGCACATCTCGGGCAAGATGCGTCAGCACTACATCCGCATCCTGCCAGAGGACCGCGTCGTCGTGGAGCTGAGCCCCTACGATCTCAGCCGCGGTCGCATCGTCTACCGCTATAAGTAGACCCACACAGCCAAGTGGCGTCATCGGGCCGGTCACACGGCCTGAAACCCCCGGACACGGAGGCCGGGGCCGGGCGTGAGCCCGGGCGACGCCGCCCGAAACCTCCGCAGCACCCCAATAAGGAGCAAGCCGCATGGCACGTCTGGCAGGCGTCGACCTTCCCCGCGACAAGCGCGTGGAGATCGCACTCACCTACATCTTCGGCATCGGGCGCACGAGCGCGCTCAAGATCCTGGCCGACACTGGGATCTCCGGTGACATCCGCGTGAAGGATCTCACCGATGACCAGCTGGTCGCCCTCCGCGACCACATCGAGCACAACTACAAGACCGAGGGTGACCTCCGCCGCGAGATCGCGGCCGACATCCGCCGCAAGGTCGAGATCGGCAGCTACCAGGGTCTCCGTCATCGCCGTGGGCTGCCCGTGCACGGTCAGCGCACCAAGACCAACGCGCGCACGCGCAAGGGTCCGAAGCGCACCGTCGCCGGCAAGAAGAAGTAGTCCACAGGATTCAGGAGACAGAGCACAGAAATGGCAGCACCCAAGGCAGCCGCGACGCGCAAGCCGCGCCGCAAGGATCGCAAGAACATCGCCGTCGGCCAGGCGCACATCAAGTCGACGTTCAACAACACCATCATCACCATCACCGATCAGAACGGCGCGGTCATCTCGTGGGCCTCCGCCGGCGAGGTCGGGTACAAGGGCAGCCGCAAGTCGACCCCGTTCGCGGCCCAGCAGGCCGCCGAGCAGGCCGCCAAGCGCGCCCAGGAGCACGGCCTGAAGAAGGTCGACGTGTTCGTCAAGGGCCCCGGGTCGGGTCGTGAGACGGCCATCCGGTCGCTGCAGGCCGCCGGTCTCGAGGTCGGGTCGATCAACGATGTGACCCCGCAGACGCACAACGGCTGCCGTCCGCCGAAGCGTCGCCGGGTCTGAATCATCGCACGCTCGCCCCGCCGGCGGCTCGCGCCCTAGGGCTGCCGGCGGCGTCGCGTCATCCCACTCGAACCCAGGTCCTGGGAGACCACCCAGAACACGCGAGGCGTCATATGGCGGTCGTCTCGCCGAAAGGAACCACACGTGCTGATTGCACAGCGACCCACACTCTCTGAAGAAGTCGTCGCCGAGAACCGCTCGCGGTTCATCATCGAGCCCCTGGAGCCGGGCTTCGGCTACACGCTCGGCAACTCGCTCCGTCGCACGCTGCTGTCGTCGATCCCCGGCGCGGCGGTCACCAGCATCCGCATCGACGGCGTGCTGCACGAGTTCACGACCGTCCCCGGCGTGGTCGAGGACGTCTCGGACATCATCCTGAACATCAAGGAGCTCGTGGTCTCGAGCGAGCATGACGAGCCGATCACCGCGTTCCTGCGCAAGCAGGGCGCCGGAGAGGTGACCGCCGCCGACATCACCGTGCCGGCCGGTGTCGAGGTGTACAACCCCGACCTGGTCATCGCCACGCTCAACGACAGCGCGAAGCTCGACATCGAGCTCGTCATCGAGCGCGGTCGCGGCTACGTCACCGCCCAGCAGAACCGCAGCGAGTACGCGGAGGTCGGGCAGATCCCGATCGACTCGATCTACTCGCCGGTGCTCAAGGTGTCGTACCGGGTGGAGGCCACGCGCGCCGGTGAGCGTACCGACTTCGATCGCCTCGTCATCGACGTGGAGACCAAGCCGTCCATCACCCCGCGTGACGCGGTGGCGTCGGCGGGCAGCACGCTCGTCGAGCTGTTCGGTCTGGCCCGCGACCTCAACAACGAGGCCGAGGGCATCGAGATCGGCCCCGCGCCGGTCGAGGCGGCCGCGCCCACCGAGCTGGCGACGCCGATCGAGGAGCTCGATCTCTCGGTCCGCTCGTACAACTGCCTCAAGCGCGAGAACATCAACTACGTCAACGAGCTGGTCGCGCTGAGCGAGCAGCAGCTGATGAACATCCGCAACATCGGCCAGAAGTCCGTCGACGAGGTCAAGGACAAGCTCGAGGAGCTCGGACTCTCGTTGAAGGACTCGGTGCCCGGCTTCGACGGCGCCCACTTCTACACGGGCTTCGAAGACGACACCCAGGCCTGATCACACACACTCTCTGACCGAAGAAGGAGCTCACTACCATGCCGAAGCCTGCAAAAGGTCCGCGTCTCGGAGGCAGCCCGGCGCATCAGCGGCTGATCCTCGCGAATCTCGCGACGCAGCTGTTCGAGCACGAGGCGATCACCACCACCGAGACCCGTGCGAAGCGCCTGCGTCCGTTCGCCGAGCGTCTGGTGACGTTCGCCAAGCGCGGTGACCTGCACGCGCGTCGTCGCGTCCAGCGCGTCATCCGTGACAAGTCCGTCGTGCACAAGCTGTTCGCCGAGATCGCCCCGCAGGTGGCCGACCGCGAGGGCGGCTACACCCGCATCATCAAGCTTGGGTTCCGCAAGGGCGACAACGCGCCGCTGGCGCGCATCGAGCTTGTGCTCGAGCCCGTGCAGAAGAAGGCCCCTGCCGGCGCCGCTGCCGCGGCGAAGGCCGCTGCTGAGCATGAGGCCGTCGAGCCCGCCGACGAGGTCGCCGAGGAGATCAAGGACGAGACCGTCGCCCTCGAGCCCGACACCGAGTCTGCGGGCTCGGAGACGCAGATCGAGGCGGAGGCCGAGGCGGAGGCCGAGGTCGCCGACGCCGCCGAGCAGGTCGATGAGGAGATCAAGGCCGAGGAGAAGACGTCCGACAAGTGAGTCGAGGCTGACACTCCGGGTGCTCCCGGTGACGATGAACGGGCGGTCCGCGCTGGCGGGCCGCCCGTTCGTGCTGTCCGGGGCCGGTCGCCGGACGGCGTGCCGGCCGCCCGCGTAGGGGTGGCCGGGGATGCCGGCCCGGCACGGCCGGGCGCACACACGATGACGACGACGGAGAAGAGGACGGATGACGGGCATCGAGCATGAGGCTGACACCGCCGCGGTGCGGCTGCGCATCGACCTCGCCTACGACGGCACCGACTTCGCCGGCTGGGCTCGGCAGCCAGGTCGCCGGTCGGTGCAGGGGACCCTCGAGGACGCCCTGGCGCTCGTGCTGCGCGTACCCGTGCGCACGGTGGTCGCCGGTCGCACCGACGCCGGCGTGCACGCGACCGGGCAGGTCGTGCACGCGGACGTGCCCGCCGGGCGACTGCGCGACCTGCTGCGGAACCGGCCATCGCACCGTGGCGGCGCGGCGAGACGGGAGCGACCGCAGCATCCTGCCGCAGCAGCGCCGGACGACATGGCGGGCGAGCTGGGCGAGGCGGCCGAGCGGCTGGGCTCCCGGCTGCGCAACGCGCTCGGTCGCACGCCGGATCTCGCCGTGCACCACGTCACAATCGCGCCGCCGGGGTTCGACGCGCGGTTCTCGCCGCTGTGGCGTGAGTACTCCTACCGCGTGTGCGACGACCGTGCGGCGTGGAACCCGCTGCTGCGGCGGCATGTGCTGCTGTGGCCGCGTCCGCTGGACGGGCAGGCGATGGACGAGGCGGCCGGACTGCTGCCGGGCCTGCACGACTGGCGCGCGTACTGCCGACCACGGGAGGGCGCGACGACGATCCGGCAGCTGCACCGGTTCACGTGGCGGAGGGAGGCGGACGGCACGCTCGTCGCCACCGTGCGCGCCGACGCGTTCTGCCACCACATGGTGCGCTGTCTGGTCGGCGCGACGATCGCGGTGGGGGAGGGGCGGCTCGCCGCCGCCGATCTCGTGGCCATGCGCGACGGGCGGCCGCGCGGGCACAGCTACGCGATGGTCGCGGGCACCGGGCTCGTGCTGACCGGGGTGGGGTATCCCCCGGCCGAGCGGCTCGCCGAACGGGCGGTGCAGACACGGGCGAGACGGCCGGGGCTCGAGGACTGACCCGGGCCGAGACGGCCGGGGCTCGAGGGGCTCTCCGAGGTCGAGTCCGCTCGAGAGCGGGTGGCCGCACTGCACAGCGGGCGATGCCGCCGCCCGCACCCCTCTCAGCAGCAGCGCGCGCTCGGGTGGCGATCCTCCTCGTCGGCCTGCCACCGCCAGAACTCGCGCTCGGTCATGACGGGGCGACCCGGATGATGCGCCCGCTCATGCGCCACGTAGCTCTCGTACGCGTTCGCGCCGAGCATGCCGCGCAGCATCCGGGGCACCCAGGCGGCCAGAGCGCGCAACCGGTCGAGCACCGGGCCGTCGTGATGGCCGGCGGCCCCGGCGGCTGGTGAGCCCCTCCCGCTCATCCGCTGACCTGTACTTTCAGATCCTCCGGCGGAACCTTCGCCCAGGCCTTCTCGAGCGCGCGCTCCTCCGGCGTGGGGACGAGCCCGCTGGGCGCGTACGTCTCGCTCGCCACCGGCTGCGGCTCGGTCGTCGGCAGGCCGTCGTGCCGCCAGGCCTGCACGATCTTCACCAGCGCGGCCACCACGACGGTGATCGTCAGCAGCGCGAACAGGATCGACAGCGTGCCCTGCACGGCGGTGTTGCGGATCGTCGCCTCGAACGTGGTGATCTGCGCGGCGATCTTGTCATCGGCGATCGCCGTGCCGGCGACCGTGCCGGAGGAGCGCAGCTCGTCGAGCTTCGCCTGGGCGGCGAGGTGGTTCGCCCAGTAGCCGATCTTCGGGTCGCTGCTGAAGATCTTGTACCAGGAGCCGGTGAGCGTCACCACGAGGTCGAACAGCAGCGGAACCACGACGATCCACAGGTAGCGGAAGATCTTCCGCCCCCGCTTGGCGAGCACCGCGGCGCTCACCGCCAGGGCCACCGCGGCGAGAAGCTGGTTGGCCACGCCGAACAGCGGGTAGAACGTGTTGATGCCACCCAGCGGGTCGGTGACGCCGAGCACGAGGATGTACCCCCACGCAGCGACCATGATCGCGGTGGAGACCCAGATGCCGGGCTTCCAGTTGCTGTCGTGGAACCGGGGCCAGAGGTTGCCCACGGCCTCCTGCAGCTGGAACCGGGCGACGCGTGTTCCTGCGTCCACCGCGGTGAGGATGAACAGCGCCTCGAACATGATCGCGAAGTGGTACCAGAACGCCTTGAACCCCGGGGTGAGGCTGTGCATGATCTCGGAGATGCCGACGGCCAGCGTCGGTGCGCCTCCGGTGCGGGAGACGACGGTGGTCTCGCCCACACCCTCGGCGACCTGCTGCAGCGCGCTGCCTTCGACGTGCACGCCGGTGAGTCCCAGCGAGTTGACGAAGGCCGCCGCCCCCTCGACGGTGCCGCCTGTGGCCGCGGCCGAGGAGTTCATCGCGAAGTAGATGCCCCGGTCGATGGAGAGCGCTGCGACGAACGCCATCAGCGCGACGAGCGATTCCATGAGCATGCCGCCGTAACCGATGAAGCGGGTCTGGCGCTCCTTGTGCACCATCTTTGGTGTGGTCCCCGACGAGATGAGCGCGTGGAACCCGGAGAGGGCGCCGCACGCGATCGTGATGAACAGGAACGGGAACAGCGGCCCGCTGAACACCGGCCCGTCGGAGCGGGATGCGAACTCGCTGAGCGCGGGCACGTGCAGATCCGGGCGCACCAGGACGATCGCGACCGCGAGCAGCAGGATCACGCCCACCTTCATGAACGTCGACAGGTAGTCGCGCGGGGTCAGCAGCAGCCACACGGGCAGGATCGCGGCGACGAAGCCGTAGATGATGATCGCCCAGGCGAGGGTGACGCCGTCCAGGTGCAGGAACTGCTGGCCGAACGACGAGGTCGAGATGGGGCCGCCGAGCACGATCGCCGCCAGCAGTAGCACGAATCCGATGATCGAGGTCTCGAGGATGCGTCCCGGCCGCAGATAGCGCAGGTACACGCCCATGAACAGGGCGATCGGGATCGTCATGCCGACGCTGAACACGCCCCACGCGCTCTGGCTGAGCGCGTTGACCACGACGAGCGCGAGGATGGCGACGATGATCACCATGATCGACAGCGTCGCGAGGATGGCGGCCGCGCCGCCCACACGGCCCAGGTCGTCGCGGGCGATCTGGCCGAGGGAGCGTCCGCCGCGCCGCATCGAGATGAACAGGACCACGTAGTCCTGCACCGCGCCGGCGAAGATGACGCCGAGGATGATCCACAGCGTGCCGGGCAGGTAGCCCATCTGGGCGGCGAGCACGGGGCCGACCAGCGGGCCGGCGCCGGCGATGGCCGCGAAGTGGTGTCCGAACAGGACGCGCCGGTCGGTGGCGACGAAGTCACGGCCGTTGGCCGCGTACTCGGCCGGCGTCGCGCGGCGGTCGTTCGGACGCAGCAGGTGCCGCTCGATGTACTTCGAGTAGAAGCGGTAGGCGATGAGGTATGAGGCGATGCCCGCGAACACGAACCAGATGCCGTTGATGGACTCGCCGCGGCTGAGCGCGATGACCGACCAGCCGAGTGCGCCGATCAGACCGATCGCGATCCAGAGGATGATCTTGCCAACCGTCCAGCGCGGGTGGCCGAGCGGTTCGGGGGCGACCGCGGTGGGCGGCAGCTTCGGGTCGGAGACGAGCTGTGACTCATCCCACTCCGTGGGCGGGGTCTCGGGTCTCGCTGCGGACGCGGCGGCCGAGGATGTCGTCGTTGACATGCACATTCTCCTTCGAATGTCGGGTCGTGCCGTCGTCGTGGCCTCGCACGGATGGGTCGTGCGCCGGCGAGGCGGCGGTGGGAATCATGGTAGGCACACCTGATTCCCGGGAGCAACGACTGCCATGCTGCGGCGCGCAGGATGCGGTGCGGGCGGGATCGGGATTGACCCGGTCATGGCGGAACAGGTAGAGTTGTGCGTTGGTATGCGCGGACTGTGTGCCGGCGTCGAGCGGTTGGGCGTCGCAGGCTGATCGTGCTGCCCGACTTGAGCCCTCCACCGTCTGTATTCACATGGGGAGCGGCTGCGGAGTCGTCCGGTCGGCGGCGGATGCCGCCAGGTCGGATGGCCGACGCATGAGCGTCGACCCCGCGGCCTCACTCACGGGAATCGCATCGGAGCGGGATTCACGACCACCTCAAATCGAGAGAGAGACAGCTAGTGACACGCACGTACTCGCCGAAGGCCGGCGAAATCAAGCGCAACTGGGTCATCGTCGACGCCACCGATGTGGTGCTCGGCCGTCTGGCCAGCCACGTCGCCAACCTCCTGCGCGGCAAGAACAAGCCGACGTTCGCCCCCCACATCGACACGGGCGACTATGTCATCGTGATCAACGCAGAGAAGGTCGCGCTCGCGCATGGCAAGGCGCAGAAGAAGATCGCCTGGCGGCACTCCAACTACCCGGGCGGCATCAGGGGGGTGCAGTACACCGACCTGCTCGCGGAGAACCCCGAGCGCGCCATCGAGAAGGCCGTGCGCGGCATGCTCCCGAAGAACCGTCTGGGCCGGCAGCAGTTCACCAAGCTGAAGGTCTACCGTGGCGCCGAGCACCCGCACGCCGCGCAGAAGCCGGTTCCGTACACCTTCGACCAGATCGCCCAGTGAGCGGCGCCGAGAGACTTCAGGAGAACATCGTGGCAGAGAACACCGAAACCCTCACCTCGTACAGCACGTCGACCCCGGAGACCCAGGGCGAGGAGACCGTCGAGCGGGCCCCGCGCGACATGAGCGTGCCCGGCGCCGGCGTCGGCCGCCGCAAGGAGGCCATCGCCCGCGTGCGGCTCGTCCCGGGCAGCGGCGAGTTCACGGTCAACGGCCGTGCCCTCGACGAGTACTTCCCGAACAAGCTGCACCAGCAGCTGATCAAGGATCCGCTGACGCTGCTCGGCCTCGAGACCGCGTACGACATCAGCGCCCGCATCAACGGCGGCGGCCCCTCGGGGCAGGCCGGCGCGCTGCGGCTCGCGATCGCTCGCGCCCTCAACGAGATCGACCGCGACAACAACCGACCCGAGCTGAAGAAGGCCGGGTTCCTGCGTCGTGACGACCGCGCCGTCGAGCGCAAGAAGGCCGGTCTCAAGAAGGCCCGCAAGGCTCCGCAGTACTCGAAGCGCTGATCCCGGCCCACCCGGAATCGTTCACACGGAATCCAGGGACTGGAGCTGCTTTGCCTCGACTCTTCGGCACCGACGGTGTTCGCGGCCTCGCGAATCGCGACCTTACGGCCGATCTCGCGCTGCACCTCGCTCAGGCGGGTGCGCGTGTCCTCGGCGCGGAGGCACGGTCCGCGGGGCGCAGACCCCGTGCAGTGTTGGGGCGTGACCCTCGGATCTCCGGGCAGTTCTTGGGCGCCGCCGTCGCCGCAGGCCTCGCCAGCGGCGGCGTCGACGTGCAGGACGCCGGCGTCATCCCGACGCCCGCGACCGCGTTCCTCGTCGCTGACTCGGACGCTGACTTCGGCGTGATGATCTCGGCGTCGCACAACCCGGCGCCGGACAACGGCATCAAGTTCTTCGCCCGCGGCGGGCTCAAGCTTCCCGACGCGGTGGAGGACGCCATCGAGGTCGAGCTCGACCAGCCCAAGCTCGCCCCGATCGCCGGGGAGGTCGGCCGCATCAGCGCCTTCGCCGATGCGGAGGACCGCTACCTGCTGCACCTGTTGAGCACGCTGCCTCCGGCCGCACCGGCGCTGGGCGGCATTCGCATGGTGCTCGACTGCGCCAACGGGGCCTCCTCCGGAGTGTCGCCGCAGGCGTTCACCGACGCGGGGGCGAAGGTGGTCGAGCTGATCGGCGCCGACCCCGACGGGCTGAACATCAATGACGGCGTGGGGTCGACGCACCTCGAGCGGCTGCAGGCCGCGGTCGTCGCCAACCACGCGCAGGTCGGCATCGCGCACGATGGTGACGCCGACCGCTGCCAGGCGATCGACGAGAACGGCCGCATCATCGACGGGGATCAGATCATGGCGATCCTCGCGCTCTCGCTGCACGAACGGGGTCAGCTGCCCGGCGACACGCTCGTGTGCACCGTGATGAGCAATCTCGGCCTGCACCGAGCGATGGAGCGCGCCGGCATCGAGGTGCGACAGACCTCTGTCGGCGACCGGTACGTGCTCGAGGAGCTCAACCGCTCGGGACTCGGCTTCGGCGGCGAGCAGTCCGGGCACGTCATCTTCCGCCGCTTCGCCACCACCGGCGACGGTATTCTCACCGGTCTGCAGCTGCTGAGCGTCATGGCGGCGACCGGCAAGCCTCTCTCGCAGCTCGCCGACGAGGCGATGTCCGTCTACCCGCAGACACTCATCAACGTGCGTGGGGTGGACAAGACGAAGCTTGCCGGCGACCCCACGATCAAGTCGGCCGTCGCCACGGCCGAGGATGCCCTCGGCGACCAGGGCCGCGTGCTGCTGCGCCCCAGCGGCACCGAGCCGCTCGTGCGCGTGATGGTCGAGGCGAGCGACGAGACCACCGCTCGCGAGTGGGCTGAACGGCTCGCCGACGTGGTGCGCGAGAGCCTGCCGGCGCTCGAGCCGGTGGCGTGACGCTCGCCGCGTCTGTGCTCGTGGGTTGAGCGGCCTCACCCGAGGTGGTGGTCGAGCGGCCCGCGCGTGCGGCGGCCACCTGCCACAGGCCCGACTGGCTGGCAGCGCTTCCGCTGCTCAGCGGGGCATGGTCGCTCAGTGGGCTCCGCGCATCATGATCGCCAGCGCCTCGCGCAGCACCTCCTGCTCGTGTTGCAGGCGAGAGATCTCCCGACGCAGCCGGGCGTTTTCGGCGGTGAGCGCGTCGAGGGAGTGCTGCTCGGCCGTCTGCCGGCTCTTTGCCGACTCCACCTGAGCCGGTCGAGCGGCCTCCGTCTGGCCGAAGAGCGCATCGCCTCCCGGTGGGACGATCCGCGGCGTGACGGCGATGGCATCTGCAGCGCCGAAGGTGAGGTCGCTCGTCACACCGGACAGCTGGTCAGTGGTGGGGGACGCTGCAGACGGCCCTGCCGCAGGAGCCACAAGATCGGCGGTGGTCTCATCTGCGCCGGCCGCCGGGGACTCTGCGTCTGCCCCCGTGAACGGTGCGGTGCCAGCCGTCGCGAACGGCACGGCGGGCTGTTCCACGGCAGAGGCGGTCGCGAGAAGATCCCATGGCGTGAGCGGGTGAGGCGTTTCGACGTGCGCGTCGAGACTGGCCCCGAACCCGGCAGCCCCAGCCCCGGCCATGACTCCGGCCTCAGCCCCACGGTCAGCTCCGGCCCCACGGTCACCCGCGGCGGCCTCGGTCGAGATGATGTCTGCTCCGGTCTGCCCGGCCGGCGCCCCGATCCCGAACGTCGGCGCGAGCGGGGAGTCCACCGGCAGGGCCGGCGGAGCGAAGGGCACCTCGACGTGACCATGTGACAGCGGCTCGCCTGCCCCCGCCGGGCCGAATACGGGTCCGCCGGATCCGGGCTGGCTGAACCCGGCCTCGTCGGACTCCGGCCGCCCTGACCCGGGCTCGCCGACCCCGGTCTCGTCGAACTCGGTCTGCCCCGACTCAGTCTCGTCGCCCCATGGGCGCCCTGACCCGGCCTCGCCGAACCGAGCCCCGTCAGCCCCACCAGCCGAGGACGCGAGTCCCACCAGCGCGGGGAAGCGAGGCGCAGGCAGGTCGGTCACCATGGTGCCGAGCTCGCGCTTGGCGTTCTCGTGCGCCTCGGCCTCGCTCGCGGCGGCGTGTGCGGCCTCCTCCGCGGCAAGCCGCTCGGCCTGCCGGGCGGTCTGCGTCGAGGTGCGGCGGGCCTCCTCGAGAGCGGCGCGCACGACGTCCTTCTTCGGCAGGTGCACCTGCCCGGCGTTCTCCTCGAGCCGGCGCATCACGGCGCGCACGACCCGGTCGATGACGTTGTTCCAGTAGGTGGTGCGGTGGGCGGCGACCTTGTTGACCTCGACGTCGACGCGGGTGAGCACGTCGTGCAGTTCGGCCACGCGGGCGCTGGGGATGCCGGTGACCGGCTCGCCCCGGCGGGCGTTGTCGAACGCGACGATCACCGCGTGGCTGTCGGTGTGCAGCACGATGTGCTCGGCGTCGCGATGGGCGAGCACGGCGGCGATCGCGGCGAGCACCTCGAGCTGGTTGACCGAGGGCGCCTTGCGCATGCCGATCCAGTGCTCGGGGGTCTCGTCGTCGGCGCAAGGCCGCAGCCAGCCGTACACGCCGCGCTTCGCACGCGGGTCGAACGAGGCATCGGTGTAGCACACCACGTTCGGGTCGGCTGGCTTCGTCTTCTGCGGTCTCATCGCGTTCAACTGTACCCGGAGCGTGCGACAGCCGGCCGCCCCGGTGGCCCGGCTCCGCAGGGATGCTGCACGCCGCCCGGTGGGTGGTCGGCGCCATGTTGATGCCGGAGGGCGTCACGCTAAGGCGTCCCGTCAGCCGCATCCCCGCCCGTGCGATGCCGAGCACACAACGTAGCCAGTGGCATCACCGGGCTTCACTCCCGCCCCGACGCCATCCCTGTGTGCACACCTCCATGCCCTCCCGCCCGTGCCACCTCAGCCACTTCCCGCTCGCGCCACGGTGAGTAGCCCTCCACGGAGCGTGCGAACCGGCCGCCAGCAGCCCCCGCACCCCCGATTCAGCTTCAAGTTGAGCTTGAGTTTTCAGACACGCCGCGATGCTGATTGGCCGCGGCTGCGACTTAAACTAATGGAGATCCGGTTCCGAAAGCGCAGCGTCGATGGGGCGAGGCCGCTGGCCCGCCCCGACACGGTCGCCCGCAGTCCGGGTCGCCCACGTCACGCACGAGGAGGAACTGTGAAGTCACGCGTCATTCCAGGTGCCAGTGCCATCGGGCTCACGCTCGCGGCAGTGCTGTGGAGCGGAGTGCCGGCGGTGGCCGATCCGGTCGACGAGCCCTCGTGGGACGAGATCAACGCCGCCGCCAACGACCCCACCCAGCGTGACGCCCTCGTCAACCGCGTGCAGGCCGCACTCGACGACCTCGAGAGCAAGTACGAGCAGGCGGCGAGCGCTCGCGATGACGCCAGGACGCAGAGCGCGAGCGTCCAGCAGCAGCTCACCGATGCGATCGGCTCGTTCCTCGATCTCCAGCAGCAGGTCAACGACGCCCAGACGCAGGCGGACGCCTCGAAGAAGAGGGCCGGCCAGGTCGCCGCCCAGCTCAGCCGCGGCGGCGGCTCGGCGACCAGCGCGCAGCTCGCGTCTGTCGCGGGGGTCGAGTCGGCGGACGAGGCGCTCAGCCGGCTGAGCTCGCTCGGCAAGCTCGGCGGCGACCTCGGTGCCCAGGTGGACGCGGCGATCGCGGATGCGAACACGCTCACCTCGTTGCGCGACCAGATGCAGCAGCAGCAGGATGCGCTGCAGCAGCTCGCCGACGAGTACGACCAGCGGACGCAGGACGCGGAGTCGAAGGTGCAGCAGGCGTACGACCTGTTCACGAGCCAGACGGACGAGGTGGTGCAGCTCAAGGCCCAGCTCGCGCAGCTGCAGGGCGGCGACGTCGAGCAGGCGAAGCAGCAGGCACAGACCGAGCGGACGCAGCAGGCCCAGCAGATCGCGCCGGTCTCGGCGGGCGACGAGGCCGACGACCAGACCGGCGCGGTGCCTGCCGTGCAGCAGGCGGCGCCGACGGTGGTCGCCACGCCCTCGACGAGCTCGTCGAGGGCGGCCTCGAACAGCTCCCAGTCGTCGAGCAGCAGCTCCGCGTCGAAGCCCGCGGCATCCACGTCGAAGCCGGCCTCGAACAGCTCCTCCTCGTCGTCGTCGAGCAGCTCCAGCAGTGCCTCGACCGGCAGCAGGGGCGCCGCGATCGTCGCGTATGCCAGGCAGTTCATCGGCACGCCCTATGTGTGGGGTGGCACCACGCCGGCGGGCTTCGACTGCAGTGGGTTCACCAGCTACGTCTATGCACACAATGGCATCTCGTTGCCCAGGGTCTCGCAGTCGCAGATGAACGTCGGGTACGCAGTGAGCGACTCTGCCGCGCAGCCGGGCGATCTCGTCTGGATGAGTGGCGGCGGCCACGTGGGCATCTACATTGGCGGCGGTCTGGTTATCCACTCGCCCAAGCCCGGCGACGTGGTGAAGATCACCCCGCTGAGCGTCTGGTCGAGCCACGGCGTGCGCCGCGTGTTCTGACCTCGCGGCCTGGTGATGTCCGGCCTCCTGTAGATCGGCGTCATGGTCACTGCGATGGCGGATGCTCCGGCGCCGCAGGGGTGCCTGCCGCGCCGGCCGTGATGACCGCGGCCTCGTGCGACCTCGCTGCTCCCAGCCAGTTGCTCTGGCAGCTCAGTGCCGGATGATCTGACCTCGGCGCGGGCGCTTCGGCGCCTGCCGATCGAGGTCACCGGCTGTGTGTTCCATGTGCGCTGCGGCGTGTCGCATCCGGGGGATGCATTCCTCGATGAATGTCGCTATTGTTGGTGACTGCCCGGAGTTCCGCGTCTTCCCCCCCTGACTGGAGCTCCGGGCACTTTCATGTTCGATTCCCACCCGGCATGCTCGGGGGTTTCTCCCCATGCTGGTCCGGCGACGGTCAGGGTACCCTTGTCCTGGTCGCTTCAGGGGGAGGGATGAGTCGATGAGTGAGCAGGACTCGAACGGGACGTCGAACGCTGGGGCGTCGTCGCACCCGGAGCGCGTCGACGCGGTGTCGGTGGATTCGACGTCGGTCGGTCAGAACGCACCCGCAGGGTTTCCCAACATGTTCAAGGGCATGCCTCCGGTGTCGTCGGCCGCGGCGAGCAAGGCCCCGGTGAACGGCTCGGACGCAGCCGCAGGCGTCTTCTCGCAACACGCGATACCCGACCAGATCCCGCAGCCGGATGCATACCCGGCTCAGACAGCCCCTGCCCAGATCCCGCAGCCTGATGCGAATTCACGCCTGGCCGCACATGCCCAGTACCCACAGCCCGATGTGTACTCAGGCCAGGTTCCGCAGCCCGGGGCGTACCCGCCTGCCGACATCCCGATGCCGCCCGCGGGCGGGCAGCCACCGTACGGCACAGCGCCTGGTGACATGTTCGGGTGGGAGGCCGCTACGCCGCAGAAGTCGCAGGCGAAGCGCGGGTGGATCATCGCCCTCGTGATCGTCGTGATGCTCGGGCTGCTCGTGGGCGGCGGGTTCATCTTCCGTGCGGTGAAGAACACCTCCACCTACGGGCCCGAGGCGAAGGCCCGAGAGTACCTGCAGGCGGTGGTGGATGGTGACGTCGACACGGTCGTGTCGATGGCGGCACCGAATGTCACGAATGCCGCGCGCGCCCTGCTGAACAAAGATATCTACGCCGCGTCGGCGAAGCGGCCGAGCGACTTCTCGATCGATGACACCGTCGTCTCCGGCGCGGATGCGACGGTGTCTGCCTCGGTCACCCTCGACGGCAAGTCGTACCCGATGACACTGACCCTGCACAAGACCGGCACCGCCGACGTGATCTTCGACGCATGGCAGCTGACGGACGGCGGGCTCGGCTCCGTCCAGGTGGCGTCTCCGGAATCGGTCACGACCGTCAACGGCGTCGCGGTCTCGCTCTCCAGCGGTGACGAGATGCCGGTGCTGCCGGGGAAGTACACCTTCACCCCGCAGAAGACGAGCCAGTACATCACCTTCGGCGACCCGGTCACAATCAGTGTGGTGCCCGGCGACACGGACACACAGGCGGTCGCGTTCGGCCAGTCCTGGACAGAGGCGGGGCGTCAATACGCGGTCAACGCGGTCAACCAGCGCATCAGTGGATGTCTGGCCTCGGACCATTTCGAGCCGGACGGTTGCAAACATCTCAAGATGAATGACCCCGGCTATGCCGTCACCGGCATCACCCGTACGTGGTCGAGCGCCCCGACGGTGACGTTCAAGGATGGCGCGGACACCGCATCATCGTCGAACTCCGGATCGTTCAGCTTCGGGAGCGGCTCGTCGAACGCGTGGGCGGATGAGGATCTGGCACAGAACGGTTTGACCGGTTCGGTCGTCGTCTCCGGTGGCGACCTGCACATCGACTACAAGTGGCGGGTCACCGAGGAACAGGACTGGATGAGTGACACCGCGGTGGACGACAACGTCTTCTCCGGGCACACGGTCGTCGCCGTCACGGTCGGTGCGAACGGCACACCGCAGCTCGAGTTCGGGCAGTTCTAGGCGCCTGGCCCGAAACGGGCGGAACACATCGGGCATGAGCCCATGTGCCGGGCGGCTCAAAGGGGCACATGACGTCGCTGGTGCTGGGCAGGCCCATGGGATTCATCCCAGCGTGGCGGGTGACCTGAGGGCGAGCCGGGGGTGAATCACGACGCCGGCTGTGATGACCGTTTAGAGTTCCACACTTTGTGTGTCATACGGATGCCCTAGACTTTCGTGGGGTCATCGTGGGGAGAACGTCCGGCCGGTGCCGGCAGGCGGTGACCGGGGACAAGGGGAGACATGGCGTTCGTCATTGACAACGAGCCGCGCGCGTACGATTGGGGCGCGCCGGGGGCGCTCGGCAGGCTGCGCGGGAGTGTCTCCCGGGCCTTCCACACGGGCACGTCGATCGACGGCGTGTTCCCGGTCACGGATGCAGACGCCCCGGAGGCGGAGCTGTGGCTGGGCACGCACCCGGCCTGGCCGTCGGTCGTCGCGGAGGGGCCGCGTGCCGGGCAGTCGCTGCCCACGGCGCTCGCGGCGGAGGGCCGGCCGGTCGACGTGGGGTTCCTGCTGAAGCTGCTGGCGATCGAGCGGCCGCTGAGCGTGCAGGTGCACCCGGATGCCGTTCAGGCCCGGGCCGGGTTCGCCCGGGAGGAGGCCGCAGGGGTGCCGATCGACGCCCCACAGCGCGAGTACCGCGACCCCAATGCGAAGCCCGAGATGATCTTCGTGCTGAGTGATGTGTTCGAGCTGTGCGCCGGGTTCCGACCTGCGGAGGAGATCGCCGCGGATGTCGAGGTACTTGCCGCGCTCGACACCGACCCAGCCTGGTCTGGCCTGCTTGCCGCGCTCGCGGACGAGGCGCCGATCGAGGCGGCCGCGCACCGGCTGCTCGACGCCGACCGGGCTGGCGCCCGGCGGGCCACAGCCCGTCTGCAGCACCTGCATGATGCGGGTCGGCTCACCGGTGCCCTGCCCGATGAGACGCGGGGCGCGTTGCTGGCCCGGCTGCTCGAGACGTACCCCGGTGACCCGGGCACCGCGTTCAGCCTGCTGCTGCACCACCAGCGGCTGCAGCGCGGCCAGGCCGCATACCTGCGGCCCCGCACTCCCCACTTCTACATCAGCGGTGTGGGCGTGGAGCTCATGGGGCCGAGTGACAACGTGCTGCGTGCGGGGCTCACTTCGAAACACGTGGACGCCGCCGAGCTGCTGCGCGTGCTCGACTTCGACGCCGAGGGGCCCGAGCGCCTGTTCGAGTATCACAAGGGGCCGATGACGGTCTTCCACGCCGCCGGCGCCGGCCTGCGTCTCGCCTTCACCCGTGCACACGCACAGGGGGCGATCGACGTGCCGTTCCACGACGGCGACATCGCCTACGTGCTGCGCGGCGCGCTCACGCTCGTGAACACCGATGGCACCGTGCAGCACCTCGGCACCGGGCAGGCGGCGCTGCTCGTGGATGTCGCCCGTGCCGAGTTCGCCGACGACGCCGAGGGGCACGGGATGGTGCTTGTCGCCGGCGCTACCGAGGTCGTGGCATGAGCGGCACTGTGCATTCACAGCCGGATGCTCCGGCCGCGGCGCCCGAGACAGCGTCTGTCGCTGGCCAGTGTGAGACTCGACAGCGGGCGACCACCCGCCGCGCCCTGCACCATTACGTGCACGCGCTGTTCTGGTCCGATGCGGCTGTGATCACCTTGGCCATGGTCGTCGCCCACCTGGTGCGTTTCGGTCCGGCGGATCAGGACGTGACGGTCTTCGGCGCGTTCAGCCAGGTGCCGCTCAGCTACCTGCCGTTCTCGATTCTGGGCGGCCTCGCTTGGCTGCTGCTGCTCGGCGCGTACCACACCTATGACGAGAGCCGGCTGGGATCGGGCACCGATGAGTACAAGCGGGTGGCTGGAGCAACCTTGGTGTATTTTGGGGTGCTCGCGATCGGCAGCTACCTGCTCAAGGTGCAGTTCGCTCGTGGGTACTTCCTGATCGCGCTGCCGGTGGGATTGCTTCTGCTGCTGATCGAACGGTGGTTGTGGCGGCGGTGGCTCAACCGGCAGCGCACGTTCGGGCGGTTCAAGGTGCCGGCGCTCATCGTGGGCGGGTCAGACACGGCCACGGCGATCGCCCGTGAGCTCACCCGTCGGGGCGATACCGAGTTCGCACTCGTGGGCGCATGCACGGCGAACTCAGTGACCGGGCAGATGCTCGGCGACACCGGGGTGCCCGTGCTCGGTGGGCTTGACGACGCGAAACGACTCATCGCCGAACACGACATCGACACCGTCATCGTCACCGCGTCACGGCACATGACCCCGAAGCGGGTGCGGCGGCTCAGCTGGTCGCTGGAGCCCGGCCGGCGGCACCTGGTCTTGGCGCCAAGTCTCGTCGACGTGGCCGGCCCCCGCATCCACAGCCGTCCAGTGGCGAACCTGCCGCTCATCCATGTGGAGACCCCACGGTTCGACGGCCGCACGCTGCTGATCAAGCGCACGTTCGACATCGTGGCGTCAGGGGTGGCATTGATCGTGCTCTCACCCGTGATGCTCGCTGTGGCCATCGCCGTGAAGACGACATCACCGGGCCCGGTGCTGTTCAGACACAAGCGCATCGGCAAAGATGGTGAGCCGTTCGAGATGTTCAAGTTCCGTTCGATGCGGCAGAACGCCGATCAGGAGCTCAAGTCGCTGCTTGAGAAGCAAGGCACCACGGACAAGCCGCTGTTCAAGATCGAGAACGACCCGCGCATCACAAAGGTCGGACACGTCATCCGCATGTACTCACTCGACGAGCTGCCGCAGTTCATCAACGTGCTGCGGGGCGACATGAGCCTCGTCGGGCCCAGACCGCAGGTGCAGGCGGAGGTCGATCTCTACGACGACGCTGCGGCCAGGCGCCTCAACGTGCGCCCCGGTGTCACAGGCATCTGGCAGGTCAGTGGGCGGTCTGATCTCGAATGGGAGCAGGCGATCCGTCTTGATCTGTACTACGTGGAGAACTGGTCGTTCATCGGCGACATGCAGATCCTCTTCCGCACGGTGAAAGTGCTGTTCAAACCTGAGGGGGCGTATTGACTTGGTCGAACAAGATGGGGGCGAGCTCCCCTCAAAGGAGAAAGCCATGTGGTCGCTGATCACTGTCACTTACAACAGTTCGGATGCAATCAAGAAGCACTGGGCAGGAGATTTCGGCAACAGAAGTGATGTCGAGTGGATTGTCGTGGACAATGCATCGACAGATGACACTGTCGAGGTCGCGAAGTCTCTCGGAGCGAAGGTCGTGGCGAACCGTGTAAACCAAGGTTTCAGTGCAGCGAATAACCTCGGGTATCGAGAATCCCGAGGGACTCACGTTGCGTTCGTCAACCCTGATGTTGAGATCATGGTCGAGGACCTCGCCAGAATGGCTGAGTTTCTGGATGGGCATCCACGGGTGCTAGCTGCCCCACAACTGGTCAACATGGACAGTTCGCTCCAGCCGAACGGGCGAGGGTGGCCCTTCCTGACAGACAAGATACTGCACAGAGTCTTGCCTCGCGCTGTGGCGTCTCGTTACCGGCTGTATGCCAAGCCCGGGGAACTGCGGCAGGTGGTCTGGGCTACTGGGGCTGTTGTTCTGGGGCAACGAAGCACATTTGATGAGCTTCATGGACCGTGGGACGATCACTTCTTCCTGTATTACGAGGACTCGGACGTGTGTCTGCGGGCACGCGCGAAGGGGATACCCACTGTCGTGCTGGGAGACGTCAGGTGGGTGCATGAATGGGCACGAGAGACGACGGGGTTCCGTTTCCTGCCGTGGAAGCGCGAGTTCACATCGATGGTGAAGTTTTACGCGAGATATCCCCGGCTCGTGTTCACAAGCCCTTGGCCGGAGGCACGGAGACGGGGAATGGCTGTCAGATGAGAGTAGTGATTGACGCGCTGGGGGCGACACGGTTCTCTGGCGGGATGATGCTGCACGCCATGGAGATCATCCGGACCTGGCGTGAAGAGTTTCCTGCCGATAGGATGACTGTGGTCGGGGGGAGAGCGCTGCAGCAGAAGCTGGTATCAGTTCCAGACATCAAATTCATAGTATGGAACAATGAACACGTTGCAGGAAGGTCAGTCGGGCAGTTATTCGTTAGTCCTCTCATTGGTCTGCTTCAACGTGCTGATCGTGTGATCTCGCTGAGTCCTATCGTCTCCCCCCTGGTGCCGAAGTCACGAAGCATCTGTTTTCAGCACGACTGGCGCCACATCCGGCGGCCGGAGGAGTTCTCAACCTCGCAGAAGTTGTATCGGAAGCTGTGGGTACTCTCAGCGCGTACGGCTGGGCTGAACGCATGCATCTCGTCAAAAGCGGAGTATGAAACTCATCAAATAGCGCCTGGAGCTAAAACTAAGATTGTCCCGAATGGTTGGGATCACGCACGCCGGTGGGATTTTGACGACAGTTTCCTGTCTGGAATTGGGCCGAATTATGTAGTTACATATGGGCATCATAATAATAAGCGACCTGAGCTTGTGATTGATGCGTGGAAAGGTGTCCCGAAAGAATTTAACTTGGTTGTGCTCGGTGCACGAGGTGAGTATCTAAAATATTTGGAGAAGTATGCTTCCGTTGCGGGGGTGCACGATAGGGTAATTTTCCCCGGCTTTGTTAGTGATGACGAGTACCATTCACTAGTTAAATGGGCAAGTTGTATAGTCCTAGCCTCGAGTGACGAAGGTTTTGGGCTGCCTATCGCTGAAGCCGAGTATTTTGCTATTCCTGCTGTTGTAACAGAAGACATCGGTGTCCTGAACATATTCCCGAGAGCAGTTGTGGCAAAAGTGGAACCTGCGGATATAGGAAAGGCAATTAACACTGCTATCACGAAGGGTCAAGAAAGCCGCAAGGAAGTAGAATTCGTTTCTTGGGTGGATACAGTAAAGAAACTCAGGTATGTGAATATCTGAAGGAGCTATCCCAGGGGTTTAGGGGGTGTACAACCCCCTGTGCGTAATAGGAAGATAGGTCTCTTGTGACTAGTTTTGCTGTGATGGCATACAATACGACAAATATAGGCGATGACGTTCAAAGCGTCGCCGCTGAAGCATATCTCCCCGAGGGTACAGGAAAAACATACGTTTATCGAGATGAAATCGCTAATGATGGTGGTTGGTCATCTGATATGGATAAGATTAAATTGATAGGCAACGCATGGTATGGAGGAAAGAGGTTCAGCTGGCCACCTGCACAACAGTATGATTTTTTACCGATTGCAATGCATATTGAATACGGGAATTCGATTGTTCGAAAGCGATTTGAAAAAGAGCAAAGCTTAAAATACGTGAAAGGTATAGGCGCGCTTGGAGCGAGAGACCTATCTACTCTAAAATATTTACGGAGTTTGGGGCTCAATGCATATTTCTCTGGATGTTTGACCTTGACCCTGCAAAGGATTTCTACGCTTCGTAAGCAGCCCTTCGGCGTAACAGTTGATGTCGACAAAGATGTTGCAAATGCAATATCACAAAGTGCTTCAAAAGATGTAATTCGTTTATCGGCTAATGTCCCTGCAATGAAAAATACTCAGCGGAGGATGCGGATAGCTAGAACCTTATTAGGGATTTATCAATCAGCATCGTTCGTTGTAACCAGTCGTATTCACGTCATGCTTCCATGTCTTGCGCTCGGTACACCTGTGGTTTTTGTGCCACGTGGGAATATGTTCGAACCTAAAAGACTTGAGGGGCTTACTGACTTGAGTCACACTTATATAAGTGCACAAACGTTCCTGGGCGATATACATAGTGGAAAACTAAATCTGGACAAATTTACTAATCCGGTACAACACATCAAACTGCGGAATGATTTAATAGAACGAGTAAGAGGTTTTACTGGAAACCAGCCACGGCCATACGCTGATGTCAACGATTTTTTGATAGATATTTATGATCGACGTGAAATAGCAGATTATTTCAACCGTATTGAATCAACATTCATGATAACGAACAGTTGGAACACATTTAAATATAAAGTGAAGCACAGGCTGCGTCATCATGCTGAATAAAGTGTTATCAACTTATAGCGTGAGATTCGTCGCGCTCGTTGTCAATCTTGCGATTGCTCCCCTGTTTATATGGTCAACTGATCTTCAGGTTTACGGGTTCTATGTGATCTTTTCTACTGTGGCAGTCATGCTCCAACAAGACATGGGGATGACTAATTCCTCAATTCGCTTGCTGGGGATTGCACAAGGAGCAGGCAAGTCTGATCTTATACGTTCAGTTGCCAAGACGACCAAATCTATATTTGCTTCACTTGGCTTGACGGCTGGAATCGTCTACTATTGTATATTAAGTTTTTTCTCAAACAACTTCGGAATCCATGATCTGCTAGATAAACAAATATATCAACTTTCTGCGTTGTATGCGATAGTTGTTATTGTTTCTTTTGTTGTTTCAGCTTACAGGCAAATACTAATCGGTTTGGGGAGTCTAATAGCTTCAAATCTATTACAGATAGCTCAAAACGTCTTTAGAATTTCTTTGATGGTATATGCTTTAGTTTCAGGCTATGGGCTTTTAGGGGTTGGCGTTGCTGAGGCTCTGGTCTCCATTCTGTACTTAGCCTCGGTCGTCATTATGGTCCATAAGCGTTACCCTTTGGCTAGATGCTGGGGCTTTGAATCCAAAATACTTCCTGAGCTATTTACTACAAGTATAAATCTCGTAGTTATACAAGTGAGTGGCTCACTTATCGTGCAATCTGGAAGTCTAATATCGGGATCTATATTCGGTGCACAAGCGGCAGGCCAGTACAATATTGCACAAAAAGTCTATACCTTTGTAAAAGAAGTAACAAACTCTTTGGGATTTGTCGTCTTACCTGATGCAGCCCAAAATATCGGACATGGTGATGTACGCTCTAATGGCATTATCTATATCGCATTTACCGGTATCGGAAATTTACTTATGAACAGCGTTGCAGTTTTAGCAATTGGGTTCATGTCGACTTGGATATCGTTATGGGTCGGAGACTCCTATCATGAAGCAGTTTTACCCGCTCAGATTCTCATTGTATCATTAATTGTTAATGGTATGCATTTAATAGCCATTCCGCTTTTGACTGCTACCGGCCAAACTCGCCCCTATGCGGTTCTTCACTCAATTTGGATGATTTCGGCATTAACTCTTTCGTGGCTCTTAGCCCAACGACTCGAATCCATGGCGGGTGTAGCGCTTGGGGTTATTATTCCCATTATTGTTCTTGAACCCATATATCTTTTCATAGCTATGCGCTTTTTGCATTTACCCTACCGCGATGTTTTCCTGTATGACATCTTAATTCCATTTTCATGGTTTCTAATTGGCATCGTATTGTTCCTTGCAGCTCAAATTGTTAATATATTTGATATCTTCGGCAATGAGTTAGTCGGAGTGTTTGCGTTTTCAGCGTTATGGCTTTTGCTTTCTTTTATGCTATTCCTACGGTTGATTCACCGTTTTGGATTAGCAAAACGTCACTTGCGCTTCTAGGCGACTGAATTATGTATATCGTATATCTTGCTTTTGCAATCTCTGCAATACTCGTCTCTTGTTCTTTCTCGGACCGTATAGCTTCATCTTATGTATTTAAGTTCTTTTGTGGCCTTATTGCTATTGCTATCGTCTCAGTTATCGCTGGAGTCCGCAATCTTGATGTCTCAGGCGGCACTGATGTCTTGGTATACGGTAATCCCATTTTCGACTTTGCTGCAAACTCTTCAACATACGGAGAGTTCGTAAATCAAGTTCAGGGCTATAATCTAGATATCGAATCAGGGTATCTGTTAATCAATTATCTTGTTTCTCGTTTTACGGACAACCCACATGTATACTATGGTCTGTTGTCCTTCTCCATATCTTCGCTGATTTTTTCTGCCGGGTATCTAATCCGTAAGAATCTTTCTCCATTTATATTTTGGTCAACATATCTTCTTACGATATACTTTGAAACTTTCAACCTGCTCCGTCAGAGTATATCTATGGCGATGATTCTCCTGGCAGTTTCCGTATTGCTGGCAAATCCAAAGCGCAAGATTGTTTCCTTGCTTATTGTTATTTCGGCTATATTCTTTCACGCGACGGCAGTTATCGGTCTGCTAATATGGCTGATTGCTCTTTTGCTAATTAAGTCGAAACGCAAACATCGTGTAGCTCTAGTTGTTGTTATTGGTTCTATCATATTGTCTGTTAGTTTTGGTACAATATTTCAAAACTTTTCTTCTTTCTTTGAAGAATCAAAATATCAGGTCTATACTAGCTCTAGTTATGGAGTAGGACGCTCCTTAGGTCTTGGCGCTCTTTATAGGATTCCGTTTGTTGTTCTTTTATACTTATCAATGCGCTCAAAACGCCCAATACAACCTTTTGCAAATTTGCAATTCTCCGATTCGCTCGGAGAATTTCAAAATGTTAAATCCTCTTCTTCGAACGTTGGGACTCGCATAATGGCTTTAATATTTTTAGTTATTTCCCTGATAGAGGCTATCTTACTTCCAATCCGTCTAATCAGCTACCCTTTGTATAGGATTCCACTTTACTTTGGGTTCTTCAGACCCTTTTCTTACTCCTTTATTGCGAAGCGTTTTAAAGACAAACTGAATATATTCCCTCTTTTAATACTAGTTTTCGATTTTTTGTATTTAAATCTTTTAGTCTTTGGTCAGACAGACCTGCAATATCATTCAGATATTCTGTCATCAATTATTAGCGTCTCCATATAAATGCCTTTGCATATTTCGCGTTGGGCGGGCCGTGAGCCGCGAGGAGCTTGTGGAGTTGGTAGTTGTTGTTGGTGAGTCTGCGGGCGACGTGGCGTAAGTATCCAGGCTCTTCGCAGTTGAAGGTGTAGGCGAGGGGCGTCGGCCGGTTCGCAGTTAGAGGTCGAGGTCTTCCAGAATGGAAGTTCCTACGCTGCCCATCCGCCGGAAGACCTCGACATGCACCACCCTACGTTCGCGACCCCTGACCTGACCACGTTCTGCCGCCTCGACGAGCTCGGCCTTCAAGCCGTTGGGCAGCTGCTCGAGCCTGATCGGGCTGTGTTGGAGTGTCGTGTCCTCGACGACGACCCGTGGTGCCGAAAGTGCGGCGCGGAGGGCGTGCCGCGGGACACTGTGACGCGTCCGCTGGCGCATGAGCCGTTCGGGCATCGGCCGACGACGCTGTTGGTGCGGGTGCGCCGGTACCGGTGCGCGCAATGCCGCCGCATCTGGCGGCAGGACACTTCGAAGGCGGCGGCGCCGAGGGCGAAGATCTCCCGCGGTGGTCTCGGGTGGGCGCTGACGGCGATCGTGGTCGACCATCTCACCGTGTCCCGCGCCGCGGCAGGTCTTGGGGTGTCGTGGCATACCGCGAACACCGCGATCCTCGC
>NZ_WBKA01000005.1:54815-153441 GCF_008831125.1 Pseudoclavibacter caeni | reverse complement strand
CGTGGAAGACGGTGTGGCGGGCCATCGAGCCCGAGCTGGTCAAGCTGGCTGAGGACGAGTCACGGTTCGAGAATGTCACCACCCTCGGTGTCGATGAGCACATCTGGGGCTCTTCGCAGTTGAGGGGGTAGGTGGTTGAGCGCGTCGTTGCGGGGGTGAGGGTCGAGGTCTCCCGATGATGGAAGTTCTCACACTGACCATCTGCCGGAAGACCTCGACGTGCTCCACGCTACCTTTGCGACCCCTGATCTGACCGTGTTCTGCCGACTGGACGAGCTCGGTCTCGTCGCGGTGGGGCAGTGTCTTGAGTCGGACCGGGCGGTGATCGAGTGCCGGGTTGCGGAGCCGGATCCGTGGTGTCGGGGTTGTGGCAGCCAGGGGCTTTCTCGGCTCATCGCGGATGGGAGTGTAGGAGCGGTCTGAATCCGCCGGCTTCGAGGAGCGATCTGGCGATGTAGTGCGTGAGGTTCCGGAAGCCGAGTGCGGAACCGCGAAGGTGCTCGAGCCGGCCGTTGATGGCCTCCGTCGGTCCGTTGCTCGTGCCGGGGCCGAGAACCTCACCGACAAGCAGCGCGCCCGGCTGGTCGCGGCCATCGAGACCGACCCCGCCCACGACGAGGTGTTCGTCGCGTGGCAGTGCGCCCAGCAACGACGTTCCGCCTACCACCAGAAGGACCTCGCCGCCGGGCGGCGGATCGCCGAGAAGGTCCTCGACACATTCCACACCTGCCCGATCCCCGAGATCGCACGCCTGGGCCGCACCCTCCGCCGCTGGCGAGCCGCGTTCCTGGCCTACTTCACGACCGGACGATCATCGAACGGCGGAACTGAGGCCGTGAACGGGATCATCGAGCTGCACCGTCGCCTCGCCCGCGGCTTCCGCAACCGCGACAACTACCGGCTCCGCATGCTCCTCGCCGCCGGCGGACTCACCCCATGACCCCCACCGGATGTCCGAAGAGCCGCTTGAAGGCCGAGCTCGTCGAGGCGGCAGAACGTGGTCAGGTCAGGTGTCGCGAACGTAGGGTGGTGCATGTCGAGGTCTTCCGGCGGATGGGCAGTGTAGGAACTTCCATTCTGGAAGACCTCGACCTCTATCTGCGAACCGGCCGGCGCCCCTCGTCTACACCTTCAACTGCGAAGAGCCGGTATACCGTTGAGGCCGTGACCGATTCGCGTGACTCGTTCCCCAGACTCCAGGCCCGCACCCAGCGGTTCCGGCTCGGCGCCCCGCGCAGCGCGCGCGTGGTCGGAGACGGATCCCGCGCCCTGTTCCTGCGCTCCTCTGGCCCGGAGGATCCCCGGCTCGCCCTGTGGCTGAGCGATCTGCGGGAGACGGACGCCGACGTCGAGCGCGTCGTCGTCGACCCGCGGGCGCTCGACGCTCACATCGATGCCGGCGCTGGCCCGGACATCGACGGGGGCTCGAGCGGGCCCGAGGGGCAGAAAGCCGACGAGCGCTCGAGCCCAGACCAGGCGCGCGACGCGGAAGGCGCGAACGGCCCCGACGACCTGACCGATGCCGAGGAGTCGAAGGCCGCCGAGACCCTGAGCGACGCCGAGCGCGCGCTGCGTGAGCGCACCCGGGAGCGGGCCAGTGGCATCGTCGGCTTCGACGTCGACCCCGAGGGCCGCACCGCCGCGTTCACGCTGGACGGTGCCCTGTGGACGGTCGACCTGCACCCGGACGCTCCCACGCCCGCGTTCACCCCGCGTCGCCTCGACGTGCCCGGGCCGGTCGTCGACCCCCGGGTGAGCCCGGACGGCCGCCTCGTCGCCTGGTCGACGGTGGACGCCGTGGTCGTCGCGACGACGGACGGCTCCACCTGGCGTCGGGTCGCCGGGGAGGATGGGGGCGACCCTGATGAGCGGGATGCCGCAGCTGGAGCCGGGTCCGCTGGCGATGTCGAGGTCACCGGGGCGGCATCCGCCGTCGAGTCGGCCGAATCGGCATCCGCGGCCGAGCCTGCAGCCCAGACCCCCGCGCCGGGCTCCAACGCGGGCCCCGTCACCTGGGGCATCGCCGACTTCATCGCGGGGGAGGAGCAGCACCGCTACCACGGGCTGTGGTGGTCGCCGGACGCCTCCCGGCTGCTCGTGCAGCGCACGGACGAGTCCCCGGTCGCGGTGTGGCATCTGTGCGATCCGGTCGATCCGGCCGCCGAGCCCCGCGCCTGGCGGTACCCCCGGGCGCTGACCGACAACGCCCGGGTCACCCTCCACCTGGTCGATCTCGCCGCCGCGGGCGGTGCTGGACCCTCCGCCATCACCGAGATCCCCTGGGACCACGCCGCGTTCGAGTACCTCACCGCCGTCACCTGGGACGCCCCCGAGGCGCTCGTGCTCGTCCAGTCCCGCGACCAGCGGCGCACCCGCCTGCTCGGCGTCTCCGTGGACGGCGCCGTGCGGACGCTGCAGGAGGTCACCGATCGCTGCTGGGTCGACCTCGTCCCCGGCACGCCCCGCCACGACGCGGCCGGCCGTGTGATCACAGTCGTCGCCGACCCTGACACCGACACGTACCGGGTGGCCCTCGACGGGCGCCCAGTCGGCTCGGCCGGGCTGCAGATCGACGCGGTCATCGGCGATGACCACGACGGCGTGCTCGCGCTCGCCTCCGCCGATCCGACGCGTCCGGCACCCGTGCGCGTCCGCTTCGACGGCGGCGTCGACCGCCTCGCCCCCGAGGACGCGGTGGCCGGTCTCGCCGCAGCCGCTGACGGCAGCGTCCTCACCGTTCGCACGCTCGCCGACACCCGGGCGACGGCGACCCACCGGTGGCGTGCACCGGACGGCGCGACCCGTGAGCACGTCCTGCGAGACCGCTCGGCGACGCCAGGCCCGCTCAACGTGCGGGTCACCGAGATCGCCGGACTGCCCGCGGCGATCGTCCTGCCCAGGCCCGGCACCGCGGCCGCCCGCGCGGCCAGCCTGCCCGTGCTCGTGCGCCCCTACGGCGGGCCGGGAGCCCGGCGAGTCATCCGCAGCGCCGCCGCCTACGCCGAGGATCAGTGGTGGGCCGATCAGGGGTACCTCGTCCTCGTCGCCGACGGCCGCGGCGCGCCCGGCCGCGGCCCGGCCTGGGACCGTCGCATCCACCTCGACTTCGCCGCGACCCTGCCCGACCAGGTCGCCGCCGTGCACGCCCTGCCCGGGGCACTCGCCCGCCTCGCCGGGCCGGGCCGCATCCCCGCCGCCGACCTCGACCGGGTCGCGATCATGGGCTGGTCGTTCGGCGGGTACCTCGCCGCGCTGGCCGTGCTGCGGGCGCCGGAGACGTTCCACGCCGCGATCGCCGGGGCGCCTCCCGCCGACTGGACGCTCTACGACACGCACTACACCGAGCGGTACCTCGGGCTCGACGCGGCCGCCTACCGCACGAGCAGCCTGATCGATGACGCGCCCCGGCTGACCCGGCCACTGCTGCTCGTGCACGGGTTCGCCGACGACAACGTCACGATCGCGCACACGCTGCGCCTCTCGCAGGCACTGCTCGCCGCCGGCCGCCCCCACGAGGTGCTGCCTCTCTCCGGCGGCATCACCCACATGGCCGCCGACGAGACGGTCGCTGAGCACCTGCTCCTACTGCAGCTCGACTTCCTGCGGCGCAGCCTCGACACGACCGCCGCAGCCCGCACCACCCCCGGCACCGAGGGGAGCCCGTCGACACACGTCGCCGACAGCGCCTCCCGGCCGACAGCCTCATGTACCGAGGAGGACGCACGATGACCGACATCCGCACGCTCGATGGCCGCCCGATCACTCCCGAGGCACTGGCCGACGCTCGCGGCGAACTCGCCCGCCTCGCCGACGAGTGGTGGAGGTGGCGCGCCGCCGAGCAGCCCCGCACCGATGACGACATCCCGCGCATCGAGCGTCCGGCGGGCTGGGCGCCCGACTGGTCGGCGGACGCCGTGGTCCGGTACCGTGCCGACCTCGCCGCGTTCGCCGCCCGCCGCGCCTCTCTGCCCGCGATCGACCCGGCCACGACCCTCGCCGGCACCCCCGGAGCAGAAGGTGCCAGCGCTGCGAACGCGAACAGCGGCGCGCGAGGGGCCAACGGAACAGCCGACGCATCCGCCACGGACGCGCCCGACAGCCCATCCGCCACCCACGCCGCCCAGGCCAGGGCGTACCTGGTCGACCGGGCGTTGATCGGCTCGTCGATCGCCCGGGCCCGCTTCGAGCTCGACGTGCTCGCCGCGTGGCAGCGCGACCCCGGGTTCTACATCGACCAGACGATCGGCGTCGTGTTCGATCTGCTGCGTCCGGAGGGCCCGTTTGACACGGCCCGCACCGAGGACGTCGCCGCAGCGCTCGAGCGCATCCCAGCCCTGCTCGACCAGGGGCGCACCAACCTTGTCGGCCACGCGCAGACCGAGCCGACCAGACTGGCGGCGGCGACCCTCGCCTCCGCTGGCGGACGCCCCGGCGGTGTGGGCGAGGCCGTGCGCGACGCGATCGAGGCCACCGCCGAGGAACTCGCCGGGGACGTGCCCGAGACGCTGCGCGAGCGCCTCGCCACGGCGGGGGAGGAAGCCGCCGACGCGCTCGACGCGTATCGGGCCTGGCTCGAGCACGACCTCGACACGACCCCGTGGCAGCCGATCGGGCGGGAGGCGTTCGTGCGGTTCCTCCGCGAGATCGCCCTGAACCCCGCCGATCCCGAGGAGCTGCTCATCACCGGTCGCATCGAGCTGGAGCGTGCCGAGGCGTTCAGCGTCATCGAGTCGCGCGGCCATCGCCTCGACTCGGGACGCAGTCAGCCGCGCGAGGCGCTGCCGGCGGCCACCGCGTCCGCCTGCGAGCGGCAGCACGCACAGGAGGCCGCGATCCGCGACTTCTACGAGCGCCAGGGCCTGCTCAGCCAGCCAGAGGAGCTGCGCCACTACCGGCTGCTGCCGATGCCCGCCCGCATCGAGCCGCTGCAGTGGCTCGGGGTGACCGACGACATCCCGGCCGAGCACGCCGCGGAGCGTGACGCGCTCAGCTGGCAGCCGGACGCAGCCGAGGATGCGGCCGGTCGCGCCGACACCGACTCCGGGCTCGGCTTCTTCGACGACGCGATCGCCCGCGACCCGATGACCGGGCTCATCCACGAGGGCTGCCACAGCCAGCAGATCGCGCTGTCGGCCGCCCACCCCGACCCGATCCGCCGCCACTACTACGATTCAGGTGCCAACGAGGGCATCGGGTTCTACAACGAGGAGATGCTCGCCCGGGCTGGGCTGTTCGGCGGCGGCATCGACGTCACCCCCGCCGACGACGACCCGGACAGCCGCGAGACGGTCCACGCGTTCCTGCGTCTGCGGGCGCTGCGCGTGCAGATCGACATCGAGCTCGCCCTGGGGCGGCTCACGATCGACGAGGCCACGCGGATCCTCGCCGAACGGGTGCCCATGGACGAGCCCACCGCCCGGTGGGAGGCCGCGTTCTTCGCCAAGACACCGGGACAGGGGATGACCTACCAGGTCGGCAAGACGCAGATCCTCGGCTTCCTCGCCGCGGCCGTCCGCTCGGGCCTGACCCTGCGGGAGTTCCACGACCGGCTCTGGCGCGAGGGCAACGTGCCGATCGCCCTGCAGCGCTACGAGCTGCTCGGCGACGTCGCCCAGCTGCGCGGGCTCGTGCTGTAGAGACGGGGGCCGTCACCTGGGCTGGCCCCCACCGCTCAGGGTCGGGTCGGGGCCCGAGCCGACCACCCGAGGAGCTGCTCCGGCCGGAACGACGCGGGCCGGCATCATCCAGCCGGCCTCGACGTCCTCGCCGCCCGGCGAGCTACTTCTTGAAGCGCTCGGCGACCTGCTGGGCGAGCTGGCCGAGGTCGAGGTTCGACGTGTCGATGCCGAGCCCATGCAGGCCATCGGCGAGCTTCTGCTGCAGGCCCTCCGCCCCCTCGCCGCCGGCGTTCTCACCGAGCTTCGCGATGAGCGACTGCACCTGCTCGTTGCCCTCGAGACTCTTGAGCAGGTCTGTGTTCTGGGCGGCGTCCTTCACCTTGTTGACGATGTCGTTGAAGTCGAACACGAGGGCTCCTTCTGTCGGTGTCGATGTGCGGGCACGGAGCGGGGCCGCCCACCACGGTCGGCGATGGGGCGACGTCCCGGCGATCGGGCTCCTCCTCAGCCTATCGGGGTGGCGCCCGGCACCGCGCCACGCATGGCATCCGCCCTGCATGTCGCGCCCGGCCCGCCCGTGGCACCGGCGGCGTCGCAGAGTGATCCGTGCGGCGCCGGGTGGGAGGGTTCGAGGGGCGTCTGGAGTGCCTTCTGCCGGCGCCGTCGGCGCCGTCGGACGCTAGGCTTGAGGCATGCTCATCTTCACCTCGGTCGTGCTGCTGGTCAACGCGTTCTTCAACGTGATCGTGTGGCCGCAGTTCCTGCGCCGCGTCTCGCGTGATGACCGGGCCCGCGACGAGGAGGGCAACGCCACGAGCTTCCTCCGCGTGCACCAGGTGCTCATCACCCTGGCGCTCACGATCGCCGCGGTCAGCGCGGTCGGCGGCGTGGTCGGTCTGGTCAACGCCGCCACGGCTGGACAGGCCGGCTGAGCCGGCAGGTGCGGGGAAGCTTCCGCACGCCCGCCCGATCCAGTGCGACCGCTGAGCTCGTGCTGCATGGGGCCGGTGCCGGAGCGGTTCGGGTGACGCTCTCGGAGGGCGCGTTCAGCCCCGCCGGGCGCAGTCGATGCACAGCGTGGCGTCCGGGCGCGCCGCGAGCCGCCTGGGATCGATGAGCCGACCGCATCGCGAGCACACGCCGAACGTCCCGGCGTCGGCCCGTGCCGCGGCGTCCTCGAGCGACGCCACCTGCGCCCGCGCCTGATCGCGCACCGCCATCGCCTTCGACCACTCGAACGACAGCGGCACGCCGTCGGGATCGTGCTCGTCGTCATCGGCGCCGGACTGCAGCCGACGCACCTGCGCCAGCGTCCGCTCCGCACGGTCGAGCGCGACCCGAGCATCCTGCAGCCGCAGCGCCAGCGCGGCGCGAGCCTCGGGCGGCGCCGCCTGGGCCACGGCAGGACGGAGTCCCGTGCGCCGTGAGGCGGAGCGGGACGTGCGCGGGGTGCGTGGGCTCATGTCCGCACTCTAGAGCAGAACCGGGTGGCCGGGTGCCCCGGGGATTGCGCGTGACGTCGATTCTGCGCGGCACGGTCTGCGCACGACGTGGATTCGGCATTCTGGCAGGGATTCAGCGCTCGAGGCGGGGTTCGTGGTGAATCGCGGTGATGGCGCTGAATCGGCGTCGGCGCAGAGGTCGAGGACGAGATCGAGGGGCGAGATCGAGGTTTGGCGGTGCCGGCGTCGAGTGTGACGTCGGCCTGGGGGCCTCGCCCCTCACCGCCGTTCGGCGCGCACCGCGAGCCATGCGGCGAGCACCCCGAGCAGGGCGAACGCCGCGAACGACAGACTCAGCGTGCGGGCGCTGCCGGCCACCGTCGGCCCACCCAGATTGATGAGCAGCCCGCTCACCGCCGACCCGATCGTGTTCGCGACGAGCTGCACGGTGTTGACTCCAGCAGAGACCTTCTGCGATTCGAGCGGATCGTCGGTGCTGCGCAGGGCCGCGGCCGCGGTGTGGCCGAACGCGGTGCCGATGCCGATGCCCGCCATGAACAGCGTCGCGAACCACAGCAGCACGATGCCCCAGCCCGCGGGGTCCGGCTGCACCAGACCGTAGCCGGCCAGCCCCAGCGCCAGCAGGACCGGTCCGCCCACCCGGTACGCGGCCACCCGTGCATCGGAGACGGCCCCGGAGGTGAGCAGGCCGCCAGCTGTCCACCCCCACGAGACCATCGCACCGAGGAACCCCGCCATGAACGGCGACATCCCGGCGAGCTCCTGCCCGAACAGCGGCACGAACGCCTCGACGGTGGATGCCGCGGCCAGCGTGGTGATCACGAGGTAGATCCAGCGCAGGGACGAGGCTCCGTGGTAGACGGTGTGCGGCAGCAGAGTACGGCGGCCATGCCGCTCCACCAGTCCGAACGTGATCGCAAGGACCAGCGCCAGCCCGAGCAGTGTCAGCACCTGCCAGGGCTCGGTGAACACGACGGTGAGCGCCAGTGCGGCGGCCACCGCAGTGACGAGGGCGAGGGAGGCGAGCGGGATGCGCTCGGTCGGCGACGTCCCGCTCCGCCGGGGCAGCGTCCGCGCCGCGAGCCATGCTGCGGCGACCGCGCCCAGCGCGAGTGGGGCGAACGCGCCGCGCCACAGCCCGAGCTGGGCGAACAGCCCGCCGAGCAGCGGGCCGATGAGGTTGCCGACGCCCCACATCGCCGACAGCAGGGCGATCGCCCGCGTCCACAGGCGTGATGGCAGGGTGACCCGCATCACTGCGTAGGCGAGGCCGGTGAGCAGCCCGCCGGCGCAGCCCTGGATGAACCGGCCGATGAGGAACACCGGCATCGTGGGCGCCAGCATGCTCACCACGAGTCCCAGCGCGAAGCCCAGGAAGGCGATCGGATACGTCCGCCGCGCGCCCCACGCCCCGAGCAGGCGCCCGACGAACAACGACACCACGACCGAGGGCAGCAGGAACGCGGTGGACACCCAGGCGTACAGGCTCTGCCCGCCGATGTCGGCCACTGCGCTCGGCAGCAGGCTCGCGGTGAGGTACACGTTCGTGCCATACAGTGCGATGCCGCCGGCGAACACGACCACCGCGGCACGGGTGTCGGCGGCGAACAGCTCGCGCCAGGTGGCCGGGTTGCGGGCGGAGTCGAGGGGAGCTGCGGGATCGGTGGACATACGGACCATCAGCCTACCCGGCGCGGCGATGTCGTGCGCGAGTCACAGCGATGTCAGGGGGTGCTCATAGAACTGTAGGCGGCACCGAACGTGCCCGCGCAGGTCAGGGAGACGTGCGACGCATGATGAAAACAGGAGGAACTCATGACCACACCGACTACGCCGCAGCCGAGCGGCCCGACGCACATCTCGCAGTCATCGCAGAAGCCCGGGGTCTCGGCCTGGGCCGTCGTCTCGCTCAGCATCGGCATCGTCTCACTGCTGCTGTGCTGGGTGCCGATCCTCAACAATCTCGTCATCGTCCTCGCCATCATCGGCGTGATTTTCTCGATCATCGGCATCGTCGGGACGAAGGCCGGCCGTCGCAGCGGTCGGGGCATGGCGATCGCCGGTCTCGTGCTCGGCATCATCGCGGTCGTCGGGGTGCTCGGCACCCAGGCGATGTACGGTGCCGCTCTCGACAACGCCTCGAAGTCGCTGGACAGCGCGGCGGCCAGCGCCAGCGACTCGCTCGATCGCATGAGCGGCGACGCCACGGACGACCTGCTCGGCAAGGAGATCACCGTCGATCTCGGCCAGTTCTCGGCCACCAAAGATCAGTATGGGCTCACGGAGACCACACTGCCGGTGCATGTGGTGAACCTCGCCAGCGAGCCGCACACCTACTCTGTGCAGATCGAGGCTGTTGACGCCTCGGGCAACCGGGTCACCGACGACACCCTGATGGTGAACAACCTGGGTGCAGGACAGGCGCAGGACCTGACCGCCTTCGAGTATCAGACGGATGACAAGATCGAGGCGTTGAAGACCGCCACGTTCAAGGTCACCAGCATCTCGCAGATGTGATCCGCAGCGGCGCCCTCAAACGGGTGCCGCGGCGATGAGGAGCAGGCGCGGGTGCGGCCCCTGACGGGGACCCACCCGCGCCTGTCTTCTTCACACGTCGAAGTCGCCGAAGCCACCGAAGTCGCCGAAGCCGCCGAGATCGAACCCCTGGCTGAGTGTCTCGTCCAGCTCGCCGAACGCGCTCGTCGCCTCGGTCGCGGTGTCGCCGACCGAGCCGACCGCCTCGCCGGCCGCATCACCCGCATTGGAGACAGCGTCGCCGAGGTCCGCCGCAGCGTCGCCGGCCGCCTGGGGCACACCATCGAACGCGTTGGTGAGCCCGTCGAACAGCAGTGCCCCGCCGGCGACCCCGAGCGCCGTCGCCGCGGCCCCGCGCAGGAAGCTGCCGCCGGGTCCCCGCCCGGCCGTCGCCGGGGCGGACGCCCCGGTCGCGTTCGCCGCGGACCGCTGCCACTCGCCGGCGGACCCGGTCGCGTCGGCCGTGGTCCCGACGTCGGCCGCTCCGGTCGAGGACGCGGCCGTGGTCTGGGCGTATCCGGTGTTCTGCGCGTGCCCGGCGGCCTGGCCGTATCCCGCCGCGCGGCCGTTCGCCTGACCTCCGGAGCGGCCGCCCTGGAACGCGTCGAACAGCGAGCCGAGCAGGCCACGGGGCGAGCCGTTCTGTCGCGCGCCGGCGGCCTGCGCGTTCTGCAGCTGCTGAGCGAGCGTCGTCCGCTCCCGCTCGAGGGCGTCGATGCGCCCGCGGGCCTCGCACAGCGCCTGCTCCTGCAGCAGCACCGCCTGGGTGAGCAAGTAGACCGCGTTCGGCTGGGCAGCGATCAGCCGCCCGATCTCGGCGTCGGCCTCGGCATCCGGGGTGACGGGCTGCGCGGCGCGGATGCGCTCGGCGAGCGCCTGGATGAGGGTGTGGTCGTCGGCGTCCATTGATCTCCTCTCGGCGTGGCACGGCCGGGCGGGCCCGGCGCGCGTCGATGCGCCGAGTCTATGAGCGCCGGCTGTGCGGAGGCTGAGCGAGCGAGGCCACGCCCTCGCCGGCCAGGACGCTCAGCGCGTCGAGCAGAGCGGCCAGCTGCGCGTCCGTCAGCGGGACGTCGTCGGCGTTCCCGGACCGCTCGTCACCGGGCCCCTCGCGCCGGGAACCCCCTGATGTCCTGACCGGCCGGGCCGACGCGTCCGCGCGGTCGGCCGTCACGCCCCGGGCGACTCCCTGCAGTGTGGTCGTCCAGACCTGCCGCAGCCGGGCGAGGTTCTGCTGGGCCGCGTCCGTGGCGGTGAGCAGACACGCGCGTCGGTCGGCCGGGTCGGGAGCGGAGGCGACGAGCCCGAGGGCGCGCAGGTGACGCACCGTGGGGGTCAGGTTGCTCGGCAGCACGTGCAGTGCCCGCGCCAGCGCGCTCGGGCGGATCGGACCGTGCCGGTCGATGTGCCGCAGGGCGGAGGACTCGGCGGCGGTGAGCCGGTGCACCTCGGGATCGGCGTCGACAGCCGTCTGCAGGGTGCGGGCGAGGGTGAGCGCGAGGTCGGCGCACTCGGCGAGCAGCGCGGTGCGGTCGGCGGACGACGGGGGATGCCCCGCCTCGGCATGGCGCGGGAGGCGGCGGTGTCGCGACGCGGGGAGTGGCTCCCGCAGCGCCGGATCCGCGGGCGACGCGGCCGGCTCGGCGGGCGCCTGCGGTCCTGGGGAATCTGACATGCCTCCATCGTGCCACGCGGCGGAAGATTGTTCTATAGTCATAACCAACGACGTCCACGTGGGCACCACGGCCGGCGTCGCATCCCCCCGTCGAAGGAATCCATGAGCGTCACCCCCTCTCCGTCATCCGACCCGACTCCGTCATCCGACCCGGCCGCAGCCCCGGCGTCGTTCGTCCCGCCGGTGCAGTCGGCGGAACGCCCGGGTGTCTCCACTCCGCTGCTCGTCACCCTCGCCGTGCTCTCCGCGGTCGCGCCGTTCTCGACCGACCTGTACCTGCCGGCGTTCCCGCAGATGAGCACGGAGCTGGCGACCTCCGACACCGCGGTGCAACTGTCGCTCACCGCGTTCCTCATCGGCGCGGGCGTCGGTCAGCTCGTCTTCGGGCCGGTCTCCGACCGACTCGGTCGCCGGTGGCCGCTGCTGATCGGCCTGATGCTCTTCCTCGCGTCGAGCTGTGGGACGGCGATGGCACCGTCGATCGGTGTGCTCATCCCCCTCCGCCTCGTGCAGGGGATCAGCGGCGCCGCCGGGATGGTGATCGGCCGCGCCGTCATCGCCGATCGCTCGCACGGTCGCGCCGCAGCACGCGCCCTCAGCCTGATGATGATGGTCGGTGGCCTCGCCCCGGTTATCGCCCCGCTGCTCGGCAGCGGGCTCGCAGGCGTCATCGGCTGGCGCGGCCTGCTGTGGATCGTCGCCGGTCTCGGTCTGGCCGGACTGGTCGCGAGCGTCGTTTTCGTGCCCGAGACGAACGATGCCGACGCGCGCGCCAGGCGGGCGGCCGCGGACGCAGCCCTCGCCGCGGAGCATCCCGGTGCCGGCGGGGTGCGTGCCCTGGCCACCCGCACGTTCATCGGGCGGACGCTCGCGTTCGCGTTCGCCTTCGCGACGATGATGGCGTACATCTCCGCCTCGCCGTTCGTCTACCAGCGGATGATCGGCCTCTCCGTGCCCGCCTACGGGCTGCTCTTCGGGCTCAACGCGCTGCTGCTCATGCTCGTCTCCGCGATCTCCGCGCGACTCGTGGCCGTGTACGGTGCTGAGCGCCTGCTGCGGATCGGTCTCATCACCAATCTCGTCGGCTCCGCCGCGACGCTGCTCGTCGCCGTCACCGGGGTGCCCGTGTGGCTGCTGACCCTCACCCTCCCGATCGCCGTCGCGCCGCTCGGGCTCGTGTTCGGCAACGCCACAGCCCTGGCGCTCGACGCGGCACCCGCTCGGGTCGCGGGCCTCGGATCAGCGATCCTCGGCATGGCGCAGTTCGCACTGGCCGGTCTCGTCTCGCCGCTGGTGAGCCTCGGCGGCGAGGGCACCGCGACCCCGCTCGGGATCGTGATGGTCACCGCCTCTGTGGTGGCGATGGCGATGTTCCTCGTCGGTCGGAGCAGGACCTCTATCCTAGAGGGATGACGGGAGACGGCGCGCATCGAGCCCTGCCGGGCTGGCCGCCGGTGCTGCGGCACACCCGCGACTACGACCGCCGGTGGCTGCGAGGCGACATCGTCGCCGGGATCACCCTCATCGCCGTGCTGCTGCCGACCGGCATGGGGTACGCGGAGCTCGCCGGGCTGCCGCCCTACACGGGGCTCGTCGCGACCGTCGTGGGTCTTGTCGCCTACGCGGTGTTCGGTCCCTCGCGCACGCTCGTCGTCGGGCCGGACTCGTCACTGTCGCCGATGATCGCCGCGGCCATCGTGCCGCTCGCCCTCGGCTCAGACGCCCGGGCGATCGCCCTGGCCGGGGTGCTCGCCGTGATGATCGGCATCGTGCTGCTGCTCGCCGCGGTGCTGCGCCTGGGCGTGCTCACCGATCTGCTCTCCAAGCCGATCCGCGTCGGCTACCTCAACGGCATCGCCCTGACCGTGCTGGCCGAGCAGTTGCCGGGCGTGCTGGGACTGAACCGGGTCGAGAGCGATGGCGCCGACCCGTTCACCGGGTTCGTGCAGGACGTCGCGGCCGGCATCGCCGACTGGCGCACGCTCGCCCTGGGCGGCGGCGGCCTCGTTGTCATCCTGCTGCTGCGCCGGCTCGCCCCGCGGGCGCCGGGCGCCCTGCTCGTCATCCTCATGGCCGCGATCCTCTCAGCCGGGCTCGGCTGGACCGCCTCGATCGCCACCGTCGGCGCCCTGCCGGCCGGGCTGCCGGCGATCGGCATCGACCTCGCCCTCTTCGACTGGGGCGATGTCGCCGCACTCACGCCCGCCGCTCTCGGCATCGCCCTCATCGCACTGGCCGACACCAGCATCCTCTCGCGCAGCATCAGCGAGCGCGACCACAGACTGGTGGACCCGCGTCAGGAGATGATCGGGCTGGGGCTGACGAACATCGCCGTCGGCGTCATCGGCGGGTTCGCGATCGGAGGGTCGTCGTCACGCACGCCCGTGCTGCGGTCGGCCGGGGGCCGCAGTCAGCTGGCCAGCCTCATCGGCGCGGCCGGCATCCTCGTGTTCCTGTTCGCCGCACCGGCAGCGACCGCCTGGGTGCCCGCCGCTGCGCTGTCGGCGGTCGTGGTCGCAGCCGCGCTCGCCCTGGTCGACGTCGGCACGGTGCGCCGCCTGTTCCGCATGAGCCCCGTCGACGGGCTGCTGTGCCTCACAGCCACGGCCGGGGTGGCGGTGGCCGGGGTGCTCACCGGCATCGGCATCGCGGTCGGCCTGTCGATCCTCGCCCTGTTCATCGAGCAGTGGCGGCCGTATCGTGCTGAACTCGGCCTGGTGCCCGGGCTGCGCGGCTATCACGATCTGCGCCACCCAGGCGCTCGACGCATCCCCGGCATCGTCATCGTGCGCTTCGACGCCCCGCTCAACTTCGCCAACGCGGGCACCTTCTCGGAATTCGTCCGTCGCACGCTCGAACGACGGCGCGACCGCGTGCATGAGGTCGTGCTCGCCGCAGAACCGATCACGGGGATCGACACGACCGCGGTCGACGCCCTGATCATGCTGGACCGCCGGCTCGCCGAGACAGACGTCGACCTCGTGCTCGCCGAGATGAAGGATCCGGTGCGCGAGCGCCTGCGCCGGCTCGACCTAGCCGGGCAGCTCGCCGACAACATGTTCGAGCCCACGGTGGGCGCGGCTGTCGACCGGTTCACCGGGCGGCTGCGCTCCGACATCGCCGCCGGGCGAGACGAGGCCGGGCGCACCGGCGGTCAGAGCGTGGCCCGGCATCTCGGCGGTCAGGATGCGACCAGGCATCCCGACGGATCGACCGCGGGGGAGTGACCCCGCCCCGCATCACTCGGTCGAGGGCGTCAGGTCGTAGAGCGTCACCCCGTCGACCGTCTGCGCGGTGAAATGCTGTTCGACCCACTCGGAGATCTGCTCGGCGGCGTCGGAGCCACCCATCGACCTCCCCATGCTGCGGCCGGCGATGTACCAGCGGATCTCGCCCTGCCCGACATGCTGCTGGAACTCCTCCAGCGTCGGCGCCGGGTCAGTGCCGTTGAACCCGCCGATCGGCATGACGGCACGATTCGAGGCGAGCTGGTAGGCCGCCGCGCTCTGCGACCCGGTCGTCGCCGCCGCCCACCGGGCGTCGCCGGTGTCCTCGAGCAGCGCCACGATCTCATCGGAGGCGTCGCCGCCGTCGAGCAGGCCGCTCATGCCGCTCATGCTGCTCATGCCGCCCATGCCGCCCAGCTCGGGCGTCCCCGAGGCCTGTTGCCCGGCCCCGTCCGGGCCATCCTGCTCGGTCTGGCCATGTCCTCCGTCACCATCCTGGCCGCCGGGGCCACCGAACCGCCCCTGACCACCCTGGCCGCCGGACATCGTCCGTCCTGCGGAGCCGTCGCCGGAGGCGGGTCCGCCCTCTGACGCGTCGGCGGTGGGCATCGCCCCGGTCGTGCCGGAGCCGGACCCTTCCACTCCGGCTGAGCCGCCGTCCGTCATCGCGCCGGGGTCGCCCAGGCCTCCGCCCATCGAGCCGGGGCCGCCCAGGCCTCCGCCCACGCCGCCCATCGAGGTGGTCGACACGGAGGGGCCAGCGGTGATGATCGACCCGGTGTACCCGCGCTGCACCGTGTACAGGGTGTAGGCGACCGGGCCGGTGAACGCCGCGGCGAGGGCCGCCGCGGCCGCGGCGCGCGTGATCCACGGGGAGGTCCACGGCAGCCACGGCGACAGCGCCAGGGCAAGCCCGGCGAGCACGCCGACGACGAGCACCGGCCACTGCTCGACGCTCGAGCTGCGGCCCAGCAGCACCCACGCCCACACCACGGTCAGCGCCGTCACCGCGCCGAGCGTCACCACAGCCGGCCACCGGTCGCGGCGCCGCCACAGCTCTCCGCAGCCGAGCCCGACGAGCCCGGCGATGCCCGGGGCGAGGGCCACGGTGTAGTACGCGTGGAAGATGCCCGACATGGAGCTGAACACGAGGCCGGTGACCACGAGCCACGACCCCCAGATCACGGCGGACGCGCGCAGGGCGTCCGTGCGCGGGCGCCGCCACGTGACCACGAGCAGGGCGACGAGCAGCACGAGCGCGGCGGGGATCAGCCACGAGGCCTGGCCGCCGAACTCGCCCTCGAACAGCCGGGTGATCCCCGTCTCACCCCACATGCCGCCCTGGCCCTCCATGCCACCGACCGACCCGGTCTCGTCGCCGGTGATGCGACCGAACCCGTTGTAGCCGAAGGTGAGCTCCAGGAACGAGTCGTCCTGCGAGCCGCCGACGTACGGTCGCCAGTCACTCGGCACGAGCTCGACGAGCGCGACCCACCAGCCCGCGCCGGCCACGAGCGTGCCGACCGCGATGAACCCGTCGCGGATGCGCCGGCGCAGTGACACGGGCGCGGCGATCAGGTACGCCACGGCGAATCCGGGCAGCACGACGAACGCCTGCAGCTGCTTGGTCAGGAACGCGAATCCGACGGTGAGCCCGGCGAGCGCCATCCAACGGGTGCGGCCGTCCTGGACCGCCCGCAGCACGAGCCAGGCCGTGACGGTCAGCAGCAGCACGAGCAGCGCGTCCGGGTTGTCGTATCGGAACATGAGCGCGGCGATCGGGGTGGCTGCGAGGGCGAATCCGGCGATGAGCGCGGCCTGCGGAGTCGACACCCGGCGCACGGCACCGTGCAGCACGGCGACCGACAGCACGCCCATGAGCGCCTCAGGCACGAGCAGCGCCCACGAGTTCAGCCCGAACAGGCGCACAGACAGCGCCATCACCCACAGGAACGCCGGCGGCTTGTCGACGCTGATCGAGTTGCCCATGTCCGAGGAGCCGTACAGGAACGCCTCCCAGTTCTGCGAGCCCGCCTGCGCCGCCGCGGCGTAGAAGGAGTTGCCCCGGCCAGAGGCGGCGAGATTCCACAGATACGCGACCGTGGTCACCGCGAGCAGCACGAGCAGTGCGGGACGCTCCCAGCGGGTGCGCGGGGTCGCGGCGGCCTCGGGGCGGGTCTCGCCGCGCAGCCAGCGGACGACGTGGTCGCGCACGCCCCGCAGGCGTCCCGCGCCCGGTGCGCGCACGTCGGCTTCGGTGGCGATCGCCGCGGTCGCGGCATCGGATGCCTCGGCCGCAAGGCTGGATGCCCCCGTTACCGGGCTTGTGGTGGCCGCGAGGCTCGCGGCGGCGCGGCCGGGGCGAGGCGTCAGCGGACTGGTGGATGCGGTGGTCATCGGTGCTCCATCGTGTCAGAGGTGTCAGCGGTGCCGTCGGGGCGATCTGCCGGTGTCGGCAGCGCCGCCGGTGTCGCGTCCTGATCGTCCAGCAGGGCGTCACGTGCGGGGCTGTGTCGGGCGGGGCCGACCCCCGCATCCGTCGTGGTGGCAGGCCGGTGCGGCCGGAACACCCAGTGTCGGAAGAGCAGGAACTTCACCAGCGTGGCCAGCAGATTCGCGACCGTGGCGGCGACCGCCTGCCAGACCGGGGCGAGCCCGGCGGTCAGCTGCAGCGCGATCGCGGTGAGCAGCCAGCCGACGAGGAACACCACGAGGCCCTGCCCCTGGTGGACGAGCGCCCGGCGGCGGCCGTGCACGCCGAACGTGAACCACCGGTTCGCCTGGGTGTTCGCGAGCGTGCTGAGCAGCAGGGCGAGGAGGTTCGCCGCCTGCGCGCCGGCGAGCGGCATCAGTCCGAGCAGCAGCAGCGTGTACAGCACCGTGGAGGCGAGCCCCACGACGGCGAAGCGCACGATCTGGCCGAGCAGCCCGTCGTGAGGCGCCTCGTCGTGATCCGTGGCCATCGGCGGGTGCACGGCCTGGCGGATCGCCTCGAGCGGGATCCGCCCGCCGAGCAGCGCGCCGGCCAGCCGGGCGATCCCTGCGAGATCCTCGCGCACGGTGCGGGGGATGTCCACCCGGCTGTCTGGGTCGTCGACCCAGTCGACCGGCACCTCGTGGATGCGCAGCCCGGCCTTCTCGGCGATGACGAGCAGCTCGGTGTCGAAGAACCACTGCGTGTCGTGCACCTGCGGCAGCAGCGCGCGGGCCGCGTCCGCGGTGATCGCCTTGAACCCGCACTGGGCGTCGGAGAACCGCACGCCCAGCAGCGTGTGCAGCAGCAGGTTGTACGAGCGCGAGATGAACTCGCGCGTCGGACCGCGCCGCACGTGCGATCCGCGGGCGAGCCGGGTGCCGATCGCCACGTCGGAGTGGCCGGAGACGAGCGGGGCCACGAGCGGGGCGAGCCCGCGCAGATCGGTCGACAGATCGACGTCCATGTAGGCGAGCACCGGGATGTGCGCCGCGTCGGCGCGCCACACGGTCGACAGGGCGAGCCCCCGCCCCTTGCGGTCGAGGCGCACCGCGGCGACGCCGGGGATCTCGGCGGCGAGCCGGCGGGCGATCGCCCAGGTGTCGTCCGTCGAGGCGTTGTCGACGATCGTCAGCCGGGCAGGCCAGGGCAGCTCCCGGTCGAGGAACGCCCGGGCGCGGGCCACGGCGTGGGGCAGGTCGTGTGCCTCGTTGTGGACGGGGATGAGCAGATCGACGACCGGAGCGGGCACCTGAGTCGTGGTCTGGCCCGGGGCGGGGCGGGGGACGAGCGCGGTGCCATCGGTGGTGGACATGTCGGCGACGATACGGGCCGGACTCTGGGAGGCCGGACAGCGCCGGCTGTGGGACCCCTGATAGCCGGATGCGGAGACGCGGCGCATCTGATGCACATGCGCAGGGCCCGTCCGGTGATCACCGGACGGGCCCTGCGACGCGGTCGGCTGCGGCTCAGCGCTCGACCCAGCCGCGCATCGTCTGCTCGAGCGGCTCGGTCGGGTGGCCGATGAGGCCCGAGAGCACCCCGTTCGTCTCGCCGAGCAGCCCGTCTCGGGTGTTGCCGTTCAGCACGACGACGAACTCCGCGGTGCCATGGTCGACGCCGCTCTGCTCAAGGTCGGTGAGCTCCTGCTCCGGGGTGATCGTCTCGTAGACGACCGGGTGGCCGAGCACGCGGGCGGCGGTCTCGGCGAACTCCCGGAACGACCAGGCATGGTCGCCAGTCACCTCGTAGACGCGGTTCTCGTGGCCGGTCCCCGTGAGCACGACCGCCGCGGCCTCGGCGTAATCCCGCCTGGGGGCACTCGCGATGCGGCCCTCGCCCACGCTGTTGCGGATCACCCCGTGCTCGCGGGCCTGGTCGAAGTCGCCCCGATAGTTCTCGGTGTACCAGCCGTCGCGCAGGATCGTGTATGCGAGACCCGATGCACGCAGGGCCTCCTCGGTCGCCCTGTGCTCCGGGGCGAGTACGAGCGGTGTGTCGTCGGCGTGCGGGGCGGAGGTGTACACGAGCCGGTCGACGCCGGCGAGCTTCGCCGCGTCGATCACGTTCGCATGCTGTGCGACCCGGCGGCCCACCTCGGAGCCGGAGATGAGCAGCGCGTTCGCCACGCCGTCCAGCGCACGCTGCAGTGAGGCGGGATCGCCGTACTCGGAGCGGGCGGTCTGCAGGCCGCGTTCCGCGAGGGTGGCGAGCCTGCGCTCGCTGCGTCCGATGGCGCGGATGTCATCCGGTGCGACGCCGCGGGCGATGAGCGCGTCGATCACGAGGGCGCCGAGATGTCCGGTGGCTCCGAGGACGGCGATGGTCATGTGTGCTCCTTCGATCGGTCGCGGACGCGGGTCGCGACCGATCGCGACCGGCACGCCCGTGGGGGGATGACCGTGGCCGTGAGGAACGGTCCTCGACTGGGGGAGGGCGCGCAGGGCCCGCGGTCAGTGCTTCACCTGCTCCAACGCCTGCCGCCACAGCGAGTATTCCGTCGGCCGATCCTCGTAACTGGCCGACAGCAGGATCGGATGGTGGTCGCTGTCCCCCTGCGGCAGCGAGGCGACCTGGTCGATGCGGAACCCGGTCGACGTGGCCAGGTCGTAGCGTCCCCGGAAGATACGGTAGCGCTGGTAGGTGCGGTCGCTCGTCACGCTCAGCCGGAAGCCGTGACTGCCGACCCGGCGCTCGAGCCCCCGTTGGAAGAACGGGTAGTTGTAGTCGCCGACCATGATCGTCGGCAGGTCAGGGCCCAGCGCGCCGAGCAGCTGGAACGCCGAGCGGATCTGCGTGCGCCGCAGCGCGTTGCGGGCGGTCAGCGGAGCCCCGTGGAACGAGGCGACGAGCAGGTCGCGGCCCGCCTCGGCATCGTGCAGGCGGGAGGCGACCAGACGCTCGTGCGCGGGCGCGGCGACCCGGTCGTGCAGCGACTTCTTCAGCTGGAACGTCTCGGAATCGACGAGCGAGAACCGGTCGTCGCGGTAGAGGACGGCGATGCCGAGCCGGTTCGCCCGGGTCGCCTCGGCGAGCGTGAGCGGGCCGATGCGGCCGGGCAGGGTCTCCACGTCGCACTCCTGCAGGCACAGCACGTCGGGCAGGGTCGCCTCGACGAGGCCCTCCAGCTCGTGCGCCGCCCGGTTCTTGCGCAGGTTGTAGCTGACCACGTTCATCGCCACGGCTGGCCTCCGTTCGTCGTGCCACCCTCCAGCCTAGACGTCGCACCTGTGGATGAGACGGGCGGTGCGGCTGGTCCGGGCGGCAGGAACGACGAGGTGAACGTGGCGAGGGGCAGCGTGGCCGGCGTGGCGGGCAGGGCTGACTCAGGCGGCGAGCGGGGCCGGTTCAGGCGGCGACGGTGTGGGGTAGGACAGCGATGCGTGCGGGATGGCGATGTCGAGGCACGGCCGGCTCAGACTGCGAGCGGGGCGAGGAAGGCGTGCACGTCCGCGAGCTCCTCCGGCGTGGTGGTGTGCCCCATGCCCGCGTACCGGTGCTCGGCGTCGGCGGTGTGGCCGGCGAGCCAGGCCGCGGTGCGGGCCACGGCGGCCGGCGTGATGACCGGGTCGGCGTCCCCGTGCCCCCAGAACGCGGGCGGACGGGTCTCGGCGAGGGCCTCGTCGGCCGGCTGCGCGGCCGAGAGAGCGAACCCGCTGAGGCTCACCGGGCGTGCGACCCGGTCGGGGCGGGTGCGCAGCAGCTGCACGGCCATCAGTCCGCCCTGTGAGAACCCGATCGGCACGACCCGGGTGTCGGCGGGCAGCATCGCGTCCGTCCAGTGCCACACCGCGGCGGTGGCACGCTCGATCGGCTCGGGGCGCGGGTCGCCCGGGCGCTCGATCGGGAACCAGGCGAAGCCGCCGGTCGGCAGGGCGAGCGGGGCGCGCAGCGACGCCCACGGCATCCCCGGGGGAAGGATCAGCGGAGCGAGGCCGGGCAGGTCGCCCTCATCCGTGCCGAAGCCATGCAGGAACAGGGCGACCGGCATGGATGGGTCTGGCATGTCCGTGAACGAGGTGACGGCGTGGAGCAGGTGTGTGGCAGTGGTGGGGGTGGCGGCGGTGACTGGTGCGTCGGACATGGGACCTCGGATCTTGACGGCAGAACGGTGTGATGGTGGGGACGACCAGGATTGAGCCACCCTGCTGGGCACGACCGCGGCTGCGCCAAGAGGTGGCGCAGCCGCGGTCGTTCGTGTCACGGTGGCGCAAGTGGTCGGCGGGTCCCGGGTCAGCGCGAGAGCCCTCCAGATCAGCGCTCGAGCGCGCTCCCGGTCAGTGCTCGAGAGCGAACCCGCCGGTCCAGCCGATCCGCTCGCCGGCGGCCAGGGTCAGCTGCAGGAACCCCACGGCCTCGAGCTCGCGGGCACGCTTGAGCGATCCGGCGTCGACGGCCCTGAGGCCGCCGGCCGCCACCGCCTGAGCGAGGGTCTGCTTCGCCTGGGCGTCGTCGCCGGCGATGAGCACGGTGGTCGGCTGATCGCCGACGTGCCCGGAAGCGAGTGTGGCGGCGAAGTTCGTGTTGAAGGCCTTGAGCACCTTCGCCTCGGGCAGCTGCTGCTGCAGCTCGGCGGCGGCCGAGCTGTCGGACGGCACGACCAGCGCGTCGAACGTGCTGAAGTCGAGGGGGTTCGTGATGTCGACGACGATGCGGCCGGCGAGCTGCGAACCGTAGGCCGAGACGACCTCCGCCAGCGCCGGGTAGGGCAGGGCCAGCACGACCATGTCGCCGTCGACGGGCTTCGTGCCGAAGTCGGAATGGGCGATCGTGGTGACGGCGGCGCCGCCCCGCTGCAGCACGCCGGTGATCGCGGTGCCCATGCTGCCGGTGCCGATGACGGTGAAAGTGGTCATGATGCTCGTGCGTCCCTCTCTGGATCCGTCCGGGCGATGTGCTGGACGGAGGTCACGACGACCGGGCCCGGCAGGTGTCGACGGGGCGGGACCCACCTTCGATGTTGGAGGTGTGCCCGTGCCCGCATCGGACCCGGTGTGCGGTGCGCCGAGCGACATATGTTGTCGCTACAAGTGACTATAGCTGGTGGGGCGTGGTGCGCACAAGGGCGAGGTCGAGCAGCCAGCTCTGCGCCGGTCGCACCCGGGGCAGCCGTGTTCACGCCGCGGGGGGGGGTGGCGCGTTCGTGGCTGCAGGTCGGCAGCGTGGCGCATTCGTGGTCGAGGTTCGTGGGCGCCGCCCGCCACCCGGCCGGCCTGTCGCCGGGTGTACGGGGACTGCGACACGTGCTCAATAGGATGGCGGCATGACCCGGGACGAGCGGCACGCGACGAACGCACAGGACGAGTGCGGCCGGACTGATGCCCCGAACCCGCTCGAGGCGTTCAGCCCCCTCACGCAGGCCTGGTTCCGAGACGCGTTCGCCGCCCCCACCCGGGCACAGGCCGAGGCCTGGCGGTCGATCGCATCCGGCCAGAACTGCCTGGTCGTCGCGCCCACGGGTTCGGGCAAGACGCTCGCGGCCTTCCTGTGGGCGATCGACCTGCTCGTGCGCGAGCGGCGCGCCGCCGCCCAGCCGCAGCCCGTGACATCCGACACAGGCGGCACGGTCAGGGTCGCACAACCGGCACCCCACACCTCCGCTGCCCCCCGGCTCGCCAGCACCGCGAAGCCCGGCGTGCGCGTGCTCTACATCTCCCCGCTCAAGGCGCTCGGCGTCGACGTGCAGCGCAACCTGCGCGCCCCGCTCGCCGGCATCCGCCGCCAGGCCCAGCTGACCGGGGCGCCCCTGCCCGAGATCAGCGTCGGCGTGCGCTCGGGTGACACCCCGCCCCGCGAGCGCCGTCGCCTCGCCGCGCACCCGCCGGACATCCTCATCACGACCCCCGAGTCGCTGTACCTGATGCTCACCAGCCGCGCCGCAGAGACGCTGCGCGGCGTGCACACCGTCATCGTCGACGAGATCCACGCGCTCGCCGACGACAAGCGCGGCGCCCACCTCGCGCTGTCGCTGGAGCGGCTCGATCTGTTGCTCGAACGGCCAGCCCAGCGCATCGGGTTGAGCGCCACGGTGCGGCCGGTGGACGCCGTGGCCCGGTTCCTCGGCGGCGACCGGCCGGTGGACGTCGTGGCCCCGCCCGCCCACCGGCGGTTCGACCTGACTGTCGAGGTGCCGGTGGATGACATGGCGCATCCGCCGACCCCGGATGCAGTCGCAGACCCCTCGGAGCGCGCCGCGGCACGGGAGCCGAACAGTGGCGAGGTCTCCGACGCGGACAGCGCCGGCGAGCACCGGGTCGGCTCGATGTGGCCGTGGATCGAGCGGTCGCTGCTCGACCGCGTGCTCTCGGTGCGCTCGACGATCGTGTTCACGAACTCGCGCCGGCTCGCCGAGCGCCTCACCACCAGGCTCAACTCGCTGCACGCCGAACGACTCCGGGCCGACCAGGGGCCGGAGCGCCGGAGCGCGGACCGTCAGCGCTCGAGCCCTGAGCGGCCGGATGCACCGGTCTCGAATGCTCAGACCCAGGACACACAGCACACGGCCTCGCCGCGCACGGGCACCCCGACCTCCGGCGATCAGCCCTCGGACGCCCCCGCACCGCTCGCCCGCGCCCACCACGGCTCCGTGTCGAAGGAGCAGCGCGCCGAGGTGGAGGAGGCGCTCAAGACCGGCCGGCTGCGCTGTGTCGTGGCCACCTCGAGCCTCGAGCTCGGCATCGACATGGGGCAGGTCGACCTGGTCGTGCAGATCGACGCGCCGCCCTCCGTCGCCAGCGCACTGCAGCGGGTCGGCCGCGCCGGCCACCAGATCGACGGGGTCTCCCGCGCCGTGTTCTACCCGACCCACCGGGCGCAGCTGCTGCAGACGGCGATCGTCACCGAGCGGATGCTCGCCGGCGAGCTCGAGACCCTGCACCTGCCCGCCAACCCCCTCGACGTGATCGCCCAGCAGACGATCGCGCAGACGGCCATGGGCGACCTCGACGTCGAGGCGTGGTACGACACCGTCCGCCGGGCGGCCCCGTTCCGCACTCTGCCCCGCTCCGCCTACGAGTCGGTGCTCGACCTCGTCAGCGGCCGCTACCCGTCGACCGAGTTCGCCGAGCTGCGCGCCCGCGTCGTCTGGGATCGCGACCACGGCGTCCTCACCGCCCGCCCGGGCGCCCAGCGGCTCGCCGTCACCAGCGGCGGCACGATCCCCGACCGCGGGCTCTACCGGGTCATGGCCGTCACCGGCGACGAGGGCACGCCAGGCACCCGCGTCGGCGAGCTCGACGAGGAGATGGTCTACGAGTCCCGGGTGGGCGACGTGTTCACCCTCGGCACCACCGCCTGGCGCATCCGCGAGATCACCCACGACACCGTCAACGTCGTCCCCGCGTTCGGGCAGCCCGGGCGGATGCCGTTCTGGCGCGGCGACAGCGCATCCCGTCCGGCGGAGCTCGGCCGCGCCCTCGGCGCGCTCACCCGCGACCTGCTGCCCGCGGCCCGCGCCGCCGCTGCGGCCCCACCAACCTCCCCGGTCGCCGCGGCCCGCGACTCCACGGACCAGGATGCCAGGGGCCACCCCGCCCCGGTCGCGGCGGAAGACGCCGGCCCGGCCAACCCTGTGAACGTCGGGGTCGACCCCGGCTCGTCGCGGACCCGGACCCGGACCGATCCCCGCCAGGCCGCCGCGGCCCGACTGCGCGCCGCCGGCCTCGACGACCGCGCTGTGACCAACGCGATGACCTACCTCGCCGAGCAGGTCGAGGCCACCGGATCGGCCCCCACCGACTGCGAGCTGACCGTCGAGCGTACCCGCGACGATGTCGGCGACTGGCGACTCGTGCTCGAATCCCCGTACGGCCAGGCCGTCCATGCCCCGTGGGCGCTCGCGATAGCCGCCCGCATCGAGGAGCGCTGGGGCGTCGAGGGCAGCGCGACCGCCTCCAACGACGGCATCATCGTCCGCGTGCCCGACATGGAGGGCGAGCCGCCCGGCGCAGACCTGTTCGTGTTCGATCCGGACGAGATCCGCGCCACCGTCACCGACCGGGTCACCGGTTCGCCGCTGTTCGCCGCCCGTTTCCGGGAGTGCTCCGGCCGGGCCCTGCTGCTCGGCACCGCGGCGCCCGGCCGGCGCTCGCCGCTGTGGCAGCAGCGTCAGCGGTCGGCCCGGCTGCTCGAGGTGGCCGCCCGGCACCCGCGCTTCCCGATGATCCTCGAGACGGTGCGGGAGTGCCTGCAGGACGTCTACGACCTGCAGGCGCTCGAGACGCTGATGCGCGACATCGCCGGACACCGCGTGCGGGTGCGCGAGGTCGCCTGCGAGACGCCATCGCCTTTCGCCCGGTCGATGCTCTTCGGCTACGTCGGCGCGTTCATGTACGAGGGCGACCAGCCGCTGGGGGAGCGGCGCGTCGCCGCGCTCACAGTCGACCCGGCGGTGCTGCGCGAGCTGCTCGGGGAGGTCGAGCTGCGCGATCTGCTCGACGCCGAGGCGATCGCCGAGGTCGCCAGTCGACTGCAGCGGCTCGCCCCGGCCCGGCGGGCGCGCGACGCGGAGGGCGTGGCCGACCTGCTGCGCGAGCTCGGGCCCCTCGACCTCGCCGCGATCGCCGCGCGGATGCGGGAGCCGGACGGCGGGGACGGCTCCGCCCGGACATCCCCGTCGGCACCGGACGCCACCGTCACGAGCGATACGGAGGCCGTCGACGTGCAGAGCCCGTCCCCCGCGGCGTACGCCGCCGCCCGGGCCGCGGTCACCGATCTGCTCGACGGGCGCCGGGCGATCCGGGTGCGCATCGCCGGGCGGGACGAGATCGCCGCGATCGAGGACGCGGCACTGCTGCGCGACGGGCTCGGCTGCGCACCGCCCCCGGGCGTGCCGGAGGCGTTCCTCGCACCCCGAATGGACCCGCTGCGCGAGCTGCTGCTGCGCTGGGCGCGCACGCATCCGCCGTTCCCCGCCATCGACCCGGCCCGGGCGCTGGGGCTCGGCCCCGCCGTCGTCACCGCCGCGCTCGAGCGGCTCGTCGTCGACGGCCTCGTCGTGCGCGGCGCGTTCCGACCCGACGTGCGCGGCGACGCGCCCGAGTACGTGCACCGCGACGTCCTGCGGGCGATCCGCACTCGCAGCCTCGCCCGGCTGCGTGGCGGCATCGAGCCCGTGCCCCAGCCCGCCTACGCGCGGTTCCTCGCCGACTGGCAGCACTGTGACCGGTCGCTGCATGGGCTGGAGGGCGTGCTCGACGCCGTCGAACAGCTCGCCGGCGCACCCCTGCCGGCGTCGACGCTCGAGACGATGATCCTGCCACAGCGGGTCGCCGACTACCGGCCCGGGATGCTCGACGAGCTCGTCACGGCCGGACAGGTGGTGTGGGCCGGATGCGGCTCGCTGCCTGGCCATGACGGCCGGGTGAGCCTGCACCTGGCCGACACGCTCGACCTCACCCTGCCCGTGCGGGAGGACATGGCCGACGGCTGCTCGCCTGCTGTCGGGACGGGGACCGCGGACGGGGTCGCCGACGTTTCAGCTGCGGACGGGGCAGGAATCGCGGATGCGGCCGCAGCCGACGTCCCGTCCGCGGACGCCGACGAGGCGGCCCTGCGTGCCGGCATACGGCATGTGCTTGCCGACCGGGGCGCCGTGTTCGCCCGCGAGCTGCGTGCGGGGCTGCGCGAGCGGGGGCTCGTCGTCACCGCCGACTCCCTCGCCGCGGCGCTGTGGGCCGAGGTCTGGGCCGGTCTGGTCACCGCCGACTCACTCGCCGGGCTGCGCGCGCTCGTCGCTGGCGGTCACGCCGCGCAGAAGACCCGCCGGCGCACGCCCGTGGGACGCGCCCGGCGGCATGGCACCTTCGCCCGGCTGCGCGCCCAGCGGGCTGCGCTCGATGCGGGCCCGGCGAGCGGCACGGCGAGTCACCGGGCGAGCGAGCTCGATGCGACAGGCCTGTCGGTGGAGACGGACCCGCGCCTGGCCGGCCGATGGAGCCTGCTGCCGCCCCCGCGGGCGGGACGCGAGCAGCGGCTCTCCGCCGCGGCCGGCCTGTTGCTCGACCGGCACGGGGTGGTCACCCGCGGCGCCGCACAGGCGGAGGGATTCCCCGGCGGGTTCCAGGCCGCCTACCGCGTGCTTGCTGAGTTCGAGCGAGCGGGCCTGTGTCGTCGCGGCTACCTCGTCGACGGGCTCGGCGGCGCGCAGTTCGCCGCACCCGCCACGGTCGACCGGCTGCGCGAGATGGCCGACAACCTGGCGGACGCGGCACGCCACGGCGACGCCGCCGCCCTGGTCAGCGTGGCTGCCTCCCGAACCGGCGCAGGCCGAATGGAGGCCGCGGCACTCACCCTCTCCGCCACAGACCCGGCCAGCCCGTGGGGTGCGGCCCTCGACTGGCCGGAGCCCGCCGGTGGCGGCAGGACGCGGCCCCGCCGAAATCCCGGCGCGCTCGTCACTACGCTGGACGGCCGCCCCGTGCTGTACCTCGAGCGCGGCGGACGCACCCTGCTGACCTTCCCGGCGTTCGCAGCCGGGTCCGAGGCGGCGTCCGCGCACGCGACCGGCCAGGCTGCAGCCGCAGCGGCCGATTCGGCAGGCGGCCTGGCTGCGGTGCCGGTGACCGGTCCTGTCGCCAACGCCGGGCGGGATGTCGCGACCGCCGAGGACCGCCTGGCCGCAGCCGCCTCCCTTGCCGACACGGTGCGGGAGCGACGCCTGGCCACGTTCACGATCACCCGCATCGACGGGGTGCCGACGACGGACCCCGCGGTCGCCGGGTGGCGGCGGGCGCTGTGCGACGCTGGTCTGGAGCCGACCCCGCGCGGGCTCATCCTGCGCCTTCGACCCTGGTGACCCGACCCGTGCAGAGTCGTTCGCGCGGGGTCGTTCACTCGTCCGGCCGCCTCGAGGGGCTCGAGCCATGACCCAGACGACGACGCGCCCGCCCCGAGACGTTCGGAGCGGGCGCGTCGCATCCCACGCGGAGCCGGCGGGTCAGGCCTGCTCGGCCTGCCGCTCGGCGATGACCGCCTTCTGCAGGCGGTCGCGGCGGGCGATGTACTCGGGGAAGTCCCGGTGCGGGTACTCCCGGTCGGCGTCGGCGCCGATGTGCGCGATCACCTCGTCGGTGAGCGCGTCGCCCTGGCCGATGTCCTCCGCGAGCCCCTTGCCGATGTGCTCGAGGATGTACTTCAGGCCGCCCTCGCCGCCGCCCAGGTGGAAGGCGAGCAACGGGCCGACGCTCGCCCAGCGGATGCCGAGCGAGTTGGTGACGATGTCGTCGAGCTCCCGGGCGTTGACGACGCCCGCGTCGACCAGCCGGATCGCCTCGACGATCACGGCCGCCTGGATGCGGTTGGCGACGAAGCCCGGCACCTCTTTGTGCAGCTGCACCGGATGCTTGCCGATCGACCGGTAGAACGCGAGCGCCCGGTCGATGAGGGCCTGGTCGGTCTGCTCGTCGGCCGAGACCTCGACCAGGGGCAGCACGTGCGGCGGATTGAACGGGTGCCCGATCAGCAGGCGCAGCGGGTTGACCATGAGCTCCGACTGCACGCTCGCCACGATGCCCGAGCTGGACGACAGCAGCAGCGCGTCGGCCGGGGCGTGCGCTTCGACCTCCTTCCAGTTCGCCTGCTTGATGTTCGCCCGCTCCGGGCCGGCCTCCTGCACGAGCTCGGCGTCGGCGACCGCGTCGGCGATCGTCGTCACCGGGATCACGCGGGCGACGGCGGCGGCGACGGCGTCCGGGTCATCCGGGAAGCCCGGGACCCCGGCGACCGCCTGGGGCACCGTCTTCGCGAGCGCCTCGGCGAGATCGGGGCGGGGATCCCACACCTTCACGGTGAGCCCCTCAGCGGCGAACAGCGACGCCCACGACAGGCCGATCAGCCCGGCGCCGACGACAGCGGCCCGCGAGACGGTCGGGGTGGATGCGGCAGGGGCCTGCCCCCCGGCGGATCCGGTGGTCGCAGCAGGCTCAGTGGGCTCAGACATGATTCCTCCTTCGGAATGCACTGCGCGCACGCGGGTCGCGGCGCGCGGGCCGCGGGGAGGTCGGCGTCATCGTCGAGGTCGCACGAGACCCAGGTAATGGAACACGGCGGGCGGCAGGGACATTCCGCGGGATGGCGGGGATACCGTGCGCACGGACACGGACCCGCTGCACGGTCGGTGCTCCGCGACGCCGTCGCGGTGCGATGATCTCCTGGTACAGCGGCACTCCGTGCGCTGACTACGATGGCCGCGTCGAGAGGAGCGCATGCCCGAGGGAGACACCGTGTTCCGCACCGCCCGGGTGCTCGACCGCGCCCTGCGCGGCGGGCGGATCACCCGATTCGAGCTGCGCGTGCCCCGGCAAGCGACCGCCGACCTCACCGGGCTCGTCGTCGACGAGGTCACGTCATACGGCAAGCACCTGCTGCACCACATCGGCGACTGGACGCTGCACAGCCACCTGCGCATGGAGGGACGCTGGGAGCGGCACCGGCCCGGGGAGCGCTGGTGCTCACCCGGCCACCAGGCCCGCGTCGTCCTCACCGTCGCCGCGCACCCGGGCGGGCCCGCGGTCGAGTCGGTCGGGTTCGAGGTCGCCGAGGTGCGGCTCGTGCCGCGGGACGAGGAGCACCTGCTGCTCGATCACCTCGGCCCCGACCCGCTGGGCGCCGCATGGGACGCCGACCCGGCCGGGTCGCGCGGCCGCGACGAGGCCGTCCGCCGGCTCGCCGCAGACACTCGCCCCCTGCACGTCGCCCTGCTCGACCAGCGGAACGTGGCCGGGTTCGGCAACGAGTACGGCAACGAGATCTGCTTCCTCGCCGGCGTCGACCCGCGCCGGCCGGCCCGGGAGACGGACGCGGCGGCGATCCTGCGCCTCGGGGCCCGGATGATCCGGGCGAACCGGCTGCGCGTGGAGCGGACGACCACCGGTGACCGGCGGCGCGGCCAGCGGCTGTGGGTGTGCTTCCGGGCGGGGCGGCCCTGCCGGCGCTGCGGCACGCCGATCGCGTTCGACCGGCTCGGTGCCGATCCCGCCCGGCTGCGCGACGTGTACTGGTGCCCGCGCTGCCAGCGGTGACCGGTGGTGGGCCCGGGCAGCGCGGAACAGCGCGGTCCGGCCGAGCAGCCCGCATGACGTGGGGATGCGGCGGACGGACAAGCGCGTCGGCGCGGGGCAGAGCGGATCAGAGCGGCGGCAGCTGCGACTCGTCGACGACCTGCCGGCGCCCGGCGCGGTCCTCCCGGGTGACGTCGAGCAGCACGACCGGCAGGATGCCGCGCACGGCCAGCTCGATCCGGGCGCGCACGTCCGGGTTCAGCAGCAGGCCGCCGGCGAAGTCCCCGGCGCTGGCGAACACCGACACGGGCGCCACGTGCGCCTGCAGGAACGCGAACAGCGGACGCAGCTCGTGGTCGATCATGAGCGTGTGCCGATCGCTGCCACCGGTTGCCGCGAGCAGCACCGGCCGGTCGGCGAGCGCGTACTGGTCGATCAGGTCGAAGAAGTGCTTGAACAGCCCGCTGTACGACCCGCGGAACACGGGGGACGCGGCGACGAGCAGATCGGCGCCGGCCACCTGGTCGAACACGGCGGCGACCTCCGGGGTGAGGTCGTCGGGCTCGAGCGCCCCGGTGAACCCCTGGCCCAGCCGGGCGACGTCGATGGTGGTCGCCGTCATGCCGTGGCCGGCGTCGGCGAGCTGCCGGCGGGTCTCCTGCAGGATGTCGCGCACGAGCGTGTCGGTGCGTCCCCCGGTCGAGTAGGCGCCGTTCACGGCCACGACGCGCACCGGACGGCCCGGGAACGGCCGGTCGATCCGGTCGATCTCCTCGCGCACGCTCATGCCCTGGCCTCCGTCTCGGCCGCCGCATCCCCGGTCTGTCCGAGCGCCCGGCGCACCGCGGGCAGCACCTCGGTGCCGAGCAGCTCGATCGCGCGCAGCGCGTCCCGCTTGGGCACGTTGCCGAAGCCGAGCTGACAGATGTAGCGCACGTGCCCGTACACCTCGTGCTGGCGCAGGATCTTGTCGACGATCTGGGCGGGGCTGCCGACGAACAGGGCGCCCCCCGGCGAGGCCATCGCCTCGTACTGGTCGCGGGGCACGCGCCAGCCGCGGCCGCGCTGGTGGAAGTTCTGCTGCATCCCCTCGGCGAAGGCGGGGTACGACAGGTCGATCGCCGCCTGGCTCGTCGGGGCGACGAAGCCCGGGCCGTTGACGCTCACGAGCGCCTCGTCCGCCGGGCGGCCGAGCTCGGCCCAGGTGCGACGGTACAGGTCGACGAACCGGCGGAAGCCGTCGAGGCGGCCGCCGAGGACGCCGAGCGCCATCGGCAGGCCGTGTCTGGCGGCGCGCACGGCGCTGGCCGGGGTGCCGCCGACGGCGATCCACACGGGCACGAGCCGGTCGCCGACCGGGCGCGGGGTGATGTCGGCGTCGTGCAGGGAGGGCCGCAGCGTCCCCTGCCAGGTGATCGGGTTCTCACGGCGCAGGTGGTCGAGCAGGTCGAGCTTCTCCTCGAACAGCGCGTCGTAGTCGGCCAGGTCGTAGCCGAACAGCGGGAACGACTCGGTGTACGAGCCGCGACCGACCATCAGCTCGGCACGTCCGTCGGAGAGGTCGTCGAGCATGTTGATCTGCTCCATGACCCGCACCGGGTCGTCGGAGCTCAGCACGCTCACCGTCGGGGTGAGGTGGATGCGGCTCGTGCGCGCGGCCATCGCCGCGAGCAGCACGACGGGGGAGGAGACGGCGAAGTCACGGCGGTGGTGCTCGCCGACGCCGAAGACCGACAGCCCCGCCTGGTCGGCGACCTCGGCCTGCTCGATCAGCTCATGCAGGCGGCGCTGCGCAGTCACGACCCGGCCGGTCTCGGGGTCGGGGGTGAGCTCGCCGAAGTGATAGACGCCGATCTCGAACGGGCGGGTCATCGCCTGGCCCCCTGCAGGACGGGGTCGCCGGCGATGTCCTTGACGCAGGCGGCGGCGAGATGCTCGGCGACGCTCCAGCGCTCGGCCCAGGCGGTGAGTGCATCGAGCACCGGCAGCAGGTCGCGGCCCTTGGCCGTGAGCCGGTACGGGGCGCGGGTGGCGCCGTCGACTCGCTCGATCAGCTCGCAGTGCTGCAGCTCGCCGAGACGGCGGGCGAGCACGGCGTCACTGATGCCCGGGATGCCGCGCCGGATGTCGACGAACCGCTGCGGGCCCGTGCCGAGCGCCTGGATGACCAGGCCGTTCCAGCGTTTGCCGAGCAGGGCCATCGCGGCCAGGAGGGCCGGGCACAGCATCTGGTCGACGTCGGCCTCTCCGCGGCTGGGCGCTGGGGCTGTCGCGGTGCGGGCTGCCGTGCTGGAGGTGGTGTCGATGACGGTGCGTGGCGGGGTCGCCGCGGCGCGCGCCGGGTGGTCGGCGGGAAGGGATCGAATCGTGCTCACAGAATGAGAGTAACAAGGGTGTTCGCAGATAGCGAGCGATCGGCGGATCGTGTCCGCGTCGCTCGCCGGGCGGCCTGCCCGGTGCCGGAGCGCGGCGCCGGGCTACGAGGCATGGTGGAGCGCAGGCCCGCCATGTCGTTGGCCGGAGGAGGGGGGGCAGGGGACGCGGCGTCACCGCCGGCCGCGCGGGCGGACTGCGGTGGAATCGGGGGGCGAACGCGCCGACCCGGACGGGACTGCCGCTGCGGCATCCCCGGGGCCGCACGCGGGTGTGTCGCTGGCACGGCGCCCCGCTCGTCGACTGCTCCGACGGCGCGCGGACGCTGCACGGGGTCTGGACCGAGCCGGAGGCCCAGCGCGCGGCTGACATCAAGGTGCCGATCCTCCTGCATCACCAGTTCACGGCCGACCCTGACGGCGTGCCCACCTGGCTGCGGGACAACTACCTGTACATCGGCGACTCCGAACAGCAGATCGCCTACATCTCCGACGACCACCATCACCTGCTCGCGTGGGACGAGCTCGCGGCGTTCGTCTCCGGGCGCCTGGCGCTGCCGACTGGAGCCGTTGCGCATGCGCGTGGACCACGGGGAGTCGTCCAGCCGGCTCACCGTGCTGCCTCGGTGATCACGGCCCGGGGCCTGGGGACGTGCCCGGACGGTCCCGGGTGACGTGTCCCGGGGATGGCGGCTCAAGCCCGGGGCACGAAGGAGCCCCGCGGCATGCAGTCGCGGGGCTCCTTCAGGCCGACGCCGTGTCAGCCCGGCGTCGACGAGGGATGCGCGCCGACCGAGACAGCCCGGCCGGCGCGCGACGTCCGGCGACGGATGGGCGCCGTGCCGGACGACCGGATCACTTGGTGAAGTCGGTGATGACCGTCACGCCGTTGACCTTGAACGTGTCCATGTCGTGGTACACGTCGACGATGCCGCTGAGGTTCGTCTCGGCGGTCACCAGATCGCCGGGGCGCAGCTTGCCGGTGGCGACCTGGTTGAGCAGGGCCGGGAACTCGGCGCGCGGCATGCCGAACGAGCCGAGGTAGGCGACCTCGTTGGCGATGATGTCGTTGACCGCGATCGGGATGTCGCCGTCCTTGCCCATCGGGGTCATGCCGATCTGCACCGCGCGGCCCTTGCGCTTGGTGCTGTTGAGCGAGGCGAGCAGCGTGGCGTTGATGCCCAGCGCGTCGACCGACACGTCGGCGCCGCCGTGCGTGTAGTCCTTGATCGCCTCGACCGGGTCGGTCTCCATGCTGTTGACCGTGTGGACGGCGCCCATCTTCTTGGCGAAGTCGAGCTTGTCCTGGGCGATGTCGACCGCGATGACGTTCGCGCCGGCCGCGGTGGCGATCTGGATCGCCGACAGACCAACGCCGCCCGCGCCGTAGACGCTCACCCAGTCACCGGGGCGCACGTCGCCGACGCTCAGCACGCCGTGGTAGGCGGTCATGAAGCGGCAGCCCATGCCGCTCGCCTGCGAGAAATCGACCTCGTCGGGCAGCGGGATGAGGTTGAAGTCGGCGGTGGGCACGTGCGCGTACTCGGCGAATCCGCCGTTGTACGTGAAGCCGGGCATCGTCTGATGCTCGCAGACGTTCGAGTCACCCTCGAGGCAGGCCTGGCAGGTGCCGTCGCCACAGGTGAAGGGGACGATCACGCGGTCGCCGACCTTGACCTTCTTGACGTTCTTGCCGACCTCCTTGACGATGCCGCTCATCTCGTGGCCGCCGATCATCGGCAGCGGGGCGAGGAACCCGGTCCACTCTCCCTTCCAGCCGTGCCAGTCGCTGCGGCAGATGCCGCAGGCCTTGACCTCGATGATCGCGCCGTCGTCGGTGAGCGTCGGGTCCGGGACGTCGGTGACGTTGAGCGGCTTGGTGAACTCCTCCAGCACAGCAGCCTTCATGGCGTACTCCTCTGTGTGTCGTCGTGGTGCTCCGGTCGCCTCGTCTCGCACACACAGGTGCGAGGGCGGAAGGCCTCGCGGAGGACCGCACTGTCGGCTCCGGTCTCTCCGGAGCCCCTGATCACTGGCGAGCGTAGCGCCGCACGCGGGCGATGCCGAGAGGTGTCGGAGCCGGGATCCGGGCTGCGAACCGTTCTCAGGAATGGGCGGATCGGCATGCCGGTGCGGAAGCTGGGATCGAGGGGCGAGCGGCGCTGTCGCAAAGTGACACATCCGATGATGGAAGCGGGCACCCATGGACACATCTGATGATCCCGCCGACTGCGACATGCTCACGTCGTCGCTCGCCTCCGCGCGCCGCGAATACCAATGCTTGCGCATATATTGCAGGTGCAACTATAGTGAGGCGTGCCGGGCGCGGCAGGGGAGTACGGCATCGCATCCCGCGGCCGGACGGCGTACCGGACGCACCACCAAGAACGGAGACGACATGCAGTTCGGCATCTTCTCGGTCAGCGACATCACCCGCGACCCCGTCAGCGGCCGCACGCCCAGCGAGGCGGAGCGCATCCGCGCGGCCGTCACGATCGCCCGCAAGGCGGAGGAGGTCGGGCTCGACGTCTTCGCGATCGGCGAGCACCACAACCCGCCGTTCTTCTCGTCGGCGCCGACGACGCTGCTGGCGTACATCGCCGCGCAGACGAAACGCATCATCGTGAGCACCTCGACCACGCTCATCACCACGAACGACCCGGTGCGCATCGCCGAGGAGTACGCGATGCTGCAGCATCTCTCCGAGGGCCGCATGGACCTCATGCTCGGCCGCGGCAACACCGGCCCGGTCTACCCATGGTTCGGCGCCGACATCCGCGAGTCGCTGCCCATGGCGCTCGAGCACTACAACCTGCTGCACCGGCTGTGGCGTGAGGACGTGGTGGACTGGCACGGCCGATACCGCACCCCGCTGCAGGGGTTCACCGCCACGCCCCGCCCGCTCGACGACGTGCCCCCGTTCGTCTGGCACGGATCGATCCGAACCCCGGAGATCGCCGAGCAGGCCGCGTACTACGGCGACGGCTTCTTCGCTAACAACATCTTCTGGCCCCGTGACCACTTCAAGCGGCTGATCGGCCTGTACCGGCGCCGCTTCGAGCACCACGGCCACGGTCGGGCCGACCAGGCGATCGTCGGCCTCGGTGGCCAGGCGTACATCGCCCGGCGGTCGCAGGACGCGGTGCGCGAGTTCCGCCCCTACTTCGACGAGGCGCCCGTGTACGGCAACGGGCCGAGCCTGGAGGACTTCACCAGCCAGACCCCGCTGACGGTCGGCAGCCCCCAGCAGGTCATCGACCGCACGCTCGAGTTCCGCGAGGACTTCGGCGACTACCAGCGACAGCTGTTCCTCATGGACCACGCCGGGCTGCCCCTCGCGACGGTGCTTGACCAGCTCGAGTTGCTCGGCGGCGAGGTCGTGCCGGTGCTGCGTCACGAGATGGAGGCGATGCGGCCGGCCGGCGTCCCCAGCGACCCGCCCTCGCACGCCGACCTCGTGCGTGCGAGGTACGGCGACGAGCCACCCCGACAGCCGCGCCCGAACGCCAACCGGGGCGACAACGTCACCGGCGGCTCGCCCTACCAGGACAGCCCCGAGATCATCGCCCGGCAGCGGCGCGAGGCGCGACGGGCCGCGGAGGCCGGGCGATGACCAAGGCCGCCTCCCGCGCCCGCACCCGGCTCGCCAACGAGGCGTGGGAGGCGCTCTTCCGCGCTCAGGGCGTGCTGCTGCGCGAGTTCGCGGCCGCCGACCTGTGGCATCCGGCGACGCTGTCCGAGTATGACGTGCTCTACACGCTCGCCCGGCACCCGGATGGGCTCGACCAGCGCACGCTGGGGCAGGACGTCATGCTCACCCAGCCCGGGCTCTCGCGGCTCGTCGAGCGGCTCGTCACCCGTGGCTGGGTGTCCCGCGGACGCGACCTGCGCGACGCCCGCCGGGTGCGGCTCGGCCTGACCGAGGCGGGGCACGAGGTGCAGCGGACGATCGGCCGCCGGCACGCCCGCCAGGTCGCCGACCGGATGACGGCGTCGCTCGACGACGCCCAGCTCACCGGGCTGCGGGACCTGGCCCGGCGGCTCATCGACCGTGCGGACGGGACGAGCAGGGGCCGGGCACCTGCGGGCCAGACGGCCGCGGGCCGGTCCGACTCGGGCCGGCCGAGCGAGAATCGGGCGGACTCGGGCCCGGACGGGATGGAGGACGCGGCGGCCTCCGCCGTCGCCTCGGAGACGAGCGGATCATGACCACGACAGCCACCACCAGCAGGCATGATGCCGGACCGGACGAGACAGCCGGTCAGCCGGCCGGACCGGAGCAGACGCGCGACGACCGCGCGCGGACGATCCTCATCATCAGCGCCGGGGTCTCCGAACCGTCGTCGACCGACATGCTCGCCGACCGGTTCGCCCGGGCCGCGGGCGTGACCGCCGACCGCGCCGGGGTGCGCGTGACCGTCCGGCGCATCGGGCTGCGGCCGCTCGCCCAGGAGATCATGCAGGCGCTCGTGGGCGGGCTGCGCTCCGAACGGCTGGAGTCCGCGGTCACCGCACTCGCCCACGCCGACGGCGTCGTCATCGCCACACCGATATACAAGGCGGGCATGAGCGGGTTGCTGAAGAGCTTCCTCGACGTCCTCGACCAGGACCTGCTCGTGGCGAAGCCGGCCGCCCTGCTCGCGACCGCCGGCACCGCCCGGCACGCCCTCGCCGTCGACATCGAGCTGCGCGGGGTGCTCGCCTTCTTCCGCACGCTGACCGTGCCCACCTCGGTGCTCGCCACCGGCGGGGACTGGTTCGACCCCGGCCTCGGCGAGCGGGTCGAGCGCGCCGCCGCCGAGCTCATCGCCCTCGTCGCCGACGACGTCGAGCGGGCTATGACCCGCAGCACGTGGAGCTCGTACGACCACACCTTCGACTCGGCCGCCGAGCGCCGCCGCGACGACGGGCCCGACTTCGACACGGATCTGATGCGCCTGGCCGCCGGAGGGGAGTGAGGGCTGCCGCTGGTGGGCGGCGGGCCGGTCTCGGACGGTGGGTGAGGCGTGTCGAGACGCGGATTCAGCATCCTTGATCGGGTTCAGCGGGATTCGCGGTGCTGCTGCTGAATCGGGGTCGGGATGCTGAATCGGCGTCAGCCCGGGCCACACCTCGGCTAGAACTCCTCGTAGGTGGCAGGGTCCTGGCCTTTCAGCCGGCCGTCCGGACGGGCGAGCTCCGCGATCCGGGCGAGGTCCGACTCGCTCAGGGCGAAGTCGAACACGGCGAGGTTCTCGCGCTGCCGGTCGGGGCTGGCGGCCTTCGGGATCGGCACGACGCCCCGCTGCACGTGCCAGCGCAGGACGATCTGCGCCACCGTCCGGCCGTGCTCGCGGGCGATCGCCTGGAGCACGGGGTCGGCGAGGATGCCGGACGCGCGGCCCAGCGGGCTCCACGCCTCGGTGCGGATGCCGTGGTCGGCGTTCCAGCGCACGGCCTCGTCCTGTGGGAAGCGCGGGTGGATCTCGATCTGGTCGACGACCGGAGCCACCCCGGTCGCGGCGATGATCCGCTCCAGATGCTCGGGCAGGAAGTTGCTCACCCCGATCGAGCGGACGAGCCCGCGCTCCCGGGCCTCGAGCAGGGCCTGCCACGCCTCCACATACCGACCCGCCAGCGGGTTCGGCCAGTGGACGAGCATGAGGTCGATCGGGCCGATGCCCATGCGGTACACCGACTCCTCGATCGCGGCGAGCGCCTGGTCGTAGGCGTGGTGACGGCCGGGCAGCTTGGAGGTGACGGTGATCTCGGAGCGGTCCACGTCGGAGTCGCGCACGCCGGCGCCCACGGCGCCCTCGTTCTCGTAGCTGAAGGCGCTGTCGATCAGCCGGTAGCCGGTGCGGATCGCCCGGGCGACCGCGTCGGCGCCGGCGGCGCCGCGCAGGCGGTAGGTGCCGAGGCCGATGGCGGGCAGGGCGTGACCGTCCGAGAGCGTGAGCTGGGGGACGTCGACAGGGGAGGACGGGGTGGTCGGGGATGCGGTTCCGTGGGTGCTCATGCCACGAGCCTACGCACCTCCACAGACTCTCGTCAGCCCGACGTGACGGCGTGCGTCATCCGCCGGCCTCGCCAGGCGCCCTCGGCCGTGCCAGAGCGTGCGCCCACCGGGCACACCCGGGAGCCGGGTCGGCTCGCGAGTCGGCTCACCTCATCGGGCAGCCGACCCGCGAGCGGCCTGCGCCATGTCGGATCCGTCCGGCGCCGGTCAGGCCGCGTCACCGACCGGGTGCGGAGCCGGATGCGCGTCGGTGCCGCTCTCGACGGTCACCGAGAGCTGCCTGTCGTGCTCGTCCACCCGGGCGGTGTCGCCGGGCTGCAGCGTGCCGGTCACGAGGCGGTCGGCGAGGCGGTCATCCAGCTCGCGCTGGATCGTCCGCCGCAGTGGGCGGGCCCCGTACTCGGGCTGCCAGCCGAGCTCGGCGAGCCGGGCGACCGCCGCGTCCGAGACGACGAGCCGCACGCCCTGCCCGGCGAGCCGGGCGGCGACCTCGTCGACCATGCCGCGGGTGATGCGGGCGACCTGGTCGCGGGTGAGCCGGTGGAACAGTACGATCTCGTCGATGCGGTTGAGGAACTCGGGCCGCATCGTCTCGCGCAGCCGGCCCATCACCCGATCGCGCAGCGCCTGCTCCGAGCCGAAGCCGGTCGGGTCGTCGTTGGCGACGAACCCGAGCGCCCCCGACCGCGAGGCCAGGAATTCCGAGCCCAGGTTCGACGTCATGATGATCACGGTGTTGCGGAAGTCGACCGTGCGGCCCTGCCCGTCGGTGAGCCTGCCGTCGTCGAGCACCTGCAGCAGCAGGTCGAACACGTCAGGGTGCGCCTTCTCGATCTCGTCGAGCAGCAGCACCGAGTACGGTCGGCGGCGCACAGCCTCGGTCAGCTGCCCGGCCTGGTCGAACCCGACGTAGCCCGGAGGGGCGCCCACGAGCCGCGAGGCGGTGTGTCGCTCGCCGAACTCCGACATGTCGAAGCGCACCATCGCCCGCTCGTCGCCGAACAGCGAACGGGCGAGTGTGCGGGCCAGCTCGGTCTTGCCGACGCCGGTGGGCCCCAAGAACAGGAAGCTGCCCACAGGGCGGTGCGGGTCGGCGAGCCCGGTGCGCCCGCGACGCACGGCCCGGGCGACGGCACTGACCGCGTCGTCCTGCCCGACCACCCGCGCGTGCAGCTCCTCCTCGAGGTGCGCCAGCCGGGCGCGCTCGCCCTCGCTGATGCGCTCGGCGGGGATGCCGGTGCGCCGGGCGACGACCCCGGCGATCTGCGCCTCGTCGACGACCGCCTCCACCGGGGCGTCCTGGGACCCCGCGGCGCGCTCCGACGCCACTCGCGCGTTGTGCGCGGTGGCCTCGTCGAGCTCGTGCTGCACCTCGCGGATGCGATCCCGGGCCGTGCCGGCGTCCTCGTAGCGCTCCTGGTCCACGGCGGCGTTCTTCTCCGCCTCCAGCTCGGCCAGCCGCTCCATGAGCGGCGCGGTGTCGACGGTGCGCTCCCCGGTGACAGCGCCGAGCCGCAGCCGCAGCCGGGCCCCGGCCTGGTCGATCAGGTCGATCGCCTTGTCCGGCAGCCGACGGTCGGGCAGGTAGCGGGCCGACAGCCGCACGGCGGCGCGAAGCGCCTCCGGCGTGTACCGCACGTCGTGGTGGTGGGCGAAGGCGGGGGCGACACCCTCGACGATCCGCACCGCGTCGTCCTCGCTCGGCTCGTCGACCGTGACCGGCTGGAACCGGCGGGCCAGCGCCGGGTCGTGCTCGATGCGCCGGTACTCATCGAGGGTCGTCGCCCCGACCAGGTGCAGGTCGCCGCGGGCCAGCCGCGGCTTGAGGATGTTCGCCGCGTCCATGCCGTCGCCGGGTGCGGAGCCGCCGGCGCCGACGACGGTGTGCAGCTCGTCGATGAACACGACGAGCTCGTCGCGGTGGGCGGCGATCTCGTCGAGCAGGCGGGTCAGCCGCTCCTCGAAGTCGCCCCGGAACCGGGTGCCGGCCACCAGGGCGGGCAGGTCGAGGGTGATGACACGCCGGCCGGCGACCGCCGGGGGCACGTCGCCGGAGGCGATCCGCTCGGCGAGCCCCTCGACGACGGCCGTCTTGCCGACGCCCGCCTCGCCGACGAGCACGGGATTGTTCTTCGTGCGCCGCGAGAGGATCTCCACGGTCTGCACGATCTCGTCGTCCCGGCCGATCACCGGGTCGAGCTCGCCGGCCTCGGCGCGGGCGGTGAGGTCCTCGCCGAAGCGATCGAGCATCGGGGTGGCCCCGGCCTCGGTGGACGCGGTGGCGTCCTGCGCATCGTCGTCCTCGTCCACCGCGCCGTCGGACGCGTCGGCCGCCGCGGTCTCCGCCGCATCGGACGCGTGCGCGATATCGGCGGGCCGCACGCCGCGGGTGACCGCCTGCGGAGTGATGCCGAGCCGGGTGAGCACCTGGCCGGCGGGCGTGTCCTGGTCCAGGACGAGCGCGAGGAAGAGGTGCTCCAGATCGATGTAGGTCGCTCCCGAGGCGCGCGCGATCTGGAAGGCGTGGAAGAGCACCCGCTGCAGCGAGGGGGTGATCGCCGGGGCCTCGGTGACCGCGGCGCCCGGCACCGCCTGCGGGAGCCGGGCCTCCACGGCCTCCACGACCCGCTCGGGTGTGATGCCGAGTCCGCGCACCACGCCGGCCGCCGGATCCCGGGTCACGAGCACGCGCAGCAGGTGAAGCGCGTCGACCTCGCCCTGTCCACGGGCGACCGCGTACGAGCCAGCCCGGGCCAGCGCCGTCTGCGTGCGCCGGGCGAGCAACCGGCTGATGTCGATCGCCTGCCGCGACTGCGTGGCCCGCTCGCCGGCGAGATAGCGGGCGAGGAACTCGTCGAATGCGGCGCGCTCCCGCTCGCCGTCATGGTCGCCGTGGGGGCCTGCCTCGCCGCGGCTGGGGGTGACGTTCTCTGGCACGGTGCCTCCTCACAGTGGTTGGAAGGGTGCGGCCGGCCCGCGGACTCGCGGACGTCGCACCCTCGGACTTGAGTGTCATACGCTCAACTCCAACGATCGGGGCGTCGGGATATTCCCCGCGCAGGGTGCGGCCGGGCTGCGGCGGCCGGGCCTCTACCATGGGGCTCATGTCGAGTCAGACCCCGCGCACGCTCCGGCCGGATGCTCCAGAGCCGGTCCGCGCCGCCGGCGTGGACTGCGGCACGAACACGATCCGCCTGCTCGTCCTCGAACGCGCGCCCGACGGGGCGCGCGAGCTCGCGCGGCGCTCCCGGGTGATCCGCCTCGGCGAGGGCGTCGACCGCACCCGCCGCTTCGCCCCGCCGGCGCTCGCCCGGCTCGACGCCGCCCTGGCGGTGATCCGAGCCGAGCTCGACCGACTCGCCGTGCCGGCGTCCCGGGTGCGGTTCGCGGCCACCTCGGCCAGCCGTGACGTGACCGACCCGGCCCCGCTCGTCGACCGGGTCCGCAGCGTCCTCGGCGTCATCCCGGAGGTCATCGCCGGCACCGAGGAGGCGGCGCTGTCATTCCGCGGGGCGACCGCGGGCCTGCCGCGCGCGGCGGCGCCCGGGCGACCGGATCGCACGCTCGTGATCGACATGGGCGGTGGCTCCACCGAGCTCGTCGTCGGCGACGCGACGGCCGGCGCCGTGCTGGCCGCGCACTCGATGGACGTCGGCAGCGTCCGCCTCGCCGAGCGGCACGTGGCCGGCACGCCGCTGGACGCCACCGTTCGTGCCGCGATCGCGCGGGACGTCGACCGGGCGCTCGACCGCGCCGAGCAGATCGTGCCGCTGGGCGGCCTCGACCGGGTCATCGGGGTGTCTGACTCGGTCGGCGCGATCGCGGCCGTCGCAGCCGGCGTCTCCTGCGCGCGCCGTGCCGAGCTCTCCAGGCGCGCGTGGCCGGTGGACGCACTGCGCCGCGCGGCGGCCCGGATCATCCGCTCCGACGCGACCGAGCTCGCCGCGCTCGGCGTCGACCCGGGGCGCCGCGACGTGGTCGGCGCCGCGGCGGTCATCTGGGATCGCGTGTGCGCCCGACTGGTGGCCGCGGGGCTCGCCGTGCCGATCGCGTACAGCGAGCAGGACATCCTCGACGGCGTCGCGAGGAGCGCGCTGGAGCGGCCCGACGCCGGTCGATCGTAGACTCGAGAGCATGCCAGCCAGCACCGAGCCCGCGGCCACCGCGGTCGTCTACCGCGACGGCCGCATCGAGTGCACCGCCGCGGTCGAGGAGATCACGGCGCTGCGCGACGACGCCGAGCGGGTCACCTGGGTCGACCTCGTCGACCCCGATCACGAGCGGCTCGAGCGGCTCGCCGAGCTGCTGCACCTGCACCCTCTCGCCGTGGAGGATGTCGAGGGGAGCGAGGAGCGGGCGAAGCTCGTCCGCTACGAGACCCATCTGTTCCTCACCCTCTACGCCCTGGCGCTCGCTGGGCCAGGCCCCGCGCCGGCCCCGCAGGATCGCATCGTGCGCCACGAGGTGGACGTGTTCGTCGCCGGCCGAGTCGTGGTCACCGTGCGTCGGGCCGACGGGTTCGACATCGACTGCGTGAGACGGGGGTGGGAGGCGCATCCGGGGCTGCTCGCCGCCGGGCCGATGACCTTGGTGTGGGCGATCGTCGACCACGTCGTAGACACGCACTTCGACACCGTCCAGGCGCTCGACGAGGAGGTCGAGCAGCTGGAGGCGGAGGTGCTCGGCACGCATCCGGACGCCCACCGTGTGCAGCGGGACGCCTACCTGCTGCACAAGCAGCTCGTCGTGCTGCGCCGGCTCGCCCTGCCCACCCGCGAGATCGTCAGCAGCATCATCAACCGCTCCGACCCGCCGCTGCCGGACGCGCTGCAGCCCTACCTGCTGGACGTGTACGACCACGTGCTGCGGGTGAGCGACTGGACCGACTCGCTGCGCGACCTCGCCAGCACGATCGTCGACACGAACCTCTCCAGCCAGGGCAACCGGATGAATCTCGTGATGAAGAAGCTCACCGCCTGGGCGGCGATCATCGCCGTGCCCACGCTCATCACCGGGTTCTTCGGCATGAACGTCGACCTGCCGCTGTTCGGCACCGGCACCGGCGGCGTCGTCGCGATCGCCCTCGTCGCGCTCACGAGCGTCGGCCTGTACATCCAGTTCAAGGTGCGCGACTGGCTCTGACCCGCGGTCCCGTCAGCGGGCGAGCCGCTCGCGCAGCTCGGTCGCCGCCTCCAGCAGCGTCTCCGCAAGTCGCTCGGCGCGTCCGTCGGCGAAGCGCTGCTCCACCCCGGTGACGCTCAGCGCCCAGGCCGGCGCCCCCGGCTCGCGCACCGCCACGCCGACCCCGTGGCTGCCAGCCACGATGAGGCCGGGGTTCCACGCCCAGCCGAGCCGTCGCGTCCGCTCGGCGCGCACCCGCACCCGGTCGTCGTCGAAGGCGGGGCCGAGCTCCACCCGCCCGGCCCGGGTCGCCGCGAGCGCCCGGTCGAGCTCGTCGGCGTCGAGCAGTCCCGCGAACGCCATCCCCGCGGTGCCCACGCCGACGGGGAACCGGCTGCCCACGTGCAGCACGTACGACCGCATCGGGTACCAGCCCTCCTCTTCAGCCACGCACACGGTCGTGTGGCCGCGCAGCACGGAGAGGAACGCGCTCTCCCCGGTGGCCTGGGCGATCCGCTGCAGCAGCGGCCGGGCGAGCCGGGGGAGCGGTCGTCGCGCCGCGGCGAGCGTGCCGAGCACGGCCAGCTGCGGCCCCAGCTCCCAGCGTGCCGTGCGGTGCGACCCCGTGACGGGCTCGGTCGCGTCCGCGCGGGAGACCATGCCGGCGTGGTGCAGGCCCTGCAGCAGCCGGTGGGCGGTCGGACGCGTCAGTCCGGCCCGGCGGGACAGCTCGCCGGTGCCGCAGGGGGCGTCCGCGTCGGCGATGAGGTGGAGGAGGCGCAACGCCCGGTCGAGCGACTGCGTGCCGGTCTGGGCGGCGTGGTCATCGTTCACGGGTCCACTATACGGACATGACTGGTGTCCATCGGGGCGTGTATATCATTTGCCGGCGCGCCCGGCCGTCTTTACGCTCGGGGCAGTCGATGAGAGTCGATGACCGGCATGTGGACAATGGGGTCCGCACTGGTCCAGGGATGAGGAGGTCCACATGATCAAGCGGATCACGGCGGCGCGCCAGGCGCTCGAACCGCTGCTGCATGACGGGATGACGATCGCCGTGGGCGGGTTCGGCATCTGCGGCTCGCCGCTCGAGCTCATCGAGGCAGTGCGCGACTCGGGGGTGCGGGAGCTGACCATCATCTCCAACAACATGGGGCTCGACGGCGTCGGGCTCGGCCTGCTGCTCGACAGCCACCAGGTCGCCCGCGTGCACTGCTCGTACGCGGGGGAGAACGACGAGTTCGCCCGGCAGATGATCGCCGGCGAGGTCGAGGTCGTGTTCGTGCCGCAGGGCACGCTCGCCGAGCGGCTGCGCGCCGCGGGGGCCGGCATCCCCGCCTTCTACACGCCCACCGGTGTCGGCACCGACGTCGCCCGCGACCACGAGGTGCGTGACTTCGACGGGGTGCCGCATCTGCTCGAGACGGCGCTGCACGCCGATCTCGGCCTCGTCCACGCTCACCGGGCCGACCGGTTCGGCAACCTCGCCTACCGGGCCGCGGCCCGCAACTTCAACCCGCTCGTCGCCCAGGCCGCCGACCACACCGTCGTCGAGGCCGAGCGCATCGAGCCTGACGCGCTCGAGCCAGACCGCATCGAGACGCCCGGCATCTTCGTCGAGTCCGTCGTCTCGGCCGCGCACCGGGAGCGGCCAATCGAGCGGCGCACCGTGCGCCCGCGTCCCGCCCGCGACGTGGCGGCCTGAGAGAGGAGTGAACCATGAGCTGGACACGAGACCAGATGGCCTGGCTGGCGGCCCGCGAGCTGCACGACGGCGACTACGTCAACCTCGGCATCGGCATCCCCACGCTGGTGGCCAACCACGTGCCCGAGGGAGTGCACGTGACCCTGCACTCCGAGAACGGCATCCTCGGCGTCGGCGCCTTCCCCTGGGAGGGGGAGGAGGACCCGGATGTGATCAACGCCGGCAAGCAGACCGTCACCGTCGCCCCCGGCGCGAGCTTTTTCGACTCGGCGCTGTCGTTCGGGATGATCCGCGGCGGTCGCATCGACATCGCCGTGCTCGGGGCGATGCAGGTCTCCGAGCGCGGCGACCTCGCCAACTGGGCGATCCCCGGGCGCAAGGTGAAGGGGCCGGGCGGGGCCATGGACCTCGTCGCGGGCACCCGACGGGTGATCGTGCTCACTGACCACACTGCCAAGGACGGCACGCCCAAGATCCGTCGTCGCTGCGACCTGCCGCTCACCGGCGCCGGTGCCGTCGACCGGATCATCACCGACATCGCCGTCATCGACGTCACACCGGAGGGGCTGCGCCTGGTCGGCCACCCCGCCGACGTCACCGTCGACGAGATCCGTCGGCGCACCGACGCGCCGCTCGTCGTCCCCGACGACCTGCACATCATCCAGCCCGAGACCGAGGAGACCCACGCATGACCGCCACCCGCACCGATCCCCGCCCCGACGACGTCCTGATCGCCGGCTGGGCCCACTCCCGCTTCGGGAAGCTGCCCGACGAGACGCTGGAGAGCCTCATCACCCGCATCGGCGGGCAGGCGATCGCCGACGCCGGCCTCGAGCCCGGTGACATCGACGAGGTCGTCATCGGCACCTACAACGCGGGGCTCGTCCCGCTCGCGTTCCCGTCGTCGCTCGCCCTGCAGATCGACGAGGCGCTGCTGTATCGGCCCGCGACCCGGGTCGAGAACGCCTGCTCCTCCGGCGCCGCTGCCGTACGCACCGGGGTGCGCGCCGTGCGCAGCGGCGACGCTGACCGGGTGCTCGTCATCGGCGTCGAGAAGATGACCCAGGCGAGCCCCGAGCAGGTCGGCCGGGCACTGCTCGGCGCCTCCTACGAGCTGGCCGGCACCGACTCCCGCGGCGGGTTCGCCGAGATGTTCTCGGCCGTCGCGGACGCCTACGCCGACCGGTACGGCGACCCCGCCCACACGATGGCGCAGATCGCCGCGAAGAACCACGCCAACGGGATGCGCAACCCCTACGCACAGCTGCACAAGCCGTTCGACGTGGCCTTCTGCGAGACGGTCTCCGACCGCAACCCCACCGTGTTCGGCCGCCTGAAGCGCACCGACTGCTCGCCGGTCTCCGACGGGGCCGCCGCCCTCGTCCTCACCCGCCGCGACCGCGCCCCGCACACCGGGCACGGCGCCGTGCACCTGCGGGCGATCGAGCAGGCCAATGACTGGCTGCCGCTCGACCGGCGCGACCTGACCCTGTTCGGCGGTGTGCGCGAAGCCTGGCAGCGCGCGCTCGAACGCACCGGCCGCACCCTCGACGACTTCAGCCTGCTCGAGGTGCACGACTGCTTCACGATCGCCGAGCTCGTCATCTACGAGTCGATCGGCCTGGCCGAGCCGGGGCAGGGCGCGCGGCTGCTCGACGACGGCACCGTCGAACGCGACGGCCGGCTGCCCGTCAACGTCAGCGGCGGGCTGAAGGCGAAGGGGCACCCGGTGGGAGCCACCGGTGTGTCGCAGCATGTGCTCTGCGCGATGCAGCTGACCGGCACGGCCGGCGAGATGCAGCTGCCGACCGCTGACGTCGCCGGGGTGGTCAACATGGGCGGCACCGCGGTATCGAACTACGCCAGCGTGCTCGAGCGCGCCTGAGCCGTCGGGCCGGGCCGGCTGCGGACACGATCCCGGCCTCGCCCGACGGTCCGGCCCCGTTGACCGCTCCAGCCGTCTGCCCGGGTGGGGTCCGTCCCGGGGGGGTCCGTTCCAGACGGTCCGTCCCCCGTGGCCCAGTACCATGACCGCATGACCCCGGCCTGCCGCAGCGCCCCGATCCGAACATCCCCCGCCGCCCGGATCGCCGCGCTCGCGCTTCTCGCCGCGCTCATGGCGCTCGCGATGATCGACACGTCGCTGCCCGCGCGCGCCGACACCGACGCCACGGGGGCGGCCGTGCCGTACACGACCGACGAGGAGGGCGGGGAGCTCGTCGTCTCCATCGGCGACGACCGCTGCGTGCGCGGCGTGCAGACCTACGTGATCGTCTACGACCTGGTCAATCTCGTGCGCCACTTCAGCGACACCGATGCCGACGAGTTCTACTGGGACGTCAACGGCACCGACTGGGCCCAGCGCTTCGACGCCGTGACCGCGACTGTGCACGTGCCCGCAGGCCTCGCCGCCGCCGCGAACGGCGAGTCCGCCTGTTACCGGGGTGCCGAGGGCGACACCGGTCGGTGCCCGATCAACCGCATCACATCGGATGCGGCGGATGACGGCGTGACCTGGCAGGCCGTCAGCGACGGCGCGCTTGGCGCCGGGCAGACGATGACCGTCGCCGTGGGGTTCGCCCCCGGAACATTCACCGTCCCCACTGCCCCGGCTCGCACCTGGTGGGCCACCTGGCTGCCCCTCGGTGCGGCCGCCGCCGCCTTGTTCGCGGCCGTCGGGCTGTGGGGGCAGCGCCGCCGCCGCTGGGGCGACGTGCCCGGGCGCGAGGTCATCGTCCCCGAGTGCACACCGCCCCAGAGGGTCGATCTCGCCGAGGGCGCTGACCTCCTCGAGCGCTCCGGTCGATGGTTTCCGGCCGCGGTGCTGGAACTTGCCGTGCGCGGCGTCGTTCGTGTCGTCGAACGTCGCGACCGTGGACTCCTCGGTCGCGAACGGGTGCGCCGCGGCGTGCGCGTGGTCGGTCTGCCCGATGCGGCGAGCCCGCCCGACCGGCTCGCCCTCGCCGCCGTTGTGGGTGAGGGGGCACCGTCCCCGGGACGCGTCGTGTGGTTCGACGGGCCGAGTGAGGAACGGGCCGGACGGGTGGCCAGAGTGGTCGGTGACGCCCGCCACCGCGCCATAGCCGACGGGCTTCGGGCTCGGTCAGAACGCCGGCTCACCCCTGCCCTGCGTCTCGGTGCCTGGGCACTCTCGGCGGCCGCCGTCGCGGTCGTCGGCCTCGTGTCCACCCGCATCAGCACGGTCTCCGGCTGGCTGTTCGCCGCCGGGGTGGTCTCCATCGTCGCCGTCGTCCTCTGCACGCTGACCGTGCGCCCGCCGCAGTCACTCACCCGCGCTGGCTCCCTCGCACGCGAGCACATCGAGGGGCTGCGCATGTACATGGCGCTCGCCGAGGCCGACCGGCTGCGAATGCTGCAGAGCGTCACCGGCGCTGAGCGGGAGGACGCGGACGCCGGCGCGCCCGAGTCCGTCGTCCGGATCACCGAGCGGCTGTTGCCTTGGGCAGTGCTGTGGGGCGTGGAGGAGTCGTGGGGGCATGCGCTCGAGCGCGCCTACGTGGCCTCGGGGACGGCCCCGACCTGGCTCGACGGCGACGTCGTCGTGCGGGCCGGCACGCTCGCCGGGATGGTGCACGGGCTCGCCGGGGCTGCCGACTCAGCTGCGACCGCCCCCTCCTCGGGTGGCAGCTTCTCTGGCGGTGCCGGCGGTGGAGGGTCAGCCGGTGGCGGAGGCGGAGGTGGCGGTGGCGGAGGCCGCTGACCATCGCCCCGCGGCCTGAACCGGGTCGGTGTCTCGGTCCCGATCCGGTTCAGGCCGGCGGTCGCCCTCGTTCAGGGCCTCGCCACCTCCTGCCGTGCTCAGTGTCCGCTGAAGGCGCTGTGCCCGGTGAGGTCGCGGCCGACGATGAGCGACTGGACGCTCTCGGTACCCTCGTAGGTGTGCAGTGCCTCGATGTCGGCGAAGTGCCGCATCACCCCGTACTCGAGCAGGATGCCGTTTCCGCCGAGCATGTCCCGGCCCAGCTGGGCGATCCGCCGGGCCCCGCGTGTGGCGGTCACCTTCGCCAGCGACGCCTGCTCGGGGCGCATCGTGCCCGCCGCGTCCCGCTCGGCGAGTGTGCGCACGTGCAGCTGCAGGCTGGTGAGGATCGACAGCATCTCGGCCAGGCGTTCCTGGACGAGCTGTGTGTCGCCGATCGCCCGACCGAACTGGTGGCGCTGCCGGGCGTACTGCACGGCGATCTCCGTGACCGCCTGCGCGTGGCCGACCGCAGCCCAGGCGATGCCGAGCCGGGTCGCGGCGAGCACGCGCGCCGTGTCCTTGAACGACCGGGCCCCGGGCAGCACCGCGTCGGCGGGCAGGCGCACGTGGTCGTAGGTGATGAGCGCCTGATGGATCGACCGCAGCGACCCCTTGCCGCGGATCGTCTCGGCGATGTAGCCCGGCGCGGTCTGCGGCACGAGGAACCCGCGCACGCGGCCCTCCTCGTCGCGGGCCCAGGTGACGGTCACGTCGCCGACCGAGCCATTGCCGATCCACTTCTTGCGGCCGGTGATCACCCAGCCATCGCCGTCGCGGCGGGCGGTCGTGGTCAGCGCGACCGCGTCGGAGCCGTGCTCGGGCTCGGTCAGCGCGAACGCGCCTAGCCGCTCGCCGCGGGCGAGGGGGACGAGCCACTCGCGCTGCTGCTCCGGGCTGCCGAACATCGCGATCGAGCGCAGGGCCAGCCCGCCCTGCACGGCGACGACCGTGCCGACCGACCCGTCGCAGCGGTGCATCTCCATGCCGACGAGCCCGGCCGCCAGCGGCGACATCGGAGTGAGCCCCGGGCCGGTCACCCCGTCGGTGAGCAGGTCGAGCGCGCCGAGCCGGCGGGCCCAGACGAGCGGGTACTCCGCATGGTCCCAGGCGGTGTCGACCTCGTCGGCGATCGAGTCTGTGAAGCGGCGGGCCCGCTCGTGCCAGGAACGGTCCTCCGCCGGCACGTCGTCGAACACCCCGTAGAAGTCGAGGTCGAGTGGGCGCAGCACGTCGTAGGCCGCCAGCGCCGGCAGGTCGTCGTGCCGATCGCCGGGGACGTTCGCCTCGCCGTCGGGCAGCAGCTCTCGCCCGCGCGGCGCGCGGCGGCTCGCCCCGGAGCGGTCGAGCAGGGGCAGCAGGCCGCCGTTGTGTCGGGGATGGTTCGCCCCGAGGATCATCGCCGCGTCGATGTCGCCCGGCTCGGTGACGGTGCCGTCGGCGAGCATCAGCGCCGCCTCGTCGGCGACGCCGCGCAGGATGTGCAGCCGGGCCGCCTCGGCGGTGTCGCAGGCGGGGTCGTGGGCGGGCCGTTCGGCGACGGCGACCGCGATCGCGTCGCGCGCCGCCGCGGTCAGTCGGCCGGAGTCGTCCAGCCAGCGGGAGCGCGACCCGGCCGGTGTGCGCTCGACGAGCAGGCGCAGGCTCGTGCTCACGGGGAACCGTTCCGGCCACACCTCGTGCAGCGTCTCCAGCACGTGCAGCTGCACGGGGTGGCCGATGTGGTCGAGCAGGGTGAACATGGTCATCGGCAGGCCGTCGCGCACGAGGCAGCGGTCGACGAGCAGGGGGTCCCAGCCCGCGTCGACGAGCTCGAGTGCCTCGGCGAACAGGCGGCTGAGCAGCCGGTTGACCAGGAAGCCCGGCCGGTCTCCGGTGCGCACGATCGCCTTGCCGAGTCGGCGGCCGAGCTCCAGGGCGGTGTCGGCCAGGCCGCGGTCGGCGGTCTCCGGCACGATGAGCTCGACGAGCGGCAGCACCGCCACCGGGTTGAAGAAGTGGAAGCCGATCAGCCGCTCGGGGTGCTGCAGCGCGGTGCCCTGCGCGGCGACCGGCAGCGAGGACGTGTTCGTCAGCAGCAGCGCGTCGTCGGCGACGTGCGGCTCCACCTCGGCCCACATGGCGCGCTTGACGTCGAGATCCTCGTAGACGGCCTCGATGACCACGTCGGCGCCGTGAACGGCGGTGACGTCGGCGTGCACGGTCAGCAGCCCTGCGATCCGCTCCCGGGCGGCGGCGTCGAGGTCGCCGTGTGCCTCGGCCCGGTCGAGGAGCCCCGCGATCCGCGCGCGGGCCTGCTCGACCCGGTCGGCGTCGAGCTCGACGACGCGCACCGGCACCTCGAGCCGGGTCGCGAACAGCACCGCCAGCTGCGTGGCCATGAGGCCGCCGCCCATCACGCCGACGGCGTCGACGCGCCGCTGCGCCCCGGAAGGGCGCGCCCGCCGGCGGGCCTGCTGCAGGGCGAAGAACGCGTGAATGGCCGCCCGGCTCTCGTCGGTCATGAGCAGGTCGACGAACGCGTCGATCGTCTCGGCCTCGAGCGGCTGGGGCGTTCCGGCCTGCGCGATGCGGGCCTGCGCCGACCGGAACGCCGGGTCGGGGTGACGGGCGGCCTGCGCGATGAGAGCCACGGCCCGATCCACCGCGGGCGGGGGCGTGGGGATGCGCCGGCGCACGCGGGCGAGCAGCGCGTCCGGCGTCCACGCCTCGCCGGCGCCCTCGGGCTCCAGGCGCACCGGGGCGGCCTCGAGCGCGTCGACGATGCGGTCGAGCGTCTCGACGCCGTCGAGGTCGTCGACCAGGTCGTCGACCAGGCCGATCGTCCGTGCCGTGGTCGCGTCGACGCCGCGTCCGGAGAGCGCGTCGAGGACGGCGAGCCGGCCGGTGGCCTCAGGGCCGATCACCGCGACCGCCGCGGGGATGCCGCCCCAGCCGGGCACCAGGCCGAGCCCGACCTCGGGCAGGCCGAGCCCCTCGACGTCCGCCCGGGCGATGCGCCGGTCGCAGCGCAGCGCGAACTCGAGGCCGCCGCCGAGGGCCGCCCCGCCGATCAGGGCGAAGGTCGGCACGGGCAGCGCGCTCACCCCGGCGAGCGCCCGGTACCCGGCCGCCGCGGCCTCGCGGGCGGCGTCCCGTTCGGCGATGTCGCGGAAGCCGGAGAGATCCGCCCCGGCGCCGAACACTCGACCGGCCGCGGCGAACGCGATGGCGTCGACGCCGCTCGTGTCGACGTCGCGCGTCCAGTCGGCCAGCGCGGCGAGCGCCTCCGGCGACCAGACGACGAGGCCGGATGCCGGGCGCAGCAGCACGCGGGCGATCCGGTGGCCGCGATGCTCGACGACGGTCGTCTCGAACGCGAGGGCCGGGGCGGCCTCGGCCCCGGGCCGGGGTCCCGGCTGGGGCGGTGTCTGAGACTCCGGCGCCTGCGTCGTCTGCTGAGGCTGCGGCTGTGGGATGGTCTGGGGCTGGGACATCGTCGTCTCCTTCGATCTGACACGGCATCCCGATCGCGGCACGACGGTGTGCCCCGGTCGGCGGATGGCGCCATCGTGACATGAGACGGCGTCTCATGTCGAATGGGACGGTGTATCAGATACGATCCGGGTCGCCGAGCTTGCGCAGCCGGCGATCCAGCTCGGCCAGCGGCAGGCTTGACCGGAACGCGACGACCACGGACTCGCCGGCGCCCGCGTCCCCGTCGACGAGCCGGGCGCGCAGGTCGGCGAGCTCCCGGGCGAGCCGGTCTCGCGCATCCGCCGGGCCGAGCCCGTCGCGCAGCACCCGACGCAGCACGGCGTTGTGGGTCGCCGCAACCGCGTCGGCGAACTGCACGGTGCGGATGGGGGAGACCGCCGGCAGCCGGGCGCGCAGATGCCGGTCGAAGGCCCGGTCGTAGCGGGTGATGGTGACGATCTCCCGGTCCCGCAGCGCCGGCGTGCGCCGCACGACGTCGTCACGGCGGCGGATGCTGTCGAGGCGGTCGAGGAATCGGTCGAGCACGAGCATGGCGCCGGAGACCACGTCGTCCCAGGCGTCCGTTGACCCGGTCCGCGCCCGCTCGGCCAGATGCGCCTCAAGGGCGGCGACCGTCTCGTCGTGGTCGGCGAAGATAACGTCCTCCTTCGCACCGAACTGGCGGAAGAACGTGCTGCGTGACACCCCGGCGGCACGGGCGATGTCGGCGGCGCTGACGGCGTCATATCCCCGGGCGAGGAACAGGTCGAGGGCGATGTCGGCGATCTGGACGCGGGCCAGCGGCTGGACAGTCATCGCGCGTCACGCTATCACGGGCCCGGCCGCTCAGCCCTCGAACAGGCGCCCGGCGAGCAGGCGCGCCAGCAGGCTGTCCGGTGGCACGGTGTCCGCATCGAACTTGTGGCTGAGCTTCTGGGCGAACGAGAGCCGGGAGGCCGCGGCGACGAGGTCCGAGTCGTACGGACGGAACATGACCATCTGCAGCAGGTGCGCCGGGGCGCTGCCGAGCCACGGCGTCCCCGCCCACAGCAGCCCCGCCTGTGGGTACTCGGCGAGCAGCCCGGCGAACATGCGGTGGAAGAGGAAGTAGTCGGGCAGGGTGCCGATCTCGGTCCACCACAGCTCGAGCGCCGCGCGCAGCAGCCGCACCAGCGGGTGCCCGGGCGTCGCCGCGATGAACCAGTTGGAGATCTCGCGGTCGGTCCAGCGCGGCATCAGCAGGCTTGGCCCCGGCTGGGGGCCGGCCTCCGCGAGCCCCTCGTCGATCGAGCGCAGCAGCAGGCAGGTGGCGTCCACCCACACCCCGCCGTGCCGCTCCAGCAGGCTCAGGCGCAGGAAATCGGCATAGTGGGCGGGCCGCTCCCGCAGCCGGTCGACCACGGCGCCGGGCAGCGTCACCCAGTCGGGGACGCTCGCCGGGGTGAGCACCACGGCGTCCGGATGCAGCGCGCGCAGCCGGTCAAGACATGCGCGCACCAGCGGGGGCACGTGGCCGTCCGGGGCGCTCCAGTACGAGAACACCGGGCCGGCGGGAGCGGCGGACGCGGCAGCCCGGGCCTGCGCCGCATCCGGCAGCCCCGTGCGCAGGATGTCATCCTCGCCCAGTCCGGCCGTGGCCAGCACCAGATCGTGGCGGTCGGACAGGAACAGCTGCACCTCGCGGTGCGCGGTGAGCGCGGCCCGGGCGCTCACGGTCGGCGCGAACCGCTCGCGCACCCGGTCGAGCTGGATGCGCAGCGGCCCGGGCGGCGCGGGCTGCGGATCCGGTTCGAGCATGCCCCGAGTCTATCCGCCGGTCCCGGCCCGCCGGGCGCGGCGCCGTGGCCGGGTGAGCTGCCCGGTCTACACTCGCTCCCGGCGCACCGGCCGGCGCGCGACGCGGCGAGGGTGAGGAGACGACATGGCCCGGGGCATGTTCGACTGGCGACTGCACGGCGACGGGGCGCACATCGCACCGGGGGAGGCGGTCGCCCCGGACGAGCGGCTCACCTGGCCGCGCACGATCGGCATCGGCGCCCAGCACGTGGTCGCCATGTTCGGGTCCACGTTCCTCGTGCCGCTGCTGACCGGCTTCCCGCCGGCGACGACGCTGCTGTTCTCCGGCGTGGGCACGATCCTCTTCCTGCTCCTCACCCGCAACCGCATCCCGAGCTACCTGGGCTCGAGCTTCGCGTTCATCGCCCCGATCGCCGCGGCGCAGAGCGAGTACGGCTATGCCGGTGCGCTCGGCGGGGTCGTGATGGCCGGCGTCGCACTGTTCCTCGTCGGCCTCGTCGTGCAGTGGGTCGGGGTGCGCTGGATCGAGGTGCTCATGCCGCCGGTCGTCATGGGGGCGATCGTCGCTCTGATCGGCCTGAACCTCGCCCCGAGCGCGAAGGCGAACTTCATGCAGGCGCCGGTGACCGCCCTGGTCACGCTCGGCGCGATCATCGTCTGGGGCGTCGTCTTCCGTGGCTTCCTCGGCCGGCTGTCGATCCTCTTCGGTGTGGCCATCGGCTACGCCGTCGCCGTCCTCCGCGGCGAGGTGGACTTCACCGCCGTCGAGCAGGCCGCCTGGATCGGCCTGCCGCACCTGCAGACCCCGACGTTCCACCTCTCACTGGCCGGGCTGTTCATCCCGGTGATCTTCGTGCTCATCGCCGAGAACATCGGCCATGTGCGTTCCGTCGGGCTCATGGTCGGCCGTGATCTCGACGAGAACATCGGCCGGGCGCTCATGGGCGACGGCCTCGCCACCACTCTCGCCGGGTTCGGCGGCGGCTCGGGCACGACCACCTACGCCGAGAACATCGGCGTGATGGCCTCGACCCGCGTGTTCTCCACCGCCGCCTACTGGGTGGCCGGCATCGTCGCGGTGCTGCTGAGCCTCAGCCCCCGCTTCGGCGCGGCGATCTCCACCGTGCCCGTCGGTGTGCTCGGTGGGGCCGGGGTCGTACTGTACGGCATGATCGGCATCCTCGGCGTGCGCATCTGGGTCGAGAACCGGGTCGACTTCTCGAACGCGATCAACCTCACCACCGCCGGCGTCGCCCTGATCATCGCGATCGCCGACTTCACCTGGCAGGCCGGCGACCTCGTCTTCGGCGGCATCGCGCTCGGCACCTTCGCCGCGATCGCCGTCTACCACCTGATGACCGGGATCACCCGGCTGCGCAGCGGCCGGGAGACGAACCCGGGGGCACCCGTCCCGGACGCACAGACCGGCCGCCCGGCGGCGTCCGCGGACTGACCGGGCCCGGCGGGCGAGTACGCTGCTCTCATGCGTCTGATCACCCCGGAACATCCCCTCATCAAGCACAAGCTCACCATCCTGCGCGACGAGAACACCCCACAGCCGGTGTTCCGCCAGCTGGTCGAGGAGCTCATGACCCTGCTCGCCTACGAGGGCACCCGCGACGTGGCCGTCGAGTCTGTCCCGGTGACCACGCCCGTCGCGAGCACCACCGGGGTGCGGCTGAGCGAACCGCTGCCGCTCGTCGTGCCGATCCTGCGGGCCGGCCTCGGGATGCTCGAGGGCATGACCCGGCTGCTGCCCACCGCCGAGGTCGGGTTCCTCGGCATGGTCCGCGACGAGCAGACGCTGCAGCCGACCACGTACGCGAAGCGGCTGCCGGAGGAGCTCAGCGACCGGCTGTGCTTCGTGCTCGACCCGATGCTCGCCACCGGCGGGTCGATCATCGGGGCGATCGACTACCTGTTCGAGCGCGGGGCGCAGCGCGTCACCGCGATCTGCATCCTCGCGGCACCCCAGGGGCTCGAGGCCGTGCGCGAGCACTTCGCCGACCGCGATGTCACCGTCGTCGTCGGCGCGGTGGACGAGGGGCTCAATGACCGCAGCTACATCGTGCCCGGCCTCGGCGACGCCGGCGACCGGCTGTACGGCACGATCGACTGATCCACCCGGCGTGGCGCAGACGGTCGCTCAGGGCGGCGGCTGCTCGGGCGGGTCCCACGGACGGGCGAGATGTGCGGGGCGAGTGCTCCCAGCATCCCCTTGACCAGCGGCCGCACGGGCGGGTGCCCGCTCGGGTGATCGACTTCTCGGACAGGCATCGGCGAAGCGGGGCCGGGGGAGCGGGGCGGAGCGGCCCGATCCGATAAGCTGGCGGACGGAAGTTCCATGGGTCTTCCGCCTGACGGAAGACCCCTCGAACCTGATCAAGGGAGACAGTCCATCCATGGCGAAGATCATCTACACGCACACTGACGAGGCTCCGCTGCTCGCCACCTACTCGTTCCTGCCGATCCTGCGGGCCTTCACCTCGCCGGCCGGTGTCGAGGTCGAGACGAAGGACATCTCCCTCGCCGGCCGCATCCTCGCCGCCTTCCGCGACCGTCTGCCCGCCGACCAGCAGACCGAGGACGCTCTCGCCCAGCTCGGCGCGCTGGCGAAGACGCCCGAGGCGAACATCCTGAAGCTGCCGAACATCTCCGCGTCCGTGCCGCAGCTCAAGGCCGCCGTCGCCGAGCTGCAGGGCCTGGGCTACGCGATCCCGGACTACCCGGACGAGCCCGAGGATGACGAGCAGCGCGCCGTGCGCGCCGTCTACGACCGCATCAAGGGCTCCGCCGTCAACCCGGTGCTCCGCGAGGGCAACTCCGACCGGCGCGTGCCCGCGGCCGTGAAGAACTACGCGCGCAGGCACCCGCACAGCGTCGCCGAGTGGTCGCACGACTCGAAGACCCGCGTCGGCACGCTCGACGACCACGACTTCCGCCACAACGAGAAGTCGGTCGTCATGGATCACGACGACACCCTGCAGTTCCGCCTCGTCGGCGACGACGGCACCACGACCGTGCTCAAGCCCGAGCTGCCCGTGCTCGCCGGCGAGATCATCGACGGCACGTTCATGAGTGCGCGCGCCCTCGACGCGTTCCTCGCCGATCAGGTCGAGCAGGCCCGCCGCGACGGGGTCATCCTCTCTGTGCATCTGAAGGCCACGATGATGAAGGTCTCCGACCCCGTCCTCTTCGGCCACGCCGTCCGCGTGTACTTCCACGAGCTGTTCGACCGCTATGGCGACCAGCTCGAGGCCGCTGGCCTCAGCGCGAACAACGGACTCGGCAGCATCATCGCCGGCATCGACACCCTGCCGGAGGACCTCCGCGAGGGCGTGCGCGAGGCGATCCAGCACGGCTACGAGCAGGGACCGCGCCTGTCGGCCGTCAACTCCGACAAAGGCATCAGCAACCTGCACGTGCCCAGTGACGTGATCATCGACGCCTCGATGCCCGCGCTCATCCGCAACGGCGGGCGGCTGTGGGACATGACCGGCGCCGAGGGCGACACCCTCGCCGTCATCCCCGACAGCTCCTACGCGGGCGTGTACGCAGCGACCATCGAGGATGCGAAGGCCAACGGCAAGTTCGACCCGACCACCGTCGGGACCGTCCCCAACGTCGGCCTGATGGCGAAGAAGGCCGAAGAGTACGGCAGCCACGACAAGACGTTCATCATCGACCGTCCCGGCACCGTCCAGGTCGTCGATCAGACCGGGAACGTGCTCCTCGAGCACCAGGTCGAGGCCGGTGACATCTGGCGCGCCTGCCAGACCAAGGACGAGGCGGTGCGCGACTGGGTGAAGCTTGCCGTGACCCGTTCCCGTCTGTCCGACACCCCGGTCGTCTTCTGGCTCGACGACGAGCGCGCCCACGACCGCGCGGTGGCCGAGAAGGTGCGCGCGTACCTGCCGGAGCATGACACCGACGGGCTCGACATCCGGATCCTCTCGCCGATCGAGGCGACGAAGCACACGCTGCGCCGCTTCCGTGCCGGGCAGGACACCATCTCGGCCACTGGCAACGTGCTGCGCGATTTCCTGACCGATCTGTTCCCGATCCTCGAGGTCGGCACGAGCGCGAAGACGCTCTCGATCGTCCCACTGCTCGCCGGCGGCGGCCTGTTCGAGACCGGCTCGGGCGGCTCGGCCCCGAAGCATGTCCAGCAGTTCCTCGCCGAGGATCACCTGCGCTGGGACAGCCTCGGTGAGTACCTCGCGATCGCCGAGAGCCTGCGCTTCCACGCCCGGGCCACCGGTGACGATCGGGTGCGCGTGATCGGCGACGCCCTCGACCAGGCGACCGAGCGCTACCTGGACGAGGATCGCTCGCCCTCACGCAAGGCCGGCGAGATCGACGATCGCGGCAGCCACTACTGGGTCGCCCGTTACTGGGCCGAGGCGCTGGCCGCGCAGACGGAGGACGCCGAGCTGGCGGCCCGTTTCGCCCCGGTGGCGAAGGCCCTGGCCGACGGTGAGCAGACAATCACCGACGAGCTGCTGGCCGTGCAGGGCAGCCCCGTCGACCTGGGCGGCTACTACCGTCCGGATGACGCGAAGGCGACGGCGGCCATGCGGCCGTCGGCGACGTTCAACGCGATCATCGACGGCATCGCCGACTGACCCGTCGCGATCCCGCACGAGGGCGCTCCACCCGGACATCCGCCGGGGAGCGCCCTCGTCGTGTCCCGGGCCGCCCTTGACGGAGAACGTCGGCGCACCATCGGGCGGGGAACCACGCGGGCACATCGATGACCGCCGTCCGCGTCGCCGGCCGCCCACCGGCTTGGTCGGGCCGCACCATTCCTCTCGGACGGCTGTCGGAGAAGTCGGGGCCGGTCGACGTCGGGCTGTGCCACTCTGACACGTCCGCGCGCGGCATCGTATACGTCCGTTGCCGTGCCCCTCGCGACCGCCCAGAATGAGCAGCGGCGGCCGGGACCGGCCGTCTGGACGACCGGGCGAGATCCCCGGTCAGAGAAGGAATGAGGGAACCACATGACGGTTTACGCACAGCCCGGCACCGAGGGCAGCCTGATCACGTTCCAGGACTCCTACGACAACTACATCGGCGGCGAGTGGGTCGCCCCCGCCGACGGGGAGTACTTCGAGAACGTCACCCCGGTCACCGGCCAGGTGTTCACCCGCGTCGCCCGTGGCAAGGCCGCCGACATCGAGAAGGCCCTCGACGCTGCCTGGGCCGCGTTCCCGAAGTGGAGCGCGAAGTCCGCCACCGAGCGTGCCGACATCCTCTGGAAGATCGGGGATCGCATCGACGCGAACCTCGAGAAGATCGCCGTCGCCGAGACCTGGGACAACGGCAAGCCCGTCCGCGAGACCCTCGCGGCCGACATCCCGCTCGCCGCCGATCACTTCCGCTACTTCGCCGCAGCGATCCGCGCCCAGGAGACCGGCACGAACGAGATCGACTCCGACATGGTCGCCTACCACTTCAAGGAGCCTCTGGGCGTCGTTGGCCAGATCATTCCCTGGAACTTCCCGATCCTGATGGCCGCGTGGAAGATCGCCCCGGCCCTCGCCGCCGGCAACACCATCGTGCTCAAGCCCGCCGAGTCGACCCCGGTGTCGATCCTCGAGCTCATCAAGGCCATCGAGGACCTCCTGCCCGCCGGCGTGCTGAACATCGTCAACGGCTTCGGCGCTGAGGCCGGCGCCGCACTGACCTCCAGCCCGCGCATCCGCAAGATCGCCTTCACCGGATCGACCACGACCGGCCGGTTCATCGCCCAGCAGGCCGCGAACCTCATCATTCCGGCCACTCTCGAGCTCGGCGGCAAGAGCCCGAACGTCTTCTTCGAGGACGTCGCCGACAAGAAGGACGACTTTTACGACAAGGCGCTCGAGGGCTTCGCGCTCTTCCAGCTCAACCAGGGCGAGATCTGCACCTGCCCGTCCCGCGCGCTCGTGCAGGAGTCGATCGCCGACACGTTCATCCCGGATGCGATCGCCCGCGTCGAGCAGTCCGTCCAGGGCAACCCGCTCGACACCGACACCCAGGTCGGCGCCCAGGCGAGCGAGGCCCAGATGAAGAAGATCAAGAGCTATCTCGAGATCGGTCGGCAAGAGGGCGCGGAGGTGCTCACCGGCGGTGACGTCGCCCACCTCGACGGCGATCTCGCCGGCGGCTACTACATCCAGCCGACGGTCTTCAAGGGCAACAACAAGATGCGGATCTTCCAGGAGGAGATCTTCGGCCCGGTGCTGGCCCTGACCACCTTCAAGGACTTCGACGACGCCATGTCCATCGCCAACGACACGCTCTACGGGTTGGGATCGGGCGTGTGGAGCCGGAACTGGCGCACCACCTACAAGGCGGGCCGGGCCATCCAGGCCGGCCGTGTGTGGACCAACACCTACCACAACTACCCGGCGGGCGCTGCGTTCGGCGGGTACAAGGAGTCGGGCATCGGCCGTGAGACCCACAAGATGGTCCTCGACGCCTACCAGCAGGTGAAGAACCTGCTCGTCTCCTACAGCGAGAAGCCCCAGGGCCTCTTCTGAGCCGCTCGAGCGCCGGGCGGGGCGCGAGCCCTGACCGGTCGCCGTTGAGGTGAGTCATCCAGCGCGGGGCGTCGGGCATTGGTCGACGCCCCGCCACGCATCCGGGCCGGAACCGATCCGACCGGGCCGGGGCACGACACGGATCGCACGCGTCAGGCCATCCGCTTCCCCCTCAGCAGGCTTCGGGATGCCGCGGCGGCCTCGAGCGCGACACGACACGGCGCCCATCACCACGATGCGACGCCAGGCGGCCAGCGGCCGCATGACGCGGAGGACGACATGAGTGACGACCAGCAGACCACGACCGAGACCACCACGCTGCAGCGGGCGCTGCACTCCCGTGCGGTCATCACGACCGCGGCGGCCCGTGTGCTGCACACCCTCCGCCAGAAGCACGGACGGGTCATCTTCCACCAGTCCGGCGGATGCTGCGAGGGCTCCGGCCCCTCCTGCTTCGCCGAGGGCTCCTACATCGTCTCGCCGCTCGACCGGCTGCTCGGCGTCGTGCTCGACGGATCCCCGGAGGATGTCGAGGGCACCCCGGTGTGGATCTCCGCCACGCAGTTCGCCGCCTGGGAACACTCCCAGGTGGTGATCGACGTCACCGAGGGCATGGCCATGGGCGGGTTCTCACTCGAGGGCCCCGAGGGGTACGTGTTCCTCTCCCGGGCGAGGATCTTCACCGACGAGCAGAACGCCGCGCTCCCGTCTGCGCCGACGAAGGCCGAGGTGGACGCCGGGGCTGCCCGGCCCGAGCCCTTGCCGCCCGTCGACCTCACCGGTGACTTCGGCGCGGTCTGCGCGCTGCCCGAACTCTGAGCCGTCCGGCGGCGGGCCGGCCATCAGCCGGTCGCCCGCCTGCCGCGGATCGCCCCCGGGAGGGGCGTCCGCGCGCGGGTCGTTCGCTCGCCGTGGTCAGAGGTCCTCGAGCCCGTAGGCGCGCATCTTTCGGTACAGCGAGGAGCGGGAGATGCCGAGCTGGGCGGCGGTGTGCGATTTGTTGCGGTCGCACTCGTACAGGGTCTGCACGATCGCATCCCGCTCGATCGACTCCATCTCGGTCAGCACGAGCAGATCGCTCAGGCTCGCGAACCGCGGGATGTCCGATCGCCGCACGACCGCCCCGGGGGCGAGGCTGTGGTGCAGGTCGGCCAGGACGTCGTGCAGCTGCTTCAGGTTGCCCGGCCAGCTGGCCTGGCTGAGCGCCTCCATCGCCTCCGGGGCGACCTGCAACGGGCGCTCGTCGCCGGCGAGCACCCGCAGGAACTGCCGGACGATGCCCGGGATGTCATCGGGGCGGCGGCGCAGCGGCGGGATCGTCGTCGTGTGCTGGAAGAACGGCAGCAGTGAGGACGCGGGCGTGCGATCCGTCATGTGCGACGGGTTGTAGGTCGCGGCGACCCGTACATCGGCCGAACGGGTCACCAGGAACTGCGACAGCGCCGTCACGGTCCCCTGCGGCAGCGTGTGGATGTTGCGCAGGATCAGCAGGTCGGGCCGTCCGGCGAGCAGCTGGGAGAAACCGCGGCCACGCCGCACCCGCCGGTTGAGGTCCTCCGGCTCGACGATCGTGCTGCTGCCCTCGGGCTCGATCTGGTGGAAGATCTCGTCGATCGCCGAGGTCTTGCCGGTGCCGGTCTCGCCCACGGCGAGCACCGACTCCCGACGCCGCAGCGCCGCGCCGAGATCCGTGCGGGTCTGCAGCCACAGCGGCGAGCGTCCGTCCAGCAGCTGGACGTCTGCGAACCGCCGATAGTTCTCGCCGAGCCGCATGGTGGTCGCCTGCCCGGGCGCGTGCACGCGGTACGAGCGCGCACTGCCGATGAACTCGAGCTCCAGCAGCAGCCCGTCCTGGGCGAGTCCCGATGAGAGCACCAGCGTGGGCTTCACGATGCACTCCGCCCCCGTGTGCAGCCGGACCTGCCGGCGCTCGGCACTGTGCTCGGCGATCATCCGCTGCGCGGTGCGCTGCAGCATCGCGCGATCCTCGACATCGAGGGTCAACGTCGCCCACGTGTTGCAGATCTCGAAGTCGTCGGCATAGGCGAGCACGGGGCCGGTCGCGAGCGACTCCCGATCGCGGAACAGCTGCAGCAGCGGATGCCGCGTGGTCGTCGCCTCGTGCAGCAGCCCGTGCTCGATCGAGCGCTTGGCGCCGGTCAGCGCGTGCCGCATCAGCATCGCCGCCTGCACGTCGTTGGTCGCGCTCGTGGTCATCTCCACCACGCCGATGAGCGATCCGTCGATCGGATGTCGCAGCGGCAGCCCCACGCATGTGTACCCCTGGAACACCTCGTTGAGGTGCTCGGGACCGATCACCGCCGTCGGGCGACCCGTGGCGAGCGTCGTTCCGACGCCGTTCGTGCCCACCGCGCGCTCGTCGAACGAGTACCCAGGCAGCATGTTGATCGCGGCGAGCGAGTCCCGCCCGTGGATGTCGCAGAAGGCCGATGAGAGGATCACCCCGGAGGCATCGGCGACGACGACACCGGCGCTCACCTCGCTGAGATCCCCGGCGAGCCGCTGCAGCGCCTCATCCCCATGCCGGGCGAGCGGCGAGTCGGTGGGCACATCGGCCACGGCCGGCGGCAGGACCGGCGCGGAGCCGAGACTCGCCTCCCGGCAGCGCTCCCATGAGGCGGCGATCGCCGGGTCGACGCGCACCACGTCGATCGCGCCGGTGTCGGTGAAGCGCTCGCGTGCCAGTGCGGTGCCCGCCCCGCCTCGATCATCAGGGGTTCGCTCTCGCTGCGCCATCGCGTCACTCACGCCTGCCAGTCTACGAGTCGGCCGCGGTGGCGTCCATGGCCTGTCGCCATGGGTGGGGCGCGCGGACGAGCCCACCGGATCACCCATGGGCCAGCCCGCGCGCTGGCCGGGGCTCGGCGAGGAAGCAGGTCGAGGCCCGACGCGCTTCCGTGCTGCGCAGCAGTCCGCCGTGCCCAGCGCCTGGGATGATGCGCAGTCGGGCACGCGGGATGTAGGCGGCGCTGAGCTGGGCAGCTCGCTCGCGCTCGGCGTCCCGGTCGCCGACCAACAGCAGCACCGGCAGGTGCAGGCCGGTCAAGGCATGGAAGGGAACCCCGAGGTCAGCGTCCTCGGCGACCATGTACGCGGCGAGTGCGCGCGGATCGTTCGCGGCCAGCACGGCTCGGTCCGCAGGCGGGATCGGCCGGCCCCGGCGCCGTTCCCACTCGTGCAGCGTCGCGTCCATGTCGCCTGCGGCCAACGAGCGGGCGATGCCCGGGAAGAACACCCGGTCGAACGCCCCGGCACGATTGACGGGGGAGCCGGCGAGGCTCACCATCGTCGTGAACCGCTCTGGGTGCGCGGTCACGGCGGAGAACGCGACTCGTCCCCCCAGAGAGAATCCGATGATCGAGGCGGCGGGCGCGCCCGTCGCGTCCGCGACGGTGAGGGCGTCGGCGACGAAGCGGTCCATCGCGTAGGCCGCTGGGTCGTGTGGCCGGTCGCTGCGACCGTGTCCCCGCAGATCGACCGTCCACACGTCGGCGCCGTCGCGCAGGGCGTCGACCCAGCCGAGGCCCCGCCACATGGCCTGGCTCTGCGCGGTGCCGTGCAGCAGGATGACGGGCGGACGCTCCGGCTCTCGGCGGGCGGGGAAGCGACGGGCCATGAGTCGCACTCCGTCGGCCGGGCTCGTCAACGGCAGCCACTCCGGGGGAGGGGTGTTCCACCGAGATCCTGACATATATCCTGCCCTTCTCACGATGACATGCGCCGGGGCGTCTCGTAGGCTCAGGGCATGAACGCTCGACGAGATGACCAGCATAACCGCGCCCGTGCGGCGGCCGCCCGCCGCGACGCCGCGCATGACGCCGACCTCGAGCAGCTGTGGCAGGACGAGTCACCCAGCACGGCCCGGCACACCGAGGTCGCCGACCAGGTGGACGGCGAGCTCGGCACCCGGCGACGAGCCGACCGTGACCCCGAGCAGGGAGCCGACGGGGTCGCCGGGCGCTGACCAAGTGGGCCGGCGCCGCCCGGTGGAACAGCGCCGCCCGCCGCCCGGTGGAACAGCACCGATCGGTGGGATCAGTCCCGCTCGATCGGGGCGGTGCGGGCGCCCGTGGCCCGCACGAGATCCGCCGGGGCAAGCTCGACGTCGAGGCCCCGCCGTCCACCGGAGACGACCACCAACGGCTGCGCGAGCACGCCGTCGTCGATCACGATCGGCAGCCGGGTGCGCTGCCCGAGCGGGCTGATGCCGCCGACGACGTACCCGGTGCGTCGCTCGGCGACCGCTGGGGCGGCCATCCGACACCGCTTGCAGCCGAGGGCATGGGCGAGGGCCTTCAGATCGAGCCGGCCGGCGACGCTCACGACGCCCACGGCGAGGGGCACGTCCCGCGCGTCCGTCTCGACGACCAGGGTCTTCAGCACCTGTGGCGCCGGCAGCGGCAGGCGTGCGACGGCCTCGTCGCCGAAGTCGGTCACGGCCGGGTCGTGGTCGAACCCGAGCAGCCGGTAGGGCACCCCGATGCGATCGAGGGCGCGGATGGCCGGGGTGGCCGATCCGCGCCCTCGACTGGCATGCGGCATGACGCGCCTCAGGCCTGCTCGGGGGCGATGGAGGCGGCGTGGATGGACGCGATCGACGCCTCCAGTGTCGCGTTGAACTCGGCGTCGCTCTGCTGGGCGGTGAGGCCCTCGGTCAGCGCGCGGCTGAAGCTGGCGATGATCCCGTGGTTGCGGGCCAGCCGGGCGTTCGCCTCGTCGCGCGAGTAGCCGCCGGAGAGCGCGACGACGCGCACGACCCGGTCGTGGGCGACCAGCGGGGCGTAGAAGTCGTCCTCGCTGGGCAGCGAGAGCTTCAGGGCGACGTCGCGACCCTCGGGCAGGGCGTCGAGGTGGGCGAGGATCTGCTCGCGCAGGATCGCCTCCGACTCGGCCTTGTCCGGCGCGGTGATGTCGACCTCGGGCTCGACGATCGGCACCAGACCGGCGTCCATGACCTTGTCGGCCAGCTCGAACTGCTGGTCGACGACCGCGATGATGCCCGACTCGTTCGCCTGCTTGATCAGCGAGCGCTCCTTGGTGCCGAACACCTCGTTCGCGTTCGCCTTGTCGAGCTCCTCGGCAAGCGGCGGGATCGGCTTCATGATCTGCACGCCGTCCTTCAGCTCGGCGAGCCCCTTGTCGATCTTGAGGAACGGCACGATGCCGAGCTCGTCCCACAGGTACCGGGCGCTCGGCAGGCCCTTGATCTCGCGGTCGACCGTCTGCTCGAACAGGATCGCGCCGAGGATGCGCTCAGCGGTGAACGCCGGGCTCGTGATGATCCGCGTGCGCATCTGGTGGATGAGATCGAACATCTCATCCTCGGTGTGATAGGCGCTCTCGGGCACACCGTAGAGACGCAGCGCCTTCGGCGTGCTGCCCCCGGACTGGTCGAGCGCGGCCAGGAAGCCCGCGCCCGTGGAGAAGCGCTCGTACTGGGCGTCGAACACTGATGACATGGTCACCGCTTTCTTGCGATCGAAGGATGTGACTGGTGCGACTCGCGTCGGCCGAGGGCCATTATCTCACGGGCTGGGACACGGCCGGTGTGCGCCGCCACTGGGAAGAGGGCCACTCACGACTCGGCGTCGGGCTCCGCGAGCGGGGGCAGCCGGTCCAGCAGCGCCCGCGCGGCCTCCTCGGGATCCTCCGCCTGCGTGATCGCCCGCACCACGACGATGCGGCGGGCCCCCGCCGCGACGACCTGGTCGACCGTGTCGAGGTTCACCCCGCCGATCGCGAACCAGGGCTTCGCATCCTGCTGCGAGCGCACCTGGCGGACGGCGTCGAGGGTCACGGCGGCCCGGCCGGGCTTCGTCGGCGTGCGCCACACCGGGCCGATGCAGTAGTAGTCGGTGTCGGCGAGCCGGGCGTGCTCGGCCTGCACGCGGGAGTGGGTGGAGAGCCCCACGAGCGTGCCCCTCGGCAGCAGCCGGCGCGCGTCCGGGATGGACAGGTCGCGCTGGCCGACATGTAGGATGTCGACGCCGGCGAGCGTGGCCACGTCGGCCCGGTCGTTCGCGGCGAACAGTCGGCCCCAGCGCCGGGCGGCGGAGGCGAGGATCTCGAAGTACTCGAGCTCGTCGCCGGCGTCGAGATGCTTGTCGCGCAGCTGGATGACGTCGACGCCACCGCGGTAGGCGGCCTCCACAAAGTCGGCGAAGTCGCCGGTGCCGAGCCGGGCGTCCGTGCACAGGTACAGGCGGGCCCGGCGCAGCCGCTCGAGCCGCCACGCGCGGGTGCGGGCGGGCGGCTCGCCGGGGGCGGCGGGGCCGGTGACGGATGGGGTGGTCGTGCGATCGATCATGCCCACCAGCCTAGGGCCCGGCGGCGACAGGTCGGCGGACGCGTCCTGCCGCGAGACCGCGTGCCGGCGCCGCCGGACATGTGAGCGGGCATGCCGCCTGACGCGCCCGAGGGGTGCCCGCGTCGGACGGCGCGGCTACACTTCAGGTGCGAGCGCGTGCGTCGACGCCGAGGGGCTGGCCGTCCGTCACCGGACGCGCCCCCCGGGCGGACGCCACGCGGGGAAGCGAGCAGGAGCACGTGAGCAAGCACATCATCGTCATCGGCGCCGGCGTGGTCGGGCTGGCCGCGGCCTGGCGGCTGCACCGGCGCGGTCACCGTGTCACCATCATCGACCCGGCCCCGGCCTCCGGCGCCACGCACGCCGCGGCCGGCATGCTCGCCGCGGTGAGCGAGTACGTCTTCGAGGAGGAGCATCTGCTCGCGCTGTCGGTGCCGGCCGCGCGCCGCTACCCTGATATCGTCGCCGAGCTCGCCGAGGCCACCCGGGCCGGCACCGGGTTCCGCGACACCACCACGATCGTCGCCACCGCCGACTCCGCCGATCGCGACCACCTGCGCGCCCTGCAGCGTCGGCAGGCCGAGCTCGGCCTCGACGTCGAAGACCTCACCCCGCGGCAGGCGCGCCGGCTCGAGCCGCTGCTCGGGCCCGGCATCTCCGGGGCGTTCCTCGCCCGCGACGACCACCAGATCACCCCGCGCCGCCTGGCCGGGGCGTACCTGTCGGCACTGGAGGTGTGCGACGACGTGCACATCGTGCCCGAACGGGTCGGGTCGCTCGTCTGGGAGGGCGACCGGGTCGTCGGCGTGACGTTGACGACCACCGACGGCGAGCACCGGCCGGTCACTCATGCGTTTGACGAGCAGCCCGCCTGGCCGGGCACCGAGGTCGTGGCCGACGCGCCACTGCCCGCCGAGGCGGCCGATCCGACCGGCCAGCGCATCCTCGCCGACGAGGTCGTCGTGGCCAACGGGCTCGACAGCCCCGAGCTCGAAGGGCTGCCGGAGGGGCTCGTGTGGCCGATCCGGCCCGTCTACGGCGACGTGCTCCGACTGCGCACACCCGAGCGGCTGCGGCCGCTGGTGACGCGGACGATCCGCGGGCTCGTCCACGGGCGCAGCGTGTACATCGTGCCCCGTGAGGACGGCACGGTCGTCATCGGCGCCACCGAGCGCGAGGACGGCCGCCCCGCGGTGCTCGCCGGCGGGGTGCTGCAGCTGCTGCGCGACGCCCACGAACTGCTGCCGGCCGTCGACGACCTGGAGCTCGTCGAGGCCACCGCGCGGGCCCGGCCGGGCACCCCGGACAACGCGCCGATCCTGGGCCGCGTCGCCCCGGGGCTGCTCGCGGACACCGGCACGCACCGGCACGGCATCCTGCTCAGCGCGCAGACCGCGGTCGTGGTCGCCGATCTCGTCGACGGGCTCGAGCCGGATCCCGCCTGGGCGGCGTTCGACCCCTGGCGGTTCTCCGCCGGGGTCGTGAGCACGGCCGCGGTCGCGTCCGGCGCCGAATCGTCCCGTGCCGGCGCCGCACACGTCGACACGGACGACGTCGAGACCGCCGGCTCCGCCCGGGATGCCTGTTCCGCCGTCGACGCCGAGGCACAGGAGGACTGATGCCCGACATCCCGATCACCCTCAACGGCGAGCCCGCCACGACCGCGGCCCGCTCGCTGCGCGACCTCGTCGCCGAGATCACCGGCCGTGCCATCGCCGACGACGGCCGGCCGGCCGACGGCAGCCGGCTCGGCGTCGCCGCCGCCCTCGACGACGCCGTCGTGCCCCGCGGCCGCTGGGCCGCCACGCCGCTGCACCCGCAGGCTCGCGTCGAGATCGTCACCGCCAACCAGGGAGGCTGAACATGATCAGCAACGAGGAGCAGGACCACGCTTCGACGAGCGCCCGGCCGGCGTCCGGGACATCCGACGGCGCGACGGCCACCGGTCACACGGGGTCGACCGGTGGCGCGGTCGCCGAGGGCGTCACCGCCGGCGTGCGGCCCGAGGCCAATGATGAGCGGCTCGTCATCGCCGACCGCGCGTACACGTCCCGGCTCATCATGGGCACCGGCGGCGCGTCGAGCCTTCACGCCCTCGAGCAGGCGCTTATCGCCTCGGGCACCGAGCTGACCACGGTCGCGATGCGCCGCTACGCCGCGTCGAGCGGGCCGAACCTGTTCGACATCCTGCAGCGCGACCACATCGACGTGCTGCCGAACACGGCCGGATGCTTCACCGCGCGCGAGGCCGTGCTCACCGCCCAGCTCGCCCGCGACGCGCTCGAGACCGACCTGGTCAAGCTCGAGGTCATCGCCGACGACCGCACGCTCATGCCCGACGGGCTCGAGCTCGTCGACGCGACCGAGCAGCTCGTCGCCGACGGCTTCCACGTGATGGTGTACACGAATGACGACCCCATCCTCGCCCGGCATCTCGGTCAGGTGGGCGCCGCCGCGATCATGCCGCTCGGCGCCCCGATCGGCACCGGCCTCGGCATCCTCAACCCGCACAACATCGAGGCGATCGTCGCCGAGGCGACCGTGCCGGTCATCCTCGACGCCGGGGTCGGCACCGCCTCCGACGCGGCCCTGGCGATGGAGCTCGGCTGCGACGGGGTGCTGCTCGCCAGTGCCGTGACCCGAGCGGAGCATCCTGCGGTGATGGCCCGGGCCTTCCGCCACGCGGTGGAGGCCGGCCGGCTCGCCCGACTCGGCGGGCGCATCCCGCAGCGCCCGGACGCCCTCGCCTCGTCGCCGGTCGAGGGCCGGCCCGACCTGTGACCCGCATCCCGCTCGCCGCGGAGCAGGCCGGCGGGCTGCCCGCGCTTACCGATGACGACCGGCGCCGCTACGCCCGACAGACGATCCTGCCCGGGGTGGGGGAGGCGGGGCAGCGGCGGCTGCGCGCCGCCCGCGTGCTCGTCATCGGCGCCGGCGGACTCGGGTCGCCCGTGATCGAGTACCTCGCCGCGGCCGGCGTCGGCGTGCTCGGCATCGTCGACGACGACGTGGTCGAGGAGTCGAACCTGCAGCGGCAGATCGTGCACGGCGTCGACACGCTCGGGCTGCCGAAGGTCGACTCGGCCGCGCAGGCGGTCGCCCGCATCAACCCGACCGTGCGCGTCGAGCCGTATCCGGTGCGGCTCACCGCGGACAACGCCGTCGACCTGTTCACGCGATACGACCTGATCATCGACGGCGCCGACAACTTCGCCACCCGTTACCTCGTCGCCGACGCCGCCGAGCTCACCGGCCGGCCGGTCGTGTGGGGATCGATCCTGCGCTTCGACGGGCAGGCGAGCGTGTTCTGGCCCGGGCACGGGCCCACCTACCGCGACGTGTTCCCGGAGCCGCCGGAGCCCGGTGCGGTGCCGTCATGCACGGTCGGCGGCGTGTTCGGCGTCCTGCCCGGCATGATCGGCACCGTCATGGCCGGCGAGGCGGTCAAGCTCGTCACCGGCGTCGGCGAGCCGCTGCTCGGGCGTCTGCTCGTGCTCGACGCTGCGCGGGGCGTCTGGCGGACGCTCGCCGTCTCGGTCGACCCCGACCGGCGACCGGTCGAGCGGCTCGCCGACGACTACGAGGTCGTCTGCGGCACCCCGGGCGGTGCACAGGGCGCGGCCGTGACCGTCGAGCGGCTCGCGGGGATGCTCGCCGAGCGGGACGCCGGACGCCGCGCGCTCACCGTCGTCGACGTGCGCGAGCCGGCCGAGCATGCGGCGGGACACATCCCCGGCGCGGTGAACGTTCCGCTCTCCGGGGTGCTCGACGGATCGGCCGCGCTGCCCGCCGGGCCGCTCGCGCTGGTGTGCCGCACCGGCGTCCGCTCGGCCCGCGCGCTCGAGGCGCTGCGGGCCCGAGGACGCGCCGACGCCCTGCAGGTGATCGGCGGCACGCTCGCCTGGGCGCGCCGCATCGACCCCACCCTGACCGTGGTCTGAGGGTCCACGGCGGGCCGTCTCGCGTTCCAGGCGTGCGGGACGCCTGGTGCACGAACCTTCACTGTCTGGCACACCCGTGCGCCTGGGCGGGGCTCTGACAGGCCGGTGCACAGTGAGGGTGATGCACGTGAAGTGAGGTGGTGATGCCGGGCGGCACCGGGCGCCGTGGTCTCACCGGCTGCCGGAGCTACCGGATGCAGCCACGCAGGTCGACGAAGTGGTCCACCGGACCATGACCCTGCCCGACCTCGAGGTCGGCGGCGGCGGTGAGCGCTCGTGTCAGCCAGGCCTTCACCCGCTCCAGCGCCTGCGGCCACGTGTCGCCCGCGGCGATGCGGGTCGCCATCGCGGACGAGATGGTGCAGCCGGTGCCGTGCGTGCAGGTGGTCGCCACCCGCGGGGCGTGGGCCTCGGCGTACCCGCCGGGGACGGCCGGGTCGGGCCGCGCGTCGACCAGGGCGTCCGGGGCGTCGGCGCCGGTGAGATGCCCGCCCTTGAGCAGCACGGTGGTGCCGAGGTCACGGCTCACCTGTCGGGCCTGGCTGACCGCTTGGTGCCAGTCGGCCGCCTCGGCCGTCTCGGCGAGCACCGCGAGCTCGGGCAGGTTCGGGGTGATGAGGTCGGCCACCCGGCACAGCTCGCGCAGCGCGCCCTCGGCGGACGCGTCGAGCAGCCGGTCGCCAGAGGTCGCCACCATGACCGGGTCGAGCACGACCAGGGGCGGGCGCACGTTGTCGAGCCAGCCGCGCACCGTGGCGATGATGTCGGCGTCGGCGAGCATCCCGATCTTCACCGCGTCGATGACGACGTCATCGGAGACCGCGTCGAGCTGCTCGCGCAGGAACGACACGGGCGGCACGTGCACCGACCGCACCCCGCACGTGTTCTGCGCGACGAGCGCGGTCACCACAGCCATGCCGTAGCCGCCCATCGCGGAGATCGCCTTGAGATCGGCGTGCATGCCGGCCCCTCCGGTCGGATCCGTCCCGGCGATGCTGAGGACTCTGGGCGCGTGGGCGCGATTCATCGGTGACCATCCCTTCGCTCGTGCTGACGAGAGCAGGTTCGGCGGGTCTCATCTCAGCCCGCGGTCGCGGGCACCCCGTGTCAGAGTCAGGAGTATACGCCGGTGGCGATGCCCGTCAGCACATCGCGGAACTCCGCGACCGGCTGCGCCCCGGAGACGCCGAAGCGGCCGTCGATCAGACAGAACGGCACGGCCGTGATGCCGAGCTCGGCCGCACGCCGCTCGTCGGCGGCCACCGCGCCGGCGTGGGCGTGGGTGCGCAGCTCGAGGGCCGTGGCCTCGACGTCCATGCCGGCGGCGCGGGCGACGTCGAGCAGCACGTCCTCGGCGGCGAGGTCGGCGCCCTGCACGAAGTGGGTGTCGAACAGCCCCTCGGCGACCCGCTGCTCGGCGTGCTGGGTGCGTGCGGCGTGCAGCAGCTCGTGGGCGGCCTGCGTGTTCGCCCGTCGGGCGTCCGCCAGCCGCTCGTCGAGCCCGGCGTCCCGCATCGCCTGCGCGGTGCGGGCGATCTCGCGGTCGGCGATCTCGGGATCGACGCCCGCGCGCTCGGCGACGAGCTCGCGCAGCGGACGCTCGTCATGCTCCGCGTCCGGGTCCAGCTGGTAGCTGCGCAGCCCGATGCGCACGGTGGGCGCACCGGTGGTGCGCGCCACCTCGTGGGCCGCCTGCAGCAGGTTGTGCAGGCCGATCCGGCTCCACGGGCACACCGGGTCGAGCCACAGCTCCACGTCGATCGTCTCGGGCCGGGGCGCGCCGTCGGCGGGGGACTGCTGAGTCTGGGTCATCTCGTTCCTCTCGTCAGGTCCGCGCTGCGGCGGAGTGGTGTCTGTCGGCGTCGCGGACGCCCTCGGCGGGCTCGAGGTCTGATCCGACGGCCGGCGAGCGGGCATCGGCACGCTGCCGGTGGCCGTCGGGCGCGGCGCCCGGCGCATCCCGGTCATCGCGTCCGCCTGGGGCGGATGCGTCCGCGGCCGGACAACTCGGGCGGCAGGAAGTGCGGCGTCCAGCGCCACAGCGTCCACGCGCCGGCGAGGCCGAGAGCGCCCATAACGACCGCGGCGGCGCCGAGGCCGGCCAACGCCGCGAGCGCCGACAGCAGCAGGGGTGAGCAGGCGCTGCCCGCATCCGCCGCGAGTCGCCACGCGCCGAGGAACGCCGTGGGATTCTCCCGCGGCGCGAGGTCGGCGCCGAGCGTCATCACGATGCCGGAGCCCAGCCCGTTCGCGATCGACATGAGCATGCCGACGGCGAACAGTCCCCACACCTCCCGCACGGGCAGCAGCGCGAGGTGTGCCAGGGCGAGCCCGACCAGCGTGGGCAGCACGACCCACAGCCGGCCGAAGCGGTCCATGATCTGCCCGGAGGCGTAGAACAGCGCGAGGTCCACGCCGCCGGCGACGCCCATGATCACCGCGACCGCCTCCGGATCGAGCCCGAGATGCGTGCCCCACAGCGGCAGGATCACCTGGCGGCTCGAGCGCAGCAGCTGCACCGCGGCGATCCCGGCGCCCATCGTGAGCAGCACCCGGCGGGCGTCCCGAATCGTCCGCCACAACGGCATCCGCTCGGGCTGCTGCGGCGCCGCGGCCTCGGGTGCGAGCCGGCGGCCCGGATCGGGCAGCACCACGAGCAGCGCGACGAGGACGACGGCGAGCGCGCCAGCGCACCACAGCGCCGAGACCGTGCCCCAGCGGGCGACGACCGGGGCGACGAGCAAAGGCCCGAGGAACAGCCCGGCGCGCAGCGTGCCGCCGAGCACCGACATCGCCCGGGCGCGGTACGGCACGGGGACGATCTCGGTCAGCAGCGCGTGCCGGGCGAGGTTGAACGCGGCGGCGGCCACGCCGACGACGAGCACGACGAGCATGAGCCCGGGGAGTCCAGGAAGCACCCCACCGGCGACGATCGCCACGGCCGCGAGGCCCGCCGCGGCGAGCATCGTGCGCTGCTCGCCGATTCGCGCGACCACCCAGCTGCTCGGCAGATCGCCGACGACCTGGCCGATCATCAGCAGCCCCGCGACGAGCCCGGCCAGCGCGGTGTCGGCGCCGAGTTCCACGGCCCGGGCGGGCAGCACGGGCATGAGGCAGCCCTCCGCGGTCGAGAACAGCACGGCCGGCAGGAAGATCGGCACGGCGTAGCGACGGAGGGGATGCATCCGGCCCAGTGTAGTCTCGCCTGCGTGGCGGACGAGCGGTTGAGCAGTGGCATGGCGCGGCAGGGCCGAGGCGGTCGAGGCCGTCAGGGCGGGGCAGCTGAGTCAGACGGGCCGGGCGGGGGCGACGTGCGCGTCCTCACGTTCGACGATCTGGCGATCGGCCTGCGCGTGCGGCCCGTGCGCCGGGTCACCCTGCGCGTGCTGCCCGACGGACGCGTCACGGTCACCGCGCCCCGCGGGGTCGACGAGCACCGGCTGCGGACGTTCGTCCACGCCCGCCGGGCCTGGATCGACCGCCAGCGGGCGCGCTGCCGCACCCGGGCCGCCGTGCTGCCCGAGCTCGCCTGGACCGACCCGCAGCGCTGCTGGGCGACCGCGCGACTGAAGCTTCTGGTGCCCGGGATGATCGCCCGCTGGGCGCCCGTGCTCGACGTGGCGGAGCCCGTGTGGCGGCCCCGGCTCATGCACACCCGGTGGGGCAGCTGCACACCGGCGACCGGACGGGTGCGGATCAGCCTCGAGCTCGCCCGGTTCACCGACCCACTCGTCGAGGGGGTCGTCGTGCACGAGCTCGCGCACCTCAGACACGCGGATCACGGGCCGGGGTTCCAGACCCTCATGACCCGGGCGCTGCCGGACTGGCGGGAGCGCCGGCGCAGACTGAGCTCGCCGCGGCCGGAGGACCTGGCCTCCGGCGGGCGTCTGGCCGAGGCCGCCGAGGGCTGAGCCGCCGGCCCGACCGACGGCCGGGCTCGGCCGCTCAGTCGCGCGGCGGGCGGGCCGGCTCGGGCAGCTTCGCGGTGCGCCCGTCACCGGAGGAGCGCCCGGTGAGCCGGCGCACCACCCACGGCCACAGGTACTCCCGGGCCCAGTGCAGGTCCTCGCCGGTCACCCGCCAGCGTGCCGGCGGCAGGTCAGCGGCCACGGCGGGGTCGAGGTCGTGCGGCACGCCCAGCGTGTCGAGCACGTGGATCGCCATCGTCTGGTGGCCGAGCGGCGACATGTGCAGCCGGTCGGTCGACCACATCGCCGGGTCGCGGGTCTCGGCCATCGCCCACTGGTCGACGACGAGCGCGCCGTGCCGCTCGGCAGCGGCGCGCATCAGCTCGTTGTAGATCGCGACCTTCCCCCGGATCAGGTGGAACACGGGCGCGTGGCCGACGTCCATGCCGGTGAAGATGACGACCGTCGCCCCCGTCGCCGTCAGTCGGCCGAGCGCCGCGTCGAACACCTCGGCGACGCGGTCCGGGTCGCTGCCGGGGCGCAGGATGTCGTTGCCGCCCGCACAGAACGTGATGAGATCCGGATGCAGCGCGATCGCGTGGTCGAGCTGCTCGGCGACGATCGGCCGGATGAGCCGGCCGCGCACCGCGAGATTCGCGTACGTGAACGCCGGATCCCGGGCTGCGAGCACCTCGGCGACGCGGTCGGCCCAGCCGCGCACGCCACCGGGGGAGCGGGGGTCCTCGTCGCCGACCCCCTCGGTGAAGCTGTCGCCGATGGCGACGAAGCGGTGGAACTCACGCGGTGACTCGGTCATCTGCCCTTCCTCGGCTCCCGGGCGCGCCACCGATCTCGGGGCGAGCCACGCCGTCCACGCTACCCGCCGGGTGCGACATCGGCGCGACCGGGCGCAGCGCGTCGGTCAGGACGGGGCGGCCTCGTCTGCCCCGGCGGACTCGTCCCGCAGCCGGGCCAGGGCCCGTCGCCGCAGCAACCGCTGGACGCCCCGCACGCCCCAGTCGATCGCGGCGCCGAGCGCGAGCGCGACGACGATCGCGAGGCCTGCGGCCAGCAGCGGGTCGTCCTCGGTCCAGCCGGCGGCGAGCATCCCGATGCCGACCGAGTACACGGCCCAGCACACCCCGGCGACCGCGCTGAGCGGCACGAACCGTCGCCAAGGGAACCCCGTGGCCCCGGCCGTCATGTTCACGACCACCCGGCCGACGGGGATGTAGCGGGCGGAGAGCAGCAGCGCCGCGGGCCGGCGATGCAGCATCCGGCTCGCCGCCGCGATCATCCGGGCCACCCGGGGGCGCGCCGCCCACGCCCGCTCGTTCAGCCGCAGCCTGGCCCCCAGCCACCAGGCGATGCTGTCGCCGACGACGGCGCCGACGGCCGAGACACCGAGCAGCACCCAGGGGTCCGGGGCCCCGCTCGCGCGGGAGACCGCGGCCAGCGCGACGACGAGCGTCTCGCTCGGCACCGGCGGGAAGAATGCGTCGACCACGATGAACGCGAACAGGCCGACGAGCGTCCACGGGCTGCCGGCGGCGGCGACGAGCCCGTCGGTGAAGGCCGCCAGCAGATCCGTCATGCGCGCTCCTCAGGGGTCGTGCGGTGGATGGTCCGTCCGCCGGTGCGATCAGTCGTGGAACGTCTCGATGTCGGCGCCGAGCGAGACGAGCCGCTCCTGCAGCTGCTCGTAGCCGCGGGCGATGATGTCCACGTCGCGCAGCACGCTCTCGCCCTTCGCCGCGAGCATCGCGATGAGGATCACCACGGCGGGCCGCAGCGCCGGCGGGCAGCTCACCTCGGCGCCCGACCAGTGCGTGGGGCCGGTGACGTCGAGCCGGTGCGGGTCGCGCAGCCGCACGTCGGCGCCGAGACGGGTCAGGTCGGTCAGGTGGATCGCCCGGCCCTCGTACACCCAGTCGTGGATGAGCGTGTGCCCGGTCGCGCAGGCGGCGATCGCCGTGAAGAACGGCAGGTTGTCGATGTTGAGCCCCGGGAACGGCATCGAGTGGATCTTGTCGATCGGCGCGTGCAGCCGCGACGGGTGCACGGTGACGTCGACGAGCCGGGTGCGCCCGTTGTGCGCCTCGTACTCGGGCGACACATCGTAGCGCAGCCCCATCTCGTGCAGGGTGGCCAGCTCGATCTCCATGAACTCGATCGGCACCCGGCGCACGGTGATCTCGGAGCCGGTGACGATGCCCGCCGTCAGCAGGCTCATCCCCTCGATCGGATCCTCGCTCGGCCAGTAGTCGACGTCCTCGTCGATCACGCTGCGACCGGTGATCCGCAGCGTCGTCGTGCCGATCCCCTCGATACGCACGCCGAGCAGCTCCAGATAGAAGCAGAGATCCTGCACCATGTAGTTCGGGCTCGCGTTGCGGATCACGGTGACCCCCTCGTGCACCGCGGCCGCCATGATCGCGTTCTCGGTCACGGTGTCGCCGCGCTCGGTGAGCACGATCGAGACATTCTCCGGCACATCCGGATCGACGGTCGCGTGATACCAGCCCGCCTCGGCCGTGATGGCCAGGCCGAAGTGCTGCAGGGCGATCAGGTGCGGCTGGACGCTGCGCTCGCCGAGATCGCAGCCTCCGGCGTACGGCAGGCGGAACTCGTCGTGGTCGCCGAGCAGGGGGCCCAGGAACATGATGATGCTGCGGGTGCGCCGCCCGGCGTCGGCGTCGATGTGGGTGAGATCCAGATCGGCCGGCACGTGGATCTCCACGTCGTTGCCGTCCTCGCTCCACACCACCGAGGCCCCGAGCGAGCGCAGCACGTCGATGATGCGGTCGACCTCGACGATGCGGGCCACCCGGTGCAGCCGCGTCGTGCCCCGGTTGATCAGCGAGGCACACAGCAGCGCGACCGCACCATTCTTCGAGGTCTTCACGTCGATGGAGCCGTGCAGCTGGTGGCCACCGTGCACGCGCAGGTGCGTGTGGCGGGGGCGGTCACCGAGGGTGATCAGGTCCCGGCCCAGCGCGTCACTGATGCGGCCGAGCAGGTCCACGCCGATGTTCTGGCTGCCGTGCTCGATGCGGTTGATCGCCGACTGGCTGGTGCCGACCTGCTCGGCCAGCTCGGCCTGGGTGAGACTGCGGCCGAGTCTGGCCGAGCGGATCAGACTGCCCACCTGCTGCACGAGCGAGGTGGTGCCGGATGGTGTGGAGGCGTGGGAGGACTGCTGCGTCATGGTGGGGAGTCTATCCCGGATCTGAGATATTCGGACCGGGGACACGCACCCGGGCAGCGGTAGGCTGGAGGGCACGACCGGGGCGCATCCCGATCGCCGGCGACGAGGGAGGCCCATGACCGAGCAACACGACGGCACGTCCGCGAACGAGGAGACCGACGGACGAGACCGCTGGCCCGGCACCGCCATCTCGCTGTGGTGCGGCGGGAGCATCCTGCTGCCCCTCGTGGTGCTGCGGTTCATCCCCGGCGCCGAGGCGTGGTCCGTCGGCTGGTTCGCCTACGCACTGCCGGTCGCGGTCATCGTGGGTGGCATCCTCTGGGGTCGGCGGGCGCGGACGCTGCGGCAGATCTGGCAGGTGCCGGCCGTGCTCGTCGTGGTCGCGGCCGTCGCCGCGCTGCTGTACTTGGGCCGCATCTCCTGGACGGTGGCCGGGTTCATCGTGCTCGAGACGGCGGTCGTCGCGATGATCGGCGTGTTCGTCGGAACGAGTCTGCGCCGACTGCGCGATCTCTGACGCGCTCCGCCGCCACAACCGACGAGAAGGGTGCGAGCAGGCCACGTGACCCGCTCGCACCCGCCTCTGGCGCGCACCCGGATCAGCCGGGCAGCATCCAGCCCAGCACGGGCGTCGACTGCAGGAACACGATCACGCACAGCGCGACGAGCAGGCCGAGCGACCACTTGATCGAGGCGCGCAGGATCGTCGACTCCTGCCCCTTCAGATCCACGGCCGTGGCGGCGATGGTGAGGTTCTGCGGGCTGATCATCTTGCCCACGACGCCGCCCGAGGTGTTCGCGGCGATGAGCAGGTGCTCGTTGATGCCGATCTGCTGGCCGGCGGCCTGCTGCAGCCGGGCGAACAGGGCGTTGGCCGAGGTGTCCGACCCCGTCACGGCCGTGCCCAGCCAGCCGAGGATCGGGGAGAGGAAGGCGAACGCGGCGCCCGTGGCGGCCAGCCACCGCCCGATCCACACCGTCTGCCCGGAGAGGTTCATCACGTAGGCGATCGCGAGCACGGTGGCCACCGTCGCGATCGACAGCCGGGACTTCACGATCGTGCGGCCGAGCTCGGCGATCGCCTGGCCCGGGGTGATGCGGAAGCGGCCGTCGGCCGTCCAGATCGAGTAGACGACCGCGACGGCGAGCCCGGCGATCAGCAGCGTCGTGCCGGGGGAGGACAGCCACTGCAGCGTGTATACCCCGGAGGACGACACCGAGCCGTCGGCGGTGAGCAGGTCGGTCGACAGCAGCGGCCAGGGGATGCGCACGTCGGTGGCGGCGAGCGCCTTCGGCACGTCGACGCCGAGCTGCCACAGCTTCGTGATCCCGAACAGGGTGATGACGATCACGTACGGCAGCACGGCCATCCACACGCGGACGCCGGTGAGCGGCTCCGGCTCGACGTGCGAGCGCTGGTCGTCAGGTGTGCGCGGCCGCCAGAACTTCAGCAGCACCGTGGCGAACACGAACCCGCCGAGCGCCGCGACGACGTCGGTGAGCTCGTAGACGAAGTGGTGCGCGCACCACCACTGCAGCAGCGAGAAGACGATGCCGGTGGAGACCGCCGGGACCCACAGCTGGCGGACGCCCCGCCAGCCGTCGAGGATGAACAGCAGGATGACCGGCACGAGCCAGGCGAGCAGCGGGGTCTGCACGCCGATCACCTGGGCGATCGCCTCGGCCTGGTCGCGCTTCGAGCCGTCGCCCGCGGTGAGGTTCGCGGCCGTGGTGATCGGCACGGCCATCGCGCCGAACGCGACCGGGGCGGTGTTCGCCACGAGCACCGCGAGGGCCGCGCGCAGCGGGGGCAGGCCGAGGGCGACGAGCATCACGCCGGTGATCGCCACGGGGGCGCCGAAGCCGGCGAGGGCCTCGAGCAGGCCGCCGAAGCAGAAGGCGATCAGCACGGCCTGCAGCCGCATGTCCCCGCGGCCGACGCTGCTGAACACCCGGCGCAGATCGTCGCTGCGGCCGGCGACCACGGTGACCTCGTAGAACCAGATCGCGGCGATCACGATCCACATGATCGGGAAGACGCCATACACGGCCCCCTCCGTGGCGCTGGCGATGGTCAGTCCCATGGGCATTCCCATGCCGAGGATGGCGACGAGCACCGCGGCGAGCAGCGCCCCGAGGCCCGACCACAGTGCGCTGACCCGGAATCCGCCGAGCAGCACGAAGAACACCGCCAGGGGGATGAGCGAGATCAGGGCGGTCAGCGGCAGGCTGCCCGCCACTAGCCCGGAGTCGAGGTTCGGGGCGAAGCCCGCGGCGTGCGCGAGCGCCGATGCCGCGGGGGTTCCGCCCGCTGCGGTCATGAGGTGCATGGTGTTCTCCTCGTCGAGAATCCGTCGGGTGTGATGACGGGGTGCCGTCCGCGGCAGATTAGCGAGCGTGGTCAGACCACGTCAAATCGACTGTGGCACGGTATACGACTGGTGGCGGGGTGTGTGGTGCGTCCGCAGCGGGTGCGCGGGGACGGGGCGGGGCGTGTGGTGAGCGACCGCGGCTCAGGCGGAGACGCCCGCGTCGGACCTGTCGGCGCGCTCCTCGACCGGGACGGTCCGCTCCGCGGGCGGACGGGGCTCCGTCTCGACGTCGGCCATCGGGACGGACACGGCCGGCGAGCCGGAATGATGCCGCTCGGTCAGCTGCCAGTAGCCGAGGATGTGCCGCTGCAGCAGGTCGGCCGCCTCGTCGCAGCGGCCCTCCTGCAGCGCCGCCAGCACGGCCGCGTGCTCGGCATGGAGCCGATCGGCGGTCGTCGGCCAGTCGGGCAGCGCCCGGGAGCGCTCGAGCGTGTGGTCGGCGATCGCGCTGCGCAGCCCATCCATGAGGGTCGCGATCAGCGGGTTGCCCGCGGCGCGGGCGAGTTCGGCGTGGAAGGCGGCGTCGAGGCGCAGGTACTGCTCGACGGGCAGGTCAGGCTCGGCGGTGCGCTCGAGCAGGGAGGCCGCATCGGCCCAGTCGTCGTAGTCAGGGCGGGCGTGCGTCGCTGCCCAGGTCTCGAGCAGCAGGCGGGTCTGCACCACGTCCTCGAACCGCACCTGTCGGGTGCTCAGCTGCAGGCTCAGGGCGAGCCCCAGCGCCTCCTGCGGCTGGGCGACGATGATCGTGCCGGACTTCGGCCCGGAGCCCGTGGCGGAGGTGACCGTGCCGAGCGCCTCGAGGATGCGCAGGCCCTCGCGCACGGCGCTGCGAGAGAGTCCCAGCTGCTCGGCGAGCAGCCGCTCGCCGGGAAGGCGGTCGCCGACGTTGAGGGCGCCGCTGGCCAGCTGGCCGCGCACCCAGGACAGCACCGTCTGATGAGCTCTCATAGCAGTACTGAGGATACCCTACGTTGCCGACGTGGCCGGCACGTGGTCCCATGGTTGCAGTGGGTCGCGGTCCGACCACACCGTGGTCGGACCACACGGGAGACGCCGAGGTCCCCGGCAGCGACGACCCGAGCGACGATGGGAGTCACACATGCGCGTGGGCATCTTCGCCACCTGTCTGGTGGACACGCTCTATCCGGAGGTGGTGCGGGCCACGGCCCGGCTGCTCACCCGGCTCGGCCAGGAGGTCGTCTTCCCGGAGGGGCAGACCTGCTGCGGCCAGATGCACATCAACACCGGCTACCAGCGCGAGGCGCTGCCACTGGTGCGCAACCACGTCGAGGTGTTCGGCGACGACACGGTGGACGCCGTGGTGCTGCCGAGCGGCTCATGCACCGGGTCCGTCCGCCACCAGCATCCGCTCGTCGCCGAGCGTTTCGGCGACGCGGCGCTGCGCGAGGGCGTCGAGCGGGTCAACGCCAAGACCTACGACCTGTCCGAGTTCATCGTCGACGTGCTCGGCCTCGTGGACGTCGGCGCCTGGTTCCCGCACACGGTCACCTACCACCCGACCTGCCACTCGCTGCGGATGATCCACATCGGATCCAGACCGATGCGCCTGCTGCAGCACGTGGAAGGGCTCGAGCTGCGCGAGCTGCCCATGGCCACCGAGTGCTGCGGATTCGGCGGCACCTTCGCCGTCAAGAACGCCGCGACGTCCACCGCCATGGTCGAGGACAAGGTGCGCCACATCGGCGAGACCGGCGCCGAGTACTGCACGGCCGGCGACGCCTCATGCCTGACGAACATCGGCGGGGCGATGTCCCGGCTGAAGATGGGCACCCGCACCGTCCACCTCGCCCAGATCCTCGCCAACACCCGCGCCGACGGTGATGGCGACCTCACCCTGCAGGGCGCCGACCGGACGGAGGCCCGCGCATGAGCACCTTCCTCGGGATGCCGCCCGTCGCCCCTGCGGGCGTCGGCAACCTCCGCGGCCGCGAGTCCTTCCCCCACGCCGCCGAGCACGAGGTGACCAACCAGCAGCTGCAGCACAACCTGGACTTCGCCACCCACGCCATCCGCCGCAAGCGCCAGCACGTCGTCGACGAGCTGCCCGACTGGCAGCGCCTGCGCGAGGCCGGCAGCCGGATCAAGCGCGAGGCGCTCGCCCGACTGCCGGAGCTGCTCGAGCAGTTCGAGGCCCGGGTCACCGAGCACGGCGGGCACGTCCACTGGGCTCGCGACGCCGCCGAGGCGAACGAGATCGTCCGCTCGCTCGTCGCCGAGCGCGGCGAGACCGAGGTGCTCAAGATCAAGTCGATGGCCACGCAGGAGACCGGTCTCAACGAGTACCTCGAGGCGCATGGCATCCACGCGCAGGAGACCGACCTGGCCGAGCTCATCGTGCAGCTCGGCCACGACACCCCCTCGCACATCCTGGTGCCCGCGATCCACCGCAATCGCTCCGAGGTGCGCGACATCTTCCTGCGCGAGATGCCCGGCGTCGATCCCGAACTCGACGACGAGCCGGCGCACCTGGCCGAGGCGAGCCGCCGCTTCCTGCGCGAGCGGTTCCTGCGCAGCCGCATCGCGATCTCAGGGGCGAACTTCGGCATCGCCGAGACCGGGACGCTCGCCATCTTCGAGTCCGAGGGCAACGGACGGATGAACCTCACCCTGCCCGAGACGCTCATCACGGTCATGGGCATCGAGAAGCTGCTGCCCCGGTTCAGCGATCTGGAGGTGTTCACCCAGCTGCTGCCGCGCTCGTCGACGGGGGAGCGGATGAACCCCTACACCTCGCTCTGGACGGGCGTCACCCCCGGCGACGGTCCCCAAGACTTCCACCTCGTGCTGCTCGACAACGGGCGCACCCACGCGCTGGCCGACCAGACCGGGCGCGAGGCGCTCAAATGCATCCGCTGCTCCGCATGCCTGAACAACTGCCCGGTCTACCAGCACGCCGGCGGCCACGCGTACGGCTCGACCTATCCCGGGCCCATCGGCGCGATCCTCACCCCCCTGCTGACCGGCATGCAGGACGCCCACGACCCGAACGCCTCGCTGCCGTACGCGTCGAGCCTGTGCGGCGCCTGCTTCGAGGTCTGCCCGGTCAAGATCGACATCCCCTCGATCCTCGTCGACCTGCGCGACCGCAAGGTGCACACGGTCGGCTCCGGGGTCGAGAAGCCCGTGCTTGACGCCGCTGCGACGGCGATGAGCGGGCCGCGCCGCTGGCATGCTGCCCAGCGCGTCGCCGGGCTCGGCGGACGCGTCCTCGCCGGCCCTGACAAGGTCATCGACCGCCTGCCCGGCCTGCTGGGCGGCTGGACGCGCTCCCGCGATCTGCCCGCGCCGGCCCGCCGCACGGGTCGCGACTGGTTCCGCTCCGCCGCCGGCCGGGCCGAGCTCGCCGCAGAGCGCGCCCGCGCCGATGCGTCTCTGCACGACTTGGCGGGGCGGGAGGACAACGCGGACGTCACCCGCGACGCCGACTGGGAGCCGAGGCCCCGCCCGGCCGCCGCCGATGCCGCAACCTCGTCGGGCACGCCCGCACCCGACCAGCACACCACGAGGGGAGACCGCTGATGACCACCGCACGCGAGGAGATCCTCGGTCGCATCCGGGCGTCGCTGTCCATCGCCCCGGTCGAGGTGCAGCCGGTCGTGCGCGACTATGACGCCGAGCTCGAGCTGCCGGACGCCGAGCGGATCGACCTGCTCGTCGAACGCCTCGAGGACTACCGCGCCCGGGTGCGCCGGGCGACCACGGACACGGCTGCGGCGGAGGTCGCCGCCGCGCTGGCCGAGACTGGCGCCCGCAGGGTCGGTGTGCCGGCCGGGCTCGATCCGGCGCTGCTGGCCGGCTTCGACGGCGAGGTGCAGGTGGACGGGCCCGAGATCCCGGCCGCGAGCCTCGACCGCCTCGACGCGATCGTCACCGGCGCCGCCGTCGCCTGCGCGACGACGGGCACGATCATGCTTGATGGCTCGCCCGACCAGGGCCGCCGCGCGCTCACCCTCGTGCCCGACGTCCACGTGTGCGTGGTGCGCGACGAGCAGGTGGTCGTCGACATGCCCGCCGCCATCCGTCGCCTCGTGCCGGAGCGACCGATCACGATGATCGCCGGCCCCTCGGCGACCAGCGACATCGAGCTGCAGCGCGTCGAGGGCGTGCACGGCCCGCGCACACTCATCGTCATCGTTGTCACCGACATCCCCGCCTCGGATCGAGGCTGATCCGGCCCGCTCTGCTACGCTGGCCTGCGACACGGGGTGCTCCCGACCGGGAGCTGAGATCACACCCGCCGAACCTGATCTCGTTCACACGAGCGGAGGGATGTCCAGGATGCATCGCACCACGCGAGCGTCCGCCGGCCCGAGCGAGGCCGCGTCGAACGCCGCCCACCTCTCACAGCCCACGGCCACACCACGGCTGCCGCCTGCAGCCCATCGGACGGAGCGAACGGCCTCGGCCACAGCGGACGGGGCCGGTCCCGCCTCGGCCACGCCGCCCCTCGTCCACTGCGCCGGAGTGTCCTGCACGCTCGACGGCCACCCCGTCCTCGCCGACCTCGACCTCGATGTCGCGGCGGGGGAGCGCATCGCCGTGATCGGGGCGTCGGGATGCGGCAAGTCCACGCTGCTGCGCCTCCTCGCCGGTCTGCTGACCCCCGACTCGGGCACGCTCGCCGTCGCGGGGCGCACCGCCGCACGGGACCGCACCGGCGCCTGCGCACTGACCCCGCAGGGCGACTCGCTGCTGCCCTGGCTCGACCTGACCGACAACGTCGCCGTCCCGCTGCGCAACCGCGGGATGCGCCACCGGGCAGCACGCGCCCGGGTGCAGGCACTGCTGGCCGACTGGGGCCTCGCCGAGGCCGCGGGACGGCGTCCGGCGGCACTCAGCGGCGGCCAGCGCCAGCGCGCGGCACTGCTGCGCGCGCTCGTCGCCGACAAGCCGGTGCTGCTCGCCGACGAGCCGCTCGGCGCCCTCGACGCGATCACCCGCGCCGACGCCCAGGACTGGCTGCGCCGTCGGCTGCGCGAGACGGCCACCGCGATGGTGCTCGTCACCCATGACGTGGACGAGGCGCTCGTGCTCGCCGACCGCGTGCTGCTGCTGGCCGGCCGTCCGGCCGCCGTGCGTCTCGTCGAGTCCGGCTGGCTCGCCGACCCCAGGCCCCGTGACGAGCTCGTCGGCGACCCCGCCCTCGCGGACGCGAGGGCCCGCCTGCTCGCGGCCCTCCGCGCCGACCGCGGCGCGGATCCCACCGCCACCGGGGGAGTCGTCACGACGGGACGGGAGCGTGTGGCATGACGCCCCGCCATGGCCGCGCGGTCGCCGCCCACGTGCTGCCCCCGACCGCGGCTGTCCTCGTCGTGCTCGCCGCCTGGTGGGCCGTGACCGCGTGGACGCCGCTGCCGGCCTACCTGCTGCCCTCTCCCGGGGCCGTCATCACAGCGCTCGTCGAGAACTGGCGCACGGTGCTCTGGCCCGCCACCGCGGTCACCGGCGCCGAGACGCTGTTCGGGCTCGGCGTCGGCGTCATCGCCGCGTTCCTGATCGCCCTCGTCGTGCACACGGTCACCCCGCTGCGCCGCGCGATCGAGCCGCTGCTCGTCGCCACGCAGACCGTGCCGGTCGCCGTGCTCGCCCCGCTGCTGACGATCGCGCTGGGCTACGGCATCGCGCCCAAGGTCGTCGTCGTCGCCCTGCTGACCTTCTTCCCGGTCACGGTGAGCCTCCTGGCCGGGATGGAGGGCGTCGACCCCGCGGTGATCGCGACGATGCGGACGCTGTGGGCGCGACCGGCGGCCATCCTCTGGCGGGTGCGACTGCCGGCCGCGCTGCCGCAGGCGTTCGCCGGGCTGCGCATCGCGGTCACCTTCGCCCCGGTCTCCGCCGTCTTCGGCGAGTACGCCGGGGCGAGCGAGGGGCTCGGCTACCACATGATCCAGGCGATCCCGCGCCTGCGCACGGACGTCGTGCTCGCCGAGGTCGTCATCCTCACCGCGATGACGGCGCTGCTGTACCTGCTCGTCGCCTGGCTCGAGCACGTCGCCTGCCCGTGGCGGCCACGCGGACGCTGACTCGCCGCGAGTCTCGCCGCAGCAGAAAGCCGGGCACGGCTCACACCGCACCCAAAGACAAAGAGAGGAGTCACCGCCATGCGCGGAGACCACACCAGAACAGCGGGATGCACCCGCACCATCCGCCGCCGGACCCTCGTCGCCGGCGCCATCCTCACCGTCGGGGCGCTCGCCCTCGGCGGCTGCACGCAGGGCGCCGTGGACACTGATCAGACGAGCCGGAGCGTCGACGTGCTGCTCGACTGGACCCCGAACCCGGACCATCTCGCGCTGTACACCGCCCAGGCGGCCGGATACTACGACGAGGCGGGGGTCGACGTGACCTTCACCACGCCCTCAGGCACCGCCGACGCGGCGAAGATGGTCTCGCTCGGCCAGACGGATCTCGCCGTCTCGTACGAGCCCGACACGCTCATCGCCGAGTCCGAGGGGCTGGATGTCGTCTCGGTCGCCGCGCTCGTGCCCCGGTCGATCACGTCGTTGATGACCTGGTCCGGATCGGGGATCTCGGGGCCGGAGGATCTCGCCGGGCACACTGTCGGCACGTCCGGGCTCGCCTCGCAGGAGACCACTGTCGACTGGATCGCCCGGCAGCACGGCGTCGACCCGGACACGATCAGCTACGTCAACCTGTCCCAGGGGCTGAACCAGCCGCTCATCGACCACCAGGTCGACGCCACCTTCGGCGCGTACCCGAACATCGAGGGCGTCGAGCTCGCCGAGCACGGCGACTTCCCGTCGTTCACCGCCACTGAGATGGGGGTGCCCGACTACGCCGAGCTCGTCGTGATCGCCCAGCGATCGCGCCTCGACGACGACGCGGACTACGCGCAGCGGGTGCGGGACTTCCTCGCCGCCACGGCCCGCGGCCAGCAGGACGCGGAGAACGACCCGCAGACCGCCGTGGCCGCCCTGCGCGAGCCGACGGCGGGGGCCTACACCGACGAGCAGCTGCGGACGATGGTCGAGCGCACCGTCCCGCTCACCGTCAACGACCGCGGTTTCGGCCGGCAGGACACCGCGGACTGGGCGACGTACGCGAACTGGATGCGTGACAACGGCCTGCTGGAACAGGATGTCGACGGGGCGAGCGGGCACACGAACGACCTGCTGCCTGAAGTCTGACGCCGGAGCGACGACGAGGGCCCCGCCGCCGGTGGCGGACGGGGCCCTCGTGCGGGCACACGGCTGACGGGTCAGATCACGCCCTGGGCGAGCATCGCATCGGCGACGAGCTGGAACCCGTGGATGTTCGCCCCGGTGACGTAGTCACCCGGATGGCCGTACTCCTCGGCGGTCTGCCGCACCGAGCCGTGCAGCCGCGTCATGATCTGCTCGAGCCGATGGGCGGTGTAGTCGAACGTCCAGGAGTCGCGTGAGGCGTTCTGCTGCATCTCGAGCGCCGAGGTGGCCACGCCCCCGGCGTTGGCCGCCTTGCCCGGGCCGAACAGCACGCCCGCTTTCTGGAACGTGTGGACGGCCTCGGGCGTCGAGGGCATGTTCGCGCCCTCGGCGACCGCTCGCACGCCGGCCTTCACCAGCACTGCGGCGTCCTCGGCGTTCAGCTCGTTCTGCGTCGCGCAGGGCAGCGCGACGTCGGCGGGGGCGTCAGCGGCGATGCTCCACACCGTCCGACCCGCGCGGTACTGGGAGCGCCCGCCGCGCCGGGCGGCGTACTCGCTGATGCGGCCGCGCTCGACCTCCTTGATCTCGCGCAGCAGGTCGAAGTCGATGCCGTCCGGGTCGTACACGCTGCCTTGGGAGTCGGAGGCCGACACGACCGTGGCACCCAGCTGCTGCGCCTTCTGGATCGCGTACAGCGCGACGTTGCCGGAGCCGGAGACGAGCACGGTCGCCCCGTCGAGCGAGCTGCCGCGCGTGGCGAGCATCTCCTGGGCGAAGATGACCACGCCATAGCCGGTCGCCTCGGTGCGGGCCCGCGAGCCGCCCCAGCCGATGCCCTTGCCGGTGATGACCCCCGACTCGTACTTGTTCGTCAGACGCTTGTACTGACCGAACAGGTACCCGATCTCCCGTGCGCCGACGCCGATGTCACCGGCCGGCACGTCGACGTACTCGCCGACATAGCGGTGCAGCTCGGTCATGAACGACTGGCAGAACCGCATCACCTCGCGATCGCTCTTGCCCTTCGGGTCGAAGTCCGAGCCGCCCTTGCCGCCGCCGATCGGCAGACCGGTCAGCGCGTTCTTGAAGATCTGCTCGAAGCCCAGGAACTTCACCGTGCCGAGCAGCACGGAGGGATGGAAGCGCAGCCCGCCTTTGTACGGGCCGAGCGCCGAGTTGAACTGGACGCGGAACCCACGGTTGATGTGGACGTGGTTGTGATCGTCCGTCCACGGCACGCGGAAGATGATCTGGCGCTCGGGCTCGCAGATGCGCTCGAGGATGGCGGACTCGGCGTACTCAGGATGGCGCTCGATGACCGGGGTGAGCGACGAGAACACCTCGTGCACCGCCTGGTGGAACTCCCGCTCGCCCGGGTTGCGGGTGAGCACCGCCTGGTACACGGAGCTGACGAAATCAGCGGCCTTGGACATGCAGTGGACCTCTCTGGGGATGATGGACCCGAGGCGCGCGACATGGAGCGCGCTCGTCCCTCGGCGGCGTGCCTTCTGGGAGCACGCCTTCCACCAGTCTACCTGCCCGTGTCGCGCCGGGCTCTACCAGCCCCTGCCGCCCCAAGGCCGCGCATCGCCGACGGTCGGGAACGCCGGAGGGCGGGCACCCGCCTGTCATCGACACCCGCCCTCGTGACGGTCGCGGTGCGCGGCTAGAACATCGCCTCGATCCGCGCCCGGTCGCGCACGGCGCCCTTGTCCGCGGAGGTGGCCAGGGCCCCGTACAGCTTCAGCGCGGTGGAGACCTGCCGGTCACGATGCGCGGGGTGGTAGCCGCCGTGCGCCTCGAGCTCGGCCCGCCGGTCGGCGAGCTCCTCCTCGGGCACGTTGAGCGTGATCGTGCGGTTCGGGATGTCGATGGTGATCGAGTCGCCGTCGCGCACGAGCGCGATAACGCCGCCGGACGCCGCCTCTGGGGAGACATGGCCGATCGACAGCCCGGAGGTGCCACCGGAGAACCGGCCGTCGGTGATCAGCGCGCACTGCTTGCCGAGGCCGCGACCCTTCAGGAAGCTCGTCGGGTACAGCATCTCCTGCATGCCGGGGCCGCCCTTCGGACCCTCGTAGCGCACGACGACCACGTCGCCGGCCTGGACGGTCTTGTCGAGGATGACCTTGACGGCATCCTCCTGCGACTCGACGACCACAGCCGGGCCGGTGAACGTGAGGATCGACGCGTCGACGCCCGCGGTCTTCACGACGCAGCCGTCCTCGGCGAGGTTGCCGTACAGCACGGCCAGGCCGCCGTCAGCGGTGTACGCGTGCTCGACCGAGTGGATGCAGCCGTTCTCGGCATCGGTGTCAAGCGACTCCCACCGCTCCGACTGCGAGAACGCCTCGGTGGTGCGCCTGCAGCCGGGCGCGGCGTGGAACAGCTCGACCGCCTCGGCGCTCGGAGAGCCGCCGCGGATGTCCCACTCGGCCAGCGCGCTGTCGAGATCGGAGTGGTGGATGCTGTGCACGTGCTCGTCGAGCAGCCCGGCCCGGCGCAGCTCGCCGAGGATGGCGGGGATGCCACCGGCCCGGTGCACGTCCTCCACCAGGTAGCTGCCGTTCGGGGCCACCTTGCAGATGCAGGGCACGTGGTGCGACAGGTCGTTGATGTCCTTCATCGTGTAGTCGACGCCGGCCTCCTGGGCTGCGGCGAGCAGGTGGAGGATCGTGTTCGTCGACCCGCCCATGGCGATGTCCATCGCCATCGCGTTGCCGAACGCGGCCCGGGTGGCGATCGACCGCGGCAGGATGCTGTCGTCGTCCTCGTCGTAGTACCGGTGGGCGAGCTCCACGATGAGCCGGCCGGCCTGCTCGAACAGGCCGCGTCGGGCGGTGTGCGTGGCGAGCGTGGTGCCGTTGCCGGGCAGGGCGAGTCCCAGCGCCTCGACCAGGCAGTTCATCGAGTTCGCGGTGAACATGCCCGAGCACGACCCACAGGTGGGGCAGGCGGTCTGCTCGAGCCGCAGCAGGTTCTCGTCGCTGAGGTTCGGGTCGGCGGTGCCGGACATCACCGAGATCAGCTCGGTGCGCCTGCGCACGGTGCCGTCGACGAGCACCGTCGTGCCGCCCTCCATCGGACCGCCGGAGACGAAGACGGTCGGGATGTTCAGGCGCAGCGCGGCCAGCAGCATCCCGGGGGTGATCTTGTCGCAGTTGGAGATGCACACCAGCGCGTCGGCCTGGTGGGCGTTGACCATGTACTCGACCGAGTCGGCGATCAGATCGCGGCTCGGCAGCGAGTAGAGCATGCCCGAGTGCCCCATCGCGATGCCGTCGTCGACGGCGATCGTGTTGAACTCGCGGGGGATGCCGCCGGCCTCTTTGATCGCCTTGGAGACGACACGTCCGACCGGGGCGAGATGCGTGTGCCCCGGGACGAACTCGGTGAAGCTGTTCGCGACGGCGATGATGGGCTTGCCGAAGTCCGATCCGTCGACGCCGGCGGCACGCAGCAGCGCGCGCGCACCGGCCATGTTCCTGCCGTGGGTGACGGTCCGTGATCTCAAAGTGGCCATGTTCTCGATGCTACTCCGGCTCCCCCGACGGCCACGGGTAAGCTCGACCTATGCCACATCAGCCCCCGGCATCCGTCTCACCCCCTGCACGACGCCCCGGCGCCACCCATCCCGCACCCCGCGAGCCCGCCGTCCCCCGGGCCGCGGCGTGGATGTCTCGGGCCGGCCTCGGCCTGGGCGTCGCCCGCACTCTCGCCCTCGGCATCGGCGTGCTGGCGCTGGGCGGGCTCGTCGACGCCCCCGCCGATCCGGCGCGACCCGTCCTCGCGGCGGCCGTCGCCCTCGTCGCCGCCGTGGCGTGCGAGGTGGCCGGCCGGATGCTGCAGGACGCCGCCCGGCGCCGCATCGCCCGCGACCTGCGGCTTCGCCTGCTCGCCGACCCCGCGTCGCAGGCGCTGCCCGAGGAGGGGGACGTCGCCGACCTCGCCGTCGACGGCGCCGTCTCCCACGCCACCTACCGGGCCGAGTTCCGCGGCGGCATCCTCGCGGCGCTCGTGGCCCCGCTCGTCGTGCTCGCGCTCGTCGCCCTCGCCGTCGACGGGCCGCTGGCCGGCTGGCTGCTCGTCTGCCTTGTCGCCGCAGTGCTGCTCGTCGGCGGGCTGCAGCGGCTCACCGCCCGATCGACCGGCGGCTGGCGACACCGCGAGGCCTCGCTGGCGATCACGTTCCTGCAGAGCCTGCAGGGACTGCGCACGCTCGCCCTGTTCGGTGCCGGCGAGCGGCGCCTGACGCGCCTCGCCCGGGCGGCCGAGCGGCAGCGGGCCGAGATCATGCGTCTGCTCGCCGTCAACCAGACCCTGATCCTGCTGCTCGACGCCGGGTTCTACGCCGCCGTCCTCGCCGCCGGCACCGGGCTGGCGATGGCCCGGTCCCGGGGCGGGGCGATCACCCCGGGCCAGGGCGTCGCCGTCGTGCTGCTCACCGTGGTGATGAGCGCCCCGCTCGACGTGATCGGCAAGTTCTTCTACCTGCGCGCGCAGGGCCGGCGGGCCGGGCAGGCCCTCGCCGCGGCCGGCGTCACCCAGACGCCTGCGACCCCGGCGGACGACGCCGCTCGTCCCCGGGGTGCCGGCTTGGCCCACCCCGGGCCCATCCTGGCCCGGCTGGACCAGGCGACGGTAGCCACGCCGGAGGGCCGCGTCCGCCTCGCCCCGGTCGACCTCGTCCTCCAGCAGGGCGACCGCATCGCGATCAGCGGGCCCAGCGGGATCGGCAAGTCGACCCTGCTCGCCCTGCTCGCCGGGCGTCTCCAGCCCACCGCGGGACGCGTCGAGCGCGCCCCCGGGCTCGTCACCCGCACCGTCGTGCAGAACCCCGTCATCCTCTCCGGCACCGTGCGCGACAACCTGCTGCTCGGCCTGGCCCCGGGAGCGGAGGAGGAGGACTTCGACACCCGCGTCGAGCGCGCCCTCGCCGCGGTGCGGCTCGACGGCCTCATTCGCGATCGGGGCGGGCTCGACCTGCCGCTCGGGGAGCGCGGAGCCGGCCTCTCCGGCGGGCAGCGCCACCGCCTCGCGCTCGCCCGGGCCCTGCTGACCGACCCGGACCTGCTGCTCATCGACGAGCCGACCAGCGGTCTCGACGGCGCCGTCGCCGACGAGATCGTCGACACGATCGCCGGGCTGCCCGACCGCCTCACCGTCATCGTGGTCACCCACGACCCCGCCCGGTTCGGCCGCCGGATGCCACTGTGCCGGCTCGATGCGCACGGGCTGCACGACGTCGCCGAGGAGACCAGGCGATGAGGCGGACACTGCACCTGCTGCTGCCGATGACCCGGGGGTTCCGGTGGACGCTCGCCGGCTCGCTCCTGCTGCGCGTCGTCACCCAGCTGACCGCCGTGGCGGCGCTCGTGACCGGGGTGCTCGCCGTCCTCGCCGGCGGGCCGATCACGCCGGTCGTGCTCGCCCTGCTCGGCCTCGCCCTACTCAAGGGCCTCACCCGCTACGGCGAGCAGTATCTGGGGCACCGGGTCGCGTTCATCCTGCTCGCCCGGCTGCGCGTGCGCGTGTTCGCCGCGCTGCTGCCCCAGGCGCCGGCGATCGCCGAGACCGGTCGCAGCGGCGACCTGCTCGCCCGCACGGGCCGGGACGTCGACGCACTGGAGGTGTTCTTCGCCCACACGATCGTGCCGGCGATCGCCGCCGTGCTCACCCCCGTCGCCCTGGTGTGGGGTGCCGCCGTGCTCGCCGGCCCGGCGCCGGCGGCGGTGCTCGCCGCGGGCCTGCTCGTCGCGGTGCTCGCGGCCCTGCTCGGCGGGGGAGGGGACGGCGCCCTCGCTGCCCGGCGCGCCCGGCAGGGCGCGGCGATGAGCCAGTTCGCCGCGGAGACCGTCCACGCCCGCGACGACCTCCTCGGCCTCGGCGCCCTGCCGCGCCGCACGCGGGGCTGGGGCGATCTCGTGGACAAGGCCGGCGCCCTCGACGCGGTGGCGGATCGCCGCGCCACGGTCCGGGACACCCTGGTGACCGTCGTCCACCTGGCGACCGTGGTGCTCGCGGCGCTCGTCGCGGCCCCGGCCGGAGCCGCGGCCGTGGCGGCCGTCCTCGCGATCGGGGTGGCCGGGTTCGCCGGCCCCGTCTCGGTCGTCGGGTTCGCCGACCACTGGCGCGAGGTGGTCGCCGCGGCCGACCGCATCGACCAGGTGCTCTCGGGCCCGCCCGCCGTGCCCGCGCCGTCCCGGCCGGCGGCCGTGCTCCCGCGCCGGGGCGCGCTCGTCATCGGTCCGCTCGAGGCGACGCGCGCAGCCGGCCGCGGGGTGCGCGTGCCGCAGCCGCTGCGCGTGCCGGCCGGGGCGAAGGTGCGCATCACGGGCTCGAGCGGGTCGGGCAAGTCCACGCTGCTCGATCTGATCGCCCGCGTGCACGACCCCGATACGGGGGGCATCACGATCGACGGGGTGCCGCTCACGGCCCTCTCCCGCGAGCAGGTGGTGGCGACGGTGGCCGTCGTCGACCAGCACACCTTCCTGTTCGACGACACGATCGCGGCGAACCTGCGCGTCGCCGCGCCGGCGGCCACGGAAGAGGCACTGGAGGGGGTCCTCGCCGCCGTGGGGCTCGGCGTCCTCGTCGCCGGTCTGCCCCGGGGCCTCGAGACCAGGCTCGGCGGGGGACGCGGCGCCCGCCGCCTGTCCGGCGGCCAGGCCCAGCGGCTCGGCCTCGCCCGCGCGCTGCTCACCTCGGCGCCTGTGCTGCTCGTCGACGAGGCGACCAGCCAGCTCGACCGGGACACGGCCGGGCGCGTCCGCCGGCTCGTCCTGGGACTCGCCGACCGCACCGTGCTGTGGGTGTCGCACCGCGAGGACGAGGAGTGGCCCGGCCCCGTCCTGCACGTCTCCGAGGACGGCGCGGTCTCTTGGGCCCGCGCGCCCCGGTGACGGCGGCGGCTCAGTCGGCGACGAGGATGCCGCGCGCGGCGGGGATGCCGATGTCCAGCTGCCGGTCGCCGAGCAGCAACCGCATCGTGCCGGCCACCTCGACGCGGTCGAGCACGGTCAGCGTGCTGTCCAGGTGCAGCCCGATCGTCGCCAGGTAGCGCAGCAGCTCCGGGTTGTCGTCGTTCACCCGCCGCACGGTGACGGTGTGCCCGGCGGGCACCTCGCTCAGCGGCCGCGCCTCCAGTGCCGGGATCGTGCCATCGGCCCGGGGGATCGGGTCGCCGTGCGGGTCGCGCACCGGATGGTTGAGCCGGGCGTCGAGCCGCTCGATCATCCGCGCGCTGACCGCGTGCTCGAGCACCTCGGCCTCCTCGTGCACCTCGTCCCAGTCGTAGCCGAGGTAGGAGACAAGGAACGTCTCGAGGATGCGGTGGCAGCGCACCATGCGCACGGCCGTCCGCTCGCCCTCGGGGGTGAGCGCCACGGTGCCGTAGCGCTCGTGCTCGACGAGGCCCAGATCGGTCAGCCGCCGCACACCCTCGGAGACGGTGGAGCGGGTCAGTCCCATCCGCTCGGCGAGATGTCCGGGGGTGATCGGCGCGCCTGACCACTCGGAGAACTCCCAGATCACCTTCAGATAGTCCTCATTGGTCTGCGAGAGCGTGTGGTCGGCGGTGGGCATGCGCACGAGTCTATCCCGGCCGGGCCCGCGGCCGCGTCCATGCGTGTCTCGAGGTGTGCCGGGCCGCCGTCATGCCCGTGGGGCATAATCGGAGGGTGACTGACGACACTCTGCGCGATGGGCCGGAGGACGCGACGACCGCGTCCGCGCCGGCGTCGGCGCCGCTGCCGGGGGACTGCGACGACCCGACCCCGATGCCGTGGCTCGATCTGTATCCGGACGACGTCCCCAGCGAGGTCGGACCCCTCGAGGACGAGACGATCCCCGCACTGGTGGACCGTGTGTGCGAGCGGTTCGCCGACCGGCCGGCCTTCACGAACATGGGGCAGACCCTCTCGTTCGCGGACGTCCGCCGGCTCTCCGACGACTTCGCCGCCTGGCTGCAGCAGGGGCTCGGGCTGCAGCCAGGCGACCGCATCGTGCTGCAGATGCCGAACCTGCTGCAGTACCCGATCGCCCTGTTCGGGGCGTTGAAGGCCGGGCTCGTCGTCGTCAACGCGAACCCGCTGTACACCGCCCCCGAGACGAAGGACCTCATCCTCCGCGCCGAGGCCGTCGCGATCGTCGTGCTCGAGGTGTTCGCCGACAGGCTCTCCGCCATCCTGCCGGAGACGACACTGCGCCATGTGATCATCACTGGCCCGGCCGACCTGTGGAGCGCCCCGCGTCGCGTGCTCACCAGTCTCGGGATGCGGGTGAAGCGGATGATCCCCGCCTACGACCTGCCCGGGGCCGTCGCCTTCCGCGACGCGCTCGCGCAGGGTGCCGGGCTGACCCTCGAGCCGGTCGCCGCCGGCCGCGACGACGTCGCCCTGCTGCAGTTCACCGGCGGCACCACGGGCACGCCGAAGGGCGCGATGCTCTCGCACGCGAGCCTGCTGAGCGACGCGCAGGGCATGCGGCACTGGATGCGGGTGGTCCTCGAGGAGGGCGGCGAGAGCGTGCTCGCCGCGCTGCCGCTGTACCACGTGTTCTGCATGACGGTGAACTGTCTGTGCTTCTTCTCGTACGGGCTGCACAACGTGCTCGTCACGAATCCCCGTGAGGTGGACGCGCTGGCGCGGACGATCGTGCGCGAGCGCACGAGCGTGGTCATCCTCGTCTCCACCCTGGCCCAGGCGCTGCTCGAATCGAAGCGGTTCCGCCGGGCCGATCTGGGCTTTCTCAAGCTCACCGTCGCCGGTGGCATGGCGATGCGGGTCTCCACCGCGGACGCGTGGCAGGAGCTCACCCACCGGCCGCTGCTGGAGGGGTACGGCCTGACCGAGGCCTCACCGGTGGTGAGCGTGAACCCGACCTGGCGGCCGCCGGTCATCGGCACCGTCGGCATCCCGCTGCCGTCGACCGAGATCCGGGTCGTCGACGAGGCCGGCGCCCCGCTGCCGTACGGCGCCACCGGCGAGCTGCAGGTGCGCGGCCCCCAGGTGATGAAGGGGTACTGGGGGCAGCCGGAGGAGACCGCGCGGGTGATCTCCGCCGACGGCTGGCTGAGCACGGGCGACATCGCCGTGCAGCGCCCGGACGGCTACTTCAGCATCGTCGACCGGCGCAAGGACATGATCTCGGTCTCCGGCTTCAACGTGTACCCGAACGAGGTGGAGGAGGTCCTCTCCGCCCATCCGCGCATCCGCGCGGTCGGCGTCATCGGTGTGCCGGACGAGCACTCGGGTGAGGCGGTCAAGGCGTTCATCGTCCCCCGCGACCCCGACCTCACCGAGGAGGAGGTGCGCCAGTACGCCCGCCGCTACCTGACCGGCTACAAGCGCCCCCGTTACTACGAGTTCCGTGACGATCTGCCCGTCTCCGCCGTCGGCAAGGTCGTCCGCCGCGAGCTGCGCGGATGAGCGCACGCCCGGAGCAGACCCTGGTCGTCATCCCCACGTACAACGAGGCCGAGTCGCTGCCTGGCGTCGTCGACCGTGTGCTGGCCGCGCTGCCGACGATCGCGGTGCTCGTCGTCGACGACGCCTCCCCGGATGGCACGGGCGACATCGCCGACGCCCTCGCCGCCCGTCACCCGGGGGTGTCTGTGCTGCACCGCACCGCCAAGGAGGGGCTCGGCCCCGCCTACATCGCGGGTTTCGACTGGGGCGTCGCACACGGGTTCGAGTGGCTCGTGGAGATGGACGCCGACGGCTCGCATCGCCCGGAACAGCTGCCGGATCTCCTCGTCCAGGCGGGGCCGCACCGGCTCGTGCTCGGCTCGCGGTGGGTGCCGGGCGGCGCGATCGTCAACTGGCCGTGGCATCGCAGCGTGCTCTCCCGGTCGGCGAGCGTGTACTCTCGGGTGCTGCTCGGCCTGCCCCAGCGCGATGTGACGGCCGGGTTCCGCGTCCTGCCCGCGGCGGCGCCGCGCGAGCTCGACCTCGCCGGGGCGGAGAGCCACGGCTACTGCTTCCAGATCGACGTGCTGCGGCGGGCGGTCGCCGCCGGCTACGAGATCGTCGAGATGCCGATCACGTTCGTCGAGCGCGGTCTCGGCCGCTCCAAGATGGATCTCGGCATCATCCTCGAGGCGATGTGCCGCGTGACGCTGTGGGGGATGGAGCGGCTGGACCCGCGACCGCGGCGCACGCTGCGCTGAGAGGCGTGGCGGAGCGGCGACACGCCCGGGGCACGCGCGTCCGCCGCGGTGGAATAGCCCTCACGAACATGTTGTAGATACAAATACTGCGAGACGCACCGTGCGCCTCTACAGATTCGAGAGGACCCCTCCATGACCGCACCCGTCCCCGGCTTCGTCGCCGGCACCTGGCAGCTCGACCCCGCCCACAGCACCGTCTCGTTCTCCGTGCGCCATCTGGTCACGAAGTTCCGCGGCCGCTTCGTCGACGTCTCGGCGACGCTGACGACCGCCGACCGGGTCGAGGACTCCGCGGTCGAGGCGCAGGTGCGCACCGCGAGCATCAGCACCGGCAACCCCGACCGGGACGCGCACCTGCGCACCCCCGACTTCTTCGACAGCGAGCAGCACCCCGAGATCGCGTTCGTCTCCACCGGGGTGAGCGGCTCGGGCGACGAGTACCAGGTGACCGGCGACCTGACCATCCGTGGCGTCACCCGGTCGGTGACCCTCGACACCGAGATCGGCGGCATCGCCACGAGCCCGTACGGCCAGACGGTGCTCGGCGTGGAGGCGGAGACGAGGATCCGCCGCGAGGACTTCGGCCTCGAGTGGAACGCCGCGCTCGAGACCGGCGGGGTGCTGCTCGGCAGCGACGTGCGCATCCGCATCGAGGCGGAGTTCATCCTCCAGGCCGCCTGACCGTCTATTCCGCCCGTCGGGGTGGTCATCGGCATCGTCCCGCGTGCCGTAGAATCGTGTCGCGGGGGGGCGCCCGGGCGGGCCCGGCGCCGGGTGGCGGTCGGCGGCGGGGGGGGCCCATATGGCACG
>NZ_WBKA01000005.1:0-54805 GCF_008831125.1 Pseudoclavibacter caeni | reverse complement strand
GGGGTTGCTCCGCGTCCCGGCCGTGGCGGTCTTTTTCGGGGGGGCCGCCGGCGCCCGGCCCCCCCCGCGACGCTGTGACGATGACGACGGAGCGGGAGGCAATGATGCCAGGCGGGATGCTGATCACCGGGATGGGGGAGACCTCCGGGAAGTCCCTGGTCACGATCGGGCTGCTGCGCGACGCGGCCGAGCGTTGCGCGCACATCGGGCTGCTGCGGCCGATCACCTCCGCCAGCACGTCCGGCGAGTCGCGCATCGTCACCCTGGCCGAGCGGCTGCTGCCCGAGGGCGCGCTGAGTACGGCGGCTGTCCTGACCGCCGCCGAGGCTGAGGATCTCATCGCCGCCGGCCGCGCCGAGGAGGTCATCGACCGCGTCCTGGCTGCCTGGGGTCGTCTCGCCGACGAGTGCGACCTCGTCATCGTCGAGGGCACCGGAGCCATCCGCGGGGCCGTGCCCGGCGAGCCGGACGTCAACATCGCCCTCGCCCGTCATCTGGACGTGCCCGTCGTCGCCGTCGTCGACGGCCACGGCCGCACGCCCGAGCGCATCGCCACCCGGGTCCGCATGGTCCGCCGCACCGTCGCCGAGGCGCACGCGACCCTCCTCGCCGTCGTGGTCAATCGCGTCGCCGAGGCCGGGGTCGAGCGCACCCGCGCCCTCATCCCGACCGGCACGCTCGGCCGGCCCGTCCCCGTCCTCCCGTACGCCGCGCCGCTGACCTGGCCGAGCGTCGCCGAGATCGCCGACGCGATCGGCGCCACACGCGTCGGCGGTGGGGGAGACGTCGACCACCTCGTGCGCCGGATCACCGTCGCCGCGATGGAGGTCGATCACGCCCTGTCCGTGATCGGCGCCGGCTCGCTCGTGGTCGTCCCCGCCGATCGCGGCGAGGTCATCCGCGGCATCCTCGCCGCCCCCCTCGCCCCAGAGGGCGTCATCATCAGCGGTGACCTGCACGTCGACGAGGCGACCGCCCGGGCGATCGCCGCCGGGCGCGTGCCCGTCTACCGGCTCGCCCAGGACACCTTCACCGTCGCCCAGGCGGCCGGGGCCGTCCGCGCCGAGATCGGCAGCGGCAACCCGCTGCGCACTCGGCAGGCGCTGCGGCTGTGGGACGAGCACGCTGACGGCGCGGAGATCCTCTCCCGCCTCGAGCTCGCGCTGCCCGACCAACTCACGCCCGAGCGTTTCGCGTTCCAGCTGGCCGCCCGCGCACGACGTGCCCACGCGCGCATCGTGCTGCCCGAGGGCGAGGACGACCGCATCCTCACCGCCGCCGCGCACCTGGCCGGCCGCGGCCTCGTCCACCCGATCGTGCTGGGCGAGCGGGACGCCGTCGCCGGGCGGCTCGCCGCGCTCGGTCTCCCCGCCGACGGGCTGGAGATCGTCGACCCGGCCACGAGCCCGCTGCACGAAGAGCTGGCCGCCGCTCTGCACCGCGCCCGCGCACACAAGGGCATGACCGAGGCGCAGGCTGCAGAGCTCGTCCGCGACCCGACCTGGTTCGGGGTGCTGCTCGTGCACACCGGGCACGCCGACGGCATGGTCTCCGGCGCCGCGCACACCACGGCAGACACGATCCGGCCGGCGCTGCAGGTGATCGGCACCCGTGACGGCGTGCGCACGGTCTCGTCGGCCTTCCTCATGTGCCTGCCCGACCGGGTGCTCGTGTACGGCGACTGCGCGGTCATCCCGCAGCCCACCCCGGCGCAGCTGGCCGAGATCGCCGCCGGCTCCGCCGCCACCGCCCGCGCCTTCGGGCTCGACCCGCGCGTCGCGATGCTCTCGTACTCGACCGGCGCCTCGGGCTCCGGGCAGGCCGTCGAGCAGGTGCGCGAGGCCACCGGCCTCGCCCGCGCGCTCGCCCCCGACGTGCCAATCGAGGGCCCCATCCAGTACGACGCGGCCAGCAACGTGCGCATCGGCTCCGGCAAGCTGCCGGGCTCACCGGTCGCCGGACACGCCACTGTGTACGTCTTCCCCGATCTGAACACGGGCAACACGACCTACAAGGCCGTGCAGCAGTCCAGTGGCGCGGTGGCCATCGGCCCCGTGCTCCAGGGGCTGCGCCGGCCGGTCAACGACCTCTCGCGCGGGTGCACCGTCGACGACGTCGTCAACACGATCCTCGCCACCGCCGTGCAGGCGGGGGAGGGGAAGGATGCGCCCACGGGCGTGTCCGCACCAGCGAAGGGAGACGTCAGCGCATGAGCATGCTGCTGGTCAATGCGGGATCATCTAGTCTGAAGATCAGCATCGCCGTCGATGGCGAGGTGATCTACGGGCGGTCACTGGCCACCTCGGTGTCGGCGATGACCGACGCCGAGTGGGAGCCGCTGCTGGCCGAGTTCACCGCGGTGGCCGACGACATCGACGTCGTCGTGCACCGCGTCGCCCACGGCGGGCGGCTCTTCGGCGAGGCGGCCATCGTCGACGACCGGGTCATGGCGGGCATCGAGGAGCTCACCGATCTCGCGCCGCTGCACCAGCCGCCCTCGGTGGCGACCCTGGAGCGGCTGCGTCGGATGCTGCCCGAGGCGACGCAGATCGCCTGCTTTGACACCGCGTTCCACGCGCGCATGCCCGCCGAGGCGTACACGTACGCGATCCCGGAGGAGTGGCGCAACGTCTACGGGGTGCGCCGGTACGGCTTCCACGGTCTCGCCCACGAGTACAACGTGCGCGAGGCGGCAACCATCCTCGACCGCGACCTGCTCGAGCTCCGCGTGGTCAGTGCTCATCTGGGCTCCGGGGCGTCGCTCGCCGCCGTCCGCGACGGGCACAGCGTCGACACGACCATGGGTTTCACCCCGTTGGAGGGCCTGGTCATGTCGACCCGCTCGGGGACGATCGACCCGGCCGTGTCCGCCTGGCTCGTCGCCAACACCGATCTGAGCGTCCGCGAGGTCATCACCAAGCTCGAGCGGGAGTCCGGCCTGCTCGGCCTCGCCGGAGACACCCGGATGGAGAACATCGTCGAGCGGGCCGCCTCCGCGGAGCCCGAGGCCCAGCTTGCCCTCGGCGTGTGGTCGCATCGCGCCGCCGGGATGATCGGGCAGATGGTCATCTCGGCTGGCGGTCTCGACGCACTCGTGTTCTCCGGCGGCATCGGCGAGCACTCGCCGGTGGCCCGAGCCATGATCCTCGAGCGGCTGCGTCCGCTGGGGCTGCGCTTCGATGAGCGGCTGAACCAGCGCAACGAGATGGACCGGGAGATCCAGACCGAAGACTCCTCCGCGGCGATCATCGTCGTGGCCACCCGTGAGGACATCACGATGGTCCGACAGGCCGAGGCGCTGCTGTGGCTGCGCGAGCAGCACGAGGCCGAGGCCGAGGGGCAGCAGCCGCCGCTGGCGCCGGGCGAGGGGCAGCCGGCGGCACCGTAACGGGGTGGCGAGCAGCCGCCCCCGGGAGCAGACCGAAGGCCCGACGCGCCCGCACCGGGCCTTCGGCCTGCTCAGGCGGAGGCGTCCGGCGCGTCCGCCGCATCCTCGCGCCGCTGCTGGAGCGTCTGCCGGGCATAGCGCAGGAAGGCCTCGGTGTTGCGCAGCCGGTGCGCGCGGGTGAACGTCTCGATCTCGTCGGCGGGCGCGTGCCGCTCGAACAGCTGCAGCAGCCGCTCGTGCTCCTCTACCAGGCCGTCCACCCGCCCTGGCAGCAGGCCGAACACAGCCCCCTTCACCGCGGCGGCCTTCGCCCATCCCTCGTTGAGCGTGCGCAGCAGGTACTCGTTCGGGCAGTCGCGGTAGATGACCCGGTGGAAGAGCGTGCTGAGCCGGTTGGCCTCGGCGAAGCGGCCGGCGCGCAGGGCGTCCACGAGATGCCGGTTGTAGAACCGGGCCTCGTCGACGGTGCGCTGCTGGACGTGCGGCGCGGCCTGACCGACCGCCGCCCCCTCGAGCACAGCCAGGGTGAACATCATGTGCCGGTACTCCGCGGGCCGGAAGTCGGTCACCTGCGCGCCCACGTTGTGCGAGAACGTGACCAGGCCCTCGGACTCGAGCAGGCGGATCGCCTCGCGCACGGGCACCGGTGACATCCGCAGCTCCCGGGCGAGCTGCGAGATGACCAGTCGCTGTCCGGCGTGCAGCCGCCCCGAGGCGATCGACCGCTTGATCGCGTTCCGCGCCTGCATCGCCTTGCTGCTCGACTCGTGCTCCGCCATGTTCACGCTCCCATCGCGAGGTCCCGCCGCGTCGCCGCGGCCCGACGCCTCATCCTACCGGCGTGCCCCGCCCGTCCGCCGGGCGCATGGGGCACGGGTCTGCCGGGCTGGCCTCCACCGACCTGACGGGAGTCGCGCGCCCGCCCCGACGCCCGGAGTAGAATGGCCGGCCGTGCATCCCCCCATCGAGTTCGGCAACGCGTCCGCACGCGACCTGCCCCCGGCGTACCCGCGTCGGGCCGCGCGCGGCACCGCGGGGAGACTGCGCGCCTGGCAGCGCGAGGCGCTTGAGCTGTACCTCGAGCGCCAGCCCCGCGACTTCCTCGCGGCGGCGACCCCCGGCGCCGGAAAGACGACCTTCGCCCTGCAGCTCGCCGCGATCCTCCTCGACCGCGGCATCGTCGAGCGCGTCCTCGTCGTCGCCCCGACCGAACACCTCAAGCACCAGTGGGCTGAGGCCGCCGCACGCGCCCACATCCCCCTCGACCCGGCCTTCCGCAACGCCGACCACGTGTTCGGCGCGCAGTGGACGGGCATCACCGCGACCTACGCGCAGGTGGCGGCCAACGTGGCCGTGCACAAGGCGCTCGCCGAGGCCCGGCGCACGCTCGTCATCCTCGACGAGGTGCACCACGGCGGCGACGCGCTTAGCTGGGGCGATGCGATCCGCGAGGCCTATGGCAACGCGACCCGCCGCGTGTGCCTGACCGGCACCCCGTTCCGCTCGGACGACGCGATGATCCCCTTCGTCACCTATGAGCCCCAGCCCGACGGCACGAAGATCTCCCGCGCCGACTACTCGTACGGTTACGCCCGGGCCCTCGCGGATGGCGTGGTGCGGCCCGTGATCTTCCTCACCTACGCGGGCAACATGCGCTGGCGCTCGCGCAGCGGCGACGAGATGAGCGCCGACCTCGCCGCCCCGGCGACGAAGGACATCATCGCCCAGGCCTGGCGGACGGCCCTCGACCCGCGTGGCGACTGGATCGCCTCGGTGCTGCGCGCGGCGAACGCCCGGCTCACCCAGGTGCGCCGGGGCGTGCCCGACGCGGGCGGGCTCGTCATCGCCACCGACCAGACCCAGGCCCGCGCCTACGCCGGCATCCTCCGCGAGATCACCGGGGAGTCGGCGACCATCGTGCTGAGCGATGAGGACGGCGCCAGTGAGCGGATCGAGCGCTTCGCGGCCGGCACCCAGCGGTGGATGGTCGCGGTGCGCATGGTCTCCGAGGGTGTCGACGTGCCCCGGCTGTCGGTCGGCGTGTACGCGACGAGCGCGAGCACCCCGTTGTTCTTCGCGCAGGTGATCGGCCGGTTCGTCCGGGCGCGCCGTCGGGGCGAGACGGCCACGATCTTCCTGCCCAGCGTGCCGACGCTCGTCCATCTGGCCCACGAGCTCGAGGTCGAGCGAGACCACGTGCTCGGCGCCCCGCGGCACGCCGATGACGACGGACTCGACGACGAGCTCGTCGAGCGGGCCAACGAGCGGGAGCGCGCCAGCGACGCCCTGCTCGACGGCGCCGACTTCGAGCCGCTGGAGGCGCAGGCCGCCTTCGACCGCGTGCTCTTCGAGGGCGACGAGTTCGGCTCCGGCCCCGAGGCCGACAGTCTCGAGGAGCAGGACTTCCTCGGCTTCCCAGGCCTGCTCGAGCCGGACCAGGTGCGCCAGCTGCTGCGCTCGCACCAGGACGAGATCTCCCGGCGCCGGCAGCGCAGCGCCGGGCAGGCGGAGTCCTCCGCCGCGGCGTCGGACGGGGAGGGGGAGGCCATGTTCCGCCGCGTGAAGCGCGTGCGCGGCGAGCTCAACCGCGCCGTCTCGGTGTGGGCGCAGATGAGCGGGGAGTCCCATGCCTCGGTCCACTCCCGGCTGCGCCGGGTGAGCGGCGGCCCTGCCGTCGCCCAGGCCGATCTGCACCAGCTCGAGCAACGGCTGAAGACGGTGCGTGGCTGGATGCGGCGCGGCCGACGCTGACTCCGCAGTCGTCTCGGTGCGGGTCCGCCCCGCGCCCGACCCGTCGGCGACCGGCCGTACCAGGAGCCAGCCGATCCCGCATCCGGTGACAGCGAGCCCGTGGCACCCGCCGTGACCGTCCGGACAGGTCCGCCGGGACAGGGCAGCCTCACCTGTTTTGCGTCGTCTCGAGACCCCTACTAGTGTCGATCTGAGAATCTCCAACATGTGTTGGAGAGGTGTTCGCACACTGGAAGAGGATCGCACATGACCGAGTCACTGGCTGTGCTGCAGGCTGATCCGACCGCGCTGGCGCTCGCGCGCTGGCAGTTCGGTCTCACCACCCTGTACCACTACCTGTTCGTCCCGTTGACGATCGGGCTGATGCTCATCGTCGCCATCATCCAGACGGCCTGGGTGAGGACCGGCAAGGTGAAGTACCTGCAGCTGACGAAGCTGTTTGGCAAGATCTTCATGATCAACTTCGCCATGGGTGTCGTCACCGGCATCGTCCAGGAGTTCCAGTTCGGTCTGAACTGGTCGGAGTACTCCCGGTTCGTCGGCGACATCTTCGGCGCCCCGCTCGCCATGGAGGGCCTGTTCGCCTTCTTCCTCGAGGCCACGTTCATCGGCGTGTGGATCTTCGGGTGGAACCGGGTCTCGAAGGGGGTGCACCTCGCGGCGGCCTGGCTGACGTCGATCGCCACGATCGCCTCCGCCTACTTCATCATCGCGGCCAACTCGTTCATGCAGAACCCGGTCGGCTACGAGGTGAGCGCTGAACGCGGTCGCGCGGAGCTGACGGACATCGGCGCGGTGCTGTCGAACCCGGTGGCCTTGTCCGCGTTCCCGCACGCGATCACCGGCGCCGTCGTGTTCGCCGGCGCCGTCATCCTCGCCGTGAGCGCCTACCACCTGCGCCGCAACCAGCACGTCGAGTCGATGACCACCGGGCTCAAGATCGGCGCGTGGTCGATCATCGCCGGCTTCGCGGCGGTGTTCCTCACCGGTGACCAGCTGGGCCTCGCCATGGTGCGCACCCAGCCGATGAAGATGGCCGCCGCCGAGGCGATGTACAACACGAACTCCGGCGCCAACGCCTCGTTCTCGATCTTCACCCTCGGCACGCCCGACGGGCACACCGAGCTGTTCAGCGTGCGCATCCCGTATCTGCTGTCGCTGCTGTCGACCCACACGTTCAACGGCACCGTCGAGGGGCTCAACGACCTGCAGGCCGACTACACGGCCCGCTTCTGCACGGATGCGACCAATGCCACGCTGACCTGCCCCGAGTCCGCAAGCTTCATGCCGACCCTGTGGATCACCTACTGGAGCTTCCGGTGGATGATCGGCCTCGGCGCGCTGTCCACGCTCATCGCGATCGTGGCCCTGTGGCTCACCCGCCGGAACAGCAAGACGACCGTGGCCGACTGGTTCTGGCGCGTGATGATCTGGACCGCCCCCGTCCCGCTGCTGGCGAACCTCGTCGGCTGGGTCTTCACCGAGATGGGCCGCCAGCCTTGGATCGTGTTCGGCCTGATGACCACCGAGAGCGCGGTCTCGCCGAACGTGCCCGCCTGGTCCGTGGCCCTGTCGCTGCTGCTGTTTACCGTCGTGTACGGCGCCCTCGCGGTCGTCGAGTTCAAGCTCATCAAGAAGGCCGCCCAGGCCGGCCCGCCCGAGTTCGGCGAGGGCTCCGGCGACGAGAAGGCCGACATCGATCCCAGCAAACTGGCGATCACTTACTAGGAACGAGGATTCGGAACAATGACACTCGAGATTCTCTGGTTCTTCATCGTCGGGGTGCTCTTCGTCGGGTACTTCGTGCTCGACGGGTTCGACTTCGGCGTGGGCATGTCGCTCCCGTTCGTCGCCAAGAACGACGTCGAGCGCCGCCAGGTCATCAACACCATCGGCCCCGTGTGGGACATGAACGAGACCTGGGTCATCGTCGCCGGCGCGAGCCTGTTCGCGGCCTTCCCGGAGTGGTACTCGACGCTCTTCTCAGGCGCGTACCTCGCCCTGGTGCTCATCCTGCTGGCCTTGATCCTGCGCGGCGTCTCCTTCGAGTACCGCCACCAGAACAAGAGCTCCCGCTGGAAGGCCTGGTTTGACACGTTCATCGTGGTCGGCTCGGCGCTGCCGGCCCTGCTGTGGGGCGTGGCGGTCGCCAACATCGTCAACGGCCTGCCCATCCGGGCGGAGCAGGGAGTGATCGGCAGCGCGTTCGTCTTCGAGGGCTCGCTGCTGACCCTGCTGAACCCGTACGCGCTGCTCGGGGGCCTGACCACCCTGCTGCTGTTCTTCACCCACGGCGTCCAGTTCGTGGCCATGAAGACCGACGGCCCGGTGCGCGATCGCGCTCACCTGCTCGGCCGCCGGCTCGGCCTGATCACGATCGTCGTGGCCGCGTCGTTCCTGCTGTGGACGATCATTGCCCACTTCTCGGTCACGGTGGTGGTGCTCTCGCTGCTCGCCGCGGTGATGCTCATCGCCGGGGTCGCGGCCAACTGGGTCCAGCGTGACGGCCTCGCCTTCACGTTCACGGCGCTGACCGTCGTCTTCGCGGTGCTCACCCTGTGGATGGTGCTGTTCACCAGCTACCCGACGCACATGGTGCTGCCGAGCACGTACGGCGTCGCCGACAGCCTGACGCTCACCAACGCGTCGAGCTCCGCGAACACCCTGTCGTTCATGACCTGGGTCGGGGCGATCGCTCTGCCGATCGTGCTGCTCTACCAGGGCTGGACGTTCTGGGTGTTCCGCAAGCGGGTGCGCCGCAGCGACATCGAGCAGGTGACCGTCGCGGCCTGACCGCCGGCGTCGACGCCGCATCCCGAGGAGCCGCTTCCCGCGTCCGGTCGCATTACACTGAGGTGACCGGACGCAGGGGAGCGGCTCCTCGCGTCCACCCGGGCGCATGCCCGGTCACGTCTCGACCACGAGGTGCACGATCAAGCCCATCGACCCCCGCCTGCTTCGTCAGGCGCGCTCCGCCCGCGCGTTCCTCGCGCTCAGCGTGCTCATCGGCGTGCTGCAGGTCGGCTGCGTGCTCGTCTTCTCCTGGGCCGTCGCACAGGCGGTCGCGGGGATGCTCATGGCCCACGCGACCTGGTCGGAGAGCCTGGGCCTCGTGACCCTCGCCGCCGCGGCACAGGGGCTGCGCGCGCTGCTCGCCCACGGCTGGAACACCAGCTCCGCCGTCGCCGCCGCACGGGTGAAGCGCGAGCTGCGCGAGCGGCTGGCCCGGCATCTGCGCCGACTCGGCCCGGGCTGGCTCGCCGGCCGCTCGAGCGCCCAGCTCGCGACCGTGTATGGGCGGGGTCTCGACGCCCTGGACGGCTACTTCTCCCGGTTCCTGCCGCAGCTCGTGCTCACCGCGATCGCCGTGCCCGTGTACCTCGTCGTGCTGTGGTGCGAGGACCGCGCCTCCGGCATCATCGTCGCGGTCACCCTCCCGCTCATCCCCGTCTTCATGATCCTCATCGGCTGGTACACGCAGCGCGTTCAGCAGGCGGAGTGGGACGTCTCCCGCGCGCTGGCCGGTCACTTCGTGGACGTCGTGCGCGGCCTCGGCACGCTCAAGGTCTTCGGCCGGCAGTGGCATCAGCGCGACGTCATCACCGGGGTCACCGACGCGTACCGGGTGCGCACGATGCGCGTGCTCGCCGTGTCGTTCATGTCCGGGTTCGTGCTCGAGCTCGCCGCGACCCTCGCGGTCGCCCTGGTCGCCGTGTCGATCGGCACCCGGCTGATCTCCGGGCAGACCGACCTGTACACCGGCCTGTTCGTGCTGCTCATCGCGCCGGAGGCCTTCGCGCCGCTGCGGCTCGTCGGCGCCCACTACCATGCGGCCACCGAGGGGATCGCCGCGGCCGCCGACGCCCTCGCCGTGCTCGACGAGCCCCTGCCGCGCGGCGAGGCCGAGCGAGCAGCGACGGCCGGGCGGGACGTCCCGGCCGAGCCGCGCTCGGGAGCCGACCGCGCCGCCATGACGTCGACCGGGCCCGCCACGGCTGCCCTCGCCCCGGCCGTCGCGGTCACGGCCTCGGCGCGCGAGGCAGATGACCTGCTCGCGCTCGAGGAGGTCGCCGTCCGCCGCGGCGACCGCTGGCTGCCCCCGGTGTCGTTCTCCGCGGCCGCCGGCGCAATCACCGTGCTGCGCGGGCCCTCCGGTGCCGGCAAGAGCAGCCTCGTGGCCGCTCTGCTGGGCTTCGCCGAGGCCCGTGGACACGCGCGCTGGTCGGGGGAGCGGGTCGACCTCGCCCGCGGCGACCTGCGCGACCGGATCGCCTGGTCGGGGCAGCGCGCCGCGCTGTTCCCCGGCACCGTCGCCGACAACGTCGCCCTCGGCTGCCCTGACGCCCTGCGCGACCCCGCCCTCGTCGCCCGGGCCCTCGCCACGGCGGGCGCGGGCGACCTCGACCCCGGTCTGGTCGTCGACCGCTCCGGCGGCGGGCTCTCCGGCGGGCAGGCCCAGCGCGTGGGTGTGGCCCGGGCCGTCCACCGCGCGCTCGCCCAGGACCGCCCGATCGTCCTGCTCGACGAGCCCACGAGCGCCGTCGACGAGCAGACCGAGCAGGCGATGCTCGTCGGCCTGCGCGAGCTGGCCAGCACCGGCCGAGCCGTGCTCGTCGTGAGCCACCGGCCCGCCCTCTTCGCCGCCGCCGACCACGTCGTCACCCTCGAGCCCGCGGAGGTGCCCGCATGAGTCTCGATCCCCGCCGCACCGCCCCGGGCGTCGATCCCCGGCTGGCCCGACTCGCCACCCCGGACGCGCCCCGTTTCTGGGCCGGCGTGCTCTTCGGCGTGGCTAGCGCGGCCTGCGCGATCGGCCTGACCTGGGCGAGCGGCTATCTCATCTCGGCCTCGGCGCTGCGCCCGCCGATCCTCACTCTCATGGCGGTCATCGTCACGGTGCGCGCCTTCGCCCTCGGGCGAGCCGCGCTGCGCTACGGCGAGCGGATGGTCAGCCACGACGCGGCGTTCCGGATGCTCGCGCGACTGCGCGTCGGCGTGTTCGAGCGCCTCATCCCGGGCGCCCCGGCGAGCCTCTCGCGGGTCGGGCGCGGCGATCTGATGAGCCGGTTCGTCTCCGATGTCGACGATCTGCAGGATCTGCCGCTGCGCGTGTGGCAGCCGCTGCTGACCTCGCTGGTCACCGCGGCCGGGACCACCGTGCTGCTCGCCTGCATCTCACCGCGCTCGGCGCTCGCGCTCGCGCTCGCGCTGCTCGGCGCCGGGGTGCTCGGCGGGCTCGTCCCCGAGCGCGCGCACCGGGAGGCCACGGAGCGGATCGCCCCCGCCCGTGCCGAGCAGAGCGAGCAGCTGCTCGGCATGCTCGACCACATGGACGTCCTCGTCGCCTACGACGCCGCCGAGGACGCCGAGGCGGAGGCCGGGCGCCTGGCCGCCCGGCAGTCGCGGCTCGACCGCAGCAGCGCGACCGTCCAGGGGCTCACCGACCTGGCCCTCACCGCGTTCGCCGGCGTCGCCGTGATCGGCGCGATCTGGGCGGGTGGCACGGACCTGCAGGCCGGGGCGTTCCCCGGCGCCTGGCTGGCCGTGCTCGTCCTCGTGCCGCTGAGCGTCTTCGACGTCTTCGAGCAGGTGCCCACCGCCGTGGTGGCCATCGACCGGGTGCGCTCCGCTGCGAGCCGCATCGCCGAGGTGATCGACGCGCACGGCGCGGCGGACGACCCGGCCGCCGCCACGGGGGAGCATCCGGACATCCCCGATCACCCCGGCTTCCACGCCCTCGAGCTGCGTGACGTGACGATCGGCTGGCCGGACGGACCCGCCGTCGCCAGCCGCATCGACCTCGATCTGCATCCCGGGGAGACGATCCTCGTCACCGGTGAGAGCGGCGCCGGCAAGAGCACGCTCGCCGCGACCCTCGTGCGCTTCCTCGATCACCGCGCGGGTGACATCCAGCTCGACGGGCGCGACGTGCGCGCGCTGGGCGGCGACCGCGTCCGCCGCACCATCGGCCTGTGCGAGCAGCGGCCGCACCTGTTCGCGTCGACCGTGCGCGCGAACCTGCTGCTCGCCCGGCCCGCGACCGAGGACGCCGACCTCGAGCGGATGCTGCGCCGGGTCGGCCTTGACGAGCTCGTCGACACCCGCGACGGCCTCGACACCGAGGTGGGGGAGCAGGGGGAGCTGCTCAGCGGCGGCCAGGTGCAGCGGCTCGCGCTCGCCCGTGCGCTGCTCGCCGGGTTCCCCGCGATCGTGTTCGACGAGCCGACCGCGAACGTCGACCCGGAGCTCGCCGACGCCCTGCTCGTCGATCTGCTCTCCACCGCCCGGCAGCCCGACGCCTCCGGACGCGCGCCGGCCGTCATCCTGATGAGTCACGACCGGGTGCCGGCCCGCCTCGTCGACCGGCACCTGCACCTGGCCGGTGGCGCGCTGCACGAGGTCGCCGGCGCCGCGCCCGCCATCGACTAGGCTTGGGGTGGCATGCCCATCGGCGGCCGATCAGTCAGGAGAGCACGGGACGTCCCCGCGCGGACGAGACAGGTGAAGACGAGTTGAGCGACGAGACGGAGCAGCATTCCGAGTACGACTTCCGCGCGCTGCAGGAGAAGTGGCGACCGATCTGGGCCGAGCAGCGGCTGTTCGACGTCGACCGGGCGGTGGCCGAGCATCCCGAGCGGCCGCGTAAGTACATCCTCGACATGTTCCCCTACCCATCCGGCGACCTGCACATGGGGCACGCGGAGGCGTTCTGCTACGGCGACATCGTCGCCCGCTACTGGCGTCACCGCGGGTGCACCGTGCTGCACCCGATCGGCTGGGACGCCTTCGGTCTGCCCGCCGAGGACGCGGCGATCAAGCGCGGCATCGACCCGCGCACGTGGACGTACGACAACATCGCCCAGCAGAAGCGCAGCTTCGAGATCTACGCGCCGAGCTTCGACTGGTCGCGTGAGCTGCACACCTCCGACCCCGAGTACTACCGCTGGAACCAGTGGCTGTTCCTGCAGATGTACGAGAAGGGGCTGGCGTACCGCAAGGACTCCTGGGTCAACTGGGACCCGGTCGACCAGACCGTGCTCGCCAACGAGCAGGTCCTCTCCGACGGCACCTCCGAGCGCACCGGCGCCGTCGTCGAGAAGAAGAAGCTCACCCAGTGGTATCTGAAGATCACCGACTACGCCGACCGGCTGCTCGACGACCTCGACCGGCTCGAGGGGCACTGGCCGAGCAAGGTGCTGCAGATGCAGCGCAACTGGATCGGCCGCTCGTACGGTGCCGACATCGACTTCCGGGTCGAGGGCCGCGACGAGCCGATCACCGTGTTCAGCACCCGTCCCGACACGCTGTACGGCGCGACGTTCATGGTCGTCGCCCCCGAGAGCGACCTGGCCGCCGAGCTCGTCTCCGAGGCGAGCCCCGAGGCCCGGATGCGGTTCCAGGACTACCTCGAGCGCACCCAGCACGCCACCGAGATCGAGCGTCAGGCGGCCGACCGGCCGAAGACCGGCGTGTTCCTCGAGCGGTACGCGATCAACCCCGTCAACGGCGACCGCCTGCCGATCTGGGCCGCCGACTACGTGCTGGCCGACTATGGCCACGGTGCGGTGATGGCCGTGCCCGCCCATGACCAGCGCGACCTCGACTTCGCCCTGGGACACGACCTGCCCGTGCGCGTCGTGGTCTCCTCCGACGAGGAGGACCCGGCGACGAGCGGCGTCGCCGTCACCGGGGACGGCGTGCTCGTCGACTCCGGGCCGCTCACCGGGCTGCACAAGGACGAGGCGATCCAGGCCGTCATCCGCAAGCTCGAGGCCGACGGCACCGGGCACGGCACCAAGACCTACCGCCTGCGCGACTGGCTCATCTCGCGCCAGCGGTACTGGGGCACCCCGATCCCGATCCTCCACGCGGAGGACGGCTCGCTCGTGCCCGTGCCGGAGGACCAGCTGCCCGTCGAGCTGCCCCCGACCGAGGGGCTCGACCTGAAGCCGCGCGGCACCTCGCCGCTCGGTGCCGCGGAGGACTGGGTGCACACCACCATCCCCGGCACCGGCGAGCCCGCGCTGCGCGACCCGGACACGATGGACACGTTCGTCGACAGCTCCTGGTACTACCTGCGCTACCTGGACCCGCATGACGACCGCATGCCCTTCGACCCGGCGCGGGCCCGCGAGTGGGCCCCGATCGACGTGTACGTCGGCGGCGTGGAGCATGCGATCCTGCACCTGCTGTACTCGCGGTTCATCACGAAGGTGCTCCACGACCTCGGGTGGGTCGACTTCGACGAGCCGTTCACCGACCTGATCAACCAGGGCATGGTGCTCCTGGACGGCTCGAAGATGTCGAAGTCGAAGGGCAACCTGGTCGAGTTCGCCGCGGAGCTGCGCGATCACGGCGCCGACGCGCTGCGCGTCACGCTCGCGTTCGCCGGGCCCGTCGAGGACGACATCGACTGGGCCGACGTGTCCGTGCAGGGGTCGGCGAAGTTCCTCGCCCGCGCCTGGCGCATCGCCGGGGAGGTGCGTGACGCCGGCACCGCGGGTTCCCTCGCCGAGAGCGACCAGGCGCTGCGCCACGAGACCCACCACCTGCTCGCCGACGCCCCGGGGCTCGTCGAGGCGACGAAGTTCAACGTGCTCGTGGCCCGGCTCATGCAGCTGGTCAACCTCACCCGCAAGACGATCGACCGCCCCGGCGGCCGCGGGGCGCAGGATCCGGCCGTGCGCGAGGCGGCCGAGACGCTCGCGATGATGCTCGACCTGGTGGCGCCGTACACCGCCGCCGAGATGTGGGAGATGCTCGGGCACGACGACCCGATCGCCCTGACCGTCTGGCCCGCGGCCGACCCGGCGCTGCTCGTGGAGGAGTCAGTCACCGCCGTCGTGCAGGTCAACGGGAAGGTGCGCGCCCGCCTGCAGGTCTCCCCGGACATCTCCGCCGAGGCGCTGCGCGAGACCGCGCTGGCCGAGCCGCATGTGCGCGCCCGCATCGGTGACGCCGAGATCCGTCGCGTGATCGTGCGCGAGCCCCGGCTCGTGAACGTGGTCATCGGCTGAGTCCGCGCCGACGGCGGCGCTCCACACCCACACGGGCGGAGTGCCGCCGTCCCCAGCGCCTGCCGCGGCCGGGCGGACTCATCGTCGCTTCCCGCACGCTGGGGGCATGACCACTCCGCAGAACCCCATCGGACGTGCCCACTGGGCACTGCTCCTGCTGCTCGCGGGCGTGCTGCTCGTGCTCACGGCACCGCTCGCCGCCGGCTGCACGGCCGCCGGCGTCACGGCCGAGCCCCACGCCGAGATCGTCGTCTCCGAGAGTGCGGGCGGCACCGTGCACGTCCATGTCGCCGGGGCGGTCCAGGCCCCGGGGCTCGCCGAGCTGCCCGCGGGCTCCCGCGTCGCGGACGCGATCGAGCAGGCGGGCGGCACGGCACCGGACGCCGCGGTCGAGGGCGTGAACCTCGCCCGGGTGCTCGTCGACGGCGAGCAGATCCTCGTGCCCCGGCAGGGGGAGCAGGCGGGCGCCGCACAGGCCGGGTCAGCCGGGGCCGACCCCGACCAGTCGGGCATGGCACGCGTCAATCTCAACACCGCGACGCTCGAGCAGCTCGACGCCCTGCCCGGCGTCGGCCCCGCCATCGCCCAGCGCATCATCGACTCCCGTCAGGCGGAGGGTCCGTTCCGGCAGGTCGACGACCTCACCCGGGTCGACGGCATCGGCGCCAAGACCCTGGAACGCCTGCGCGACCAGGTGACCGTGTGAGTCGCGGGCACGTGCTGCTGGCGACCCCGGAGTCGATCGAGGCGCAGGCGCTCGGCGCGCCGGAGGCCGCCGGCACCCGCCCCCGCGACCTGTTGCTCCTGCTGCCGGTGCTGGCCGCCTGGGGCGTCGCCGTCGCCCTCACCACCCCGGACGAGTCGGTCGTGCGCCCTGATCCGGCCTGGGCGCACGGGCTCCGCGAGGCCCTGCGCGAGCTCCTCGACGAGACCGCCGGCTCCCGCCGCTTCGCCACCGGGCTCGTCGGCGGCATCGCCGTCGGGGTGACCGAGACCCTCGCCGACGAGGACGTGGCCCGGATGCGGGTCGCCGGTCTCGCCCACGTGACCGCCGTGTCCGGCGGCAACGTCGCGGTGGTGCTCGCGATGGTCCGCGGCCTGCTCGGCGCCGGCGGCGTCGACTGGCGGCTGCGTCCGCCCGTGGAGCTCGCGGCGGTGTGGGGGTTCACGCTGCTCGTCGGCGGCGAGGTGACCGTGATCCGCGCGGCGCTCATGCTCACCCTCGTCATCCTGCTGCGACCCCGGGGCGGGGGCGGAGGGCTGCCAGGTCTGCTCGCCGCCGTGCTGCTCGCGCTCGCCTGGCAGCCCGCGCTGGCCCGCGACGCGGGCTTCGCAATGTCCGTGGCCGCCACGGCCGGGCTCGTCGTGTTCACCGCACCGCTGCGCGGCGGGCTGGGCCGGGTGCTCCCGGGCCCGGTCACCGACGTCCTCGCCCCGACGCTGGCGGCGACCGCCAGCGTGCAGCCGCTGCTGATCCTCATGGACGCGGACGGCGCCGGCCTCCATCAGGTGCTCGCCAACCTCCTCGCCCTGCCCGCGGTGCCGGCCATCACCGCGGCCGGGGTGCTCGCGACGCTGCTGGCCGGCTGGGCGCCGCCGGTCGCCGCGCTCGTCATCTGGCTGGCCGCCTGGCCCGCGGGGTGGGTCGCCGTCGTGGCGCAGACCGCCGCGGCCCGGCCGCTGGGGCGGCTGCCGTGGCCGGAGGGACCGGTCGGGGCGGGGGCCTGGACGGTCGCCGTGGTGCTGCTCGCCCTCGCCACGGTGCGGGGCGGCCGGCACCTCCCCGGTCGCTGGACGCGTCGGCCGCGGCTGCTGCTCGGGCTCGCCGTGGGCATCACCGCCGGGGTCGCCCTGGTCACGGCGACCGGTGACGTGCTGCGCGCGGCACGACTGCCCGCGGACGCGGCGATCGTGCAGTGCGACGTCGGGCAGGGCGACGCGCTGCTGCTGCGCGGGTCACGCGGCACCATGCTCATCGACACGGGGGAGGACGACGCAGCGATCCGACGCTGCCTCGTCGACGCGGGGGTCGATCGGCTGGACGCGGTGGTACTCACCCACTCGGACCGTGACCACGTGGGCTCGGCGCACGCGGTCGCACAGGCGGCCGAGGTCGGCGCGGTGCTCGTGCCCGCCGTCGACGATCCGGCACTCGACCGGGCTGCCGACGCGCTGTCGGCGGATCGGGTGCTCCGACTCGGCCGGGATCAGCGCGGGGCCGTCGGGGACATCATCTGGCGGGTGCTGCATCCCGAGGCGACCGCAGCCCGGTCCGCCCCGGCACCGGGCCGGTCCGGGTCCGACGAATCCGCCGCGGATGCCGACCGCAACGCGGCCAGCCTCGTCCTGCGCCTCGAGGTGCGCGGCCTCGCAGTGCTGGCTCTGGGCGACCTCGGCCGGGACGAGCAGCGTCTGGTCGCCGGCCGGCTCGCCGCGGGGCTGGCCCCGGTCGACGTGGTCAAGGTCGCCCACCACGGGTCGCGCGACCACGACCCGGGGCTGTACCGAACGGCGGCCGCCGCGGTCGCGCTCGTCTCCGTCGGCCGCGACAACCGGTACGGGCACCCGCACCCCGATCTGCTGGCCAGCGCCACGGCCGCGGGCACGCGGGTGCTGCGCACCGACCGGCACGGCGTCGTGGCGCTCCTGCCGGGCGCCGGAGACGGCGCCGAGGGAGGTCAGCGGGTCGCGGTATGGTGTGAGCAGTCCTGCCCGGCGACCGTCGGAGCGGCCCTCGGCCGCCCCGCGCCCCGGGCAGCCGTCATCGACCTGTCGAGAGGGGCACCGTGACCGCCACGAGGGCAGCCCGCGCACGCATCAGCACCGCCGCCTGGCACGAGGTGCAGCCCGCGCCCGTCGTCCTGCTCTCCGGTCCGGAGGACCTCATCGCCGACCGGGCGCGGGACCGTGTGCGCGAGACCGTCCTCGCGCGCGGCGAGACGGAGACGAGCGAGCTCGACGCCCACGACTACGCCCCGGGCAGTCTCCTGTCGGTCGCCTCCCCCTCGCTGTTCGCCCAGCCCCGGCTCATCCTCGTCGACCGACTCGAGCAGATGAGCGACGCGTTCCTCGCCGACGCGCTGGCCTACCTCGAGGCGCTGGACCCAGACGTGACCCTCGTGCTGCGACACCGGCGCGGCAATCGAGGCCGGCGCCTGCTCACCGCGGTGCGCGCCCTCGACCAGGCCGTCGAGGTGTCCTGCGACGAGCTCAAGCGCGACGACCAGAAGCGCGACTTCGTCCTGCACGCGCTCGGTTCCCGTGGCGTGCGCATCGAGGCGGACGCCGCGCGCTCCCTGGTCGACGCGTTCAGCGCAGACACGACCGAACTCGCCGCGGCCTGCCGTCAGCTCGCCGACGACGTGGGCGGGACGATCACGCGCGCCGACATCGACCGGTACTTCGGCGGCCGCGTGGAGACCACCGGGTTCGCCATCGCGGACGCGGCGCTCGCCGGTCGCGGCGCCCAGGCGCTCGTGCTGCTGCGGCACGCCCGCCAGCAGGGGATGAACGCGGTGCCCGTCGTCGCGGCCATTGCGATGAAGGTGCGCCTCATGGCCGCGGTGTGCGAGGTGCACGAGGCCCCGCAGCGGCTGGCCCCGCGCGTCGGCGCCGCCCCCTGGCAGGTCCGTCGCGCCCAGCAGGACGCCGCCCGGTGGCGTCCTGACGCGCTCGCCCGGGCGGTGCGCGCCGTCGCCGCCACGGACGCCGCGGTCAAGGGAGGCGCCGCCGACGCCGGCTACGCGCTGGAGCGGCTCGTCCGCGTCCTCGCCGCCCGCCGCCCCTGACCGGCGGGCACCGGGGCGCCCGGCGCGGCGGATGACCTACTCCTCGGGGAGGCCCACCGTCGGGGAAGTCCGGCGCGGGGTGTCGCGACACGGCCGGGGAGGCTCGGTCTGGGAAGTCGCGACACGGGTGGCTCGGCTTGAGGCGACCGCACCCAGCTGCTAGCATCGGCTCTTGGCCTGCACACCGCGAGGTGTGATCCGCCCGAGACCATCCGGCCGGGCGCATCGAAGACTGACAGAAAGACGACAGTGGCGAACATCAAGTCCCAGAAGAAGCGCATCCTCACCAACGCCAGGCGCACCGAGCGCAACCGCGCCGTGAAGAGCGAGCTGCGCACGCTCGCCCGTCGCACCCGCGAGGCCGTCGTCGCCGGTGACCGCGAGAAGGCCCAGGCCGCGCTCCTGCTCGTCTCGAAGAAGCTCGACAAGGCGGTGACGAAGGGCGTGCTCCACAAGAACACGGCCGCCAACCGCAAGTCGAAGCTCGCCAAGCAGGTCAACTCGCTCTGAGTCGGCCCGTCCACCGTCGAAGGCCCGCCCTCGTGCGGGCCTTCTGCATATCGAGCGTCCATCGAGCCAGACCCGCAGGGAGGAACGCGTGCCGAGAGTGACCGAGGAGCAGGCGCAGCTGATCACGCCCGCCGCGACCGATCCCGCCCGCATCCGCAACTTCTGCATCATTGCCCACATCGATCACGGCAAGTCGACGCTCGCCGATCGAATGCTGCAGCTCACCGGCAGCGTCGCCGAGCGCGACATGCGCGCCCAGTACCTCGATCGCATGGACATCGAGCGCGAACGCGGCATCACGATCAAGAGCCAGGCGGTGCGGATGGCCTGGGCGAGCGGCGGCGAGCCGTACGCGCTCGACATGATCGACACCCCCGGCCACGTCGACTTCACCTACGAGGTCTCCCGCTCCCTCGCCGCCTGCGAGGGCGCCGTGCTGCTCGTCGATGCCGCCCAGGGCATCGAGGCGCAGACGCTGGCAAACCTGTACCTCGCCCTCGAGCACGACCTGGTCATCATCCCGGTGCTCAACAAGATCGACCTGCCGAGCGCCGACCCCGACCGCTTCGCCCGCGAGCTCGCCGACCTGATCGGCGGCAGCCCCGACGACGTGCTGCGTGTCTCCGGCAAGACCGGCGAGGGCGTCGCCGAGCTGCTCGACGCGATCGTCGAGCGGGTGCCCGCCCCGCGGGGCGATCCCGATGCCCCGCCCCGCGCGCTCATCTTCGACTCCGTCTACGACGCCTACCGCGGCGTCGTCACCTACGTGCGCATGGTCGACGGCCGGCTCGCCCCGCGCGAGCGGGTGCAGATGATGAGCACCCGGGCCTCCCACGAGGTGCTCGAGATCGGCGTGAGCTCGCCCGAGCCGCAGCCTACCGCGGGCCTCGGCGTCGGCGAGGTCGGCTACCTCATCACCGGGGTCAAGGACGTCCGCCAGTCCAAGGTCGGCGACACCGTCACCGACCACGCGACCCCCGCCGCCGAGCCGCTGCCCGGCTACGACGAGGCGAAGCCCATGGTCTTCTCAGGCTTGTACCCGCTCGACGCGAGTGACTACCCGGAGCTGCGCGAGGCTCTCGACCGGCTTAAGCTCGAGGATGCCGCGCTCGTCTACGAGCCCGAGACCTCGGTGGCGCTCGGCTTCGGCTTCCGCTGCGGGTTCCTCGGCCTGCTGCACCTGGAGATCATCACCGAGCGGCTGCGCCGCGAGTTCGGCCTCGACCTCATCGCCACCGCCCCGAGTGTGATCTACGACGTCACCGGCGAGGATGGCCGCACCGTGCGGGTGACGAACCCGAGCGAGTTCCCTGACGGCAAGGTCGTCGACGTGCAGGAGCCGATCGTGCGGGCGACCATCCTCGCGCCCAAGACGTACGTCGGGGCGATCATGGAGCTGTGCCAGAGCCGCCGCGGCCGCATGGAGGGGATGGAGTACCTCAGCGAGGAGCGCGTCGAGCTGCACTACGTCATGCCGCTGGGCGAGATCGTCTTCGACTTCTTCGACCAGCTGAAGAGCCGCACCCAGGGGTACGCCTCCCTCGACTACGAGGCCGCGGGCACCCAGAGCGCCGATCTCGTCCGCGTCGACATCCTGCTGCAGGGCGAGCGGGTGGACGCGTTCAGCGCGATCGTGCACCGCGACGCCGCCTACGCGTACGGCACCCGGATGACGAAGCGGCTCAAGGAGCTCATCCCGCGCCAGCAGTTCGAGGTGCCCGTCCAGGCCGCGATCGGCGCGCGCATCATCTCCCGCGAGACGATCCGGGCACTGCGCAAGGACGTGCTCGCCAAGTGCTACGGCGGTGACATCAGCCGCAAGCGCAAGCTGCTCGAGAAGCAGAAGGAGGGCAAGAAGCGGATGAAGTCCATCGGCCGCGTCGAGGTGCCACAGGACGCCTTCATCGCCGCGATCACCAGCGACAGCGGCGACCAGGGCGGGAAGTCGGACCGCCGGCGGTGACCTTCAGCGTCTATGTCCACGTGCCCTTCTGCCGGGCGCGCTGCGGGTACTGCGACTTCAACACCTACACGGGCGAGCAGCTGCGCGGGTTCGGCCGCGCCGAGTGGGCGGGCGTCGCGTGCGCCGAGATCGACCTGGCCGCCCGCGACCTGGCCGGACGCGGACGCGCCCCGGACGCGGTCGATACCGTGTTCTTCGGCGGGGGCACTCCCACGATGCTGCCCGTCGCCGACCTCGCCCGGGTGATCGAGCACGTCCGCTCCGTGTGGGGGCTCGTGCCGGGCTGCGAGATCACCGTCGAGGCGAACCCTGAGACCGTGGACGCCGCGGCGCTCGCGGGCCTCGCCGCCGCCGGGGTGACCCGCGTGTCCTTCGGCATGCAGTCGGCGGTGCCGCACGTCCTCGCGACGCTCGATCGCCGGCACCGCCCCGAGCGCATCCCGCAGGTCGTCGCCTGGGCCAGGCAGGCCGGCCTCGCCGTCTCGCTCGACCTGATCTACGGCACTCCCGGCGAGTCGATGGCAGACTGGCGCACCTCGGTCGAGGCCGCGCTCGCGCTGCAGCCGGACCATCTCTCCGCGTACGCGCTCATCGTCGAGCCGGGCACCGCGCTCGCCCGGCGCATCCGCCACGGCGAGATCGCTGAGCCCGACGATGATCTCACCGCCGACAAGTACGAGTGGCTCGACGCCCGGCTGGACCGGGCGGGGATGCGGTGGTACGAGCTGAGCAACTGGGCGCGCACGCCCGCGCAGCGCTGCCGGCACAACCTGCACTACTGGCTCGACGACGACTGGTGGGGCGTGGGCCCCGGCGCGCACAGCCATGTCGGCGACGAGCGCTGGTGGAACGCGCGGCATCCGGCGGCCTGGGCCGCCCGGGTGCGGGCGGGGGAGGTCCCCGCGGCGGGCCGGGAGACGCTCGACGCCAAGGCCCGCTACGAAGAGCTCGTGATGCTGCGCTCCCGTCTGCGCGAGGGGATCGCCGTGGCCGACATCGCCCCGGAGCGCCGCGATCGCCTCCCGCTGCTCGTCGGCGACGGCCTGCTCGACCCCGTTCGACTCGCGGGCGGCCGGGCCGTGCTCACCCTGCACGGGCGGCTGCTCGCCGATCGCGTGGTGGGCGAGCTGCTCGCCTGACGGGACGGCCGGGACGCGATATGATTAGCACTCGGCACCGACGAGTGCCAGACGACTCGAGACGAGGCGGCGCGACGACGCCGCGACCCAGGAGGTGACCATGGCCACGGCACGAGGCCTCGCGGTGCTCCAGGCCATCGTCAACGACTATGTCGCCACCCGTGAGCCGGTGGGCTCCGCGGGCATCGTCGCCCGGCACGACTTCTCCGTGTCGGCGGCGACGATCCGCAACGACATGGCGGCGCTCGAGGAGGAGCAGCTCATCGCCGCGCCGCACCCATCGGCCGGCCGTGTGCCGACCGAGAAGGGCTACCGGGTGTTCGTCGACAACCTCACCCGGCTGCGGGGCATCTCCGCCCCGCAGCGCCGCGCGATCGAGCGCTTCCTGCGCCCGGGCGAGGACGACCTCGACCAGCTGATCGAGAAGACCGTCCGCCTGCTCGCGCAGCTGACGAACCAGCTTGCCCTCGTGCGCTACCCGACCTTCTCGCACTCCCGCATCCGGCGGGTCGACATCGTCGACCTCGAGGACGAGCGCCTGCTCGTCGTGCTCATCACGAGCCGGGGGATGATCGCGCAGCACCCGGTCGCCCTTCCCGCGGGGCAGACCCTCAGCACCGCGCGGGAGGCGATCATCCGCGTGCGCCGGGGGCTCGGCGACGAGCTCGTCGGCACCGAGCTGGAGGGGTTCGAGGGCCATGCGGACGCCGTCCTCGCGCACGTCGCCCCCGGCGACCGCGATCTCGCCGAGCGGCTGCTCGCCGGTGTGCGTCTGTGCGTGCAGGGCTCGCGCAGCGAGCGGCTGCTCATCGCGGGCACCGGCAACCTGCTGCGCACCGAGGCCGACTTCGACCACACGCTCGTGCCCGTGCTCGAGGCGATCGAGGAGCAGGTGACCCTCATCCGGCTGCTCGGCGAGATGAGCCATGACGGCAGCGCCGTCTCGGTGCGCATCGGCCGCGAGAACGACGACCGGGTGCTCGAGGAGACCGCGGTGGTCTCCGGGGGATACGGCCCCGGCGACCGCGAGGTGGGCCGACTCGGCGTGCTCGGCCCCACCCGGATGGACTACCGGGCGAACATCGCCGCCGTGCACGCGGTGGCGGGCTACCTGTCGAAGGTGCTGCGCTGAACATGGACCGGACGGGAGATGGAGCGGAATGACCGACCACTATGAGACCCTGGGGGTCTCGCACGACGCGAGCCAGGATGAGATCAAGAAGGCGTACCGTCGCCTCGCCCGGCGGCTTCACCCGGACGTGAACCCCGACCCCGCCGCGGCCGAGCAGTTCAAGCAGGTCACCCTGGCCTACGAGGTGCTCTCGGACGAGACGAAGCGGGCCCAGTACGACCGCGGCGACACCGGCGACGGCGCCTTCGGGTTCGGTGACATCTTCGACGCCTTCTTCGGCGGCGGCCAGGGTCGCTCCCGCCGCGAGCCCAAGCCGCGCGCCCAACGCGGCGACGACGCCCTGGTGCGCCTGCAGGTGACCCTCCGCGATGTCGTCTTCGGCGCGACCAAGACGGTCGAGCTCGACACCGCCAAGCGCTGCGAGACCTGTGACGGCTCCGGCGCGGCGCCGGGGTCGCATCCGGAGACCTGCGAGTACTGCCACGGCCAGGGCTACGTGCAGCAGACCGTTCGCTCGCTGCTCGGCAACGTGCTCACCGAGACGGCCTGCCCGATCTGCAAGGGGTACGGCACGACCATCCCGCAGCCGTGCCCAGACTGCGCCGGTCAGGGCCGGGTGCGCACGCGTGAGTCCCTCGACGTGCCTGTGCCCGCCGGCATCGACAACGGCGTGCGGCTGCACCTCGCCGGCCGCGGCGAGGTCGGGCCGGGCGGTGGACCGCGCGGCGACCTGTACCTGGAGGTCAACGTCCAGTCCGACGAGACGTTCACCCGCGACGGCGACGCGCTGCTGGCGACTCTGGACGTGTCCATGACCGACGCGATCCTCGGCGTCGAGACCGAGATCGAGACCTTCGACGGCCCGCTGCCCATCGAGGTGCGCCCGGGCACGCAGAGCGGTGACGTGATCACGCTGCGAGGCCACGGCGTCACCCGGCTGCACCGTGACGCCCGCGGCGACCTGCGGGTCACCGTGCGCGTCCAGACGCCCACGAGGCTCACCGCCGAGCAGCGCCGCCTCGTCAAGAGGCTCGCCGACTCCCGGGGCGATGAGGCCCCCCGGCTCGCCAACGCCGGCCGAACCGGCTTCCAGCGATTCCGCGACCGGTTCATGGGCCGCGGCTGATGCCGCTGTATCTGCCCGAGCTGACGGCGGCCGCCTGGCAGGCGTCCATCGGCGACACGGTCGCGTTCAGCGGTACGGAGGCCCGCCACGCGGCGATCGTCCGTCGGCTCGGCCCCGGCGAGGCGATCACCCTCGCCGACGGCGCCGGGCTCGCGCTGGACGGCGAGATCGTCACCGCTGACCGCGACCGGGTCACGGTGCGGGTCACCGGGCGACGCCGGGCGCGGGCGCCCCGCCCCGGGCTCGTGCTCGTCCAGGCGCTCGGCAAGGGCGGTCGCGACGAGCTGGCCGTGCAGTCCTGCACCGAGGCCGGCGTGGACGCGATCGTGCCGTGGCAGGCCTCCCGCTGCGTGTCCGTGTGGCGCGACCACAAACGCGAGACCGGCCGGCAGCGCTGGGCGAGCATCGCCCGGGAGGCGAGCAAGCAGTCCCTGCGCCCCCGGGTGCCGGCGGTGTGCCCCCTGCACACCACCGTGGGGCTCGTCGACGCGGTGACCGGCCGTGGCCGCCTCGCCCTCGCCCTCGTGCTCGACCCGGAGGCCCAGGCCTCCCTGGCCGAGCTGCCGCTGCCCGCGGACGTCGACGAGATCGCCGTCATCGTCGGGCCCGAGGGCGGCATCGCCCCGGACGAGCTCGCCCGCCTGCGCGCGGCCGGAGCACGGGGCGTCCGTCTGGGCCCCACCGTCCTGCGCACCTCGAGCGCCGGCCTCGCGGCGATCGCGGTGCTGAGCGCCAGGCTGGGCCGGTGGACGCGCCGGGACGCGGCGGGGCGCGGCGGGCGGGCCGAGTAGAGTTGTACGCATGAGCGCTGACACCCCGAACGTCTTCACGAGGATCATCGACCGCGAGCTGCCCAGCGAGGTGCTCGCCGAGACCGACGACCTGATCGCGATCCGCGACATCCAGCCCCAGGCGGAGCTGCACGCCCTGGTCATTCCCAAGACGACCGCGTACCGGAACGTCGTGGAGCTCGCCGACGACCCCGAGCTGCTCGCCAAGGTCGTCAGGCTCGCCGCACAGGTCGCGCGCGAGCAGGGAGACGGCCAGTTCCGTCTCGTGTTCAACACCGGCGAGGAGGCCGGCCAGTCGGTGTTCCACGTGCACGCGCACGTGCTCTCCGGGCCGACTCTCGACGAGGGCAAGCTTGCCTGACCGCCCCGACCTCGCCTCCGACCACGCGGACGCCCGGGCCACCGAGGTGCCGCTGCGCACCTCCGCCGTCCGGGTGTTCGGCCCGGCCGACCGGCACCTGCGTCGACTCGAGCAGCAGTGGCCGGCCCTCCGCTTCGTCGTCGACCGCGAACGCGTGCGGGTGACCGGTCCGGCTGAGCAGCGTGCCGCGGCGGCGGAGCTCATCGCCATGCTCGACCGCGAGGCCGCGACCGAGCCGGTCACGGCGACCGTCGTCGACCGCGCGCTGCGCGCCATGGCCGAGCCGGCGCTCGGCGGCGTCATCGTGGGCGCGGGCACCCGGGCCGTGCGGCCGAAGACTCCCGGGCAGCGTCGCTACGTCGACGCGATCGACGAGAGCGTGATCACCTTCGGGCTCGGCCCGGCCGGCACCGGCAAGACCTACCTGGCGATGGCGAAGGCCGTCCAGGCACTGCAGGCGGGCGAGGTCGACCGCATCGTCCTCACCCGGCCCGCCGTGGAGGCGGGGGAGCGGCTCGGCTTCCTGCCGGGCGGGCTCGCCGAGAAGATCGACCCGTATCTGCGGCCGCTGCACGACGCCCTGGCCGAGATGATGAGCCCGGAGACCGTCGAGCAGCTCACCCGGCTCGGGGTCATCGAGGTCGCGCCCCTGGCGTACATGCGCGGCCGCACGCTCAACAGCGCGTTCATCATCCTCGACGAGGCGCAGAACACCACGCCCGAGCAGATGAAGATGTTCCTCACCCGGCTCGGCTTCGGCTCGCGCATGGTCGTCACCGGCGACGCCAGCCAGGTCGACCTGCCGGGGCATCGCAGCGGGCTCGCCGACGCGGTCCAGGTGCTCGCCGACGTCGCCGACATCGCCCTGATCCGGCTGACGAGCGACGACGTCGTGCGCCATGGTCTGGTCAGCGCGATCATCGAGGCGTACGACGCGCGAGACGCGCGGCGCGATGACGCGGCGGGAGCGGAGGACACGATCCCGCGCGGAGGCGCGGACGACCGGCCCGGGCGCCGGCGAGAGGAGTGGACGGCATGAGCGTGGAGATCCTGAACGAGTCGGGGGAGCAGGTCGACGAGGACCGCTTCCGGCGGCTCATCACCCATGCGCTCGACCAGCTGCACGTGCACCCCGACGCCGAGCTGTCGCTCATCTTCGTGGAGGTGCCGGCCATGGAGCGGCTGCACGTGCGCTGGCTCGACGAGCCGGGGCCCACCGACGTGCTGAGCTTCCCCATGGACGAGCTGCGCCCCGGCAGCGCCGACCGGCCGACCCCGCCGGGCATCCTGGGCGACATCGTCGTGTGTCCCGAGGTCGCCGCGCGGCAGGCGGAGCAGGCGGGGCACTCCGCCGAGGAGGAGATGCTGCTGCTCGTCACACACGGGCTGCTGCACCTGCTCGGCTTCGATCATGCCGAGGAGGACGAGCGCCGCGAGATGTTCGGCCTGCAGAATGAGATCCTGACCGCGTTCCTGCAGCAGGATCGCGCCCCGGGCCGATGAGCGCGCTGCTCCTCGCCATCGCCGTCCTGCTCGTCGGGCTGGGCGGACTGTTCGCCGCGGCCGAGGCGGCGATCGTGACGCTGCCCACCGCGGAGATACGCATGCTGCCGGAGCCCCGGCCCCGTCGCCGGCGCGCCCTCGCCCGCATCGCAGACGAGCCGGTCGAGCATGCGAGCACCGCCGGGTTCCTGCGCGTGCTCTCCGAGACTGCGGCAGCGGTGCTCGTCACCGTCGCCTGCGGACGGCTGCTGCCCTCGCTCGGCCTCGTCCTCATCGTCGCGATCATCGCGATGACCCTCGCCTCCTACGTGCTCGTGGGCGTCTCCCCGCGCGGCATCGGCCGCGACCATCCCGAGCGGACGCTCTCCGCGACAGCCCGCCTCATCGCGATCAGCCGACGTGTCATCGGGCCCGTCGCTGTGTCTCTCTCCGCGCCACTCCGGCGTCGACGGGCGCTCGACGAGGAGGACGATCGGGAGGAGACCCGGCTGCTGCACCTCGTGGACAAGGCTGTCGAGCAGGACGTGCTCGAGCAGGGTGAACGGGAGCTCATCCATCAGGTCGTCGAGTTCGGCGACACGCTGGTGCGCTCGATCATGGTGCCCCGCACCGACATGCGCACGGTCCCGACCGACGCCTCCCTCGAGGATGCCATGCGCGTGCTGCTCGAGAGCGGGTACTCCCGGCTCCCGCTGCGCGACACAGACACCGATGACATCGTCGGCGTCGTGTACCTGCGAGACGTCGCCGCCGCCCTGTTCCGGCCCGGTCGCCTCGACCGTGACGATCCCGTCGCCTCGCTCGCCCGGCGCCCGAACCTGGTTCCCGAGTCGAAGCCGATCGACGACCTGCTGACCCTGATGCAGCGCACCCACCGCCATCTGTGGATCGTCATCGACGAGTACGGGTCGGTGGCCGGGCTCGTCACCCTCGAGGACGTCATCGAGGAGCTCGTCGGTGAGATCAGCGACGAGCACGATCGCGGCGGCGCCGCGTACACCCGGCTCGCCGAGGGACGCTACCGGGTCGCAGCGCGACTCGGCATTGACGAGCTCGGCTCGCTGTTCGACATCGACATCGACGAGGACGAGGTCGACACCGCCGGCGGGCTGCTGACCAAGGCGCTCGGCCACCTGCCGCAGCCCGGCGAGGGCGCGCGGGCGGACGGACTCCTCCTCACCGCCGCCCGCGTCGACCCCCGCAGCCGCCGCCTGCTCGCCCTCGTGGCCGAGCGGGCCCCGCGGCCGGACGCACCGGCCGGGGACGACGCCGCGGCGCGCCCCGGCCAGCCGCATCCCCCGTCGTCGCGCCCAGACCAGACCACCACCGCCCCGCCGAAGGAGACCCGCCGATGAGCGACCGCACGCAGCCTGAACGGAGCACCGCGCGCCCGACGAAACCGGCCGACGCCACCCCGGCCCCCGAGGTCGGCCATGGCGAGGCCCCGCAGCCCGAGGAGCCCGTGGCCCACGCCGGACCCGTGACCGACGGCTCCGGTTCCGCCGGCGGCACCCCGTTCCGCGCCGGCTTCGTCGCCGTCGTTGGCCGCCCCAACGCCGGCAAGAGCACACTGATGAACGCGCTGGTGGGGGAGAAGATCGCGATCACGAGCTCCCGGCCCGAGACCACCAGGCGGGCGATCCGCGGCATCCTGACCACCGCGTCCGGCCAGATCGTCATCGTCGACACACCCGGGCTCCATCGCCCGCGCACCCTGCTCGGCCAGCGGCTCAACGACGTGGTCGAGGCCGAGCTCGACGGCGTCGACGTGATCGCCGTGTGTCTGCCCGCAGACGAGCCGACCGGCCCCGGTGACCGTCGCATCGTCGCCCAGGCGTTCCGGCATCCCCGCGCCCGCCACGTCGCCCTGGTGACGAAGACCGACCGCGTCGCCCGCGGCCGGCTGCCCGCCCGGCTCGTCGAGGTGGACGCGCTGGCCGACTGGGATGTGATCGTGCCCGTCTCGGCCGTGTCGGGCGACCAGGTGGACGACGTGCGCGACGAGCTGATCCGCCAGCTGCCCGCCTCGCCCCAGCTCTACGAGAGCCGCACGACCACCGACGACGATCTGGCGACCCGCTGTGCCGAGCTCGTCCGCGAGGCGATGCTGGAGGACCTGCACGACGAGCTGCCGCACTCGCTCGCGGTCGTCGTCGACGAGATCACCCCGCCCGAGGAGTGCGCCGAGCGCCCGATCGCCCGGGTGTACGCGAGCGTGTACGTCGAGCGCGACTCGCAGAAGGGCATCGTGATCGGCCGGGGCGGGCAGAGCCTGCGCCGGTACGGCACAGCCGCGCGGCGCGAGATCGAACGGCTGGTCGGCGGACGCGTCCACCTCGATCTGCGGGTGAAGGTCGCTCGCGAGTGGCAGAGCTCCCCGAAGCTGCTCGACCGGCTCGGGTTCTGACCCGGGCCGCGTCGCCGCCCCGACCATCACCGCACCGGGGCCGGGACGGAGCGGTTCCCCGCGCCACGAGTGGCTTCCAGCGCAGACCCCTGGATCCGGACCGGTGTGCTATGCTTGTTCCCGTGCAGACGGTACAGCTCCTTCTTAGCCGCCGCGGCGAGTCTTAGCTTCGATCTGAGACCTTCCTCGCCGCGGAGTCTCGTCATGGTCTCGGGAGAGCGACCCGGCCGACAGCCGGTGAGAAGAAGGATCTGAAGATCATGCGCAACACCCAGCAACCCAGCGGCATGCCGTTCCACAAGTACATCCCGTATCACGAACAGTTCACGGTCGAGCTGCCTGATCGCACCTGGCCTGACCAGCACTTCACCCACGCGCCCCGATGGTGCGCCGTCGATCTGCGTGACGGCAACCAGGCGCTGATCGACCCGATGGACCCCCACCGCAAGCGCGTCATGTTCGACATGCTCGTCGAGATGGGCTTCAAGGAGATCGAGGTCGGCTTCCCCTCCGCCAGCCAGACGGACTTCGACTTCGTCCGGTCACTGATCGAGGACGACGCGATCCCGGACGACGTGACCATCCAGGTGCTGACCCAGGCCCGCGAGCACCTGGTGCACCGCACGTACGAGGCCCTGCGCGGGGCGAAGCACGCGATCGTGCACTTCTACAACTCGACCTCGATCCTGCAGCGCGACGTCGTCTTCCACAAGGACAAGCCCGGTATCGTCGACATCGCCGTGCAGGCGGCGCGCCTGTGCAAGCGGCTGGAGGGCGACATCCCGGACACCCAGATCACCTACGAGTACTCGCCCGAGTCGTACACCGGCACGGAGCTGGAGTTCGCCGCGGAGATCTGCAACCGGGTCATCGCCGAGATCGATCCCACCCCCGAGCGGCCGATCATCATCAACCTGCCGTCGACGGTGGAGATGATCTCCCCGAACGTCTACGCCGACTCGATCGAGTGGATGGGCCGGCACCTGGACCGCCGCGACTCGGTCATCATCTCCCTGCACCCGCACAACGACCGGGGCACCGGCGTGGCCACCGCCGAGCTGGGCTTCCTGGCCGGTGCCGACCGCATCGAGGGCTGTCTGTTCGGCAACGGCGAGCGCACCGGCAACGTCGACCTGGTCACGCTGGCGCTGAACCTGTTCACGCAGGGCGTCGACCCCCAGCTGGACATGTCGGACATCCCGCACATCCGCCGGGTGGTCGAGTACTGCAACCAGATCAACGTCCATGAGCGGGCGCCCTACGGCGGCGACCTCGTCTTCACCGCGTTCTCCGGCTCGCACCAGGACGCGATCAAGAAGGGCATGGAGCGCATGCGCGCCGAAGCCGGGGCGCGGGGGAAGGCCTTCAACGACATCCCGTGGGCCGTGCCGTACCTGCCGATCGACCCGAAGGACATCGGCCGCGACTACGAGGCGATCATCCGGGTCAACTCCCAGTCCGGCAAGGGTGGCGTCGCCTACCTGCTGAAGGCCGACCACCAGCTGGACCTACCCAAGCGCCTGCAGATCGAGTTCCAGCACATCGTGCAGCACCGCACCGACGCCGAGGGCGGCGAGGTCACCAGCGGGCAGATCTGGGAGATGTTCTCCGACGAGTACCTGCCCGCCGACGACCAGGGCCGCAAGTGGGGCCGCTACGAGCTGCTGCGCCTGCACACCAGCTCCGAGATGACCGGCGAGATGCACATCGACGTCACGCTGCGCCGCGATGACGAGGTGCGCGAGATCACCTCGCTCGGCAACGGCCCGATCGACGCGTTCGTCAACAGTCTGCGGGCGGCCGGCGTCGACGTGCAGATCGAGGACTACAAGGAGCACGCGATGACCTCCGGTCGGGACGCGACGGCCGCCGCGTACGTCGAGGCGACGGTGGACGGCGAGCGCCTGTGGGGTGTCGGCATCGATGCCGACAGCTCCACGGCCGCGCTCAAGGCCGTCGTCTCGGCCGTGAACCGGGCGATCCGCAACGAGCGCCGCGACGAGGCGGAGGACGCCCTGGCCCACACCCCGGTCGCCGAGCCGGTGCAGGTCTGACCGAGCGTGCCGCTCTACCGTGATGATGCGGTCGTCCTCCACACCCATGATCTGGGCGAGGCCGACCGCATCATCACGATGCTGACCCGGGGGCGGGGTCGTGTCGCCGCCGTCGCGAAGGGCGTGCGCCGCACCACCTCCCGGTTCGGGGCCCGGCTGGAGCCGTTCACGGTCGTCGACCTACAGTGCTATGAGGGCCGCAGTCTGGACACCGTGACCCAGGCGGTCACCCTCGCCCCGTACGGGGCGTGGCTCGCCCGCGACTACCATCGCTACACGGCCGGCGCCGTCATCCTCGAGACCGCGGAGCGACTGAGCGCACCCACCCCGAACCCCGCCCTGTACCGGCTGACCGTCGCGGCCATCGGCTCCCTCGCCCGCGGCGAGCATGACCCGGTCGCCACCGCTGACGCGTATCTGCTGCGGGCGCTGGCCCTGTCCGGATGGGCGCCGTCGTTCGGCGACTGCGCTCGTTGCGGGCGTCCCGGTCCGCACCACCTGTTCGCCTCGTCTGCCGGCGGCATCGTCTGCGAGGCATGCGCGCCCCGCGGCAGCCTCGAGGTCGACCGACGCACGCTCGGCACGCTCGTCGGCCTGCTCAGCGGCGTGTGGACGCTCGTCGACGGCACGGTCCCCGAGGACGGCCGGGCACGCCGCCGGGCGCACGAGATCGTCGCCGGCTACACGCAGCATCATCTCGAGCGTCGGGTCCGCTCCCTGCCACACGTGGCGCCAGACGACCGTTCCTGACCCCGGATGGGCTGCACCGGCCCCGGGCAACCGACCCCGAGGCCGGCCGGGCCCGGCCTGCCGTAGAATCGCCCCGTGTCCACCGCTTCCTCCACATCCGCTCCGTCTCCCCGCGCGACCACCGGCCAGGACGCCGACGCCCCCGCGGCGCTGCTGCCGCTCGACTACGCCGGCGGACGGCCGCCGCACGTCCCCGAGCGCTTCCTGCCCCGGCACGTCGCCATCGTCATGGATGGCAACGGCCGATGGGCGAACAGCCGGGGACTCAAGCGCACCGAGGGGCACCGAGCCGGCGAGACCGCCCTGCTCGACGTGGTCGCCGGCGCGATCCAGATCGGCATCCGACATCTCTCCGTCTACGCGTTCTCGACCGAGAACTGGAAACGCTCGCCGGAGGAGGTGCGCTTCCTGATGGGCTTCAATCGCGAGGTGCTGCACCGCCGGCGCGACCAGCTGCACGCCTGGGGCGTGCGCGTGCGGTGGGCCGGCCGGCGCCCCCGCCTGTGGCGCAGCGTGATCAAGGATCTCGAGGCCGCCGAGGAGCTGACCCGGCACAACACCGTGATGGACCTCACCATGTGCGTCAACTACGGCGGGCGGGCCGAGATCGTCGACGCCGTGCGCGAGATCGCCCAGCAGGTCGCCGACGGCCGGCTGCATCCGCGCGGCATCACCGAGCGGACGCTCGCCCGCCACCTGTCCACCTGGCCGGTGCCCGACGTCGACCTGTTCCTGCGCCCGTCGGGGGAGCAGCGGCTCTCGAACTTCCTGCTGTGGCAGTCGGCGTACGCGGAGCTCGTCTTCCAGGACACGCTGTGGCCGGACTTCCGTCGGGCCGATCTGTGGGACGCGGTGCTCGAGTACGCCCACCGCGATCGCCGTTTCGGCGGGGCGGTGGATCGCCCGGCCGCACCGCCCGTGGCCGGCTAGACTGGGTCACGGCGCCCCGCGGCGCCAGTCCGTTCCATCCCACTCATCAGGAGTTCGTGTGTCCAAGCAATCCCGTCTCGATGCGGTCATCTCCCTGGCCAAGCGCCGGGGGTTCGTCTTCCCCTCCGGGGACATCTACGGCGGCACGCGGTCGGCGTGGGACTACGGCCCCCTCGGCGCGGAGCTCAAGGAGAACATCAAACGCCAGTGGTGGGATCACTTCGTGCGCGGCCGCGCCGACATGGTGGGCCTCGACTCGTCGGTGATCCTGCCGACGAGGGTCTGGGAGGCCTCCGGGCACGTGGCCACCTTCACCGACCCGCTCGTCGAGTCGCTGCACACCCACAAACGCTACCGCGCCGACCACCTCATCGAGGCGTACACCGCGAAGCACGGGCACCCGCCGGTCAACGGCCTGGCCGACGTCAACGACCCCGAGACGGGCGAGCCCGGCGCCTGGACCGAGCCGCAGCAGTTCTCCGGCCTGATGAAGACGTATCTCGGCCCGGTCGACAACGAGGCGGGGCTGCACTACCTGCGCCCGGAGACCGCCCAGGGCATCTTCATTAACTTCGCGCATGTGGTGCAGGCAGCCCGGCGTCGCCCCCCGTTCGGCATCGGCCAGATCGGCAAGGCGTTCCGCAACGAGATCACCCCCGGCAACTTCATCTTCCGCACCCGTGAGTTCGAGCAGATGGAGATCGAGTACTTCGTGCGTCCCGAGGACGCCGACGCCGCGTTCCGCCAGTGGGTCGAGGACGCCTGGGCCTGGTTCCTCGACCTCGGCCTGCACGAGGAGAACCTGCGCCGCTACGACGTGCCCGAGGACGACCGGGCGCACTACTCGGCGGGCACGATCGACGTCGAGTACCGCTTCGGCTTCGAGGGGAACCCCTGGGGCGAGCTGATGGGCATCGCCAACCGCACCGACTACGACCTGCGCAGCCACACGGAGGCCAGCGGCGAGGATCTCAGCTACTTCGACCAGCGCAGCGGCGAGCGGTACATCCCGTACGTGATCGAGCCGTCGTTCGGGCTGACTCGCTCGCTCATGGCGTTCCTCGTCGACGCGTACGACGAGGAGGAGGTGCCCAACGCCAAGGGCGGCACCGACCGGCGCACCGTGCTGCACCTCGACCCCCGGCTGGCCCCGGTGAAGGTCGCCGTGCTCCCGCTGTCGCGCAACGAGCGGCTCTCGCCGATGGCGCGCGAGCTCGCCGACCGGTTGCGCCGGCACTGGAACGTGCAGTTCGACGACGCCGGCGCGATCGGCCGCCGCTACCGTCGCCAGGACGAGATCGGCACCCCGTTCGCGATCACCGTCGACTTCGACAGCCTCGACGACCACGCCGTCACCGTGCGCGAGCGCGACTCGATGCAGCAGCAGCGCATCCCGCTCGACGAGGTCGAGGGGCAGCTCGCCCAGCACCTGATCGGAGCGTGAGCGTGACGCAGCCATTGGGCTGGCACTGGGAGTGGGTGCGGCCGGAACCGCTCGAGTTCCACCGCCTGCAGCGCACGTTGCCCCGGTACCGGTGGTGGCGTCCGCTGCTCACGGTCGGCCTCGCCACCGTGCTGTACGTGGTGTTCACCATCATCGTGTTCGCGGTGCTCGGCGCGGTGATCGCGCTGCGCACCTCGACGACCGGCCTGCTCGCCTGGGCGGATGCTCTGACGACCATGCAGGTGACGGATCCGATGACCCTCGCCGTGCTGCTCGGCTCGGTGATCCTGATGGCCCCGGCGGTGCTGCTGGCGATGCTCATCACCGGGATGCGCCCCTGGCGGCACGTGCTCTCCGTCGAGTTCCGGCTGCGCCGGCGATGGCTGCTGTGGTGCCTGTGGCCCGCCGTGGCGGTGTTCGTCGGCACGCAGGCGCTGTTCACCGCGTTCGACGCGGTCGGCGCGCTCGTCGCCGGCGACGTCGCCGTGACCACGTCCGCCACCACCGCCTCCGGCTGGGTCGGCTGGCCGGTCTACGGGGTGTCGGTCGTCGTGATCCTCTTGCTCGTGCCACTGCAGGCCGCCACCGAGGAGTTCGTCTTCCGCGGCCTGTTGCTGCAGACCATGGGCGGCTGGGTGCGTCCCGCGTGGGTCGCCGCGATCCCCTCCATCGTGCTGTTCACCATGGGGCACGGCTACGGCTGGTGGGGGCAGGCGAGCATCATCGTGTTCGCGATCACGACCGTGGTGCTCGCCGTGCGCACCGGCGGGCTCGAGGCGGGCATCGCCCTGCACGTGGTCAACAACCTGATCTCGTTCCTGGTCTCCGCGACGGGCCTGACCGGTGACGACACCGTCTCCGGCGGGGCGGACTCGCCGGTGCTCCTGTTCCAGGAGCTCGTCCTCTGCGGCGCCTACCTGTGGTGGGTGCGCGCCGCCGCGGCCCGCTGTCGGCTGCCCAACCGATACAATCCGGCCGCCGCGCCGGTCCCGGTCTGGGATGCCACCCCGGTCGCTACGTCCGCCCCCGAGGAGCTGCGATGACCACCGTCCCCACGCCGCGCCCGACCGGCGAAACCCGCCGGGCGCGTCCCTCCGACGCCATGCGGACACGCCCGGCCGATCGCACGGACGCGCCGGCCGCCCACGGCCTCGACATCGGATCGATCCACGTCGACACGCCCGTCGAGCTCGCCCCGATGGCCGGGATCACCAACCGCGCGTTCCGCCACCTGGCCCGCGAGCACGGCCGCGGCATCTACATGTGCGAGATGATCACGACCCGGGCCCTCGTCGAGCGGCGGCCGGAGACGATGCGGCTGATCACCTTCGACCCCGACGAGCATCCGCGCTCCGTGCAGCTGTACGGCGTTGACCCGCACACGGTGGGGGAGGCGGTGCGGATGATCGTCGCCGAGGATCTCGCCGACCACATCGACCTGAACTTCGGCTGCCCGGTGCCCAAGGTGACCCGGAAGGGTGGCGGGGCAGCCCTGCCATGGAAGCGCGACCTGTTCGAGGCGATCGTGCGCACCGCCGTCCGCGCCGCGGGCCCGCTGCCGGTGACGATCAAGATGCGCACCGGCATCGACGCCAACCACCTCACCTTCGAGCGGGCGGCGAAGACCGCCCGTGACGCCGGGGTCTCCGCCGTCGCCCTGCACGGCCGCACCGCCGCCCAGCACTACTCCGGGCACGCGGACTGGTCGGCGATCGCCCGGCTGCGCGAGCTGCTGCCCGATGTGACGGTGCTCGGCAACGGTGACATCTGGTCGGCCGAGGACGCGATCCGAATGGTGCGCGCCACCGGTGTCGACGGTGTCGTCGTCGGACGTGGCTGCCTCGGCCGCCCCTGGCTGTTCCAGGATCTCGAGCAGGCGTTCGCGCAGTACGAGGCTGACCCGACCCGGCCCGCGTACGCCTATCAGCCGGCGCAGCCGAGCCTGCGCGAGGTGGGGGAGATCCTGCTGCGCCACGCCCGCCTGCTCGTCGACTTCTACGACGACGAGCTGCACGGCTGCCGCGACGTGCGCAAGCACGTCGCCTGGTATTTCAAGGGCTACCCGGTCGGCGGGGAGCTGCGCCATCGCATGGCGATGGTGTCGAGCCTCGCCGAGCTGGAGGACCTAGTCGGCCGGCTCGACCCGACGGTCGGCTACCCCGGTCGGGACGCCGAGGGGCCGCGCGGTCGCGCCGGCACCCCGAAGCGTCCGCACCTGCCGGAGCACTGGCTCGACTCGGACACCCTCGATCCCGCTCAGCGGGCCGACCTCCTCGAGGCCGAGCTCGACGTGAGCGGAGGATAGGAGAGCACCGCATGACCCATGCCTCCGCACTCCACGGCTACACGCCGTTCGACCGGGAGCGGCTGAGCCCGGAGACGCACATCAGCCGCCGCGGCGACTTCGAGCGCGACCGCGGCCGCATCATCCACTCCTCGGCGCTGCGCCGTCTGTCGGCGAAGACCGCCGTGTTCTCGCCGACGGCCGGCATCGACTTCGTGCGCAACCGCCTCACCCACTCCCTGGAGGTCGCCCAGGTGGGTCGCGAGCTCGGCCGCTCGCTGGGCCTCGACCCGAACCTCGTCGACAGCGCCTGCCTCGCCCATGACTTCGGCCACCCGCCCTTCGGCCACAACGGGGAGATGGCCCTCGCCGAGTGGGCCGTGCACATCGGCGGGTTCGAGGGCAACGCGCAGACGTTCCGACTGCTCACCCGGCTCGAGACGAAGCGGATGGTGGCCGGCACCAGCTACGGGCTCAACCTCACCCGGGCGACGCTCGACGCCACCGCGAAGTACCCGTGGGGGCTCGCCGAGGGTGTGCGGCGCGCCGACGCCACCGGCGGCCCGCTCAAGTACGGCGTGTACGAGGATGACCTGCCCGCATTCGAGTGGGTGCGCGAGGGTGCCCCGGCCGACCGACGCTGCATCGAGGCGCAGGTGATGGACCTCTCCGACGATATCGCCTACTCCGTGCACGACTTCGAGGACGGCATCGTCGAGCGCTACGTCGACCCGGCGGTGCTCGGCGACCCCGCATCACTCGACGGCGTCATCCGCGGGGTCATCGTGTGGACGGGCACCCGCATCGCCCCCGACGCCCTGCACGAGGCCCTCGCCCGCCTGCAGGCCATGCCGCTGTGGTTGGACGCCTGGAGCGAGACCCGGGAGCATCTCGCCCGGCTCAAGGACCTCACCAGCGAGCTGATCGGCCGGTTCTGCCGGTCGGTGACCGAGGCGACCCGCGCCGCCCACGGCGACGGCGACCTGCTGCGCTACCGGGCTGACGTCGTGCTGCCGGAGGACACCGCGGCCGAGATCACGCTGCTGAAGGGGATCGTGGGCATGTTCATCATGTCCGCCGACACCCTGCAGCCGTACTACGAGCGACAGCGGGAGCTGCTCGCCGAGCTGCTCGACGCGCTGTGGGCGAGCGGTGACACCCACCTCGAGCCCGCCTTCCGCGAGTGGTGGGCGGACGCCGCGGACGACCGGCAGCGACGGCGGGTGATCGTCGACCAGGTGGCGACGCTCACCGACGTCTCCGCCGGGGCCTGGCACAAGCGGATCGTCGCCGGGGCCTGAGCCGGGTCACCCGCCGATCGGGCCGAGCAGCGCCGTGGCCGCGGTCGCGTGCGCGCTCTCGTCGTTGGACGGGTGGAAGAGCCCGGCGAGCACCTCCCGGTACAGGCGCGCCATCTCGCTGCGGTTGTCGAACGCCGCGCCGCCGCAGACGTGCATCATCTCCTCGACGACGCCGCGGGTCACCTGCGTGGCCCGCATCTTCGCGCCGGACAGCAGGGTGAACCACCGGGCGCCATGAGGCGCGTCCCGGTCGACGTCGCAGGCGAGCGCGGCGAGCTGGGGGCGCACGCCGTCTAGCTGCAGCCCCGCCTCGGCCACACGCCACCGGATGGCCGGGTCGTCGGCCAGCGGCTGGCCGGTGCGCTTCGAGCGTCGGGAGTGCGCCGCCGCCACGCCGAGCTCGAGGGTCCGCTCGGCGAGCCCCAGGTACACGCTCGCGAGCAGCAGCTCGAAGCTCGCGAAGATGCCGAACACGTACGGGTCCATGCTCGGCCCCGGCGGCAGGCGGCGCAGCACCCGCTCCGGACGGGCTCTGGCGCCCGCGAGCCGTGTGGTGCGGCTGTACGTGCCGCGGATGCCGAGCACATCCCAGTGCTCGTCGCGGTGGATGCCCGGATCGTCACCATCAAGGAACGCGTGGACGATGCACGGCGCATCCGGACTCGTCGTGTCGAGGCCGAGCACGCCGAGCCGGGTGAAGGCGGGGGAGAGAGTCGTGAAGATCTTGGTGCCGGTGAACCGCACCCCGCCGTCCGGCTCGGGCACCAGGATGTCGAGGTAGCCGGCCCGGCGCAGGTCGGCGAGGTCGTCGGTGACGAAGCGGTTCTCGCGGTCGACGACGGCGGCCCGGTCGTGGATGCGGGCGAGCAGGTCGTCGGGCAGGTGGCGGGCGGGGTCGAAGGGCTCGGCGGACGAGCCTGTGGCGGGGGTGCTGGCGGGGGCGGTCATGGCCGACAGTCTGCCAGACCCCGGTGACGCCCTGCCAGCATCCGAAGCCCCCCGGCGCCAGCCCCGGCATGCCGGGCGGCACGGCGGCGTCCGGCGCCGCCCGGCGCCGCCGCCTACACTGGACGCCATGGCCGGACGGATCACGCGCGCAGACATCGACGCGATCCGCTCCCGCACCGACATCGCCGAGATCGTCGGGCAGTACGTGACCCTCAAGTCGGCCGGCATCGGCTCGCTGAAGGGCCTGTGCCCGTTCCACGACGAGCGCACCCCCTCGTTCCACGTGCGCCCGCAGCTCGGCTACTACCACTGCTTCGGCTGCGGCGAGGGCGGCGACGTGTTCACGTTCCTGCAGAAGATGGAGCACGTCACCTTCGCCGAGGCCGTCGAGCAGCTCGCCGGGCGCATCGGTTACCAGCTGCACTACGAGGACGGCGGCCCGGACCGCGAGGCGCAGGGGCAGCGGGCCCGCATCCTCGAGGCGAACGAGGCCGCCCGCCACTGGTTCGCCGCCCAGATGGGCACTTCCGAGGCGCGCCCCGCCCGTGAGGAGCTGCTGCGCCGCCACTTCGGCTCGGACGCGGCGGCCCGGTTCGGGGTCGGCTACGCGCCGCGCGGCTGGAACGGCCTGCGCGATCACCTGCGCGGCCGGGGGTTCTCCGACGACGAGCTCGTCGCCGCAGGGCTCGCCTCGCACGGACGACGCGGCGCCTACGACCGGTTCCGGGGGCGCCTGGTGTGGCCGATCGTCGATGTCACCGGACGCACGATCGGGTTCGGCGCCCGCCGCCTGTACGAGGATGACGAGGGCCCGAAATACCTCAACACGCCCGAGACCGCCGTCTACCACAAGGCCCGGGTGCTCTACGGACTCGACCTCGCCAAGCGTGCGATCGCCCGCAGCCGCCAGGTCGTCGTCGTGGAGGGGTACACGGACGTGATGGCCTGTCACATGGCCGGTGTGGAGACCGCGGTGGCCACCTGCGGCACCGCGTTCGGGCCGGGACACATCGAGGTCATCCGCCGCATCCTGGGCGACGACGCCTCCCGCCCGGCCGAGGTGATCTTCACCTTCGACCCCGACGCGGCGGGGCAGAAGGCCGCGCTGCGCGCGTTCGCCGAGGAGCGCCGGTTCGTCGCCCAGACGTACATCGCGATCGCCCCGGACGGGCTCGACCCCTCGGACCTCCGCCAGGAGCGCGGTGACCAGGCGGTGCGCTCGATGGTCGAGGCGAAGACGCCGCTGTTCGAGTTCGCGATGCGCCAGGTCGTCTCCCGCTTCGACCTCGACACGGTCGAGGGACGCGTGCAGGCGCTGCGCCAGGCGGCGCCCATCGTCGCCGACATCCGCGACCAGGCGCTGCGCCCCGGGTACACGCGCGTGCTCGCCGGTCTCGTCGGGGTCGATCCGGCCGAGGCGACCCGGGCGGTGACCCAGGCGGGCAGGCGTCCCCGCGAGGACGCCCTTGCCGACCGGTCCGCGCCACGCGCCCGGCACGTCGTCCCGTCGGACGGCCGCCCCGCCGGCACCGGCCCGGCCGCCGCTGCCGCCAGCTCGCTCGCCTCGCCCGGGGATGCCACGCCGACGCCCGCCCCGCAGCCGCCGGTGCGCCTGGCGGACCTGCCGGCCGGGTCACCGCAGGCCCGCCGGGAGGTCCAGGTCGTCCAGGTGCTGCTGCAGGTGCCCGACCTGCCGCCGGCGGAGCTGCGGGAGCGGGTCGAGCAGCTGCCCGTCAACGAGCCGCGGCTGCGCGAGGTGCTGCGGGCGCTGTACGCCGTGCCGCGCTACCAGGAGGCCCGCGACCGGCTGGAGCGCGTGAGCGAGGCACTGCCGGAGCCGCTTCGACCGCTCGCCGCGGAGCTCGGCGTGGCCGACCTGCCGGTGACCACCGGCGACGAGGCCAGGGCCTGGGCGACCGAGGTGCTCACCCGGTATGTCATCGACCGACTCGATCAACGCATCCGCGAGCTGCTCGGTAGACTGTCGCGTGGCGCGCGCGTGGCGCCGCCCGAACAGGTCCGCGGCGTCCAGCGGATGCTCGTGGATCTGGAGCGGGAGCGCCGCGCCCTGCGGGAGACGATCTCCTGAGCGCCCGTGCCGACGGCCGTCGGCGCGTCAGCCGTCTCGCAGCGCCGCCGGACGTCCCACGGGCCTCACCCCGGGGTCGCCTCGCACGAGGCGGACCGATCCAGAGGAGCCCCATTGTCGATCGCCGTGCTGCCCAAGCCCCTGCCCACCTATGTGAAGGCCGTCGAGGCCGCCGGGGTCCAGCCCCAGCCGCTCTCCGAGGCCACCACGGGCGTCGTCTGGCTCGATCCCAGGACCCCGGACGCCCTCGCCGAGGTGCTCGACGCCCACCCGCGCATCCGCTGGGTGCAGCTGCCGTTCGCGGGCGTCGACGCGTTCATCCCGCTGTTCGGCCGCGACGACGTCGTGTTCACCTCCGCGAAGGGTGCCTATGACGAGCCGGTCGCCGAGCACGCCCTCGCGCTGACCCTCGCCGCCCTGCGCCAGCTGCCCGTCTTCGCCCGCCGCACCAGCTGGAGCAGCCAGGCCGGCCGCTCCTTGTTCGGCCTGCGCGTCGCCGTCGTCGGCGCCGGCGGCATCGGCCGGGCCATCGTGCGACTGCTGCAGCCGTTCCGTACCCGCACCACCGTCGTGCGTCGACGGCAGCAGCCCGTCGAGGGTGCCGAGCGCGTCATCGACGTCGACGCGTTCCGCGCCGACCTCGGCTCGTTCGACGTGGTCATCCTCGCCGCCGCGCTCACCGGCGACACCCGCCACCTGCTCGGCGCCGCGGAGTTCGCCGCGCTGCCCGACGACGCCGTCGTGGTGAACATCGCCCGCGGCCCCCACATCGACACGGATGCCCTGGACCACGCGCTGCGCACCGGGCAGATCGCCGGCGCCGCCGTCGACGTGACCGAGCCGGAGCCGCTGCCCGACGACCACCCGCTGTGGACGGCCGGCAACATCCTCATCACCCCGCACACCGCGAACACGTGGGCGATGGCCGAGGGGCCGCTGTCGGCCCGGATCACCCACAACGCGAAGGTGTTCCTCAAGCAGGAGCACCTGGGCCGCCCCATGGAGTGGGAGGGCATCGTCGATCAGCAGGCCGGCTACTGACCGGTTGGGCCGAGGCAACCGGGTGAGACGCTGACGGATTCCCTCGTATGCGATTCGCCGGCACCAGCCGTGCCCCGGATAGGATGCGGGCATGACGAACCTGCGACTCGCCGAACTGAACGCCAAGTACATCATCGCGGCGAACGACCTCTCCCTGAAGCCGGGGCAGGCCCAGTTCATCGCGCCGGTCACGTACTCCGCGGCCGCCTCCGTGATCGACCCGTCGACCGCCTGGCAGCGGGTCATCGTCGACGACGACACCGACGAGGTCGTCGCGTTCATCCACGGGCACTTCGACCCGAACGCCGAGGCCCCCGAATTCCGGGCCGCGCTGTGGCGCATCCTCGTCGACGCCGAGGGACAGGGTCGCGGCATCGGCCGCTTCGCCGCCGACGCGCTCGCCGACGAGGCGCGCGCCCGCGGGTACGATGAGCTGTACGTGCACTACGAGCCGGGGGAGGACGGCCCCGGCCCGTTCTTCACCCGCATCGGGTTCGAGCCGGTCGGGGAGACCCCCTACGGCGACGTGATCGCCCGCATGACGCTCTGAGCCACGCCAACGCGACGAACGGCCCAACGGTCGCCCCATCCCGGCGACCGACCGGGCCGTTCAGGTCAGAGGATCACGGCGGTCAGCGACCCGGACGGCACCTCGGTGAATCCCGCGTCGCGCACCTCGACCGCATGCGGCCCGGCCGGGATGCCGGGGACCACGCGCACGGCGCAGCCGCTGGTGATCCACCGCTCGGCGCGCAGCGTCCGCCGCTCGGCGAACAGCTGCACCGCATGCCCCAGCTGCGCGATCGTCTTGCCCGTCGACATGTGCAGGGCCTCGTCGACGTGCACGGTCAGCGCACCGTGCCGGGCGGGACGCCCCGAGGGCTCCGCCTGCAGCCCGGAGACCTGCGCCTCGCGGATCGCCCGCGGCTGCTCAGAGGGTCGCAGCGGGGCGAGCACCATCACGCTGGCATCGCCGACGTGCGCCACGACGTGCGGATGCTCGACCGCGAGTGCCCGGTGCCAGGCCGCGCCGCGAGCGCGTTTGACGATCTTGCGGATGGCCTCGTCTCGCCACAGGGCGATCCGGTCGACGACCTCGTCGCGTTCGTCGCGCAGCAGCCGCATGAGTCCGAGGGCGGCCGCGTCGAACAGATCCTCGCGTCCGACGCGCAGACGCCCGTCCGGGGTCTTCTCCGCGTCGACGACGAACACGATCGCGAGGGGATCCTCCTCTGACTCGAGTCGTCCCGTCAGGTCATCCGCCATCATCGATCAGCCTCCAGTCCCGCTGCGGGCGCGCCCTGACCAGATGTCGGCCGGGCTCGACGCCCCCACGAGCATTCTGGCACCGTGTGACGTCGGGCGTCGCGCGACGTCCCGGAGCACCGCAGCACGACACGCCCGACGGGCCGGTTTTGGCATCCGTGGAACGACTTGGTATCATACAGAGGTTGCCGCAAGGAACATTCCCCTGTAGCTCAATTGGCAGAGCATTCGGCTGTTAACCGAAGGGTTGTTGGTTCGAGTCCAACCGGGGGAGCAAGCCCCAGCTGGTCGAATCATCCCGGCAGGGGCTTTTCTCATGCCCCTCTCTCCCCGGGATCATGCGGATCTCGGCACCGTCGGCGATCGCCGGCGGAAGCCGCCATCCAGCAGAAGAGGAGGGGCTCCGAGACGGTGTTCGACCGGCTGCTGACTAAGAATTGACTAAAACGTTCTCGTGACGGTGTCCGAGAGTGTCGGAATCGACTGGTAAACGCCTCGAATCGACCCGGAAACGGTGACTAGACACGCCCGGGCCACACCGGGTTCTCACGTCGATTCCACCAGATTCCGCTGGCGCGTCAGCCCCGCATGGCTGCAGCCATGCGTCGCGTCCCGGTCTCCGATCTCGTCCATCATGCGCTCGCCGCGCTGCTGGAGGTCGTCGGCGCGGCGCTGCTCGTGCTCTCCGCGACTGACGCGCCCACGGCCCTGCTGCAGACCGGCGGCCAGACCATGGCCGGATCGATCGACCAGCTCGCCGCGAGCGAGCTCATCACCCGACTCGGTCTGCTCGCGCTGTTCAGCGGCATCGTGGTCGCGGCGCTGACCATGGTGCTGATCCTGTTGCGCCGCCTCGCCTCTCCGGGCGTGGCACGGACGATCCGGATCATGGTGTGGGCACTCACCATCGCGGTGCTCGCCGAGGCGGGATGGATGCTGATGCGCTGACACGGCCGCAGACGCGCCCGATGTCAGAGTTCGTCACAGTGCCGGGGCCGCGCCTGCGGGCTCCGTAGTCTCGGGTCATCGCCGCCGCGAGCAGCGCGGTCGGCGACCGTCGCGGTGTATCCAAGCGGACGAAGGGGACGGTCTCATATCCCGTCGCGCGAGCCACCGCAGGTTCGAATCCTGCCACCGCGTCCACCCGCCGAGGTACGGGACGGTGACCAGGACCCGTGCCGCAGCCTGCCCACCCGACGCGCCGACTGCTTCAGGCCTCGTGCCGTCGGCCCGGTTCAGGTCTCGAGTCGCCGGATCGTCCCGGCCCGGCGCAGCCCGGCCCACGTGATCGCGTCACCGTGTCGCCGGCTCTCTCAGGCGACGATGTCGTCCACGCCCGGGGTCCAGGTCAGTCCCGGCTTCCCCCAGTGGTGCTTGCGGATGTACTTGTGCGCGGCGTAGGCGTGGGGGTCCTCGAGACGGTCGACGTACAGCACCCCGTCGAGGTGGTCGTACTCATGCTGAAGGATGCGGGCGAGCCATCCATCGGCGCGCAGCTCGTAGTGCCGGCCGTGCTCGTCCTGCGCCTTGAGCAGCGCGTGGCGGGAGCGCCGGGTGGGGTAGCGGGCGCCCGGCACCGACAGGCAGCCCTCGTCGTCGTCCTCGTCGAGGGGGCCGGCCGGGGCCGGCATGATCCACAGCTCGGGGTTCACCGCCACGCCGCGGTGCTCGACGTCTTCTTCATCCGTCCAGCCGTAGACGAACATGCGTGCGTCGACGCCGACCTGCGGGGCGGCGAGGCCCACGCCCGGGGCCGCGTCCATCGTCTCGAGCATGTCGGCCGCGAGCGTGCGCAGGCGGTCGTCGAAGACGGTGACGGGCTGGTTGCCCCGGTGGAGCACGGGCTCCCCGGTGATGGTGATGGGAAGAATCGTCATGCAACGATTATCCGCCCTTCCTCCGGGGGCGGATACCATGGAGGCACCCAGACTCGAACGGAAGCCACTGTGACCCATGCCCTCGCGATCCTGATCGCCGCCGTCGGCGCCGTGTCGATGGCGATCGGCACGCAGCTGCAGAGCTCGGGCGTGGCCCGCACGGACAAGACGGTCTCCGACTCGGGCGGAGGAGGGTTCAGCCTCGCGCAGCTGCTGGGCCTGCTGCACAGCGGCCAGTGGATCGGAGGCACCCTGCTGCTCGGCCTCTCCGTCGTGCTGCAGGTGACGGCGCTGTCGCTGGCCCCGATCATGGTCGTGCAGCCGGTCGGCATCATCGCGCTGATCATCACGACCTACCTCAACGCCCGGCTCACACACATGCGCGTCGGCCAGGCCGTGCTCACCGGGGTGCTCATGTGCATGACGGGCATCGGCGCGTTCGTGCTGCTCGCCGCGACCGTCGCCGAGGACCATCCGGTCACCGACCAGCGGCTGGAGGCGGTGCTCGCCCTGGCCGGGGCAGTGATCGTGACGTGCGCGGCGCTGTTCGCCGTGTTCGGCCGGCGGATGCGCGCCATCGCCTACATCATCGGCGCCGGCGTGCTCTTCGCGTTCGTCTCCACGCTCGCGAAGGTCGTCATCGCTCGGCTGCTGCAGCACGAGCTCGGCTGGCTGACGCTGATCGGTGCGGCGGCACTCCTGTGCGCGGCGGGCCTCGGCTCCTGGTTCGTGCAGAACGCCCACGCGTCCGGCCCGCCAGATCTCGTCATGGCCGGGCTGACGGTGATCGACCCGCTCGTCGCGGTGATCGTCGGCATGACCGTACTCGAGGAGGCCACCTCGGCCCCGCTGTGGATGCTCGCTCCGTTCATCGTCACCGGTGCGCTGGGCGTCGCGGGCGTGTTCGTCATCTCCCGGCACCATCCGCAGGTGGTCCGCGTGCACCGAGCCGCGGAGCACGTGCCGGAGCGAGACGCCTGATGCTTTCCCGCCACCCCGGCTTCGGAGTACCCTGCGCCATGTGACACCCCGAAGGTCAGCCCGCAGCACCCGCATCGCCGGGCTCGCGATCGTGACGCTGCTGATCGCGGTCGCAGGCCTCGGCTGGTTCGCGGCCGACCGGCTGACCGCCCTGCGCGCGACCGGCGCGCCCGCGGCGGGAGCCGGTGCGGTGGCTGACCCAGCGACACTCGACCCCGTACCCGCCGTGGCCTCCGACACCGGCGGCGGGACGGCCGCCACACGCATGCTCGTCATCGGCGACTCGTACACTTCCGGCGAGGTGCTCGAAGACCCCGCCGACCGGTTCTCTACGCTCATCGCCGACCGCCTCGGCTGGAACGAGGAGAACGTCGCTCTCGGCGGTACGGGTTACGTCACCGAGATGCCCGTCGGCGACGGCGTGCGCCCGACCTACCAGGAGGTGCTCGACGACCTGCCTGACGCGGACTACGACGTGGTGCTCGTCACCGGCGGCGGCAACGACGTGCCGGCCTGGGCCGAGCAGGGCGACCGGGCGGACGCCGTGACAGCCTTCTACCGCGACCTGCGCGACCGATGGCCGCACGCCGCGGTCTACGCGGTCTCCCCGTTCTGGAACGCCGCCGAACCGCCCGAGGAGCTCGTGATGATCGGCGACGACGTGCATGACGCGGTCGACCGCATCGGTGGCCACTACCTGGACGTGGGCGAGCCGATGACCGGTCATCCGGAGTGGATCCTGCCCGACGGGGACCACCCGAACCCCGCCGGCAACGAGATCATCGCCGAGCGCGTGCTGGCGCTGATGGGTCTCGCGGACGCGGCGCCTGGCTCACGGGGATGACCATGATGCCGGCTGCGCCGTCCGCTCCCCACGCGGCTCCGCCGCGGCCCGTCGGTCACCGACCGAGTCTCCAGGACACCGTCCGGCGCCAGCGCTGCAGCGCTTCCCGGCGTGTTCGCCGGCAGCTGACGTCCAAAGGCTCCCCAGAGGGTAGTCTTCAATACTCTGAGAAGCAGAAGGAGCCTTGCATGACGCAACCGAATCGCAGACCGGGGCGTCCGAGAGATGCGGAGCTCAGTGACGCCATCGAACGAGCGATCGTCGACATCGTCACGAGCGGGGGGGCGTCCGAACTGTCCATCTCCGGAATCGTCGAACGGGCCGGCACCAGCCGACCGGCGTTCTACCGGCGACACCCAGACCTCAACGCGGCGATCCTGCACGTGCTGCAGCACCGCTACCCACACGTCGGCACCCCTGACACCGGCACGCTGGAGGGGGACTTGCTCGTCCTGCAGCGCGCCGAGATCGAGATGCTCAACGACCCGTTCTTCCGCAGGGTGCTGCCGCACGTGATGCTCGCCGCGGACGACGACGAGGAGAGCCGGCGGTACTACGTCGACCACTTCGTCCGCCCACGCCGCACGCAGATCGGGGAGGTGCTCGCCGCCGCCGCCAGACGGGGCGAGATCCCCGACGAATACGACACGAACGCGGTGTGCGACGCGCTGATCGGACTGCTCCTGCCAGTCACGATGATCCCCGGCGGCGACACGCTGGGCGAGGACGCGGTCACGCGCAGCGTGCGCGTGGCGATGTCCATCGCCCGGGAGCACGCCGCAGCCTGACCGGCTCGGAACGCGCCGCGGCGGACGACCCACGCCCACCGCGGCGCGTTCCGGCGTCTCGGGCGCGCCGTCGCCCCGTGCCAACGTCCACGGCGAGATGATGAGCCCATGCCACAGACCCCTGTGTACTTCTACTCGAGTGCGAGCGGCCTCGTGCGCCGCTTTGCCACACATCTGGAACGTCCCGTGTTCGACCTGGCCGACCCGGCCGTCCGCAATTCTGAGGCCGACGGCCCCTGGGTGCTGCTCACCCCGAGTTACAAGGCCGGCAGCTCGCACAACGACACCCTGCCGAAGGCGGTGCTCGTCTTCCTCGCCTCGCCGGTGAACCGGCGGCGCATGGTCGGGGTGATCGGCTCCGGCAACCGCAACTTCGGCGTGCACTACCAGGCCGCCGCCCGGCAGATCGCCGCCCGCTCCGGCCGCCCCATGCTCTTCGAGTTCGAGCTGTCGGGCACCCCGGAGGACGTGGCCTGCTGCCGTGAGATCCTCTCTGACCTCGACGCCGCGCTGACCGCGCGGCACGCGCGGCCTCAGCGGGCCGCCTCAGAGCAGGGTGACCCGGAACAGGCGCCCCCGGAACAGGCGACCCCGGAACAGGCGCCCCCGGAACAGGCGACCCCGGAACAGGCGACCCCGGAACAGACCGCCCCGGAGCAGGGTGGCCCTGGAGAGGAGCGGCGGTGACCTATCGCGACGACGTCGCCCTCGCCGAGCGCGCGAACCAGGCGTACTACGACGGCGCCGAGCCGGTGATGACCGACGCGGCCTATGACGCGCTGCTCGACCGCATCCGAGCCTTCGAGCGCGAGCACCCGGAGCAGCGGATCGCCCACCACCTGTTCGACCGGGTCGCCGGCGGCGACTCCGAGGGCGGGGACGTCCGGCACGCCTGGCCGATGCTCTCGCTGGACAAGGTGCGTGATCTGGCCGAGGTGCGGGCGTTCGCCGGGCGCATCCTCGCCGAGGGCAGCCCGCTCGAGCTCGAGCCGAAGCTCGACGGGCTGGCCATCGCGGCCGACTACCGGGACGGGGCGCTCGTGCAGGTCTCCACCCGCGGCGACGGCACCACGGGCGAGGACGTCACCCGCCGGGCCCGCGCGCTGCGGATCACCGGGCTGCCGGACCGTATCCCCGACCACCGGCCGATCGAGATGCGCGGCGAGCTGCTGATGAGCCACGACGACTTCGCCCGCAGCAACGCCGCGCGGCAGGCCGCCGGGCACCCGCCGTTCGCGAACCCGAGGAATGCGACCGCCGGGTCACTGCGGGCCGAGTCGCTCGACTATCCTGTCCACGCCACGTTCATCCTGTATGACCGGGACGACGTCGTCACGGAGGCCACTGGCGTCACCGGTGCGCCCATGCCAGCCGCTGCGGCCGGGATCGACCCCGCGGCGTGGGGGTTCCTCCCCGCGGCGAGTCTGCTGGCCGCCCCGGACGAGGCGGGCCGAGATCTCTCCCAGATCACCGACCCCGACGTCCTCATCGCGGGCATCGAGGCCTTCGGGCGGCGGCGCGCCGCCGGCGAGTTCCCGTACCCGACCGACGGGGTGGTGATCAAGGCCGTCGACCGGGCGCTGCGCGCCCGGCTCGGGCACACCGCCCGCGCTCCCCGCTGGGCGATGGCGTACAAGTACGAAGCGCAGAAGGCGACCACCGTGCTGCGCGACATCGAGATGGCCGTCGGCCGCACGGGCAACATCTCGTTCACCGGCGTGTTCGACCCGGTCACCGTCGACGGGTCGACGATCACCCGGGCGACCCTGCACAACTACGCGTTCATCCACGACCGCGACATCCGCATCGGCGACACCGTCGAGGTGTTCAAGGCCAACGACGTCATCCCGCGCATCGACCACGCGTTCCCGGAGCTGCGGGACGGCACCGAGCAGCCATATGACCCGCCCCGGGTGAGTCCGCTGTCGGGCACACCGCTGGACACCTCCGAGGTCATCTGGCGCTCGACCGACCCGAACGACTCGCTGGGCTCGTGGATCAGCTACGCGGTCGCCCGCGACTGCTTCGACATCGAGGGCATCGGCGGCGAGATCGCCGCGGCCCTCGTCGAACAGGGGCTCGTCGGCGACATCGCCGACCTGTTCACACTCTCCGTCAAGCAGCTCGCGACGCTGCCGCTGGGCGAGAACCGCCAGCTCGGCGAGAAGAACGCCCGCAAGATCGCCGCGCAGATCGACCGGGCCCGGCACCAGCCACTGGGCCGGGTGATCGCCGCACTCGGCATCCGCCGCACCGGCCGGACCATGGCCCGAAGGCTCGCCGCCCACTTCCACACCATGGCCGCGCTGCGCGCCGCCGACGAGGAGACCCTCGCCGAGGTCGACGGGGTCGGCCCCGAGCGGGCCCGGCTCGTGCACCAGGGGCTCGACGCCCGCGCCGAGGTCATCGACAAGCTCGCCGCCGCCGCCGTGGACATGGGGGAGGAGCCCGCCGAGGCCACCGCCGAGCCGGGTCCGCTCGACGGCATGACGGTCGTCGTGACCGGGGCGATGACCGGCCCGCTCGCTAGCCGCACCCGCAACGAGATGAACGAGCTCATCGAGGCCGCGGGCGGACGCTCCGCCGGCTCCGTCTCGAAGCGCACGAGCCTGCTCGTCTGCGGCGAGGAGGGGTCGTCCAAATGGCGGAAGGCGAAGGAGCTCGGCGTGCGCATCGTCACCCCCGGGGAGTTCGCGAAGATGCTGGGCCTCGTCTGAGCTGCCGCATGCCCCGGTGTATCGTGGAGAGCCATGGACTCCTTCACCGCCACCGCGTCCCGCATGCCCGAACTGCGCCGCGCCATCCGGGAGCACCCCGAGCGCTACCGGGTGCTGACGGGGGAGCGCCCCACCGGCGTGCTGCACCTCGGCCACTACTTCGGCACCATCGTCGAGCGGGTCAAGCTGCAGGAGCTCGGCGTCGAGACGTTCATCGTGCTCGCCGACTACCAGGTGATCACCGACCGCGACACCGCCGGCAACGTCCGTCAGAACGTCTACGAGGCGATCCGTGACTATCTGGCCGCGGGCCTCGATCCCGAGCGCACGACGATCTTCACCCATTCGTCCGTGCCCGCCGAGAACCAGCTGCTGCTGCCATTCCTGAGCCTCGTCACCGAGGCCGAGCTGCACCGCAACCCGACGGTCAAGGCTGAGCAGGAGGCCTCCGGTCGCGCGCTGAGCGGCCTGCTGCTGACCTACCCGGTGCACCAGGCGGCCGACATCCTCTTCTGCAAGGGTAACCTCGTGCCCGTGGGCAAGGACAACCTGCCGCACATCGAGATCACCCGCACGATCGCCCGCCGGTTCAACGAGCGCTACGGCCATGTGTTCCCGGAGCCCGAGGCGCTGCTGACCGAGACGCCAGAGCTGCCGGGCCTCGACGGGCGCAAGATGTCCAAGAGCTACGGCAACAGCATCCGGCTCGGCATGACCGAGGACGAGACCGCCAAGGCGATCCGCAAGGCGCAGACCGACTCTGAGCGGCGCATCACCTTCGACCCCGAACGCCGGCCCGGGGTGTCCGGCCTGCTGTCGACGGCGGCGGTGTGCACCGGGCGCACGCCCGAGGAGATCGCCGAGGAGATCGGCGGCCAGGGTGCAGGCGCGCTGAAGCGTTACACGACCGAGGCCGTCAACGAGTTCCTGCGCGGGCACCGCCAGCGCAGGGCCGAGATCACGGATGCCGACGCCGCGGCCGTGCTGCACCGCGGCAACGCCCGCGCCAACGAGATCGCGAACGCCACCCTCGACGAGGTGCGCGAGGCGATGGGGATGGTGTACTGAGCCGCGCTCACAGCGCCTGCTGCCAGAACTCCGCCTCCATGCGTGTGGCGGTGCGGAACACCCGGGTGAGTTCGGACATCCGCGCCTCGGTGAACGAGCGTTCCGCAAGCCGGTCGATGAGCGCGATCTCGTCCCGTGCCCCCGTCTGGTAGTCCTCGGCGGCGTACGTCTCGATCCATTCCCGGTACGGATGCTCCCCGGGCCGGTCGAGTGCCGGCGCGAGCGCCCGGCCGATCTCCGCGTAGCCGATCATGCACGGGGCGAGGGCGACGTGCAGGGCCAGGGCGTCCCCGGCCATCCCCGTGTCGAGCACGAACCGGGTGTAGGCGACCGTGCCGAGCAGCTCCGGTGTCGCCTCGAGCATCGCCCGGTCGACGCCCCACCGCTGTGTGAGCGCGATGTGCAGATCGGTCTCGTGCACGACGAGGGCGAGTCCCTCCTGCGCGGCGGCGATGTCGGCCAGCGTGTCAGCCTTGTACGCGGCCAGGGCGTGCGCCCGGGCGAACTGGATGAGGAACAGGTAGTCCTGTACCAGGAACGTCTGGAACGCCGGGAACGGCAAGGTGCCGCGGCCGAGGTCGCGCACGAACGGATGCTCGGTGTACGCCCGCCAGTCGTCGGCACAGGCCGCCCGCAGCCGGTCGAACAGCGTGCGGCCGTCGGCCGGCTGCGCCTGAGTCTGGGGCTGTCTCTGATCAGCATGGTCATGGGTATGGGGCATGATGAGCCTCCGCCTTTCCTACGCCGGCATTGTCCGGACAGGTTCACCGGTATCCGGCCGCATCAGCCGTCTCTCAGCCCGTGCGCTGGGCTCCCGTGGGGATACGTCACACAATACCATCGCGGGTGACGGCCGGTTCCTGCCGAGCCGGGACGGTGCTTGCCTCGCGGCGTCGGGCGGGCGAGGATGGAGGCATCCCGTCCCGGTGCGCGCCCGCGCATCCGGCAGTGGAGGAGGACACCATCACCACGCGTCAGCAGCCATCGCAGCAGCCGGATACCCACCACGAGCAGGCGGGGACGAGCGGCGCGCCGCGTGCCGAGCTGCATCCCGAGCAGGTGGGGCAGGCGGCGCTGGCCGCGGCCCTGGAGCGCATCGACCGGTTGCAGCCCGACGTCGAGCACCGGCTGGCCGCGCTGGGCGTCGCCCGGGCCCATGCGACGCAGATCGCCCGGCAGCGGCTGCGCAACGCCTCGCACACTCTCGACGGGCACCCCGAGCGGCGCAGCGGCATCGTCGGCGAGCCGGAGCTCGACATCGACGACACGCCGGCACGTCCCCTCATCGACAGGTTCCACGGGCAGTCGATCCTCTAGGGTCCTGACCGTCAGGTCGCCCTGCCACGCCCGTCCGCCACGGCGGGGTCACGGCCGCGGCAAGCGCCCGGGCTCGCTGGGCTTCCTTCCCTCGTCCGCAAGGTCTGCACGCGGATGATCTGAGACAGACGCGGTGCAGCGAGGACACGGGTCGCCTGGTCAAAGGAGACAGCGAAGGCGGGGAATCCTGCGTTCTCGCCTGGCCGCGCCCCGTGTCCTCACGCCGGTGCGATCACCGCCGGCCGTCGTCGTAGCCGGTCCGCCACAGCAACCAGTCCTCGCCCCGGGCGGGCAGGGGCGCCCGGCCGACGCCCTCACACCAGGCCTGGGCAGCGCGGAGGCGTCGTCTGCCAGGCGGAGCGCCTCCACCGTGACCACCACGGGAGCCGGCAGCCACACCCACCCGGCCACGACACCGACCAGCACGTCCGGCGACACCTCTCTGGGGACGGGCGTCCAGACCGGGACCCAGCTGCCCGGCGTATGCAGCAGGGTTCGCCCCGTGCACGCCAGCCGGGTCACCTCGACCCCATCCGGGCCTGACACCACGTGCACGGCCCGCCGCCCCGACCGCACCAGCCACGACGACCGCCCGGCCGTCCCGGTCGCCTCCAGAACGATCACCTCCGGCCGGGCCGCAGCGACGCCAACGCCTCACCGACCTCCGCGACCGGCATCGACATCCCACGCGCTCCATTCCTGTGATCCATCATCGTTTCCTCTCCACAGGCCGGCATCTCCGGCCTGCGAGGATACTATGCACGGCAGGAACACTGTGCTCCGGTCGGCTGGACCTCCTCAGATGACGTCAACGTGGGCGACGAGCCAGTCCCACGCCATCTCACGACCGTGAACGCCCTCGGCAGTCCCGCGACGAAATCCGGCTCATCGCGGATGGGAGTGTAGGAGCGGTCTGAATCCGCCGGCTTCGAGGAGCGATCTGGCGATGTAGTGTGTGAGGTTCCGGAAGCCGAGTGCGGAACCGCGAAGGTGCTCGAGCCGGCCGTTGATGGCCTCCGTCGGTCCGTTGCTCGTGCCGGGGCGGTCGAAGAACGCGAGGATGTCGACGGCGCGCTGTTTGAGCGTGCGGCCGAGGCGTCGGACCTCGGTGAGCATCGTGGGGACGCCGCTGGAGACCGAGTCGATCGCGGCCCGCATCATCTCCTTCGCCTTGTTCTTGTCGGGTTCCCGGTAGGCGGCGACGATGCGCTGGTAGATGCCCCAGGTCGC
>NZ_WBKA01000004.1 GCF_008831125.1 Pseudoclavibacter caeni | reverse complement strand
TGAAGCACCCGTCGGCGACGTCCGCGGCCGGTCGCGACGACCCCACACGAGGGGCAGCCGGTCGGCGCCGCTGGCGTCGAGACCGTCACCACCAGCAGCCCGTCGCGACGGTCGACGTGCTCGACATGGACATCGGGAAGACCCAGCAGAACGTCGCAGCGGGAACACGGATCAGTCGCAGAGCGCGCGGAAGCGCACCCCGAAGTAGGGTGAAGCACGTCGAGATCCTCGGTCGGAATCAGATGGTTAGCGCTTCTGACCCTCGGGAACCTCGACCCCTACCCTCGCGAACTCACCCAGCGCGCCCTACCCCCACCGGATGTCCGAAGAGCCGGTTTTCCACGGTGGATGTCCTTTAATTGCCTGTCCTCTGGATGATCTGTTTCGTTTTTTATTTTTAGCCGTTGGCGGTGTCATAGCGTCGTAGCAACATCGGGTTGAGGAGGCGTTGTTGCGCAGGATGTTGACGTTCGAGGATCGTGCCGAGATCGGTACAGGGCTGCAGGCCGGGGTGGGGATCCGTGAGATTGCGAGGCGGATCGATAGGTCACCGTCGGTGGTCTCGCGTGAGGTACGCCGCAATCAGACCAAGACCCGCGGGTACCGGATCGTGACCGCAGACGCGTGAGCCGCCCGGCGCAGGTCTCGTCCGCAGGCACGCAAAGTCGTCTGCGACCCGGTGCTGGAGGCAAGGGTGCGCCAGGAACTGCGTCGTTCCAGGACGCCGCGCCAGATCGCGGGGCGGTTGCGTGTCGAGGCGGGCGACGTCACGCTGGAGCCGTTGCCCGGTTCTGTGAACGCGGAAGGACGCACCGTCTCTCACGAAGCGATCTACCAGTACATCTACGCCCTGCCCAAGGGTGAGCTCGCTGCGGCAGGGATCTTGTTGCGTTCCAAACGCACCCTCCGCAAGCCTCGCAAGGAAGGGCGCAACAGCGGGGCCAGGATCGTAGGGATGGTCTCGATCGATGACCGTCCCGGCGGTGTTGACGATCGTCGCCTTCCCGGGCACTGGGAAGGCGACCTGATCATCGGGGCTCGCGGCCAGTCGGCCGCGGTCACGCTCGTGGAACGCACCACACGGTTCCTGATGCTCATAGCCCTGCCCGAGGGCCGCAGCAGCGAGAGTGTCGTTGACACGCTCATCGAGCGTGGCGCGTTCGTGTCGATTATGGGTGAGCAGATGAGCAGCAGCGAGTGTGTCGTTGACACGCTCATCGAGCGCGTCAAGGGGCTGCCCGAGCTGATGAGCGGCTCGATCACTTGGGACCAGGACTCGGAGATGGCCGAGCACGCGAAGCTGACTGTAGCGACCGACATCCCGGTCTACTTCGCTCACCCCCGCAGCCCCTGGGAGCGAGACACGAACGAGAACACCAACGGGCTCGTGCGAGAGTACCTACCCAAAGGGACCGAGATCACCACCCACCAGCCCTACCTCACCGCGATCGCCGAAGAAATGAACGACCGCCCACGCGCCGCCCTTGGATTCCTCACCCCACGCGAAGCATTCAACCGCCTATGCGCTGCCTCCACGCCTTGACACCGCCGACTCCTTCATGCCTTTACCTATGTCAGAGCGCCGTTGTTACGTGTCGCCCCGTATGACACGCCTGTTCCTGCTGCTACAAACGTGCTACAAACGGCTGGTTCTACATGGTGTGTAGCAGGTGAGATCCGCATGATTCCGGGGTTTTATACGTTGAACCGGAACTCCACCACGTCCCCGTCCTGCATGACGTAGTCCTTGCCCTCCATGCGCACGCGGCCCTCGGCCTTCGCCTCCTGCATCGAGCCGGCGTGATCCAGGTCGTCGAACGAGACGATCTCGGCCTTGATGAAGCCCTTCTCGAAGTCGGAGTGGATGACGCCGGCGGCCTGCGGGGCCGTCCAACCCCTGCGGATCGTCCACGCGCGCGACTCCTTGGGGCCGGCGGTCAGAAACGTCTGGAGCCCAAGTGCATCGAACCCGATGCGGGCGAGCTGGTCGAGCCCGCTTTCAGCCTGGCCGATCGTGGCGAGCAGCTCATGGGCCTCCTCATCGGTCAGGTCGATCAGCTCGCTCTCCATCTTCGCGTCGAGCACGATCGACTTGGCCGGGGCCACCGTGGCCTGCAGCGCGGCCCGCCGCTCCGGGTCGGTCAGCACCGCCTCGTCCACGTTGAACACGTAGACGATCGGCTTCGAGGTGAGCAGCCCGAGCTCGCGGATCTGGTCGAGATCGACGTCGGACGCGGTCGACAGCGGGTGCCCGGCGTCCAGATGCGCCTTCGCCGCCTCGGCCGCGTCGAGCACCGCCCGGTCGATCTTGTGGCCCTTGACCTCCTTGTCGTAGCGGGGCAGGGCCTTCTCGAGCGTCTGCAGATCAGCGAGGATGAGCTCGGTGAGGATCGTGTCGATGTCGCGGCGGGCGTCGACCGAGCCGTCGACGTGCACGACGTCCGGGTCACTGAACCCGCGGGTGACCAGGGCGATCGCGTCGGCCTCGCGGATGTTCGCGAGGAACTGGTTGCCGAGCCCCTCGCCCTCGCTGGCGCCCTTGACGATGCCGGCGATGTCGACGAACGACACCGGCGCCGGCACGATCTTCGCGCTGTCGAAGATCTCGGCCAGCCGGTCGAGCCTGGGGTCGGGCAGATTCACCACCCCCACGTTCGGCTCGATCGTCGCGAACGGATAGTTCGCCGCGAGCACGGTGTTCTTCGTCAGAGCATTGAAGAGGGTCGACTTGCCCACGTTGGGCAGTCCCACGATTCCGATTGTCAGCGCCACGGGCGTCCAGTCTAGTCGGGCGGGCGAGCGGTCAGGTGCGGGGGGCAGGCCTACATCCCGCCCAGCCGCTCGGTGACGAGCGCCGCGATCGCGCTGCGCTCGCTGCGGGTGAGGGTCACGTGCCCGAACAGCGGATGCCCCTTGAGTCGCTCCACGACCGACGTCACCCCGTCGGACCGGCCGACGCGCAGGTTGTCCCGCTGGTTCACATCATGCGTGAGCACCACGCGGGAGTTCTGCCCGATGCGGCTGAGCACGGTGAGCAACACGCCCCGCTCGAGGGACTGCGCCTCGTCGACGATGACGAACGCGTCGTGCAGCGACCGGCCGCGGATGTGGGTCAGCGGCAGCACCTCGACGAGCTCCCGCTGCAGCACCTCATCCATGACCGTGGGCGAGACGATCGCGCCGAGGGCGTCGAACACGGCCTGCGCCCACGGCCCCATCTTCTCGTCGCGGTCGCCGGGCAGGTAGCCGAGCTCCTGGCCGCCCACCGCGTACAACGGCCGGAACACCATGACCTTCCGGTGCTGCTGGCGCTCGATGACCGCCTCGAGCCCGGCGGCCAGGGCGAGCGCCGACTTGCCGGTGCCGGCGCGCCCGCCGAGCGACACGATGCCCACGGACGGGTCGAGCAGCAGGTCGATCGCGAGGCGCTGCTCGGCGCTGCGGCCGCGCACGCCGAACACCTCGCGGTCGCCGGAGACCGCCTGCACCTGCCCGTCGGCCATGAGCCGCCCGAGCCCCGACCCGCTCGGCGATGAGAGCACGAGGCCGGCGTTGACCGGTAGACCGTCGGTGCCCGCGACGTCCGTGCGGCCATCGGCGTACAACCGGCCCATCTCCTCGGCCGTGATCGACAGGGGCACCACACCCGTCCAGCCGGTGTCTGGCACCTGCTCGGCGCGGTACTCGTCGGCGGCGAGGCCGAGAGCGGCGGCCTTGACGCGCATGGGCATGTCCTTTGACACGACGGTGACCTGCGCACCCTCGAGCGAGAGGTTCTGGGCGACGGCGAGGATGCGAGCGTCGTTCGTGCTGCCGGCGCTGTGGAACCCGCTCGGCAGCACCGCGGTGCTGGAGTGGTTGAGCTCGATGCGCAGTGTGCCGCCGCGGTCGCCGACGGGCACCGGCAGGTCGAGGCGCTCGTGCTCGGCGCGCAGCTGGTCGAGCAGCCGCAGGGCGCGGCGGGCCAGGTGGCCGATCTCGGGGTCGTGGCGCTTGCCCTCCAGCTCGGTGATCACGACGATCGGCACGACCACCTCGTGCTCGGCGAAGCGCAGCACGGCCTCGGGATCGCTGATGAGCACCGACGTGTCGAGCACGTACGTGCGCTGGCCGGTCGGGCGGGTGACGGTGAACTCGGCCTCGGGGCCGGCGGCGGCGCGTGCGGATGCGGTGGCAGGGTGCGCCGGGGACGCTGCGGCGACGTGGCTGGACGGTGCGCCGGACGACGTGGTGCGTGACTCGGGGGCCAGCGGTGTGGCAGCCGTCTCGGCGGGTGCGTCGGCCGTGGGGCGGAGCGGGGCGGCGGCCGTCTGACAGAGCCGGGTCTCGTCCGGATGCCGGGTGGGGTGAGAGAGGGGAGGTGTGGCCACGATGACTCCTCGATGTCGCGTCTGCGCGAGGGCCGTGACCTCCTTCCGGGAGGGTCGAGGCCCGCCCGCGGCCGATCGGGTGATCGGTTGCCACCGAGCCTAGGCTGCCGGGCGGGCAGCGAGGTGGTGCGCGGGCCGCGTCCTGATGACGATCCGGTGAACGTCCTGCGACGGGGATGTTGCGGGCCGAGCGCGCAGACATGAGCGGGGCGGACGGGGCCGGTTCCCGTCCGCCCCGCTCATCGGGTCGCGACCGCGATCAGAGGTTCGGGTGCGTCATCGAGAGCACGTCGAGGGTTTGGTCGAGCTGCTCCTCGGAGATCTCGCCGCGCTCGACGAAGCCGAGGTCGATCGTCGCCTGCCGCACGGTGACCTTGTGGGCCACGGCGTGCTTGGCGATCTTCGCGGCGTTCTCATAACCGATGATGCGGTTGAGCGGGGTCACGATCGACGGCGACGACTCGGCCAGCTGGCGGGCGCGCTCGACGTTGACCTTCGTGCCGTCGATCGTCTTGACGGCGAGCAGGTGCGTCGCGTTCGTGAGCAGTCGGATCGACTCGAGCAGCGCGTTGGCGATGACCGGGATCTGCACGTTGAGCTCGAAGTTGCCTGACGCTCCCGCCCAGGTGGCGGTGGTGTCGTTGCCGATCACGCGCGAGGCGACCTGGAGCACGGCCTCCGGGATGACCGGGTTGACCTTGCCGGGCATGATCGACGAGCCCGGCTGCAGGTCGGGCAGGTGCAGTTCGCCGAGGCCGGCGTTGGGGCCCGAGGACGCCCAGCGCAGGTCGTTCTGGATCTTGATGAGGCTCACGGCGATCGTGCGCAGCTGGCCGGAGATCTCGACCAGGGCGTCGCGGGCGCCCTGCGCCTCGAAGTGGTTCTCGGCCTCGGTGATCGGCAGACCCGTGTCCTCGCGCAGCAGCGCGATGACCTTCTGCGGGAAGCCCTTGGGCGTGTTGATGCCGGTGCCGGTCGCGGTGCCGCCGAGCGGGACCTCGGCGACGCGCGGCAGCGACGCGTTGATCCGCTCGATGCCCAGGCGGATCTGGCGGGCATAGCCGCTGAACTCCTGGCCGACGGTCACCGGGGTGGCATCCATCAGGTGGGTGCGGCCGGCCTTGACGACGTCCTTCCACGCCTCGGCTTTCTTCTCGAGCGACTGGGCGAGCTCGTCGAGCGAGGGGATCAGATCCTCGAGCAGCGCGCCGGTGACGGCCACGTGCACGGAGGTGGGGAACACGTCGTTGGACGACTGCGAGGCGTTGACGTGGTCGTTCGGGTGCACCTTGCGGCCGAGGGCCTTCGACGCCAGTGTCGCGAGCACCTCGTTGGTGTTCATGTTCGACGAGGTGCCCGAGCCGGTCTGGTACACGTCGATGGGGAAGTGCCGGTCGTACTCGCCGGTGGCGACCTGGTCGGCGGCGTCGGCGATGGCCTTCGCCATGTCCGCGTCGAGGATGCCGAGCTCGGCGTTGGCGAGGGCGGCGGCCTTCTTGATGTGGGCCAGCGCGGCGATGTGGCGCCGCTCGAGCCCGGTGCCGGAGATCGGGAAGTTCTCTACGGCGCGCTGGGTCTGCGCGCCGTAGAGGGCGTCGGCGGGGACGCGGACCTCGCCCATGGTGTCGTGTTCGATGCGGTATTCGGTCACGGTTGCGGCCTTTCTTCGTTGATGGCAGTGGATGACAGCGGTGTTGCGAGTCTCAGGGGAGTCGGACGGAGCGGAGGCCGCCCGCCGGGCAGGTCACCGGGCGAGGGGCACGGCGTCGGTGACGCCGGGCAGGTCGCTCACGTCGACCCCGCGGGCGGCCACCGGCTCGACCCGGCCGGAGCCCAGACGGTACGAGCATCCGACGACGGCCGTCTCGCCGCGGGTCACGGCGGCGGCGACGAGGCCGGAGCGGCCGAGGATGCCCTTGATCGTCCGCTCGGTGTGCAGCCGGCTGATGTGGTCGGGTGAGGGGTCGCCGTCGATGCGCGCCTGGTCGACGGCCGGGCGGATGCGTCGCAGCAGCTCCTCCAGGTAGAACCCCTCTGGGGCGGGCTGGTCGGGGTCGGCCGCCGCGATCGCGCCCGCGACGGCGCCGCAGCTCTCGTGGCCGAGCACCATGACGAGGGGCACGTGCAGGGCACCGACGGCGAACTCGATCGAGCCCAGGATGCTGGTGCCGAGCACGGCGCCCGCGTTGCGTACGACGAACAGGTCGCCGAGGCCGGCGTCGAAGATGATCTCGGCTGGCACGCGTGAGTCGCCGCAGCCGAGGACGACCGCCTTGGGACGCTGTCCGGCGACGAGCTGCTGCCGTCGGGCCTCGTCGCGGTGGGGATGCTCGCACCGGCCGGTCGCGAAGCGGTCATTGCCCGCCATCAGCTCGTGCCAGACCTGCTGAGGGGTCCGCTGGATGTCGTCGGTCATCGCTCTCCTTCGTGTCGTGACGACGGGCCGGTCACGCCGTCGGCTCGCCGAGCGAGGCGAGCGTCGCGGTGACGAGTCGCTCGAACTCGTCGTCCTCGGCGGTGCCGTTGAGGATCAGTGTAGTTCCCGCGGCCTCGCCGACCAGGGCGTAGTCGTTCTGCCCCTTGGTGAACCCGGGCTGGCCGCGCTGGTCATGCACCTCGAAGACGTGCCCGGCGATCGTGCGCTCGCCGGTGGCCGGCCGGTCGGCGAGCTGGTTCGCGAGCCACGTGGGGTTGCCGCCGTGCACCTGCTGCAGGCCGATGTAGGCGTTGGCCGGAGTGACGAATCCGACATCCCAGGTCTGCAGGCCGTCCGTGGTGTCGTCCTCGTAGTCGGCGTGGTTCGCGTACCAGCCGTCCGGCAGCACGGGGGACGCGAGGGTCATCGCCGCCTGCCCCTGCAGGCTCTCGGCGCGTGCTGCCCAGTCGACGCGCTCCAGCTGGGAGCTGTCGTCGCGGGGAACGAGCACGAGCATGAGGCCTACCGCGGCGAGCGTGGCGATGAGCGCGAGGATGAGATTGCGGGTCGTCTGCCGGGCGCGGCGGATCCGGGCCGCCTCGGAGGCCTGCGAGGGTGCGGGGCCGTCCGGCGCGGGGAAGAGCGCCTCCTCGTCGAGCTCGGGCGCTGGTACGGCATCGCCCTGGGGAGTCGGGTCGACGGTCTCAGAACGCGGCATCGGCGTCCTCGTCGCCGGGCCGGCCGGCGGTGCCGGGCGCGGCGGTCGGGCGCTGCGCCGCCTCGAGGCGCTCCCGCGCCCCGGTGAGCCACTCCTCGCAGCGGTCGGCGAGCGCGGTGCCGCGCTCCCACAGCGTGAGCGACTCCTCCAGCGTCGCCCCGCCCTGCTCGAGCCGGGCGACGGTCTCGGCCAGCTGGTCACGGGCCTGCTCGTATGACAGGTCGGCGACCGCCTGCGTGTGCTCCTCAGCCATGTCCATCAGCCTACTTCCTCGGTCCATGCCCCTGCGGGGCTCCTGCTCGTGTTCTGGTTCCTGCTCGTGTGTTGGCGTGTCCGGGCGCGGCGGGGCCGAACGGCTCCGCCGCCCGCGGCCGCGCACCCCGGTGCGGTCGCGTGGCCGAGCCGGAGGCTGCTCAGTGCCGCCGGGCTCGTCGTCCGGTGTCGGCCCGGTCGTCCTCCGGCCGTATCGCGGTGACGGTGGTCTCGAGGTCGCCTGCGGCGAGCAGCACGGTCACCGCGTCGCCGGGAGCAGCCTGGGTTGCGTCGGCGAGCACCCGGCCGTCGGTCAGCCGGGCGACCGCGTACCCGCGGCGCAGCGTCGCCAGCGGGGAGAGCGCGTCGAGCCCGCCCCGAAGCGCGGCCACCCGGCTCTGGCCGCGCTCGACGGTGCGGGAGAACAGCTCGGTGGCCCGGTCGCGCAGCCGGTTGACCTCCTCGGCGCGCTGCTCGAGGATCCAGTCGGGGGAGCGCAGCACGGGGCGGCTGCGCAGCTGGAGCAGGCGCTCGTGCTCGCCGCGCAGTCGGGTGCTCAGCGCGGTGAGCATGCGGGTGCGGGCCTGTGCGGTGCGCAGGAGCTCCTCGGAGACATCCGGGACGACCCGCTTGGCCGCGTCGGTCGGAGTGGAGGCGCGCAGATCGGCGACCTCGTCGAGCAGCGGACGGTCGTTCTCATGGCCGATCGCGCTGACGATCGGGGTGGTCGCGGCCGCGGCCGCGCGCAGCACACGCTCGTCGCTGAAGCCCAGCAGATGCTGGAAGTCGCCGCCGCCGCGGGCGATGATGATCACGTCGACCTCGGGGTCGGCGTCGAGGCACTGGATCGCCGCGACGACCTCCTCGGGCACGTGCTCGCCCTGCACCGCCGTGTGGATGGTACGGAAGCGCACGGCCGGCCAGCGCAGGGCGGCGTTGCGCAGCACGTCCTTCTCGGCGTCCGAGTTCGCGCCGGTGATGAGGCCGATCAGCCCGGGCAGGAAGGGCAGGGGACGCTTGCGTTCGGGGGCGAACAGGCCCTCGGCGGCCAGCTGGTGGCGTAGCCGCTCGAGGCGCTCGAGCAGCTCGCCGAGGCCCGCGTGACGCAGCCGCGAGACGACGAAGGTCAGCGAGCCGCCCTTCGGCCAGTAGTTCGGGGTGAGCAGGCCGATCACCCGGTCGCCCTGCTTGAACTCGGCCAAGTCGATCCGGCGGGCGGTCGACGACCAGATCGCGAACGAGAGGGTGGCGTCCTGCTCGAGATCCTTCAGCCGGCCGAAGATGTTGCCGCCGCGCACGTTCCACTGGGTGATCTCGCCCTCGACCCAGATCGCCCCGAGTCGGTCGATGTAGCCCTTGAGCTGCCGCGCGACGCGGGCGACCGGCCAGGGCCTCTCGGCCGTCGCCGGCCCCGTCTGCTCCGCCATGCGTTCCCTCCGTCGTCCAGCGCCGGTCCGGCGGTCCGCCGGCCGCACAGGATCGGTCGCCGTGAGGCACCGTATCATGGACCCGTGACCGTCGATCCCGCCAGCGAGCCGGTGCTCGTGCCCGTTCCCGTCGTCCCCCCGGCCTCGGGCGGATCCACCACGCCGGCGCCCTCGGGGGCGTCCGCGTCCCCCGCCTCCGCGGCCACGGCCGGGGCGGCGAGACCGGCCCCGGCCGTCGGGGACGATCCCAGTCTGCCGCGCCGACGCGTCCTGCTGGCTGCCCCGCGCGGGTACTGTGCCGGCGTCGACCGGGCGATCGTGACTGTGCAGAGAGCGCTCGCCGTCTATGGCGCGCCCGTGTATGTGCGGCGGCAGATCGTCCACAACCGCCACGTCGTCGCCGAGCTCGAGCGGGCCGGCGCCGTGTTCGTCGAGGAGCTCGACGAGGTGCCCCGCGGCGCCCGCGTCGTCTTCAGTGCCCACGGGGTCTCGCCCGAGGTCACCGCCCAGGCCGAGCGGCTGGGGCTGCAGGCGATCGACGCGACCTGCCCGCTCGTCACGAAGGTGCACCGGGAAGTGCGCCGGTACGCGAGACAGAACTACGACATCGTGCTCATCGGCCACCGTGGCCACGAGGAGGTCGTCGGCACGAGCGGCGAGGCGCCCGACCGGGTGCAGATCGTCAGCACGCCCGACGAGGTCGACGACGTCACCGTGCGCGACCCCGAGCACACCGTGTGGCTGAGCCAGACGACCCTCTCGGTCGACGAGACGATGGAGACCGCCCGGCGTCTCGGCCAGCGGTTCCCGGGCATCGCGACCCCGCCGAGCGACGACATCTGCTACGCGACGCAGAACCGCCAGGTCGCGGTGCGGCGCATCGCCCCCGCCTGCGACCTCGTGCTCGTCGTCGGGTCGGCCAACTCATCGAACACGATGCGGCTCGTCGACGTCGCCCTCGACCACGGGGCCGGGGCGGCCCACCGGGTGGACTTCGCCAGCGAGATCGACCCCGCCTGGCTCGAGGGCGTGGGGACGGTCGGGGTCACCTCCGGCGCGTCCGTGCCCGAGGTGCTCGTGCGCGAGGTGCTCGCCGCACTCGCGGAGGCAGGCTGGACGGACGTCGAGGAGGTGCGCACCGACACCGAGGACCTCGCGTTCTCGCTGCCGAAGGAGCTGCGTCGCGACCTGACCGCGGCGGGCGAGGACGCGGGACTCGGCGGGCACGACCGCGGCTGACCGCCACGAGCCCGCTGGGCCCTGGGCGGGCACGCGTCGTCCCCCCGGCACCCGGGGGAACCGCGTCCGCCGATCCTGGCGCGGGCTAGTTCGCGCCGCCGGCGGAGCCGGCGCTGCTCGACCCGGTGCCTTGCGGCCCGGTGCCGTTCGCGTGCCGGCGCCGACGCCGGCGCCGCCGTGCCGTGCCCTCGCCGTTCCCGGCCTTCGTCTGGTCGCTGTCCGTCGCGTCCGACCCGCCGGGCCGGCCCGCGCCGTCGCGCCGTCGCGTCCCCCGCTCGCCGCGGGGGCGATCGTCGCGGCCGTGCCCGCGGCCCTGGCTGTCGCGTCGTCCGCCGTGCCGTTCGTCGCGTCCGCCGTGCCGTTCGTGCGTGCGCGATGAGGGCTTCAGTCGGCCGGTCGCGTCCTCGGGGATGTGCAGGTCGCTGAACAGATGCGGCGAGGTCGAGTAGGTCTCCACAGGCTCGGGCTGGCCGAAGTCGAGGGCCTTGTCGATCAGCGCCCAGCGGGTGACGTCGGGCCAGTCGACGAAGGTCACGGCGGTGCCGTGGCGGCCGGCGCGGCCGGTGCGGCCGACCCGGTGCAGGTAGTCCTTCTCATCCTCGGGGATGCTGTGGTTGATCACGTGGGTCACGTCGTCGACGTCGATGCCGCGGGCGGCCACGTCGGTGGCGACGAGCACGTCGGCCTCGCCCGAGCGGAACCGATCGAGGTGGCGCTCGCGCTGCTCCTGGTTCAGGTCGCCGTGGACGGCCACGGCCTTGAACCCGCGGTCGACGAGCTCATCGGCCAGCCGGGCGGCGGCGCGCTTCGTGCGGGTGAAGATGATCGTGCGGCCGCGGCCCTCGGCCTGCAGGATGCGGCCGATCACCTCGTCCTTGTCGAGGGGGTGGGTGCGGTAGACGAAGTGGTCGATGTTGCCCTGCAGACGTCCCTCGCTCGGGTCGACGACCTGCACGTGGACCGGCCGCGACATGAATCGGCGGCTGAGCGTGACGATCGCGCCCGGCATCGTCGCGGAGAACAGCATCGTCTGGCGGCGCTCGGGCAGCTTCGCGAAGATCCGCTCGACGTCCGGCAGGAAGCCCAGATCGAGCATCTTGTCAGCCTCGTCGAGCACGATGAAGCGCACGTCGTCGAGTCGCAGCACGTGCTGCTGGTTCAGGTCGAGCAGGCGGCCCGGGGTGCCGACGACGACCTGCGCGCCGGCCTCGAGCGCCGCGATCTGCTCGTCGTACGCCTTGCCGCCGTAGATCGCGGCGATGCGCACATCGGGGCGGTGCGTGCTCGCGGCGACGAGATCCTCGTGCACCTGCTGGGCGAGCTCGCGGGTGGGCACCACGATGAGCGCCTGCACGTGCGGCTCGGGGTGCTCGCCAAGCTCCTGCAGCAGCGGCAGGCCGAAGGCGAGGGTCTTGCCGGTGCCGGTCTTGGCCTGGCCGATGATGTCCTCGCCCTTCAACGCGAGGGGGACGGCCTGCTCCTGGATGGGGAAGGCCTCGGTGAAGCCCTTGTCGTCGAGGGCGGCGACGAGTGAGTCGTCGATGTTCAGCTGTGCGAATGTGGTCACGATGTTCTTTCGTCCGTGCGCCGGCCGCGCCGGCTCATGGACCGCGCCGGGCGCCGTGGCGCCGCGCGATCGTGCGGCCTGGCGCCGCATGACGCTGTCTGCACTGCCCGTGATCGGGCATCCCCGCGATTCTACCCGCTGGGAAGCGGGATGTGGGCGGGCCGGACGCCGGTGTGGGTACGATTGGGCGCGTGTTCAGACTCTTCGGACGGCGCAGGAACGGCGCCGAGCTCAGGGTGCGCTCCCGGTCGGAGTCGGTGCATGCGGCCCGCCCGTCGACCGTGCGCATCGACTTCCTCGCCCCCGACGCGCGGACGCTGGTCGGCTCGATGGCGTACTTCAAGCTCGCGGCGTTCGGGTATCTCACCGCGGCGCTGCCCCTCGTGGAGGACCCGGAGGCCCGGGCCCGCGTGGCAGCGCTCGCCGAGACCCTGCTCGCCCGGCACCGGCGCTACCTCGACGCGTTCCACCGGGCGGCGGACGGAGAGGACACGGTGCCCTTCGCCGGCGACGCGGTGCGTCAGGCGGCCAGCGACGAGCTGTGGGGGCGGCTCACGCCGAACCTGTGGCAGGAGGCGGTGCTCGCCGTGCACCTAGTCGACGGCATCGCCGTGGACTTCCTCGCCAGGCTCGGCCATGGCGCCCGGCTCGGCGGCGGACTGCACTGGCCCCTGCTCGACCGGCCGGACGACAGCCCGGCGGTAACCGTGCTGCTGGCGGAGATGGAGCGCGACGACACGCTTCCCGACCGGCTGTCCATGTGGGGGCGGCGGGTCGTCGGCGACGCGTTGCTGTGGTGCCGGGCGCTCATGGTGCTCGACGAGCCGGTGCTGCGGGCGCTGCGCGACTCGACGCTCGAGCGTGACGACGAGGTGCAGCGGATGGTCTCGCAGATCGAGGCCGTGCACACCGATCTCATCGCCGAGCACACCACCCGAATGGAGCGGCTCGGACTGACCGCCTGAGCCCCGGGACCTGCCTGGGCCGGACAGACTGAGCCCCGGGACCGCCTGGGCCCCGGGGCTGACCCTGCCCCGCCACTCCTGCCCCGGGTCAGGAGACGAAGCCGATGCGGCGGGTCTCCTGCGGGCCGACCTCCACGTACGCGATGCCCTCCGCGGGGATGAGGTAGAGGCGTCCCTTCTCATCGCTCAGGCGCAGCACCCCGTCATCCTCGGCGAGGGCCCGGGCGACAGCCTCGGTGACCTCCTCGGGCTTCTGGCTCGACTCGAAGCTGAGCTCGCGGGCGCTGTGCCGCACCCCGATCCTGACCTCCATGTGGCTCCTCCTGCATGTCTCGACGCGGCCAGTCCGGCCGCTGCCCCAGTCTAGGGGCACCCGCCGACGAGGATGTGGTCCGCGGCACAGACCGGGATGGCGCCGTTCCCGGGCCCAGGCCCGGGCGTCCGCTGGCGGCCCCTGTCCGTGGCATCCGTGGCGGGCTCGGCCGACGCGTCCGTGTCCGTGTCAGAGGGCTGCCGTACCGTTGAGGGCATGCCGCAGATCACCTTCACCGCTCCCGAGCGTCCCCGATCACCGTTGCTGTCAGTCGACGCGGCGGGCCGGCTCGCCGTCGACCTCGCCGCGCTCGATCCGGTGCAGCGCCGGGTCGTCGCCGCCTCCGCCGAGCGGAGCCTGCGCGTGCTCGGCGGCCCGGGCTGCGGACGCACCACGGCACTGGCCGGGTGCGTGCTGCACGCGCTCGCACACGGGTTCGCCCCGGAGGAGCTGCTCGTCATCGCGCCGAGTCGCCAGGCCGCGTCCCGGCTCGCCGAGCTGGTGGACGCCGGGGTCACCCGGGTGTCGGACGGCGCGATCGTGCGCACCGCGGCCTCGCTCGCATTCGAGGTGCTGGGGCTCGACGCCGCCGAGCGTGACGAACCGGCGCCCCGCCTGCTCACGGGCGCGGAGCAGGACCGGCTGCTGGCCGAGCTCATCGCCGGACACGACGAGCCGGGCGCGCCCGCCGGGCCCGGGCCGCGGTGGCCGGAGCAGATCGGCCCCGAGGTGCGGGGGCTGCGCGGCTTCCGCACCGAGCTGCGCGAGCTGCTCGGCCGGGCCGACGAGCACGGGGTGTCGCCGGAGCGGCTCGCAGCGCTCGGGCGCGAGACGGGGCACCCGGAGTGGACGGCCGCCGGCGGGCTGTTCGCCGAGTACCGGGACGTGCGCCAGGCGGTGGAGGAGACTGCGTGGGCGCTCGACTCCAGCGAGCTTGTCGTCGCCGCCGCGCGGACGCTCGAGCGGCGGATGCCACCCGCGATGGCCCGGGTGCGCATGGTGCTGGTCGATGACGCGCAGGAGGCGACGGTCGCGCTGGCCGCGCTGCTGCGGCCGATCGTCGCCCGGGGTGCGCTGCTGCACGTCTTCGGCGACCCCGACCAGGGCACGAATGGGTTTCGCGGCGGGCGGGCCGACCTCGTCGCCCGGCTGCACGCGGAGACGGGTGTCACGGCGGAGGAGGTCGTGCTCGACCGGTCGCATCGCCTGCACGGGCCGATCGCCCGGGTCGTGTCCGCCGTCTCCCGGCGCATCGGCACGGCGGGGGCCGGGGCACAGCGCCGCGCGGTCGCCGCGGCGGGCCGCCCGGTCGAGGAGTCGGCGCGCGGAGAGGGCGCGGACGCGCCCGTGGCGCACCCGACCGATGCCGTGGCGACGGTCGCGCTGAGCCGGGCGTTCGCATCCCCCGCCGACGAGCTCGGCGCCGTCGCCGACCTGCTGCGGCGCCGGCATCTGGAGGACGGCGTCGCCTGGGCCGACATGGCCGTGATCACCCGGTCGTCGGCGGGGCACGACGGCCTCGCCCGCGATCTCGCCGCGGCCGGGGTGCCGGTCACGGTGCCCGGCGCGCAGCGCGCGGCGCGCGATGACGCGGCCGCATTCGACCTGCTGCGCGAGACGGCGCTCGGCTGCGGGGCGCTCGAGCTGACGGGCGACCTCGCCGTCGAGCTGCTCACCGGCCCGCTCGGCGGGGTCGACCGGCTGCGCCTGCGCCGGCTCCGCCGCGCCCTGCGCGAGCGGGTGCTCGCCGACGGCGGCACCCGGCACGGCGACGACCTGCTCGTCGACGCGATCGCACAGGGCACCGGGCTGCCGCCGGCGGGGCCGCTGGCCGGTGACATCCGCGCCGTCGACCGGCTGCACGGCGTGCTCCAGCACATCCGCGACCAGCACGTGGAGGGCGCACCGGCGGTGGACCTGCTGTGGACGGCTTGGGAAGGCGCGGTCGTCGCCGAGGCCTGGCGAGCGCAGGCGCTCGGTGACGGGGTGACCGCGGTCGAGGCGAACCGGCATCTCGACGCGGTCGTCGCGCTGTTCACCGCGGCCCAGCGGCAGGCGGAGCGGATGCCGGAGGCGGACGCGGCGGACTTCCTCCGCCAGCAGCTCGACCAGGCGGTGCCAGAGGACACGCTCGCCCGGCAGGGCCGTCGTGACGCCGTGCTCGTCGCCGCGCCCGCGGGCACGCTGGGGCTCGAGTTCGACACGGTCGCGGTGATGGGGCTGCAGGACGGCGCCTGGCCGAACACCCGTCAGCGTGACACCCTGCTCGGCTCCGAACGGCTCGTCGAGACGATCACCGGCGCGGGTGACGTCGACCGGCGGCGGGCCGTGATCGACGACGAGCTGCGCATGTTCGTGCAGGCGGCCAGTCGCGCCCGCGCCCGGCTGCTGCTCACCACGGTTGTCGACGAGGATGACGCGCCGAGCGTCATCACCCGCATGCTCGAGGAGTGCGCGCCGCTCGAGGAGGTGCCGTCCGCCCGGACGATGCACCGCTACACGCTGCGCGGCCTCGTCGGCGGGCTGCGCCGCCGACTGCACCGCGACCCCGACGACGTGCACGCGGCCCGGGCGCTCGCGGTGCTCGCCGCCTCCGGAGTGCCGGGCGCGGCCGTGGGAGAGTGGGGCGGCCTGGCCCCGACGACGACCGACGCCCCGCTGGCCGTGCTCGCCCCGGCGGATGACGCCCCGATCACGGCCGTTCCGGGTGCGGTCGAGGATGCCACCGGGCTCATGCGGGTCTCACCCTCCGCGCTGCAGCGGTTCCGGGACGACCCGCTCGCCTGGTTCCTCGGCCGCATCGGCGTCGACGCGGGGTCGGTCGCCACGGGCATCGGCACGCTGCTGCACGCGGCGTTCGAGCACGCCGAGCGCGAGCACTCCCGCGACCTGGCCCGGATGACGGCCGAGGTGCGCGCCCGGTGGGGCGAGCTGGACTTCGCCTCGCGGTGGCAGTCCCGGCTCGAGCTGGCCGACGTCGAGGTGCGGCTGGGCCGGATGCGCGACTACCTGCTGCACGCGGACGCCGACGGCCGCCGGGCGGTCGCGCTCGAGGCACCGTTCGCCGCCCGGGTCGGCGTCGCGGATCTGCGCGGGGCGATCGATCGCATCGAGCGGACCCCGGCGGGCGACTGGCGCGTCGTGGACCTCAAGACGGGCGCGCCGATCTCCGCGGCCGAGGGACGGGAGCACCCCCAGCTGCTCGCCTACCAGGTCGCCGTGCGCTGCGGCGGGGTCGAGAGCCTCGACGCCGGCCGCGTCGACGAGGCGGCGCTCGTCTACGTCGGCGGGAAGAGCGCGTCGTTCACCCAGCGGCTGCAGCCGGGTCTCGACGAGGCGGGGATGGCCCGGGCCTGCGCGGAGATCGACCAGGCGGCCCGCGGCATGGTCGGGCCCGACTTCCCGGCGGCGCCCGACGGCACGACGAGCCCGTCCGGGGCTCCGACGCAGACGCTCATCCACACGGTCGGCGAGATCACCGGGCCCGCCGGGGTGCGATCCGCGGATGAAGCGCCGACGGCGGCAGGGGCGCCGGACGATGCGCGGATGCGGGTGGAGCGATGAGCGAGAGGACGACGATGGGCGAGGGGGCGGCGATGGACGCGAAGCGTGACGTGACGAACGAGGGCATGCCCCCGGCCGGGGGCGGGACGACGGGCACCCCCGGGGTCGGGACGACCGGCGCGTCGGGGGCCGGCGTGCGCCGGCCTCCGCTCGGCGCCGACGCGATCGCCCGGGCGGTGCGCGTGTACCCGCCGACGCCCGAGCAGCGCGCGGTCATCGAGTTCGCCGAGGACCGTCCTGCGCTCGTCATCGCCGGTGCCGGCGCCGGCAAGACCGAGACGATGGCCCGCCGGGTGGTCTGGCTCGTCGCCAACCGCGTCGTGCGACCTGACCAGGTGCTCGGGCTCACCTTCACGCGGAAGGCCGCAGGGGAGCTCGCCCAGCGCATCGACCAGGCACTGCGGGCGCTCGCTCGATCCGGGCTCGTCGACGACGTCGACCTCGACCGGCAGCCGGAGGTCTCGACGTACAACGCGTTCGCCAACGCGCTCTTCCAGGACAACGCGCTGCGCGTCGGCCGGGAGCCCGACTCCACCCTGCTCACCGAGGCGGGGGCGTGGGCGCTCGCCCACCAGGTGGTGCTCGACGCCGACGACGAGGACGCCCTGATCGCGCTGGGCCTGCGCCCCGAACGACTCGCCGAGGTCGTCATCGCGCTCGACCACGAGATGGTCGACAACGAGGCCGACCCCGATGCGGTCGTCGCGCTCGCCGGCCGGTTCACGGCGCTGCGCGAGCTGCCTCCGAAGCCCCGGGCGCGGAAACCGGGCCCGGGCAAGGAGGTGCTCGAGGCCGTCGAGGCCGTCGAGGCGCTCGAGACGCTCGTGCCGCTGGTGCAGGAGTACGAGCGGCGCAAACGGGAGCGCGGGGTCATCGAGTACAGCGACCAGGTCGCCCTCGCCCTGCGCGCTATCCGCGCCGACCCGGCCGCCGCCGCGCTGTACCGGCAGCGCTACGACGCGATCCTGCTCGACGAGTACCAGGACACCTCGGTGTCGCAGACACGCCTGCTCGCCGCACTGTTCCGCGGCCGGCGTGTGATGGCCGTCGGCGACCCGAACCAGTCGATCTACGGCTGGCGCGGGGCGAGCAGCCGCAACCTCGCCGGCTTCCACACCGACTTCGCTGGCGACGAGGCCGGTGCGGGTGATTCCGCGACACGCTCAGCGGCGACTTTCACCCTGGCCACCAGCTGGCGCAACAGCCACCGGGTGCTCGCCGCGGCCAACGCGCTCGTCGCCGACGTGCATCCGGGCGGCGACGTGCCGCTGCTGCGGCTCGCCCCGCGCCCCGGCGCGCCCGACGGGGCCGTCGACGTCGCCGTCGCCCCCGACATCGAGGGCGAGGCCACCGAGGTCGCCCGCTGGATGGCCGACCGTCTGCAACCGCATGAGACCGCGGCGGTGCTGTTCCGTGCCCGGCAGCTCATGCCGATGTTCGCGCGGGCGCTCGGCCGGGCCGGCGTGCCCTGCGAGATCGTCGGATTCGCCGGGGTGCTCACCTCGCCCGAGGTCGTCGACGTGCTGAGTGCGATGCGCGTCGTCCACAGCGTGGACGCCGACAACGCCCTCGTGCGCCTGCTCGCCGGGGAGCGATGGCGGGTCGGCCCCGCCGACCTCGACGCACTCGGCCGCATCGCCCGGCGGCTCGACAGCTACGACGCCGACCTGCACCGGCTGGACGCCGACATCCGCCGGCGGCTGCGCGAGTCAGTGGCCCGCGACGACCATGCCACGCTCGTCGACGCGGTGGATCTGCTGCTCTCCGACCGGCCGCTCGTCACCCGGCTCGTCGCGGAGTCCGGGATGACCGACGAGGGGCTGCGCCGCCTCCGGCAGGCAGCCCGGACGATCCGCGGACTGCGGGCGCAGAGCCACCTGCCGGTGCCCGAGTTCCTGCGCGTGTGCGCGCAGCGGCTGCTCGTCGACGTGGAGCTCGTGGCCAACGAGACCCGGCGGCGTCCGCTGGCGAACCTGCACGCGTTGCACGCGAAGGCGGTCGAGTACGAGCAGACGGCCCCGTCCCCCTCGCTGGGCGGGTTCCTCGCCTGGATCGACCAGGTCGGGCGGCGCGAGCGGCTCGCCGCCGAGGCGGCGCCCCGGGCCGAGGGCGTGGTCCAGCTGCTCACGGTGCATGCCAGCAAGGGCCTCGAGTGGGATCACGTCGCCGTGGTGCGGCTCGTCGACGACGAGCTGCCCGCTCGGCTCAGCTCCACGCGCGGGTGGCTCACCCGGGGCGTGCTGCCGTACCCGCTGCGCGGGGACGCCGCCGATCTGCCCCGCCTCGACTGGGAACAGGCCGCCGACGCCGCCGAGTTCGGCCAGGCGCTCGAGCGCTACCGCACGGGCGTGCACGACCGGCACCTGGGCGAGGAGCGGCGGATCGCGTACGTCGCCCTCACCCGGGCCCGCGAGGATCTGCTGCTCACCGCGTCACGCGTCCGCCCCGACCGCGCCCGGCCGCGCACGCTCAGCCCCTTCCTCGTCGAACTCATGGACCGCGGCGTCGCCCCGGACGTCCGCGAGGCGTTCGACGCGCTGCCGGAGGCGCCGGAGTCGACCGAGCCCCGGCTGCCCTGGCCGGTCGACCCGCTCGGCGACCGGCGCGAGACGGTGCAGCGGGCGGCGGACGCGGTGGCCCGGGCCCAGACCGAGCTCGCCGGCCCGGTCGACGTGCCCGGCACCTGGCCCGACCTCGGGCCGTGGGAGGCCCCGGTCCGTGCGCTGCTCGCCGAGCGCGGCGACCGCGACCGGCCCGTGGCGGTCGCGTTGCCCCGCCGGGTGGCCGCCTCGCGGATGCACGAGTTCCTCGCCGACCCCGAGGCCGTCGCCGCGCAGCTGTTCCGCCCCATGCCGTCCGCCCCGCACAGCGAGACCCGGGTGGGCACGCTCTTCCACGAGTGGGTGGAGCGCCGTTACCGGGTCACCGGGCTCGAGCTGCCCCTCGACGAACCGCTGGCCGAGTTCGACGAGGGCGACCCGAGCGTCCCCGTGGTGCTCTCGGCGCGGGCGCGGGAGCGGCTCGAGGCCCTGCAGCGGGCCTTCGAGGCGAGCCCGTGGAGCACCCGGCGGCCGGTGGCCGTCGAGACGCAGATCCGCCTGCCGCTCGGCGAGGTGGGGGTGGTGTGCCGGCTCGACGCGGTGTTCCGCACCGAGCACGGCCACGAGGTCGTCGACTGGAAGACGGGCCGGCCGCCCCGCGACGCCGCCGAGATCGAGCAGCGGCAGATCCAGCTCGCCCTGTACCGGCTCGCCTGGGCGCAGCACGCGGGCGTGCCCGTCGACCAGGTGGACGCGTGCCTGTACTACGTGCGCGAGGACCGGGTGATCCGCCTCGACCGGCTCGTTACCATCGAGGGGCTCGCCGCCCGGTGGGCCGAACTGGCCGCCGGGGGCGCCAGACTCGATCAGGAGGACTGAGCGCGGGTCGCGCCCTCGTCCTCGACGACCGTGGCCGTCTCCTCGTCCTCGTCGTCGCGCCCGGCCGCGGGCGTGGCGTCCGCCGGCTCGTCGTCGATGACTTCGGCGACGACGACTTCATCGACCTCCGTCTCGGCGAGGATCTCGACCGGCTCGGTCGCCGCCGCGGTGTCGGTGCGCACGGGCACCTCGTCGTCGTCGGCCATGAAGTCGTCCGGGTCGCTGATGCCGCCCGGGGCGGCGGGCTCCTCCGCCTGCTCCGCGTCGAACACCGGCTCGGTCAGCCGCATCCGCCAGCTGCCGGTCACGACCGCGGCGAGCTCGGCGAGCATCCGCTCGGCGTCCTTCGTGATCGTCTCATCGTCGGCGTCCACCCCGTGCAGCAGCCACCGGGCCGCCTGCAGCTCCGCGTACAGCGTGGCCCGCCGGCGCAGCGTCTTGAGCGTCCCCGTCTCGCGGGCCCGGGCATACGCGGCGAGCACCGCGTCGGTGCCCGCCTCGCTCGCGGCGTGCATGAGCCACGAGAGGTCCATGGCGGGGTCGGCGATCCGCAGCGCGCCCCAGTCGAGCAGCCCGGTGACGCGTCCCTCGGCGACGAGGATCGACTGGTCGTCGAGCGACCCGTGCACGACGGTCGGCTCGAACCCCCACAGGTCGTCGTCGTCGATCGCGGCGTACCACCGGTCGAGCAGCTCGCGCGGCACCCGCCGGGTGACGTCCGCACGGGCGACGAGCCGACGGGTGCGTTCGCGCACCTGCCCGGGATGCTCGTGCGGCAGCGCGTAGTCGTCGATGAACCCCGTGGGCAGCTCGTGCAGCGCGCCGAGCGCCTCGCCGATCGACGTGGCCAGCGGCCCCTCGCCGGTGATCGCGGCGATGTCGAGCAGCGTGCCCGGGATGAACGTGTACACGATCGCCGACAGGCCGTCGACGTCGACGTGCCCGGCCTCGGCGGGCACCTGGAACGGCAGACGGGTGCGGATGCCGGCGCTGAGCGCGCTGAGCGCCTTCAGCTCGTCCTCGAGCCGACGGAAGGCCGCCGGGCTGTTCGGCATGCGGATGATGAACCGGCGGCCGGCGTCGTCGGCGACCACCGCGGAATCGTAGTCGCCGGTCGTGCCGGCGGTGTGCCTCGCCACCTGGGAGACCTCGAGCCCGGGGATCGCGGACGTCGCGAGGGCCGCTAGGGTGAGAGGGGATCGAGTCATGTCACCAGAGTAGAGGACGAGGATGCCGCACGCCGAGACCGCCACGCAGCCCGCGGGGGACCTGCTGGCCGGGCTCGACGCCCAGCAGCGCCGGGTCGCCGAGGCCCTCACCGGCCCCGTGCGGGTGCTCGCCGGCGCCGGCACCGGCAAGACCCGCGCGATCACCCACCGCATCGCCTGGGGCATCCGTGAGCAGATCTACCAGCCGCACGCCGTGCTCGCGCTGACGTTCACGAGCCGGGCCGCCGCCGAGATGCGCCTGCGCCTGCAGCGGCTGGGCCTGCCCCCGGTCGCCGCCCGCACGTTCCACGCCGCGGCCCTCGCCCAGCTGCGCCACTTCTGGCCGCGCGTGCTCGGCACCCGGCTGCCGAACCTGCTGACCACGAAGGCACCCGTCATCGCCGAGGCGGCGACCGCCTGCGGCATCGACGACCTCGACACGGCCCGGCTGCGCGACCTCTCGGCGCAGATCGAGTGGCGCAAGGTGCGCTCGCTGACCGTCGAGCAGTGGACGCTGTCGGAGCACGCGCACGTCGACGGCCTGCAGGACGACCAGATCGCCGCGGTGATGATGCGCTACGAGCGGCTCAAGGAGCAGCGGCACACGATCGACTTCGAGGACGTGCTGCTCGCGATGACGGGGATGCTGCGACAGGAGCCCACCGTCGCCGACGAGGTGCGCGACCAGTACCGGTTCTTCGTCGTCGACGAGTACCAGGACGTCTCGCCGGTGCAGCACGACCTGCTGCGCGAGTGGATGGGGCGTCGCCGGGATCTCTGCGTCGTCGGCGATCCGAGCCAGACGATCTACTCGTTCTCCGGCGCCGACCCCCGCTACCTGCTCGACTTCGACCGGGAGCTGCCCGGCGCGGTGACGATCGAGATGCGCCACGACTACCGCTCCACCCGGCCGATCGTCGACCTCGCCAACCAGGTGATGGCCGCCCAGCCCGGGGCGGTGCGGTTGGAGGCCGACCAGCCCGGGCCCGCGCCGCAGCTGGCCGTCTCACCCGACGAGGGCGTCGAGGCGCAGCGGGTCGCCGCCGCGATCACCCGGCAGATCGCCGAGGGCGCCTCGCCCGCCGAGATCGCCGTGCTCATGCGCGTCAACGGGCAGACCGCCCGGTACGAGCAGGCGCTCGCGGACGCCGGGGTGCCCTACCAGCTGCGCAGCGCGAAGCCGTTCTTCTCGCGCCGCGAGGTCGTTGACGCGCTGCTGCTCGTCGGGGTCGCGGCGGCCGCCGCGCCCGCCTCGCCTGCACAGCCGGCCCTCGAGCGTGCCCTGGCGCAGGTCGGCTGGCAGCCGCGGCCCCCGCAGGAGACCAGCGCGCAGCGGGAGCGGTGGGAGTCGCTCGACGCGCTGCGGCGGCTCGGCCTCGAGCTCGGCGAGGGGACGTCGCTGGCCGTGCTCGACCGCGAGCTGCGGGAGCGGCGCGAGCAGCGGCATCCGCCGCGCACCGAGACCGTGCTGCTCTCCACGATCCACGCCGCGAAGGGCCTGGAATGGGATCACGTGCACCTGGTCGGCCTCAACGACGACTACCTGCCCTACGGCGGGGTGACCGACCCCACGGTCGTCGCCGAGGAGCGCCGGCTGCTGTACGTGGGCGTCACCCGGGCGCGGCAGACCCTGCACCTGTGGGCGCCGCTGCGGATGGGCGGGCGGCGCTCCCGGCCCTCGCGCCTGCTGCCCCCGGTGGACGGCGTCGTGCCGGGACGGGGCGCGGCGGGCCGGCGGCCGGGCGGGGGTCGGCAGGGACATCCAGACTGGCCCTGGGGATCTGGCCGGTCGGGGCGCTGAGCCTCGCCACTGGGGCGCTGCGCCGGGCCGCCGGATCACGCCGGGTCACGGCACAGACACCGCGGATGCGCCGCATGCGCGCGGGGCAGGAGCGCCCCGTCCCGCACGGCCACCGGCAGCGGCACGGCGCCATCAGACACGTCGGACTCCGCGTCGAGCAGCGTCCGAGCGGCCAGACCGCAGGCGATCGCGACGTCCGCCGGGGCCGGGGCCGCGCCGGGATGCCGCCATCGCTGGTCGCACACGAGCGCGTGATCCGGGTCGCGGTCGCGCGCGTGCTGGTCGGCGCAGCCGAGGCACCCGGTGACGCCCGGGCGCACGAGCGGGCCGACGACGACCGCGCCGTCCGGCTCGGTCGACACGCTCAGATGCGGCACGTCGTCGCGCAGCAGCGGTCGCCACTGCAGCGGATGCGGCGGCCCCTCGCGCACCACGACCGCGATCGCGGAGGCCGCCTGCGGCTCCTCGGCTGGCCCGAGCAGGCGCAGCGTGTGCCGGCGGGCGATCTCGTGCTCGCATGCCGGCCAGGCGCCCGGCACCGTGGGATGCCGCAGCGCGAACTCGGGCGGCGCCGGCTCGTCACGCCCCGGCCGGGTGACCGCCTCGTCGAGCCGGGTGGGGTCGGGCAGACGGCGGATGCGCCGCACCCCGGACGCGGCGAGCACCGCCACGAGCCCTGCCGCGATCGGCCCATCGCCCGAGACGAGCACCACGTCCCGGGCGAGCCGCTCGGCGAGCCGGGCGTGCGCGCACAGCGACCGGGTGCGTGGCACGGGCCAGCGGCGGTGCAGGGGGAGCGGCCGCGGCGTCGGCTGGCAGCGGTCGCCGAGCGCAGCGAGCAGGTCGGTCAGTGCGTCGGGGGTGATGGACGCGTCCGCCGCCAGCCCGGCCAGATCGGCCAGACGCTGCCCGCGGCGCAGTGCGGCGAGCACCGGCCCGAGGCTCGGGTCGGCGAGGAGCAGCGGGTCGACGACGCCCACCTGGATGCGGCCGTCCGAGCGGCGCAGGACGGGGACGGCGGGGTGCAGCTGGAGGAACTCGACCATGCCGCGATTGTCGGTCGGCGCGAGTGCGGGCGCATGCGGCCGTCCACAGGGCGGCGGCGCGCAGCGCGGCGGTCGGTCAGGCGCGCGGCGAGCCCGCGTCGCCGGTGGCGTCGTCCCCCGCGTCGTCCGGGTCGTCGGGGCCCTCCGCGCGCGGCGAGGCGGGCAGGTCGCCATCGAGCAGACGGGCGAGATCCCGGTCGAAGTCGGTCTCCTCGTCGCCGCGGGCGCGGGCGACGAACGCTGCCGGATCGGCGAGGTCGTCTGCCGTCGGCAGCAGATCGGGATGCCGCCACAGCGCGTCGCGCTCGTCGGCGCCGAGCTCGTCGGTGACCGTGCGCCACAGCGCGGCCGCCAGGCGCAGCTGCCGGGGACGGAACTCGAGGCCCACGAGCGTGCCGAACGCGTGCTCGGCCGGGCCGCCCAGCGCGCGCCGGCGGATGACCGTCTCGGCGATCGCGGCACGGTGGGGCAGCCGCTGCACGGCCGTCTGCGTGACGGTGTCGACCCAGCCCTCGACGAGCGCCAGCAGCGTCTCGATGCGGGCGAGGGCCGCCTCCTGCTCCTGAGTGCGCGGCGGGATGAGCTCGCCTCCCTCGATGACGCGTCTGAGCGCCTCCGCGTCGGCCGGGTCGATCCCGCGGCCGAGCGTCTCGATGCGGGTCGCATCGATCTCGATGCCGCGCGCGTAGGCGGTGATCGCGCTGGTCAGGTCGCTGGTCAGCCACGGTGCGTGCCGGAAGAGCGCCGCGTGCGCCAGCTCGCGGGCGGCCAGGAAGATCACGATCTCCTCGACGGGCACCTCGAGCCCCTGCGAGAAGGCGTGCACATTCTGTGGCAGCAGGGCGGGAGCGCCGCTCACCACGGGCAGGCCGATCTCGTCGGCCGACACTGTCTCGCCGGCGAGCTGGCCGACGACCTGGCCGAGCTGGACGACGAAGACTCCTGTGGCCATCGCGCGCATCATGCCGGCGGCCTGCGTCATCATCGGCTGCAGCTCGACGGGCAGGTTGCGCTGCAGCGCGTCGGTGAGCGCCCGGGCGACGCTGCCGGCGACGGGCTCGCACAGCGTCTGCCAGAACGGCATGCTCGACGACGCCCACTCCGAGCGGCTCATGACGCGGTCCGCCGCCGCGGTCTCGAGCGCCGTGGCCTCGCCGAGCCACAGCCGGGCGATGTCGAAGGCGCGGCGGGCGTGCTCGCGGTCGTCATCGGTGAGCGCCACCTCCTGAGCGCGGGCCACCTGCACGGCGCGCTCGCGGGCCGGGGCCCAATCGATCTCGTCGGAGGTCGCGGCGTGCTGGACGGAGGCGAGGATGGACGCGATCGCGGCGGGGTCGACGGGCAGGCCGGTCGCCTTCGCGAGGCCCTCGCCGTCGCCGGAGAGCATCTGGCGCAGCAGACGCTGGAACTCGTCCTCCGGGCGATCGTCGTGCGGTTCCGAGTCATGCGATTCCGAGGGATTCCGAGGCGAATCCATGGCAGACCTCCTTGGCGTCGGTCTCAACGGTACACTAGGGTAATTGTCGCCATGCCGATCGTGCGTCAACGTCTGGGCCGGCTCGTGACGCTGATCGCGAGCGGCGCGCTCGTCGTGTCCGCGCTGACCCCAAGCCCCTACGTGATCGAGCAGGAGGGGCCTGCCTACGACACCCTCGGCACCGTCTCCACCTCTGAGGGGAGCACCGGTCGGCCGGTCGTCGAGATCACCGGCGCGGCGACGCATCCCACCAGTGGCAGCCTGTACATGCTCACCGTCAACGTCGTCGGCTCGCCCGCCGCGCAGCCGACCTGGGTGCAGACGCTCGTCGCCTGGGCCGACCCGGATCGGGCGGTGCTCCCGATGGACCTCGTCTACCAGCCGGGCACCTCCGCCGAGGAGGAGGACGCGCGCACCGAGCGGGAGATGACGGCCTCGCAGCAGGACGCGATCACCGCGGCGCTCGACCGGCTGGGGTACACCGACCCCGCCACCGCCCCGCAGATCTCCATCCACCTCGACGACGTGGGCGGCCCCAGCGCCGGGCTCATGTTCGCGCTGGCGATCATCGACAAGCTCGGCACCGAGTCGCTCACCGGCGGGCAGTCCATCGCCGGCACCGGCACGATCGACGCGCAGGGTGCGGTCGGCCGCATCGGCGGCATCCGGCAGAAGATCCTCGCCGCCCGCGACCGGGGCGCGCAGTGGTTCCTCGCTCCGAGCGGCAACTGCGACGACCTGCGCGGCGCGATCCCCGCCCAGATGACGGTGCTCTCCGTGGATACCCTGGACGACGCGGTCACCGCGCTCGAACAGATCGCGGTGACCAAGAGCGCCGACGGCCTGCCGCAGTGCGAGCGGTGACCGCGACCGGGCGCGGACGCCATGGCCCGGCCCGGCCCATGTCGCCCAGCGCGAACAGCGTCGGCCGCGTCCCCGGCTGCGCATAGACTGGGCTGACGTCCGTCCGACGTCCCGGCACGCCGGGCGCCAGGTCGACCCCGGCCGGGGGCGCCGCGTCCGCAGCCACCACGTGAGGAGTCCGCATCGTGTCCGATCCCCGCCCCGCAGCATCCGCCCCAGGCCGCCCTCAGCCGGGCCAGTCCCACCGCATGCGCCGGGTCGTGCTCGTCAGCGTCCTCGTGCTCGCTGGGATCATCGCGTTGCTGACCGTCGCGAGCGCGGTGTGGACGGACGTGCTGTGGTACCGGCAGGTCGGGTTCCTGTCGGTGCTGACGAAACAGTGGGTGCTCGGCGGCGGCATGGCGCTGGCGGGGTTTCTGGCCCTGGCCGCGCCGGTGTGGGCGAGCCTGTGGTTCGCGTTCCGCAGCCGGCCGACGTACGTGCGGGTCAACGCGACCCTCGATCAGTACCAGCAGGCGCTCGAGCCGCTGCGCGGCGGCATCACGGGGGGGCTGCCGGTGCTGTTCGGCGTGTTCGGCGCGGTCGTGTCCGCGAGCCACTGGAGCGACGCGGCGCTGTGGGCGAACGGGGAGTCGACGGGGACGACCGACCCGCAGTTCGGCATCGATCTGTCGTTCTACCTCTTCCAGCTGCCCTTCTACCGAAAGGTCGTCTCGTACCTGTTGTTCGTGGCGGTGCTGTGCGCGATCCTCACCATCGTGGTCTCGTACCTGTACGGCTCGATCCGCTTCGAGCAGCGTCGGCTGCGCATCGCCAAAAGCACGCGCATTCAGCTCGGCGTGGTCGTCGCGGTGTATGTAGCGCTGCAGGCGGCGAGCCTGTGGCTGCAGCGCTACGAGACGCTCACCGACAGCAGCGGGCTGTATACCGGTGGCACGTACACGGGGGTGAACGCGGTAATCCCGGGGCGGGCGATCCTCGCGGCCGTCGCGGTGCTCGTGGCGATCGGGTTCGTCGTCGCGGCGGCGACGGGACGCTGGCGGGTGCCGCTGGTCGGCGCGGCGGTGCTCATGGTCGCCTCGATCGTCGTGGGGGTCGTGGTGCCCTGGGGCATGCAGACGTTCGTGGTGCAGCCGAGCGAGCGGGAGCTCGAGGGCGAGTACCTGCAGCGCAACATCGATGCGACCCGCACCGCGTACGGGGTCGATGACGTCGACGTGGAACAGTACGACGCGGTCACCGATGCCCAGGCGGGCGCGCTGCGCTCGGACGTGGAGACCACCGCGTCCATCCGGCTGCTCGACCCGGATCTCGTCAGCGACACGTTCCGTCAGCTGCAGCAGTACAAGCAGTACTACCAGTTCGGCTCGCAGCTCGACGTCGACCGGTACGAGATCGACGGGGAGACGACGGACACGGTGCTCGCGGTGCGCGAGCTCAGCCAGCAGCAGAACGACTCCTGGTACAACAACGCGATCGTGTACACGCACGGCTATGGGGTCGTCGCCGCGTACGGCAATCGCACCACCTCCGACGGCAAGCCGGTCTTCTACGAGAGCGGCATCCCCACCTCGGGCGACCTCGGCGACTTCGAGCCGCGCATCTACTTCGGCGAGAAGTCGCCGCGGTACTCGATCGTCGGCGGCGGCGATGATCGCGAGCTCGACTACCCGTCCGGGGCGACCTCGACGGAATCCGGCGGTGACCAGTCCGACTCGGACCAGGAACAGACGTACACGACCTTCCAGGGCGATGGCGGCCCGAGGCTGGGCGACGGGCTGACCCGACTGCTGTACGCGTTGAAGTTCGGGTCGATCGAGATCCTCACCTCGAACGCGGTCAGCGACGAGTCACAGATTCTCTACGAGCGCGACCCCGTCGAGCGGGTCAAGAAGGTCGCCCCGTACCTGACACTTGACCAGGACGTCTACCCGGCGATCGTCGACGGGCGGGTGAAGTGGATCGTCGACGGGTACACGACCTCCGACCAGTACCCGTACTCGCAGCAGCAGAGCTACCGGCAGGCGATCAACGATGGCGGGTCGTCGACAACGGGCACGCCGGCGACCGACACGATCAACTACATGCGCAACTCGGTGAAGGCGACGGTGGACGCCTATGACGGCTCGGTCACACTGTACGCGTGGGACACCGACGACCCGGTGCTCTCGGCCTGGCAGCGGGTGTTTCCGAACACGGTGCAGCCGATCAGCGAGATGAGCGCCCAACTGCTGTCGCATGTGCGCTACCCGACCGACCTGTTCAAGGCGCAGCGCAACGTCCTCGGCACCTATCACGTCACCGACGCCGGCTCGTTCTACTCGAAGCAGGATGCCTGGCAGGTGCCGGCCGACCCGCAGGCGAGCACGGACACGTCGGCGAAGCAGCCGCCGTACTACCTGTCCATGCGCCTGCCCGGACAGGACGAGACGGCCTTCACCCTGTACAGCACGTTCATCCCGATCCAGCAGTCGTCGGGCGGGTCGCGCAACGTGCTGCGCGGGTATCTGGCCGCCGACGGCGACGCCGGTTCCACGACCGGCGAGGTCTCGGACGACTACGGCCGACTCACCCTGCTGCGACTGCCGAGCGAGACGAACGTGCCCGGGCCCGGCCAGGTGCAGAACATGTTCGACTCGGACAACACCGTCTCGACCCAGTTGAACCTGCTGCGCCAGGGCCAGACGACGGTCACGAGCGGCAATCTGCTCACCCTGCCGGTCGGGGGCGGGCTGCTGTACGTGCAGCCGGTGTACGTGCGCTCGACCGGTGAGACCTCGTATCCGCTGCTGCGCAAGATCCTCGTCGCGTTCGGCGACAAGGTGGCGTTCGAGGACACGCTCGACCAGGCGCTCGATGACATCTTCGGCGGCGACTCCGGTGCGGCCATCGACCAGAGCGGCGGCACCACGAGCGCCTCCAGCGGTGGCACGGGCGGACAGACCGACCAGTCCGGCGCACAAGGCGGGGCGTCGTCCGACGGCGCCGCCGCGAATCCGACGGTCGCGCAGGCGCTGCAGGATGCGAAGGCGGCGCTCGACGAGCGCGAGAAGGCCCGGGTCTCTGGTGATTGGGCCGCGTACGGCACCGCCGATCAGAAGCTGCAGGATGCGCTGCAGCGGGCGATCAACGCCGAGGGATGAGCCCCCCGGTCGGCGGGTTCCGGGCGGTGACGTCCCGGGCCACCGACCGGTCGTCCGCCGGGTCGGAGCGGGTGGTCAGCTGCCGGCGGTGATCGCGGCGAACAGCTCGCGTCGACTGCCGACGAGCGTGTTGTACTCGTCGATGCGGGCGTTGAGGTCGGCGGCGTCGCTGTTGATCGCGTCGGCCTCAGCGTTCAGTGTCGTCTGCCGGGCGCGCAGCCGGTCGAGTTTGGCGTTGAACGCGTTCACCTGGGCGGGGTCGCCGCGGTCGACGGACGACCGTCGCGCCTCGAGGGCCGCGCTGTCGCGCTCGTACCGTGCCAGCGCCTCATCGTGCGCCTGGCTGCGCGCCTCGAGAGCGGCGCGATCGGCCTCGATCCGGGGCCTCAGCTCGTCGAGGCGGTGCTGGTTCTCGTCGAACTGCGCCTGATAGCCGGCGTGCAGCGCGACGACGGCCTGCCGGTCGGCGAACACGGTCGTGTAGTGCTGCTCCAGCTCGTCGTCGCCGAGGTCGGCGACCTCGGTGCCGAGGATGCTGTGCAGCTCGTTGGCACGCTCTCCGGGCTCGGCGGTCTCGTACACGTCAAGCCGGCTCTCCAGATCGGGGGTGGCCACGCGCGTCCAGGCGGCCTCGAGTCGTGCGGAGAGCTGGTCGCGGGTGCCCTGGTCATACCGGGACCACATCGCGTGCAGCAGCTCGTGCGCCAGCGTCACCTCGCGGATGCCGTCGAAGCGGGCGTCGGTGATGTTCGAGATGTGGATGCGGTCGTCGCCCGTGTAGCAGCCGAGCACGGCGCTGTCCTCGGTGCTGGACGGACAGACCGTGGTGAAGGCGTCGGCCTCGAGCAGCTCGGGGTCGGTCGCGGTCAGCCGCAGACTCGCCCGATCGGTCAGCTGCACGCGGTCGGCCAGCTGCGTGACCTCGGGATCGGTCTGGGCGAACAGGGCGTGGATGCGATCGGGCAGGGCGTCGCGGTCGAGCCAGGCGAGGAGCCCGGCGGCGACGGCGAGCGCGGTGAGCACGGCGACCAGCACGAGCGGCCAGCGCCGGCGGTGCCGGGGTGGCGTCACCGGCGGTGTGCAGCCGGGGCGTCCCGTCATGGACGGGCCTGGTGCGGTCTGCCAGGGTGCAGTTTGACCGGGTGCGGTCTGGCCGGGGAGCGTCTGCCGGTACGGCCGCCCCGAGGCGGGCTGAGTGCTGCAGGGCAGTCCGGTGGCAGCCCATCCCGTGGGACGCCCCGGGTGCGGCTGCCCGCCGCCCGACCGGATCGGTCGGGACGGCGGGCGGTTCGTCGGCGTCGTCATGGCGTCTCCCACCCCTTCCGGCCGCGTCACCCCGGCCGGGGACAGGTTACCGTGCGCCCCGCCGGCCTCGTCGTGCGGCGATGGCACCTGTCACCCCGCCGCCGACCAGCAAGGTCGCCGCACCCGCGACCAGCGCGGCGGCTCCCGCGGGCAGCCCGGTCGCCGCGAGTCCTGTGGGCTCAGGCTCCGTCTCGGTCACCGGGGTCGGGTGTGCCGTGACGACCACGGTCTCGTTCTCGACGCCGCAGGCGCCGTCCTCGAGCGGGATCACCCGCTCGGGCGCCTCCGCCGTGGCGGGCACGCGCACTTGCAGGTGATGCCGCCACCCGTAGGTGCCCGCGACCGTCGGGGTCGTCGCCGCGGAGTCCACCGTGCCGGGGCCGTCGATCGTCACGGCGGGCTCCTGTCGCCAGGTCGGCGTCTCACACACGGGCTGGGCCTCGCCGTCGGTGGAGTCGTCGAACCGGTACAGCGAGAAGCCGAGCTCGGCGGTCACCGCCTCGGCACCGCCGGAAGGCACGTCGCCGGTCACGACGGCCCGGTCGTGCACAGGCTGGCCGAGGGCGACCCGGTCGGCGGTCGTGGTCGTCGCGGTGGGCCGCTGCGGGCGCACGGTCTCGGCAGCGATAAGGTGCCGGCCCGTCCACGTCTCCGTGCTCGCCGTGCGCTCGATCCGCTCGACCCAGTACAGCGACGGCCAGGTCTGCCGTTCGAGGAACCGGGTCCACGGGATCGCCACGGGCTCGGTCGTCACCGTCGTGTTCCCCGTCACCGCGGTGGTCACGGCGGCCAGCCGCTCGGCGTCGGCCGGGGGTCCCGCGGTGCCGGACTCCGTGGGGGCGTCGTCGGCCATCCACAGCTCGGAGACAACCGACAGCGTGGCGGTCGGGTCGTTGCCCGTGACGGTGATCGTGTCGGCGATCATCCCGTCGGCGATCGCGGAGGTGACCGTGCTCACCGCGGGCCGCCACGGAGCGATCGTCTGCTCGTCGGTGTCGTGGAAGCCGGAGACCCAGTCGGCGCGGAACCGGGCGCGCAGCTGATCCGGCTGGTCCTCGTGCAGCAGGGAGACGACCGGGTAGTACCAGCCCGGCCGGTCGACGGGGTCGGGCGACGTCGCGGTGATCGTGCCCGGGCCGGGCGCGGTCACCAGGGTGCGGGCGACGTGCTCGACGCCGTCGGGGACGCTCGCGGAGGCCGGCATGGCCCGGTCGGCTCGGTACCAGTCGACGCGGAACGTCGCCGGCACCGGCTCGTCGGTGTCCGGGTCGGCGAGCCACACGCCGTCGTCGGCGCGCACGTCGAGCGTGTCCTCCAGCCGGTCACCTGGCGCGGGGCCGGCGCCGGCGGGGCTCGTCGCAGGATTCCACGTCGTGGCCCGAGTCGTGGCGACCGGCTGGAACGTGGTGCGCACGGTGGCCGTGGCCCGGGCGGTGATCGGGGTTCGCTCACCGGCGGAGACGACGCGCTGCGGGCCCGGGGTCACCGGGCTGGCGACGAGCAGCCGTCCGGTCGGCACCTCGCCGCTGACGGCCACGGTGACCTGGCCGTCGCCGGTCGCGCGCAGCCGGTGCTCGCCGTCCGCGTCGACGTCGAGGCGGTCGGTGCCGGTCGCCTCCCACACGGCCGGTCCGTCGATCGTGGCGGTGACCGTGCCGGGGTGCGGCTCGTCGGCCGCGGAGCGCGGCAGGCTCAGCCGGACGGTCGCGCGCTGCCCGTCGTCGTGCACCCGCAGGTCGGGGTCGTCGAGCCGGTGCGGGCCCAGCCCGCGATCGGCCTGCGCCCACATCCAGTCGGCGAGATCGGCGACATCCGCGGTCAGATCGCGCCCCTGCGGCACCCAGAAGCCGACGCCCGTGTGCTCGTGGAGCACCCGATAGACGGCCCGGGCCTCCCGCTCGTCGGTGGTGTCGCCCCAGCGGGCGAGCACGTACGCGGCGCGGGCCGTGACCGCCTGATCCATCATCACGCCGTTGCCACTGAGGAAGGTCTCCGTCGCCGACCACTCGCTGTACTCGGCGTCGCCGGTGAGCGGCCCCGGATGATGCGGATCGAAGGCGCACCACACGATCCGGCCGTCATCGAGTCGGTACGAGCCGTTCCAGACCTGGTCGTGGACCGTCTCGTAGCGGCCCGCATGCGTGGCGACGGCCCGCGCCGCCTGCGCCGGGGGCGGGGTGACGGCGGTGGTCAGCGCGGCCAGTGCGGTCAGCATGGCGAGCAGCAATCCGAGCGCGCGACGTGCGGGCGCCAGACCGGCGGACGGGGCGCCGGGAGGCGCCGCCTCGCCGGGCGGGCGGACGCCGGGCCCGGCCGCGCTGGCGGGGCCGGTCGGGCGGTCTGAGGCCGCCGCGTGGATGCGGTCGCGCCGGGCTCGGTCATCGGCGCCGGTTCGGTCATCGACGCGGGGGCGGGTTCGGTCGGTCATGGCGTTGGCCTCTCTGCCGGTGTGCGGGTCGGCATGAGGCTATGGACGCCGGCCCGCACCGGGGAGGGCGGGGCCCGCGCTTGTGCATGACTGCGGCCGCGTCCCCCTCCTGTGGAGCGGGGCGCGGCCGCGGGGGAGCCGGGGTGACCGGCTACTCGGTCTGCAGTCCCGCCACTGGCGAGAGCCGGGCCGCCCGCCGGGCCGGCAGCAGCGATGCGGCGAGGCCGACGACCACCGCGATCGCCAGGAACAGCGCGTACGTGCCCCACGGCAGCGTCCAGCTGACCGCCGTGCCGCCGAGCGTCTGCCCGAACAGGATCGCGCTGCCGAGCAGCCCGCATCCGGTGCCGATCGCGATCGCGAGCACCGTCGCGACCACGGCGACGAGCACCGACTCGACGCCCAGCATCCCCCGCAGCTGGCCGCGGGTGAGGCCGAGCGCGCGCAGCAGCGCGTTCTCGCGGGTGCGCTCGATGACCGACAGCGACAGGGTGTTCGTCACACCGAGCACCGCGATCACCACGGCCACCGCGAGCAGGCCGGTGACGATCGACAGCAGCACGTCGATGACCTGCTGGTACGCCTGCTTCTCCAGCTGCACGGGCGAGACCACGCTGTCGCCGAGCCCCTCGGCGATCTGGCCGACGACCTGCTGCACCTGCCCCTGGTCGAGGTCGGGGGTGAGCCGCACGATCAGCTGGGTGGTCACGATCGGCCGGTCGAGCTGCTCCGCGACCTCGGCGAGCGTCGCCGGGGTGGTCAGCGCGGCGAACGCGCTGCGCTTGACGGTGTGCACCGGCAGGGCCACCATGGCCGCATCCGTGGCGTCCGCGGACGCGGCGACGGTCACGCTGTCGCCGTCCACGGTGCCCTCCACGACGCTCACCTGCCCGTCCGCGGTCTCCGGCATCCGGCCGTCGGACGCGCGGGCCCAGGCCGCCGGATCGATCGCCTCCAGCTGGGTGAGCGTGCCGTCTTCGGGCACGGCCGGGTCTGCGTACATCTGGGCGTCGGGCAGGATGCCGCGCACGGCCTCCGCGTCCGTCACCCCGTCGAGGTCGGCGATGCGGTCGAGCTGACCGGCCGTCCATGCGTCGTCGGTGCCGGTGGCATCGTCGGCCGCGCCTGCGGAGTCCGCCCGGCTCGTCGCGTCGAGCGAGACGACGATGTCGAACGGGCGGGCCGTCTGGATCGCGTCGGTGAGCGTCGCCCGGGCCACGCTCGCCCCGGTGAACACCGTGGTCACGAGCGTCACACCGATCAGCAGGGCGGACGCGGTGGCCGCGGTGCGCCTGGGATCACGGGTCGCGTTGAGCACCGCCATCCGCGCGGGCACGCCCGTCCAGGCGACGAGCGCCCCGATCGCGCGCACCAGCGGCGGCACGATGAACACCGCGAGCACGAGCACGCCGACGATCACGAGCACCGAGCCGGTCACCCCCAGGGTGAGGCCGTTCGCGAGTGCCGCCTGCGCGCCGTCGAGACCGACGTCGGCGCGGGCGACCCGCAGGCCCCACAGCTGCAGCACGACACCGAGGGCGAGCAGGGCGACGCCGACCCCGAGCCGCACCCGCCCGCCGCGGGAGCGCACACCCGCGTCCTCGGCCGGGCGCAGGGCGGCCAGCGGGGCCACCCGGGTCGCTGCCATCGCCGGCCGCCAGGCGGCGAGCACCGTGACGAGCACGCCGGCGAGCATCCCCGTGATCACCGCCGAGGGGGGCACCGCGAGCTGGTCGAGCAGACCGGTGTCGCCGGAGCGGGAGAGCGCGACGACGCCCGACATGAGCGCCGCGGCGAGGCCGACGCCCGCGGCGGAGGCGACGACGCTCATCACGACCGCCTCCAGCAGCACCGACCGGCGCACCTGGCCGCGGCTCGCACCGAGGCAGCGCAGCAGCGCGAGCTCGCGGGTGCGCTGGGCGACGATCACCGAGAACGTGTTGGCGATGACGAGCACCGCGACGAGCAGGGCGATCACCGCGAACACGAGCAGCATCCCGGTCAGTGCGTCGGTGTCGCCGGTGAGGGTCTTCACCTGGTCGGTGACGTACTGGTCGACGCCGCGCACGGTCGCCTGCGCGCCGAGCACGTCGCCGACGGACTGCACCGCATCGGTCTCGGTGACGCCGGATGCGGTGGACGCGATGATCGTGCCGGCCGGCGCGAGGCTGTCGAGGGATGCGGCATCGGCGCCGACCGCGCGGGCGAGCCCCGCCTCGGTGAGCGTCACCCCGGGCAGCTGGGCGGCCAGCGGCGACGTGTTCGCCTCGGTGAGCCCGACGATCGTGAACGCCGTTCCGCCGCTCGTCATGGCACCCGGAGCGGCGGGCGACCCTCCGGCCGGTGCGTCCGATACGTCGTCGGCGTCCGCTGATCCGTCCGTCGCGTCCGCGCCGCTCGTCGCGGGGAGGGTCGGCGTGGTCACGGTCACCGTGTCGCCGATGGCGAGGCCCAGCCGGTTCGCGGCTGCGGCGTCCATCGTCAGCTCGTCGGCGCTCGCGGCCCACGCGCCGTCGCTGAGTGGATGCGCGCGCAGTCCGGCCGGCAGGTCCATCGCCGCCTGCAGGTACTCGGTCTGGTCGCCGATGCGCGCAGGAAGGGTGGCGGTGCGCACGAGCGCCGCCTCGTCGATCTCGGGCAGGGCGCGCACGCGGTCGGCCTGGGCGGCGGTGAACGTCGCGGTCGCGGCGGTCCCGTCAGCACCGGCCGACCCGGTGTCAGCCGAGCCCGCGTCCGAGCCGGCCGCGTCATCCGCGCCGGAGTCGTTCGACAGCGTGGCCACGACGTCCGCGCCGGCGAGGTCGGCGGCGAACGCGGAGCGCAGGGTCGCCTGGAACGACGCGCTGAGCATGAGGGTCGCGCTGACGAACGCCACGGCGAGCATCACCGCGACGCCGACGGCGACCAGGCGCGACCAGTGCGCGCGCAGGTTCGCGAGGGTGGTGCGCAGCATCAGTCCACCAGCCCCTCGACGGCGCCGAGCTCGGCGACGGCGCGCAGGATGGCGTCCGCATCGGCGTCGCGCGCCTCGCGGGCGATGCGCCCGTCAGCGTACACGAGCACCCGGTCGGCGTAGGCGGCGGCGACGGGGTCGTGGGTGACCATGATGATCGTCTGGCCCATCTCGCGGGCGCTGCGGCGCAGCAAGGTGAGCACCTCGGTGCCGCTCGCGCTGTCGAGGTTGCCGGTCGGCTCGTCGGCGAAGACGACGTCGGGGCGGGTGAGCAGGGCCCGGGCGATCGCCACGCGCTGCTGCTGGCCACCGGAGAGCTCGCTGGGCCGGTGCCGCAGCCGGTCGGCGATGCCGAGCCGGGTGACGACCTCGTCGAGCCACGACCGGTCGATGCGCTGGCGGGCGAGCCGGGCGGGCAGGGTGATGTTCTGCTCGGCGGTGAGCGTCGGCACGAGGTTGAACGACTGGAACACGAACCCGACGTGCGCGCGGCGCAGCCGGGTGAGCTCCCGGTCGCCGAGGCCGGTGACCTCGGTGTCGCCGATCCAGGCGTGGCCGTCGGTGGCGGTGTCGAGGCCCGCGAGCACATGCATGAGGGTCGACTTGCCCGACCCGGAGGGGCCCATGATCGCGGTGAACTCGCCGCGCGACACGACGAGGTCGACGTGGTCAATGGCGGTCACCTGCGTGTCGCCGCGGCCGTAGACCTTCACGAGGTCCTCGGCGCGCACGGCGATCCGGTCCGTCCCGGCGCGGGCGGCGTCGGCCGGGGACGCGGCGTCCGGCCGGTCGGCTTCGGGACGCTGCGGGCGCTGCCCCGGGTCTGGTGCGGTGGCGAGCGTGGTCATGGGATCTCCTCACGGTCTGCGGGCCGGCGGTCGGTGGACCCCGGCGTCGCCAGCGAGCGGATCGCCGACGACCCTTTCATCCTCCCGGGGCGGACGGCGGCGCGCATCGTCCCGCAGGAGGGGATTCGCCGTGGCCTCCGCCGGGGGAGCAGCCGTGCCGGGTGGGGGCTCCTCCTGCGGGAGGAGGGGGCCCGGCCGGTTCAGCCGAGCGGCGGCACGACGCCCGCGCGGAACGCGATGACGACCGCTTGCACGCGGTCGCGTGCGGCGAGCTTCGCGAGGATGTGCCCGACGTGTGTCTTCACCGTCGTCTCCGACAGGAACAGACGGTCGGCGATCTCTGCGTTCGACAGCCCGGCGCTGACGAGCTCGAGCACCTCGCGCTCGCGCGGGGTGAGTGCGGCGACGAGTCGGCGGGCCGCCGCGGTCACCTCCGCCCGCCCGCCCGCCTCGGTCGCCGCGGCGTCCGCACGCGGGGTCGCCGTCGACGCGGGGGCGGCGTCCGGTGCGCTCGCGGCCTGCGCCCCGGCCCGATCGGAGCGCATGAGCGGCACCACGTGTGAAAGCAGCCGGCGGGTCATCGACGGGGAGATCACCGCGTCCCCACGCTGCACGGTGCGGATCGCGTCGAGCAGCTGCTCGGGGCGGGCGTCTTTGAGCAGGAACCCGCTCGCGCCCGCCTCGATCGCACGCAGCACGTAGTCGTCGAGCTCGAAGGTGGTCAGCACGATCACCCGGGTGTCGGGGTGGTCGGCGAGCAGTCTGCGGGTGGCCGCGATGCCGTCCATGGCAGGCATGCGCACATCCATGAGCACCACGTCGACGGGGTGCTCGGCGAGCCGGGCCACGGCCTCGGCGCCGTCGCCGGCCTGCACGGTCACGGCGAGGTCGGGCTGCGAGTCGACGAGCATCGCGAGCCCGCCGCGCACGAGCGCCTGGTCGTCGACAATGGCCACGCGGACGGGGTCGGTCGCCGCATCCGACGTGGTCGGTGATCCGGGAACGGGCGCGCTCATCGGGACTCCTCCTCGTAAGGCAGGGTCGCGCGCACCCGGAAGCCGCCACCCGGGCGGGGACCGGCCTCGAGCGCGCCGTCGAACAGCTCGATCCGCTCGCGCATGCCGCGCAGGCCCTGCCTCGCACCAGCCAGGCCGGTCAGATCGACACGTGTGACCCCGCGGCCGTCGTCGACGACGGTGATCCCGAGCGTGTCGGCACCCCAGTCGAGGGCCACCCGGGCGTGCGGGGTGCCGCCGGCGTGCTTGAGCACGTTCGTCAGCGCTTCCTGCACCACCCGGTAGACGACGAGCTGCGCGCCGGCGGAGAGACGCTGCGGGGCGGGGGTGCCCGTGGTGTCCACAGCGACGTCGAGGCCGGAGAGCCGCACCGTGGCGACGAGTTCGTCCAGATCGGCGAGCGTCGGCAGTGGCGTCGTCTCGGCCCGATCGTCGTCGCGCAGCACGCCGAGGATGCGGCGCATCTCGCGCAGCGACGAGCGGCCGGTCTCGGCGATCGTCGCGAGCGTGCGGGGCGCCACGGCTGGGTCGGCCGCGGATGCGTACCGGGCACCGTCGGCCTGCGTGATGATCACGGACAGCGAGTGGGCGACGATGTCGTGCATCTCGCGGGCGATGCGGGCCCGCTCGTCGGCGGCGGCGAGCTCGCGCTCCTGCGCCTGCTGCAGCTCGAGGCGGGCCGCGTGCTCGGCGAGCTCGCGCTGCTGCAGCATCCGGCTGCGGGTGATGTCGCCGAACAGCCACACCACGACGACGAGAGCCGCGACGAAACCGAGGAAGACGAGCATCGAGACGATCGCCGAGGTCACCTCGGCGCGGGTCTGCGGGCCTGAGACCACGGGGTCACCCGTCCACGCCGACGTGGCGAACGGGTTGACGTAGCGCAGCGTGAACAGCACCGCGCCGCCCAGCGCCGTCCACAGCCCGGCGATCGACGCCCAGCGCGGGGCGTATGCGGCGAGGGCGTAGACCATCATCAGCACAAGCCCGTCGGCGATCACCGGCTCGCTGCCGAGCGTCACCTGCACGAGGCAGGCGGCGACCATCACCGCCGCCGCGGGCACCGGGGCCGTGCGCCGCCAAGCGAGCGGGACGACGAGCCCCGCGGAGATCGCCATGAGCAGCCAGCCGGCGTCCTGCCAGCGGTCGCCGCTTGAGGCGTCATCGCCGTAGGCGAGCACGGGCAGCAGGAACACCAGAGCGAGCGCGAGTGCGAGCAGCACGTCGACGGTCTGCCGGTGCCTCGACGTCCACCGGTACACGCGGCTGCCCGGATGCCGCGACCGGTCGGGGCGGACCCCGGCGACGACCGGGCGGGCCGGGGTCGGGACGTCCGGCTGCGGACGCACGGCCTCGCCCCGGGTGCGGTCTCGTCTGCGCGGCATGAGACCACTGTACGGTGCCCGGTGGACGCGGCGGATCGTGCCGGAGGAGGAGATCCGCGGAGGGAGAGCGGCTGAAACCCATCGGAAACGCGATGGAAAGCCCGGCGAAAAAGTTCAGTCATAGCTTCAGATTCATCACCGCGCCTCGTCGATCGCACCAAGAAGGCGACCGCTCGACGCATCGAGAGAATCAGGAGAGACAGCCCATGACTGCAAGCATCACCGAGGGGGCGGTGGGGGAGCCGCTGGAGTCTCGTCTGAGGCATCCGGCGGGAGAGGCCGTCATCAAAGAGGGCTACCACGACTCGCTGACCAACGAGGATCTGGCACCGCTGCGACGACGGACCTAGAACGCCTACAACTACCTCGCGTTCTGGATGGCGGACATCCACAGCGTGGGCGGCTACGTCACGGCGGGCAGCCTGTTCGCCCTGGGGATCGCCTCCTGGCAGGTGCTGGTGTGCCTGGTGATCGGCATCGTGCTCGTGATGTTCCTCACGAACGCCATCGCCAAACCCAGCGAGCGCACCGGCGTCCCATATCCGGTCATGGCACGATCGGTGTTCGGCGTGATAGGGGCGAACATCCCGGCCCTAGTGCGCGGGATCATCGCGGTGGCCTGGTACGGCGTGCAGACCTACCTCGCCTCATCGGCGCTCGACATGGTCATCCTGAAGTTCATCCCGGCGTCGCAGGCGCTCACCGAGGTGTTCTTCCTCGGACTGAACGCGCTCGGCTGGATCTCCTACGCCATCCTGTGGGTGGCGCAGGCGGCGGTGTTCTGGACGGGCATGGAGACGATACGGCGCTTCATCGACTGGGCCGGGCCCGCGGTGTATGTGGTGATGCTCGCCCTGACTGGTTACCTCCTCGTCGAGGCTGGCGGCGTCCAGGCGATCGACCTCAGCGTCCACACCGGAGAGCAGCTCGGCTTCGCCGAGTCCATCCCCGTCATGATCTCGGCGATCGCCCTCGTCGTGTCCTACTTCGCCGGGCCGATGCTCAACTTCGGGGACTTCTCTCGCTACGCCCGCGGCTTCGGCGCCGTCAAGCGCGGCAACTTCTGGGGGCTGCCGGTCAACTACCTGTTCTTCTCCATCCTGACCGTCGTGACCGCCTCGCTGACGGTCCCGGTGTACGGCGAGCTGATCACCGACCCCATCGCGACGGTGCAGCGGATCGACTCCGGGTTCGCGATCCTGCTCGGCGGCCTCACCTTCGTGATCGCGACAGTCGGGATCAACATCGTGGCTAACTTCATCTCGCCGGCTTTCGACTTCTCCCACGTCGCGCCGAAGCGCATCAGCTGGAGAGCCGGCGGCCTGATCGCGGCGATCGGCTCGGTGATCTTGACCCCCTGGAACTGGTACGGCAACGCGCAGGCCATCCACTACACCCTCGACCTGCTCGGCGCGCTCATCGGCCCTCTGTTCGGCATCTTGATCGCCGGCTACTACGTCGTCAGTCGACAGCGGATCGTCGTTGACGACCTGTTCTCGCGCGACTCGAAGGGGCACTACTGGTTCCACGGCGGCGTCAACCCGAACGCCGTCTGGGCGACGGTGATCGGTGGCGTCTGCTCGATCACGGCGGTGCTGCTCACCGCCATCGCATGGCTCGCCACCTACTCGTGGATCATCGGCGCCGTCGTCGGGTTCGCGTCGTTCCTGATCCTGGAGCGCGTCCGGCCGATGATCCGTCCGGTGGAACCCGGCGAAGGGGTCTCCGACGGGCGAGCTCCTGAGCCGCAGGCGGTGGTGGATGGGACGGACCTGTGATCCGGATCCACGTCGTCAACCCGAACACCGATGCGGGGATGACCCGCACCATCGCCGAGGCGGCTCGCGCCGTCGCCGGTCCCGACGTGGTCGTCGACGTCGAACGCTCCGACAGCGGCCCGGCCTCGGTCGAGAGTCACTACGACGAGGCACTCGCGGTGCCCGGTGTGCTGCGGCGGATCGATCAGGCCGAGCAGACCGGGGCCGACGCCCATGTCATCGCATGCTTCGGCGATCCCGGGCTGCTCGCGGCCCGGGAGATCGCCTCCGGGCCTGTGATCGGCATTGCGGAGGCCGCCATGCACCAGGCCGTGCTGGTCGGGCGTTCGTTCACGGTGATCACGTCGCTGTCGCGCACCGCAGGGCGGGCCTGGGATCTCGCGCAGGCCTATGGGTTCGCCTCCCGATGCCGACGGGTCCGCGCAGTGGAGATCGACGTCCTGGCCATCGCGGACCCTGCGTCGGGCGCCTGGGAACGGCTGCGTGCGGAGGCCGTAGCGGCGCGCGACGAGGACGGGGCCGATGCAACCGTCCTTGGCTGCGCCGGCCTTGCGGGGCTGTGCCGGGCCATCGGAGAGGAGGTGGGGATCCCCGTCATCGACGGGGTGTCCGCAGCGGTCACCCTCGCCGAGGGGCTGGTACGGACCGGGGTGCGCGGCTCCTCGCGCGGCGAGTTTGCACCCCCGCCGCCGAAGCCCTACACGGGCGGGATGGCAGTATTCACCCGTGCCGGGGCCAGTGATGTCACCCGCGGATGTGCGCTGCGACAGGCGGTGCGGGTGCCTGCGGCCCGGCTCAGTGGATCGTCAGCCAGAGAATCGTCGCCGAGCGGGTCGCTGAGGGATTGACGAGACGATGCGGCGCCCTGGCCGGGAACGAGACACTGTCGCCCCGTTCGAGGACCATGCGTCGTCCGTCGTGCTCGACGACGAGACGGCCCGCTCGCATGTGACCGGTCTCGAATCCCTGGTGGGAGAGCCACTCGCCCTCGGGGCTCGATGCAGCGCCCGGCGGGTAGACGGATTCGAACAGTTCGATGCCGGGGATCGGATGCGGAGTGAGTCGAATGTAGCGCACCCCGGTCGACAGGTCGATCGGATCGATCGTCCCGGCCCGCGCCACGGACAGCTCGGCTATCGGCGACACCGCTGGCGCCGGGCTCTCGGCATCTGGCGCAGACTGGTCGTTGAAGGCGAAGGCGAGGGGGACACCGAGGGCGTTCATGATGGAGATCAGTCGGTTCACGGATGGCTGCAGCCGACCGTTCTCGATCTGCGAGAGTGCGCTCGGGCTGATGCCGAGTCGTTCGGACAGCTCTCTCAGAGAGAGCTCCTGCTGCCGGCGCAGTACGCGCAGACGGCTGCCGATCTGGCCGAGAGCGTGCGGGCCGTCGGTGGCGGAGGCGTCTGACACCCGTCCATAGTAGGCATCTTCATGTGAGAGTTGCGCACCATGAGAGAGGGCGCTATAGTGATCTCTTGTGCCGCGGGGTGGAGCAGTTCGGTAGCTCGCCGGGCTCATAACCCGGAGGTCGAAGGTTCAAATCCTTCCCCCGCAACGAGACGAAGGGCCTCGGATCAGGTGTTCGCACCTGGTTCGAGGCCCTTCTGCTATTCGCGATCCCCTTCTGCGGGCTCCCGCCCGGGCCTCGGTCCTGCTGGCTCAGGCTCTCCGCCCATCGCCCCCATCGATCTCTGCCCGGTGCTCTCCGACGCCTCCGCGCCCGTTCGCCTCCGCTGTCTCATCGACCGCCGCCAGGTCGTGGGGCTCGACCGTCTGTATGGGATGACCGCGGGTGCCCCGGCGGCAGCCGACAAGAATTCGGGCGACCAAACTCAGGAATATGTGTGCTAGAACTGATTGGGTCGCCCACACGGAGAGTCGGATACGAGGGCAGAGATGACAGGAAGATCGAGATCAGCATGAATGCAGCCATGCACGAGGCAGAGGCGGTCGACCGACCGCGCGTGTTCACCCGCGCCAACGGGCCGTCGCTCGAGGAGATCAACGGGACGGTCCCGGATCCGCCCCGCGGCACCGGCTTCTGGAAGACGCTCGCTCGCTACTCCGGGCCGGGCGCGCTCGTCGCCGTCGGCTATATGGACCCCGGCAACTGGGTCACCTCCATCGGCGGGGGCGCCGACTTCGGCTATCTGCTGCTCTCGGTCATCCTGATCTCGAGCCTGATCGCCATGCTGCTGCAGTACATGGCCGCCAAGCTCGGCATCGTCACCGGCATGGACCTGGCGCAGGCCACCCGGGCCCACACCAGCCGGAGGCTCGGCATCGTCCTCTGGATCGTCACCGAGCTCGCCATCATGGCCACGGACATCGCCGAGGTGATCGGTGCGGCCATCGCACTCCACCTGCTGTTCGGCATCCCGATGGTCGCCGGCGTGCTCATCACCGTGCTCGACGTGTTCCTGCTGCTGTTCCTGCTGCAGATCGGCTTCCGCAAGATCGAGGCGATCGTGGTCACGCTCATCGCGACCATCCTGATCGTGTTCGTCTACGAGGTGATCATCGCCGGCCCCGATGTCGGACAGGTGCTCACCGGCTTCATCCCCAGCCCCGAGATCCTCCAGCCTGACCAGCTCACCATGGCCCTGGGCATCGTGGGGGCCACCGTGATGCCGCACAACCTCTATCTTCACTCGGCGATCGTGCAGTCTCGCGGCTATGACCGCGGTGACGAGGAGGCCAAGGCCCGCGCCGTGCGCTTCGCCACCTGGGATTCCAACATCCAGCTCAGCTGCGCCTTCATCGTGAACACCCTGCTGCTGCTGCTCGGCGCCGCCATGTTCTATGGCGCCCAGAACGATCTGGGCACGCTCACCGCGGTGCACGACGCGCTGCAGGATCCGGCCATCGCCGGGGCGGTCGCCAGCCCCGTGCTCGCCACCCTGTTCGCCGTCGCCCTGCTCGCCTCCGGCCAGAACTCGACCATCACGGGCACGCTCACCGGCCAGGTGATCATGGAGGGCTTCATCAGGATGCGGATGCCGCTGTGGCTGCGCCGGGTGATCACCCGCGTCGTCGCCGTCATCCCGGTCGTCATCTGCACCATCATCTACGGCGGACAGGAGGAGGCACTCGACGACCTGCTCGTCAACTCGCAGGTGTTCCTCTGCATCGCCCTGCCGATCTCGATGGTCCCGCTGGTCTGGTTCACCTCCTCGAAGCGGATCATGGGCCAACGGTTCGCCAACCCCCGCTGGGTCGTGGCGCTCGGCTGGCTCGCCACCGCGGTGCTGACCTATCTCAACCTGCAGCTCGTCTGGCAGACCGTCGCCCCGCTGTTCGGCGTCGAGGTGTGACGCCGGCGGCACGGTGCGGTGGCACGCCTCCCCGACACTGAACGTGGCCCGCTCCTGTCACAGGCGTCTCCTAGACTTGGTCTGCGAGGAGGATGCGATGACAGTGCAGCGGATCCCACAGGCGGTGATCGGCCCGGTGACGCCGGCGGCGATCTTCCTGACGCTCGTCGTGGAGCCGGGGCGGGAGCAGGCGGCGCGAGACGCGCTCGCGGAGGTCTCGGGTCTCGTTCGCGCGGTCGGCATGCGGTCGCTGGACGACGGGCTCACCTGTGTGACCGGCATCGGCGCCGCGTTCTGGGATCGCGCGTTCACCGCCCCGCGCCCCGAGCACCTGCATCCGTTCCAGCCGCTCGACGGCCCGCGTCGCGCACCAGCCACGCCGGGTGACCTGCTCTTCCACATCCGTGCCGGGCGCATGGACATGTGCTTCGAGCTCGCCCAGCGGCTGGGCGAGCTGCTGCGCGGCACGGCCCGCATCATCGACGAGGTGCACGGGTTCCGGTACTGGGACGCCCGCAACATGCTCGGCTTCGTCGACGGCACCGAGAACCCGACCGGTCCCGCCCGCGCCGAGGTCGCGCTCACCGGGGACGACAGCGACCATCCCGCCTCCAGCTACGTGATCGTGCAGCGGTACACGCACGACCTCGACGGCTGGCGGGCGCTCACCGTCGAGCAGCAGGAGGCGGCCATCGGCCGCACGAAGCTGTCGGACATCGAGATCCCCGACGGCCAGAAGGCCCCGAACTCGCACGTCTCCCTGAACGTCATCGAGGATGCCGACGGCACCGAGCACGAGATCCTGCGCGACAACATGCCGTTCGGGTCGGTCGCCGACGGCACGTTCGGCACATACTTCATCGGTTACGCGGCCGACGTCACCACGACCGAGCGGATGCTGCGCAACATGTTCCTTGGCGACCCGGCCGGCACCACCGACCGCATCCTCGACTTCTCCACCGCCCAGACCGGCGCGCTGTTCTTCGTGCCGAGCCAGGACGAGCTCGACGACCCCGACCTGCTCGACCAGGTGCCCGCGTCCGCCGTGGGGCAGACCGGGGTTGCCGCCGGTGAGACCGCCGCGGACGTCGCGTGGAAGCGCGCCGCCGCTCCGGCAGGCCCCGCACCGGCCGAGGGATCGCTCGGCGTGGGCGCCCTGCGCGGCAGCCCCCAGCACCGCCCGGGCGCCGGGGCGACCGCATCCGCGCAGCCGGTCGGGCCCACCTCCGCCACGACGGCCGGATCGGCATCAGCATGACCGACCCGTCCGCCGCCGACCCCCCAGACCATCACCGACCGAGAGGACCACTCATGAACAACCTCCACAGACAGCTCGCGCCGATCTCCGACGCCGCCTGGGAGCAGATCGACGCCAGCGCGCGTGACACCTTCCGGCTGCGTGCCGCCGGCCGCCGCGTCATCGACGTGCCTGCTCCGGGTGGGCCCGCGCTCGGCTCGGTCGACCTCGGCCACCTCGAGGTCGGAGGCACCTCCGACGGCGTCGAGGCCCGGATGTTCCGCGTGCAGACGCTCGTGCAGGTGCGCGTGCCGTTCACCGTCGCCCGGCAGGACGTCGATGACGTCGAGCGCGGCGCCCTCGATCTGACGTGGGATGCCGTCGATGAGGCCGTCGAGCGGCTCGTCGACCTCGAGGACCGGGCGATCCTGCACGGCTGGGCCGAGGCCGGCATCGTCGGGCTCACCCAGGCGAGCACCCACGAGCCGGTGCGCATGCGTCCCGAGCTCGAGCAGATGGACGACGCGGTCGCCGCGGCCGCCAACGTGCTGCGCCTCGCGAACGTCGAGGGGCCCTACGACCTTGTGCTGCCGCAGGAGCTCTACACCCGCATCGCCGAGACGACCGACCACGGCCGCCCGATGCTCGGCAATCTCGTGCCCCTGCTCGACGGCGGCGACATCCTCTGGGCCCCGGCCGCGGAGAGCCCCGTCGTCGTCTCCCGCCGCGGCGGCGATGCCGCCCTGTACCTGGGCCGCGATGCGTCGATCGGCTATCAGGCGCACGACGCGACCACAATCGCCCTGTACCTCGAGGAGTCGTTCACCGTGCGCGTGCACCAGCCGGACGCCGCGGTCGCCCTCGTCGCCTGACCGGGTGCCGAGCTGGGCGGGCTGCGCCAGTCGTCCGTCTGACCCGCGGCTCACTCCGGGTCGGTGGCCACCCGGATGCGCCGGCCGAGCAGGGCCGGGTTCGTCGCGCGCACCTGCGCCAGACGCTGCAGGCTGATCTCCGCGACCACGAGCCCGGGCTCCGCGCCGGTGGCCGAGAGGATCACGCCCATCGGGTCGACGACCATCGATCGGCCGATGCCGTGCGGCACCGGCTGGCCCGCCGCGAGCAGGTATGCGGTGCTCTCGATCGCCCGGGCCTGCAGCAGCGTGCGCCAGTGCAGCTCCTTGAGCGACCCCTCGGCCCACTGGGCGGGCACGGCGACGAGCTCCGCGCCCGCCGAGATGATGCCTCGGGTGAGCTCCGGGAACCGCAGATCGTAGCCGGCCTGCAGCCCCACCGCGATGCCGGAGACCTCGAAGATCTGGGCCGGGGCGAGCCGTCCGGGCGCGACCCGCTTCGACTCGTGGTGGCCGAACGTGTCGAACAGGTGCACCTTTCGGTAGACGGCCTCGAGGCCACCGTCGGGGGAGAGGGCGACGAGCGTGTTGTGCACGCGCGGGGCGACATCCGGCGCCGCCTCGGCGAGCCCAGCGACCAGGTGCACGTGATGCGCCCGGGCGAGCTCGGCCAGTCCCGTCACGAACGGGCCGTCGAGTGGCTCGGCGCGGGCGACGACCTCGTCGTCGAGCCTGCGGGCGAAGCAGGCGGCGTACTCGGGGAACACCACGAGCGCGGCCCGACGGCGGGCGGCCACCTCGACGAAGCGGGCCATGCCGGCGAGGTTCTCGTGCACGTCGAGTCCGGGCGCGAACTGGGCGGCGGCGACGGTGACGGTGCGATCGAGCCAGAGCGAGTCCTCAGGAGTGGGCATGTCGCCATCCTTGCACAGCCGTCGCGGCCGGCCGGTGTGACGAGGCGGCGTCTGCCGGGGATGCGCCGCCCCCGGCGGGTCCCGCCCGCCGCGTCATGTGACGTCGGGTGGCGTCCGGTCTTGCCTGGCCGACCGCGAGCGGCGATACTGGGAGACACAAGTGCTCACGGGGTCGGTGGAAATCCGAACCGGCGGTCAGAGTCCGCGAACCGCAGCGCGACGTCGAGGTGACGCGCGCGGCGGCCGAGCCGGTGGAATCCCGGCGCCGACAGTCACAGTCTGGATGGGAGTCAGCGCTTGCGGTGCCTCGGCGCCGTCCGACCGCAGCCCGGCGGATCGGCGGCGACCGTGTGCCGCGTGTCCTCCGTGGGCCGGGAAGGAACGCATGTTCACCGGTCTCGTCGAGGCGCGCGGGCGCCTCGTCATCACACCAGCACCGCACACCGCCTCCGACGGCGCCCGCATCGTCGTCGGCGACGTGCCCTTCGCCGCCGAGCTCGCCATCGGCGAGTCTGTGGCCGTCGACGGGGTGTGCCTCACGGTCGTCGCCCACGACGATCGCTCGTTCACCGCGGACGTCATGGCCGAGACTCTGCGCCGCACCACCCTCGGCCGGCTCGCCCCCGACCATGTCGTGAACCTCGAACGGGCGGCTCGATCCGACGGGCGCCTCGGCGGCCACGTCGTGCAGGGACACGTCGACGCCACCGCCCGGCTCATCGCCGTGCGCACCGAGGGCGACGCCCGCATCCTGCGCCTGCAGGTCGCCGACGCCGAGGCCGCCGCGCTCATCGTGGCCAAGGGATCGATCGCCGTCGACGGGGTGTCACTGACGGTCAGCGCCCGCCGAGCCGACTGGTTCGAGGTCTCGCTGATCCCGCAGACCCAGCGCGACACCGATCTCGGCGCGCTCGCGGTCGGCGACGAGGTGAATCTCGAGACCGATGTGCTCGCCCGGCAGCTGCGTCGGCTGCTCGTCGCAGGCGTCGGCGCGGCGGACGCGACCCGGGTGGCTCCGACTGCCAGCCTCGCTGCGGCCGGGACGGGGCTGCCCACGGCGGCACCCGCCCCGATCGATGCGGGTGTGGTGACGACGGATGCGATCCCCGCCGACCCTCGTGACGCCGAGGACGACCGGGCCGTCGCCCGAGCCGTCGACGCCCTACGTCAGGGGCTGCCGGTGCTCGTCGCCGATGACGAGCGGCGCGAGAACGAGGGGGACGCGATCATCTCTGCCGCGCTCGCCACCCCGCACTGGATCGCCTGGATGATCCGGCACACCTCCGGGTACCTGTGCGCGCCGATGCCCGACGCGATCGCCGACCGGCTTGCGCTGCCGCCCATGGTCGCCGACAACCGCGATCCCAAGGGCACCGCCTACACGGTCACCTGCGACGCGGCGACCGGCGTGACCACCGGCATCTCGGCCGCTGACCGCTGCCACACGCTCAACGTCCTCGCCGACTCCGCCACCGCGCCCGACGGGCTGACCAGGCCCGGGCACGTGGTGCCGCTGCGGGCCCGGCCCGGCGGCGTGCTCGAGCGGGCCGGCCACACCGAGGCCTCCGTCGACCTGATGCGCATCGCGGGCCTGCCCGAGGTGGCCGCGATCGGCGAGATGGTGCTCGACTCCGGTGAGATGATGCGGTTCCCCGACCTTGTGCGGATGGGCGATGCCGCGGGGCTGCCCGTGCTCACCGTCGCCCAGATCGCCCGCTGGCGCGAGCGGCGCGAGCGGCCAGCCGATGCGGACGCGGTGGTCGCCCCCGTGCCCGCGGCGACCGGTGACTGGCAGGAGGTGCGCGCATGAGCGGCGCCGGTGTGCCCGAGGTGCGGGCGGACGGGCGGGGCCGGCGGGTCGTCGTCGTCGCGTCCTCCTGGCATGAGCAGGTCATGGCCGGGCTGATCGACGGGGCGCGGCGGGCCCTCGACCGGGCCGGGGCCCGGTGGCGGCTCGTGCGCGTGCCCGGCAGTTTCGAGCTCGCCGTGGCCGCCCAGGCGGCGCTCGCCGCCGGCGCGGACGCGGTGGTCGCCCTGGGCGTCGTCATCCGCGGTGGCACCCCGCACTTCGACTACGTGTGCCATGCGGCGACCGACGGGCTCAACAGAGTCGCCCTCGACAGCGGCCGGCCAGTCGGTTTCGGCCTGCTCACCTGTGACACGGAGCAGCAGGCACTCGACCGCGCCGGCGGCCCCGGCGCCGCGGAGGACAAGGGCGCGGAGGCGGTCGATGCGGCTCTCGGCCTCGCCCGGGCGCTGGAGGAGATCGCCGACGACACCGGGTGGTGATCGGCGTGGCCGCATGACCGCCATCCGGGCGGCGAGTCCGACCGCCGCGGCCGCTCAGCGTGCCGCCCCGGCCGGCCGCGTCGCCCGCATAGAATGAGTGACCATGAGCAACCCCCTGATCATCGCCATCGGCCGCCTGACGAAGGCCGTCGCGCGGCTGCGTGGCGGGGGGTCGGCGCTGCCCGGGTACATCGTGGAACGCCTCGACCCGCACTTCATGGCCGAGGCCCTCGGGCGGCTGCCCGAGGGGATCATCGTCGTCAGCGGCACGAACGGCAAGACGACCACCACGAAGATGCTCGCCGACCTGCTGCGCGGGCAGGGGCTGAAGGTGTTTACGAACCCCACGGGGTCGAACTTCACCCGCGGCGTCGTCACCGCCCTGCTCGACGAGGTCGACTGGTCCGGCTGGCTCGACGCCGACATCGCCGTGCTCGAGCTCGACGAGGCCCACGCGGTGCACTTCGTCGAGCAGGTGCGCCCCCGCGTGTCAGTGCTGCTCAACGTGCTGCGCGACCAGCTCGACCGGTTCGGCGAGATCGACACGACCGCGGGCATGCTGCTCAAGGTCGCTCAGGCGACGACCGGCACGGTCGTGCTCAACCGCGACGACCCGCGCGTGCGGGCGATCGCCGACCATCTCTCCGGTGACGTCCAGGTGCGCTACTTCGGCTACGCGCCGGCGCTGGCCGATCTCTTCCCTGACGACGACCGACTGCACGAGACCCGCGACCCGCACGAGGGCAGCGCCCTCGCGGTGCCGCCGGCGCCCGCCGACGTCGAGCTCGCCGGCCTCGACGGTGAGCGGGCCGTCTACCGCATGGACCGCCTGCGTCTCTCCGTCGACCTGCAGCTCGCCGGCGTGCACAACGCGCTCAACGCGGCCGCCGCGCTCGCCGGAGCCCGGGCCGCGCTGCCCGAGGAGAAGGCCCACGACGACGGCCTGCTCATGGCCACGCTCGGCCAGGTCAAGGCGGCGTTCGGGCGCGGCGAGACCTTTGACGTCGACGGCCGCCCCGTCCGCCTGTCGCTGGTGAAGAACCCGGCCGGCTTCCGCTCCTCGCTGCGCTCGCTCGGCGGGCCCGAGGAGGCGGTCATGATCGCCATCAACGACCAGTACGCCGACGGACGCGACATGAGCTGGTTGTGGGACGTCGACTTCAGCGCCCTGCGCGCCCGCGGCGTGACGATGGCCAGCGGCGTGCGCGCCTGGGACATGGCGCTGCGGCTGCACTACGACCTGGTGGACGTCGCCCGGGTCGAGCCGGCGCTCGGCCCGGCGCTGGACGCGTTCCTCGAGGCCTCTGCGGGGCGTCCCACCCGCATCTTCTGCACGTACACGGCGATGCTGCAGCTGCGTCGCGAGATGAGCCGGCACACTGAGGTCGGGCCGATCGGAGCATGAGCATGGAGAAGAAGCCTGCAGCGGAGACGGAGTCAGCAGCGGAGACGAAGCCGGCCGTGAAGACGAGTCCGGAGAGGAAACCGGCGGCAGAGGCGAAGCCGGCGCCCGCGGCGAAGTCGGATCGGCCGGCGGGGAAGCCGGAGCCCGACGAGACGACGGAGACAGCCGCCCCAGAGGCGGCTGCTGAGGCGGAGGGCGCCGAGGAGCGGATGGAGGTCGTCGCCCTCACCGGCGTGGCCGCCGCGACCGTCGTCATAGACGAGGACGCTGACCCCGACGCCGATGCCGAGGGCGCCGATGCCGGTGACGACGTCGGCCGGCCGATCGACATCGTGCAGCTGTACCCGCGCGACATGAACATCTACGGCGACTGGGGCAACACCCTCACAATCGTGCGCCGCCTGCAGTGGATGGGCTTCGTGCCTCGCGTGCACGACGTTGAGGTGGGCGGCCCGGCACCCCGGCGGGCCGACATCGTCCTCGGCGGCGGCGGGCAGGACTCCGGCCAGGCGAAGGTGTACCGCGACCTGCTCGAGCGGCGCGCCTGGCTGCAGGCCCTCGTCGAGATCGGCACGCCGATGCTGCTGGTGTGCGGCATGTACCAGCTGTTCGGCCGCAGCTTCGACACGATCGGCGGCCAGCAGCTGACCGGCATCGGCGTGCTCGACGTGCACACCCGCGGCGAGAGCGACCGGCTCGTGGGCAATGTGATCGTCGACAGCGACCAGTTCGGCGAGCTCATCGGCTTCGAGAACCACTCCGGGCAGAGCTTCCTCGGCGAGGGCGTGCAGCCACTCGGGATGGTCCGCCGCGGGCACGGGGCCGGCAACAACGGCCAGGACGGCACCGAGGGCGCCCGCGTCGCCAACGTGGTGGGCACCTACCTGCATGGCCCGGTGCTGCCGAAGAATCCGCGTTTGGCCGACTACCTGATCGGCGCGGCGCTCGCGAACCGGTACGGGCTGATGCGCGTGCCCGAGGTGGACGAGCCATACACCGAGCAGACGCGCGCCGTCGCCGTCACCCGGCCCCGGTAGCGTCCGCCCGCGGCCCGGCAGGTCCGGGCGGCCCGGCGTGAGCGCGGACGAGGCAGCGTCCCGCACCACGCCGCGGCAGCGTCCGCACCTGCTGAATACGATCCGCGAATATGATTCGTCGCCCTTGCCCCAGATCAGTAGATTGACGGAAACACTGACCGTCGAGGCAAGGAGGCCCCGTGGCCAAGCAGTCATTCGTCGACGCCCGAGCAGGGCGGGTCGACTACATCGCCGTCCAGGCGTCCCCCGAGTTCCAGAGGCTGAAGCACGCGCATCGCCGCTTCGTCCTCCCCGTGCTCGCGGTGGCGCTCGTGTGGTATTTCGGGTTCGTCATCGTGGCGATCACCCAGCCGCAGCTCATGGCCCGCCCCGTCGCGGGCCGCGTCAACCTGGGCATCGTGCTCGGGCTGGCCCAGTTCGTGACGACCTTCGCGATCACGATGTGGTACGTGTCCTACGCCAATCGCGTCCTCGACCCGCAGGCCGCGAGCCTGCGCGAGGAGCTCGATCAGGCCGAGACCGAGGCGCGCGCGGCGGCGGCCGGCGCGCGAGGCGAGTGAGGGGCCCCGGACATGACCGACATCCAGCGGGCGGGCGAGCAGATCCTCGCCGCCACCGTGCAGAACAACAACCCGGTGCTGAACATCGGCATCTTTGCGGCGTTCGTCGCGATCACCATGTTCATCGTCATCCGTGTCAGTCGTCAGGGCACAAAGTCCGCCGACGACTTCTACGCCGGCGGCCGTGGCTTCAGCGGCACCCAGAACGGCACCGCCATCGCCGGCGACTACCTCTCCGCCGCGTCCTTCCTCGGCATCGTCGGGGCGATCGCGGTCAGCGGCTACGACGGGTTCCTGTACTCCGTCGGCTTCCTCGTCGCCTGGCTGGTCGCCCTGCTGCTCGTCGCCGAGCTGCTGCGCAACACCGGCAAGTTCACGATGGCCGATGTGCTCTCGTTCCGGCTGCGGCAGCGGCCCGTGCGAATGGCGGCGGCGATCTCCACGCTCGCGGTGACGTTCTTCTACCTGCTGGCGCAGATGGCCGGCGCCGGCGGGCTCGTCTCGCTGCTGCTCGGCATCTCCGACAAGGTGGGGCAGTCGATCGTCATCGCCGTCGTCGGGGTGCTCATGATCGTCTACGTGCTCATCGGCGGGATGAAGGGCACCACCTGGGTGCAGATCATCAAGGCCGTGCTGCTCATCGCCGGCGCGTTCGCGATGACGCTCTGGGTGCTCGCGCTCAACGGGTTCAGCTTGAACACGCTGCTCGACAACGCCGTGGCCGCGGCGGGCGGCGACGAGGGCATCCTCGCGCCGGGACAGAAGTACAAGAACCCGCTCGACTTCATCTCGCTCGGCGCGGCGCTCGTGCTCGGCACCGCGGGGCTGCCCCACGTGCTCATGCGGTTCTACACGGTGCCGACCGCCAAAGAAGCGCGCAAGTCGGTGGTCTGGGCGATCTGGCTGATCGGGCTGTTCTACATCTTCACGCTCGTGCTCGGTTACGGCGCCGGCTACCTGATCGGCCCTGACACGATCAAGAGCTCGCCCGGTGGCGTGAACTCCGCCGCACCGCTGCTCGCCCTCCAGCTCGGCGGGCCGCTGCTGCTCGGGTTCATCTCGGCCGTGGCGTTCGCGACCATCCTCGCGGTGGTGGCGGGCCTCGCGATCACGGCCGCGGCATCCTTTGCCCATGACATCTACGCGAACGTGATCAAGAAGGGGCAGGACGTCTCGCCCGACACCGAGGTGCGCATCGGCCGCAACACGGTCATCGTGATCGGCGTGCTCGCGATCGTCGGCGGCATCGGCGCCCAGGGGCAGAACGTGGCGTTCCTCGTCGCGCTCGCATTCGCCGTCGCCGCCAGCGCGAACCTGCCCACGATCGTCTACTCCCTGTTCTGGAAGGGGTTCACCACCCGGGGTGCGGTGTGGAGCATGTACGGCGGGCTCGTCATCACCCTCGTGCTCATCGTGTTCTCTCCGGTGGTCAGCGGCTCCGCGACCGCGATGCTCGGCGACGGCGTCGACTTCGCGATCTTCCCGCTGGAGAACCCGGGCATCATCTCGATCCCGGCCGGGTTCCTGCTTGGCTGGCTCGGCTCGGTGATCCCGCCCGGGCAGACCGAGAGCCGCAGGCTCGAGGCCGAGATGTACGTCCGCTCGCTCCCCGGCCCTGGCGCGGTGGGCGCGGCCCGTCACTGACCGATCGATCAGTGCACCGGGCGGGCCGCGTCCGCATCCGCGTGGGGATGCGGACGCGGCCCGCCTCGTGGGTTCGGTGACCAGGCCGGAAACCACCAGGCCGGAAACCACCGGGCCGGAACCCATCGGACCGACCCGTACGTGCCTCTCGTGCCGGCGGATGCCACGACTGGCCCCGCCGTCACCCCTGCGCGCGACGGGCGCGCCGCCACACGAAGAACCCACTCAGCGTGAACACCCCGTAGACGATGTACATCGTGGCCGTCGCGTAGTACCCGGCACCGAGCAGCAGAGGCACGCCGACCAGATCGACGGCCACCCAGATCAGCCAGAACTCCACCCAGCGGCGGGCCATCCCCCAGGTGGCCAGCAGCGACCCCATGAATGTCCAGGCGTCCGCCCACACCGGCTCGCTCGACCCGAGCGCCCGGAACAGCGGGGTGAGCGCCGCCGTGCCGACGAACAGCGCGATGACGAGCCCCGCCCGCTGACGGGGCGTCGCCCACCGGGGCTGCACGCCGTCGTCCCGCTCGGCGTCGCCGACGAGGCTCGCCGCCCGTGCCGTCGCGGCCCCGGCCGCGTCCTGCTCCCGCCGTGCTCGCCGCCAGGACCACCAGCCCCACGCCGACACGGCGATGAACATGAGCTGTCGGCCGGCCTGACCGAGCAGGGTCGGGGTGTCGCCACGCGTGGCGATCGCACCGACGAACACCGTGAATAGCAGCGCGTTGCCGATGATGCCCACCGGCCACGCCCACACCCGCCGACGCATTCCGCCCAGCGCGCTGGCCAGGCCGAAGACGTTGCCGACGACCTCGCGTACGACCAGCGGACGCAGATCGCCCATCGGGATCGTCGCGTCATACAGCCAGCGCACGGCGTCGAACAGGCTCATCCATCGCTCCTCGAATCGGGCGGCGGCCGCGCGGTCGCGAGGCGGCCCGAGCACGGCCATGGTAGTCCCGGCAGCATCCCACGCGGGCCGGATGACCGCACGTGACGGGTCGGACGGCCCCGCTGACGGATCCGGACGGCCGAGCGCAAAGGGGACAGCCCACCGGCGGCGTATCGTGGAAGGTCATGTCCGCCGGTCGTTTCGCCCCCAGTCCCAGCGGGGATCTGCACGTGGGCAACCTGCGCACGGCTGTGCTGGCCTGGCTGCTCGCCCACGCCACCGGCCGCAAGTTCGTTCTGCGCATCGAGGATCTCGACCGCGCTCGCGCCCGTGACCCCCGCCCCCAGCTCGAGGCGCTCCGGGCGATCGGCCTCGACTGGGACGGCCCCGTCCACGTGCAGTCCCGGCACGTCGCCCGGTTCGACGCCGCGATCGACGACCTGCGCCGCCGCGGGCTCGTCTATGAGTGCTGGTGCACCCGGCGGGAGATCGTCGAGGCGGTGCGGGCACCGCACGGCATCCCCGGCCAGTACCCGGGCACCTGCCGGCACCTGACCGAGGTGCAGCGAGCCGCACGCCGTCGCGAGCGGCCCGGCGCCCTGCGTCTACGCGCGGACGTCGCCCGCGAGACCGTCCACGACCTGCTGCACGGGGCGTGGACCGGGCCGGTCGACGACCTCGTGCTGCGCCGTGCTGACGGCACACCCGCCTATAACCTGGCCGTCGTCGTCGACGACGCGCACGAGGACGTCGACCAGGTCGTCCGCGGCGACGATCTGCTCGCCTCGGCGCCCCGGCAGATGATGATCGCTCGGCTGCTCGACCTGCCCACGCCCGTTTACGCACACGTGCCCCTCGTCGTCGACGATCAGGGGCGGCGGCTCGCCAAGCGCGGCGGCGCCGTCACCCTGCCCCGACTCGCCGCGCGGGGTGTGACCCCGGTCGCGGTGCTCGCCCTGCTGCTGCACTCGCTCGGCGGCGCCGTCGACCAGACGGCGGTGGACGCCGCGGTCGACACCGGCGAGCCCGCCGCGCTGCTGGCGGCAGCGGTCGCCTCCCTCGAGCTCGCCCGGCTGCCCCGTGACCCGTGGACGTTCCATGCGCCGGGCGACGAGGCCCCGGCGGTACGCTGAGAGGCGTCTCAGGCGCGGCGCCCGGTCGCCGCGGGAAGGAGCAGCCGATGTCCGCAGCCACCCCGATCCCAGAGGACGCCGCCCCGGCGTCCGATCCCGGTCAGACATCATCGGCCCCCGCTCTCGACCTCGCCACAGCGCAGGCCGACGCACTCGCCGCCGCGGTCCACGCCGAGCAGCCGCGTGCACTCGCGGATCTCGCCGAGCTTGTCGCCTTCCCCTCGGTCGCCGACCCGGCCCAGTACGACTGGAGCCACTCCCGCGCTGCGGCCGCCTGGCTCGTCGCCCGGCTGCACGAGCTCGGCGTCGCCGACGCGCGCGTCGTGGACACCGTCGACGGCTCGCAGACCGTGCTCGGCGGCATGCCCGCCCCGGCCGGCGCGCCCACCGTGCTGCTGTACGGGCACTACGACGTGCAGCCGCCGCTCGACGGGGCGGCCTGGCACACGCCGCCGTTCACACTGACCCCGGGGGAGGACGGCCGCCTGCACGGCCGCGGCGCCGCCGACTGCAAGGGCAACCTCGTCGCGCACCTGTCCGCCCTTCGCGCGCTGCGGGCGACTGCGGGCGCGCTGCCGGTCGGCGTGCGCGTCGTCTTCGAGGGCTCCGAGGAGCAGGGCGGGCAGGGGCTCGACCGCTGGCTCGCCGACCATCCGGAGGACTTCGCCGCGGACGTCATGCTCATCATGGACTCCGGGAACGTCGCAGCCGGCGAGCCCACGCTCACCGTGGCACTGCGCGGAGTCGGCGATCTCACCGTCGCCGTCGACACCGTGCCGGTCGCCCTGCACTCCGGGCAGTTCGGCGGGGCGGCGCCGGACGCGCTGCAGGCGCTGATCATGATGCTCGCCTCGCTGCGTGGCCCCGCGGGCGACCTGACCGTGCCCGGCATCCCGGCCGACCAGCGGTGGGCTGGCGCCGACTATCCGGAGGAACGCTTCCGCGCCGACGCGGGCGTGCCCGACGGGGTGGCCATCATCGGCTCTGGCTCGATCGCCGACATGCTCTGGGCCAGGCCGACGGTCACGGTGCTCGGCGTCGACGCCCCGCCGGTCGTCGGCTCCACCGCCGCCATCCAAGGGCACGCGGCGGCCCGCCTGAACCTGCGGGTGCCGCCGGGGATGTCCGCCGCGGCCGCCCAGCGCGCGCTCGCCGATCGACTGCGCGCGGTTGCCCCATGGGGTGTGCGGGTGACGATCACCGATGGCGGCAGCGGCGAGGGCTTCGCCGCCGACACGACGACACGCACGAGCCGGATGCTGCAGGCGGCGATGGCCCGGGCATTCGGCCGGCCCGTGGTGTTCGCCGGCAGCGGTGGGGCCATCCCGCTGACGAACGCGCTGCAGCAGCGGTTCCCCGATGCGGAGATCGCCCTGTTCGGGGTGGAGGATCCCGCTGCGGCGATCCACGCGCCGAACGAGAGCGTGCTGCCGGCCGAGATCGAGGCGGTCGCGCTCAGCGAGGCGCTGTTCCTCGCGGCGCTCGGCGAGACGGCGCGGATAGACTGAGGCGAGCGGGGCGCCGCCCGATGGCGCCGGGGAAGGAGCGACGTGACCACTCCGGAGGACACGCTGTGGCTGTCGAACACCGTCACCGTGGCGGCCGGGCAGTTCGGGCCGACGGGCGACCGGCGCGAGAACCTCAGGCAGATCACCATGTACGTGCAGGAGGCCGCCGACCGCGCCGCCTCGCTCGTGGTGTTCCCCGAGTACGCGTCGTACTTCAATGGCCGGCTGGGCCCCGACTACGCCGCCAACGCCGAGCCGCTCGACGGGCCGTTCGTCACCGCGCTCGGCCGGCTCGCCGCCGAGCACGGCCTGCACATCGTCGCCGGGCTGGTCGCCCGCAGCGAGGACGAGCACCGATTCGCCAACACGGTCGTCGCCGTCGCCCCCACGGGTGAGCTCGAGGCCGCGTACCGCAAAGTGCACCTGTTCGACGCGTTCGGGCACCGCGAGTCGCAGTGGGTCGTGCCCGGGCCGCTCGACGAGCCGGTCACCTTCGAGGTCGAGGGCATTCGGGTGGGTCTGCAGACCTGCTACGACCTGCGCTTCCCGGAGATTACCCGACGGCTCGTGGACGCCGGGGCCGAGCTCGTGGTGATCCCCTCGCAGTGGGTTGGCGGCCCGCTCAAGGAGCATCACTGGAACACGCTCGTGCAGGCCCGGGCGATCGAGAACACCGTCTACGTGCTCGCGGCCGGCCAGGCGATCCCGCATGGCATCGGCCGCTCGATGATCGTCGATCCGATGGGCGTCGTGCTCGCGGCCACGGGCGCGGAGAGCGCCTTCCTGAGCACCGAGATCGGCCTCGAGCGCATCGCGCAGGTGCGGGCGACGAACCCGGCGCTGCGGATGCGGCGGCTCGCGGTCGTCGTGCCCGAGGCAGACGCGCCGGGCGTCGGGGCAGCCGGGGACGCATCCCGCGCCTGACCATCGGTCGCGGTTAGTCGCGCATCGCGAGCCGGGCGAGCCGGTCGCTCGCCTCCTGCAGCACCGTGTCGCGCTTGCAGAATGCGAAGCGCAGCCAGGAGCGGTACAGGTCGGCGTGCTCCGGTGCGGCGAAGGCGCTCAGCGGGATCCCCACGACGCCGACCTGCTCGGGCAGCTCGCGGGCGAGCCGGGCGGCGTCGGCGACGCCGAGCGGGGCCGCGTCAACCGCCTGGAAGTACGTGGCCGGGGCGGGCGCGAACGCGAACCCGGCCCGGGCGAGGCCCGCGGCGAGCAGGTCCCGGCCGTGCTGCAGCCGGTCGCGCACGCCGACGAACAGCGCGTCGGGCTGGTCCAGCCCTTCGGCGATCGCCGGCTGCAGGGGCGCCCCGGTGGCGAACGTCAGGTACTGCTTGACGGTGAGTACGGCGTCGCGCAGCGGCTGCGGGGCGACGAGCCAGCCGATCTTCCAGCCGGTCAGCGAGAACGTCTTGCCCGCCGACGAGATCGTGACGCTGCGCTCGGCCGCGCCGGGGATCGCGGCGATCGTGGTGTGCCGCACCCCGTCGAACACGAGGTGCTCGTACACCTCGTCGACGACGACGATCGCATCGTGCTGTTCGGCGGCGGCGACGATCGCGGCGAGCTCCGCCTGGGTGAGCACCGTGCCGGTCGGGTTGTGCGGGTTGTTGACGAGGATCACCGCGGTGCGGTCGGTCACGGCGGTGGCGAGCCGGTCGAGCGGCAGCCGGAAGTCCGGCGGCGCCAGCGGCACGCGCACGTGCCGGCCGCCGGCCAGGGCGATGAGTGCCGTGTACGCGTCATAGGTGGGGTCGAGGGTGACGACCTCGTCGCCGGGGCGCACCAGCGCGAGCAGCGTGGCGGCGAGCGCCTCGGTGGCCCCGGTGGTGACGAGCACCTCGCGGTCCGGGTCCACGGTGATGCCGTGGAAACGGTGTTGATGCCGGGCGATCGCCTCGCGCAGGACGGGCACGCCGAGGCCCGGCGGGTACTGGTTCGCGCCGGCGAGGATCGCCGACCGGGCCGCCTCGAGCACGACCTGCGGCCCATCGGTGTCCGGGAACCCCTGACCGAGGTTGATCGCACCCGTCCGCTGGGCGAGGGCGGTCATCTCGGTGAAGACGTTCGGCGCCGGGCGGCCGTCGGCGCCGAGCAGTCCGGCGGCATGCGCGGTGCGTTGCCAGGGCAGGGCGGCTGCGGCGAAGGGACGGGCGGACGCTGCGGGAATGGCCGGGTCAACACTCACGATGACACTCTAGACTCGTGCGGGAGGGACGCGGCGAGCCGTGACCGTGGATGACGATGCCCGGCGGCATCTCCTCAGCACGGCCACAGGCTTCTCACAGTGGCGAACGGCACGGTGGGAGTGCACGGAGAGGAACGACCATGACTTCGGAAGACCAGCACCCGGCAGCCGACCCCGCTGCGGCGCGGCCCGTGGACGAGCAGGCCCGAGACGGGCAGGTACGAGACGATCGCTGGGCGGTGCCACAGCAGTCCCTGCCGCGGTGGGAGCCGGGTGCGGCGCGCACCGGTGAGGGCGAGGCGACTCCCGCAGCTGCGGAGGCCGAGGCGGAGGCGCTGGACGACACCGAGCGGACCAGGCCGACGCCCACGGCGTCCCGACCGCGGTATGCGCCCCCGGCCGCTGCGGCTCAGCCGACGACACCGCTGCCGACCGCGGCGCAGCCCACCACGCCGCTGCCGGATGGATTCGACGGCTCCGCACAGGCGGCCTCAGCGTCCCAGCCCGTCCAGACCGTGCCGGGGCGTGGTCCCGCAGTGGGGCAGCCGTATCCCGGCCCGGCTGCCGCGGGCGAGGTGGGCATGGTGGGGCTGGACGGTGCCGGTGGCGCCGGCGGGAACGGCACCGATGCGTATGCGTCGCATCAGGAGGACGGGGGCCATCGTCAGCACGGCCCCATCGGTCGAGTCGTCGCGGTGTCCGCCCTCGTCGCCGCGCTCGTCGGCGGTGGTGCCGGAGCAGCGATCGGCTGGGCCAGCGGACACGGGTCGAGCACCACGGTGAGCAGCACGAGCGGGTCGAACGTGGTCATCAACGACCCCGAGCACGTCACCGACGTCACCGCCGGGGCGGCGAAGGCGAGCCCGTCGGTGGTCACGATCTCCGCGTCCTCGAGCAGTGAGTCCGGCACGGGCTCCGGCGTGATCCTCGACGCGCAGGGGCGCATCGTCACGAACAACCACGTCGTCACACTGGATGGCGCGACGAGCAGCGCCACGCTCAAGGTCACCCTCAGCGACGGCAGCGTGTACGACGCGACCACGGTCGGGCTTGACTCCACGACCGACCTGGCCGTCATCCAGCTGAAGAATCCGCCGTCGAACCTCACTGCGATCGAGTTCGCCGACTCGTCGAAGCTCAACGTTGGCGACACCGCGATCGCGATCGGCGCGCCGCAGGGCTTGGAGAACACGGTCACCAGCGGTGTCGTCTCGGCACTCAACCGAGCGATCTCGCTCGATTCCTCCGCGGCGCAGGACGGCGACTCGAGCACAGACGAGGGCAACGGCTACGACTTCTGGAACGACTTCGGCAGCGGCGGCTCGAACGGGTACGGCTACGGCGGGCAGAGCGGCTCGCAGTCGACACAGAGCGACTCCTCCATCTACCTCTCGGTCGTGCAGACCGACGCGGCCATCAACCCCGGCAACTCGGGCGGCCCGCTCGTCAACACCGACGGCCAGCTGATCGGGGTCAACGTCGCCATCGCCACGGCGACCTCGTCGACTGGGCAGAGCACGAGCAACGGCAGCATCGGGCTGGGGTTCGCGATCCCCGCGAACGTGGTGCAGCGGGTCACCGGCGAGCTCATCTCCGATGGCAAGGCGCAGCACGGGCAGCTCGGCGCGACGGTGAGCAGCGCGACCGGCGATGACGGCGTGACCGGTGCGCTGGTCAAGGACGTCACCAGCGGCGGCCCCGCCGCGCAGGCGGGGCTGAAGAGCGGGGACATCATCACGAAGGTCGACGGCGTGCGCATCACGAGCGCCTCGCACCTGATCGGCACCGTGCGGCAGTCTGGGCCTGGCACGGCGGTCACCGTCGAGTACGTTCGCGACGGGAAGACGCAGAGCGCACAGGTGACCCTCGAGGCGGCCTCGGAGTGATCGCGTCCCCGGCGGCCGGGCAGGGCTCGACCGCCGGGGAGCGGACCTGTCGGCCCGCATCCGGCGCGCTGCTGATCCCGGCGGTCCGACGACTGGTCCCGGCTGGACCCGTCGGGCCGTGTGCGGCGCGGTAAGCTGCCGCGTGAGACGCGTGAGACGCGTGCGCGCGTGGCCCGAGGGCGGTCGCGTGAGCCGTGGCTCGGCTGACGTCGACGTGACGAGGAGGCTGTGATGGCGGAGATGCTGGACGGACCGGACGATGATCCGCTGCGGGAGCTCGAGCGCGAACTCGACTCGGGCAGCGTCGCGGTCCTCGAGCGCGAGATGCGCGAGCTCGAGGAGGACGGCGACCACGACCGGTTCTCGCACTATGTGCGCAAGGAGCAGATCCTCGAGTCCGCGGTGAACGGCACCCCGGTGCGGGCGCTGTGCGGCAAGATCTGGACGCCCGGGCGGGATCCGGAGAAGTTCCCCGTCTGCCCGGAGTGCAAGGAGATCTACGAGCGCATGCGCGACGAGTAGTCGCGCCTGACGGCCCGGAGCCCGATCTCCTGCGGCAGGGTTCAGCCCGCAGCCGACTCAGACGAACAGGCTCGGGATGGCAGGCTCGCCACTCGACATGCGACGGCCGTTCGGCGGCAGCTCCTCGAGCACGCGGGCGTGGTGCTCGCGCGCCGCGCGGGTGCCCGCCGCGCCCAGATGCTCATGCAGCGCCTCGCCGCGCTGCATGAGCGGGACGAGCAGTGGCCGGTCGTCGGGCTGGGTGGCCGCCGTCTTCTCCACCGCGATGACCTCGGCCGTGGCACGACCCCGGGCGTCGATGCGCCGGGCGGCGTCCTTGCGCCCGCCGCGGTGGCCCTTGCCGGCGCTGGCCTTCTGCACCGCCGTCCACGACCCGTCGGGGTTCTGCCGGCTGGTGAGCTTGTAGACCATCCCCGCGGTCGCGTGCCCCGAGCCGGTGAGCACCGACGTGCCCACGCCGTAGCTGTCGACCGGGCTCGCGGCCAGTGCGGCGATCGCGTACTCGGTGAGGTCGTTGGTGACCGTGATCTTCGTCTCCGTGGCGCCGAGGGCGTCCAGCTGGCGACGCACGGCCGCCGCGGTGCTCGGCAGGTCGCCGGAGTCGATGCGCACGCCGCCGAGGTGCGGTCCCGCCACGCGGATCGCCGTCTCGACGCCCTTCGTGATGTCGTAGGTGTCGACGAGCAGGGTCGTGTCGGTGCCCATCGCCTCGATCTGGGCGCGGAACGCCTCCTCCTCGGTGTCGTGCAGCAGCGTCCACGCGTGGGCGGCGGTGCCCATGGTCGGGATGCCCCACCGTCGCCCCGCCTCGAGGTTCGAGCTGGCGGCGAACCCGGCGATGTACGCGGCGCGGGTGCCGGCGACGGCGGCCGTCTCGTTCGTCCGCCGCGAGCCCATCTCGGCCAGCGGGCGCCCGCGGGCGGCGAGGGTCATCCGGCTGGCCGCGCTGGCGACGGCGGAGTCGTAGTTGTACACGCTCAGCGCGAGCGTCTCGAGCATCACCCCGTGGGCGAAGTCGGTCTCGAAGGTGACCAGTGGCGAGTGGTCGAAGTACAGCTCGCCCTCGCGGTAGCCGAAGACGTTGCCGTCGTAGCGGTAGTCAGCCAGCCACTCGATCGTCTCGGGGCGCACGACGTGCTCGTCGCGCAGGAACGCGAGCTGCTCGTCGGTGAAGCGGAAGTCCCGCAGCGCCTCGAGCAGTCGGCCGGTGCCGGCCACGACGCCGTAGCGGCGTCCGGTGGGCAGGTGCCGGGCGAACAGCTCGAACAGGCAGGGGATGTCGGCGGTGCCGTCGAGCAGGGCGGCGTCGAGCATCGTCAGCTCGTAGCGGTCGGTGAGCAGGGCGGTCGACGTCGCGGTGGTCAGCGGTGACACGTTCGCATTGCGCATGGCGCCACCCTAGCACCGGGGCTGACACCTGTTCACACCGGTTCAGCGGCCAGGTGCGGGCGTGGTGGGATGATTGGGGCCATGACCACACCGCTGCTGCTCTCCAGCCACAACGCCCACAAACTCGCCGAGTTCCGGCGCATCGTCGGCGAGGCTCTGCCCGGGGCCACCGTCGACGCGTACGACGGCCCGGAGCCCGTCGAGAACGGGGTGACCTTCGAGGCGAACGCGCTCATCAAAGCTCGCGCCGCGGTCGAGCACGACGGTCGCCCCGCGTTCGCCGATGACTCGGGGATCGCCGTGGACGTGCTCGGCGGTGCGCCGGGGATCTTCTCGGCCCGCTGGGGCGGCTCGCAGGCCTCGGACGTCTTCAACCGGCGCCTGCTGCTCGAGCAGCTCGCCGACGTGCCCGACGAGCACCGGCGGGCGACGTTCGTGTGCGCGATCGCCCTGGTCGTCCCGGACGCGCAGGGCGGCCCCGCCCGCGAGCACACGGTCGTGGGACGCTGGCCCGGCGTGCTGCTGCGCGAGGAGCGCGGCACCGGCGGCTTCGGCTACGACCCGGTGTTCCAGCCGCAGGGCGAGCGTCGCTCGGCCGCCGAGCTCACCGCCAAGGAGAAGAACGGCCTGTCACACCGAGCCCGCGCGTTCCGCGCCCTCGTGCCGATCCTGCGCGAGGAGTTCGGCGCCGGGGCGTGACTCAGGCGGCGGCGCCGCGGGGCAGCAGCTCGAGCACCCGCCGGCGCAGCACCTTGCCCATCTGCGAGACGGGCAGCGCGTCCACCGGCACGAACGCGCGCGGCACCTTGTAGCGGGCGAGCGTCTGGCGGCAGAACGCGCGCAGCGCGGCGACGTCGAGCCGGCAGCCCTCCCGCAGCACGAGCACCGCGGTGACCTGTTCGTCGCCGGAGGGGCGGCGCGCCCCGACCACGGCGACGTCGCGCACGTCGGGATGCTCCCGCAGCACGGTCTCCACCTCGCTCGGCGACACGTTGAAGCCACCGGTGACGATGAGCTCCTTGAGCCGGTCGACCACGATGATGAACCCGTCCGGCGTCATCGTGACGACATCGCCGGTGCGCAGCCAGCCGCCGGGCAGCAGGGTCGCTGCCGTCGCGTCCGGACGCTGCCAGTAGCCGGCGAACACCTGCGGCCCGCGCACCACGAGCTCGCCGGGCTCACCCGGGGCCACCTCGCGCGAGGGATCCAGCGGATCGACCACGCGCGCGTCGGTGCCGGGGAAGGGCACGCCCACGGCGCCCGGACGCCGGTGCGCGCCGATCGGGTTGCCGGCGATGATCGGTGACGCCTCGGTCATCCCGTAGCCCTCGACGAGCAGGCCGCCGCTGAGCGACTCCCAGCGGGCGACGAGGTCGGGGTCGAGCGCCATCGCGCCGCTGATCGAGAACCGCACCGAGTGCAGGTCGACCCGGCCGGCTTCGGCGGCGTCGGCCAGCCGCGCGTAGATCGGCGGGACGGCGGGCATGAAGGTGATCGGCCGGCGGCGCTGCGCGGCGATCAGCTGGTCGAGGCTGAAACGGGGCTGCAGCACGAGCGTCGCCCCGGTCGCGATGCCGTACGACAGGCACAGGGTGAGCCCGTAGGCGTGGAAGAACGGCAGCACGGCGGCGAACACCTCGCGGCCCGGTCGCAGTCCGGGCACCCAGGCCTCGCCCATCAGCTCGTTGGCCCGCAGATTCGCGTGGGTGAGAATCGCGGCCTTCGGGGCGCCGGTCGTGCCGGACGTGTACTGCAGCACGGCGACGTCCTCGGGCACGGGCAGCGGGGTGGTGGCGGCGAGAGGCGCGGTGTCGCGCACGAGGGCCTCCCAACGCAGCACGGGCGTGCTCGGGGTGATCGTCATGGCTCGGCGCAGCGCTCGGGCGCGGGGCACGGGCAGTCGGAGGGCGAGCCGGGTGCGCCGCGGCAGCGCCCGGGTGATGTCGACGGCGATGACGTGGTCGGGGCGGGCCGACCGGTCGAAGCCGGCGATCGTGTCGCACACGGCGTCCCAGACGATCGCGACGCGGGCCTGATGATTGGCGAACTGCACGGCGAGCTCGGCCGCCGTGTACTGCGGGTTGTGCTCGACGACGATGCCGCCGATGCGCAGCACCGCGTAGAACGCGACCACGTGCTGCGGGCAGTTCGGCAGGGCCAGCGCGACCCGGTCGCCGCGCCGCACCCCGAGATCCGCGAGCGCCTGCGCGATGGCGTGCACCTGCTCGCCCAGATCGCGGTAGGAGAGCGTGCCGCCCAGGAAGTCCGTGGCCGTCCGCGCGCCGTGCTCGCGCACGCTGCGCTCGAACGCGTGCACGAGCGTGTCGGTGACCGGCGGGATGTCGGCGGGCACGCCCGGGGCGTAGGCGGCGGTCCAGGGGCGGGAGTGTGGCATCGGCGTCCTTCGCTCTTCTGACGGCACCCGGTGTGGGGAGCTCCCGGCTCGGTGGGGGCCGTTCGTGGGGCGGGCCTCGCTGGCGGGGGCTCGCTCGCGGGGTGTCGCCCCGGTGTGCGGGGTGGTCCCCGTGGTGTCGTGGATCTCAGGCTACGGGTCAGGCGGGGTCGAGGATGCTGTGATCTCACCAAGACTGCGCGCTCGGATTGGAGAGTTCCTCCAAGCGGCTGTGGCAGGGGTGGGGTGAACGTGCTGGGCCTCTCGAGGTAGCGGGGTGACCGTGCTGGGGCATGTCGAGATGTCGGGGTGACTCTGCTGGGGTGTGTCGAGCTGCTGGGGTGACTGCGCTGGTGCGGCTGCACGGAAGCGACGAGCTTCCAGACGAGGTCGCCACCGGTGCGTCGATCGCCCGTGCTGGGGCTGGATGAGCGATGGCCTCGAGGGGCGATGTCGATGCGGCCGGTGTGCGGGAGACGGGACTCGAACCCGCACGCGCTCGGCACAGGAACCTAAATCCTGCGTGTCTGCCAGTTCCACCACTCCCGCGCGACTGACAGCCTAGCGTCTCGGGCCGGGTGTCTGTGCGCCGGGGTCCGCGGTCGGAGTCAAAGGGGACGCTGGGCCTGTCTTCGATGGCCAGGAGGATGGCTGTCGTGACCTCTCCCGACGCCGATCTCTTCCCACGGTGCCTAAGACCGCGACCTCTCACGGGGAGTCTCGGTGTCAGGCCTGACACACATGGCGAAGAGGTCTGCACCGTCTCAAAGGTGGTCGTGTCCCCATCGGCGGTCACCCGATGCCGGCAACGGGCCGACAACGCCTTGCGTCACGAAGACGACAGGGTGGGGCCGTCATGCCAGGGCCGGTGATCGCCCTGACCGCTCACTCACTCTCACTTCTCGTCACTTGCCCGTCTGTGCAGGGCGAAAGGTGAGTGAGCGGTGAGCGAGCGCCACTGACGGGGCGGGTGAACGCAGTCGATCAGGACGATCGGGAGACAGCATCTGATGTCGCCTCATCCGCCGATGTCGTCGCGAGGCTGCAACGACAGGGGAGTGATGATTCCGATCATGAGGCCAAGGCCAGCTCTGACGGAATCGGTTTCTCCGTCGGGGAATCTGTCAGCGCGTTCGCCAGCACCAGCGGGGGACGCTGATCCTCGGCCTGGCCGAAGAGGCGCGGTTCGCGCCGGCCAGGGGATCCGACCTTGATCGGATTCGCGACCAGCTCGTCGAGGGCATCGGAGATGGTGGCGGAGGGGGCGGATGTCACGTTCCCGCCGCGGTGTCAGATGAGACGCGAGGAGTAAGGCCACGCCGGGAGCGCCACGCTTTCTGGACCGGGTCATCTGCGATGGACCTCTTGCCGAGGCGATCGATGCCGCAGTCGAGTCGACTGTGCGGAACCTCGATGACGACACTTCGCGCTGTCGCAGCGCTGTCGCAAGAGGCACATGCCCTCCTGCTCGCGAGGCAGACGGGGGACATGACGGTCAGCCGTCTCAGGGAACGTCTTGGCATGGATTCAGACCTGGTCAGACGTGTGCTGGCTGGTCTCAGCGCAGAGGGCGTGCTGTCTGCGGCGGATGATGATCGATTCATCGTTCGTGGCGGGCAGACCGAGCCGGGAGCACCGGGCGACACCGAGAACGCCATCCCCTCGGTCGATGAGAGCGCCGGACACCCGTGCGATCCGGATGGCATCGGGCCTTGCCCACCTGCAGGTGAGAGAATCGTGGGCGACGAGCGAGGCGGTCGAGACGGCCAGCGGGTGGAACGGCAGAGCCGGCAGAGATGACCGGGGTGACCGGAGCGGATGGAGGCGTGCGGATGAGTCGAGGCATCTACAGTACGACGGACGAGGTGCGCGAGCATCTCACCGCGAAGCAGCAGCGGCGCGAGGGGAAGCTCGCCCGCGCCTGCCAGCCGTTCGAGCGGCTCGCCACGTTCCATCCGGTCGACCGCGACCCCGTGGCGCTGCTCGCCGAGCAGAATCGCACCCGGCTGCCGGACCTGATCGGACTGCGCTGGCAGCGGATGGCCGCCAGCGCGTTCACGTTCTACCGCGGCTCCGCCCGGCTCATGGCCCACGACCTCGCCGCACAGGAGGACACCGGCCAGCAGATCGTCATCTGCGGGGATGCGCACATCAGCAACTTCGGCCTGTTCGCCTCGCCGGAGCGCCGGCTCGTGTTCGACCTCAATGACTTCGACGAGGCCGCGCCGGGGCCCTGGGAGTGGGACGTGCGCCGGCTGGTGACCAGCGTCGTCCTCGGCGCGCGACGCCGGGTTCGACGCCGCGGCGGTCAGCCACCTCGCGCTGCAGACTGCGCAGGCCTACCGGCGGGCGATACGGAAGCTGTCGCGCTGGTCGGCGCTCGACCGCTACTACGCGAGCGTCGACGACGCCACGATCGCCGCCCAGATGCACAGCTCGTCGGTCAAGGCGTTCCAGCGGGCGGCGGACAAGGCCCGCTCGCGCACGGCGGTGCAGGCGGTGCGGCGGATGACGGAGCCGGACGAGACGGGCGTGCCCCGCTTTGTCGAGCAGCCGCCCGTGCTCCAGCACGTCACCGGGGTCACCGCAGACGCCCTGCGCGAGCTGTTCCACGGCTACCTCGCGTCGGTGCGCCCCGACCTGCGGATGCTGGTGCGCAGCCACCGCCTCGTCGACGGCGCCCGCCGCGTGGTCGGGGTCGGCAGTGTGGGCACCCGCTGCTACGTGGTGCTGCTGCTCGACGCGAACGACAACCCGCTCGTGCTGCAGCTGAAGGAGGCGGGGCGCTCGGTGGTGACGGAGGCCAACCGGCCGAACGCCTCCACCCCTGAGACGCTGCGCGCGGACGAGCACGACGGCCGTCGCGTCGTCGACCACCAGCGCATCCTGCAGGCGGTGTCCGATCCGTTCCTCGGCTGGGCGAGCGTGAACGGGCACGACTTCTACATCCGCCAGTTCCGCGACATGAAGGGGTCGGTGAATCTCTCCCGGCTGAGCCCCCGCACGTTCGAGGAGTACGTCGTCGCCTGCGGGCTGCTGCTCGGCCGCGCGCACGCGCAGAGTCGCGCCCTGCACTGGATCGCCGGCTACCTGGGCAAGGGCGTCGGCTTCGACCGGGCGATGACGGACTGGGCGCTCGCGTACGCCGACCAGGTCGAGCGCGATTTCGCTCGTTTCGTGCGGGCCGCTCCATGGGGGTGAGGCAGCCGGAGGGTGCAGGATGCGGCGTCGCTCGTGGGCCGGTCGGCCCGGGCAGGTGCAGGATGCGGCCTCGCCCCGATTCGCACAGCCGCTTCGTGGGGCGGAGTCGTCCCGGCCGGGTACACTGAACGGGATATGGCTGACCTCGACATCTCCGAACGCATCGACGCCCTCCGCAAGACCTATGCCGACATCCGGCAGGTGGTCGCCCCGGAGGCGCTCACCGCCCGTATCGCCGAGCTCAGCGAGCAGGCGGCCGAGCCCGGGCTGTGGGAGGACACCGACCGGGCCCAGAAGGTGACCAGCCAGCTGTCGCACGCGAAGGCACAGCTCGGCCGGGTGGAGCGCGTCGGGCAGCGGCTCGACGACCTCGAGGTGCTCGTCGAGCTCGCCAACGAGGAGGGCGACACCGCCTCGCAGCACGAGGCCGAGCACGAGCTGGAGAGCCTGCAGAAGGCGATCGACGACCTCGAGGTGCAGACGCTGCTGAACGGCGAGTACGACGACCGCGGCGCGGTCGTCACGATCCGCGCGGGCGCCGGCGGCGTCGACGCGGCGGACTTCGCCGAGATGCTGCTGCGGCAGTACAGCCGGTGGGCCGAGCACCATGGTTTCAAGGTCAACGTGCTCGACACGTCCTACGCCGAGGAGGCCGGCATCAAGTCGGCGACCTTCGAGATCGCCGAGCCGTACCTGTACGGCAAGCTGTCGGTCGAGGCGGGCACTCACCGGCTGGTGCGGATGAGCCCGTTCAACTCGGCCGGCAAACGGCAGACGTCGTTCGCCGCGGTCGAGGTGGTGCCGCTCGTGGAGCCGACCGAGCACATCGACATCCCCGACTCGGACATCCGCGTCGACGTCTTCCGATCGTCGGGGCCGGGCGGCCAGTCGGTGAACACGACCGACTCCGCCGTGCGCATCACCCACCTGCCCACGGGCATCGTGGTCAGCTGTCAGAATGAGAAGAGCCAGATCCAGAACCGGGCGGCCGCGCTGCGCGTGCTGCAGTCGCGCCTGCTCGAGATCCGCCGCCAGGAGGAGGAAGCCACCAAGAAGGGCCTCGCCGGCGACATCAAGGCCAGCTGGGGCGACCAGATGCGCTCCTACGTGCTGGCCCCGTATCAGATGGTCAAGGACCTGCGCACCGGGTACGAGGTGAACAACCCCGACGACGTCTTCGACGGCGATCTCGACGGGTTCATCTCGGCAGGCATCCGGTGGCGCAAGGGCCGGGCCGAGTAGGGAGCGACTCGCATGGTCATGATCAGCTTCGAGCACGTCACCAAGCGGTATCGCAAGGCCGACCGACCGGCGCTCGACGACATCTCGCTCGACGTCGACAAGGGCGACTTCGTCTTCGTCGTCGGCGCGAGCGGCTCGGGCAAGTCGACCCTCATCCGCCTGATCCTCAAGGAGGAGCGGCTCACCTCGGGCGACATCCACGTGCTGGGGTACGACCTGCGTGCGATCTCGTCACGCCGCATCCCCTTCTACCGCCGCAACCTCGGCGTCGTGTTCCAGGACTTCCGGCTGCTGCCGAACAAGACCGCCGCGGAGAACGTCGCCTTCGCGCTGGAGGTGACGGGCAAGTCCGCCGGGTACATCCAGGAGGCCGTGCCCGACGTGCTGCGCCTGGTCGGCCTCGACGGCAAGGGCGACGCGATGCCGCATGAGCTCTCCGGCGGCGAGCAGCAGCGTGTGGCGATCGCCCGCGCGGTGGTCACGAAGCCCGCGATCCTGCTGGCCGATGAGCCCACCGGCAACCTCGATCCCGAGACCTCGTCGGGCATCATGAGCGTCATCGAGAAGATCAACGCGGGCGGCACCACGGTCATCATGGCCACCCACGACACCTCGATCGTCAACCGGATGCGCCGGCGCGTCGTCGAGCTCGACCGCGGCCGGCTCGTGCGCGACGAGCGCGGCGGCGGGTATCAGGACGAGCCCGAGCGACGTGCCGCGGAGCGCGCGGCTGCCACGGCGCGGGTGACGGCAGGCCCCCGTCCGGGGCAGGGCGCGGCTCGGCCGCCGGCCCGGCCCGGGCAGCTGGAGCAGGGGGTCCAGCCGGTCCAGCAGGGGCGCCCGGTCCCGCAGGCTCGGTCGATCCAGCCCGACGTGGCCCGCCCCGGGGCGGAGGGGAGTTCGGCGGAGGCGACCGTCATGCCGGGGATCCAGGTGGAGCAGGTCTCCGTGGAGCGGGTCTCCGTCGAGCGGGACTTGGCCCAGCCACAGCAGGCGCCCGGAGAGCGCCGACCTGCAGGGGCGGGCGTGCCGCGTCCGGCCGGCCTCCAGCCCGGCGCCAGGCCGATGTCGCTGCAGGCAGGCGTGAACGGCGCGGTGCCGCCGCAGCCGCGTCCGACCGGTTCGGCCGAGCCGCGACCGGACGGGTTCGCCCCGCCGCGCACGGCCGATCAGATGCCGCCGCGCGTCGACCCGCAGACCGTGGCGTCGGTGTCGGAGACTCCGACGTCCGCCGATGTGACGCTCGCGCAGCCGGCGACCGAGCGCATCGAGGTGGGCCTCGAGGAGGACATCCAGGTGATCGCGACCGAGTCACAGCCGCTGACCGAGCGGCTCGGGCTCGTCGGTGGCGGGCGTCCGCCCGCGCCGCGCCCAGCCCCACAGGCGGACGCCGATGACGAGGGAAGCGAGGCTGGGCGATGAACTTCCGGCGCATCATGGCCGAGACCCGCACCGGGCTCAGCCGCAACATGTCGATGGTCGTCTCGATCGTGCTCGTGACGTTCATCTCGCTGACCTTCGTCGGCGCTGCCGTGCTGCTGCAGATGCAGATCTCTTCGATGAAGACGTTCTGGTATGACAAGGCGCAGGTGGCGATCTACCTGTGCTCCGACTCCTCCTCGGCCGATCAGTGCCCGAACGGCGCGGTCACCGACGACGAGCGGCAGGCGATCGAGGAGCGCCTCGACTCCGATCTGTACTCGCAGTACGTCGACCAGTACTACTACGAGGACCAGCAGCAGGCGTACGAGAACTTCAAGGAGCAGTTCGCCGACAATCAGGCGCTCAGCTTCGTCACCCAGGACCAGTTGTGGAGCACCTACTGGGTGAACCTGCAGGATCCGAACGACGCGGCACAGGCGGCCGTCATCATCGACGGGTTCACCGGCATGGCCGGCGTCGACCAGGTGCAGGATCAGAAGGCATACCTCGACCAGATCTTCGCGGTGCTGAACGTCGGGTCGCTCACGGCCCTGTCGATCGCCGGGCTGATGCTCGTGGCGGCCATCCTGCTCATCACGACCACGATCCGGCTGTCGGCGTTCTCCCGGCGGCGCGAGCTCGGCATCATGCGACTCGTCGGTGCCTCGAACTTCTTCATCCAGACGCCGTTCGTGCTCGAGGGCGTGGTGTCGGCGTTCATCGGGTCGGTGCTCGCCTCGGCGGCGCTCGCGGCCGTGGTGAAGTTCTTCGTGCAGGGCTACCTGCAGTCGGCGATGCCGTACACGGCGTTCATCTCGCTGCACTCGGTGTGGCCGGTGTTCCCGATCGTCATCGGCGTGGGCGTCGTGCTTTCCGCGCTGGCCAGCGCGTTCGCCATCCGCCGCTATCTGAGGGTGTGACGATGGCGCGCGAACGCGGCGAGCACACGATCGCCACGAATCGGAAGGCCCGGCACGATTACGCGATCCTCGCCACCTATGAGGCTGGCATCTCGCTCATGGGCTCGGAGGTGAAGTCGCTGCGCGAGGGGCACGCCTCGCTCGTCGACGGGTTCGCGACGATCGATCGTGGCCAGCTGTGGCTCGAGAACGTGCACATCCCGCAGTACCTGAACGGCACGTGGACGAACCACGCCCCCCGGCGGAAGCGGCGCCTGCTCATGCATCGTCAGGAGATCACACGCATCGGGCACCGCCTCGACGAGAGCGGGGTGACCCTGGTGCCGCTGCGGCTGTACTTCAAGGACGGCCGGGTCAAGGTCGAGCTCGCCCTCGCGAGGGGCAAGCGCGAGTACGACAAGCGGCATGCGCTGCGCGAGCGGCAGGATGCGATGGAGGCGAAGCGGGCGATGGCGCGCGCGAACCGGCGCGGCCACACCGCCGGGCTGTAGCGTCCTTCGGGCGTCTGACCGCCTCTTGCGCATCTGCTGGAATGCAGGTTAACCTAATCTTGGTAGTGACACGGAGTCCGGGGTGCGCCTCACATCTGCGTCCCGGAGGACACCGTCGCCGGCCCGACCGGAGACGGACAATTGAATATCTGGACGCACGTGAGGCCCCGCGCAAGCGGGGCCTCGCCAGTCTCGGGGCCGGGACGGGACGGCCCGCTCGGACTGGCCCGTCCTGGAGCCTGGCCTGCAGAGGTGTCGAAGCGGGGGTGGCTGGGTGCTCCGTCTTCAGTCGCTGCCGTGGTCGGGTGGGCTCCAGCCTTCGCATCCCTCATCCTCCCGCGGCGTTCGCCCCGTGCCCCGGGCCAGGCGAAGAGACCCCGCGGCGGGACGAGACAGCCCGCCGGATCGTCGGCCGTGGCACGTATCGAGATCGCGCGAACGTGCATGCCCGGGTCGACGTCGCCCGAACGACCGTTCCAGGCGAGGGCGAGAGGTGTTCTCCGCGATCTCGGTGGTGGGGCTGTGGACTCTTGCGATCTCGATGGAAAGCTGAAGCGGCCTTCCCGGCATCGAGAGGGGCGGGGCTCTCGGAGGCCGGCTCTGCGCCCCGGATCCGAGCGAGGTGGCCCCACGGACTGGTTCCACGGCTGATCGGGAGGTCCGGTGGCCGATCGGGAATGCCGAGGACGCGCGGGTGTTGTAAAATGATGAGTCCCGCATCCTGATGCGGGCGTTGACAACTCAACACGGGGCCGATCGGTTTCGACACTGTCTTGACGAGTGTGAGAAGCGGGCCGAGAAGGCGTGGATGATCTCGTAAACCAAGCCACGCAACCCAACAGGTGCCAACAACAAACGCACCGATTTCGCCCTCGCTGCGTAAAGCGAGTTCGAGATCCGTTCTCCTGAGCGCGTCCTCGTCTCAGATCTGAACGTCATTTAGAGGACTAGCCGTCGCGTCAGGTGGGAGGGCGCGGCGGGACACTGCAGACCCACTGGGCCCGTCAGCCAGGTGCCTGTCACGATGGCTGGGGCCGAGCAGAACGCCAGACGGGCTACGCCCGTAGAAGTCACACGAGCCGAGCAGTGGACCCGGGTTCGATTCCCGGCGGCTCCACAGAGGAATGCGTGGGCCCGGTGCCTCTCGTCGACGCGGATACGGAATCCGCTGGCGGGAGGCGCCGGTCCCGTGCCATGTCTCCGAGCCTGCCTGGCATGGCGACGGTGCCGTCCCGGGTGACCCATTCTTTCGCCGTCATCCGGTGCCGGTCGCATCCCGGAATCCGTGATCCGCAGGGTGCGGGTACGCTGGACGATCATCGCCCGCCGTGCCGCCCATGCCCTCGTGCCCCCATGAGCAGCCCGTCGTCCGTCTCCGAGACGGCCGGCAGGGCGATGTCACATCGGTCGGCACCTGATCCGTGAGGAGAGCGCATGATGGCATCCGCCGCAGACCGACACCTGAGCACCATGGCGCTGCTCACCTTCGCGACGGGCATCGCGGACGCGATCGGCTACCTGCGCCTGGACCAGGTGTTCACCGCGAACATGACCGGCAACGTGGTGCTGCTCGGCATGGTGGTGGCCGGCCGGATCGGTCCGGCGCTTGGCAACCTGATCGCCCTGCTGCTGTTCTTCGTCGGTGCGTGGGCGACTGGCAGAATGCTGCGCGGCACGCCCAAGGGGTGGGGTGGGCGGGTGCGTCAGGCGCTGGTCGTCGAGGTAGTGATTCTGGCGGGAGCCGGCGTGTGGCTGCTGCTGGCTCCCGCCGAGCTGCCTGTCTGGCTCATCGCGATCTTCACCGCGCTGCTCGCTGCGGCGTTCGGGGTGCAGGCCGCCGCTGCCCGGGTCGTCGGGGTCAAGGACATGACGACGGTCGTCGTCACCTCGACGTTCACCGGGCTTGCCACCGGGCTCGCAACGGGTGAGGGCCGCGGCGGCCCGGCGCTGCGCCGGCGGCTGACCTCGCTGGGGACGATGGCTCTCGGGGCCCTGCTCGGCTCGGCGGCGCACGCCGTGCACCTCGACGGGCTCGGCGTGCTCGTCTGCGCGGTGGTCGTGCTCGCCGCCATCCGTCATGGTGAGCGGCGGGAACGCGCAGTCACACCTGCACCTCCGCGCCCATGACGATGGTGCGCTCGGGCGGCAGGTGAAACGCCTGCGTGCGGTTCGTCGACAGCCGCTCGAGCACTCGGAACAGTCGCCGCTGCCAGCGCGGCCAGGCCTGGGCGCCGGTCAGATCGCCGGGTTCGATGCGGAACACGGAGAGCACGTAGGTGGCCTCCGCCGGATCGAAGTCGAGCTCGGGCGCCGTTCCCGCGGCCAACCGCAGTGCCGCCGGAACGTCCTGCGAGTCGTTGAAGCCGACCCGGCACACCAGCTGCACGATGCCGTCATCGGTGTCGACGAGATGGTCGATCGCGATGCGCTCCCGGTCGGGCACATGTGGCACGCCGACGGTCTTCATCGCCACGATGACCACGTGCTCGTGGAGGGCGTGGGTGAACTCGAGGCTCGCCCGCAGCGCCAGCGGGGTCGTCGCGAGATCCCCGTGCGGGTACACGGCCACGCCGGGCACCCGGTCGATGCCGCCCGAGTGCACCTCGTCGACGAGCGCGCCGATGGGGCCTTCCAGCTCGTGACGACGGCCGAATGTGATCCGGGAGCCGCGCTGCCAGGTGAACATCACCAGGCAGACGGAGGCCGAGATGAGCACCGGCAGCCAGCCGCCGGCGAGGATCTTCGGCAGGTTCGCCGCGAACAGCGCGAGCTCCAGCCCGCCGATGCCCACAGCCATCAGCATCACCCGCCACCAGTGCCAGTGCCACACACCTCTGGCGAACACGAGGAAGAGCGTCAGCTCGAGCACGAGCGTGCCGGTGACGGCCAGCCCGTACGCGCTGGCGAGCCGGTCGGAGGTGCCGAAGCCCGTCACGAGCGCCAGCACACCGAGGAAGAGCAGCAGGTTCACCGCGGGCAGGTAGATCTGCCCGCCGTGCTCCCGCGAGGTCTGCACGATGTGCACACGCGGCAGCAGGCTGAGCCGCACCGCCTGGCGGACGATCGAGAACGCCCCGGAGATGACCGCCTGCGACGCGATGACGGTCGCGAGCGTCGCGAGGATGACGAGGGGTACCAGCGCCCAGCTCGGTGCCATGCGGAAGAACGGGTTCGCCAGAGCATCGGGATGCTGCAGCAGCATCGCCCCCTGACCGAGGTAGACGAGCACGAGCGCCGGGAACACGATCGCCAGCCAGCCGAGGGTGATCGGCCGGCGGCCGAAATGGCCGAGGTCGGCGTACAGTGCCTCGGCACCCGTGACCGCGAGCACTGCGGCGCCCAGGGCGAGGAACGCGCTGAGCGGATGTCGCACCGCCAGACTGATCGCCCAGGTCGGCGACAGGGCCTGCAGAATGGCGGGATCCGTCGCCAGCCAGGCGGCGCCGAGCACTGCGAGCATCGAGAACCACAGCACCATGATCGGGCCGAAGGCCCGCCCGATGCTGCTGGTGCCGCGCCGCTGCACGGCGAAGAGCAGGGCGAGCACCGTCACCGAGATCGGCACCGCCCAGCCGGCGAGGTCGGGGTCGACGACCGCGAGTCCCTCGGAGGCGCTCAGCACCGAGATCGCGGGCGTGATCACGGAGTCGCCGAGGAACAGTGACGCCCCGACCACGGCGACGCCGATCGCGATCCCCGCGACGCGGGGACGCCGGCCGAGCTTGCGGCCGATCATCGCCGCCAGCGAGAGAATGCCGCCCTCGCCTTGGTTGTCGGCGCGGGTGATGATGCCCACGTACGTGGCGGTGACGATGGACACGAGCAGCCAGATGATCATCGACACCACGCCGAGCACGGTCGGCGCGTCGACGTCGAGCCCGGGGTGGGCGGTGAGCACGGTGCGCAGCGTGTACAGAGGGCTCGTGCCGATGTCCCCGAAGACGACGCCGACGGCACCGAGCACGAGCGGGAGGAGCGGGCCGCGCCCGCGGTCGAGCACGGCTGACATCTGTGTCGTGGCCGGCCCGGTGTACCGCGACGTGCTTGACGTCGCAGAGGAAGTCTCAGACACGGATGCGAGTGTGCCACGGCGCGTGGGGCGCCGTGTACTTCACCGGCGTGTCGCGCGGGCGCGCGTGCAGGTGAGCGGGCGGCGTGCGGCACCGGGAGGACGTGCTGGAGCGTGCGTGCGCGGGCTCAGCAGAGGAGGACGAGGCCCGTGCCCTGCCCGGCGAGCAGCGCGACCAGTGAGACCAGCAGCATCCCCAAGCCGTGCGCGAGCCCGGCGCGCACTCGGCCCGCACGCAGCAGGCGGGCGCTCTCGACCATCGCCGTGCTGAACGTCGAATAGCCGCCGAGCAGGCCGGTGCCGATCACCCCGAGCCACACCGTGTCGCCAGGGGCGGCGAGGGCCACGCCGCTGACGAGGCCCATGGCGAGGCAGGCAGTGACGTTCACGCCGAACGTGCCGATCGGGATGGTGCGGGGACGCCGGTTCAGCGCCGCATCAACGAACATGCGGCAGGCCGCGCCGAGGCCACCGGCGAGGGCAGTGAGGATGCCGACGAACGCGGTCATCGGTCGGCCTCCGGTCGGTCGTCGCCCGGTGCGGCGGACCGGCGGGTGAGCCGGTCGGCAGCGGTGAGTCCCAGCCAGGCGGCCCCGACGCCGAGCACGAGGCTGCCGGCGAGATACCCGACCATGAGCTCGGCATGGCCCTGCTCGAGCAGGCGCACCGCCTCAAGCACGAACGTGCTGTAGGTGGTGAACCCGCCGATGGCGCCGGCGCCGAGCCCCATCCGCACCATGCGACGGCGGCCGACGTCCTCGCCCGTGCGGGCGAGCCCCTCGAGCAGCAGGCCGAGGGCGAACGCGCCGGCGAGGTTGATGGCGAGCGTGATCCACGGCACCGTGGTGCCGCCGAGCCACTGCTCGAGCCCGGCTCGCAGGGAGGTGCCCACGACGCCGCCGGCGGCGACGACGCCGGCCGTGGCGGTGGTCGAGGGACGGGGGACGTCGGTCATGGGATCCTCTCTCCGCGGGCGCACTCCTGCCCGCGGGTCTTGCGGTGCAGGAAGGCATCAGCGCGGCGCGGAGCGCCAGACGCGGTTCGACCCTTGCGGCTCGGGCGGGATCCATCGCCTCTGGGCTGCAAGGGTACACCCGGCGCGGTCTGGTCCGGAGCGGTGCGTCCGACCCGGCCTCGGTGCAGGGGTGCGTCGGGATCAGGCCTCGGCGCGGTCGCGGCGCAGCCGACTCGTCAGCAGCTTGATCCCGAGCGGAAGCAGCGACACGACGATGATGCCGATGAGGATGAGGTCCACATGGTCCGCGATCCATGGGATCGAGCCCAGCCAGTGTCCGGCGAGCGGCAGCCCCACGCCCCACAGGGCGGCCCCGGCCGCGTTCCAGAAGGCGAAGCGGGGGCGCCCGTAGCCGGCCAGCCCCGCGGCGAACGGCACGAAGGTGCGGATGATCGGGATGAACCGGGCGAGCACGATGGCCGGCCCGCCGTAGCGGCCGAAGAAGATGCTCGCCCGCTCGATGCGCTGCACGTTGCCGCGGTGCATGAACCCGGAGACCCGGCGGCTGCGCAGTGACGCGCGGCCGAGCGTGTACCCGGTCTGGTCGCCGATGAACGCGACCACGGGGATCACGACGAGGACGAGCCACAGCGGCAGCTCGGCGAGCGAGGCGTTCTCGGCCTGCGCGACTCCGGTGAGCATGCCGAGCAGGAACACGAGCGAGTCGCCGGGCAGGAAGAAGCCGATGAGCAGCCCGGTCTCGGCGAAGACGATGAGGGCGACCACGACGAGGGCCCATGGGCCGGTCGCGGCGAGGATGGTGTTGGGGTCGAGCCAGGAGAGCACGGGCTCAAGTGTACTGTGCCGGGTCGCCGCGGAACCGGATGGTGAGGGTGCGGAGACCCGTGGGCTTGTGGGGCGTGAGAGCGCGTCGAGACGCTGGCGGGCGTGATGGGCGAGTGCGGGCGGTCGCGGGCGGATCGGACGCCGATGTCACGCCTGCCCGCGGGGGTCGCGGACGGTGCGTCAGGCGCCGACCGCGGTGCCGAAGAGCATCCCGACGCCGTAGGTCACCGCCATGGTGAGCAGTCCCATCCCCACGTTGCGCACGATCGCCCGCACACGCGGCGCCCCGCCGAGGACGGCGCTGACCCATCCGGTCAGCAGCAGTGCTGCGGCGACGGCGGCGACGGTCACGCCGACCCGGCCGTCGTGGTCGAGCGGCAGCAGCATCATGAGCAGGGGGATGAGGGCGCCCAGAGTGAACGCCACGAACGACGAGGCGGCCGCGGCCCACGGATTCGTCAGCGCGTCCGGGTCGATGCCGAGCTCGGCGTCCGCATGTGCCCGCAGCGCGTCGTGCGCGGTCAGGTCGCGGGCGACGAGACGGGCCACCTCCGGGGTCACGCCGCGCTCCTCGTAGAGTCCGGCGAGCTCGTCGAACTCCTCCTCGGGCATCGTCCGCAGCTCCTCGCGCTCCTTGGCGAGCAGGGCCCGCTCGGTGTCGCGCTGTGTGCTCACCGAGACATATTCCCCGCCAGCCATGGAGAACGCGCCAGCGGCGAGGGCCGCCACGCCCGAGACGAGGATGGCGACGGTCTCGGCGGTCGCGCCCGCGACGCCGATGATCGTGCCTGCGACCGACACGATGCCGTCGTTTGCGCCGAGCACGCCGGCGCGCAGCCAGTTGAGCCGTTCGCTGACCTCCTCGACATGTTCTTCGCCGTGGTGGTGGGTGATGCGCTTCTTCGCCATGGGGGTCCTGTCGGAGTCGGAGCGGTCGGATGCGGTTCGTGGCCGGGCGAGCCGTACCGCGTCGCCGTCGGTGCGGCGCGGCCAGAAGCGGTGCCCTCGTGCCGAGGCGCCGCGGAGGCGTCGAGGGCGGGGGACGGGTCTCGTCGAGGCTGTGGTCATCATAGGCCCACCCGCCCGTGCTTCTCATCTCAGGGGGTGGTGGGGGCGTGCTGCGCCGGTATCGTCAGATGAATGCGATCGAGGGTGTCAGTGACCGCCAGCTGGCGATATCATCGCCGTATGACGATCAATCTTCGCGACGAGCTTATCGACTCGGGCACCTACGCGCATCTGTTCCGCGCGCTCGGCGACGTGAACCGCTTGCGCATCCTGCGGCACCTCTCGCTCGGTGAGCATCGGGTGTGCGACCTGGTCGGCCATCTCGGGCTCGCCCAGTCGACGGTGAGCGCGCATCTGGCCTGTCTGCGCGGCTGCGGGCTGGTGACCGTGCGCACCGAGGGGCGCTCGTCGGTGTACGCGCTCGCGGCCGGCAACGCCGTCAGCCGGGTGCTGGAGGCCGCCGCCGACCTCCTGACGGCGGCCGGTGCGCATGTCGACGACTGCCGTGCCCTTCGCCGCGAGACCCGCGTGGCCGACGCGGCCGTCGCCAGGGCCGCCGACGCCGACGCCGCGGCGGCCGAGACGAGGGGAGGCGGCGCCCGATGAGCGGACACGACCACACCGCGGCCGCCGGTGCGTCGGCGCCCGACCAGCGCCGTCGGCTCGCGGTCGCCTTCGGCATCACGTCCGTCATGCTCGTCGCTCAGGCGATCGGGGCGTTCTGGACGGGCAGCCTCGCGCTGCTGACCGACACCGTCCACATGCTCGTGGACGCGTCCGGGCTGCTGCTCGCGCTCGTCACCGCGCATCTCGTGCTCCGGCCGGCCTCGTCGCGGCGCACCTGGGGGTTCCGCCGGCTCGAGGTCGTCGCCGCGCTCGGTCAGGCCGCGGTGCTGCTCGCCGTCGGCGTCTACGCGTTCATCGAGGGCGTCGAGCGGCTGTTCGAGCCGCCGAGCGTGCCCTCGACCGAGCTGCTCGTGTTCGGCGTGCTCGGGCTGCTGTGCAACGTGCTCTCCATCGCCGTGCTGAGCGGGGGGCGCCAGGAGAGCCTCAACATGCGCGGCGCGTTCCTCGAAGTGCTCAACGACGCGCTCGGCTCGATCGGCGTGATCGTCGCCGCGATCGTGATCTGGACGACCGGGTGGCAGCGGGCGGACGCGGTCGCCGGACTGTTCATCGCCGTGCTCATCGTGCCGCGGGCGTTCCGGCTGCTGCACGAGACGGTCGACGTGCTCATGGAGTTCACGCCGAAGGGGCTCGACCTCGACGAGGTGCGTCGGCATCTGGAGCACAGCGACCACGTGGTCGGGGTGCACGACCTGCACGCCTCGACGATCGCCACGGGGCTGCCGGTGCTCTCCGCGCACGTCGTGCTCGAGGACGAGTGCTTCCGTGACGGGCACGCCCCGCAGGTGCTGGAGGAGCTCAAGACCTGCCTCGCCGAGCACTTCCCGATCTCGATCGAGCACTCCACCATCCAGGTCGAGACCGAGGACGTCGAGGAGACCGAGCAGCACAACCACGCGTGAGCGGGTGGGCGGCCTCGCATGAGTCGGGGCGGTCTGGCGGGCGCCAGGGCGTACGCGGATTCAGCGTTGTCACGCGGGATCCAACGGCCTGGCAGGGTGTGGTGCTGATTCGGCGTCGGGATGCTGAATCGGCGTCGGCCCCGGCCCGGTGTCCGTGGGCGCCCCTAGAATCGAGGGGATGTCATCGAACCCCTCCTCCGCCCGTGCCGCGTCGGCCGTGCCCGACGCCGATCGACTGGTCGTCGGCCTCAACCCGCAGCAGCGCGAGGCCGTGCTCCACCGCGGCTCCCCGCTGCTGATCGTCGCGGGCGCCGGCTCCGGCAAGACCCGCGTGCTCACCCACCGCATCGCACACCTGATCGCGACGGGGGAGGCCTGGCCGAGCCAGATCCTCGCGATCACCTTCACCAACAAGGCCGCCAACGAGATGCGCGAGCGGGTCGGGGCTCTGCTCGGCGGTGTGGCCGAGGGCATGTGGATCAGCACGTTCCACTCCGCGTGCGTGCGCATCCTGCGCCGGGAGATCGCCGAGCTCGGGTACCGTTCGGGGTTCACGATCTACGACACCCACGACTCGCGCACGCTGCTGAAGCGGATCATCAAGGAGCATCACGCCGACGCGGACGGGCTCACCCCGGCCGCCGCCCAGCACCGCATCTCGCAGCTGAAGAACGAGCTGCGCGACGCGGACGACCTGGCCCGTGCCGAGGGGGCGCACAGTCCCGCCGACGCCGCGCTCGTCGATGTGTTCCGCGACTACGACTGGGCGCTGCAGCACGCGAACGCCCTCGACTTCGACGACATCCTCGTGCAGACGGTGCACCTGCTCGAGGCGTTCCCCGAGGTGCGCCGCCGGTACCAGCGCCGGTTCCGGCACGTCCTCGTCGACGAGTACCAGGACACGAACCATGCGCAGTACGAGCTCATCCGGCTGCTCGCCACCCCGGCGGAGGAGGGCGGCCCGGCCCCGGAGCTGACCGTGGTCGGCGACTCCGACCAGTCGATCTACGCGTTCCGCGGCGCCGACCTGCGCAACATCACCCATTTCGACGAGGACTTCCCCGGCACGCGGATGATCCTGCTCGAGCAGAACTACCGTTCCACCCAGCGCATCCTCTCCGCGGCCAACGCGGTGATCGGCCACAACTTCGACCGCGCCGACAAGAACCTCTGGAGCGCGCTCGGCGACGGTGACCGGATCACGGTCTACGCCGGCTACTCGGCGCACGACGAGGCGCAGTTCGTCGCCGACGAGATCCGCCGCCTGCATCGTGAGGGTCTCGGCTGGAGCGACATCGCCGTGTTCTACCGCACGAACGCGCAGACCCGCGCGCTGGAGGAGATTCTCGTGCGCGCGGGCGTGCCCTACCGGCTCATCGGGGGCACCCGGTTCTACGACCGCGCCGAGGTCAAGGACGCCCTCGCCTACCTCATCGCGGTGGTCAACCCGGCCGACGACCTCGCCGTGCGCCGCATCCTCAACGTGCCCCGCCGTGGCATCGGCCCGACCACCGAGCAGCGGCTCGTCACCTTCGCCGCGCGCGAGGGGATCGACCTGCCGGCCGCCCTCGTGCGCGCCGAGGAGATCGGTCTCGGCCCGAAGGTCACCGGCGCGATGACTGCGCTCGGCGGCGCGCTCGCCGACGCCCGGGCTGCCCTGGCCGATCAGCCGCTCGACGGGGTGGTCGCCGACCTCCTCGACCGGGTGGGGCTCGTCCGCGCGCTGCGCGAGTCGCAGGATCCTCAGGACGAGGCGCGGGCTGAGAACCTCGACGAGCTGCTCGCCCAGCTCGTCGATTACACCGAGCGGGAGGCCGACGCCACCCTGGCTGATTTCCTCGCCGACGTGCAGTTGACCGCGGCGGCCGACGAGCTCGACGCGGGGCAGGGCGCCGTGTCGCTGATGACCCTGCACACGGCCAAGGGCCTCGAGTACCCGGCCGTGTTCATCACCGGTCTCGAGGAGGGCCTGCTGCCGCACCGGATGTCGCTCGACGAGGTGGGCGGCATCGCCGAGGAGCGCCGCCTGTTCTACGTCGGCATCACCCGGGCCCAGCGCCACCTCGCCCTCTCCATGGCGGTCAGCCGCACCGCCTACGGGCAGACGAACGACCAGATCCCCAGCCGGTTCCTCGACGAGATCCCCGAGGACCTGCTCGACTGGCGCCAGCGGCCCGAGGAGGTCGGCGGCGTGCGCGCGCTCGGGCGGGGCGGGCGGTGGCGCGATGCCGAGGACGACGTCCGCCACGACGGCCGGGGGCGGCGTGCGCTCGCCGGCGGGGCCCGGCCGACCCATGCGGACCATCCGGGGCGCCGCCCCGCATCCGGCCACCGCTGGGCGAACGAGATCACCACAGCCGACATCCCGCGCGGTCAGGTCGCCGACCTGGCCGAGGGCGACCGTATCCGTCACGGCAGCTTCGGTGAGGGCATCGTGCTCCAGCTGACCGGCCGCGGAGCGAAGCAGGTGGCGACCGTCCGCTTCGACTCGGGCGCCCGCAAGAAGCTCGTCGTCGCCGTCGCACCGATCGAGCGGGCGTGACCGATGCCCGCCGACTACGCTGAACGGGTGCCGAACCGCTCCCCGCGCGTGATCGCGCAGCTGACTCTCCCCGCCGCCGTCGACGCGCTGGGTGTGCTCGCGTTCTCCTTCCTGCCCCTGCTCGCCGGCGGGCTGCTCGCCTGGGTCGTCGAGGACCGCCTCCAGCCGTCGCTCGGTGCGGTGTGGAGCCGGGCGAGCCGGCTGTGGCTGCTCGCCCTCGGCGTGCCCCTGCACGTCGACGGGGGAGCACTGACAGCGGGCGGCCAGGTCGCCGGCTACGCGATCACCCTGGCCCCCACCGGGCTGACCGCGTTCGTGCTCTGGCTCGTCTGGCGGGCCGCCGGCCGCTGCACCGGCCGCGCCTTGTGGCCGTCCTGGCTCGGGTTCGGCATCGTCATCGCCCTCGGCACGCTGCTGCTCGTCGCCACCTCGGCCTCGGCGACCGGGTCGACGGCCTGGCCGGAGGCGTGGGTGATCCCGCTGGCGGTGACTCTCGCGGTCTTCGTCGCGACGAGCATCCTGCGCCAGCCGGCTGATACCCCGGAGCGCCGTGCAGCGGCCGCCCCGCTGCAGGCGCTGCGACGGCTCGTCGCCCGCCGGGCCGAGGCCGCGGACGTGCTCGCGAGCGGATGGCGCGCGGCATGGACCACGATGTTCGCGCTCGCCACCGCGGGGGCCGTCGGACTCGGCGTCTCCATCCTGTTGCACTGGATGGACCTGATCTCCGTCTCCGAGGCGCTCGCCGGCGGCTGGACCGGGGCGACCCTGCTGGCCGCCCTGCAGCTGGTCTGGCTGCCCACGGCGGTGATCTGGGCGATGGCCTGGCTCAGCGGGGTGGGGGTCGTCGTCGGCACCGGGTCGCTGCTCGCGCCCGCAGTCGCGCAGGCGGCCCCGCTGCCGGCGATCCCGCTGCTCGCGGCCCTGCCCTCAGGCGTCGGGTGGCAGTGGGCGCTGCTCGCCGTGCCCGTCGGGTGCGGGATGCTCGGGGCGCTGCTCGGACTGCGCGGGCTGGCTCGCGACAGCGCCCCCGGCTGGCGCGGCTGGGCCACCCTGGCGCTCGGCTGCCTGTGGCAGGCGGTCGCCGCCACCCTGATCATGGCGGTGCTCGTCTGGCTGGCCAGCGGGGCGATCGGCCCCGGCCGGCTGCAGGAGGTCGGGCCGGCTGCCGGCCGCCTCGAGATCCTCACGGGGCTCGTGCTGCTCGGCGGGCTGCTGGTCGCCGTCCCCGCCCGGCTGCGGCCGCCGGCGGCCGCCGAGACCGAGTAGGCTGGGACGGTGCTGAACGTCGTCGTGCTCATCTCCGGCATCGGATCCAACCTGCAGGCGCTCATCGACGCCGAACAGGCCGACGCGGAGACGACGACCGGCACCCCGGACGAGGGCGCCCCGCGGGGCGCGTTCCACATCCTCGCCGTCGGCGCCGACCGACCGGCCGCCGGCCTCGACCGTGCGGCGGGGGCGGGTCTTCCCGTCTTCCGTGTCGACTACGACCGTGCGCAGGGGCGCGCGGCCTGGGGGCACCGTCTCGTCGCGGCGGTCGACGACTGGCATCCGGATGTGATCGTGCTGTCCGGCCTCATGCGCATCCTGCCGCCCGAGGCGGTCGCCCACTGGCGCGGTCGCATCGTGAACACCCATCCGGCGCTGCTGCCGGCGTTCCCCGGCGCGCACGCGGTGCGCGACGCGCTCGCGGCCGGCGTGACGACGACCGGGGCGACCGTCCACCTGGTCGATGAGGGCGTCGACACCGGCCCAGTGCTCGCGCAGGAGGCGGTGCCCGTGCTGCCGGGCGATGACGAGGAGCTGCTGCACGCGCGGATCAAGGCGGTCGAGCGACGGCTGCTCGCCGGCACGCTGCGCGACATCGACGCGGGACGCATCCCGCTGCCGGCCGAGGGCCACACCCGGGGCGGCGCGGCGCACCAGACCCCACAGGAACATCGAGGAAGGGAACCAAGAGGATGAGTGCTGGACACAGCGCGGACGAGTATCGCGAGCGGGATGTCGTGCCGATCCGCCGGGCGCTGATCTCCGTCTCGGACAAGAGCGGGCTCGACCGGCTCGGGAAGGCCCTGGCGGATGCCGGCGTCGAGGTCGTCTCCACCGGGTCGACCGCGAAGGTCGTCGCGGCGACCGGCGCGAAGGTCACCGAGGTCAGCGAGCTCACCGGGTTCCCGGAGTCCCTCGACGGCCGGGTGAAGACCCTGCACCCGAAGGTGCACGCGGGCATCCTCGCCGATCTGCGTCTGGAGGCGCACGAGCGGCAGCTGCGCGAGCTCGGCATCGAGCCGTTCGACCTGGTCGTCGTGAACCTGTACCCGTTCGTGCAGACCGTCGCATCCGGCGCGCAGGGCGACGACGTCGTCGAGCAGATCGACATCGGCGGGCCGACCCTCGTGCGCGCCGCGGCGAAGAACCACGCGAACGTGGCGATCGTCGTCGACCCCGCCGACTACGACGCGGTGATCGCCGCGCTGCAGACCGGCACCACGCTCGCCCAGCGTCGCAACCTCGCGGCCAAGGCGTTCGCGCACACCGCGGAGTACGACCGTGCGGTCGCCGACTGGTTCCAGGCGAACCTGGTGACGCATCCCGAGGTCGAGGGCTGGGTGTGGCCGCAGAGTGTCGGCATCGCCGGCGAGCTCGCGCACGTGCTGCGCTACGGCGAGAACCCGCACCAGCAGGCGGCCCTGTACCGCCAGCCGCTCGGGCACGGCATAGCCCAGGCCGAGCAGCTGCACGGCAAGGAGATGAGCTACAACAACTATGTCGACGCGGACGCCGCGCTGCGCGCCGCCTTCGACTTCGACCGGCCCGCGGTCGCGATCATCAAGCACGCGAACCCGTGCGGCATCGCCGTGGCCGACACGATCGAGGAGGCCCACGCGAAGGCGCACGCCTGCGACCCGCTGTCGGCGTACGGCGGCGTGATCGCGGCGAACCGGCCGATCACGAAGGCGCTCGCGCAGACGGTGAAGGGCATCTTCACCGAGGTCGTCGTCGCCCCGGCCTTCGAGCCGGAGGCGCTGGAGATCCTCGAGACGAAGAAGAACATCCGCCTGCTGCGACTGCCGGCGGACTTCACCCGCGACGAGACGATCTTCAAGCAGCTCTCGGGCGGTCTGCTCGTCAGCGACGCCGACAACTTCACCGGCGGCGCCGACTCGAGCGGATGGCGGCTGGTCACCGGCGAGGAGGTCGACCCGGCCACCCGGCGTGATCTCGAGTTCGCCTGGGCCGCGGTGCGCTCGGTGAAGTCGAACGCGATCCTGCTCGCCCACGACGAGGCCTCCGTGGGCGTCGGCATGGGGCAGGTCAACCGCGTCGACTCAGCCCACCTCGCCGTCAACCGGGCCGGAGCGCGGGCGAGGGACGCGGTCGCCGCGTCCGACGCCTTCTTCCCGTTCGCCGACGGCCTCGAGGTCCTGCTCGAGGCCGGGGTGCGTGCGGTCGTGCAGCCCGGCGGGTCCATCCGCGACGAGGAGGTCATCGCGGCGGCGCGGAAGGCCGGAGTGCCCATGTACTTCACCGGCGAGCGGCACTTCTTCCACTGACCCCTCGGCCGGTCCGTGCCCGCCGGGCGGGCACGGACCGGCCGAGCCCGGAGACGCCCGACGCGGGTCGTGCGGGACTCGCTCAGCGCACGCCGCGCAGCCGGCGGGCGAGCAGCAGCGCGAGGACGAGGCCGAGAGCGACCATCCCCACGACGCCCGGCCACCACAGCCATCGCAGTGCGAGACCCCCGGCCCAGCCCAGCACACTCGACCCGCCGTAGTAGAAGAGGTTGTACATCGAGCCCGCCTGGGCCCGACCGCGCTCGGCGAGTGCGCCGACCCAGCCGGATGCGATCGCGTGGGCCGCGAAGAACCCCGCGGTGAACAGCAGCAGCCCGGCCAGCACGGCCCACAGCGGCTGTAGCAAGGTCACCGCGGCGCCGGCCAGCATGAGCGCCGTCGCCGCGACGAGGACGGCTCGGCGGCCGTGCCGGGCTGCCACACCGCCGGCGACCGACGACGAGAGCGTGCCGAGCAGGTACGCGAGGAACAGCAGGCTCACGGCCGTCTGCGGCAGATCGTACGGTGGCTGCATCAGCCGGAAGCCCAGATAGTTGTACACGGCCACGAACCCGCCCATGAGCAGGAACGCGATGCCGAACAGCGCCCGCAGCCTGCCGTCCTGCAAGTGCCGGCGGATGAGGTGCCGCACTCGTGCGTCTGGCGGCAGGGCGGCGGGTCGGCGACGCAGCGGGATGAACCCCCGCGCACGGGGGATGACCGTCATGAACACCACGGCGGCGGTCGCGCACAGGACGATGACCGCCGCGACGCCGAGCCGCCATGATCCGGTCGCCTCCGTGACCGGTCCGGAGACGAGACGGCCGGACAGGCCGCCGATCGAGGTGCCCGCCACGTAGATGGCGCTCGCGCGCACCGCGTGCTCCCGGGCGACCTCCTCGTTGAGATAGGCGATCGCGATCGCGGGCACCCCGCCCAGCGCCATGCCTTCCAGCAGCCGCACCGCGGCGATGAGCGGCAGCGAGTCGAAGGCGAGGGCGACGATCCCGAGCAGGGTCGCGGCGCTCACCGAGACGATCATGGCCGGCACCCGGCCGATCCGGTCGGCGACGGACGCCCATGGCAGCACGCTCGCGGCGACGCCGAGCGTGGCCGCCGAGACGGTCAGCGCGGCCGAGGCCTCGTCGATGCCGAGGGCCAGACCGAACTCAGGCAGGATCGCCTGGAACGAGTACAGCTGTGCGAAGGTGGCGACCCCCGCGCAGAACAGACCGAGCAGGATGCGGCGGTAGGCGGGGCTGCCGGGCGCGTGTCCGTGCCAGGCGGCGGGACTGTCCGAGGCCGCGACAGCGGGGGAGGACGGAACGTCGGACATGTCGAAAAGCCTACGCCCCGCTCCTCAGACGGGGAATCCTCTCCATGCCGGGTCAGAGGACACGCTGGTACCATTCAACGAGTGTCACGGAGGTCAGCCGCGTGCCGGCCCCGCCATCTCAGGGAAAGGATGCCCCACTCATGTCTACGCTGCCCCCGCCGCCTCCCGCTTCGATGCCGTCCATGCCTCCTCAGCCTCCGGCGGGATACGCCCCTGCGCCGCAGGCCATGGGCGGGTACGGGTACGGGTACGGGCAGCCTCAGCCGCCCAAGAGCGTCTCGGCGCTCGGCTCGCTGTTCGACTTCAAGTTCGGTGTCTCGCAGGCCGCTCGCTGGGCGAGGAGCGCCTACATCCTCGTCGTCGTCGTGGCACTGGGCGCGGTGGTGAACACGATCGTGCTGGGACTCATCACCTCGATCTCACTGTTCCGGGGAGGCTCCCAGCTCTCCATGGTGTCGTCGTTCAGCGGCTCGGGATCCGGAATGGGCACCGGGATGGTGCTGCTGGGCGTGTACATACTGATCGCCTCGATCGTGGGTGCGGCGTTCACCGCGATGGGCATGATGATCGTCGGCCGGGCTACCCTCGCCAACTATGTGAAGCTGCATGAACGCTGATCCACGGCGGTTCGCGCCGCAGGCGCCCGATCCCCGTGCGGGGCGGGCGCCTGCGTTGTCCTCGGGGCGCTCCCGGCGGCTCGCGCCGCGCGGTGGCATCGAGCTCGCGGCTCCGGCCCCGGCCGTCGCACCGGTGAGGCGGGGACGCGTCGCGCGTCCCCGCGTGCGCCGGCAGGATGCGTGGTGACGGCGGGGTGCCGGGCGCCGGGGCTCACTGGAAGATGATCGTGCGCTGCCCGTCGCGCAGGATGCGTCGCTCGGCGAACCAGGTCACCGCCTGCCGCAGCGTGCGGCTCTCGACGTCCTGGCCGATCGCCCGCAGCTGGGCGGGGGTCTTCGAGTGGTCGACACGCACCACGTTCTGCTCGATGATCGGCCCCTCGTCGAGGTCCTTCGTGACGAAGTGCGCGGTCGCTCCGATGAGCTTGACCCCGCGGCGGTGAGCCTGCAGGTAGGGGTTGGCGCCCTTGAACCCGGGCAGGAACGAGTGGTGGATGTTGATCGCGCGTCCGGCGAGGAAGTCGCACAGCTCGGGGGAGAGAATCTGCATGTAGCGGGCGAGCACGACGAGCTCGATGTCGTGCTCCTCGACGTACTCCATGACCCGCTGCTCGAACGCGTGCTTGTCCTCCGGGCTCCTGATCGCCAGCGAGGTGAACGGCACACCGTAGAAGCCGGCGATGTCGGCCAGGTCCGGGTGGTTGCCGAACACGCGGGGGATCTCGATGTTCACCTGCCCGGCACTCTGCCGGAACAGCAGGTCCTGCAGGCAGTGCGGGGCCTTGGAGACGAGCACGAGCGTGCGCGTGGGGCGATCGGCCTCGCGCAGCCCGAGGTCGAGGTCGTAGCGGTCGATGACCGGCTGCATGGCCGCGCGCATCCGCGCCTCGTCGGCGTCGGTCGACACGCGCAGCCGCATGAAGAACCGGCCGGTGTCGGGGCTGTGGAACTGCTGCGACTCCTCGATGTTTCCCTGTGCCTCGACGATCCCGCCTGTGACCGCGTGCACGAGACCGGGCTGGTCGGCGCAGACGATCGTGATGATCCAGTCATGGGCCGATGCGGGCTGGGGTGCGGTGACGGTCACGTTCTGACTCCCTCGTGTGGCGTTCGAGACGACGCCCCCACTGTAGTCGACAGGGTGGAAGCGACTCCGCGTGGACGGTAGTATCGATGCCGTCGCGACTGGCGTTCCCGTCGCGCCACGGCGTGCCGTGGGCCGGCGGATGAAGATGGGCACCATCGGGGAGCGACACACGGATTGGGCCGCGCGCCTGGGCCTCGACAATCTGCTTGACAGGGAGAAGACGCATGCGCAAGCGCATGCACCACGACAAGGAGATTCGCGTGACTGGAACCAACCCCACGCTCAACGCGCCGATCGAGCAGATCGACCCGGAGATCGCGCAGGTCATCGAGAACGAGCTGAACCGCCAGCGCGGCACCCTCGAGATGATCGCCTCGGAGAACTTCGTGCCCCGGGCCGTCATGGAGGCGCAGGGCTCCGTGCTCACCAACAAGTACGCCGAGGGGTACCCCGGCCGACGCTACTACGGCGGCTGCGAGTTCGTCGACGTGGCCGAGACCCTCGCCCAGCAGCGGGCCCAGGCCGTCTTCGGCGGCGACCACGTCAACGTGCAGCCCCACTCGGGCGCACAGGCCAACGCCGCGGTGCTGCACGCGCTCGCGAAGCCCGGTGACACCATCCTCGGCCTCGAGCTCGCCCATGGCGGGCATCTGAGTCACGGGATGCGGATCAACTTCTCCGGCCGGTTCTACAACGCGAAAGCGTATGGCGTCGACCCGCAGACCTTCCGCATCGACATGGACCGCGTGCGCGAGATCGCCCTCGCCGAGCACCCCTCGGTGATCATCGCCGGCTGGTCGGCCTACCCGCGCATCGTCGACTTCGAGGCGTTCCGTCAGATCGCCGATGAGGTCGGCGCCCGTCTCTGGGTCGACATGGCGCACTTCGCCGGTCTCGTCGCCGCGGGGCTGCACCCGAACCCCGTGCCCGTCGCCGACGTCGTGTCGACGACCGTGCACAAGACCCTCGGCGGCCCCCGCTCCGGCACCATCTTCTCGAAGCAGGAGTTCGCGAAGAAGATCGACTCGGCGGTGTTCCCCGGCCAGCAGGGCGGGCCGCTCATGCACGTCGTCGCGGCCAAGGCCGTGGCGTTCAAGCTCGCCGCGACCGAGGAGTTCAAGGCCCGCCAGCGGCGCACGCTGGAGGGCGCGCGGATCATCGCCGAGCGGCTGACCGCACCGGATGCGAAGGCGAACGGCATCGACGTGCTCACCGGCGGCACCGACGTGCACCTGGTGCTCGCCGACCTGCGCACCTCGCAGCTCGACGGTCAGCAGGCCGAGGACATCCTGCACGAGGTGGGCATCACCGTCAACCGCAACGCGGTCCCCTTCGACCCGCGGCCGCCGCGCGTGACCAGCGGCCTGCGCATCGGCACCCCGGCGCTCGCCACCCGCGGGTTCGGCGCCGAGGAGTTCACTGAGGTCGCCGACATCATCGCGCAGGCGCTCAAGCCGCAGCCGGACGTGCCGGCGCTGCAGGCTCGCGTGCGGCGGCTGGCCGACGACTTCCCGCTGTACCCCGGCCTCGAGCAGTGGTGAGCGCATGACCGCGATCACCATCGACGGCAGGGCCACCGCGAAGGCCATCAAAGCCGAGCTCGCCGAACGGGTCGCCCGACTGTGCGAGCAGGGGATCACCCCGGGACTCGGCACGCTCCTGGTCGGTGACGACCCGGGCTCGCAGATCTACGTCGCGGGCAAGCACCGTGACTGCGCACAGGTGGGCATCGCCTCCATCCGCGAGGATCTGCCGGCCACGGCGACGGCCGCCGAGGTGCACGCCGCGATCGAGCGGCTGAACGCCTCGCCCGAGGTCACCGGTTACATCGTGCAGCTGCCGCTGCCGCAAGGGCTCGACGAGCTCACCGCCCTCGAGCTGATCGATCCGGCGAAGGACGCCGACGGCCTGCACCCGATGAACCTGGGTCGCCTCGTGCTCGGCGTCGGCGGGGAGATCACCACGCCGCTGCCGTGCACCCCGGCCGGCATCCTCGAGCTGCTGCGCCGCTATGAGGTGCCGCTGGAGGGGCGTCGGGTCGCGATCATCGGCCGCGGCGTGACCGTGGGACGGCCGCTCGGTCTGCTGCTCAGCCGTCGCGGCGTGGACGCGACGGTCACCACGCTGCACTCTCACACACCCGACCTGGCCGACGAGGTGCGGCGCGCCGACGTCGTGGTGGCCGCGCTCGGCCGGCAGCACTTCGTCAGGCCTGACTGGATAAAGCCGGGTGCGGCGGTGATCGACGTGGGCGTGAGCCGGGTGACCGACCCCGAGACTGGGAAGAGCCGCCCGGTCGGCGATGTCGACCCCGCTGTCGCGGAGGTCGCCGGCTGGCTGACCCCGAACCCGGGTGGCGTCGGGCCGATGACGCGCGCCGAGCTGCTCGTCAACGTAGTGCGGCTCGCGGAGGCGCAGGCTCGCTGACGCCTGCGCCGGACGAGAGGAGCGGGCTCTCCCACACCGGCACGTCGAGCGCCTCCGCCTGTGGCCCGGTTCAGCTCGTCAGCCGCGTCCGTCCGGGCGTGGTCCCAGCAGCGCCGTCCCGATCGCCGCGCAGCAGACCAGAGCGACGTCCAGCAGCACGATCGGCGGCGCCCAGCCGACCCGGTCGGCGAGCGCTCCGAGCACGGCCGGCCCGACCGCCGCGATGAGATAGCCGATGCCCTGGGCCGTCGCGGACGTCTCAGCGGTGATCGCCGGGGCGGCGGTCTGCGCGATCAGCATCAGCGCCGTGGCGATCGCAGCGCCCTGCATCAGCCCGATCACCGCGACCGCCGCCCACAGCCAGGGGCGCCCGGCCAGCAGCAGGGAGAGCCCGCCGAGGTAGACGGTGAACCCGGCGATCATCCCGACCCTGCCGTGCCGGGAGTCGACCAGTCGGGGCATGAACGCCGATCCCGCGATCCCCAGCCCGTTGTAGAGGGCGAGCGCGACGGACGCCGCGGTGACAGACATGCCCGCAGCCGTCAGCTGAGCGGGCAGCCAGGTGAGCTCGGTGTAGAACACCAGCGACTGCAGGCCCATGAGCGCTGTGACCAGCCAGGTCTGCGGACGCCGCAGAGCGATCGCCCAACGGCTCTGCTCCGGGGCGCCGGCCGCCCCTGCCGGCAGATCTACGGCGGCATCTCCAGCGTGCGCGGCCCCCTCGGCCCGTCTGACAGCCGAGGGGGATGCAGCCGCACCGTTCGCGCGCACCGGTACGCTGCGCCACCAGATGAGCGACACCAGCGCCGAGACCGGGATGGCCAGCGCGAGCACTGCCCGCCAGGTCCATCCCGCGTCCAGCAGGGGGCCGGTGGCCAGGCTGCCGAGCATCGCGCCGAATCCCATGGTCGAGGAGAACGCGGTCATCGTACCGGCGATGCGCCCGGGCAGACGTTCGCGGACGATCACCGGAACGAGCACGTTGCCGACCGCGATGCCCATGCCGATCAGCGCGGTGCCGACGAAGAACGCCCAGAGGGAGCCCAGCGGTCGCAGCAGGGCCCCGGCGATGATGCCGACCAGTCCCAGGCGCATGGCCGCGGCCGCGCCGCAGCGGCCGGCGAGCACAGGGGCCAGGAACGAGAACGCCGCGAAGCAGAGCAGCGGCAGCGTCGTCGTCGCACCTGTCGCTGCGGCCGAGAGGTGCAGATCGACGGCGATCTGCGAGAGCGCGGGCGGAACGGCCGTCAGCGGTGAGCGCAGCACCAGCGCCACCGCGCAGATTCCGAGCAGGACGTCCCCGCTGGCGCGCAGCCTGGGGGTCATACCAGCAGCTGCTGCTCGGCGAGCTCACGGTACAGGGGGCTCGTCTCGACGAGCTCGGCGTGGGTGCCGCTGGCGACGGCCCGGCCGCCGTCCATGACCACGATCTGATCCGAGTCGACGACGGTCGCCAGCCGGTGCGCGATGACGAGCAGGGTGCGCCCGGCGGCCGTGCGCTCGATGGCGTGCTTGAGCAGCTCCTCGTTGCGGCCGTCGAGACTCGAGGTGAGCTCGTCGAGCAGCAGGATGGGCGGGCCGGCCAGCAGCACGCGTGCCAGGGCGAGGCGCTGGCGCTCGCCGCCGGAGAGCAGCGTGCCCTCCTCGCCGACCGCCGCGTCGAGGCCTGCCGGGTCACGGGTGGCCAGGTGTTCGAGGTTCACCTCGCGCAGCACGGCGAGGCATTCGGCGTCGGTCGCCGCGGGGGCGCCGAGACGGAGGTTGTCGCCGATCGTGCCGGCGAGCACGGGGGAGTCCTGTTCCACGTAGCCGATGCGGGCGCGCAGCGCCTCGCGCGTCCAGTCGCGCACGTCGCGGCCGGCCACGCACACGGCCCCGGCGTCCACGTCGTAGAATCGCTCCACGAGGGCCAGCGTCGTCGACTTGCCTGCCCCGGAGGGGCCGACGAGGGCGGCCTTCGTGCCCTCCGGCACGGTGAACGACAGTCCGCGCAGCACCGGCTCGCGCGCGCCACGGTAGGTGAAGGTGACGTCCTCGACCGCGATGGCCGGGGCGGCGGGCTCCGCGGCGTCAGTGCCGATCGTCGCCGCGTCGGATGCGGCGGTCGCGTCGGGAGCCTCATCATGGCCGGTGCCGGTGGCTGCGCCGGTGGCGACCGTGTCGGAGCCGGCGGACGCGACGACGACCCGGTCCCCGTCCGTCTCGTCGGGCAGGTCGAGCACCTCCTGGATGCGGGCGAGAGCGCCCAGCGCGCTCTGCACCGAGGTGAACGCACCAGCGGCGGTGGCGAGGGGCATCACCATGAGGAACAGGAAGATCACGAAGCTCACGAGCTGGGCGATCGTGATGGCTCCGGCGGCGACCCTGAGCCCGCCCACGCCGAGCACGACGAGCACGGCGGTCTCGAGCGCCACCTGCACGGTGGGGCCGACCGCCGAGCTCAGCCGGGCGATGTGCAGCCCCCGATCGTAGGCGTCGGTCGCGTCGGAGAGGATGGCGGCCGCCTCGCGGTCGGTCGCGCCGTTCGCGCGGATCGTCCGGGTGGCGCTCACCGCGCGCTCGACGGCGGCGGAGAGCTGGCCGACGCTGCGCTGCGCGGCCTTCGTGGCCGTCTGCACCTGTCGGGCCACGGCCGTGACCGCGACGATCGCGACGAGCAGCACGAGCACGGTGAGCCCGAACAGCAGCGGGTCGAGCACGAGCATGCCAATCACGGCGCCGATCAGGATGAACACGCCGCCCACGGCGTCCACGAGCCCCTGGGTGAGCACGGCGCGCAGCAGCGTGGTGTCGCTGCTGACCCGCGAGACGAGGTCGCCGGTGCGCCGCTGGTCGATCTCGGCGACCGGCAGGCGCAGGATCTTGTGCACGAGGCGCTGTCTGCTCGAGAGCACGATGCCCTCGCCGGTGCGACTGAGCAGGTAGTACTGCACGCCCGTGATGAGGGCGGCGAGGACGAGCAGCGCGACGACGGCCCAGACCAGGCCGCCGAGGGTCTCGCCGGCCTCCACCCGGCTGATCAGCATGTTGACGAGCAGCGGCTGGGCGAGGGTGGCCAGGGCACTGGCGATCGACAGCAGCGCGGCCACGATCAGCACGCGGCGGTGCTCCATGAGATACGGCCACAGCTGCGCGAAGCGAGCCCGCGGCTCGTCGTCACGCCGGTGGCCGAACGGGCCGCGTCGGCGACCGGATCGGGCGGGCATGTCTCCGCTCACGGCGTCCGTCGTGCGTCCGGCGGGGGATGCGTCGGCGGGGACGGACAGGCTGGTGCGGCCGGCCTGAGCCGGTGTGGGTTGTGATGGGGCGTTCATGCGACTCCTTGCGACCGTCTCATGGTATCCATGCGGGGCCGGCATGGGGACGGGCAGAGCCCCGGGCGATCGGCCCGGGGCTCTGCGCGCGACCTCCCCACTGCGTCGCGCGCGTGCGGGCCGACGGTGTGTCGGCCCACGTCTGGGGATGCGAGGACTAGACGAGCGGGGCGGGATCCGCCTCGGCTTCGACCTCCTCCTCGCCAACCTCGTCGAGGTCGACGTCCATCGTCTCGGGGCTGAGCAGCAGCGCAACGAGTGTGAGCACGGCGCTGATCGACAGGTATACGCCGACCCAGACCGGGTTGCCGTCGCCCTTCGCCCACAGCCACACGGCGATGATCGGTGCGAGCGCGGCGCCGAGGATCGAGCTGATGTTGTAGGCGATGGCCGAGCCGGTGTAGCGCGTCTCGGTCGGGTACAGCTCGGGCAGGAACGCGCCCATCGGGCCGAAGGTGATGCCCATCAGGGTGAAGCCGATCACCAGGAAGCCCTGCGCGAGCGCGCCGGTGAACTTCGGGTCGGTCTGCGGCATGAGGAACACCTGGAAGAGCAGGCCGAACACCGTGATGGCGACGGTGACCCACACCAGCGTCTTCCTGCGGCCGATGCGGTCGGCGATCGGGCCGGAGAGCAGGGTGAACGCGCCGAAGAAGAGCACGCCGATGATCATCATCAGCACGAAGTCGTTGTAGCCGAAGCCGAGGCCCGGGTAGAACGTGCTCGGGTCGAACGCCTTGCCGGCCTTCTCCGCGGCCTTCGCAGCCGAGTCGACGTCGGCGGCCTTCGTGCCGTATGTCAGGGTGAACGCGGTCATCAGGTAGAACAGCACGTAGGTGGCGAGCATCGCGAACGTGCCCAGGATGAGCTCCCACCAGTTCTTGCGCAGCACCTCGCCGAGCGGCAGCTTCTTGACCTTGCCCTCCTTCTTCACCCGGGTGAAGCTCTCGGACTCGACCAGCCGCATGCGCACCCACAGGCCGATGACGACCATCACGGCGCTGAACAGGAACGGGATGCGCCAGCCCCAGGAGAGGAACGCGTCGGACATGAGCGTGCGGTCGCCGCTCTCGTGCGGCAGGGCCAGGTTGATGATCAGGAACAGGCCGTTGGCGATGATGAACCCGATCGGGGCGCCGACCTGCGGGAAAGTGCCGAACCAGGCGCGCTTGCCCTTCGGGGCGTTCTCCGTGGCGACCAGGGCCGCGCCGGACCACTCGCCGCCGAGCGCGAAGCCCTGGGTGAGACGCAGCACGAGCAGCAGCACGGCCGCGGTGATGCCGATGTTCTCATACGTGGGCAGCAGGCCGATGATGAACGTCGCGATGCCCATGGTGAGCAGGCTCCAGATCAGCGTCGTCTTGCGGCCGCGCCGGTCACCGAGGTGGCCGAAGACGAGGGCGCCGATCGGGCGGGCGATCATCGCCGCGCCGAAGACGGCGAACGACGAGATCAGGGCGATGGTGTCGTTGCCGGTCGGGAAGAAGAGCTTCGGGAAGACGAGCGCTGCGGCGGTCGCGTAGACGTAGAAGTCGTAGAACTCGATGGTCGTGCCGATGAGGCTGGCGAGCACCACGCGAGAGGTAGGATTCGCCGGTTTCGGACTCGACGCGGCGCCGCTCGGCGCCGCTGCTGTGCTGGACATGTATTGCTTGCTCCGGATTGGTGAGGGGATGGAGAGCGGACGTGGACCGGCCACGGGCGCCCGGAGCATCCTCATGAGACGCGGAAGAGGTGGGGACGGACCGCGCGGTCGGATTCGGCTGTGCGGTCACTGTGCAATCGCGCTTGTGGCGCGACAAACGCCCATGGTAGAGCCGTTCGCATGTCGCTGCAAGCATCTCGTGGACATCTGTTCGCGAACCGCGACGTCAGGCAACGGGTCGGCGGCCGCCCAGAGGGCATCTGCGGGCGGCCGCCGACCCCGCGATGCGCCATTGGCTGCGGACGCGTCCCGTCGCGTCAGAGGTCGGCCGGCAGCAGGTGCCCCATCCGGTCGCGCTTCGTCTCGAGGTACGCCTGATTGGCGGCGTTCTCGCCGACCACGATCGGCACGAGCTCGGTGACGGCGATGCCATGCCGCTCCAGGTCCTGGCGCTTGAGGGGATTGTTCGTCATCAGCCGCACCCGGTCGATGCCGAGATCGGCGAGGACCGCGGCCGCGGCCCCGTACTCCCGCTCGTCGTCGGCGTGCCCCAGGGCGCGGTTGGCGTCGACGGTGTCGAGGCCGTCCTCCTGCAGTCGGTACGCGCGCAGCTTCTCGAGCAGGCCGATGCCGCGCCCCTCGTGCCCGCGCAGGTAGATGACGACGCCGCCGTCGGCGTCGATGCGGTCGAGGGCCGCGTGCAGCTGCGGGCCGCACTCGCACTTGAGCGATCCGAGCACTTCGCCGGTCAGGCACTCCGAGTGCACGCGCACGAGCGGGGGGTCGCCGATCGGGGCGGTCGAGACGATGGCCAGGTGATCGGCGCCGGTGGCCAGATCCCGGTAGCCGCGCACGCGGAACGTGCCGTGCTCGGTGGGGATGCGGGTCTCGACGATGAACTCGACGCGGTCGGGCCGTGCGGCGTCCGCGGCCGGGCCGTCTGTGCTGGTCACGTCGGTCACTGCTCCTCCACTCGGGCGCGCCAGAGGATGTCCGGGCCCAGACGCGTGATCTCCAGCGTAGTCAGTTCACGTGCGGCGTCAATGGATGTGACGCCGATGTCACCGACCACGGTGCGCGGGCCGCCGATCAGCCGGGGCGCCAGATACGCGTGCACCTCGTCGACGAGGCCCGCGGTGAGGAACGCCGTGGTCGTGCGCGGGCCGCCCTCGACGAGCACGAGCCGCATGTCGTGCGGCGGGGCGAACAGGCGGGCGAGCACGGCCCGCAGACGCCGCTGGCCCGCATCCGCCGCGCCGGCCGGGTCGGCTTCGTGCCGTGTGGCTCCGCTCCCGCCCGCCTCGCGCTGGGCGGTCCCGCCTCGGCCGGCCGAGGCGAACAGCCCCCGCGGCACGTCCGCGGTGAGCACCCCGCCGGGATGCGTTCGCCGGATCCGGGCATCCGCCGGCACCTGCGCCGGATGCCCGAGCACCACGGGCACGGGCTGATGGGGCAGCAGGGCGCCGTGCTCGTCCCGGGCGGTGAGCGACGGGTCGTCCTGGAGGACGGTGCCGAGGCCGACGAGGATGCCGTCGACGTCGGCCCGCATCCGGTGCGCGTGCGCCCGGGAGGCGGGGGAGGTGATCCACTGCGAGCTGCCGTCGGCGGCCGCGCCGCGGCCATCGAGCGACATCGCGAGCTTCGCGATCGTCCAGGGCCGGCCGCGCCGCATCGCGACGAGCCATTCATGGTCGAGTGCCTCCGCCTCCGCGGCGAGCACCCCGGCGGTCACCGCGACCCCGTGCGCGACGAGATAGCGGGCCCCGTGAGCGGACACGCCGCCCGGGTCGTCGATCGCGTACACGACCCGGGCGACGCCGGCGTCCACCAGCGCGTGGCTGCAGGGACCGGTGCGTCCCCAGTGGTTGCAGGGCTCGAGCGTGACCACCGCGGTCGCCCCGCGGGCGCCGCCGGCGGGCAGGTGCGAGAGCGCGTCGATCTCGGCGTGCGGGGTGCCGGCGCCCCGGTGCCATCCCTCCGACAGCGTGGTGCCGTCCGGGGCGAGCAGCACGCAGCCGACTCGGGGGTTGCCGCCGGTGCGCGGGCCGCGCCGGGCGAGGACGATCGCGCGGCGCATCGCGTCCTCGAGGCGCTCGCGGGCGATCGGGGCCGGGGCAGCACGTCCGCGGTCGCCGGGGGTCGCGTCCCCGGCCGTCTCGGGCGCGGGGCCGTCGGCCGGCGGGCGTGGCTCAGAGCGCATAGTCCACCACGACGGGGCAGTGGTCGGTGAAGCGATGCTCGTAGGTGTCGGGGCGATCGACGAAGTAATGCACGGCGTGCCGGGCGAGCCGCGGGGTGGCGGCCTGGTAGTCGATGCGCCAGCCGGCGTCGTTGTCGAAGGCCTGTCCCCGCCACGACCACCAGGTGTACGGGCCGGGCAGCTCCCCGGCCGCGGCCCGGCCGAGGTCGACCCAGCCGAGCCCCGGGCCGATCGGCGCCCCGTCGACGCGGGCGTACGCCCGGTCGGGGTCGCCGAACCAGTGGTCGAGCCAGGCGCGCTCCTCCGGCAGGAACCCGGCCCGCTTGAGGTTCGCCCGCCAGTTGCGGATGTCGATGGGCGTGTGACACACGTTCAGGTCGCCGACGAGAAGGGCCTGCGCGCGCTCGTCGCGCAGGCCGGCCAGCCGCGCGCTCATCGCCTCGAGCATGCGGTACTTCTCCACCTGCTTCGGCGTGCCGACCTCGCCTGAGTGCGCGTAGGCGCTCACGACCGTCAGCGGCACCCCCTCGAGATCGACCTCGAGCCAGCGGCCGGACGCGTCGAGGTCATCCGGCCCGATCGCGGTGCGCAGGTCAGCGATCGGCACGCGCGAGGCCACGGCCACCCCTGCCCGCCCCTTCTGCGAGCAGACGTCGTCGGCGATGTGCCAGCCGGGCAGCAGCGCCCGCAGCTGCTCGCCCGAGGCGCGCACCTCCTGCAGCGCGAGCACGTCGGGGCGAGCCCGCTCGATCCAGTCGCCGATGCCCTTGCGGAAGGCCGCGCGCACGCCGTTGACGTTCACGGTCGCCACGCGCAGCAGGTCGCTGGACGGCGTGATCTCGACGCTCGACCGGGTGCGCGCCGCCTGTGCGTTCACCCCGGGGCGGGGGCGGGGCTGCTCGTCCGTCGGCGGCGGGGCGATGACCTGCTCGCCGAGGGTGTCGGGGACGACGGGGGCGCTGGTGCTCATGTCGCCGATTGTAGAGGCTCGCACTCCGTCGCATCCCTGCAGGTGTCCTGCGGGACACCCGGTGTGCGGCGTTCGTCGCCGCCCCGGCGTCCGCCGCGCGTGGCCGCCCGGGCGGCCGTAGGGTGGGGGTGCGGCGCATGCTCCACGCCGCTGCCGCACGACGAGAGGACGCGCCCATGCCCAACGAGGATCTCGACCGCTATCGGAGGGTCGCCGTCGCGCTGACCCGCCACGGCCTCACCCGGATCGCCGATCTGCTCGGCCTCGACTCCGGGCTGCTCGCCGAGGTGCGCGCGAAGGTGCAGCCGGGTGGCGTCCACAGCCTCGGTGAGGATCTCGCGAGCACGCTGGAGGAGCTCGGCCCCACCTACATCAAGCTCGGTCAGCTGCTGTCGACGCGCGAGGACCTCGTCCCGCCGGAGGTCGCCGCAGCACTGGCCCGGCTGCAGGATCACACCCCGCCGGCGCCGTACGAGGAGATCCGGCGCACGATCGTCGCCGAACTCGGCCGCCCCCCGGAGGAGCTGTTCGCCCGGTTCGATGAGCAGCCCCTGGCCTGCGCGTCGATCGGGCAGGCACACGCGGCGCGCATGAAGGGCGGCGACGAGGTCGTCGTGAAGGTGCGTCGCCCCGGCGCCGTCGCCCAGGTGAAGGCAGACCTGCGTCTGATGCGCCACCTCGTCGAGGAGGCCGACCGCAGCTCGGCGAAGGCCCACCAGCTCGGCCTGCTGCCGTTCGTCGAGCAGTTCTCCGCCACCACCCTCGACGAGCTCGACTACCGCAAGGAGGCGGCCAACGCCCGCCGCTTCGCCGACATGTATCGCGACGAGCCCCGCATCCACATCCCCCGCGTGCACCCCCGCTTCAGCACCGGCGCCGTGCTCACCCTCGACCGGGTGCGCGGGCTGCGCGTCGACGACATCGAGGGGCTCGACCGGCACCGCGTCGACCGGCGGCGGCTCGCCCGACTGGCTGCGACGACGCTGGTCGAGATGGTCGTCGTGCACCGGTTCTTCCACGCCGACCCGCACCCGGGCAACCTGTTCGTGCAGGATGACGGGTCGATCACGCTCATCGACTTCGGCATGGTCGGCCGGGTGACCGAGGGGATGGCCGAGCAGCTCGACGATCTGATCCTCGCCTTTGTCGCCGGTGACGCCGAGCGGCTCACTGACGCGGTGCTCGAGGTCGCCGAGTCGTCGCAGTCGCCGGACCGGCAGTCGCTCGAGCGGTCGCTCGGCGACCTGCTCGACACGGTGCGCAGCAGCTCCCTGGCCCGGGTGGAGGTCAGCCGGGTCGGCCGGCGGATGCTCGCGCTGATGCGCCGCCACCACCTGCGCCTGCCCGGCGCGTTCGACCTGCTCGCCAAGCTCGTCTTCCAGGCGGAGGGGCTCGGCCGCCGGCTCGACCCCGACTTCAGCATGATCGCCCTGTTCCAGCCGTACGCGCAGCAGATCCTCGAGCGCCGGCTCGACCCGCGCCACGTCGCGCGTCGGGCGGCCCGGGCCGGGGTCGACGCCGCCTGGCTCGGCGTCGAGGGCCCGGCGATGCTGCGCCGGCTGCTCAAGCAGATCGCCAGCGACGGGATGCGCGTGCAGGTCCCGGTAACCGAGCTCGAGCCGCTCGTCGGCCGGGCCGAGCGGCTCGGCAATCGGATGGTCGCCGGCATGCTCGCCGCGGCGGTGCTGCAGGGGATGGTCCCGCTCGTGCAGGGCATGCCCAGGCTGCGCCGGTGGACGGCGCCGATGCTCGCCCTCGGGGTCGTCGCGGGCGGCGCCCTCAGCGGCTATCTCGCGGTGTCGTCGCGGCCCCGCCGACTCGAGGACTGAGCCGCCGGGGCGGCCGTCTCCTCCGCGGGCGGGGTGACGACGTCCGCTGTTCCGGGCGACGTCGGATGGACCGCGTCGTCGGCGGAGGCGTCGGCGGGACCACTGGCGGAGGCGTCGGCCGGCGCGACCTCCGGCGCCGCCGTCCGGCTCGCCGGATCGGGCGGCGCCGTCTCGATGGCGCTGTCGGGCACCTGCACCGGGAGCGCCCGGGGCGGGGTCGCCGGGTCGCGCAGCACCTGCGGCAGCCGGGCGTGCCCCCACAGGTCGAGGTCCCGGGGATCCTCGTGGTCGGAGATCGACACCGCCAGCCAGGCCGCGGTGACGAGCGTCACCTGGCTGAGCAGATTGAACCAGACGAGCAGGCCCACGATCGTCACGAACGAGGCGAGCAGCGGGTTCCCCGTGCGCCCGACGAGCAGGCCGCCGGCGAGCTTGAGCGCCGTGGTGGCGACCGCGCCGCCGAGCACCGTGGGCAGCATCCGTCGCACCGGCACCGTGATGCGTGCGAGCACACGGAAGATGATGACGAGCACCAGGGCGTCGAGGGCGACCGAGAGCAGGACGCTGCCCGCGCGCACGAGGAGGTCGGCGACGGGGCCGCGATCGTCCAGGCCGAGCCAGGCGGCGACGAGCGTGCCGAGCCGGCTGTTCGCCGCCGAGAGCAGCGCGGACAGCACGACGACCACGCCGAACCCAACGAGCACCGCGAGGTCGCGCAGGTGGCCGAGCAGGGGCTGGGCGGGCAGGGGGTCCCGGCCGAACAGGGCGCGCACGCCGGTGCGGGCCGCGTCGAGCCAGCCGAACAGGGTGACGAGCAGCGAGACGAGGGCGATCGCGCCCGTCCAGGAGAGCGTGCCGGGCACGCCGTCGAGCGCCTCGGGTGTGATCGCGCCGCCGGCGCCGGTGTCGACGAGGCCGGGGACGCTCTCGGCGATGTAGGCGACGAGCGCGTCCCACACGGTGCGGTCGCGGGCGAGCAGCAGGCCGACGACGCTGAACAGCGTCCACAGGCCAGCGAACGCGGCGAACAGGGCGCTGTAGCTCATGCCGGCGGCGAGCACGGGGCCGCCCTTGCCGCGGTACAGCGTCAGCGCCCGGGCCGGCCGGGTCTGCATCGCCCAGCCGACGAGGGCCCGCAGCAGGGGCAGGGGACGCGGCCGCTCGCTCATGCTGGCACCATACGCGACGAGGGCGCGTCCGGTCGAGTCACCTGGCGGTGACTGCCGGACGCGCCCTCGTCGCGCGCGTGTCGCGGGATCAGCGGTGCCCGCGGACGATCGCCTGCTTGACCTCCGCGATTGCCTTGGTGACCTGGATGCCGCGCGGGCAGGCGTCGGTGCAGTTGAAGGTCGTGCGGCAGCGCCACACGCCCTCCTTGTCGTTGAGGATGTCGAGACGCACCTGCGAGGCGTCGTCGCGCGAGTCGAAGATGAACCGGTGCGCGTTGACGATCGCCGCCGGGCCAAAGTACTGGCCGTCGGTCCAGAACACCGGGCAGCTCGTCGTGCAGCAGGCGCACAGGATGCACTTCGTGGTGTCGTCGTAGATCGCTCGATCCTTGATCGACTGCAGCCGCTCGCGGCCCTCCGGGGGCTCCGAGTTCGCCTGCAGGAACGGCTGGACGTCGCGGTACGCCTGGAAGAACGGGTCCAGGTCGACCATGAGGTCCTTCTCGAGCGGCAGGCCCTTAATCGCCTCGACGTAGACGGGCTTGTCGATGTCGAGATCCTTGATCAGCGTCTTGCAGGCCAGGCGGTTCCGCCCGTTGATGCGCATCGCGTCGGACCCGCAGATGCCGTGCGCGCACGAGCGGCGGAACGTCAGCGACCCGTCCTGGTCGGCCTTGATCTTGAACAGCGCGTCGAGCACGCGGTCGGTGGCGTACATGTCCACGTCGTAGTCGACCCAGTGCGGCTCCTCGTCGACCTCCGGGTCGAACCGGCGGATGATGAAGGTGACCCTGAAGGGCTTGACCGAGGCGTCATGGGCGCTCGGGGCGTGCTTGGAGCGATCGGCGGCCGCGGCGTCGTACGACTCGGCGTGCGCCTTGGACATCACATCGTCGGTGGTGACACTCGACATGATCAGTACTTCCTCTCTTTCGGCTCGTACCGGGTGATCACGACGGGCTTCCAGCCCAGGGTGATGTGATCGCCGGGGTCACCGCTCATCGGGTCGCCGGTCAGGTAGGCCATCGTGTGCTTGAGGTACTTGGCGTCGTCGCGCTTCGGGTAGTCGTCGCGCATGTGGCCGCCGCGGCTCTCCTTGCGGTTGCGGGCCGCGGTGATGAGCACCTCGGCCAGATCGAGCAGGAAGCCCAGCTCGACCGCCTCGAGCAGGTCGGTGTTGAACCGGTGCCCGTGGTCGTGGATGCTCGCATGCTTGTACCGCAGGCGCAGCGCGCGCACGTCCTTCGCCGCCTGCTGGAGGGTCTCCTCGGTGCGGAACACCTGCGCGTTGGTGTCCATCGTCTCCTGCAGCTCCTTGCGGATCTGCGCGATGGACTCGCTGCCGGTGTTGTTGCGCACGTGCTCGAGCATGTCGATCACACCCTGCTCGGGAGCCTCCGGCAGCGGGACGAACTCGCTGGTGCGCGCGTACTTCACGGCCTGGCGGCCGGCGCGCTTGCCGAAGACGTTGATGTCGAGCAGTGAGTTGGTGCCGAGGCGGTTCGCGCCGTGCACGGAGACGCAGGCGCACTCACCGGCGGCGTACAGGCCGGGGACGGTGTCCTTCGCGTTGCGCAGCACCTCGGCGTTGTTGTTCGTCGGGATGCCCCCCATCGCGTAGTGCGCGGTGGGGTAGACGGGCACCGGCTGCGTCACCGGGTCGACGCCCAGGTATGTGCGGGCGAACTCGGTGATGTCCGGCAGCTTCGTCTCGAGCACCTCGGCGCCCAGATGGGTGCAGTCGAGGTAGACGTAGTCCTTGTTCGGTCCGGCGCCGCGGCCCTCCTGCACCTCCTGGACGATCGAGCGGGCCACGATGTCACGCGGGGCGAGGTCCTTGATCGTCGGGGCGTAGCGCTCCATGAAGCGCTCGCCGTTGCAGTTGCGCAGGATCGCGCCCTCGCCTCGGGCGCCCTCGGTGAGGAGGATGCCGAGGCCGGCGAGGCCGGTCGGGTGGAACTGGAAGAACTCGATGTCCTCCAGCGGCAGGCCCTTGCGCCAGATGATGCCGACGCCGTCGCCGGTCAGCGTGTGCGCGTTGGACGTCGTCTTGAACATCTTGCCGAAACCGCCGGTGGCGAACACGATCGATTTGGCGTGGAACACGTGGATCTCGCCGGTCGCCAGCTCGTAGGCGACGACGCCCGAGGGGCGCTGCTCGCCGTCGACATCGGTCATCACGAGGTCCAGCGCGTAGTACTCGTTGAAGAACTCGACCTTGTGCTTCACGCAGTTCTGGTACAGCGTCTGGAGGATCATGTGGCCGGTGCGGTCCGCGGCGTAGCAGGAGCGGCGGACCGGGGCCTTGCCGTGCTCGCGGGTGTGGCCGCCGAAGCGACGCTGGGCGATGTGGCCGTCCTCGGTGCGGTTGAACGGCAGCCCCATGTTCTCCAGGTCGATCACCGCGTCGATGGCCTCTTTGGTGAGGATCTCGACGGCGTCCTGATCGGCGAGGAAGTCACCGCCCTTGACGGTGTCGTACGTGTGCCACTCCCAGGAGTCCTCCTCCAGGTTGGACAGGGCGGCGGCCATGCCGCCCTGCGCCGCACCGGTGTGGGAGCGGGTCGGGTAGAGCTTGCTGATCACCGCGGTGTGCGCGTGCGGCGCCGCCTCGATGGCGGCGCGCATACCGGCGCCGCCGGCGCCGACGATCACCACGTCGTACTCGTGGTGGTGGACGGTGTACGACCCGTTGGTCGTCGTGCTGGTCTCAGTCATTCTTCAGTCTCTCATCACCTTCGACTAGTGGTTGGCGCCCGACTCAGGCCCGGCAGATCTCGGCGAACGAGCCGGCGTCCGGGTAGCTGCAGGGATCGAACCCGAACACGACCCACGTGCCCAGGATGATGAGCACGCCGGCGGTCGCGAAGATCGCGATGCGCAGGCCCTTGGCGACGCCCTGACGCTCGACGTAATCGTTGACGACCGTGCGCATGCCGTTGGCGCCGTGCAGCAGCGCGAGCCACAGCATCAGCACGTCCCAGACCTGCCAGAACGGGCTCGACAGCTTGCCGGCGACGAAGCCCCAGTCGATCTGGTGGATGCCCTCGCCGGTGAGGAGGTTGAAGTAGAGGTGCCCGAAGATGAGCACGACCAGCAGCACGCCGGAGCCGCGCATGAACAGCCACGCGAACTTCTCGCGGTTGGAGCGCTTGTGCGGGGCGCGGGTGTAGCGGGTCGGATTCTTGCGGTTCGGCTTCTCGATGGTGACCGTCATCTCTCTGTCCTTCCTACAGCCCGAATACGTTCGACAGATGCTGGATGGCGAACCCGGCGAACAGCACGAGCCACAGGAACATCACGATCCAGAACATCGCGCGCTGGTACTTGGTGCCCTTCGACCAGAAGTCGATGAGGATGACCCGCAGACCGTTGAGCGCGTGGAAGAGGATCGCGGCGACCAGCGCCGTCTCACCCAGTCCCATGATCGGGTTCTTGTAGGTGCCGATCACCGCGTTGTACGCCTCCGGCGAGAGCCGGATCAGTGCGGTGTCGAGAATGTGCACCAGCAGGAAGAAGAAGATCGCCACGCCGGTGATGCGGTGGAACACCCAGGACCACATGCCCTCGCGCCCGCGGTACAGAGTGCCGGCTGTTTTCGCTGCCACGAACAACCCTCCTTGGTTGATGACGCCGCGTGACTCCGCCGACGTCTCCTGTGTTGCAGTCAGTGTATCCCCCGCCTCTCGCGCGGTATCACTTAGGGATGCCTAATGTGCGGGGTCCGGGGCGCGGCCGCGCGGGGGGTTCTCCGACAGGCGTCCGACAGGGGTGCGGAGCCGGCCACGACGCGGCATCGCTGATAGCCTGAACCGCATGGCATCCCGCACCGCGACCCCAGAGCAGCTGTCCCATCTCCACGCGATCATCCCGGCCGGCGGGGTGGGGTCCCGGCTGTGGCCGCTCTCGCGGGCGCGCGAGCCGAAGTTCCTGCTCGACCTGACCGGCGCCGGCCGCTCCCTGATCCGCTCCACCTGGGAGCGGATCGTGCCGCTGACAGGTGAGGACCGCATCATCGTCGTCACCGGCGAGGCGCACCGCGCGGGGGTCATGGCGCAGCTGCCTGAGCTGCCGGAGCGCAACCTCGTGCTCGAGAGCGAGCCACGCGACTCCACCGCGGCCATCTGCCTCGCCGCGGCGCTCATCGTCCGCCGTGACCCGGAGGCGATCGTGGCCTCCTTCCCGGCCGACCACTTCATCGGCGACGAGCCTGAGTTCCGCGCCGTCGTGCGCGACGCGGTCGCCGTGGCCGCCACGGGGCGGCTGGTGACCATCGGCATCACCCCGACGTCGCCGGCGACCGGGTTCGGCTACATCCACGTCGGCGAGCCGCTCGACCCCGCCGGCGCCGCGGGGCTGCCGGCCCGGGCGCGGGCCGTCACCGCGTTCGTGGAGAAGCCGAAGGCCGCGGTCGCACGCCGCTACGTCGACAGCGGCGAGTACCTGTGGAACGCGGGCATGTTCGTCGCCCGGGCCGCCGACCTGCTCGGCTGGCTGGAGCGTCAGGAGCCGGAGCTCGCCGCCGGCATCGCCCGGATCGCCGACGCGTGGGGGACCGACGAGCGCGACGCGGAGCGCGCGCGGGTGTGGCCGACGCTCAAGAAGGTCGCGATCGACTACGCGATCGCCGAGCCGGTCGCCGCCGAGGGGGACGTGGCCGTGATCCCCGGCACCTTCGACTGGGACGACGTGGGTGACTTCGCCGCGGTTGCCCGCCAGGTGCGCAAGCGCAATCCCGGCAACCTCGCGATCCTCGGAGAGGCGAGCGTGCTCTCCGAGTCGAGCACCGGCGTGCTCGTCAGCGAGACCGACCGGCTGATCGCGATCATCGGCGTCGAGGATCTGGTCGTGGTGGACACCGACGACGTGCTGATGATCACCACCGGCGCGCACGCGCAGCGGGTCAAGGAGATGGTGAACATGGTGCGGCAGACCGGCAACGAGGACCTGCTGTGACCCCGCCGCTCGGCTAGCATGGCCCCATGAGCGACCAGATGACCGGCGCCGCGGCGCCTGACGACGATCTCGATCTCACTCTGGAGGGCGTCGACCTCGTCACGCTGCCCAAGGTGAGCCTGCACGACCACCTCGACGGCGGGCTGCGCCCGGAGACGATCCTCGAGCTCGCCGACGAGGCCGGTCTGGAGACCCCGCGCGACGAGCCGGAGGCGCTCGGGGAGTGGTTCGTGGCGTCCGCCGGCTCCGGCGACCTGCCGACCTATCTGAAGACCTTCGACCAGACCGTCGCGGTGATGCAGACCGCCGAGGCGCTCGAGCGGGTCGCCCGCGAGTTCGTCGAGGACTCGGTCGACGACGGCGTCGTGTACGTCGAGGCGCGCTGGGCGCCGGAGCAGCACCTGGCCCAGGGGCTCTCCCTCGACGAGGCGGTCGAGGCGGTGGCCAGCGGGCTCGAGCAGGGCATGCGCGCGGCGACCGCCTTCGGGGCGCGGATCGAGGCCGTGCAGCTGCTCACCGCGCTGCGGCAGAACGACCGCTCCCTTGACATCGCCGAGCTGGCGCTGCGGCATCGTGAGGACGGCGTGGTCGGCTTCGATCTGGCCGGCCCCGAGCTCGGGTTCCCTCCCTCGGACCATCGAGCGGCCCTCGACCTGCTCGCCGCCGAGTTCATGCCGGTCACGCTGCATGCGGGCGAGGCGGACGGCCTCGACTCGATCGTCTCGGCGCTCGTCGACGGCCGAGCCCTGCGGCTCGGGCACGGCACCCGGCTCACCGAGGACGTCGACCTGGTCGAGGACGCCGATGGCACGACGGTCGCGGAGATCGGCGACGTCGCCGGCTGGGTGCGCGACCGGGGGATCGTGCTCGAGATGTGTCCGTCGTCGAATCTGCAGACCGGCGCCCTCACCGGCGATCTGACCGACCACCCGCTCGACCTGTTCTACCAGCTGGACTTCCCCGTGACCGTCAACGTCGACAACCGGCTGCAGTCGGGCACGACCCTCTCCGAGGAGTGGGCCCGGGTCGCCGAAGCCTTCGACTACGGGGTCGACGATCTCGCGGTGCTCGCCCTCAACGCGGTCGAAGGCGCGTTCCTCCCCGCCCCCGAGCGGCAGGAGCTCGCCGATCGCGTGCTCGCTGGGTTCGACCGGGCGCGACAGGGCTGAGGAACACCGGCGGCGTCCGGCGGGGCGCGGGCACACGCCGCCGGACGGTCCGTGCCGTGCCGGCGACGTCAGTCGAGCCGCATCCGCTCCCGCCACCAGGCGGCCAGGGCGGCGAGCCGACCGGCGTTGCGCTCGCGGGCGCGGGCGGGGTCGGCGTCGTCGGTGGCGACGTCGAGGTAGATCTTCAGCTTCGGCTCGGTGCCGGAGGGGCGCACGATCACGCGCGAGCCGTCGGCGAGCCGGTAGCGGAGGATGTCCGCCGGGGGCAGCCCGTCGATGCCCTCGGCGAGGTCGTCCGACGCGGTCACGGCGACGCCCGCGATCTCGGTGAGCGGGTGCGCGCGCAGCTCGGCGGTCGCCTGCGCGATCGTCGCCACGTCGGCCACGCGGATCGCGACCTGGTCGCTCGCCGCGGCACCGTAGCGGGTGGCGATGTCGTCCAGCGCGTCGGCGACCGTGCGGCCCTCGCCGCGCAGTCGGGCGGCCAGCAGCAGGAACAGCCCCGCGGCGGAGACGCCGTCCTTGTCGCGCACGAGCTCCGGGTCGACCAGGTAGCCGAGCGCCTCCTCGTAGCCGAAGATGAGGTCGGGCACGCGGTTGACGTACTTGAAGCCGGTGAGGGTCTCGACGTGGGTGACGCCGTGGGCCTCGGCGATGTGGCCGATGAGCGGGCTGGAGACGAGCGAGTTCGCGATCGCCCCGGGCTCGCCCGGGGTGTGTCCGGCGGCGATGAGCTCGCCGAGCAGCCAGCCCACCTCGTTGCCGGTCAGGCGGCGCCACCCGGCCTCGCTCGTCGCGTCCGGGATGCCGACGGCGAGCCGGTCGGCGTCCGGGTCGTTGGCGATGACCAGATCGGCGTGCACCTCCCGGGCCCGGGCGAAGGCGAGATCCATCGCGCCGGGCTCCTCGGGGTTCGGGAACGGCGTGGTGGGGAAGTCCGGGTCGGGGCTGATCTGCTCGGGCACGATCACCGGCTCCGGCAGCCCCAGCCGGGCGAACAGCCGCTGGGCGACCTCCCAGCCCACGCCGTGCATGGCCGTGTAGACGAAGGTGAGCCCCGCGGGGTCGACCTGCGGCGCGCGGGCCGCCACCGCCTGGGCCGTGCGGTCGACGTACGCGTCGATCACGTCCTCGCCGAGCACCCGGTAGGCCTGGGAGCGGGGCAGCTGGTCGACGGTGAAGTCGCGGGAGATCTGGTCGATGTGCGCGGCGATGAGTCGGTCGGCGGGGCTGATGATCTGCGAGCCGGCGTCGATGCCGCCGAGGTACACCTTGTAGCCGTTGTCTCGGCCCGGGTTGTGGCTCGCGGTGACCATCACGGCGGCCGAGGCGTCGAGGTGCCGCAGCACGAAGGCGGTCACCGGGGTCGGCAGCGCGCGGGGCAGCAGCAGCGCGTCGACGCCGGCGGCCTGGGCGAGCTCCGCGGTGTCGCGGGCGAACACCGCACTGTTGTGGCGACCGTCATAGCCGATCACGAGCGTGGGGCGCGCCCCGTCGGCGTGCTCGACGAGATAGGAGGCGAGCCCCGCGGCGGCCTGGGCGACGAGCACCCGGTTCATCCGCGCGGGCCCCGGGCCCATCTCGCCGCGGAGGCCGGCGGTGCCGAAGGCGATGCGGCGGTCGAACGCGCGGTGCAGTTCGGCGACGGCGTCGACGTCCCCGGCGGTCGCGGCCTCGACGGCGAGGTCCAGCTGCTTGGACGTGACCGGGTCCGGGTCCTGGTCGCGCCAGGCGCGGGCTCGGTCGAGGAGCGCGGCGAGCTCCTCGCTCGCGGCGTTCGGCGCGGTGTTCTCAGCGGTCATGCGATCTTCTCCATCAGGTCGGCGAGCAGTTCGGCCAGCATCGGCGCGGCGTTCCGGCCGGTGGCCAGTACCTCGGCGTGACTCAGCGGCGCGGCCTCGCCCGACGCGTCCTCGGCCGGCGCGCAGCCGGCGGCGGCGTTGGTCACCAGCGACAAGCCTAGGACGTCGAGTCCCAGGGCGCGAGCCGCGACGGTCTCGAGCGCGGTGGACATGCCCACCAGGTCGGCGCCGAGTGCGCGGGCCATGCGCACCTCGGCGGGGGTCTCGTACTGGGGGCCGCGGAACTGCGCGTACACGCCCTCGGGCAGCTCCGGGCGGACCTCGCGGGCGAGCGCGCGCAGCCGGGGCGCGTAGGCGTCTGACATCGACACGAACCTGGGGCCGCACAGTGGCGAGATCCCTGTGAGGTTGATGTGATCGGCGATGAGCACCGGCGTGCCGGGGCGCAGCCGGGGGGTCGTGCTGCCGCAGCCGTTCGTGAGCACGAGCGTGCGGGCGCCGAGCGCGGCCGCCGTGCGCACCCCGTGCACCACGGCGTCCACGCCACGCCCCTCATACAGGTGGGTGCGGGCGGCGATCTGCAGCAGGACGCGGCCGTCGGCGAGGCGGGAGACGGCGAGCGTCCCCGCGTGCCCGGGCACGCCCGAGGCGTGGAAGCCGGGCACGTCGCCGGCGTCGAGGGTGACGAGCGTCTCGCCGAGGCGCGACGCGGCGGCGCCCCAGCCGGAGCCGAGCACCACGGCCGCGGCCACGCGGTCGACGCCGGCAGCCCGGCGGATGCGGTCGGCGGCGGCCCGGGCCAGCGCGGCCCCATCGTCGGTCGCGCCCGCCGCGGGCGGGGCGGGCGTGGCCGGGGCGTCGGGCGTCCGGGGGACGGGTACCGGGGCGTCCGCGGCGGGTGAGGTCGGGGCGCTCGCGGTCGGTTCGAGGGAGTCGGGGGAAGCTGCCATACTGATAACGATAGAAGACGCCTCGCGAAGGAGAGCACGGATGGCATACGAGTTCGGTGACAGGCACGATCTGGTGGTCATCGGCGGCGGTCCGGGCGGATACGAGGCGGCGCTCACGGGCGCCCAGCTCGGGGCGAACGTGACGCTCATCGAGCGCAACGGGGTCGGCGGCTCCGCGGTGCTCACCGACGTCGTCCCGTCGAAGGCGCTCATCGCGGTGGCCGAGGCGGCCACGCAGGCGGCGAACGCCCAGCGGCTCGGCGTCGAGATCCTCGCCCCGGGCACCGACGAGGTGATCACCCCCGACTACCGCATCGATCTTGGCACCGTCAACCGCCGACTGCTCGAGCTCGCCCGCCAGCAGAGCCTCGACATGGCCGCGACGCTCGAGAAGCAGGGCGTGCGCATCGTCGAGGGCACCGGCCGGCTGCTCAACCACCACGCGGTGGCCGCGGATCTCGGCAACGGCGAGGTCGCCGAGTTCCACGCCGACACCACGGTGGTCAGCGTCGGCGCCCACCCGCGCAAGCTGCCCAGCGCCATGCCCGACGGGGAGCGCATCCTCACGTGGACCCAGCTGTACCACTTGGAGCAGCTGCCCGAGCACCTCATCGTCGTCGGCTCCGGCGTCACCGGCGCCGAGTTCGCCAGCGCGTTTCGCCACCTCGGCAGCGAGGTGACGCTCATCTCGAGCCGCGACCGGGTGCTGCCCGGGCAGGACGAGGACGCCGCGCGGGTGATCGAGGAGGTCTTCCTGCGCGAGGGGATGCACGTGCTGTCGAAGTCGCGCGCCGAGAGCGTCGTGCGCGAGGGCGACGAGGTCGTGGTGACCCTCTCCGACGGCACCACCGTCGTCGGCAGCCACTGCCTGATGGCCGTCGGGTCGATCCCGAACACCGCGGGGCTCGGCCTCGAGGGCGCGCGCGTGCAGACCACGGCGAACGGGCACATCAAGGTCAACCGGGTGGCGCGCACCTCGGTGCCAGAGATCTACGCGGCCGGTGACTGCACCGACTTCTTCCCGCTGGCGAGCGTGGCGAACATGCAGGGACGCACGGCCGTCTACCACGCGCTCGGGGACGCCGCGCAGCCGATCAAACTGCGCAACGTCGCCTCCAACATCTTCACCTCCCCGGAGATCGCCTCGGTCGGCTGGACGCAGTCGCAGATCGAGGAGGGCCTCGCGCAGGGCGTCATCTACAAGTACCCGCTCGAGGAGAACCCCCGGGCGAAGATGCAGAACATCACCGACGGCTTCGTGAAGCTCTTCGCGCGCACGCAGTCGGGCACCGTCATCGGCGGCGTCGTCGTCGCGCCAAAGGCCAGCGAGCTCATCTTCCCGCTCGCGCTCGCCGTCGAGCAGCGGCTGACCGTCGACCAGGTGGCCAACGCGTTCGCGGTCTATCCGTCGCTGACCGGGGCGATCACCGATGCGGCCCGAGCGCTGCACATGCTGAAGGGCTGACGGCGGGCCTGCGCCGCCCAGGCAGGTGGCACCGTCGACCTCGTCGGGGCACGGGCCGCACGTCGCGGTGGGGGCGGGCGTGCGGGGCTCGGATGCGGTTCCTGACGACGGCTCGGCAGCGGCGGTCTCCGACGGTGTGTCGCCGGGAATGCCCATGCCGCGGCAATGGTTGCAGCGACACATGAAGCGGATCGCATTCCTCTCGTTCGGCCACTGGCAGGACTCCCCGTACTCTCCCGTGCGCACTGGCGGTGACGCCCTGCGCCAGTCGATCGAGCTCGCGCAGACGGCCGAGGAGATCGGCGTCGACGGCGCCTTCTTCCGCGTGCACCACTTCGCCCGGCAGCTCGGCTCCCCGTTCCCGCTGCTCGCGGCGATCGGCGCCACCACGACCCGCATCGAGATCGGCACGGGCGTGATCGACATGCGCTACGAGAACCCCCGGCACATGGCCGAGGATGCCGCAGCGGCCGACCTGATCGCCGCCGGCCGCCTGCAGCTCGGCGTGAGCCGGGGGTCCCCTGAGCAGGTCGTCGACGGCTTCCGGCACTTCGGCCACGTGCCCGAGCCGGACGACCCCGACGGCGCCCGGATGGCCCGGGAGGCCACGGCACGATTCCTCACGGCGATCGACGGGGAGCGGTTCGCCGAGCCGAGCCCGCACCCCATGTTCCCGAACCCGGGTGGCCTGCTCGGCGTGGAGCCGCAGACGCCCGGGCTGCGCCGCCGGATCTGGTGGGGTGCCGGCAGCCGCCGCACCGCCGAGTGGACGGCGGCTCAGGGCATGAACCTGATGAGCTCGACGCTGCTGACCGAGGACACCGGCGTGCCGCTGCACGTGCTGCAGGCCGAGCAGATCCGCCGCTTCCGGGCGGCGTGGCGCGAGGCCGGCTGGGCGTGGGAGCCCCGCGTGTCCGTCAGTCGCAGCATCATGCCGATCACCACCGACCTGGACCGCCGGCTCTGGGCCAACCGCAACGACAGCCAGGACACCGTCGGGTTCATCGACGACCACACGGTCGCCCGGTTCGGGCGCAGCTACGCCGACGAGCCCGACCGGCTCGTCGAGCAGCTCGCCGACGACGAGGCGATCGCGGAGGCCGACACGCTCATGCTCACCGTGCCGAGCACGCTGGGCGTGGAGTACAACGTCCATCTGCTGCGCGGCGTGCTCGAGGACGTCGCCCCGGGGGTCGGCTGGCGGTGACGACCCGCGTCACTCGTCGGCGACGCGCAGCAGCACGTGCCCGGCGGGCACCGTCTCGCCGAGCGGGGCGTCGAGATCGCGGACGATCCCGGCCCGCTCGGCGGTGATCGGCTGCTCCATCTTCATCGCCTCGAGCACGACGAGCAGGTCGCCCTCGAGCACGTGCTGGCCCTCGGTCACGGCGACCTTGACGACGCTCGCCTGCATCGGGGTGGTGGCCGTGCCCGACCCGCTGCCGGCGACGTCCTGCGGATGCACCCGGCGGCGCGGGGCGGGCCGGCTCGCCGTGCCCCAGTCGCCCTTGACGAGCACGTCCGGCACCGTCACCTCGATGCGGCGGCCGTCGACCTCGAGCACGACGGCGCTGCGCGCGGCGAACACGGAGTCGTCGGCGTCCGGCGTGCCGCTCCAGGCGGGGATGCGGTTGTCGAAGTCGTTCTCGATCCACGTGGTGTGCACGCGCAGGTCGCCGTCGGCGGCGACGAAGTCCGGCTCGTCGACGACCGCCCGGTGGAAGGGCAGCGCGGTGGCGAGCCCGGTGATCTCGAACTCGGCCAGCGCCCGCCGGCTGCGCTCGAGCGCCTGCTGCCGGTCGGCGCCGGTGATGATGACCTTCGCCAGCAGCGAGTCGAACGCGCCGGAGACGACGTCGCCGGCCTGCACGCCGGAGTCGACGCGCACGCCGGGCCCGCCGCACTCGTGGTAGGTGGCGATGCGCCCCGGCGCGGGCAGGAAGTGGTTGCCCGGATCCTCGCCGTTGATGCGGAACTCGAAGGCGTGGCCGACCGGCACGGGGTCGGGGTAGTCGAGCACGCCGCCCTCGGCGATGCGGAACTGCTCGCGCACGAGGTCGATGCCGGTCACCTGCTCGGAGACCGGGTGCTCGACCTGCAGGCGGGTGTTGACCTCGAGGAACGACACCGTGCCGTCCTGACCGATCAGGAACTCGCAGGTGCCCGCCCCCGTGTAGCCGGCCTCGCGCAGGATCGCCTTCGAGGCGCGCACGAGCCGGTCGTGCTGGTCGTCGGTGAGGAAGGGGGCGGGGGCCTCCTCGACGAGCTTCTGGTTGCGCCGCTGCAGCGAGCAGTCGCGGGTGCTCACCACGACGACGTTGCCGTGCGCGTCGGCGAGGCACTGGGTCTCCACGTGCCGGGGACGCTGCAGGAACTTCTCCACGAAGCACTCGCCCCGTCCGAACGCGGCGATCGCCTCGCGGGTCGCGGAGTCGTAGAGGGTCGGGATCTCGTCCAGCGTGTGCGCGACCTTCAGGCCCCGGCCGCCGCCGCCGAAGGCCGCCTTGATCGCGACGGGCAGGCCGACCCGCTCGGCGAAGGCGACCACTTCGTCCGCGCCGGCGACCGGGTCGCTCGTGCCCGGGGCGAGCGGCGCGCCGACCCGCTCGGCGATGTGTCGTGCCGAGACCTTGTCGCCGAGCTCGCGGATCGCCGCCGGGGAGGGGCCGATCCAGACCAGCCCCACGTCGATGACGGCCTGGGCGAAGTCGGCGTTCTCGGAGAGGAACCCGTAGCCCGGGTGCACCGCGTCGGCGCCGGCGCGGCGGGCCACCGACAGCAGCTTCTCGATGGAGAGGTAGGTGTCGGCCGCGCTGTCGCCGCCGAGCGCGTACGCCTCGTCGGCGAGCCGGGTGTGCACGGCGTCGATGTCCTGGTCGGCGTACACGGCCACGGAGGCGATGCCCGCGTCCCGCGCCGCCCGGATCACCCGGACGGCGATCTCGCCGCGGTTGGCGACGAGGACCTTCGTGATGCGTCGGGGCGTGACGGTCTGGGGCGCAGTGCTCATAGTTTTCCACCCTAGGGGCGCCGTCGTGCGCGGCCGTGGTGACCCCGCCACAAAAACCCGCGGTGGGGTTGCACGCACTCCCACAATGTCCGCCGCGCGGGCAGGGCAGGTCGGGCGGACCCGATCAGCGGTTCCAGAGCCGGGGCCAGGCGACGCCCAGCTCGCCGGCGAGCCGTCGCACCACGGGCACGGAGAGGCCGATCACGCAGCTCGGCGCACCCGACACCGCGGTGATGAACGCCTGCCCCAGCCCGTCGACGGTGAACGAGCCGGCCACCTCCAGCGGCTCCCCGGTGGCCACGTACGCGTCGATCTCGGCGTCCGAGATGTCGCCGAAGGCGACCTCGGCACGGTCGACGGCGCCCACCTCGGCGACGATGCGGCCGCCACGCCAGGCGATGAGCCAGTGACCGGAGTGCAGCGCCCCGGTGCACCCGCGCATGCGGCGGATGCGCTCGCGGGCGACCTCGGGCGTGTGCGGCTTGCCGAGGGCCGCCCCGTCGAGCTCGAACAGCGAGTCGCCGCCGAGCACGAGGCCGTCGATGTCGCGCATCCGCCGGCCGGAGACGGTGCGCCGGGCGCCGTCGTCGGCGAGCACCGCGCGGGCCTTCGCACGGGCGAGCGCCTGCACGAGCCGGGCCGTGCGCGTGGCGGGGTCGCCCGCGGGCAGGGCGCGGCCGACCGCGTCCTCGTCGACGTGACTGGCGATCCGCTCCGGCTCGATCCCCGCGGCGCGCAGCGTCGCGAGGCGCGCGGGCGAGGTGGAGGCGAGCACGAGCGGCACAGTGGCGGCGGCCGGGCGGCTAGAGTCGGTGTCGTGCATGAACCAGACCTTCCCATCAGCGATCGCGGCGACGGCCGCGAGATCGACCTCGATGTTACCGGCGTCGCCCACCAGGGCGTGTTCGTCGCTCGCCACGAGGGTCGGGTGGTCTTCGTCCCCGACGCGATCCCGGGCGAGCGGGTGCGCGCCCGCATCGTCGAGGAGCGCCGGCGCTTCGCCCGCGCGGTGGCCCTCGAGGTGCTCGAGGCGTCGCCGGACCGTCGCCCCCACGTGCTGCCCGAGGGCGGCATCGACCGGGCCCCGGGACAGCGGGCGGGCAGCGCCGACTTCGGCCACATCGCGCTGCCCCGGCAGCGCGAGCTCAAGGCGACGGTGCTCGCCGACGCGCTGACCCGCATCGGGCGGTTCGACGCCGCCGAGGTCGCCGGCTGGCGCCTCGCCGTCTCCCCGGTGGGCGCCGAGGCGGGGCGGGACGCGACCGACCGGCCCGGTCTCGACATCACCGCCCGGCCGGGCCGCCGCTGGCGCACCCGCGAGACCCTGCACGTCGACGACGCGGGACGCTGCGGGCCGTATGCCGCCCGCAGCCACACGGTCGTCCCGGTCGCCGGGCTGCCGCTGGCCGTCGACGAGCTCGAGGAGCTCGGCGCGCACCGCCGCCCCTGGCCGGGGCACGAGCGGGTGCAGCTCGTCATCGACGAGGCCGCGCCGTTCGACGCCCCGGGCCGGGCCCGCGTCATCGTCGACGGCGGGCGCGGCCGCACCGTCCTGCGCCGCGTGCACGGCGTGGACTTCGCCGTCGACGAGGCCGGGTTCTGGCAGGTGCACCGGGACGCGCCCGCCACGCTCGTCGACACGGTCGCCGGGCTCGTCGACGTCGACCGCATCGACGCCGACGCCCCGCACCTGGACCTCTACGGTGGGGTGGGGCTGTTCGCCGTGTGGCTCGCCCGCGCCGGGCTCGCGGTGACCACCGTCGAGGCCGACGCCCGCGCCAGCGAGCTAGCCGCCCGCAACGCCGCCTCGCTCGGCCGGGTCGATGCCCGCTGCGAGCCGGCCGAGCGGTTCCTGCGCCGCGAGGCGCAGCAGGCCCCGGCGGGCATGTACGCCCGCTCGCTCGTGGTGCTCGACCCGCCCCGCTCCGGCGCCGGCCGTCGGGCGATCGCGGATCTCGTGCGGCTCGCCCCCGCGCAGGTGATCTATGTCGCCTGCGATCCCGTGGCGCTGGTCCGGGACGCCCGGCTGCTCGTCGACGCCGGGTGGCGACTCGACCGCCTGCGCGCGTTCGACCTGTTCCCGCACAGCCACCACTTCGAGACGGTGGCCTCGTTCGTGCGCTGATTGCGCCGTGAGCGGACGGCCCGGGGACGCGGCCGGTCGCGTCCCCGGGCGCCGCTAGGCTGGCGGGCATGGATGCTCGACGCTTCAGTGCCGGCCTCGGCCGCATCATGCTCCGCGCGCAGCCGCTGTTGACGGTCGTGCTGCCGCTGTGGTTCTTCTTCGGCGGCGGGCTGCAGGCGCCGGAGGGCTGGCAGGTCGTGGTGCTCGCGTTCGGCGCCCCGTTCCTCGCCGTGGCGCTCATCGCCCTGCTCGTCCTGGTGCTCGTGCGCCCGGGGCGACCGCGCGGTCGGGTCGACGGCGTGGACGCCGCGCTGTTCCTCGTCGTCGACGTCCTCGTGATCGTCGCCTCGACGTTCGGCGCGGTGGACTGGCCCCGGGCGGTGCTGCTCGTGATCGGGCTGGTGGTGACCCTGTGGATCGCGATCGCCCGGCTCATGACGGCGGGGCGGCGCTCCCTCGACGACCTCGCCGGGAGCTGGCGGGCGCGCACCGAGATCACCGCCGAGCCGGTCGACGGCGGCGAGTACACCGTCATCGAGATCGACGAGGACGCCGACGACGCCCCGGAGGGCGACCGGCGGCGCTGAGCGAGAGGCGGCTCGAGGGTGGCACGGCAGGCAGAGCGTCGAGTTGCTGGCTGCAGCCCTGCCGGCCAGGGCCGGGGCGGCTAGTACAGCTGCCGGTCGCGCCGGGCGACGCGCTCGCGCTCCCGCCAGGCGGGGTCCGGCTCATGGACCTGCTCGGCGCGGCGGCGCTGCTCGCGGTGACGCTCCCGCTCGGCCACGCTGAGGGCCACGGCGATCGCCGAGAGGTCCTCCGGGGTCGGGCTGCCGGCGCGCACCTCGAGATGCGCGAGGTACTCCTCGGGGCGGTGCGCCTCGAGCTCGTCGGCCTCCGCGGCTGCCGGGGAGATGACGGGCTGGCGACCCGTGTCGCGGGGGTCGCTCGTCGTGCCGGTCACAGCGGGATGTTCCCGTGCTTCTTGGCGGGGCGATTGTCGCGCTTGGTGCGCAGCACCCGCAGAGCCCTGGTGATCTCGACGCGGGTGGCCGCCGGCTCGATCACCCCGTCGAGCTCGCCGCGCTCGGCGGCGAGGAACGGGCTGGCCACGCTGTAGGTGTACTCGTCGGCGAGCCGCCTGCGCAGCGTCTCCACGTCCTCGCCCCGCTCGGCGGCCTCGGCCAGCTGGTGGCGGTAGAGGATGTTGACCGCGCCCTGGCCGCCCATCACGGCGATCTCCGCGGTCGGCCAGGCGAGGTTGATGTCGGCGCCCATCGACTTCGAGCCCATCACGATGTACGCCCCGCCGTATGCCTTGCGGGTGATCACGGTGATCAGCGGCACCGTCGCGTCGGCGTAGGCGTACAGCAGCTTCGCGCCGCGGCGGATGACCCCGGACCACTCCTGGTCGGTGCCGGGCAGGTACCCGGGCACGTCCACGAGGGTGATGATCGGGATGGAGAACGCGTCGCAGAAGCGCACGAACCGGGCCGCCTTCTCCCCGGCGTCGATGTTGAGCGTTCCCGCCATCGCGGCCGGCTGGTTGGCGATCACGCCGACCGAGCGGCCCTCGACGCGGCCGAAGCCGATGACGATGTTCGGCGCGAACAGCGCCTGCACCTCGAGGAACTCGCCGTCGTCGAGGACCGTGCGGATGACGGTCTTCATGTCATACGGCTGGGTGGTCGAGTCCGGCACGAGCCGGTCGAGCCGGCGGTCGGCGTCGGTGATCTCCAGCTGCGTGCTGGAGGCGTACACGGGCGGGTCGTTGAGGTTGTTGTCCGGCAGGTAGCTCAGCAGGGTGCGCGCGTAGTCGATCGCGTCGTCCTCGTCCTGGGCCAGGTAGTGGGAGACGCCGGAGACCTTGTTGTGCGTGCGGGCACCGCCGAGCTCGTCGAAGGAGACCTCCTCGCCGGTGACCGTCTTGATCACGTCCGGGCCGGTGACGAACATGTGGCTGGTCTTGTCGACCATGATCACGAAGTCGGTCAGGGCGGGGGAGTACACGGCGCCGCCGGCGGCCGGGCCGAGCACGATCGAGATCTGGGGGATGACCCCGCTCGACTTCGTGTTGAGGCGGAAGATCTCGCCGTACTTCGACAGGGCGATCACGCCCTCCTGGATGCGGGCACCGCCCGAGTCGAGGATGCCGATGATCGGGATGCCCGTCTTGAGCGCCAGCTCCATGATCCGCACGATCTTCTCGCCGGCGACCTCGCCGAGCGAGCCGCCGAAGACGGTGAAGTCCTGGCTGTAGACGGCGACCCGGCGGCCGTGGATCGTGCCGGTGCCCACCACGACCGAGTCGCCATAGGGGCGCTTCTCCGCCATGCCGAACGCGTGGGTGCGATGACGCACGAAGGCGTCCAGCTCGACGAACGAGCCGGGATCGAGCAGCTGGTCGATCCGCTCCCGGGCAGACTGCTTGCCGCGCCGGTGCTGCTTCGCCCGGGCCTGGGCCTCGGGTGCCTCGATCGCCTCGCGGCGACGGTCCATCAGGTCGTCGATGCGGCCGGCCGTGGTCTCCGGCGCCCGCTGGGCGCCCGTGGAGTCGTTCGCTGTCACAGAGTCTCCTCGCACTCGATCGTCGACGAGTCTATCGACGGGGTGCGGGCGGCGGCCTGTAGCGGATGTGCAAGCCCGTCCCGGGGACTTTGTGGCATTCCGGCAGCCGGCGCGGTCGCGGTAGGATGCCGCCATGCCCTACCCCGAGGCCGCCCGGATCTGCCCCGAGCTCGTCGATCTGGATCACACGGGATCGACCAACGACGTGCTCGCCGGCCTCGTGCGGGACCGCGTCGCCGCAGGGCGTCCCCCGCGTCCGCTGACGACGGTCGTCACGCTTGACCAGCGCGCCGGCCACGGCCGGCTCGACCGTGGCTGGACGACCCCGCGCGGGCGGGCGCTGGCTGTCTCGACCCTGCTCGCGGTGCCCGCCGATCGGCTCGCCGCGTTGCCCTGGGCGTCGCTGGTCAGCGGCCTCGCCTGCCGGCGCGCGCTCGCCGCGGCCGGGGTGGAGGCCACGATCAAGTGGCCCAACGACCTGCTCGTCTCCGGGGCGAAGATCACCGGCATCCTCGCCCGGCTCGTGACCGCCAGACCGGTCGACGGCGCGCTGCCGCTCGTCGTCGGCTTCGGGATCAACCTCGCCCAGACCGAGGCCGACCTCGCCGCTGCGGGACTGCCCGCCGGACGGGCGACCTCGGTTGCGCTCGCCGGCGGCGACCCCGACCCCGACCGCCTGCTGGCGGCCCTGCTCGGCGAGCTCGACGCACTATGGACGCGGGCGGTCGCCGACCCGGCCGGGCTCGCCGCGGTGACCGCCGCGGTCGCCGCGTCCTGCGACACGATCGGGCGCGCGGTGCGGGTCGAGCTGCCCGACGGCGCCGCGCTGTATGGCACGGCGATCGGCCTGTGCCGCGACGGCCGGCTGCGGGTGCGCGACGTCGCCGGCGACGTCCACGAGCTCGCCGCCGGCGACGTGACGCATGTGCGCGCGGCGGATCGCTAGGCTCGGAGGCATGGACGACGTGGAGGACGCGCCGCGCGCGCCGGTGCGGCTGCGGCCACGCGCGGCGCGGCTGTTCTGGCCGGTGGCGCTCGTGTGGGCCGCGGCCTGGCTGGTGCCGCAGCACTGGAACGCGGACGGCGGGGCCGGCCGGTCGGCGCTGGTCGCGCTCGTGGGGTTCGCCGTGCTGCTGCTCGCGGTGTCCTGGCTGCGCTGGTGGACGACGGTGTGCACCGTGGACGCCTGGGCCGTGACGCTGCGGCGAGGGGTGCTCCGCCGCAGCGAGCAGGCGGTGCCGCTCGCCGCGATCACCGGGGTGACGGTGCATCGCGGCGTGCTGCAGCGGTTCTGGGGCAGTGGACACGTCGACGTGCGCGCCGGCGCGACCACGCTGCGGCTGCCGCGGATGCCGGCCCCCACGCTGCTGCAGACGGCGCTGCTGGCCGGCGCCGCCCGGGCTGCCGGCCGCCCGCTGCTCGCGGGCCCCGGGGCCGTGGTGACGGAGTCCGGTGAGCGGACCGAGGAGAGGAACGGACGATGACGAGAAGAGAGCGGGTGCACGAGCGATGACGTTGCGCGTGGGAGTGATCGGGGCCGGACAGCTGGCGCGGATGATGACGCCGGCGGCGGTGGAGCTGGACATCGACCTCAGGGTCTTCGCGGAGGCGGCGGGCGCCTCCGCGTCGCTCGTGACGACGGTGGTCGGCGACCACGTCGACGCCGAGCAGGTGCTCGCGTTCGCCCGGGACGTCGACGTGATCACCTTCGATCACGAGCACGTGCCCCAGACGGTGCTCGCCCGGCTCGAGGCCGACGGCGTGGCCGTGCGACCCGGCCCGGCGGCGCTCCGCCACGCGCAGGACAAGCTCGTGATGCGTCGGCGGGTGGCCGAGCTCGGCCTCGGCCAGCCGGACTGGGCCGCCGCGTCCGACGCCGCGGGCGTGGCCGCGTTCCTCGCCGCGCACGGCGGCCGGGCGATCGTGAAGACGCCGCGGGGTGGCTACGACGGTCACGGGGTGCGCTTGGTCACCGCCGCCGACCAGGTCGCCGACTGGCTCGCCGACGACGTGCTCGCCGCCGTGGGCGGGGAGCTGCTGCTCGAGGAGGCCGTCGACTTCCGCCGCGAGCTGTCGCAGCAGATCGCCCGCCGCCCCTCCGGGCAGACGGCGCTGTGGCCGCTGGTCGCCTCCGAGCAGGTCGACGGCGTGTGCGCGGAGGTCATCGCCCCGGCGCCCGACACCACGCCGGCGGTCGCCGAGCAGGCCGCCCGCATCGCCATGACGCTCGCCGAGCGTCTCGACGTCACCGGCGTGCTCGCCGTCGAGCTGTTCGAGACGCCGGACGGCCGCGTGCTCGTCAACGAGCTGGCGATGCGCCCGCACAACTCCGGGCACTGGAACGTCGACGGCACGGTCACCGGCCAGTTCGAGCAGCACCTGCGCGCCGTGCTCGACCTGCCGCTCGGCGCGACCGACCCGATCGCCCCGTGCACCGTCATGGTCAACGTGCTCGGCGGCCACGACGGGGTCGAGCACGAGTCTGACCTGCGCGCGGCGCTCGCCGCGGTGCCAGAGGCGAAGGTGCACTGGTACGGCAAGACGTACCGCCCCGGGCGCAAGGTCGGGCATGTGAACGTCAGCGGCGACGATCCGGCGCAGGTGCGGGCCCGCGCCCGTCAGGCGGCGCGACTGCTCGGCTCCGAGGTCGTCGACAGACTCTCCGTGTAGGCTCGGGTGACATGTCTGACCTCACCACCGCATCGCATCCCGACACCCGCCCCGACCCGACGCCCGGCACCGGCGGCGACGTCGCCCGGGTGGGGGTCGTCATGGGATCGGACTCCGACTGGCCGACGATGGCGAAGGCCGTCGAGGCGCTCGACCGCTTCGGCGTCGCCCACGAGGTGGAGGTCGTCTCCGCGCACCGCACGCCCCGCCGGCTGATGGAGTACGGCTCCGAGGCCGCTGGGCGCGGGCTGCGGGCCATCATCGCCGGCGCCGGCGGCGCAGCCCACCTGCCCGGCATGCTCGCCGCCGTCACCGAGCTGCCGGTCATCGGCGTCCCCGTGCCGCTCAAGCGCCTCGACGGGCTCGACTCGCTGCTGTCGATCGTGCAGATGCCCGCGGGCATCCCGGTCGCCACTGTCGCGATCGGCAACGCGTTCAACGCGGGCCTGCTGGCCGTGCGCATCCTCGGCGCCGGCGACCCGGTGCTGCGCCGGGCGCTGCGGGAGTACGCCGCGGAGCTGGAGGAGCTCGTCGCCGAGAAGAACCTGCGGCTGCGAGACCGGCTCGCCTGACCGCATGAGCTACAAGACCCCGCTGCGCACCCCTGACCAGCGCGACGAGCCGCTCATGCGCCGGCGCGCCTGGTGGCTCGTCGTGCTCGGCCTCGTGCTGCCGGGGCTGCCGCAGCTGCTCACCGGGCGCCGCCGGCTCGGCCGGATCGGGCTCATCGCGTGGCTCGGCGGCATCGCCGCGGTCGTCGCCGTGTGGCTGTGGGCGCGCGCCGACACGGCGGCCGCGGCCACCGTCCTGCTCGACCCGTGGGCACTCCTCGGCATCGAGGCGGTCCTGGTGGCCTGGACGGCGCTGTGGCTCGTCCTCGTCGTCGACACGTTCCGCACCGCCCGGCTGGGCCGGGTGCGGGTGCGCTCCCGGGTGGCCATCTCGCTGGTCACCGTCGTCGCCCTCGTCGCCGGGGTGGCCGGGGCGGCCGTGGGCGTGATGGACCTCAACGCGGCCCGCAGCGCGCTCGGCGGCGTCTTCGGCGGCAGCGGGCGCCTCGAGGCGGTCGACGGACGCTACAACTTCGTCCTCCTCGGTGCCGACGCCGGCGCCGGGCGCGAGGGCATGCGGCCGGACTCGATCTCGGTGGTGAGCGTCGACGCGAAGACCGGCCAGGCCGCGATCATCGGGATCCCCCGTGACATGCACCCGGTGCGGCTGCCCACGAGCTCGCCGCTGCACGGGGTGTACCCGAAGAGCTGGAAGGCCAACGGCGGCTACACCTACGCGTCGCAGGTGAACCGGAGCGTGTACTCCGGCATCGACGACGACACCGGCTTCACCCAGGGCATCCAGGCGATGAAGGACATCGCCTCGGGCGTCACCGGACTCACGGTGTCGTACTACGTGCTCATCGACATGAGCGGTTTCGCACAGATGGTCGACGCGCTGGGCGGCATCGACATCGACGTGCCCGAGCACCTGGACTTCGTCGACGGCTCTGACGAGCACCACGTCTACCACGGGTCGGTCGAGGCCGGCTGGCAGCACATGGACGGCGAGACCGCGCTGTGGTACGCGCGTAGTCGCAAGACGACGAGCGACTGGGATCGCATGAAGCGGCAGCGGCAGGTCCAGGAGGCGCTGATCCAGCAGTTCACGCCCGCGACCCTGCTGACGAAGTTCCAGGCGATCGCCGAGGCGAGCCCCGAGTTCGTCAACACTGACATCCCCCGCGACTCGGTCGGCACGCTCGTCGCCCTCGCGAACCGCACGCGCACGCAGACGATCAACACACTGGAGCTCACCCCGCCCGAGTTCGCCGAGAGCAACCTCGACTGGACCGAGGTGGACGCGGCGGTCGAGGACGTGATCAGCCGCTCGAAGGGGGAAGAGTAGCGCCGTCGGAGCGTGCGACGGCATCGGGGACGGGGTGCGGGCGCCGGGAGTGAGGCGTCGCGGCTAGGCCAGGGCCCGGTGAATGTCCCAGACGGTCCGGGCGGAGTCGTCCCAGTCGAACGAGCGGGCCCGGTCCGCGCCCTCCTGGGCGAGTCGTGCGGCGCGCTCCTCGTCACCGGTGACGGCGCGCAGCGCGTCGACGAGCTCGTCGACCGCGGACCGGCCGTCGACGTCCACGCTCAGGCCGGCGTTGCCGGTGATCTCGAGCAGGCCATCGGTGCTGGGGTAGATGATCGGCGTGCGCGCGGCCATCGCGTCCAGCAGCGGCAGGCCCAGCGAGTCGTCGTCGCCGAAGTAGACGAGCCCGAGCGCCGCCGTGTTCAGCAGCGCGAGCACGTCGTCCTCGACCTCGCCGACGAGCTGCACGCGGTCGGGGCCGAGCCCGGCCTCGGCGATCAGGCGGGACGCGGGGACCTGCCCGGGCTGCTGGCGCCCCACGAGAAGCAGCGGGACGGTCACCTTGCTGCGGGCCAGGGCGGAGAGGACCAGCCGCAGGGCGGCCTCGGTCTCCGAGGCGAACGCGAGCAGGAACCGCTCCGGCAGGCCCAGCGCGCGCAGCCGGGGCTCGAAGGGCTCGCTGGCGATCAGTCGTCGGGTGGGGGCGACCGGGACGATGTGCACCCGGTTGCCGAGATCGGTGCGCTCGTCGAGGAGGTCGGCGACGCCGTGGTGGCTGACGACCACCGCGTCCGCATGTCGCTCCGCCAGGGTGAGCATCCGCCCGAACCGGGCGCGGGCGCGGCGGGAGAGCCGCTCCGGGGCCGTCCAGAAGGCGGTGGAGTGCAGGGTGACGACCGTGTGCACCCCGGGCTCGAGCAGGCGGTTGTGCGAGAACAGTGGGGCGAGCATCGTCGGCGAGTGCGTGGCGCCGTCGGAGAGCATCCGCGGCGGGATGCCGAGGTTCCAGGCGAGGGCGAGCTGGCCGGAGGTCGCCGGCAGCGCGGCGAGGTCGGTCAGCGTGGGCAGCTGGGTCCGCAGCCGGTCGACGCTTTCCGCGGGGTGGGATGCGATCACGCCGGTGACGCGGTCGTCCGCGTCGGCCGTGCGCACGAGCGCGCGGGCGAGCTCCGCGGTGTACCGGGTGACGCCGGTCGGCGCCGTGTCGAAGAGGTTGTCCACGATCACGCGCAGGTGGGTCATGTGCACTGCTCCTCAGAGGTGGGCTCGGGCGGATGGGCGGGGAGGACCGCGATCAGGCCCGGCGCGCCTCCGGATGCCGGACGCACCAGCCTGACCACGCGCTGGTGACGATGTCGGCCAGGTCGTGCGAGGCGTGCCAGCCGAGGACGCGGCCGACGCGCGAGCTGTCGGCGATGAGCTGCGGCGGGTCGCCCGCGCGACGTCCCCGCACCTCGGGGACGAGATCGCTGCCGGTGACTCGGAGGATCTCGTTGACGACCTGCCGGACGCTGTAGCCGGTTCCTGTGCCGATGTTGAGGGTCGACTCCTCGAGCGGGCCCTCGTGCAGTCGGTCGAGCGCGGCCAGATGCGCGTCGGCCAGGTCGTAGACGTGGATGTAGTCGCGCACGCAGGTGCCATCCGCGGTCGGGTAGTCGTCGCCGAAGATGAGCGGCGCCTCGCCGCGGGTGATCCGCTCGAACACCATGGGCACGAGGTTCAGCACCGCGGGGTCGCCGAGGTCTTCCCACCCGGCGCCGGCGACGTTGAAGTAGCGCAGCTTCGCCGCGCGGAGGCCGTGGGCGCGGGCGGCCGCGTCGATGAGCCACTCGCCGGCGAACTTCGTCTGCCCGTACGGGTTGATCGGGCGGCAGTGATAGTCCTCCGTGACGACCGGCACGTCCGGCTCGCCGTACACCGCGGCGGAGGAGGAGAAGACGACCGAGGGCACGCCAGCGTCGACCATCGCGCCGAGCACGTTGTTCAGCCCGTCGAGGTTCTGCCGGTAGTACCACAGCGGGCGCTCCATCGACTCGCCCACCTGCTTCTTGGCGGCGAAGTGGATCACGGCCTCCACGTGCTCGTCGCGCATGAGCGCGGCCAGCCGGTCGCGCGCGTCGGGCGCGGCGATGTCGAACTGCTCGAGCCGGGCGTCGCCGACGCGGTCGGCGTCGCCGGTGGAGAGATCGTCGACCACGATCACGCGCTCGTCGCGCTCCTGCAGCAGGCGCACGACGTGCGCGCCGATGTATCCGGCTCCGCCGGTGACCAGTGTGCTCATGGAGTACAACTATACCGATGCGGCGCTCGCGGCGGCATCCACGCGTCGGGACGGGGCCGACTTGACGCCGGGGAATCACACGAGTGTAATTATGGAGTCGGCCGCGCCTGTGGATCGCGGTTCGGCGAGATCCCACGGAGACCTGTTCGCGAGCACGAGAGGCAGCGCATGCGAGACAACCGGCTGACCGCCGTCCCGGACGACTGGTTCGACGACCCCGTGCTGCGCGGCGTGGCCGGCCTCGAGGCCCCGGAGGCTGCTGAGGACGGGTTCGACTGGCAGGCCGAGGCCCTGTGCGCCCAGACCGATCCGGAGGCCTTCTTCCCGGAGAAGGGCGGCTCGACCCGGGACGCGAAGCGGATCTGCCAGTCCTGCGCCGTGCGCGCCCAGTGCCTTGAGTATGCTCTTGAGAATGATGAGCGATTCGGCATATGGGGTGGTCTCAGCGAGCGGGAGCGGCGGAAGCTGCGCCGCCGCGCCGTCTGAGGGCGGCAGTCGTCGATGAGCGCTCGCGTCTTCGCCGTCGTCGTCGCCCACAACGGCGCCCGGGCGCTGGCCGACACCCTCGCCAGCCTGCGTCGGCAGACGCGGCCGGTGCCGGTCATCGTCGTCGACACGGCCTCCACGGATGACTCCGTCGCGGTCGCGCGCGCCGGCGGCGTCGACTATCTCGTGCGCACCGGTGAGGACACCCCGTTCGGCGCCGCCGTGGACGCCGCGGTCACCGCGGTGCTGCCCGACCTCGCCGCCGACGACTGGCTGTGGCTGCTGCACGACGACAGCTCGCCGGAGCCCGACGCCCTCGCCGAGCTCGTCGCCGAGCAGGAGCGCTCGCCCAGCGCGCTCGTGCTGGGGCCGAAGCTCGTGGTGGCCGGCCAGCCCGAAACGATCGATGAGTTCGGCCTGACCATGACCCCGCGCGGCGAGCGGATCAGCCCCGCGGCGGGCGAGCTCGACCAGGCGCAGTTCGACACGCAGTCCGACGTGCTCGCGGTCGGCACCGCGGGGATGCTCGTGCAGGGCGGCCTGTGGCGCCGGCTGGGCGGGCTCGACCGGTCGCTCGCGTTCAGCGACGACGGCCTCGACTTCGGTGTCCGCGCCCGGCTGGCCGGCGCCCGTGTGGTCACCGTGCCGAGGGCGCGCGTGCGGCATGGCCGACTCAGCGAGCGGGGCACCGCTCAGCAGGCGCGCACCCGTCGACCGAGTTACCGGGATGTGCGCTGGGCCCAGCTGTACCGCAGGCTCGGCTATGCCACCCGCGGGCAGGCGATGCTGCTGTGGCTGCTCCTCCCCCTGCTCGCGCTCGGGCGCAGCGTGGCGCATCTGTTCGAGAAACGTCCCGGGCTCATCGGCGGCGAGTGGGCGGCGACGCTGTCCATCCTCGGCGACGCCGGCCTCGTGCGGGCGCATCGTCGGGCCATCCGCGACACGACGATCGCCCCGTGGTCGACGCTCGAGCCGCTGCTGGTCTCCGCCGGCAGCGTGAGCCGACTGCGCGCGGGGCAGCGCGAGGAGGCGCTGTTCTCCGAGCCTGACCAGGAGGTCGAGGACCCGGCGCCGTTCTGGACCACGAAGGCGCCGCTGGTCGCTCTCGCACTGTGGGGCCTCGACGCGCTGCTGTGGTGGCGACTGATCGCGGTCGGCGCGGTCTCCGGGGGCGAGGCCCGGCCGCTGCCCGACGACTGGTGGGCGGCGATCGGCGACCTGTTCGCCGGTCACCGGATCGGCGCGCTGGACGCGACGCTCGCGACCGATCCCACGGCGATGGTCTGGACGCTCCTGTCGACCCTGACCTTCTGGCATCCCTCGAGCATCGTCGTGATCCTCATGCTCACCGCGCTGCCGCTGGCCTTCATGGCCGGCTGGCACGCGCTGCGCACGCTGACCGGCAGCGCACGGGTGCGCACCGTCGGCGGCCTGCTGTGGGCGCTGCAGCCGGTGCTGCTCCAGGCGCTCGCCGAGGGCGCGGTGGACACCGTGCTCCTGCACCTCACCCTGCCGCTCGCGGTCGGCGGACTGCTCGGCGTGCTCGACCGGCACGCGGGGCGGCAGCGCCGCCTCGGCCGGGCAGCGGCGACCGGGCTGTGGCTCGCGGTCGTCTCCGCCTGCTCGCCGGTCGCCTGGCTGCTCGCGGTCGTCGTCGCGCTCGTCATGGCCGTGTGGCGGGCGCCGGTGCGACGGACGCTGTGGGCGATGCTGCTGCCGAGCGTCGCGCTGTGGGTGGCGCCGGTGCGCGACGCGGCGGTCACCGGAGACTGGGCGGGGCTGCTCGTGGTCGGTGACGGCCTGCGCCAGCGCGGCGCGGACGACGTGCTGCAGGCGGTGCTCCCCGGGGTCACCGGAGACCTCTGGCGCACGCTCGTCCCGGCGCTCGCCGACCGCCCGACGCTGACGACGCTGCTCGCCCTCGGATCCGGTGCGCTGCTCGTGGTCCTCGCCCTGCTCGGGCTGCTCTCCGCCCGCTGGCGTCGCGCCCTCGTCGGGGTCGGGGTCTTCGCCGCGGCCACCGTCGCGGCCCTGGCCGTCCTGGCGGTGCCGGTGGCCTCGCGCGCCACTGGAGGACTCGCCCTTGACGTGACCGGGCTCGTCGATCTCGGCGCGCTCGGGCTGGTCGTCGCCGCGTCCGCGACGTCCGGCGCGGTGCACGGCGGGCGGGTGCTGAGCGCGGTGCTCGTCGTCGCCGTCGGCACGGTCGGCGCGGTCCCCGGGGCGGTCGCGCTGCTCGGCCACGGGGCGGTCGCCCCGGTCGACGCCGCCGCGCCCGCGCTCGTCACCGCCGAGGAGCGTGCCGAGCCCGGAGCCCGCGTGCTCGACATCGTGGTGAACGCCGACGGGTCGCTGGATGCGACCGTCGTGCCGGCTCGGCTCTACGGCACGATGCAGGCCCGGCACCGGCAGGTCGACGCGGCGCGCACGCGTGACGTGGGCCGGGAGGCGACCGAGACGGTCGTGGCCAATCTGGTCAGCTTCAGCGGCTACGAGCCGGACGAGGCGCTGGCCGATCTGGGCGTGCGCTTCGTGCTGCTGCGCGGCGCGGACAGCACCGTGGACGTGCAGGACACGGTGTCGGTGCTCGACGCGAACGCCGCGCTGGAGCCGGCGGGCACGAGCGACGCCGGCCGGCTGTGGCGCACTGATCGGACGGCCTCCGCCGAGGCCGCCGGCGGCGTGTGGTGGGCGCCGGCGCTCGGTCTGGTCGCCCTGCTGTTCTTCGGTCTGCTCGCCCTGCCCATCGCGCGTGATCGCGACGGGGAGGGCGCATCGGCCGCGCTGACACTGCTGGACGGGGATGATCGATCATGACCGAGGAGTTCACGCCGCGGCCTGAGCCGCAGGAGCCCGGGGCCGCAGCCGGGGGCCGCGGTCGCGCCGCCGGCCGGGTGCTCGCCGGGATCGGTCGCGCCGGTCTGGCCATCGCCGCCGTCGTGCTGCTCGCCGCCGGCGGCTGGGCCGTGTCCGCCTGGTACCCGGGCGTGCTGGCGGATCTCAGCCGCACGGCCAGCTCGGTGGTGCCGGACGCGGTGGAGAGCACGCGGGTGTGCGCGACCGGGCTGCGCACAGGCGGCTCGATGACGAGTCTGGACGCCGGCACGGCGACCGGCGCCGGGGACCTCGCGGCGAGCTCCGCGACGACAGTGACGGTGCAGCGCCTCGGCCAGCAGGCCGGGCAGGTGCAGGGCGCGGCCGACGGGGTGTTCGTGGGCGGGCTCGACGACGCGACGATCGTGCGCACCGGCGACGCGGACGCCGAGGGCGGGCTCGCCGGCGTGAGCGCCCAGCGGGTGGACGCCGGACAGGTGCGCGGGACGCTGCTGACCGGCTGCGTGAGCCCCGGCTTCGACCGGTGGATCGGCGGCGGCGCGCAGCAGACCGGCCGGTCCACGAGTGTCCGGCTCGTCAACCCCAGCGACCTCGAGGCGACCGTGACCCTCACCGCCTACACGGGGCAGGGCCAGCTCGCCGCCGGCGCCGAGGACCTGACCGTGCCCGCCGGCGGGGAGCGCGTGCTCCCGCTGTCGGCGCTGACGACCACGGACCAGGCGCTGTTCGTGCACGTCACCGCGGTGCGCGCCCCGGTCGCGGTGTTCCTGCAGCAGACGACCACGCGCACGCTCACCCCGGGCGGCGCCGACGTGCAGGGGCCCGGCGCCGGGCCGGCCACGTCGCAGACGATCGTCGGGATGAGCGTGCAGGGCGCCGAGGCCCGGGCGCAGGTCTCCACCGAGGCGGGGTGGGAGGACACCCAGCCGGTGCTGCGCCTGCTCGCCCCGGAAGCCGGGGGGACGGCCACCGTGCACATCAGCGGGGCCGCCGAGCGTGATCTGACCGTGCCGCTCGCCGCGGGCACCGTCGTCGACTCCCCGCTGGGCGACCTGCCCGACGGCGACTACCGCATCGACATCACCGCGGACGTGCCCGTCGTGGCGGCCGCGCGGGTGACCTCGGGCGGCCGGGACGACGGCGACCTCACCTGGCTGCAGAGCGCGGAGGCGACCTCGCGGGTGCGGGTCGCCGTGCCCGACGGGGCGGAGGCGACCACGCTGCGGGTCGCCGGGGCCGCGGGCGGATCGGTGACCGTCACGGTCGACGGGGCCGAGCGCCGGCTCGATCTGGACGACGCGGGGCTGGCGAGCCTGCCGGTCTCGGCCCGGCAGGTGGTCGTCCTGACCGCGGACGACCCGGTGCGGGTGGCGCTGACGACCACGCGGGGCGGCGGCATCGCGGCCACGGCGCTCGAGAGCGTCCAGCAGGGCGGCGCGGTCGACGTGCTCGCTCGCTGACGGTCAGGCCGCCGCGGGGTCAGCGGTCGTCGCCGGACATCTCCCAGGGCTGACGGCCGGTGAGCTCGGCGAAGGCCGCGAACACGCAGTGCTCGACGGTCGCCTGCCGCTCCGTCTCGTCGGCGTCCTCCACCTCGAACCCGTAGGTGAGCGGCAGCCGGTGCAGCACGACGACGCGTCGCTCGGGCAGCACGCTCCAGCGGGGATCGTGGCCGTCGCCCGGCTCACGGGGCATGTCGCTCAGCAGCACCGTCACGTCGTCGAGCTCCGGCGCCCAGCGTCCGCGCACCCAGGCCGTCGCGCGCGCCACCTGGTCAGTGATCCGGTCGCGGCGGGAGTCCAGCGCGGGCAGCCACGGCCCGCCGACGCGGCTGCGCAGCCGGCGGTGGCGGGAACGGTGCCCGGAGCGGGAGGGGAAGGCCATGCCGGCATCCTACCCGGGGCCGGCGGGGTCGGGGCGCGGCGTCGAGCGGCTACAGTGGAGGCGACCCGAGACCCCATCCGAGGAGCACGACGCCCATGACCCATCCCGCGGCACCCATCGATCACCAGGTGCGCGATCTCGGCCTCGCCGAGGCCGGCCGCCATCAGATCCGCCTCGCCGAGCACGAGATGCCGGGGCTGATGGCGCTGCGGCGCCGGCATGCCGCCGAACGGCCGCTGCAGGGGGCGCGGATCACCGGGTCGCTGCACATGACGGTGCAGACTGCTGTGCTCATCGAGACGCTCGTCGCGCTCGGCGCGCAGGTGCGCTGGAGCTCGTGCAACATCTTCTCCACGCAGGACGAGGCCGCCGCCGCGGTCGTCGTCGGCCCCGACGGCACCCCGGATGACCCCTGCGGCGTCCCCGTCTTCGCCTGGAAGGGCGAGACCGTCGACGAGTACTGGCGGCTGCTCGGCCGCGCCTTCGACTGGTCCGGTGAGGCGGCCCGGGCGGGCGCCGACTGGATCGGGCCGAACCTGATCCTCGACGACGGCGCCGACGCCACCGCCTTCCTGCACCTCGGCGCCCGGGCCGAGCAGGTCCCGGAGGACGCCGGCCGCCCCGAGCGCCCCGGTGTCGAGGAGCAGGCCCTGTGGGCCGAGATCGACCGGATCCTCGCCGACCGGCCCGGCTGGTTCACCGGCGCGGCCGCCGGCATCATCGGCACCTCCGAGGAGACGACCACCGGCGTCCACCGGCTCGCCCATCTCGACCGGATCGGGCGGCTGCGCTGGCCGGTCATCGACGTCAACGACTCGGTCACGAAGAGCAAGTTCGACAACCGCTACGGCATCCGGCACTCCCTGCCCGACGGCCTCGACCGTGGCACGGACGTGCTCATCGGCGGCAAGGTCGCGTTCGTGTGCGGCTACGGCGACGTCGGCAAGGGTGCCGCGGAGGCGCTGCGCGGCCAGGGTGCCCGGGTCATCGTCTCCGAGATCGACCCCATCTGCGCGCTGCAGGCGGCGATGGACGGCTTCCAGGTCGCCCGGCTCGAGGACGTCGCCGGCGAGGTCGACATCCTCATCACCGCCACCGGCGACCGCGACGTCGTCACCGTGCCCGTGCTGCTCGCGCTCAAGGACCACGCGATCGTCGGCAACATCGGTCACTTCGACAACGAGATCGACATGGCCGCGCTCGAGGCGCTGCCCGGGGCGGAGCGCGTGCGCATCAAGCCGCAGGTCGACGAGTGGCGGCTGCCGAACGGCCGCAGCGTCCTCGTGCTGAGCGAGGGGCGGCTGCTGAATCTGGGCAACGCGACCGGCCACCCCAGCTTCGTGATGAGCACCTCGTTCACGAACCAGGTGCTCGCGCAGATGGAGCTGTTCGCCGCCCCCGACCGCCACGCCGTCGGCGTGCACCGGCTGCCGAAGACGCTCGACGAGCTCGTCGCCCGCCTGCATCTGGACGCGCTCGGCGTGCGGCTGACCGAGCTCACCTCGGCGCAGGCCGACTACCTCGACGTGCCCGTCGAGGGGCCGTACAAGCCGGAGCACTACCGGTACTGACCGAGGCGACCGGGCCGGCACGTGAGCCTGCGCGGCGCGCAGGGGAGAGGAGCTCAGGAGGATGGGACATCGCATCCTCGCCGTCGACGACGACCGCGACCTGCTGGAGATGATCGAGATCATCCTCTCCGGGCACGACTGGACGGTCACCACCGCCCAGGACGGGCCGAGCGCCGTCACCGCGTTCGAGGCCACGGCCCCCGATCTCGTGCTGCTCGACGTGATGCTGCCCGGTTTCGACGGCGTCGAGGTCGCCCGGCGCATCCGCGCCCGCTCCGAGGTGCCGATCGTGATGCTCACCGCCCGCTCCGACACCACGGACGTCGTGGCCGGGCTGGCGGCCGGCGCGGATGACTACATCGCCAAGCCGTTCGCCCCGCAGGAGCTCGTCGCTCGGGTCGAGGCACGGCTGCGCCGGCTGCCGCCCGCGGTGGCCGCGGTGCGGCGGCTCGGCGATCTGGAGATCGACACGGCGGCGCACACCGTCACCAAGGGCGGCCGACCCGTGTCGCTCACCCCGATCGAGTTCGACCTGCTGGCGACCCTCAGCGCCGACCCCGGCGTCGTGTTCACCCGCGACGAGCTGCTCGAGCGGGTGTGGGGGTACCACTACAAGGCCGACACCCGGCTCGTGAACGTGCACGTGCAGCGGCTGCGCGCGAAGATCGAGGACGACCCCGAGCATCCCCGGCTCGTGCGCACCGTGCGCGGCGTGGGCTACACGGCGGGCGAGCGGTGAGGCGGCTGCCGCGGGTGCCGGCGCTCGACGGGGTGATGCGCTGGCTGCGCCGTTCCCTCGTCGCGCGCGCGATGGTGCTCTCCCTCGTGCTGAGCACGGTCACGAGCGTGATCGTCTTCGGACTCGTCTCGCTGCGCATCTCGTCGGAGCTGTTCCGCTCGCGGTCGGACACCGTCGTCGGCCTGAGCAGCACCGCGATCGAGCAGATCCGGTCGATGGGGCTCGCGTCGACCGCCCCGGACGAGCAGGGGCTGCAGACGCTCAAGGCGTCGATGCTGCGCAGTGCCGAGTCGCTCTCCGGCTCCCAGCAGGTCGCCCTGCTGCACACGGAGGGCGAGAACGCGGTGATCAGCAGCCCCGACCTGATCAGCGCGTCGCTCGACGTGCAGAGCATCCCGCAGCAGCTGCGCGACCAGGTGGCCGCCGCGCCCGAGGCGGTCTTCTGGCAGTCGGTGCGCGGCGGGGATGGTCAGCCGGCCGTGATCGTGGGCGGCGTGTTCACGATGCCGCTCTCCGGCCAGCAGGAGATCTACATCGAGCACACGCTCGCCCCCGAGCAGCACACCCTCGAGTTCGTCCAGTGGATGCTCGCACTCGCCGCCGGCCTGCTCGTGCTCTCCAGCGTGGGCATCACCGTCCTCTCCGCCACGGCGATTCTGCGGCCGATCCGGCGCACCGTCGCCGTGTCGACCCGGCTGGCCGAGGGAGATCTCGGCCAGCGGCTGCCGACGACCGGCGCGGACGAGGCGGTGCGGCTCGGCCGCTCGTTCAACCGGATGGCGGACTCCCTGGAGCGGCAGATCACGGAGCTGCGTCGGCTGTCGACGCTGCAGCGCCGGTTCGTCTCCGACGTCTCCCACGAGCTGCGCACCCCGATCACCACGATCCGGCTGGCGGCCGAGGTCGTCAACGGGCAGCGCGACGAGCTCGCGGAGCCGGGGCGACGCTCCGCCGAGATCCTGCTCGGCCAGGTCGAGCGCTTCGAGCGGCTGCTGGCCGACCTGCTCGAGACGAGTCGCATCGACGCCGGCGCGGTGACCCTCTCGCTGACGTGTGTGGATCTCGTCGCCCTGGTGCGGCAGGTCGCGCTCGACTGCGAGCCGATCGCCCGCGAGCGCCGGGCCCCGATCACGGTGACCGCCGACCCCGCGGTCATCGACGTGCAGGTCGACACCGGCCGGATCACCCGTGCGGTGCGCAACCTGCTCTCCAATGCGCTGGAGCATGGGGCGGGGCATCCGATCGCGGTGCGTGTCGACACGGTCGCGGCCGGGGACGTCGGGGCGCGACCGGCTGGGGAGCTCCTCGCGCCGGCCGCGGCGGACCCCGGGGGCGCGGCGGCGGACGTGTCGGCCGAGCCCGGGGGTGACGCCGGGGGAGGCGGGCGGCTGGCCCGCATCCGGGTGACCGACGCCGGTCCCGGCATCGCCCCGGAGGATCTGGGCCACGTGTTCGACCGCTTCTGGCGTGCGGACGCTTCCCGCCAGCGCACACTCGGCGGCACCGGGCTCGGCCTGTCGATCACGCGCGAGGACGTGCGGCTGCACGGTGGGACGGTGATCGCGGCCTCGCGGCAGGGGCACGGCGCGACGTTCACGATCCTGCTGCCGCTCGACGCCGCCGGCGCGGCGGCAGATCCGCTGGCCGAGCCGATCGAGGGGAGACGACGATGACCGGGATCGCGAGGTCGACGCGTCATGCGCTCGCCCTGGTCGCCCTGCTCGCGACCGCGGCGTTGGCGCTCGCCGGCTGCCTGCGCCTGCCCGAGTCCGGCGAGACGCATCGTGTGGACACGACGCAGGGGGACGACACGGGCGGCTACGTCGTCAACGCGTCGGGCCCCGCGGACGGGGCGAGCCCGGCCGACATTGTCAACGGGTTCCTGCTGGCCTCGGCGGACACGCGTGGCTCCCACGAGGTGGCCCGGGAGTACCTCACCGAGTCGTTCGCCCCCGAGTGGCAGCCGGATGCGGGCGTGCAGATCCTCACCGGTCTGCCCGGCGTCGACGTGACCGACCCCGGCGCGGTGACGGCCTCGGGGGAGGGGGACGGCACGGTCGACGCCGCGGGCGTCTACCATGACGGGTCCGGCCCGGTGCGGCAGGAGTATCGCCTGGTGCAGGAGGACGGCCAGTGGCGGATCGCCCGGGCGCCGGACGGCGTGACGATCACCCGGTCGAGCTTCGAGCTCACCTTCAGGGCGATCCGGCTGGCCTATCTCTCCCCGGATGGGGAGACGCTCGTGCCGGACGTGCGCTGGTTCCAGTCGGGCGACCAGATGGCCACACGGGTGGCGCGCGCGTTCCTCGCCGGGGCTGTCGACCCTGTTCGCTCCGGGACGCGCCCGCTGCCCACGGCCGACCTGCATCTGACCGTGGACTCGGTCGCCATCAGCGGTGGCACGGCGACCGTGTCGCTCACCGGCGACTACCCCTCGCTGTCTGATGACGGCCAGCGTGACTTCAAGACGCTGCTCGAGCGCTCCCTCGACCAGATCGACGGCGTCGGGCGGATCGAGGTGACGGTCAACAGCCTGCGGCTGGACGCGTCCACACGGTCGACCGAGGAGCTCGACTTCCCGTCGGTCTCGGACGGGCGGATGGCGGTCGTCGACGATGACGGGGCCCGGATCGTCGACGAGCAGAGCTGGATGGACCGCAGCGGCGACAGCGGGCTGACCGACGCGCTGCGGACGCTGCAGGGCCGGCAGGTCGGGTCGATCGCGGTCGTCTCCGGGCGTCTCGCCGCCGGCACCGGGGACGGGCTGCTCGTCGCCGGCGGGTCAGGGGCGGCCCACCTGCTGGCCGGCCGGCTCCAGGGGCCGGTGACGCTCGATCGCACCGGGCGGGCCTGGGGGATCGTCGACGGGGCGCTGACCTGGCTGGCGGGCGACGGGTCGCACGCGACGCTCGCGCTGTCGGCCGGCGTGCTCGCCGCCGCGGTGTCGGTCGACGGCGCCCGGGTGGCCTGGGCCCAGCCGGATGGCACCGGGGCGACGCTGCACGCGGCGGGGATCGTGCGCGCCGCGGACGGCACACCGCAGGGCCTCGGCGCGACGACGGATCTGGGCCGGATCGACGGGACGCTCACCGGGCTCGCCTGGCAGGGGGACGACCAGGTCGCGGCTGCCTCGGACGCCGACGGCGGCACGGTGGTCATCCCCGCGCTGAGCGGACGCGCCCAGCGCACGACCGGCGGGGGCGTCGTCACCGACCTCGTCGGCGACCCCGCCGGCGGGGCGCTGCGCGGCGTCGTCGGCGGTCGGGTGCTGCAGCTCGGCAGTGGTCAGTGGGGTGACACCGGGCGTGCCGCGTCGGCACTGGCCTGGGTGTGGAGCTGATCCCTCCACGGTCGGGCGCCGGCCTCGTGGAGGCCGAGGGGCCGGCGCGAGACTGAGGGCATGTCCAGAACCCGCGTCCCGGCCGTTCTCGCCCGCATCGTGCGCACGGCGCTGTTGCCGGGGGCCTGTCTCGCCTGTGGCACGGCGAGCGTCGCGTCGCTGTGCCCGGGGTGCCTCGGCGCCTTCGGCGCCGACCCCCGTCGGGTCGAGCTCGCCGGGCTGTCCGGCTGGGCCGGCTGGGATGACACCGGAGTGCTGCGCCGCACCGTCGCGGCGGTGAAGGACGACGCGCGCACCGTGCTGCTGCCGCTGCTGCGCGTGCACGGCCATCGCCTGCTGCGGCTCGCCCGCCGCGGCGTCGGCGACGCGACCCCGGTCGCCGTGCCCTCGGCGCCGGGGGCTCGACGACGACGCGGGCTGTCCGTGGCCGCGGAGGCGTTCGGCCCCGGCGTGCAGGAGCGCGCGCTATGGCGGGTGCGCGCCGTGGCCGACCAGCGCGGTCTCGGTCGGGGTGCGCGAGCCCGGAACCTCGTCGACGGACTCGCGGCGTCACCGGGGGTGGCCGGCAGGCGCATTCTCGTCGTCGACGACGTCGCCACCACCGGGGCGAGCCTCGCGGCGGCCGTCGCGGCGCTGCGTCGGGCGGGCGGGCGCCCCGTGGGCGTGGTCGTGCTCGCCGCCGTGCCCCGCGAGCGCTGAGCGGCCCCGCCGGCCGGGCTCGCCTGGGCGCTCGTCGCCTTCCGCGGGGACGGTCACGGCGTCGGAATCTCCCCCGCCGGGCTCCGGGGCGTCGGGCACTGCCGGGGCGGGGGGCGCGTGCCGGGAATCGGCCGACGCATCCCGCCGCGGGCGGGATAGAATGGCCCAGTCTGCCCGCGCGGGGTGCAGGCCGTCCCGCGCAGGCCGTCCTGCGGGGAGCCGAGACCGAGAGAGAGTGGAACACGTGGCTGGAATCGTCGAGAAGATCCTGCGCATGGGCGAGGGGCGCGTCCTGAAACGGCTGAAGCGGATCGCGGCCCAGGTGGGGGCGCTGGAGGACGACTACCGGGCGCTCAGCGATGAGGAGCTCCACGAGGAGACTGCGCGGCTGCGCGAGCGCCTCGAGGGCGGCGAGACCCTCGACGATCTGCTGCCGGAGGCCTTCGCCGCCGTGCGCGAGGCGGCCGACCGCACGCTCGGCATGCGGCACTTCGACGTGCAGATCATGGGCGGTGCGGCGCTGCACCAGGGGAACATCGCCGAGATGAAGACCGGTGAGGGCAAGACCCTCGTGGCCACGCTTCCGGCGTACCTGAACGCGCTGGACGGCAAGGGCGTCCACATCGTCACCGTCAACGACTTCCTCGCGAAGTACCAGAGCGATCTGATGGGTCGCGTCTTCCGCGCGCTGGGCATGACGACCGGCTGCATCCTCACCGGGCAGACCCCCGCGGAGCGGCGCGCCCAGTACGCCTGCGACATCACGTACGGCACGAACAACGAGTTCGGCTTCGACTACCTGCGCGACAACATGGCCTGGCAGAAGACCGACCTGGTGCAGCGTGAGCGCCACTACGCGATCGTCGACGAGGTCGACTCGATCCTCATCGACGAGGCGCGCACGCCGCTGATCATCTCCGGCCCCGGCGACGGCGAGGCGAACCGGTGGTTCACCGAGTTCGCGAAGATCGCCCGCCGGCTCACCCCCGAGGTCGACTTCGAGGTCGATGAGAAGAAGCGGACGATCGGCGTGCTCGAGCCGGGCATCGCGAAGGTCGAGGACTACCTCGGCATCGACAACCTCTACGAGTCGGCGAACACCCCGCTCATCTCGTTCCTGAACAACGCGATCAAGGCGCGGGCCCTGTTCAAACGTGACAAGGACTACGTCGTGCTCGACGGCGAGGTGCTCATCGTCGACGAGCACACCGGGCGCATCATGCCCGGCCGGCGGTACAACGAGGGCATCCATCAGGCGATCGAGGCGAAGGAGGGCGTGCAGGTGCGCGCCGAGAACCAGACCCTCGCCACGATCACCCTGCAGAACTACTTCCGTGGCTATGACAAGCTCGCCGGCATGACGGGCACGGCCATGACCGAGGCGGCCGAGTTCTCCAGCACGTACGAGCTCGGTGTGGTGCCGATCCCGACGAACAAGCCGATGATCCGTGACGACCGGCCCGACCTCATCTTCCGCACGCAGAAGGCGAAGTTCGAGGCTGTCGCCGACGACATCGTCGCCCGGCACGAGAAGGGCCAGCCGGTGCTCGTCGGCACCACGAGCGTCGAGAAGAGCGAGTACCTCTCCCGGCTGCTGGCGCGGCGCGGGCTCGAGCACGAGGTGCTCAACGCGAAGAACCATTCGCGCGAGGCTGCGATCGTCGCCCAGGCCGGTCGCCTCGGCGCCGTCACCGTCGCCACGAACATGGCCGGCCGCGGCACCGACATCATGCTCGGCGGCAACGCCGAGTTCCTCGCAGTCCAGGCACTCGCCGAGCGGGGGCTGTCGCCCCAGGAGACACCGGAGGAGTACGAGCAGGCCTGGGACGAGGCCTACGCGAAGGTGAAGGAGCGCGTCGCCGAGGAGGCCGAGCAGGTCGCCGAGGCCGGCGGACTGTACGTGCTCGGCACCGAGCGGCACGAGTCCCGGCGCATCGACAACCAGCTGCGCGGCCGCTCCGGCCGTCAGGGCGACCCCGGCGAGTCGCGCTTCTACCTGTCGCTCGAGGACGACCTGATGCGGCTGTTCAACTCCTCGGCGGCCGAGGCGCTCATGGCGCGCACGTCGCCCGAGGACGACACCCCGATCGAGTCGCGCATGGTCTCCCGCGCCGTGGAGAGTGCGCAGAGCCAGGTCGAGGCGCGCAACACCGAGATCCGCAAGAACGTGCTCAAGTACGACGACGTGATGAACCGCCAGCGCGAGGCGATCTACGCTGACCGTCGCCGCATCCTCGAGGGCGCGGACCTCGCCGAGCAGGTCCAGGGGTTCCTCACCGACACGGTCGAGGCCGTCGTCGACAGCCACATCACCGCGGGCTCCGCCGCCCAGTGGGATCTCGACGGACTGTGGCGCGATCTGCAGAGCCTGTACCCGGTGGGCGTTACGGTCGACGAGATCGTCGACGAGGCCGGTGGCGACATCGGCCGGGTCGGCGAGCGGATGCTCAAGGAGCAGCTCGTCTCCGACGCCCGCCTCGCCTACGCCCGCCGCGAGGAGGAGGTCGGCGAGGAGGCGATGCGCGAGCTCGAGCGTCGCGTCGTCCTCTCCGTGCTCGACCGCCGCTGGCGCGACCACCTCTACGAGATGGACTACCTCAAGGAGGGCATCGGGCTGCGCTCGATGGCCCAGCGCGACCCGCTCGTCGAGTACCAGCGCGAGGGTTTCGCGATGTTCACGCAGATGATGGGCGCCATCAAGGAGGAGGCGATCGGGCTCCTCTTCCACCTCGAGGTGCAGGTGCGACACGAAGACGTCGATGGTGACGGCGTGCCCGACGTGCAGGTCGCGGCGAAGGGACTGGAGCGCGCGAGCAGCGAGGCGGACTACCGCTACACGGCCGCCTCCGACCCGAACGGCGTCGCCGAGGACGGCGAGCAGGGCACGCCCGAGGAGAAGGGCAACCGGGCGCAGCGTCGCGCGGCGAAGCGCCGCCGGCGCTGAGCGGTCGCGCTCACAGCAGGGCCAGGTCGCTGATGATCCACCGGTCGCGGTGGGGGTGCACGACCACGGAGGCCACGCGCGTGCGGTGCGCGCCGGTGGCGTAGACGATCACGCAGTCGATGCGGGAGCGATCGTGCGTGGGCACTGCCATCGTCCGCACCACCCGCACATCGGGGCGGCGCGGGCGCATGTGGTGCAGCCGCCGGTGCCGGCTGGCCAGCTCTGCCCACACCCGGATCTTCAGCAGCGCGTCCTCCGTGAACCAGCGGGCGAGCTGCTGCACCGGGCGCACCCCGGCGTCCACCTCGTGCACGGCTTGGAAGAGCCGCAGCAGCTGCCGCACGAACCGCTCCTCGTCCTCGGGACGTCGCCAGCGGGGGTGCTCGCGTTGATGGTGGGGCATGGGGTCTCCCTCCTCGCGTCGATGCGGGGTCCGTCCCGTCATGAAACGCTGTGTGCATGCTATGCGGGGCGACGCCGCGGAGCGCGCGGCCGCTGTGGAGAACCCTGTGGACAGCTGACGGCGGCCGGTGGGGACGGGACGGCTCGGGGCGCGTCGGCCCTCGTGGGCCGCGCTGTCGGCCGGGCGCCGGGCGGCGTGCAGCCGGACGCGTAGACTTGCCGGGTGTCGACCCTCTCGGAATTCGCGGAGCAGAACCCCGGGCTGCTGCCCGAGGACCTCGACTGGCTGCACTCGCTGATCGGCGACTGGCAGATGATCGCCGACATGGCGCTGGCCGATCTGATCCTCTGGCTGCCCACGGCCGATGGCCGGTATGCCGCCGTCGCGCATGCCCGGCCGAGCGGGTCGCCGACCGCGTTCGCGCACGACGTGATCGGCATGCGCGCCCCCGACGCCTGGGCCGCGATCATTGACGAGACGTACGTGCAGGGGGTCGGGCACATCTCGAAGAACCCGGACTGGACCCAGCACTCGCCCACCCGGCTGCGCGCGGTGCCCGTTCGTCGGGGCATCCGCCGCGAGGGCGACAGCGTCGAGACCACGGCGCCGATCGCGGTGGTGACCCGGCACACGAACGTGGCCGAGGCGCGCACCCCGAGCCGGCAGGATCTCGTGTTCCTCGGCTGCGCGAGCGACCTGCTCGACATGATCGCGGCGGGTGACTTCCCCGATCTCTCGGCCCCGACGGGGCCGCGTCGGGCCGCGCCGCGGGTGAGCGACGGGCTCATCCGGCTCGACCGCACCGGCGAGGTGCTCTTCGCGAGCCCCAACGCCCTCTCGGCGTACAACCGGCTCGGCTTCGAGGGTGAGTTGGAGGGCGGCGACCTCACCGCGATCACGGCGGGGCTCGTCTCCGGGCGCAGCGTCGCCGACGAGAGTCTGCCCGTCGTCACGAGTGGGAAGGCCTCCTGGCGCACCGACGTCGAGGGTGGTGGCGCCACGATCACGCTGCGGGCGATCCCGCTGCGTCGCGCCCACCGGCGCATCGGCGCGATCATCCTCTGCCGCGACGTCACCGAGGTGCGTCGACAGGAGCAGGAGTTGCTCACCAAAGACGCCACGATCCGCGAGATCCACCACCGGGTGAAGAACAACCTGCAGACCGTCTCGTCGCTGCTGCGCATCCAGGCCCGGCGCACGCAGACCGAGGAGGCCCGGTCGGCGCTGCTGAAGGCCATGCGCCGGGTCGAGGCGATCGCCGTCGTGCACGACACGCTCTCGGAGGGGCTGTCGCAGTCGGTCGACTTCGACGAGGTGTTCGAGCGGGTGCTCCGGCTCATCACCGAGGTCGCGTCCGTCGACAACGGCCGCGTGTACCCGACGTTCTCCGGCAGCTTCGGCGTGGTGCCCTCGCGGTCGGCCACGCCGCTCGCGCTCGCGCTGACCGAGCTGGTCACCAACGCCGTCGAGCACGGGCTCTCCGGCGCCGACGGGCAGGTGTGGGTCACCGCCGAGCGCGATGAGCACGAGCTGCGCGTCGTGGTGGGGGATGACGGCGGCGGCCTGCCCGAGGGGCGGGTCGGCGCCGGGCTGGGCACGCAGATCGTCCGCACCCTCATCGAGGGCGAGCTGAAGGGCACGATCGACTGGCACACGCTCACCGGCTCGGGCACGGAAGTCACGATCACCATCCCGGTCAGCGCGCTGGGCGCCGTCGGCTGACGACACGCCGACTTGCCGGATGTCGACAGGTGCGCTATCGTTGTCTCTTGGTTCCGATGAGGCGGCAGGTTCGCCCGCATCGTGATCATGCGCCTCTAGCTCAATTGGCAGAGCAGCTGACTCTTAATCAGCGGGTTGTGGGTTCAAGTCCCACGGGGCGCACGCTGAGGTCCGGGATTCCGGGCCTTTTCGTCTCTTCAGGGATCTCCAGGCGGTCAGATTCGGTCGTGACCGCCAAGAACGCATCCAGAAGCCCCTGATGGGCCTCCGTCGGTCCTCCCCGTGGTGCGTCCCCGCACCGCGGCGCCCGGTCCGGCGACCGCTGGCACGCGTCCGGACGGGCCCTACCGCAGCTCCTCGGCCCCGGTGCGCAGCCGGTAGTAGGCGCCGAGGGCGGCCATCAGCTCGTCGTGGCTGCCGCGCTCGATGATGCGCCCGTGCTCGAGCACCATGATCACGTCGGCATCGCGCACGGTCGACAGCCGGTGCGCGATCACGAACACGGTGCGCGCGCATCAGGGCGTCCATGCCCTGCTGCACGAGCAGCTCGGTGCGGGTGTCGACGCTCGAGGTCGCCTCGTCGAGGATCATCACCGGCGGGTCGGCGATGGCCGCGCGGGCGATCGCGAGCAGCTGCCGCTGCCCCTGCGAGAGGTTGTCGGTGCTGCCCGAGATCTCGGTGTCCCAGCCGTGCGGCAGGGTGCGGATGAACACGTCGGCCCAGGCCAGCCGCGCGGCGGCGCGCACCTCGGCGTCGGTGGCGTGGGGGCGGCCGAAGCGGATGTTCTCGGCGACCGTCCCGGTGAACAGTGCGGTGTCCTGCAGCACCATGCCGAAGCAGCGGCGCAGGTCGTCCCGGCGCATCCGCGCCAGGTCGATGCCGTCGAGGCGGATCGTGCCGGCGTCCGGGTCGTAGAACCGGGTGAGCAGGTTGGTGATCGTCGTCTTGCCGGCGCCGGTCGACCCCACGAACGCGATCGTCTGGCCGGGCTCGGCGTGCAGGTTGATGTCGTGCAGCACCGGGTGGCCTGGGGTGTAGCCGAAGGTGACGTGGTCGAGACGCACGTCACCGGTCAGCGGGATGCGCGTGCCGTCGGCCAGTTGCCAGGTCCAGCGTCGGGCGACCCGCCTCGTGTCTGTGCCATCCGTGTCTGTGCCGCCCACGTCCAAGCCGCCCGCATCCGCGCCATCCGGGCCGGCCGCATCCGTCACCTCGACCAGGCGGACGTCGCCGTCATCGGGCTCGACCGGCTCGTCGAGAAGGGCGAAGATGCGCTCCGCGCCGGCCAGCGCCATCACCACCGCGTTGAACTGCTGGGAGATCTGCGCGAGTGGCATGGTGAACGAGCGGGTCAGCTGCAGGAAGGCGGCGATCACGCCGACGGTGAGTCCCTGCGCGCCCCCGAGCGCGAGCATCCCGCCACCGACGGCGACGACCACGTAGAGCAGGTTGCCGATGCCGCCCGCCGTCGGCATGAGCACGTTGGCGAAGGCGTTGGCGCGGTCGGAGTCGCGGTACCAGCGCTCGTCGAGCTCGTCGAACCGGCGCTGGCTGGCCTGCTCGTGGTTGAAGACCTTGACGACGCGCTGGCCGTTGACGGTCTCCTCGGCGAACCCGTTCAGGGCCCCGATGGAGGTCTGCTGGCGGCGGAACCCCTCGCCGCTGCGCCGCAGCAGCAGGCGGGTGGCGATGACGAGCACCGCGGCGCCGACGAGCACGAACAGGGAGAGCCGCCAGCTGAGCACGACCATGGTGACGAACACGGTGACGACCGTCGCCGCCGACGAGATGAGCTGTGGGGCGGCCTGGGCGACCATCTGGCGCAGGGTGTCGGTGTCATTGGTGAACCGGCTCATCACGTCGCCGTGGCTCGTGGTGTCGAAGAAGCGCAGCGGCAGGCGCTGCAGGTGAGAGAACATGCGGTCGCGCACGTCTCGCAGCAGCCGCTGGGCGATCGCCACGACGAGCCAGTTGTACAGCAGCGTGGCGCCCACGCCGACGGCGTAGAGCACGGCCATGCCGGTGAGCGCTCGGGCCAGGGGCGCGAACGAGGGGTCGGCCCGGTCGAGCAGGGGCGTGATGAAGTCGTCGATGAGGGCCTGGGTGAACACCGCGCCCGCGACGCCCGCGGCCGCGCTGACGAGGATGGCCGCGAGCACGACGGGGCCGCGCCAGCCGCCGGCCGAGAGGATGAGGCGCAGCAGCCGGTGCACCGTGCCCGGGGCCGGGCGGGTGAGCGGTCCGCCTCGTCCGCCCCGCCCGCCGCGGGGTCCGCGCATCATGCCGCTCATGCCGGCACCTGCGCGGCCTGGGAGTCGTGCAGCTCGCGGTATTCGGGGCAGTGTGCCAGCAGTTGCGCGTGCGTGCCGCAGGCGATCACGCGGCCCCGGTCGAGCATCACGATCTGGTCGGCCTGCTGCACCGAGCTGACGCGCTGGGCGATGACGATCTTGGTGGTGCCGGGCAGCGCGTGGCGCAGGCCGGCGCGGATGCGGGCCTCGGTGGCGGTGTCGACCGCGCTGGTGGAGTCGTCGAGGATCAGGATGCGCGGGGTCTTCAGCAGCGCCCGTGCGATGCACAGCCGCTGACGCTGCCCGCCCGAGAAGTTCGCGCCGCCCTGTTCGACCCGGGCGTCGAGGCCGTCGGGCAGCGCGTCGACGAACTCGGCGGTCTGGGCGGTCTCGAGCGCGCGGGTGAGCGCGGCGTCGTCGGCGTCGGGCGCGCCCCAGCGCAGGTTCGAGGCGATCGTGCCCGCGAAGAGCACGTTCTTCTGCAGCACGATGGCCACCGCGTCACGCAGGGCGGTGAGCGAGTACTCGCGCACGTCGTGGCCGCCGACGAGCACCTGGCCGGCGGTGGCGTCGTACAGACGGGGGATCAGCTGCACGAGTGACGACTTGCCCGAGCCGGTGCCGCCGAGGATGCCGACGGTCTGCCCCGAGGGGATCTCGAGGTTCACGTCGACGAGCACGGGCTCGTCGCCGTCGGAGTCGTAGGCGAAGCCGACGTGGCGGAGGGTGACCGAGCCGTCGGCCACGACGTCCACCGCCTCGGGCGGGCTGACCAGGCTGGGCCGCTCGGCGAGGATCGCGCCGATGCGCTCGGCTGACGCCCAGGAGATGGTGGCGAGCACGAGCACCATCGTGAGCATCATGAGGCTCATCAGGATCTGCATGGCGTACGAGATGATGCTCACCAGCTCGCCGGTGGTGAGCGCCCCGCCCACGATCTGGTGCGCGCCGATCCAGGCGATCAGCAGCAGGCACAGGTAGATCGCGAACTGCATGGTCGGCATGTTGAACGCGAGGATGCGCTCGGCGGTGGTGAAGTCACGCTGGATGGCGGCCGACGAGGCGGTGAAGCGGGCCTCCTGCTCGGGGCCGCGCACGAACGCCTTGACGGCGCGGATGCCGCGGATGTTCTCCTGCACGGTCGTGTTGAGCCGGTCGTAGGTGCGGAACACACGGGTGAACACGGGATGGGCCCGGGTCGCGATGAGCGCCAGCGCGCCGCCCAGCAGGGGGACCACGAGCAGGAACACCCCGGCCAGCCCCGGGTCGACGGCGAAGGCCATGACGAGGGCGAAGACGAGCGTGGCGGGCGCGCGCACGGCGATGCGGACGCCCATCATGAACGCGGTCTGCACGTTGGTGACGTCGGTGGTCAGCCGGGTGATGATGCTGCCCTCGGAGAAGTCGTCGAGCTTCGCGAACGAGAAGCGCTGCACCGCGGCGAACTCGTCGGAGCGCAGGTTTCGGGCCAGTCCGGCGCCGGCGCGGGCGGCGAACCGGGCGGCGAGCACGCCGCAGGCGAGTGCGACGACAGCGAGCAGGGCGAGCACCGCGCCCAGGCGCACCACATGCGTCCGGTCCCCGGCCTGGATGCCGTCGTCGATGAGCGAGGCCATCAGGAAGGGGATGGCGATCTCGGCCGCGACCTCGCCGACGGTGCAGACGACGGCGGCGGCCGTGGGTGCGCGGAATCCACGCAGCGCGGGGGTGAGTCGGGCGAGCGTGGCGCGGACGGGAGTCGGGGGCATCAGCGGCCAGTCTATGGCCTCCGAGGGGCGGCGGGGCCCCTCGCCGACCTCTTGCGTCGATGACCCCGCTGTGAAAAGATGCAGATGCTCCACGGGCGGAAGCGTTCCCGTCGCGGACTCATCTCCGCGGCCGCGCCGCGACCGCGAGCGTTCGTTCTCAGACAAGGAGTGCTATGGACTGGCGCGATCACGCCGCATGTCTCGCCGCGGATCCCGAGCTGTTCTTCCCCGTGGGCAACACCGGTCCCGCCGTCGACCAGATCGAGCGGGCCAAGATCGTGTGCGCGGAGTGCGAGGTGACCGACGCCTGTCTGCACTACGCGATGGAGACCGGCCAGGACGCCGGGGTATGGGGCGGCCTGAGCGAGGATGAGCGGCGTGCGCTGAAGCGCCGCGCGGCGCGCGCTCGGCGGGCCAGCTGAGGGATCACGAGGCGACGCGCATGAGCACTCAGACGGAGCATCCCGAGCGTCTGCAGGCCGGCCAGCCGGCCCCCGATCTCACCCTGCCCGATGCGGATGGCCGTGAGGTGTCGCTGGCCGGGCTGCGCGGGCACCGGGTCATTCTCTATTTCTATCCGGCGGCGGAGACCCCCGGTTGCACCACGGAGGCCTGCGACTTCCGCGACAGTCTCGCGGAGCTGCAGGCCCAGGGGTACACCGTGCTCGGGGTGTCGAAGGACGCGCCGGCGAAGCTGCAGCGCTTCCGCGAGCATCATGCGCTGTCGTTCCCGCTGCTGAGCGATCCGGGACTCGACGTGCACCGCGCGTACGGGGCCTATGGGACGAAGCGGCTGTACGGCCGCGAGGTGCAGGGCGTCATCCGCTCCACCTTCGTCATCGACGAGCAAGGGATCATCACCCTCGCCCGGTACAACGTGCGCGCGAAGGGACATGTCGCGTCCCTGCGGCGTGCGCTGGAGATCCCCGAGGTCTGAGCCTCGACCCGGCCCGGGCGACCAGACCCCGGGGCGAGCGCTGGGGCGTCAGTGGCCGGGCGCATCCGGTCCGAGGACCGGGACGCGGCGACCTCGCCGCGATTGCTCGGGCTCAGCGCTCGCGGGTCGCCTCGATGACCGGCCGGGTGAACAGCAGCACGCCCGTGAGCAGCGCGGGCACGAGCAGCGCGATGAACGCGGGCAGGCTGCTCTCCGGGCCGCCGAGGCTGCCGGCGGCGATCGCGACGAGCACGAGCTGCACGAACACCCCGGCTGCTCGCGCCCAGGAGCGGCCGCGGCGCAGCCGGCGGGCGGCCAGCAGGATCCACGTGCCGAATCCGGCGCAGATCACGGCGAGCGCGATGGTGGACGCGATGGCGCCCCCGCCGGTCACGGCCTCCACGAGCGCCCAGACGGCCAGCGCGAGCGCACCGAGGCCCTCGAGGGCGAGCAGCGTCCCCGCCGTCCGCAGCTGCCAGGGTGACCGTCCGTCCGACATCTCGCCTCCGTGTGCTCCGCTCCCCCGGCGCCCGCGTCCGCGCCGGGGGAGCGGAGCGGCGTGCCGGTGGCGCCGGACTCGTGCCGACACCGCCTCGTAGCCTAGCGCAGCGGGGTCGGGCGAGCCGGGCGTCTCGCGGGAGGGGATCGGTCCCCGGCCGCCCCGGCCGCCGGCGCCCGCGGGTGCCTCGGGCATGGCCGGGGCCCCGTCCTCTGCTATCGTGAGGCCGACGCCCCGTTCCCGATCGAAGGAAGCCGCATGTCCGTCTCCGCCCCGCTCGCGCCCGCCGCCATGCCCGCGGGCTTCGCCCCGTCCGCGGTGCCGGCGGCCGCCGTGCTCGCCGGGGGTGATGCGGGCGTGATCGCCGCGTTCGTCGCCGACGTGATGGCGGCGCTGGGCGCCCCGGGTGTGGGCCTGCTCATCGCGCTGGAGAACCTGTTCCCGCCGATCCCGAGCGAGGCGATCCTACCGCTGGCGGGGTTCGCGGCTGCGCGAGGCGAGCTCGGTCTCGTCGCCGTCATCGTCTGGGCGACCGTGGGGTCGGTGGCGGGCGCCCTCGCACTGTACGGGCTTGGGGCCTGGCTGGGGCACGAACGGCTGGTGCGGCTGGCCGACCGCATCCCGCTGTTGAGCGGGCAGGATGTGGAGCGCACCCGCCGCTGGTTCGTCCGTCATGGGCCGGCGACCGTGCTCGTGGGGCGGCTCGTGCCCGTCTTCCGCAGCCTGATCTCGATCCCGGCGGGGGTCGAGCGGATGCGCATGGCGGTGTTCGTGCCGCTCACGGCGGTCGGGTCGCTGGTCTGGAACACGGCGCTGGTGCTGGGTGGGTTTCTGCTCGGCGAGCATCTGGACCGCATCATCGCGTTCGTGGACGCGTTCCAGTGGGTGGTGCTCGCCGTGGTCGGTGTCGCCGTGGCGGTCTTCGTCGTGCACCGGGTGCACGCCCGGCGCGCCCCCGCGGAGATGGGGTCGGACGCCGGCGAACGCTGATCCCGTCGCCGTGGGGCGTCGGGGCGGTCCGAGGCGTCCTCCGCCGGGACCGCCTGGGTCTGTGGGAGCCGGGGGAGACAGGTCTGCGGCCCGCGGGGGCGCCGGAGGGGGTGCACGCAGGCCGGTCAGAGGGGTGCGATACCATCGTGGTGGCCCACGCCGCCCACGGAAGGGGAGATCGCATGAGCGCATCAGCGGATCGCTTCGACCTGGTCGTGGTGTCCAATCGGCTGCCCGTCGACCGCACGGTCGGCCCCGACGGCACCTCCGGGTGGCGGCGCTCGCCGGGCGGTCTGGTCACTGCGCTGGAGCCGGTCATGGAGCTCTCCCACGGTGCCTGGGTCGGCTGGCCCGGGGTGCCGGATCAGGAGTTCGAGCCGTTCGTGGCGCAGGGCGGCTCACGCGGCGGCAGCTTCCACGTCTTCCCCGTCTCGCTGAGCGAGCAGGAGCTCGAGCGGTACTACGAGGGGTTCTCGAACGCGACGCTGTGGCCGCTGTACCACGACGTGATCGCGCAGCCGCTCTACCACAGGGTGTGGTGGGAGAGCTACCGGTCGGTCAACGGCCGCTTCGCCGAGCGGGTCGCCGAGATCGCCGCACCGGGGGCGACGGTGTGGGTGCAGGACTACCAGTTGCAGCTCGTGCCGCGCATCCTGCGCCGGCTGCGGCCAGATCTCGCGATCGGGTTCTTCGACCACATCCCCTTCCCGCCGTACGGGCTGTTCGCCCAGCTGCCGTGGCGGCGTCAGATCCTCGAGGGGCTGCTCGGCGCCGACCTGATCGGATTCCAGCGCGCGGAGGACGCGCGCAACTTCTCTCGTGCGGTGCGCAGCCTGCTCGGGCTGTCCTCACGCCGGGGCACGATCGAGGTGCCCGCCGATCCGGAGTCGGGCATGGGCGCGCACCTGGCGGTCTTCGACGATTATCCGATCTCCATCGACGCCCACGAGTTCGAGCAACTGGGCCGTGACCCCGAGATCCGAGAGCGCGCACGGCGCATCCGGCACGACCTGGGCGACCCGCACCGGGTGCTGCTCGGCATCGACCGGCTCGACTACACGAAGGGCATCCGTCACCGGCTGAAGGCGTACGGCGAGCTGCTCGACGAGGGGCGCGTGCACGTGGAGGACACGACGCTCATCCAGATCGCGGTGCCGAGCCGCGAGCGGGTCGAGACGTATCGTCGGCTGCGCGACGACATCGAGCTGACGGTCGCGCGCATCAACGGCGATCACAGCGTGATCGGCCGGCCGGCGATCCAGTATCTGCATCGCAGCTTCCCCCGCCGCGAGATGGCCGCGTTCTACCTCGCCGCCGACATCCTGCTGGTGACGGCGCTGCGTGACGGGATGAACCTCGTGGCCAAGGAGTTCGTGGCCACGCATGTCGACAACGACGGGGTGCTCGTGCTCAGCGAGTTCGCCGGAGCCAGCGACGAGCTGAAGACGGCGCTGCTGATCAACCCGCACGACATCGACGGGCTGAAGGACACGATCGTGCAGGCGATGGAGATGTCCCCGGCGGAGGTCTCCCGGCGGATGCGGGCGATGCGGCGACGGGTGAGCGAGGACGACGTGGAGCGGTGGTCGGATGCGTTCCTCGCCCGGCTGCGCGCGGTCAGCGACGACAACCGGCAGGGGCTCGCCGCCGAGGACGGCTCACGGCGTGGGGCGCGATCGCGGGCCGACGGCGGAGGGCGCGCGTGACCCCGGAGCTGGACGCCGCGCTGCGTCGGATCGCGCGGGTGCCGCATCTACTCGTCGCGCTCGACTTCGACGGCACGGTCGCACCGTTCACCGACGACCCGGCTGACTCGCGTTCGCTGGCGGACGCGCATCTGGCCGTCATCCGGCTGTGGGATACCCCGGACACGGATGTCGCCTATGTCTCCGGTCGTGCGCTCGACTCGCTGCGCCAGGTCAGCGACGCCCCGCCGGGGATGCTGCTGGTCGGCTCGCACGGCGCGCAGATGCAGCTGGGCGAGGGGGAGGACCCGCAGCCGCTGAGCGCCGGGGGCATCAGTGACGTGGCCGCGGTCGGCGAGCTGCTGGAGCAGGTCGCCGCCGAGGCCCCGGGCGCCTGGGTCGAGCACAAGCCGGTGGGCGCGGTGCTGCACACCCGGACGGTGCACCGTTCCGCGGCCGAGCGGCTGCAGCTGCTGGCCCGCGAGCGGGTGGCGGAGCGGGTGCCGGCCGCGCGCATGATCCCGGGCCACGACGTTCTCGAGTTCTCGCTGCGGCGGACGGACAAGGGGCGGGCGGTGCGGACGCTGCGCGAGCGCACCGGGGCCGACACGGTCTTCTACGCCGGTGACGACCGCACGGACGAGGACGTCTTCCGTGTGCTCGAGCCACATGACGTGGGGGTGCATGTGGGGCCGGGGGAGTCGCTGGCCGCCTACCGGGTGGTCGGGCCCCGCGCCCTGGCCGGGGTGCTCCTCACGCTCAGCGGGCTGCGCCGACGACACGCGATGCTGCGGGACTGAGCCGGCTCGTCCCGGTGTGCTAGGGTGGCATATCGCGGGGTCGGCGAGATCCGCCGAGGTCCCCGCTTATCGATCAGAGGGAGCCGCGCCGCATCAGGCGCGCGGTGAGCAGACGAGGAGAGTGAGCGGAAGCCATGACCCGTGCCGTGCTCTCCGCTGGCCGCATGTCCTCCGTCTCGCCACGAGCGCTCGTCTCCTCTCTCATCATTCCCTCCCTGGTCGTCCTTCTTCTCGTCCTCCTGCTCATTCTCGGCCGCTGACCGGGTGGCGCTGATCTCCTCGCCCAGCGTTCCGGCCAGCGGGTGACAGCACCGATCGAGCCCACGAGGACCATCATCATCTCCGAGGAGCGTTCCATCATGACTCCCACCCCGAAACCGTCACCCGGCGCCGCGCACACGCGCATGACCGGTGCCGAGATCGTCATCGCCTCCCTGCGTCGACTCGGCGTCACGGACGTCTTCGGGCTTCCCGGCGGGGCGATCCTGCCGACCTACGATCCGCTCATGGACGCGAAGGGGCTGCGCCACTACCTGGTCCGCCACGAGCAGGGCGCTGGCCACGCCGCCGAGGGGTACGCCTCGACCGGCCGCGGCATCGGCGTGTGCATCGCGACGTCCGGGCCGGGCGCGACGAATCTCGTCACCGCGATCGCCGACGCGTACATGGACTCGGTGCCGCTGCTGGCGATCACCGGCCAGGTGTTCTCGACCCTGATCGGCACCGACGCGTTCCAGGAGGCCGACATCGTCGGCATCACGATGCCGATCACCAAGCATTCGTTCCTCGTGCGCAGCGCAGACGAGGTAGCCGGTGCGATCGCCGCGGCCCATGAGATCGCCACGACCGGTCGTCCCGGCCCGGTGCTCGTCGACATCAGCAAGGACGCCCAGCAGGGGCTGGCCGACTTCCAGTGGCCGCCGCAGGTGTCTCTGCCGGGCTACCACCCGGCGACGCAGCCGCACGGCCGCCAGGTGCAGGCGGCGGCGGAGCTGCTCGCCCACGCGCAGCGTCCCGTGCTCTATGTCGGCGGCGGTGTGATCCGCTCGGGTGCGGCCGCGCAGCTGAAGGCGTTCGCGGAGGCGACCGGCGCCCCGGTCGTCACCACGCTGATGGCGCGCGGGGTGTTCCCCGACTCGCATCCGCAGCATCTGGGCATGCCCGGCATGCATGGCACGGTGCCGGCGGTGCTGGCCCTGCAGCAGGCCGACCTCATCGTCAGCCTCGGCGCCCGCTTCGATGACCGGGTCACCGGCAACGCGAAGACGTTCGCGCCGTTGGCGAAGATCATCCATGTCGACATCGACCCGGCGGAGATCTCGAAGATCCGGCATGCGGACGTGCCGATCGTCGGCGACCTGCGCCAGGTGCTCGACGAGCTGCTGCCTCAGTACGAGGCGGAGACCGCCGAGGGCGCCCCCGACCTCTCGCAGTGGTGGGAGCATCTCAACCGGCTGCGCGAGGACTACCCGCTCGGGTACACGGAGCCGAGCGACGGGCTGCTCGCCCCGCAGCGGGTCATCCAGCGCATCGGCGAGCTGACCGGCCCCGAGGCGGTGTACGTGGCCGGCGTCGGCCAGCATCAGATGTGGGCCGCGCAGTTCATTCGCTATGAACGGCCGAACTCCTTCCTCAACTCCGGCGGCGCGGGCACGATGGGTTACGCGGTGCCGGCGGCGATGGGCGCGAAGGTCGCCGAGCCCGACCGGGTCGTGTGGGCGATCGACGGCGACGGCTGTTTCCAGATGACCAACCAGGAGCTCGCGACCTGCGTGATCGAGGGCATCCCGATCAAGGTCGCCGTGATCAACAACTCGTCGCTCGGCATGGTCAAGCAGTGGCAGACCCTCTTCTACGACGAGCGGTACTCGAACACCGAGCTGAACACCGGCGCGGGCACGCAGCGCGTGCCGGACTTCGTGAAGCTCGCGGAGGCCTACGGCTGCGCGAGCCGCCGGGTCGAGCGGGCGGACGAGATCGACGACGCGATCACCTGGGCGTTGTCGGTGAACGACCGGCCGGTGGTCATCGACTTCGTCGTGTCGAAGGACGCGATGGTGTGGCCGATGGTGCCGCAGGGTGTCAGCAACGACTTCATCCAGTACGCGCGTGACGAGTCGCCCGCGTTCGAAGGGGAGGAATGACCATGAGCAAGCACGTGCTCTCCCTGCTGGTCGAGGATCGCCCCGGCCTGCTCACCCGCGTGGCGGGGCTGTTCGCCCGGCGTGGGTTCAACATCGACTCGCTGGCCGTCGGCAACTGCGAGGTCGAGGGGCTGTCGCGCATCACCGTCGTCGTGGATGTCGAGCGCCAGCCGCTCGAACAGGTCACCAAGCAGCTCAACAAGCTCGTCAACGTGATCAAGATCGTCGAACTGGAGGCCGACAGCTCCGTGCTGCGCGAGCACATGCTCGTGAAGGTGCGCGCCGACGCCGGCTCACGCTCGCAGATCGTCGAGATCGCCGAGCTGTTCCGGGCCCGGGTCGTCGACGTCTCGCAGGACGCTCTGGTCATAGAGGTGACCGGCGACGCGCAGAAGAATCGCGCGCTGCTGCGCCTGCTCGAGCCTTACGGGGTCCGCGAGCTCGTCCAGTCCGGGCTGCTCGCGATCGCACGGGGGCCCCGTTCGATGACCGACCGGGTCGCCCGCGGCTGACCCGCCGCTCCGGCCCGGTCGGTGCGGGCCGGGCACACCGTCCGCCGGCGCGTTCGCGACGACGGGCCCACCACACCCACCACCACATCAACAGAATGGAGACACCATGGCAGCAGAGATCTTCTATGACGACGACGCGGATCTGACGATCATCCAGGGCAAGAAGGTCGCGGTCATCGGCTTCGGCTCGCAGGGGCATGCGCACGCGATGAACCTGCGTGACTCGGGCGTCGACGTCCGCATCGCCCTGCGCGAGGGGTCGAAGACCCGCAAGCACGCCGAGGAGGTCGGCTTCACCGTCGTGAGCAACGCGGAGGCCACCAAGTGGGCCGACGTCATCGTCGTCCTCGCCCCCGACCAGTACCAGGCCGACCTGTACAAGAAGGACATCGAGCCGAACCTGACCCCCGGCAAGACGCTGCTGTTCGCACACGGCTTCAACGTGCGCTTCGGCTACATCGACGCGCCCAAGGGCGTGGACGTCGTGATGATCGCGCCGAAGGGCCCGGGGCACATCGTCCGCCGCGAGTACGAGGCCGGCCGCGGCGTGCCGGTGCTCGTGGCGGTCGAGCGCGACGAGAGCGGTCACGCCTTCGAGACGGCCCTGTCGTACGGCAAGGGCATCGGCGGCACCCGCGCCGGCGCGATCAAGACGACCTTCACCGAGGAGACCGAGACCGATCTGTTCGGCGAGCAGGCCGTTCTCTGCGGCGGCGTGTCGCACCTGATCGAGGCGGGCTTCGAGACCCTCACCGAGGCCGGCTACCAGCCAGAGATCGCCTACTTCGAGGTCTGCCACGAGCTGAAGATGATCGTCGACCTCATCAACGAGGGCGGCCTGTCGAAGCAGCGCTGGTCGATCTCCGACACCGCCGAGTACGGCGACTACGTCTCCGGCCCGCGCGTCATCGACGCCCACGTCAAGGAGAACATGAAGGGCGTGCTCGCCGACATCCAGTCGGGCGCGTTCGCCAAGCGCTTCGTCGACGACCAGAAGGCCGGCGCCCCCGAGTTCAAGGCGCTGCGCGCCAAGGAGGAGGAGCACCCGATCGAGAAGGTCGGCCCGAAGCTGCGCGCGCTGTTCGCCTGGTCGAAGCCGGTCGACTCCGACTACGTCGAGGGGCACGTCGACCGCCACGCCTGATCCGCCGGGTTCGAGCGGCATGACCGGGGTCGTCTGCAACGCCGGTCCGATGGGTCGCGCCCTCACGGGTGCGGCCCATCGTCCGTCTCGGGACGGATTCGGCGGCGTCCCTCCCGCGGCGGTCAGGGGCGCTGCCATCCGGCCGCGCGGCTGGGCCCGTATCATGGTGACCTGAGACAGTGGTCCGGACGGGCCGCGATCGGAGAGGAGCTGGCTATGGCCGGTGAGCATGACGTCCCGGGGGCGGATGACGTCTCGGGCGCGACCGATGCGGCGGAGGACGCCCCTGCGGGCGGCCTCGCCGCGCTCGACCGGCTGCCCGCGCCGGCGCTGATCGGGGTGGGCGTCGTCCTCGGCGTGCTCGTCCTGTTCACCGTCGCCTGGGCGAGCATCCTGCTCGGCCGGCTCGACACCCCGCCGCAGCCCCTGCTCGACGGGCTCGACCGGGTGCAGCTCGTGCTCGGCGTCGGAGCCCCGCTGCTGTGGGGCGTCGCCGGGCTCATCCTGCTGCCCGGCCGCCGCTGGCCGTGGAAGGCGCTGTGGGGCGTCGCCGGCCTCGTGCTGCTGGCCCCCTGGCCGTGGATCCTCACGCTGATCATCGCGGCGGGAGCGGGCCGTTGAGCGCGCGACGGGGGCGCGGAGAGAGCACCATGGACGAGCAGCGTGACGACACAGCCGTCGCGGCGGCAGTGGACCGCTCCCGGCCGGCCGACGCCCGCTCCGACGGGCTGGTCGCGCGGTCGGGGGCACGGCATGCCCGCGTCACCCGCGGTGACGTGGTCTGGCTCGTCATCGGCGCGCTCGCGTTCGCCTACCCGGTGTGGCAGGCGTTCGCCTTCGCGTTCGCCAACGATGACACCGGCTGGCAGCTCGTGTTCGCCACGTTCGGGTGGACGCGGTGGGCGCTGCTCGCTGTCTCGGCACTCGTGCCCGTCGGGCTGCTCGTCGGCACTTGGGGGGTGTCGCGCGGGCGGGCGTGGTGGCAGCGGGCGCTCGTGTTGCTCGCCGGCCTCGCGCTCGTGCCCGTCGTGGTCGTGTCAGCTCAGCAGGCGGTCATGTCCGTGCCCGCCGTGAACGATCTGATTCTGGGGACGCTTCTCGAGGACGTCCTCGTACAGCAGTAGCCGCTGCGGCCCGCGTGGGCGGGAGCCCGGGATCCGTGTCCGGGCAGCGGCGTGGGCGCGTCCGAGCGGGCGCGCGGAGGGAGGTTCAAGAGGATGAGCGACACCACGATCGATCTCGGGGTGATCCCCGGCGACGGCATCGGGCCGGAGGTCGTCGAGCAGGGGCTGCGCGTGCTCGCGCGGGTGGCCGGCGATGCGGGGCTCGCGATCACGACGACCGAGTACGACCTGGGCGCGCGGCGCTACGAGCGCACCGGCGAGGTGCTCTCGGACGAGACGATGGCCGAGCTGCGTCGGCATGACGCGCTGCTGCTCGGCGCGGTGGGCGATCCCCGCCGGGTGCCCGCCGGGGTGCTCGAGCGCGGGCTGCTGCTGCGTCTGCGCTTCGCGTTCGACCACTATGTGAACCTGCGCCCGGTGGAGCTGTTCCCCGGGGTCGCCTCCCCGCTGGCAGATCCCGGGCCGATCGACTTCGTCGTCGTGCGTGAGGGCACCGAGGGGCTGTACACCGGCAATGGCGGCGCCCTGCGCGTCGGCACGCCCCACGAGGTCGCCACCGAGGTGTCGGTGAACACCGCCTTCGGCGCCCGGCGGCTCATCGAGCACGCGTTCGCCCTCGCCGAGCGACGGCCGCGCCGGCATGTCACCCTCGTGCACAAGAAGAACGTGCTGGTCAACGCGGGCGGGATGTGGCAGCGGCTCGTCGACGAGGTCGCCGCCGCGCACCCGGACGTCACCCACGACTACCTGCATGTCGACGCGGCCACGATCTTCATCGTCACAGACCCCGGCCGGTTCGACGTGATCGTCACCGACAACCTGTTCGGCGACATCCTCACCGATCTCGCCGCGGCCATCACCGGCGGCATCGGACTGGCCGCCTCGGGCAACATCAACCCCGACGGCACGGCGCCCAGCATGTTCGAGCCGATCCACGGGTCGGCGCCCGACATCGCCGGGCAGGGCGTCGCCGACCCGACCGCCGCGATCCTGTCGGTGGCCCTCATGCTCGACACGCTCGGCCACCCCGGGCCGGCCGAGCGCATCCGGCAGGCCGTGCGGGCCGACACGGCCGCGCGCGGGGACGCCGCCCGCGGCACGGCCGAGATCGGCGACGCGATCCTCGCCCGACTCGGCTGATCACCGGGCGTCCGGGGCCGGGGCAGAGTATCCTGAGAGACGGACGGCTGAGCCGTTCCCGCGCGACACGATCGCGCGCCCCCGTCCCCGCGCCCCGGCCCGCACACAGAGCTCGCGTGTCACGGCGTGACGAGACCTCGTTCGAAGTGAAGGAAGACATGAGCGACACGACGGATGCGCTGACGTTCGCGCACACCCCCAACCCCCATCCCACCGACCCCGCGAAGCGTGCCGAGATCCTCGCCGACCCCGGCTTCGGCGTCCACTTCAGCGACCACATGGTCACGATCGACTACGACGTCGAGCACGGCTGGCACGACGCCCAGGTGCTCCCGTACGGGCCGCTGGCCGTCTACCCGGGTGCCTCGGTGCTGCACTACGCCCAGGAGATCTTCGAGGGGCTGAAGGGCTACCGCCACGCGGACGGCTCGGTGTGGACGTTCCGTCCCGAGCGCAACGCCGCCCGGTTCCAGAAGTCGGCCGAGCGGCTGGCCCTGCCGCAGCTGCCGACCGACCTGTTCGTCGAGTCGCTGCGCCAGCTCGGCACCGTCGACCGTGACTGGGTGCCGGATCCCGAGGGCGAGAAGAGCCTGTACCTGCGGCCGTTCATGTTCGCCACCGAGCAGTTCCTCGGCGTGCGCAGCGCGCAGGAGGTCAAGTTCGTGCTGATCGCCTCGCCGGCCGGCCCGTACTTCGCCGACGGGGTCAAGCCCGTCGACATCTGGCTGAGCGAGGACTTCGCCCGCACGTCGCTCGGCGGCACGGGCGAGGCGAAGTGCGGCGGCAACTACGCGGCCAGCCTGGAGCCCGAGAACGAGGCCCACGCGAACGGCTGCGCGCAGGTGCTGTTCCTCGACACCGAGACGCACACGAACGTCGACGAGCTCGGCGGCATGAACATCATGTTCGTCACCGATGACAACGTGCTCGTCACCCCGAAGCTCACCGGCTCGATCCTGCATGGCGTGACCCGCGAGTCGCTGCTGACGATCGCCGCCGAGGACTTCGGCCTGAAGGTCGAGGAGCGTGCGGTGTCGCTCGACGAGTGGCGCGAGCGCGTCGCCGACGGCACGTTCACCGAGATCTTCGCCTGCGGCACGGCCGCGGTGATCAATCCGCTCGCCGCGTTGAAGGGCCGCACGGTCTCCATCCCGGCCGCCCGGAACACCGGCGGCGAGGTGACCATGGGGCTGCGGAAGGCGCTCACCGACATCCAGTTCGGCCGCGTGCCCGACAGGCGCGGCTGGATGGTGCAGCTGGCGCCGGCGCGCTGATCGCGTCCGCTCGCGTCGACGGGCCCCGGACTCCCCGCGGAGTCCGGGGCCCGTCCCGTCTCTCCGGGCCGGCGGCCGGACGACGCCGCGCCTCGGGGTCCGGGCGACTAGGATGACCTCGTTCCCGCCCGGGCCGCCCGGGCCCGCGTCGTCTCTGGAGGTCCGCCCATGAAGATCGCCCGCTTCGTCACGAAGGACGCCGCACCGCGGTTCGGCGTGCTCGACGACACCGACCTGGTGGTGCTGCGGGGCGATCCCCTGTTCGACGGGTACGAGACGACGGGGGAGCGGGTGCCGATCACGGCCGTGCGGCTGCTCGCCCCAGTGATCCCCCGTTCCAAGATCGTGTGCGTGGGCCGCAACTACGCCGCGCACGCCGCCGAGAAGGGCAACGAGGTGCCCGATCACCCGCTGCTGTTCCTCAAGCCGAACACGGCGGTGATCGGCCCCGGCGACGCGATCCGCATCCCGCCGTTCGCCGGCACCGTCGAGCTCGAGGCGGAGCTGGCGCTCGTGATCGGTCGCACCACCCGCCGCCTGCCCGCCGACCGCTGGCGCGAGGCGGTGTTCGGGTTCACCGTGGCGAATGACGTCAGCTCGCGCACGCTGCAGCGTGACGACCGGCAGTGGGCGCGCGCGAAGGGCATGGACACGTTCTGCCCGCTCGGCCCCGTCGTCGAGACCGACCTCGACGCCGAGGACGTCACGGTCAGCTCGCAGGTGAACGGCGAGCCCGCCCAGCACGGCTCCACCCGCGACCTGATCTTCCGCCTCGGCACGCTCGTCGAGACGATCAGCGACGCGTTCACGCTGCTGCCCGGCGACGTCATCCTCACCGGCACGCCCGCCGGCGTGCGGCCGATCACCCCTGGTGACGTCGTCACCTGCACGGTCTCCGGCATCGGCAGTCTGGTCAACCCGGTTGTCGCGCGCGACTGAGCGAGCCGCCCCACGCGCTGCCTCGCGGAGGCAGCGGGGTCAGGCGGAGGCGGCCGCGTCGTCCTCGGCGGCGGTCGCGTCGGCCTGGTGACCGCCGCCCAGCTCGTGGGCGATCGGGCAGGCTCCGCACCGCGAGGCGGGGGTGGCCTGCTCGGCGGTGATGCCGTACAGGGCGTCGAGCGCGGCGAGCACCTCGTCGTGCCGGTCCCGGGCGGCGAGCTCGCGGGAGCGGCGCATGGTCACGTGCAGCAGCCGCCCGGTGAGATGCCGCAGCGCCTTCTCCGTGGCCTGCGCGCTCGGCTCGTGGTGGGCGGCCCGGGCGATCTCCTCATCGAGCACGTCGAAGTACAGCGACTTCAGCCGGGCGAGCCCGTGGCCGACCCGCTGCTGGTTGCGCTGCTCGTGGAAGTCGTGGGCGGCGGCGTCGACGAGCTCGCGGGCGGCCTCGTCGCTGCGCAGCTCGTCGAGCGGGGCGTGCAGGCGGATCGTCTCGAGGTCGAGCAGGTCGACGTCCGGCAGGTCGGCGACGTCCACGGCGACGTTGCGGGGCATCCCCAGATCGATCACGAGCTGCCGGGACGGACGCTCCGGCACCGCCGTCGGGCCGACCGCGGGCTGGGCGGCGGCGTCGCGCGCGGCGACGAGCGTCGCGGCATCGAGCACCGTCCGCGGGGCGGTCGTGCAGGTGACGATGAGATCCGCCGCGGCCACCTCGTCGCCGACTTGGGCCGGGTCCACCGGGCGCAGGTCGCGCGGGCGGGCGAACGTCTCGGCGCGCCCCGACGCGGAGTGCACGGCGATGTCGCGCACGCCCCGGTCGCGCAGCGCCGCCACGGTCACCCGGGCGTACTGGCCGGTGCCGATGAGCAGCACCCGCAGCGCCGACCAGTCGACGATGCGGCTGTCGCAGAGGGTGAGTGCGAGGCGGACGATCGAGCGGCCCATCCGGCCGATCCCGGTGCGGTTCTTCACCTCGCGCGAGGTATGCGCGGCAGTCTGGAACAACCGCTCCAGGCCGGGGGAAGTGGTGCCGAGCTCGCGTGCGCGGGCGAGCGCGTCGGCCACCTGGCCGGAGATCTCCGTCTCTCCCACGACGAGCGACTCGAGCCCCGCGGCCACGGAGAACAGGTGCTCGGCCGCGTCATCGTCGACGTAGACGGCCGAGTGGGCGCGCAGATCGGCGACGTCGACGCCGGTGTGCTCGGAGATCGCCTGCCAGGCCGCGGCGACGGCCAACCGGGGGTCCGTGCCCGTCGGCTGCGTGACGTCCAGGTACGCCTCGAAGCGGTTGCAGGTGGCGACGGCGACCGCGCCGGTGAAGAACTCGTGCCGGGCCGCCAGCGTGCGCGCCGCGTCCCGCGCGCCGGAGAGGCTCCCGAGCAGGGAGAACGGGGCGTTCTTGTGACTGGACGACACGCAGAGAAGCACGTGTGGGATTCTAGCCGTCTGACGTCGATTCCCGAAATCGTCAGATGTTTGCCACAATGGGGCTCGTGGAGCTCCCCGAATCCCATCCGCTCGTCCGCCCCGGCGGCACCGCGTCCGCCCCGCTCGTGCGCGCGCTGCGCGGCGATCGACCCGACCGCGTCCCGGTCTGGTTCATGCGCCAGGCGGGCCGCTCGCTGCCCGAGTACCGCAGGGCACGCGACGGCGTGCCGATGCTGGACGCGTGCCTCGACCCCGACCTCGCCGCGGAGCTCACCCTGCAGCCGGTGCGTCGGCACGGCGTGGACGCGGCGGTGCTGTTCAGCGACATCGTCATCCCGCTGCGGCTCGCCGGCGTCGACGTCGACATCGTCCCCGGTCGCGGCCCCGTGCTCGCCCGCCCGGTGCGCACGATGGCCGACGTGCGGGCGCTGCCCGAGCTGCCCACGGACGCGTTCGCCCCGGTCGCCCGGGCCGCGGCACTCGCGGTCGCCGAGCTCGGCGACGTGCCACTGATCGGCTTCGCAGGGGCGCCGTTCACCCTTGCCGCCTACCTCGTCGAGGGCGGACCGTCGAAGGATCACCTCGCCGCCCGCACGCTCATGCTCGCCGAGCCGGAGACCTGGCGGGCGCTCGTGACCCGGATGGCCGATTACTCGGCCGCGTTCCTGCGCGCCCAGGTGCTCGCCGGCGCCTCTGCCGTGCAACTGTTCGACTCGTGGGCCGGCTCGCTCGCCCCGGAGGTCTACCGCTCGCGGGTGCGCGACGCCTCCGCCCGGGCGCTCGCCGGCGTCGCCGACCTGGTCGACCCGGCCGGCCGGGGCGTGCCGCGCATCCACTTCGGGCTCGTGTGCCCGGGGCTGCTCGCCGACCTGCGGGACGCGGGCGCCGACGCCGTGGGCGTCGACCACCGCACGCCCCTCGACCGGGCGATCGAGCTGCTCGGCCCGGACGTGCCGGTGCAGGGCAACCTCGACCCGGCCTGGCTCGGTGCCCCGGAGGCGCCCCGGCTCGCCGCGACCGACCGCATCCTCGCCGCCGGCCGGAAGGCGGCCGGGCACGTGTTCAACCTCGGTCACGGCGTGCCGCCGCAGACCGACCCGGACGTGCTCACCGCCCTGGTCGCGCACGTCCACGACTGGGAGGCGGAGCGCTGATGGCCGACGTCATCGTCATCGGCGGGGGGATCGCGGGTCTCGCCGCGGCGTGGACGGCGGGCCGGGCCGGCCGGTCGGCCCTTGTGCTCGAGACCGCCGGCCACGCGGGCGGCCCGGTCACCGGGCACCGGCTCGCGGGTCTCGAGCTCGACGCGGGCACGGAGTCGTTCGCCACCCGCGGCGGCCGGGTCGCGCCGCTGTTGGCCGAGCTCGGGCTCGGCGACGCGATCGTCGCACCGAACCCCGCCGGCGCGTGGGCCGGGTTCGCCGAGCCTGACGCCAGTGGCGCGCCCCGCCTCGCGGTGTGCCCGCTGCCGCGGACGGGCATGCTCGGCATCCCCGGCGACCTCGACGCCCCGGAGCTCCTCACCGCGATCGGGCCGGACGGCGTGGCGCGCGCCCGTCGCGATCTCGCCCTGCCCGCCACGGTCACCGGTGCGGCCGCCGGCGAGCCCGTGCTGCTCGGCCCGCTCGTACGCGCCCGGATGGGGGAGGCGGTGGTGCGCCGGCTCGTCGCCCCAGTCGCCGGCGGCATCTACTCGGGCGACCCCGACCGGATGCCGGTCGCCGCGGTCGCCCCCGGCCTCCTCGCCGAGCTCGACCGGACCGGGTCGCTCAGCGCCGCGGTCGCCCGGCTGCAGGCGCAGCGGGCGCCGGGCTCAGCCGTGCGCGGGCTCGCCGGCGGCATGCACACGCTCACCGACCGACTGGTCGCCGTGATCGCCGAGCAGGGCGGCACGGTGCGCACGCACGCCCGGGTCGTCGCGCTCGCCCGCGACGCGTCCGGGTGGTCGGTCGAGGTCGCCGGTCCCGCGGGCCGCGAGCGGCTGCACGCCCCGCAGGTCGTGCTCGCCACCACCGCCCGACCGGCGCTGCGGCTGCTCGCTGACGCCGGGGCCCGGGACCTGCGCGACGTCACCTGGCCGGAGCCGGCGCACATCGCCTTGGTCACCCTCGTCGTCGACGACGCCCGGCTCGACGCCCAGCCGCGCGGCACGGGGATGCTCGTCACCCCGGACGTCCCGGGGGTCGCGGCCAAGGCGATGACCCACGCGACCGCGAAATGGGCCTGGGCGGCCGAGGCCGCCCGGGATCCCGCCCGGGGCGGGCGGTCGGGTCGCCATGTGCTGCGCCTGAGCTATGGGCGGGCTGGGCAGCCCGCCGACCCCGACGACGAGGCGCTCGTCGCCCGGGGGCTCGCTGACGCGTCCGCGCTGACCGGCCTCGACCTCGACCCGGCCCGGGTCGCGGGTGCCGTGGTGCACCGCTGGGACAACGTGCAGCCGAGCCTCGACGCCGACCGGCTGCGCGAGGCCGTGCATGCGTTCGCCGCCGCGTGCGGCGATCTCGCCGTGGTGGGATCATGGCTGTCGGGCACCGGGCTCGCCTCGGTGCTGCCCGACGCCGTCGATCGCGCCGAGCGCCTCGTGGCCGCCCCCGCCGGCCGTCGCGTCGCGCCGGGTGCCGACGGGGGAGCACCAGACGCCGACCGGGCGACGCCGGGTGTCGGCAGGGGAGTGCCGGGCGCTGACCGAGGAGAGGGAGAGGAGCACCGATGACCGCACCGCTGCGTCTGGGCACGCGAGGCTCCCGCCTCGCCGTCGCCCAGTCCCGTCAGGTCGCCCGCGCGCTGGAGGCGGCCACCGGACGCCCCGTCGAGCTCGTCCGCGTCGTCACTCACGGCGACGTCAACCGGGCCTCGCTGGCGACGATCGGCGGGGTCGGCGTGTTCGCCACGGCGCTGCGCGAGGCGCTCGCCGCCGGGGAGATCGACCTCGTCGTGCACTCGTGCAAGGACCTGCCGACCGCGGCGGAGACCCGCCTCGAGATCGCGGCGATGCCCCGCCGTGCGGACGTGCGCGACGTCCTCGTCACGCGTGCGGGCCAGACCCCGGCGACGCTGCCCGCCGGCGCCCGGATCGGCACCGGGTCGACCCGACGCCAGGCACAGGTGCGCCGGCTGCGTCCTGACGCCCGCGTGGTCGACATTCGCGGCAACGTCGACAGCCGTCTGGCCCGCCTCGACGCCGATCTGGACGGCGTGGTGCTCGCCGCGGCGGGGCTCGCCCGCCTCGACCCGGCCGCGGACGTCACCGGCGGCTCGCTGCTCGCGACCCCGCTCGGCCGCGCCGACCTGACCGTGCACCCGCTCGCCGCTGACGCCTGGGTGCCAGCTCCCGCACAGGGCGTGCTCGCGGTGGAGACCCGCCGCGACGAGGCCGCGCTCGTCGATGTGCTCGACGACCCGGCCACCCGACTCGCCGCGACGCTCGAGCGGGCCGTGCTCGCGGGGCTCGGCAGCGGCTGCGCCGCCCCGGTGGGTGTGCACGCGACGGTCGCCGCCGACGGCGCCGTGCTCGTGCGCGCCCGCGTCTATGACGTCGTCGACGCGGTCGAGGCGCCCGGCCCGCAGCCCGGGGACGTCGCCCTGGACGTCACCCTCGACGACGTGCCGGCGTATGCGGACGCGGCGCGGATCACGGCTTGGGCCACCGCGGCTGGGGAGGGGATCGCTCGCCGGCTCGTCGCCGCCGGCGCCGACCGGGTCATCGCCGCCGCCGAGGTGCTCGCCGAGCGGGCCGCTGACGCCACGGCGCCCCTGGACGGGCCGGCGCCACAGGACGGGCCGGCGACACTGCACGGGCCAGTCGCACCGCACGGGTCGACGGCCGGTCGTCCCGCTGTGCCGGCCCCGGCCGTCGGCGACCACCCCGACGCGACGGATGTCTCCGGGGAGTCGCGCCGATGACCGCTCCGGCGGAGGCGAGGGCGCAGGCGGAGCGGACCGCCCCAAGCGACCTGGCCGGCTGGCGGGTGCTCGTGCCCTGGTCGGGCGAGCGCGGCGAGCGGATGGCCCGCCGCGTCCGCGCCCGGGGCGGCGACCCGGTGCTCGCCGAGCTCGTGCGCGCGGTGCCGCCGGTCGACGAGCGCCCTCTCGACGCGGCGCTGGCTCGGCTCGCGGCCGGGGACGTCGCCTGGCTCGTGCTCACCAGCGCCCGCGCGGCCCGCGTCCTCGTCGATCACGGGGCCACCGTGCCCGCCGGCACCCGCGTCGCCGCGGTGGGGTCGGCGACCGCCCGTGCGGCGCAGGCGATCGCCGGCGTGCGCGCCGACGAGGTGCTCGTCCCCGCCGATCACAGCGCGGCGGGCCTCGTCGCCGCCCTGCCCGCACCCGCGGAGCCGGGCACCACGGTCGTCCTCCCCCGCTCGGCGCAGGCGCACGACACGCTCGCCCGCGGGCTCGCCGGGCGCGGCTGGACGGTGGCCGACCCGGTCGCGTACCGGATGATCGGGGTGGCCCTTGACCAGCGGGTGATCGAGGACGTCCGCCGTGGCGCGCTCGACGCCACGCTGGTCACCAGCGGCACCGTCGCCCGGCAGATCGCCATCCAGTTCGGCGCGGCCCGCACGCAGACGGCGCTCGTGGCGATGGGGCCGCAGACCGCTGACGACGCCCGTGCGGTCGGCCTTGAGGTCGCCGCCGTCGCCGACCCACACGACGCCGAGGGGCTCCTCGACGCGGTCGCCGGGCTCGCCGCCCGCGGTCGCCGGGCCGCCGGCGCCACCACGATCTCGCGATCGCCCCGATCGCACGGCAGGATGTGACGCCGCCCGCCCGGGCGACGCGGAACGCGAAGGAGACACCATGACTCACGCCCAGCCCGCGGCCGCAGCGCCGCGTTTCACCACCGACACCCCGGGAGCCCCCGCGCTCGCGGCCTTCCCCCGGGTACGCCCGCGCCGTGGCCGGGTCACCCCGGCGGTGCGCCGCATGATGCGCGAGACACGCATCGACCCCGCGCAGCTGACCCTGCCCCTGTTCGTGCGCGAGGGCATCGACGAGCCGGTGGACATCGCCTCGCTGCCCGGCCAGCAGCAGCACACGATCGACTCGCTGCGCCGCATCGCGGTGCGCGCGGCCGAGGCCGGTGTCGGCGGCATCAACCTGTTCGGCATCCCCGCTCACCTCGACGCGGTCGGCTCGCAGGCGGACGCCGAGGACGGCATCGTGCAGCGCGCCCTGCGCGCCCTCGTGCCCGAGGTCGGCGACGCGCTCGTGATCCAGTCCGACCTGTGCCTGGACGAGTTCACCGACCACGGCCACTGTGGCGTGCTCGACGCGGACGGCACCGTCGACAACGATGCGACCCTCGAGCGGTACGGGGCGATGGCCCTGGCCCAGGCGCGCGCCGGGTCGCGGATGCTCGCCCCGAGCGGCATGATGGACGGCCAGATCGGCTACCTGCGCGACGTGCTCGACGCGAACGGGTTCCAGGACGTGCTGCTGCTCGCCTACTCGGCGAAGTACGCCTCCGGGTTCTACGGGCCGTTCCGAGAGGCCGTCGACTCGCAGCTGCGCGGCGACCGCCGCACGTACCAGCAGGATCCCGCCAACGGTCGCGAGGGTGTGCGCGAGGCGAGCCTGGACGTCGCGGAGGGCGCGGACATCGTCATGGTCAAGCCCGCCGCGTCGTTCCTCGACGTGCTCTACCGGGTCGCGCAGACGAGCCCCGTCCCGGTGTGGGCCTACCAGGTCTCCGGGGAGTACGCTGCGATCGAGGCGGCGGCCGCGAACGGCTGGCTGCAGCGCGAGCGGGTCATCGACGAGGCCGTCACGGGCATCTTCCGGGCCGGAGCCGACGGGCTGCTCACCTACTGGGCGATCGAGCTGGCCGAGCGCCTGCGCACGGGCGACTTCGCCGCCTGAGCGGCCCGGTCACCGGCGCGGCCGTGCCGGCGACCGCCGGCCCCATGGCGGGCACGGCCGGTGAAGACCAGAGAGCGGGAGAAGAAGAGGACGAACATGACCACGAATGCAGAGCTGTTCGAGCGTTCCGCGCGCATCATCCCGGGCGGGGTCGACTCGCCCGTGCGCGCGTTCGGCTCGGTGGGCGGGGTGCCCCGCTTCATCGCGAGCGCGTCTGGCGCGACCGTCACCGACGTGGAGGGGCGTCAGTACATCGACCTGGTCGGGTCGTGGGGGCCGGCGCTGCTCGGCCATGCCGAGCCGCACGTCGTGGCGGCGGTGCAGGAGGCGGCGGCCCGGGGGCTGTCGTTCGGCGCGCCGATCGAGGGGGAGGCGGAGCTCGCCGAGCTCGTCGCCGCCCGGGTCGAGCGGGCCGGGGTGCGGCCGGTGGAGCGGCTGCGCTTCGTGTCGACGGGCACCGAGGCGACGATGACGGCGATCCGGCTCATGCGCGGGGCGACCGGGCGGGATCTGATCGTGAAGTTCTCCGGGCTGTATCACGGGCACTCCGACTCGCTGCTTGTCGACGCGGGCTCCGGGCTCGCGACGTTCGGGCTACCGGCCTCGGCGGGGGTCACGGCGGCGACGAGCGCGCAGACGATCGTGCTGCCGTATAACGACCTCGACGCGGTGCGCCGGGTGTTCGACGAGCGCGGGGATGACATCGCCGGAATCATCGTGGAGGCCGCGGCGGCGAACATGGGCGTCGTCGCCCCGCTGCCGGGGTTTAACGCCGGGATCATCGACATCGCCCACGCGCATGGCGCGCTGGTCACGTATGACGAGGTGCTCACCGGGTTCCGGGTGAGCGAGTGTGGCTGGTGGGGGCTGGAGAACGCGGACGCGGCGGAGCCGTATCGGCCGGATCTGATGACCTTCGGCAAGGTCATCGGCGGAGGCATGCCGATCGCCGCGGTCGGCGGGCGCGCCGGGGTCATGGACCTGCTCGCGCCGGTGGGACCTGTGTACCAGGCGGGCACGCTGAGCGGCAACCCGCTGGCGATCGCGGGCGGGATCACCACGCTGCGGCTGGCGGACGCCACGGTGTACGAGCGGGTGGACGCGGCCAGCGCCGCTCTGCGAGACGCGATCGGCGAGGCGCTCGACGCGGCCGGGGTGGCCCACCGCATCCAGACCGCCGGGTCGCTGTTCTCGATCGCGTTCGGGGAGCACGACGGGCCGCTGACCGACTATGCGCAGGTGCGGGCGAGCGAGACCTGGCGGTACGCGCCGTTCTTCCACGCGCTGCTCGACCAGGGCGTGGCGGCGCCGCCGTCGGCATACGAGGCGTGGTTCGTGTCGGCCGCGCATGACGCCGAGATCGTCGACCGCATCGCGGCCGCGCTGCCCCGGGCTGCCGCCGCGGCGGCCGAGGCCCGGCCGCCCGAGGCGTAGTCGCGGAGACGGACGACGGCCCCGGCAGACTCTCACAGAGGGGAGCCCGCCGGGGCCGTCGGGTGGCTTGGGCGCGCGTCAGCGCGCGGCCGGGGTCACGCCCATTTGGAGGCGAGGTGGTCGGCCTCGATCCAGCGGACCGTGCCGGACTTCGAGCGCAGCACGATCGACTGGGTGTGGATGTACCCGTCTCGGGGGCCCTTGACGCCCTTGAGCAGCACGCCGTCGGTCACGCCGGTGCCGACGAAGAAGGTGTTGTCGCTGGCGACCAGGTCGTCACCGCCATAGATGCGGTCGACGTCGAGGCCGGCGTCGATGCCGCGCTGGCGCTCCGCGTCGTCCTTCGGGGCGAGGCGGCCCTGCATGAACCCGTCGAAGGCCTTGATCGCGGCGGCGGTGATCACGCCCTCGGGGCTGCCGCCGCGGCCGATGAGCAGGTCGGCGTCGCCCCAGGGGCTCGCCGCGTTGATGCCGCCGACGACGTCGCCGTCGAGGATCAGGCTCGTCTTCGCGCCGACCGATCGGATGCGCTCGATGAGTTCCTCGTGCCGGGGGCGGTCGAGCACGATCACGGTCATCTCGCCGACGGGCTTGCCCTTGGCGCGGGCGAGCTCGCGGATGTTGTCCTCCGGGCTCTGGTCGAGCGAGACGACGCCGACGCCGGTGCGGTCGGTGACGATCTTGTCCATGTAGAACACGCTCGACGCGTCGAGCATGCTGCCGCGGTCGGCGACGGACATGATCGACACGGCGTTCGGGCGGCCGGCGGCCGTCTGGGTGGTGCCGTCGATCGGATCGACCGCGATGTCGACCTGGACGCCGGTGCCGTCGCCGACGTGCTCGCCGTTGAACAGCATGGGCGCCTTGTCCTTCTCGCCCTCGCCGATCACCACGACACCGTCGAACGAGACGGTGTGCAGGAACTGGCGCATGGCGTTGACGGCGGCGCCGTCGGCCTCGTTCTTCTGGCCGCGGCCGGCCCACGCCGACGCGCGGATCGCGGCGGCCTCGGTCGAGCGCACGAGCTCGAGGGCGAGGTTGCGGTCGGGCTGCTGGGACTGATCAGTCATCGAGAACTCCTCTGGACGCGGTCGCGGATCGACCGCCTTGACTTTCCTCCAGCCTACCGTGTGCGGGATGCTCGGCCGGGGCGCCGGCCCGCGTCGCGCCCGCGCGAGTATACTGGGCTGGTTGAGACCCATGTCTCTCATGGCGCGTGGCGTTCGCGCGCGTCGTCTCCGCTCAGTCAAGGAAGTCCTGCCTCTATGTCCATTGTCTCCCGCGAGGATCTTCGCAACGTCGCCATCGTGGCCCACGTCGACCACGGCAAGACCACGCTCGTCGACGCGATGCTGAAGCAGACGAACTCCTTCGACGCGCACGCCGACGTCGAGGACCGCGTGATGGACTCCAACGATCTGGAGCGCGAGAAGGGCATCACGATCCTCGCGAAGAACACCACGATCTTCTACAACGGCCCCGCCAGCGACGGCCGCGACATCACGATCAACGTCATCGACACACCGGGACACGCCGACTTCGGCGGCGAGGTCGAGCGCGGGCTGAGCATGGTCGACGGCGTCGTCCTCCTCGTGGACGCCTCGGAAGGCCCGCTGCCGCAGACGCGCTTCGTGCTGCGCAAGGCGCTCGCCGCCCGGCTGCCCGTCATCCTGGTGGTCAACAAGACCGACCGTCCCGACGCGCGCATCGCCGAGGTCGTCGACGAGAGCCAGGACCTGCTGCTCAGCCTGGCCGGCGACCTCGAGGACGAGGTGCCGGATCTCGACGAGGACGCCCTGCTCGACGTGCCGGTGATCTACGCCTCCGGGCGCGCCGGGCGCGCCAGCTGGAACCGTCCCGCCGACGGCGAGCTGCCGGACTCCCCGGACCTCGAGCCGCTGTTCGAGGCGATCATGAAGCACGTGCCCGCGCCGACCTATGACGACGAGGCCCCGTTGCAGGCGCACGTGACGAACCTCGACGCATCGAACTTCCTCGGCCGGCTCGGGCTCGTGCGCATCTTCAGCGGCGAGCTGCACAAGGGCGAGCAGGTCGCGCTCATCCGCTCCGACGGCTCGACCGAGCACGTGAAGATCACCGAGCTGCTCGCCACCCGGGCGCTCGACCGCGTGCCCACGGAGTCGGCCGGCCCCGGCGAGATCGTCGCGGTCGCGGGCATCCCCGACATCATGATCGGCGAGACGATCACCGATCCGGAGGATCCTCGGCCGCTGCCCCCGATCGTGGTCGACCCGCCGGCGATCTCGATGACGGTGGGCATCAACACCTCGCCGCTCGCCGGCCGGGTGAAGGGCGCAAAGGTCACCGCCCGCCTGGTCAAGGAGCGCCTCGAGCGCGAGCTCGTCGGCAACGTCTCCGTGCGCGTGCTGCCGACCGACCGGCCGGACACCTGGGAGGTGCAGGGCCGTGGCGAGCTGGCGCTCGCGATCCTCGTCGAGGAGATGCGCCGTGAGGGCTATGAGCTCACCGTCGGAAAGCCCCAGGTGGTCACCAAAGAGGTCGACGGCAAGACGTATGAGCCGGTCGAGCGGCTCACCATCGACGTGCCCGAGGAGCATCTCGGCGCGGTCACGCAGCTGCTCGGCGAGCGGCGCGGCCGGATGGAGAACATGGCCAACCACGGCACCGGGTGGGTGCGCCTCGAGTTCGTGGTGCCCTCCCGCGGCCTGATCGGGTTCCGCACACAGTTCCTCACCGACACGAAGGGCACTGGCATCGCGAACAGCATCTCCGGCGGCTACGAGCCGTGGGCCGGGCCGATCCAGACCCGCAGCACCGGGTCGATCGTCTCCGACCGATCCGGGCAGGTCACCGCGTACGCGATCACGAACCTGCAGGATCGCGGCCAGCTGTTCGTCCAGCCCGGCGACGAGGTGTACGAGGGCATGGTCGTGGGCGAGAACCCGCGGCAGGAGGACATGGACGTCAATATCGTCCGCGACAAGAAGCTGACGAACATGCGCTCCTCCACGGCTGATGTGTTCGAGCGGCTCAACGTCGCCAAGCCGATGACACTCGAGGAGGCGCTCGACTTCATCCGCGACGACGAGTGCGTCGAGGTGACGCCCGAGGCCGTGCGCATCCGCAAGGTCATCCTCGAGCAGAACCAGCGGCAGAAGGTCGCCGCGCGCAACAAGCACCGCGGCTGAGTCGGCCGCACGGATCGTCTCGCCGCGCCCGTGACCGGGCCGTCGGATGGCGCCTGACCGGGGTCCGGGACGGAGCCCCCAGTCGGGCCTGGAGTCTCCCGCCGCGGCGGTGACCTGCGCCGGGGTCAGCCGAGGGCGTCCACGAGCAGCACCCCGAGGGCGAGCGGGATGGGTGCCGCGGCCAGGGCGAGGACGATCGCGGTGACGACCCGGTGATCCCGCAGCAGTGCCACCACCTCGCGCAGGAAGGCGCTTGGCCGGTAGTAGGCGGCGGTGCGGGCGCCCACAGCGTCGCCGGGCAGGCCCAGACGGCGCAGCAGGGTTGCCGCGCGCAGTGCGTGGTAGTCGCTCGTCACCGCGACGAGTGGGCCGGTCACCCCGTGCTCGGCGAGCAGTGCGGCGCTCAGACGCAGGTTCTCCTCCGTCGTATGCGAGCGGTCCTCCACGAGCACTGGGTCGGCGGCGAGCTCGGGATGCTCCGTGTACCAGGCGCGCATCGCGTGACCCTCGGCGGTCGGCTCGTCCGCGCCGTGTCCCCCGGAGACGACGAGGGGCGCGGACGGATGCGACGCACGCACGAGGTCAGCGACCCGGGCGCCCTCGCGCAGGCGCCCCGCCAGCAGCGGGGGCACCCGGCCGGCGATGAGCCCGGCGCCGAGCACGACGATCGCCCGCGCGTCGCCGAGGTGCCGCCGGGCGAGTCGGGCGTGGACGAGCGAGGTGACGAGCACCCCGGTGAACAGCAGACCGGCGGTGACGACGAGCGGGAAGGCGAGCAGCACCCACGCCGCGACCTGCGGGCTGTCGAACGCCACGCTCGCGACGGCCACTACGAGGTAGCCGAGGATGGCGAGGCCGGCCAGCAGCGACAGCAGGTGGGCGGGGGAGCGTCCCTCACGGCGCAGCATCTGCACGCCGTTGAACAGCAGGTAGCCGGCGAGCACGAGGGAGCCGAGGGCGCTCACCCCGACCGCGCCGAGGACGGTCCACGCGCCGAGGCTGGCCGGGCCGATTCGCACGGGCGCGTTCGCCGCCAGCACGAGCAGCCCGTAGAGGGCGAGGAGGACGGCGGCGACGGCGGCGAAGCCGATGCGCAGGCGGCGGGGATCCTGCCGCGCCCACAGGATCGAGGCGGCGGCGAGGACGACGGCGAGCAGGAGGAGGATCATGCCTTCCATTCTCGCCCATGCCCGCCCGGAGACCCGGTGGCCGCCCCGGAGACGCAGAACGACCGTGACCGCACGAGGCGCGGCCACGGCCGAGGTTCGCACGCCCTTGTGCGGGGCCCGAGCGGGCCGCCCGCCGAGGGCGATCGGGCTCAGACGCCCGGGTAGTGCCGCTCGGTCTCGCCGAGGTAGAGCTGGTGCGGGCGGCCGATCTTCGTGGTCGGGTCGGCGTTCTGCTCGCGCCACTGGGCGATCCAGCCGGGCAGGCGGCCGATCGCGAACAGCACGGTGAAGAACTTGGTCGGGAAGCCCATCGCCTTGTAGATCACGCCGGTGTAGAAGTCGACATTCGGGTACAGGCGCCGCGACTGGAAGTAGTCGTCCTTGAGGGCGACCTCCTCGAGCTGCATGGCCAGGTCGAGGAGCGGGTCGTGCACGCCCAGCTCGTCGAGCACGGTCTCGGCGGTGGCCTTGACGATCTTCGCGCGCGGGTCGTAGTTCTTGTAGACCCGGTGCCCGAAACCCATCAGGCGGATGCCGGACTCCTTGTTCTTCACCTTCTCGACGAAGTCGGGGATGCCCATGCCCTCGTCGCTGATCTGCTGGAGCATGTGCAGCACGGCCTCGTTCGCGCCGCCATGCAGCGGGCCGAACAGCGCGTTGATGCCAGCGGAGATCGAGGCGAAGATGTTCGCCTGGGTGGAGCCCACCAGGCGCACGGTGGAGGTGGAGGCGTTCTGCTCGTGGTCCTCGTGGAGGATGAGCAGGCGCTCGAGCGCCTTGCTGACGACCGGGTTGAGCTCGTACTCCTCGGCGGGGGTGCCGAAGGCGAGGCGCAGGAAGTTCTCGACGTAGCCGAGTCGGTTGTCCGGGTAGAGCAGGGGCTCGCCGAGGCTGCGCTTGAGGGTGTAGGCCGCGAGCACCGGCATCTTCGCCAGCAGGCGGATGGTGGAGATCTCGACCTGCTCGGGGTCGGTGGGGTCGAGGGAGTCCTGGTAGAACGTGGACAGCGCGCCGACGGCGCTGGCCATCACCGACATCGGGTGCGCCTCTTTGGGGAAGATGTCGAAGATGCGCTTGAAGTCCTCGTTGACCATGTTGTGGTGCAGCACACGGTAGGTGAAGTCGTCGAGCTGCTCCTTCGTGGGCAGCTCGCCGTAGATGAGCAGCCAGGCGGTCTCGAGGAACGAGGAGTGCTCGGCGAGTTCCTCGATCGGGTAGCCGCGGTAGCGCAGGATGCCTTTGTCCCCGTCGATGAACGTGATGTTCGATCTGGTCGAGGCGGTGTTGACGAAGCCGGGGTCGAACGAGGTGAGCCCCGTCTGCCTGGCGAGCCTCGTGAAGTCGATCGCGCGGCTGCCGGCCGCGCTCTCCAGGATGGGGAACTCGGCCTCGCCACCCGGGTGGATCAGCTTCACGGTCTGGTCACGGTCGCTCACTGCTGCCTCCTTGCTTTGTGACTGCGTCACAGCGTCGTAGCACGGTCTTTCGTATCCTACGTACGAGGTGTCCGGCGCGGAAATCGAGTCTCCCGCAGATGTCGCAGACGTCGACCGCCCCCGGTGCGACGGCCGGAGATCAGCGGGCGAGGCGCCTGGCGGCGGATCGGATGTCAGCGTCCGTGGCGGTGAGCGACAGGCGCACGTGCCGCTCACCGGCGGGGCCATAGAACGCGCCGGGGCCGCCGATCACTCCGAGCTCGGCCAGCGCGCGCATGGTCGCCCAGCCGTTCTCTCCCCGCGTGCCCCACAGATACAGGCCGGCGGAGCTGTCGGTGATCTCGAGCCCCCAGGCGCGTGCCGCGGGCAGCAGCAGGTCACGGCGACGCCGGTAGATCTCGCGTTGGACACGCACGTGCTCGTCGTCGCCGAGCGCCGCGGTCATGGCCGCCTGGATCGGGCGGGGCAGGGCGAGCCCGAACTGGCGGCGCAGGTTCACGAGGCCTGCGACGAGCGCCGGGTCGCCGGCGACGAATGCCGTGCGGTACCCGGCCAGGTTCGACTGCTTGCTCAGTGAGTACATGGAGAGCACGCCGGTGTGGTCGCCGTCGGTCACGTCGTCCTCGAGGATGCAGGGGACGTGCTCGTCCCATGGCGCCTCCCATCCGAGCTCGGCGTAGCACTCGTCCTGCACGACGATCGCGCCGAGCTCGCGGGCCCGGGCGACGGCGGTCCGCAGCGTGGGCACGTCGTTGACCCAGCCGTCCGGGTTGCCCGGCGAGTTCAGCCAGACGAGCCGGGTGCTCTCGGGCCACTCCTCGGGGGTGTCGCTGCTGACGAGCCGGGCGTCGCAGGCCTCGGCACCGACCGCGTAGGTGGGGTAGTGGATGACCGGCTGCACGACCGTGTCGCCGGGGCCGAGCCCGAGCCACAGTGCGAACTGGGCGATGAACTCTTTGGAGCCGATCGTGGGCGCGCACGCCTCGGGCGCCACGCGCACCCGGCGGCGCCGGGCGTACCAGTCGGCGATCGCCCGGCGCAGCTCGGGGGTGCCGGCGGCGGAGCCGTAGCCGGGTGTGTCGGCATGCCGGGCGAGCGCCTCGCGGATGAACGCGGGCACCGGGTCGACCGGCGAGCCGATCGAGAGATCGACGGCGCCCTCTGGGTGCCGTGCCGCCAGCGCGCGGATGTCCGCCAGCTGCTCCCACGGGTACGTCGGCGTCTGGGAGATGAGATCGCGTCCCACGGATTCCTCCTGTGCCTGCCGCGCGGGCACGCGCGGGCGTCTGCTGCGGCGGGCGGTCAGGCGGCGTCGCCGCGGGGCGGCAGGGCGGCCACCTCGGGATGATCGTAGCCTGTCGGGCCGACCTTCGCGGCGCCGCCGGGCGAGCCGAGCTCCTGGAAGAACTCGGTGTTGATGCGGTGGTAGGTCGCCCACTCGTCGGGAAGGTCGTCCTCGTAGTAGATGGCCTCCACTGGGCAGACCGGCTCGCAGGCACCGCAGTCCACGCACTCGTCCGGGTGGATGTACAGGGTGCGCTCGCCCTCGTAGATGCAGTCGACGGGACATTCCTCGATGCAGGCGCGGTCCTTGACGTCCACACAGGGCAGGGCGATCACGTAGGTCACGGGTCTCAAACCTCCGAAAGTCTCGGGCTGCAGTCTAGTCGCGGCCGGCCGCCGGCGACAGGCAGGCGACCCTTGGTCGGGGCGGGCGCGCCGATCAGCGTCCGCCGCCTGAGCGGTGCAGCGGGATGAAGGCGACCACGGCGACGGCGAGCATCCCGCCGTACAGCCAGATCGCGCCGAGCGGCACGGTCATGAGTGCCTGGCTCGAGGAGGCCTGGGCGAGGGTGTACAGAGCGGCCCAGACGCCGAGCGCGTACCAGGCGGCCGACCAGGGCGGCGCGGGCTCGAGTCGCAGGGCGAGGGCCACGCCGACGAGCGCGATGAACGACACGACGAGCCCCCAGGGGATGGCGGGGTCGGCCTGCCCGGTCGGGCGCCACACCGCCGCGTGGCTGAAAGTCGTGATCGTGGCGACGAGCATGCCGAGCAGCACGAGCGCGATCGCGGTGCCCGCACGCTCCAGCAGGAGGATGCCGCGGCCGGACGGCATCTCGTCGACGGGGTGGCGGTGCAGATCTCCCTCGCGGGCGGCGAGCGGCTCCCAGCCGTTGATCAGGTCGCGCTCGGCGTCGGGGGAGACGGGGCGGGCTCGCCCGCCGATCTCCACGAGGTACTCGTAGCCCTGCACGGGCGCGCCGGTGCCGTCGGCGAGCGTCCAGACGTCGCCTTCCAGCGCGATCCGGGTGCGATGACACTGCAGCGCCCGGCGGATCGTCTCGCGGCGGGCGCGCACGTCGACGCTCGTGTCGACGCGGCGGTCGGGGACGGTGGTGTGTCGGTCGTGCGGACGCGGTCGCACGACGCTCCTGCTGCGGGCCAGTCGGCGCAGATCGTGCCGCAGGGGCCCGCGGGGGCGCTCGACGGCGAACAGGGTGCGCGGGTGCCAGGCCTCGTCGTCACGGTGCGCCTCGGCGAACGCCCGGGCCGTGGCGCGCCGCACCGCGGCGTGGTCGGGATCGGCGTCGACGGCGCCGAGCGTGACGATCGCATGGGGGCGCAGCTGCTGCACGACCGCCTGCACGTCGGCGGCGACCGCCTCCGGGTCGGCCTCGGCGAGCGGCGTCGTCGCGGCCGACTCCGCGGCGGGTGTGGCGGACGCCGGGGCCGCGTCCGCATACCGGTGCAGCGGCACGTCGGCCGGTTTCGCCCGCAGCCCGCCGAGCCAGCGGTGGTCGGTCACGCCGAGGCAGGCAAGTGCCTGGGCGAGCTCGGACTCGCGGGCGGCGGCGAGCGCGGCGGGGTCGGAGGCGAGGTAGCGCAGCTCCTCGGGCAGCACCGGGGCGTGCTCGCCCCGGGTGACGGTGACCACGGTCACCTGCGCGCCCTGGGCCACGGCGTCGGCGATCGTGCCGCCGACCCACACCGTCTCGTCGCCGGGGTGCGCGAGCACGAAGAGGATGCGCTTGGCCGTGTTCTCCATGCGGCCCATTGTCGCACCGCCCGCCGACACGGCCGGCGCGGGGCGGACGGTCGAGATAAGGATGCGCGACGTGTAGACAGGCGAGCCTAACCTGTGCCGCCCGATCGGTGTTAGGATCGTGAGCCGTCGCTCACCTCATCTGATGATTGGACCCGGTTGTTCCTCGGCACATTCCTGATCGGCCTGCGCGAAGGCCTCGAGGCCACGCTCATCGTCGGCATCATCGCCGCGTTCCTCAAACGCAACGGTCGTCCGCTGCGCCCGATGATGATCGGGGTCGCTGCAGCCGTCCTGCTGAGCATCGCCGTGGGCGTCACCCTGCAGCTGCTCTCGCGCAGCCTGCCCCAGGCGCAGCAGGAGGCCCTGGAGACGGTCATCGGCGTCGTCGCGATCGTGTTCGTCACCACGATGATCCTGTGGATGAACCACCACGCCCGGTTCATGAAGCGAGATCTCGAGCATGACGCCTCCAGCGCGCTCAACAGCGGCGGAGCGTGGGCGCTGGCGGGCATGGCCTTCCTGGCCGTGCTCAAAGAGGGCTTCGAGACGGCGGTGTTCCTGCTGGCCGCCATCCAGGCGTCCGCCAGCGAAGGGGCGGCGCTGGGTGGCGCCGTCGTCGGCATCCTCGTTGCGGTCGCGATCGGGGCCGGCATCTACGTCGGGGGGTTGCGGCTCGACCTGCGCATGTTCTTCCATCTCACGGGCGTGTTCCTCGTGTTCGTGGCGGCGGGACTGGTCATGAGCGCGCTGCGCACCGCCCATGAGGCGGGCTGGGTAGTGATCGGCCAGCAGCAGGTCGCCGACTTCTCCACCTGGATGCCGAAGACCTCCGTGCTCGCCGCGGTGGTGACCGGCATGTTCGGCATCCCCACGGATCCGCGGCTGATCGAGGTGCTCGGCTGGCTCGCCTATCTCGTGCCCGTGCTGACGATCTACTTCTGGCCGCAGCGGTATGCCGTGCCGCTCGAGCGCCGGCCGGCGCTGAAGCGGTGGCTCGCCGCGGCGGCGGCGGTCGTGGCCGTGATGCTGCTCGTCGCGGTGCCCCGCGGCGACACGGACGTCGTGGGCGACACCCGTCGGATCACCGCGGATGACGGCGGCTCAGGCTCGGTCACGGCGACGGTGACGGGGGATGCGCTCCAGCTCGTCGTGGCGGGCGACGTGCCGGGGGCCGTCCACACCCTGCAGCGGGTCTCGGACGGCGAGGTCGACGGAGTGCCGGTGACGCAGTGGGAGACGACGGAGCAGCAGCCGGCCTCCGCTGAGCTGCCCCGGTCCGTCACCCTCGCCGAGCTGCAGCGACTCAACGGCGGCCGGCTGCCCTCCGGGCTCAATGCGGAGCGCACCCCGGGGCCGTTCGCCGCCAGCTGGTCCCAGCGGGCGTTCATCAGCGCGCGCACGAGCGGGTCGGCGCTCGTCACCGCCGAGCAGGAGGTCACACTCACCGCGACACTCGTCGGGGGCGGGGTCAGCGGAGAGAAGACCGTGAGCGTCAGCGGCGCCGTGGCGGACGACTGGTCGGTGCCTGACGACGAGGCCGATGACGCGCAGGGCGCGCTCGAGGCAGCGCGAGCCGAGGCCGACGAGCGGACGCTGTGGTGGGTCTGGGTGCCGGCGGCGCTGGTCGTCACCGCGCTGGCGCTGGCGACCAGCGGCGCATGGGATCGTCGCCGTGCGCGGGTTCAGGAGCTTCCCGGTGGAGAGACCGGGGACGAGAAGGAGGCGAGCTGATCCTCGGCTCGCCGGACTGAGAGGGAGACAGATGAAGAAGCATCAGACGCGAGTGCTCGTCGCCGGTGGCATGGCCGTCCTCGCCGGGATCAGCCTGGCCGGCTGCTCGTCGAACGGCAGTGGGCCGAACGACTCGGAGGGGACGTCGCAGGTCAACGTGACGCTCAAGAGCGACGGGGGCAAGGAGACCTGCGCCCTTGACACGACCGAGGCGCAGGCGGGCCCGGTGACCTTCACCGTCACGAATGAGAGCGCGCCCTCGATCAGCGAGGTCGAGCTGCTCCACAACCAGAAGATCATCGGCGAGAAGGAGAACCTCGCTCCCGGCCTGGACGCGGTGAGCTTCACCTCGACGCTCGACGGCGGTGACTACAAGATCTACTGCCCGGGCGCGGACACCGAGTATGTCGACTTCACCGTCACGGGTGAGGCCGCCGCACCCAGCGGATCGACGCAGGACATCCTCAAGCAGGGGGTGGCCACGTACGGCTCGTACATCACCGATCAGGTCGCCCAGCTGGACGCCACGGTCAAGACGCTCGACGAGAAGGTGCAGGCCGGTGACCTCGAGGGAGCGAAGACCGCCTACGCCGCCGCCCGTCCGTACTACGAGCGCGCCGAGTCCGCGGTCGATGGATTCCAGATGCCCGGCAACGAGGATCCCGAGGACAACACGAAGAACCTCGACTACCTCATCGACATGCGCGAGTCGAACCTCGACGAGGCGGCCGGCTGGCACGGCTTCCACGCGATCGAACGCGATCTGTGGCAGGACGGCGAGATCACCGACCAGACGAAGGCGTACTCCACCGAGCTCGTCAGCAACGTCGACATCCTGAACACCCAGGTCATCCCGACCTTCACCGAGGACCTCAAGCCCGAGGACCTCGCCAACGGCGCCGCCGACCTGCTCGAGGAGGTCGCGACGACCAAGATCACCGGTGAGGAGGAGGCGTACAGCCACATCGACCTCGTCGACTTCGCCGGTAACGTCGAGGGCTCGCAGCAGGCGTACGCCGCGTTGCGCGACGGACTGGAGAAGATCGATGCCGATCTCGTCAGCCGCATCGACCAGGAGTACCAGGACGTGCAGGAGACGCTGGACGGCTACCGTGACTCGAGCGCCCTCGGCGGTTTCAAGGCGTACACAGCCGAGCTGAAGGCGAGCGACTCGGAGAAGCTCACCAAGGCGATCCAGCCGCTGCACGACGACCTCGCCTCCCTGGCGGAGAAGGTCGCCACCGCGCAGTGACCATGACCGATCATCGGCGTACGCTGGAAGGCGTCGATCGATGACGCAGGCCTGCCTCATCTACATGAGATGAGCGGGTGCACCCCGGGCGGGGCGCCGAACGACAGACCGGCGCCCCGCCTCGCGTGTCGGATTGGGACCAGGAACCGAGGAGACGGACAGTGAGCGAGCACGACAGAGCGCAGAACGCAGCGAACAGGCCAGACGAGTCGATGGCGCGAGCCACGTCTGCCGCTGCGTCGGTCGACGGAGTCTCAGGAGCATCCGCCGCCGACGCGACGACGGGCCGTCACCGGCCCCGGTTCTCCCGGCGCGCGCTGTTGACCGGCACCGGCCTCGGTGTGTTGGGGGGCGCGCTCGCAGGCGGCGGGGCGACGTGGGCGGCGACGCACCCTGCGGGCGACAGCGTGGACCTCGGCACGCAGATCCCGTTCTACGGGCAGAAGCATCCGGTGGGCATCGCGACCCCGCCCCAGCGGTACGCGATGTACATGACCTTCAACCTGACCACGTCGTCGGTGAAAGACCTGCAGACGCTGCTCGCCCGATGGTCGGCCGCCGCGAGCCTCATGCAGCGGGGCGACCCGGTCGGCTCGGTCGAGCCCGACAGCGAAAACGGCCTGCCGAAGGACACCGGCGAGGCGTACGGCCTCGACCCGGCGAGTCTCACGATCACCTTCGGGCTCGGGCCGGCGATCTTCGCCGAGAACCGGTTCGGGCTCGAGCGCTTCCGGCCCGCGCTGCTGGCCGACCTGCCCACGCTGCCCAGCGACAATCTCGATCCCGCCCTCGTCGGCGGCGACCTGAGCGTCCAGGCCTGCGCCGACGACCCGCAGGTCGCCTACCACGCTGTGCGCAACCTCGCCCGGATGGGGCGCAGTCAGGTGTCCGTCCACTGGACGCAGATGGGCTTCGGGCGTGCCTCGGCCGGCACCGGGCAGGAGACGCCGCGCAACCTCATGGGGTTCAAGGATGGCACCCGCAACGTGAGCACCCCGGAGCAGTTCGACGAGTTCGTGTGGGTCAACGGCGGTGACCAGTCGTGGCTCGAGGGCGGCACCTACCAGGTCGTGCGCAAGATCCGCATGAACCTCGAGACGTGGGATGCCGATCGGATCGGCGACCAGGAGACGATCTTCGGCCGCACGAAGGCCGAGGGCGCGCCGCTGACCGGTTCGAAGGAGTTCGACACCCCGGACTTCCAGATGACGGACGAGAACGGCGACCGGGTGATCGACCCGACCGCGCACATCGCGCTCGCCGCGTACGAGAACAACGGCGGCATCCGCATCCTGCGCCGGCCGTACAACTACACGGACGGGCTCAACGAGCACGCGCAGCTGGACGCGGGGCTGCTGTTCCTCACCTACCAGAACGACCCCGGGCACTTCGCCGCGCTGCAGCGGCGTCTGGGCGCCTCGGACCTGCTCAACGAGTACATCTCGCACATCGGCACCGGCGTGTTCGCCGTGCCGCCCTCGCCCGCGGAGGGCCGCTACATCGCCCAGGAACTCTTCGAGTCGTAGCCAGCGGTGCCTCGTCCGGCTCAGCGACCGGCCGGCCGCACCGGGACCGAGCCGGTGCCGATCGCGAGGATCCGCTCGAGCGCCTCGGGGCTCGTGCGGAACTCACCGAGCCGGTTGGGCTTCCCCGTGCCGTGGTAGTCGCTCGACCCGGTCGTCACGAGCTCCAGCGCCGCCGCCTGTGCCCGCAGCGTGCGGCGCAGCGCCGGCGGGTCGAGCCGGTGGTCCACCTCCACCCCGACGAGCCCCGCGTCGACGAGCCGCCGCAGCAGTGCGTCGGTGAGCAGCGTGCCGTGCCGGTACGCGCCGGGGTGGGCGATCACGGGCACGCCGCCGGCATCGCGCACGAGGCCCACGGCCTGGAGCGCGTCCGGCGCGTGATAGGGCAGCACATAGCCGGCCCTGGGATGCAGCATCCGCTGGAACGCCGTCGACCGGTCGGGCACGATCCCGGCGGCGACGAGCGCGTCGGCGATGTGGGGGCGGCCGACCGTCCGCGCGTCGGCGGACTGGGCGAGCACGTCGTCCCAGGTGATCGGGAAGTCCCGGGCGAGCGCGTCGACGATCCGGCGTGCCCGGTTCTCGCGCACGTCGCGCAGCTCGGCGGTCGTCTCCGTGAGCGCCCGGTCGTCGGGGTCGATCAGGTAGGCGAGCAGGTGCACCGAGCAGCCCTCGAGCCGGGTGGAGAGTTCCATGCCGGGCACGAGGCCGAGCCCCGTGCGGCGGGCGGCGGCGATCGCCTCGGCCCAGCCCGCGGTGGTGTCGTGGTCGGTCAGTCCGATCCAGTCGAGGCCGGCCTCCAGGGCGAGGGTGACGAGCTCGGCGGGCGCGTCAGTGCCGTCCGACGCCCGCGTGTGCGTGTGCAGGTCGATCGCCGTCTCATCCGGGGCCGTGGTGGTCATGGGCTCATCGTACGGGAGTTCCACAATGGGCGACATGGCTGAATGGGACGACGTGGCGGGCGACGCGGACGTCCGTGCCGCGCGGGCTGCCGCCGCGGGACCCCGTGGCCGACCGGGCCGCGGTGCGGCGCGACCAGCTGCGTCGGGCGCTGCCCGGCCGCACGCTCGTGATCCCCGCCGGCCGACCGCATGTGCGCAGCAACGACTGCGACCACCGTTCCGTCCGCACAGCGCGTTCACCCATCTGACCGGGTGGGGGTGGGACGCGGTGCCCGGCGCGGTGCTCGTGAGCACCGCGACGGGGCGGGCGGTGCTCCGCTTCCGGCCGCCCGCCGGACATGACACCGTCGAGGGGTACGCGGACCCGGTCGACGGGGCGTTCTGGACCGGGCCCCGGCCCGGCCTCGACGCGGTGTCCGCCGGCTCGGCGTGACGACCGCGGACGTCGCCGGCCTGAACGAGGCGCTCGTGGCCGCGTCCGCCACGGCTCCGCTCGCGGTGCTCGCGGACGCCGACCCCGCCGTGACCGCGCTGGCCGACGCGATCGCCCCGGGCCGCGACCGGGCCGACGACGTGCGGCTGGCCGACGCCGCAAGCGCCTTGCGGCTTGTCAAGGACGCCTGGGAGGTCGGGCAGATCCGCACCGCGGCGGCCGCGACGCTCGCGGGCTTCGAGGACGTGCGCGACCGGCTGCCCCGGATCGTCGGGCACCCGCGCGGCGAGCGGGTCGTCGAGGGCGTGTTCTGGGCCCGCGCCCGCGAGCTCGGCAACGACGTGGGCTATGACACGATCGCCGCGGCCGGGGAGCACGCCTGCCGGCTGCACTGGTCGGACGACGACGGCCCGGTGCGGCCCGGCGACCTGCTGCTGCTCGACGCGGGCGTCGAGCTCGACAGCCTCTACACCGCCGACGTCACCCGCACGATCCCGGTGTCGGGGCGCTTCACCCCCGCGCAGCGGCAGGTGTACGACGCGGTGCTCGCCGCGGCCGGCCCCGGCGTCCCGTTCCGCGCCCTGCACGAGGCAGCGGTCGCGTCCGTCGTGCACACGGCAGACGAGGTGGAGGCGTGGGTCGCGGGGCGCTGGCCCGGCCGGTGAGGCGATGGGCGGCCCCGACCCCCGGGCGGCGGGCCGCTGTGGATCAGCTGCGGCGCACCGGCCCGGTCCGCCCGCGTCCGGTCAGCTCGCGGCCGGCGGGACGGGGTCGCCCAGGGACGGCGTGGTGCCGAGGATGCCCATCGCACGCCCGGCGGCTTCCCGTGCGCACACGAGCGTGTACGAGTCGGCGACCACGGTGCTCGTCGACTGGTAGTTCTTGTACCGGCGGCTGACCGCGTACGTGATGATGCCGGAGATCATGCCGAACCCAGCGCCCAGGGCGAGCGCGGCGAGCAGGTAGTTGAACCCGTTCGTCGGCGACCAGATCATCATGATGAGGCCCAGGAACAGCCCGAACCACACGCCGCTGAGCAGGCCGGAGACGGCCGCCCGGGGGTAGCTCAGGCGGCTGGTGATCCGCTCGATGCTGTGCAGGTGGTTGCCGACCACGCTGACGCCCTCGACCGGGAAGTCGTGCTCGACGAGCCGGTCGACCGCGGCCACGGCATCCTGATAGGTGCGGTACTCGCCGACGACCACCCCGCTGGGCAGCGTCGGGAACATCTGCGCCCGCGTCTGGTCTCCGAGACCCCGTGCATCACTCATGCCACCATTGTCGCATCCGCCGGGCCCCGCGGCGTACGATTCGGTTGTGAGCGCGCCCAGAATCTTCGTCTCCCGACTGATCGGCTGCGGGGTCTTCGACCCGTCGGGCGATCGCGTGGGCCGAGCCCGCGACGTGATCGTCACGTACCGCACGGTGGGGCCGCCCGTCGTCGTGGGGCTGCTCGTCGAGGTGCCGGGCCGTCGTCGCGTGTTCCTGCGGATCGCCCGGGTGACGGGCATCACTACCGGGGCGATCATCACCACCGGGCTGATCAACCTGCGCCGCTTCGAGCAGCGGGCGGGAGAGACCCGCGTGCTCGCCGAGATCGTCGGCCGGCGCGTGCGCCTGCATGACAGCGACCGCACCGGTCGGGTCGAGGATGTCAGCATCGAGCAGCTCGCCACCGGCGAGTGGGTCGTCGCCGACGTGTTCCTGCGCCGGCCGAAGACGAGCGCCTCCCCGTTCGCCCGGGGCGAGACGATGCTCGTGCCGTGGGCGGAGACGGAGGAGATCCGCCACGACCACGGCGAGCAGGACACGACCCACCTGCTCGCCTCGCTGCAGGATCTCCAGGCCCCCGACCTCGCCGGCGCGCTCATGGAGCTGCCCGAGCGCCGTCGGGCCGAGGTCGTCGCCGCGCTGTCGAACGAGCGTCTCGCCGACGCGCTCGAGGAACTCGCCCGGGACGACCAGATCCAGCTCGTCGGCACGATCGAGGACATCCGCCTGGCCGAGGTACTCGACCACATGCAGCCTGACGACGCCGCCGACCTCGTCGCTCGGCTCGCTCCGGACCGCAAGGAGCGACTGCTGCAGCTGATGGAGCCCGAGGAGGCCAGCGACGTGCGCATGCTGCTGCGCTACGCGCCGGACACCGCCGGCGGCCTGATGACGACCGAGCCGGTCATCTGCTCGGCAGACACCACGGTCGCAGAGGGGCTCGCCCTCATCCGCCGGCACGAGATCGCCCCGGCGCTCGCGGCCGCCGTGTGGGTGACGCTGCCGCCCTACGAGGCGCCCACGGGGCGCTACATCGGGCTCGTGCACTTCCAGCGGATGCTGCGGTACCCGCCCAACGAGCGGCTCGGCACGCTCGTCACCGAGGAGGTCGAGCCGATGTCCCCGGACGCCTCGGCGCTCGAGGTGGCCCGCACGCTCGCCGCCTACAACCTCACCTCGTTGCCCGTCGTCGACCGCAACCGGCGGCTGCTCGGGGTGGTCACGGTCGACGACGTGCTGGACAACCTGCTGCCGGAGGACTGGCGGCATCGCGTGGGCGAGGAGGTGACCGATGGCAGCCAGGACGCGCGTTGACGAGGGGTTGCTGAACGCCCCGCGGGTCCGCCGGCTGCGCCTGTGGCCGCGGCGGGACGCGGGGGTGCTGAGCGGCGACCGGTTCGGCCGGGCCACTGAGGGGTTCGCCCGGGCGATGGGCACGCCGGCGTTCCTCATCGGCATGACCGTGTTCATCATCGTCTGGATGGCGTGGAACACGATGGCCCCGGAGGCGCTGCGCTTCGACTCGGCGGATCTCGGGTTCACCGCGCTCACCCTCGTGCTGAGCCTGCAGGCCTCGTACGCGGCGCCGCTGCTGCTGCTCGCGCAGAACAGGCAGGACGACCGCGACCGGGTGCAGATCGAGCAGGACCGCCAGCGCTCCGCGCGCAACCTCGCCGACACCGAGTACCTGGCCCGCGAGGTCGTCGCGCTGCGGCTGGCGATCAGCGATCTGGCCAGCGAGCGGTTCGTGCGCGACGAGCTGCGCGACCAGCTGGAGGATCTCACCGCGACGATCACCGCACTCCGCGAGCAGGCCGACGACGCGTCCGGGGCGGGCGCCGTGTCCGCTGCGTCGGCGGCGGAGTGGGCAGCCGGGTCGAGCGGTGCCGCCGCGGCCGAGGCGACCCCGGCGGGGGACGACGCCGCACCGGACCGGGCCGCGGGGCCGCGTCCTGACGACGGGGATGCCGGTGCTGCCCGATCCTGAGCGGCCGATCGACCCGGCGCTGGAACCGGCGCTCGCCCGGGTCCAGGACCCGGAGCTGCACCGGTCGCTGCTGGAGCTCGGCATGATCGCCCGGGCGACGATCGAGGACGGTCGGGCCCGCGCGACCGTCCGACTCACGATCGTGGGGTGCCCGGCGGCGCAGCGCATCGAGCGTGACGTGCGCGAGGCGCTGGAGCGGGTCGTGGGGCCTGGCCTCGCGGAGGTCACCCTCGAGGTGATGGACGACGACGAGCGCGAGGCGCTGCTCGAGCGGGTGCGCGGCCGCCGTGGCAACCCCTTCGGGCCGGGCACGCTCACCCGCGTCGTCGCGGTCGCCAGCGGCAAGGGCGGGGTCGGCAAGTCCACGGTGACCGCGAGCCTGGCCGCGGAGCTCGCCCGGCGCGGCCGGCGGGTCGGCGTCGTCGACGCGGACGTGTACGGCTTCTCGATCCCCGGCCAGCTCGGCATCACCACGGGGCCCACCCGGCTCGACGAGCACATGATGGTCCCCCCGGTCGGCCATGGCGTCCGGGCGATCTCCATCGGCATGTTCGTCGGAGCCGACCACGCCGTCTCCTGGCGCGGGCCGATGCTGCAGCGCACGCTCCAGCAGTTCCTCACCGACGTGCACTTCGGCGATTTGGACGTGCTGCTGCTCGACCTGCCGCCGGGTACCGGTGACGTCGCGATCACCGCCGGCCAGCTGCTGCCGGATGCGGAGGTCATCGTCGTCACCACGCCGCAGCCGGCCTCCTCCACCGTCGCCGTGCGCGCGGGCCTGCTCGCTGGCCGGCTCGGCCAGCGGGTGATCGGGGTGGTCGAGAACATGGCGTGGCTCGCCGGGCCGGACGGCGCGCGCGTCGAGCTGTTCGGCGCCGGGGGCGGGCGCCGGGCGGCGGACGCGCTGTCGACCGAGCTGGAGACGCCTGTGCCGCTGCTGGCCAGCGTGCCCATCAGCATCCCGCTGCGCGAGGGCGCCGACCTCGGCAGCCCGGCCGTGCTGACCCACCCGGACGACCCCGCCGTCGTCGCGCTGCGCGCGGTTGCCGACCTGCTGGACGGCCCGCGCGGGCTCGCCGGGCGGCACCTGCCGCTGCAGGTGGGGTGAGCGGTCCGTCGGATGAGCCGGTGACGGGTCGTCCACGGGGCCATCGAGGGCGCGTGCCGTCCGCGCGGGTGCACGTCGCCGCAGGGGCAGGCCGGGTCAGGTGGCGTCGTCGTCGAACGGCGCGGGGCGGAGGTTGCGCTCGCGGTCCTCGCGCTGCCGGGCGACGATTTCCACCCGGCTGGGCTGTGCCGCAGCCGCCGCAGCCGCCGCGGCGACCGTGGGCGTCGGGTCGTCTCGCAGCGCGTCGGCGATGATCCGGCGCGGGTCATACTGTCGGGGGTCGAGCTTCCGCCAGTCGACGTCGTCGATCACGTCGCTGGACTCCTCCTTGACCCGCTGCTTCGACTCCTGCACGAACAGCTTGAAGCGGCGTGTGGCCCGGCCGAGCGTCTCGGCGTAGCGCGGGAGGTTCGACGGGCCGAGCAGGATCGCGGCGACGACCGCCACCAGCAGGATCTTCTCGAAGCTCAGGCCCACAGACAATACAGTACAGTAACCGTGACGGCTCGGCGTGGCCGGCGGGCGGGGCGGAGAGCTGGAAGACGAGGTGACGATGACGATGAGCCAGGTGGCGAGCGTGAGCCGATTCGCGGCGGAGCGGCAGACCGAGCCGCCGGTGATCACATCCGCCCGGCGCACCGCGCTGGAATGGGGCGTCGAGCCGGTCAGCCCGGTCGTCGGCGCGCATCTCGCGGTGCTCGCCGCGGCCGTGCGTGCCCGCAGCATCGTTGAGATCGGCACGGGCACCGGGGTGAGCGGCCTGTGGCTGCTGCACGGGGCGCCCGAGGCGACCCTCACCACGATCGACGCGGAGATCGACCATCAGCAGGCGGCCCGGCAGGCGTTCGACGCGGCCCACCTGCCGCGCGCTCACGTGCGCACGATCCTTGGCCGGGCCACGAGCGTGCTCGACCGACTGGCCGACGGCGGCTACGACCTGGTGTTCATCGACGCGGATCTCGGCCGGGCGGTCGAGTACGTGGCGCAGGGGCTGCGGCTCGCTCGTCCGGGCGGACTCATCGTGCTCGCCCACGCACTGGTGCACGGGGCGGTCACCGATCCGGCCGATCGCTCGGAGCAGGTCACCGCGCTGCGGGGACTGCTCGACGAGTTCGGCAGCCGGGAGCACATCCGGTCATCGTTGCTGCCGGTCGACGACGGGCTGTTCACGATCGTCGCACCCGGCGGCTGAGTACCGCACGGGTCGGACGCTTCCGAAAGGCGGTGTCGGGGTGCCGTCAGGTGTCGGTGGCCCCGCCGCGCTGAGCTGCCGTCGCCGATGCCGGGAGTGGCTCCTCAGGCCACCGCCTCCGCGAGCGCGTCCCGCAGCTCGCCAGCCTCGTCCGGGGTGACCGAGATGACCAGGCGCCCGCCGCCCTCGAGCGGGATCTTCACGACGATGACCTTGCCCTCGCGGACGGCCTCCATGGGGCCGTCGCCGGTCCGCGGCTTCTGCGCTGCCATGCCAACCACCTCTCTCGCGGCCGCTGGTTCGCGGCCACACTGCTCCCAGTATCTCACGGCGGTCCGGCGGTCGGCGAGCGCGCGGGCATGCGGCTGCCCGGGACCACGTGCGCGCCATCACGAGCCCCATCGACCACAGCTGCGCCGGTCTGCGGGGCGGCTGTGGTGGCTCGGCCGGGCGAGTCCTCGTCAGGAGAGCCAGGTCACCAGGGCGTCCAGGCACGGCGCGATCGTGTCCACTCGCACCCGCTCGTCGTCGGCATGGGCGAGCAGCGCGTCGCCGGGGCCGTAGTTCAGGGCCGGCACGCCCAGGGCGCTGAACCGGGCCACGTCCGTCCAGCCGTACTTGGGCAGCGGGTCGGTGCCGACGGCGGCGACGAACTCGCGGGCTACGGGGGCGTCGAGTCCGGGGCGGGCACCCGGGGACATGTCGACGAACCGCATGTCGAACCCGGCGAACAGGGCGCGCATGTGCTGCTCGGCCTCGGCGGCCGACCGGCTCGGGGCGAAGCGGTAGTTGACGTGCACGGTGCACTCGTCGGGGATCACGTTGCCGGCGACCCCGCCGCTGATGCCCACGGCGTTGAGGCCCTCCCGGTAGGCGAGCCCGTCGACGGTGATCGTCTCGGGCCGGAAGTCGCGCAGCACGTCGAGCACGTCCGCGGCGTGATGGATGGCGTTGTCCCCGACCCAGGCGCGCGCGGAGTGGGCGCGCCGGCCGTGCGTGGTCACGAGGAACCGGCAGGTGCCGTTGCAGCCGCCCTCGACGCGGCCGTCGGTCGGCTCGCCGAGGATGGCGAGGTCGCCGGCGAGCCAGTCGGGGTGGTTCCGGGCGACGCGGCCGAGGCCGTTGCGCTCGGCGGCGACCTCCTCCTGGTCGTAGAACACCCAGGTGACGTCGGCCGCCGGCCGCGGCAGGCGGGTCGTGAGGGCGAGGAACACGGCGTCGCCGGCCTTCATGTCCACCGCGCCGCGGGCGACGAGCCAGCGGCCGTCGGCGTCGTCGACGAGCCGGGCGGGGACGTTGTCGCGGATCGGCACGGTGTCCAGGTGCCCGGCGAGCACGACCCGGCGGCTGCGTCCGAGATGCGTGCGGGCGATGACCGCGTCGCCGTCGCGGAGCACCTCGAGGTCGGTCTGCGCGTGCAGGGCCGCCTCCACCGCGTCGGCGAGCGCGTGCTCGTCGCCGGAGACGGAGGGGATGTCGCACAGCGCCCGGGTGAGCTCGGCGGGATCGGCGGACAGGTCGAGGGCGGGGGTGGCCGGTGCGGTCGGTGCGGAGGTCATGGAGGCCATGGTAGCCGGGGCCGCGCCCGGGCCTCTCACCTGGCGTGGGCGTCGCCGGATGGGGCGGCGTGCCAGGGCCGCGCGCTGGTCCTCGGCCACGGCGACCGGGATATGATCGGGCGCATGACAGACACGCGTGACGACCATCCCCGTTTCGGCTTCGGCACCGGCCTCGGCACCCGCAGCGCCGACGGCACGCTGCTGGACGTCTGGTTCCCACTGCCCGAGCTGCTCGAGGACGCGGCGGACGCCCCCGGCCGGCAGCCCGGCATCGACGATCGGTTCGCCGGGATCGAGGGAGAGGACACGCTGCTCGGCGTGCACCGGGAGGTGCTCAGCGTCGTCGTCGACCTCGCCGAGCCCGTGCAGGACACGGCCGACGCCTACCTGCGGCTGCACCTGCTGTCACATCTGCTCGTGCGGCCGAACACGATCTCGCTGGAGGGGATCTTCGGCCACCTGCCGAACAATGTGTGGACGAATCGCGGGCCGATCTCGCCGGAGGACTTCGACCGCCTGCGGGGCCGGCTGCGCACGCAGGGCGTGTTCGCGCTGCACATCGACAAGTTCCCCCGCCTGCTTGACTACGTCAGCCCGCGCGGCGTGCGCATCGGTGACGGCGCCCGGGTGCGGCTCGGCGCGCATCTGTGCCCCGGCACGACCGTCATGCACGAGGGCTTCGTGAACTTCAACGCGGGCACGCTCGGGGAGTCCATGGTCGAGGGGCGCATCTCGCAGGGCGTCGTCGTCGGCGACGGCTCGGACATCGGCGGCGGCGCCTCGATCATGGGCACCCTCTCCGGGGGCGGGCGCGAGCGGGTGCGCATCGGGCGCCGGTCGCTGCTCGGTGCGAACGCCGGGGTCGGCATCTCGCTCGGCGACGACTGCATCGTGGAGGCCGGCCTCTACCTCACCGCCGGCACGAAGGTCACGCTGCTCGGCGGCGACACCCCGCGCACGGTCAAGGCCGTCGCCCTCAGCGGGCATGACGGGCTGCTGTTCCGGCGCAACTCGATCAGCGGCGCCGTCGAGGCGGTGCCGCGCAGGGGCGTGGGCATCGCCCTGAACCCCGAGCTGCACGCCTGAGCGAGACAGGGGTGGTGAGACGTGACGGGGCCGGGTCGGCACGCGACGAACGCGATCGACCCGGCCTCGTCACGTGATCCGGTCCTGCCGGCACGGGGTGCCTCCAACGGGCGGATCCAGCGGGTGGATCCGGCACGGACCACGCCTGCGCGCGCCTCGAGCCGCGCGGTCGGCACGCTCCCGGCCGGCGGATCGGGCGGGGACTACTCCCGCGCGAGCGCCTCGAGGTCGACGGGCTCATACTCGAACAGCTCGGCGCCCGTGGCGACCGGCGCCCGGCCGCCCGAGTGGTGGTGCGCTTCGCGGTTGGCGGCGCTGTCACGCCATGCCGCGAAGTCCTCCTGTGAAGCCCACTGGGTGAGCACCAGGTAGCGGCCGTCCTCCGCGGTCGGGCGCAGCAGCTGGAAGCCCTCGAAGCCGGGGCGGCCGTCGACGGCGTGACGCCGGGCCGCGAAGCGGCGCTCGAGCTCCGGCCCCTGGCCTGCGGGCACGGTCAGCGCGTTGATGACGACGTACGACATGCGTTCTCCTCACTGTCAGCCCGCCGGGGTCGGCGGGAGGTCCGGCGCGCGATCAGCGCGACTTGAGCAGGTAGCGCTGCACCTTCGCGCTCGCGGTGCGGGGCAGCTCGTCGACGAACTCGATGATCCTCGGGTAGGCGTGGGCCGCGTAGCGGGTCTTGACCTCCTGCTGCAGCTCGTGCACGAGCGTCTCGTCGCCGGTGAAGCTCTGTGCCAGCACGATGTAGGCGGCGACGACCTCGCCGCGCAGCTCGTCGGGGCGGCCGACAACCGCGACCTCGCGCACCGCGGGATGCATCGCCAGCACGCTCTCGACGTCCAGCGGGCTGATCCGGTAGCCGGCCGCGAGGATCAGGTCGTCGTCGCGGGAGACGAAGTGCAGTTGCCCGTCGTCGCCGCGCCAGGCGAGATCGCCGGTGAGGTACCAGTGTCCGTCGGCGGTGAACCGCTCGGCGGTGCGGTCCGGGGCATCGTCGTAGCCCGGGAACCACCACACCGGGCTCTCCGCGGGCGAGAAGGCGAGTCGGCCGACCTCGCCCGGGCGGGCGGGACGGTCCTCCGCCTGGTCTAGGATCTCGCAGCACCAGCCCGGGAAGGGCACACCCATGGTGCCGGCCTGCGGGGCGAGGCGGATGCCGTCGCGCCACGGCACGCCGATGAGCATCCCGTGCTCGGTCTGCCCGTAGTGGTCGTGCGGGGCGGAGCCGAGGGCGTCGCCGGACCACTCGAGCACCTCGGGGGTGAGCGGCTCGCCGGCCGAGGAGGCCCGGCGCAGGTGGATGTCGAGCCCGTCCTCGGGGTCGTTGCGCATCGCCCGGAACATCGTCGGCGCGCCGCAGAAGTTCGTCACGCGGTACCGGGCGAGCACCTGCCAGGCCTGATGGGCGGAGAACTTGTCATGGGTGAGCAGATTCGCGTGGCCGACGGCGAGCGGGCCGAGCACGCCGAAGTACAGCCCGTACGCCCACCCCGGGTCGGCCGCGTTCCAGAAGACGTCGTCGTCGCGCAGGTCGAGGCCGTTGATCATGTACGACCGGAACGAGGTGAGCGCCCGCATCGGCAGGGGCACGCCCTTCGGCGCCCCGGTCGTGCCGGAGGTGTACAGCAGGGCGAGCAGACCGTCGCCGCCGATGGCGGCCTGGTCATCCCAGGGCTCGGCGTCGGCCAGCAGCGGTTCGAGCACGGCGTCGTCGGACCAGACCGCTGTCGGCGTCACGGGCTCGGCGCCCGGCTCGCTGCCCTCGACGCGCAGGATGCGCCAGGCGCGCCCGGCCAGGGGCAGGTCCTCGCTCGGGTCGAGCTTGTGTCGCCAGCCGGCGTCGACGACGACGAGCGCGGCACCGCTGGCGTTCACCCGCATCCCGATCGCCTGGGCGGCGAGGGCGGTGAACAGGGGGATGTGCACCGCGCCGAGCCGCCACAGGCCGAGCAGGATGCCGACGTACTCGACCGAGCGCGACATCATCACGCCCACCCGGGTGCCCCGGGTGACGCCGAGGTCGGCGAGCACGCGCGCCGTGCGCCGTGAGAGCCGGTCGAGCTCGCCGTAGGTGAGGTCGGTCGTCGACCAGTCGCCGTGCACGACCCGGAAGGCGAGGGCGTCGGCGGGATGCGCGTGGAGCAGCAGCTCGATCGCGCTCGCGTCCGGCGCGTCGTAGCGGGCGCGCCAGTCGGCGATCTCCCGCGCGATGCGCTCCTCAGTCTCGGTTCGCGCGGAGCCGTCGGCTCCCGCTGCGGTCTCGGCGCTCGCGTCGTCAGCAATCGCGGCCATTCGTGCTCCCTCGCATTTCCCGGCGCGCGTGCGCCGCGCGGCCCAGCCTACCGCCGGGCGTGTCGGTGTGCGTGCAGGACGCGGAAGCCGTGCGCCGTGTCGACGCGCTCGACGGTGATCTCCGGGGCGAGCCGCTCGGCCAGCCAGCGGGTCAGTGAGTCGGCGCCGAGCTGCTTGGCCACGACGAGCCACGCCTCGCCGTCGTCGGCGAGTCGGGGCAGCCAGTCCAGCAGCAGCGCGTGCAGGGCGGGCTTGCCGATGCGGATCGGCGGATTCGCCCAGATCACGTCGAAACGCAAGCCTGCAGGCACCGCGTCCGGGGCCACCGCGTGCACCCCGGGCAGGTCGAGCCGGCGCGCATTGCGGGCGGTCGCCTCCAGCGCCCGCTCGTTGACGTCCACGGCCCACACCCGCGCATCGGGGGCGCGCAGGGCCAGCGACAGGGCGATTGGCCCCCACCCGCAGCCGAGATCGAGCGCCTCGCGGCATCCCGCGGGGTCCGGCACCCGGTCGAGCAGCACCCGGGTGGCGCGGTCGAGCGCGTCGGACGAGAAGATGCCCCGGGCGGTCGTCACCGTGCGCTCGCGTCCGGCGAGCTCGACGTCGATGTCGTGCCACTGCGGCGCGACGGACGGCTGCGCCGCGAAATAATGCTCCTGGGCCATGCGTTCAGGGTATACGGAGGTGCACATGATCGAATCTCGCCCGGTGGACGAGCTGCTGGATCGCATCGAGGCTCGGGTCCGGGCGACGGATGATGTCGAGGTGGTCGTCGACCACGCGCGAGCCGACGAGCCCCACGCGCTCAGCGAGGGCGCCCAGGCCCTGCAGCACGAGGCCGCGGCGGCCCATGGCGGCGACGAGGAGCGTCTCGACCGACAGGCCCTGCGCCGGGTCGCGGGGCTCTCCACGGAGCTTGAGGACGTCAGTGAGGTCGAGTACCGCCGGCTGCGCCTCGAGAACGTCGTGCTCATCGGCGTGTACACGCAGGGGGACCAGGCCGAGGCCGAGCACTCCCTCGCGGAGCTCGCCGCGCTCGCCGAGACCGCGGGATCGCGGGTGCTCGACGCGCTGCTGCAGCGTCGCCCCACACCGGACCCGAGCACGTATCTTGGCCGCGGCCGGGCCCGCGAGCTGCGCGACCTGGTCGCCGAGCTCGGCGCCGACACCGTCATCGCTGACACGGAGCTCGCCCCGAGCCAGCGGCGCGCGCTCGAGGACGTGGTGCGGGTCAAAGTCGTCGATCGCACCGCGCTGATCCTCGACATCTTCGCCCAGCACGCCAAGAGCCGCGAGGCGAAGGCCCAGGTCGAGCTCGCCCAGCTCGAGTACATGCTGCCCCGCCTGCGCGGCTGGGGCGGGTCGCTCAGCCGTCAGGCCGGCGGCCGCGCCGTCGCCGGGGAGGGCATCGGCTCCCGTGGCCCCGGCGAGACGAAGATCGAGCTCGATCGGCGGGCGATCCACACCCGCATGGCCCGACTGCGGCGGCAGATCCGCGCGATGGGGCCGGCTCGCGAGGCCAAGCGGGCCAATCGCGTCCGGCACGAGATCCCCTCGGCGGCGATCATCGGGTACACGAACGCCGGCAAATCGTCGCTGCTCAACCGGCTGACCGGCTCGGACGAGCTGGTCGAGAACCGGCTGTTCGCCACGCTCGACGCCACGGTGCGCCGGCGGGAGGCACGGGACGGCCGCGTGTACACGCTCAGCGACACGGTCGGGTTCGTCCGCCGGCTGCCGCACCAGCTCGTCGAGGCGTTCCGCTCGACGTTCGAGGAGGCGCGGGACGCCGACCTGCTCGTGCACGTCGTCGACGCGTCGCATCCGGATCCGGCCGCGCAGATCGCCGCGGTGCGTGGCGTGCTCGCCGAGTCCGGGCTCGCGGATGTGTCCGAGCTGCTCGTGTTCAACAAAGTCGATCTGGTCGACGCGGAGCGGCGGATGGTGCTGCGCGGCATCGATCCGGACGCCTCGTTCGTGTCGACCCGGACGGGTGAGGGGATCGCCGAGCTCACCGCGCGCATCGAGGCGGCTCTGCCGGATCCGGGCGTCGACGTGGACGTGGTGGTGCCGTACGAGCACGGCGAGCTCGTCTCGAGCGCTCACGAGCACGGCCGGGTCTCCGGCGAGGAGTACCTCGCGGAAGGCACCCGGCTGCGTGCCCGGGTGAGCCCCGGCCTGGCCGAGCGGCTGCACGCCGTGGCAGTGGCCGAGACCCCTGTGCAGGCCGCGGCCGAGCCCCCCGTGCAGCAGGGGTAGCCGAGATCTCGGCTCACCCGGTCGGGCGGCTCAGATGGAGCGCAGCACCGCGACGACCCGCCCGAGGACCACGGCGTGGTCGCCGAGGATCGGCTCGTAGCGGGTGTTCTGCGGCAGCAGCCAGGTGTGGCCGTCGCGCTGGCGGAACGTCTTGACGGTGGCCTCGTCGTCGAGCATGGCCGCGACGATGTCACCGCCCACGGCGTCGTTCTGCCGGCGCACGACGACCCAGTCGCCGTCGCAGATGGCCGCGTCGACCATGGAGTCGCCCTGCACGCGCAGCAGGAACAGCTCGCCGTGGCCGACGAGCTGTCGGGGCAGCGGCATGACGTCCTCGACGTGCTGCTCGGCGAGGATCGGGGCGCCGGCGGCGATGCGGCCGACGACCGGCACCATCGCGGTCTCCTCGGAGACCTGTTCGAGCATCCGGGTCGCCGCGTCGTCGGTCTCCGCGGCGGGGGCGTCGCCTCGGTCGAGCACCTCGAGCGCCCGCGGGCGGTGCGGATGTCGACGGATGCGCCCGGCGAGCTCCAGCTGGCCCAGCTGGTGGGTGACCGACGACAGTGATGACAGGCCCACGGCGTCGCCGATCTCGCGCATGCTCGGCGGATAGCCGCGCTCGCCGATCGAGGCGGTGATGAAGTCGAGGATGCGCTGCTGCTTCTCGGTCAGCGGCGGACGCCCCTCCCGTGCGTGTGCTGCGTCCATGTCGTCCTCTCCTCCGCTCGCCCGGGGCGGGCCTCGCGCCCGTCGACCCGCCGCCCGTCGGCCCGTCGCCCCTCGTGCCCGTCACCGCGGATCATGCCCGGTGTCCGACGTCCCCGACCTCGCCGAGGAGGCCGGGGCCGACGCGCGCCCGCCGCGGATCCGCCGGCGACGACCGGTCCCGGCGATCGTGTCAGAGGGTCACTCGAAACTGTATCCGAACGGCGTCGACGGCGGCAACGCGGTGTTCGAACGCGGGTGCGTCGCCCGGGTTGCCGCGACGCGTGTTCGAAGGTATGTTCGAAACAGGCGTTCGAGAGGAGTCATCATGACCATCGCGATTCGAGACCCCCGTGGATCTCTCGCCCATGCCGTCCCCGCCGGCGGGGACGGTGCGGGGAGCTCGCCGGCGAGCGGTCGTCTCGTGCTCACCTCGCGGGGGCGTCGCGTCCGCGCGCTGCTGCTGCTCGTCCTGCTCGTGACGCTCGTCGTCTCCGTCGTCGGGCTCGCGTCCCAGGCGCGCGCGGGCTCGGCGGACGAGCCGCTGGAGGTCGTCCGGGTGCAGGTGCAGCCGGGTGACACGCTGTGGGACATCGCGCGAGAGCAGGCACCGGGGCATGACGTGGTCGACGCGGTGACGCGGATCCGCGAGGCCAATCGGCTCGACGACGCGATGCTGCAGCCGGGCATGCGGCTCGTCATCCCGGCGAGCCTGCGCCAGGGATGAGGGGGCGGGGCTGCGCGAGTGCTCCGCCGCGGCTCGGCAGGGCGAGACGGGGGGTCGCGTGCGCGCCCGCTCCGGCCGCCCACGCGTGCCAGGGGCGGAAGGGTGAGCCGCGCGGCTAGACTGGACGGGTGACCACCTTGGATGACCTCCCCCTGCGTGACGAGCTCGTCGGTCAGCAGCCGTACGGGGCCCCGCAGCTGCATGTGCCCGTCGAGCTCAACGTCAACGAGAACACGCACGGACTGCCGCCCGCGGCCGTCGAGGACATCGCCCGGTCGCTGGCGGACGTCGTCCGCGGACTCAACCGCTACCCGGACCGTGAGTTCACCGAACTGCGCGAGGCGCTCGCCGCCTACCTCGGCCATGGGCTCACCGCCGATCGGATGTGGGCGGCGAACGGGTCGAACGAGGTGCTCCAGCAGGTGCTGCAGGCCTTCGGCGGGCCGGGGCGCACGCTGCTGAGCTTCACGCCGACCTACTCCATGTACCCGCTGCTCGCGGCGGGCACCCAGACCGGCTGGATCCCCGTGCCCCGCGCCGACGACTTCACCGTCGATCCGGACGCCGCGGTCCGGGCGGTGCGCGAGCATGATCCAGATCTCATCTTCCTGTGTCGACCGAACAACCCGACCGGCACGGGGATGCCGCTCGAGGTCGTCGAGGCCGTCGTCGACGCCTGTCGCGGCGTGGTCGTCGTCGACGAGGCCTACCAGGAGTTCTCCGACCCCGGGACGGCCAGTGCGCTCGAGCTGTTGGACGGCCGTCCCAGACTGGCCGTCTCCCGCACGATGAGCAAGGCCTTCGCCTTCGCCGGCGTGCGGTTGGGGTATCTGGCCGCCGATCCCGCCTTCGTCGACGCCCTGCGCCTGGTCCGGCTGCCCTATCACCTCTCGGCGCTCACCCAGGCGGCCGCGCTCGCCGCGCTGCGGCACAGTGACGAGATGCTGGCCAACGTCGACCGCATCCGCGGGCAGCGCGACCGCATCGCGGCGCGTCTCGGCGAACTGGGCTTCGACCCGCATCCGAGCCAGTCCAACTTCGTGTGCTTCGGCGGTGTGCGCGACACGACGGCCGTCTTCGATCGCCTGCTCGGCCAGGGCATCATCATCCGCGACAACGGCATCCCGCACACGATGCGAGTCACCGCCGGCACCGAGACGGAGACGACCGCGTTCCTGCGGGCGATGGCCGAGCTCGCCCCGGAGCAGGCCCTCGGGCGGCACAGGGTAGACTGATCACCCGGCGCCCGGACCGCCGCGCCCGTCAGACGGCGGCCCCTGTCAGAGGTCGAGGAGAGAGATGACCGATACCCACCGCCGTGCCACCGTGCGCCGGCAGACCTCCGAGTCGACCGTCGAGGTCACGCTGGATCTGGATGGCTCCGGTGCCTGCACCATCGACACCGGCGTGCCATTCTACGACCACATGCTCAACGCACTGGGGCGGCACTCGCTCATCGATCTCGACGTGCACGCCCGCGGTGACGTGGAGATCGACGTGCATCACACCGTGGAGGACACCGCGATCGTGATCGGCGAGGCGCTGCGCGAGGCGCTCGGCGACAAGCGGGGCATCGCCCGGTTCGGCGACGCCACGGTGCCGCTCGACGAGGCCCTCGCCCAGGCCGTCGTTGACATCTCGGGGCGACCGTACTTCGTCCACACCGGCGAGAGCGAGGCGTTCGTCCTGCATCTCATCGGCGGACACTTCACCGGCTCGCTCGTCGGGCACGCGCTCGAGTCGCTCGCCGTGCACGCCGGGCTGACGATGCACGTGCGGCTGCTGGCCGGCCGCGACCCCCACCACATCGCCGAGGCCCAGTTCAAGGCCGTCGCCCGCGCGCTGCGCCAGGCGGTGGCGCTGGACTCCCGGGTGACCGGGGTGCCCTCGACGAAGGGTGCACTGTGACCGCCTCGGCCCGGCCGCAGGTGGCGGTGCTCGACTACGGCAGCGGCAACGTTCACTCGGCGGCCAAGGCGCTCGTGCGGGCCGGCGCCGACGTGCGGCTCACACATGATCCCGAGCAGGTGCTCGCCGCCGACGGACTCGTCGTGCCCGGTGTCGGCGCGTTCGGCGCGGTCATGGATCAGCTGCGCGCCGTGGACGCCCCCCGGCTCATCGAGCGGCGACTCGCCGGCGGCCAGCCGGTGCTCGGCATCTGCGTGGGCATGCAGGTCATGTTCGAGCGCGGCATCGAGGGGGGTGCCGAGCACGCGGGCCTCGCCCAGTGGCCCGGTGCCGTGGAGCGCCTGCACGCGCCGACCCTGCCGCACATCGGGTGGAACACCGTCCGCTCCGGGCGAGGCAGCCGGCTGTTCGCCGGGGTCGCCGACGAGCGGTTCTACTTCGTGCACTCGTATGCGGCGCGCCGCTGGACGCTCGAGACGATGCCGCCGTTCCCGCCGGCCGTGGTGACCACAGCCGAGTATGGCGAGCCGTTCGTGGCTGCCGTCGAGAACGGGCCGCTGAGTGCGACACAGTTCCATCCGGAGAAGTCCGGGCGAGCCGGCATCCGGCTGCTGCGCAACTGGCTCGGCACGCTCGCCGGGCCCGCGGCGGATGCGGTGCCCGAGACCGATGAGAGAGGCGAAGATGACTGACGACGATCTGGCCCAGCGGCCGGCGCTCACCCTCCTGCCGGCGGTGGACATCGCCGGGGGGAAGGCGGTGCGGCTCACGCAGGGCGAGGCCGGCACCGAGCGCTCGTACGGCGACCCGACGGACGCGGCCCTCGACTGGGTGAGGCAGGGGGCGCAGTGGATCCACCTGGTCGACCTCGACGCCGCGTTCGGGCGCGGGGAGAACCGGCAGGTGATCCGCAAGGTCATCAGGCAGGCCGGTGACGTGAACATCGAGCTCTCCGGCGGCATCCGTGACGATCGCTCGCTCGAGCAGGCGCTGGCCACCGGGGTCAAGCGCATCAACCTCGGCACGGCCGCGCTGGAGAACCCCGAGTGGGCGGCGAACGTGATCGCCGAGTACGGCGAGTCGATCGCCGTCGGGCTCGATGTGCGTGGCACCCGGCTCGCGGCGCGCGGCTGGACCCAGGAGGGCGGGGAGCTGTTCGACGTGCTCGCCCGGCTGGAGGAGGCCGGCTGCGCCCGCTATGTGGTCACCGATGTGTCGAAGGATGGCACCCTGCAGGGGCCGAACCTCGACCTGCTCCGCTCGGTGCTCGCCCGCACGGATCGTCCAGTGGTGGCCTCCGGCGGGGTCTCATCGCTCGACGACATCGCCGCGCTGCGGGAGCTCATCCCGCTCGGTCTGGAGGGCGCGATCATCGGCAAGGCGCTCTACGCCGGGCGGTTCACTCTGGCCGAGGCACTGGACGTCGCCGGGGACTGAGCCTCCGGCACAGGCGGAGAGAGGACGGCATGAGCGAGACATGCGCAGCCGGGCTGCCGGCCGACTCGGCGGGCACGCCATGGGCAGGGCGTCGCTTCGAGGCCAACCGGTTCGCTGCCGATGACGGTACCGCCCCGGCGGCCTGGCTTGCGGCGGTGCGGCGCTTCCGGCTCGGGGAGATCCGGATCTCCGATGTCATCGCCGAGCTGCATCGCACGCGTCTGCTGATACCGCTCGTCGCACATCTCGAACAGGGCGAGACCACCTCCGGCGGGCTCACTGCGGACAAGGCGGCCGAGCTGGCCACGGTCACCGTGGCGACCCCGGACGGCCAGCGCGCGCTGCCCGTCTTCAGCTCCGTCCAGGCGATGCAGGCCTGGAACCCCGACGCTCGGCCCGTTCCGGCGGAGGCCCCTCGGGTAGCGCTCGCCGCCGCAGGCGAGCACACGCCTCGCGTCGTGGTCGACCCGGGGACGGAGAGCGAGTTCGTCGTCCGCTGGCCGGCGCTCGAGGCGCTGGCGACGGGGGAGACCTGGCGGCCGGCGATCGAGGATCCCCGGGTGCTCGACGCGTTCCTGCGCCCCGCCGCGGAGCTGCCGAGCATCAAGTCGCTCGTGCTCGTCCCGGGTGACCCGCACTCTCGTCTGGCCGGCCCCGAGATCCTCGTGCAGCTCGAGGTCATCGACGGGCTCGAGGCCGCCGATCTGCAGGAGATGGCCGACTGGCTGGGCGAGCAGTGGCGCGCCGACGAGACGATCATGGCCGAGGTCGACTCCATCGGCGTGCGCTTCGTGCGCTCGCCGCGCTGAGCGGGCCGGGCCGCTGCCGGAGCGGCGCTCAGTTCACCGGGCCGGTGTACTTCTCGCCCGGGCCCTTGCCCGGCGCGTCGGGGAAGATCGAGGCTTCGCGGAAGGCGAGCTGCAGCGTCCGCAGACCGTCGCGCAGGGAGCGTGCGTGCAGGTTGCCGACCGCGGGCGCACCCGCGACGACGAGGCCTGCGAGCGCCTCGATGAGCTTGCGCGCCTCGTCCAGGTCGCGCTCGTGCTCCGGATCCTGAGCCAGGCCGATCTTCACCGCGGCGGCGCTCATCAGGTGCACCGCCGCCGTCGAGATGATCTCCACTGCGGGCACGTCGCCGATGTCCCGGGTCATCTGGTCGAGCGCCTCGCGCTCCTCGTCGTCGAGCGGTCGGTCCGCGACTCGCGGGCGCGTGTCGGGGCGCAGCGACTCGGCGTCCGTCGCCTCCGGGGCCGTCGCGGTCGGCGTGGCCGCGTTCTCCGGGGTGCCGGGTGCGGATGCGGTGCCCGTCGCGTCGTGGTCGTGGCCGGTGGTGTCGCTCATCTCGCTCCTTCGCGTCGGGCCGGTCTGCTGGTCGCATCCCGTGCGCCGATCTGGTATTGTCATGAGTGCTGTGCGTCTCCAGGGCGCTCAGCTGAGCTGAAGAGGAGTCACGCACTCCCACCTATGGTAGTCGAGTTCTGTGAGACCACCGGGTCGGCCTTCGAGCCGCGAGCCGCCGCGCTCCTCTGACGTTCATCGACCGTCGCGAGTGAGGAGCAGCCGATTAGCGAGCCGCGCATCAATGACCGAATCCGAGTCCCCGAGGTCCGTCTGGTCGGGCCGAAGGGCGAGCAGATCGGTGTCGTCTCCGTGAACCGGGCCCTTCGTCTGGCCCGGGAGGCGGGCCTCGACCTCGTCGAGGTCGCGCCGCGTTCGAAGCCCCCCGTGGCCAAGCTCATGGACTACGGCAAATTCAAGTACGAGGCCGCGCAGAAGGCCCGTGAGGCGCGCCGCAACCAGACGAACGCGCAGCTGAAGGAGATCCGCTTCCGGCTGAAGATCGACAGTCATGACTACGAGACCAAGAAAGGTCACGTCATCCGCTTCCTGAAGGCGGGCGACAAGGTCAAGGTCATGATCATGTTCCGCGGCCGCGAGCAGTCGCGGCCGGAGTTCGGCTACCGGCTGCTGATGAAGCTCGCCGACGAGCTCAAGGAGTACGCGACGATCGAGTTCAAGCCCCGTCAGGACGGGCGAAACATGACCATGGTGCTCGCCCCGACGCGCACCAAGGCCGAGATCCGCGCCGAGGCCGAGCGCGCACGCCGCGAGGCGGAGCGCGCCGAGGCCGACGCCGAGCAGGCCGACTGACCGGCACCCGCTCCGGCCCTCCGGGTCGGCGACACGAGAGAGAAGAAGAAGATGCCAAAGCAGAAGACCCACTCCGGTGCGAAGAAGCGCTTCCGCACCACCGGCAGCGGCAGGCTGTACCGGGAGCAGGCGAACAAGCGTCACCTCCTCGAGCACAAGGCGTCGCGCCGCACCCGCCGGCTGAGCGCCGACGTCCCGGTCGCCGCCGGTGACGTGAAGCAGGTCCGTCGCCTGCTGGGCAAGTAAGCACAAAGGTCTGAGGAGAGAGCACAGAGATGGCCAGAGTCAAGCGTTCCGTCAACGCGAAGAAGAAGCGCCGGGAGATCCTGGAGAAGGCCGAGGGGTACCGCGGTCAGCGCTCGCGCCTGTACCGCAAGGCGAAGGAGCAGGTCACCCACTCGTACACCTACGCCTTCCGCGACCGCAAGGCGCGCAAAGGGCAGTTCCGTCGCCTGTGGATCCAGCGGATCAACGCCGCGGCCCGGCAGAACGGCATCACCTACAACCGTCTGGTGCAGGGGCTCGGCCTCGCCGGCGTCGAGGTCGACCGGCGGATCCTCGCCGAGCTGGCCGTGAACGATGCGCCGGCCTTCGCCGCGCTCGTCGAGACGGCGAAGCAGGCGCTGCCCGCCGACGTCAACGCCCCGAAGGCGTGACGTGGCGATGAGCCGCCAGCCGGTGGGTGCGTCCATGAGGGACGAATGATGCTCACCAGCGTGCACAACGAGCGGGTGCGAGCCGCAGCCGCTCTCGCGCGCAGAGACGCCCGGTCGAAGACCGGGCGTTTTCTGCTTGAGGGGCCCCAGGCGGTCGAGGAGGCGCTGGGCTGCCGCCCCGATCTGCTCGTCGAGGCGTTCGTGGGGCCGAGTCCGACGCCGCGCATCCGACGTCTCGCCGAGGGCATCGCCACGGCCGGCGCCCGCGTCGAGTCGGTCGGCGACGCGGTGCTGCGGGCGATCGCCGACGCCCGGCATCCGCAGGGCATCGTGGCGGTGGCCCGGCAGCATCCCGCCGCCGTGGAGCGGATGTTCGAGGGCGCCCCCGTGCTCGTCGCCCTGCTCGCCCGCGTCGCCGACCCCGGCAACGCGGGGGCGGTGCTGCGGGTCGCGGATGCGGCCGGCGCCGACGGGGTCGTCCTCACCCGGGGCAGTGTCGACCCCTTCAATCCCAAGGTCGTGCGCGCCACGACCGGATCGCTGTTCCACGTGCCGTTCGCCGTGGGTGCGGATCTGGCCGAGTCGACCGCCCTCGCCCGCCGGGCGGGCATGACGGTGCTCGCCGCGGACGTCTCGGGCGCCGAGCTCGATCCCGCGGATGCGGCGGGGATGCTCGCCGGCCCGGTGTGCTGGGTGTTCGGCAACGAGGCGCACGGCCTCGAGGACGACGACCTCGCCCTCGCCGACCATGTGGTGCGGCTGCCGATCTACGGCCGGGCCGAGTCACTGAACCTCGCCACCGCCGCGAGCGTGCTGCTCTACCAGACGGCCTTCCGACAGCGGCGGGCCCTTGCCCGGCGCGCCGCAGCCGCCCCCGGCACGGGCCGGTAGAATGGAACGCGTCCGCCCGCAGGCGGACTTCTCGTGCGTGCCCACCGATGCGGCCGGCCGCCGCGAGTCATGGAACGGAATTATGTCAGCAGAACACACACCGCCGGATCTTCCCGCCATCACACCCGAGTCCGTCGCCGAGGCCGAGTCCGCCGCGATCGCGGCGATCGACCGGGCCGCGACGAGCACTGAGCTCAAGCACGCCCGCCCCTCGCTCATCGGCGACGAGTCGATGCTGTCGAGGCTCAATCGCACGATCTCCGGGCTGCCGAAGTCGGAGAAGGCTCAGGCCGGCCGACTCGTCGGCCAGGCCCGCGGCCGGGTGCGGCAGCGGTTCACCGCCCGCGAGGAGGAGCTCGCCCGGGCGGAGAAGGCCGCCCGGCTGGCCGCCGAGACCGTCGACGTCACCGCCGCGGGCAGTATCCACCGCGTCGGCGCCCGACACCCGCTCGGCCTGCTCGTCGAGCAGGTCACCGATGTCTTCGTCGGCATGGGCTGGGAGATCGCCGAGGGTCCCGAGGTCGAGAACGAGTGGTTCAACTTCGACGCGCTGAACTTCGACGCCGATCATCCCGCGCGGGCGATGCAGGACACCTTCTTCGTCGAGCCGGTCGACCGGCACCTGCTCCTGCGCACGCACACCTCGCCGGTGCAGGTGCGCTCGCTGCTGACGCGTGACCTGCCCGTCTACATCCTCGCGCCGGGGCAGGTGTATCGCACCGATGAGCTCGACTCGACGCACACGCCGGTGTTCCATCAGTTCGAGGGGCTCGCGGTTGACCACGGGCTGACCATGGCCGATCTGCGCGGCACGCTGGAGCACATGGCGCGCATCATGTTCGGCGACGAGGCGCGCATCCGGCTGCGGCCGAGCTACTTCCCGTTCACCGAGCCGAGCGCCGAGCTCGACGTGTGGTATCCGGGCGCCAAGGGCGGCGCCCGCTGGGTGGAGTGGGGCGGCTGCGGCATGGTGCATCCGAATGTGCTGCGCTCGGCCGGCATCGACCCGGACGAGTACACCGGCTTCGCGTTCGGCATGGGGGTGGAGCGCACGCTCCAGTTCCGCAATGACGTCAATGACATGCGCGACATGGTCGAGGGCGATGTGCGCTTCAGCGAGCAGTTCGGGGTGATCATCTGATGCGGGTTCCACTCAGCTGGCTCGGCGAGTACGTCGAGCTGCAGGACACGACGCCGGAGGCGGTGCTGGCCGCGCTGGTCAAGGTGGGTCTGGAAGAGGAGGCGGCGCACCGCTTCGCGGTCTCCGGCCCCGTCGTCGTCGGGCAGGTGCTCTCCGCCGAGCCCGAGCCGCAGACGAACGGCAAGACGATCAACTGGTGCAGCGTCCGCGTCGCGCCCGAGGGCGAGCCGGCCGCCGACGGCGGCGCCGACGTGCGCGGCATCGTCTGCGGCGCGCACAACTTCGCCGTGGGCGACAAGGTCGTCGTCACGCTGCCCGGCAGCGTGCTCCCCGGCGACTTCCGCATCTCTGCCCGGAAGACGTACGGGCATCTCTCCGACGGGATGATGGCCAGCGCACGCGAGCTCGGCATCGGCGAGGACCACTCCGGCATCCTCGTGCTGCAACGGCTCGGCCTCGACCCCGAGGTCGGCACCCCGGCGATCCCGCTGCTCGGTCTGGACGACGCGGCCGTCGAGATCAACGTGACCCCGGATCGCGGCTACGCGTTCTCCGTGCGCGGAGTCGCCCGCGAGTACGCCCACGCGACCGGGGCGCGCTTCGTTGACCCGATCGCCCGCGTCGGCGAGCCGGGCACGGGCAGCGGGTTCCCTGTCGCCATCCGCGACGAGGCCCCGATCCGCGGCCGGCAGGGCGTGCGCTCGTTCGTCACCCGCGTCGTCGAGGGCGTGGACGCGACCGCGCCCACCCCGCCGTGGATGGCCGCCCGGCTGCAGCTGGCCGGCATGCGGTCGATCTCGCCGGTCGTCGACGTCACCAACTACGTGATGCTCGAGACCGGTCAGCCCCTGCACGCCTACGACCTCGACACCGTGCGCGACGGACTCGTCGTGCGCCGGGCCCGGCCGGGGGAGCGGCTGACCACGCTCGACGGGCGGGAGCGGGAGCTCGACCCGGAGGATCTCGTCATCGCCGACGGGGAGCGTGCGATCGGCCTGGCCGGCGTGATGGGCGGCGAGGCGACCGAGGTGAGCGAGCACACCACGCGGGTGCTCATCGAGTCGGCCGCCTTCGAACCCGTCTCCATCGCCCGCACCGCCCGCCGGCACAAGCTGCCGAGTGAGGCGTCGAAGCGCTACGAGCGCGGGGTGGACCCCACGATCGCGGCGGCCGCAGCGCAGCGTGCGGTCGACCTCGTCGTCGAGCTGACCGGCGGTCGGGCGGGCGAGCTCGGCTCGTCCTGGAGCGCCCCGCGGCAGCCGGTGACGATCACGCTGCCGGTGACCCTGCCGGGTGCGCTGACCGGCATCGACCTGACCCGTGACGAGATCGTCTCGGCGTTGCGTCAGATCGGCTCCGGCGTCGTCGACGACGGCGACACGCTCGCGGTCACCGCGCCGCCGTGGCGGCCCGACCTGACCGAGCCGGTGGACCTCGTCGAGGAGGTGGCGCGGATCACCGGCTACGATCGCATCCCGGTGCGGCTGCCGGTGGCTCCCCCGGGGCATGGCTACACGCGGGCCCAGCAGGCTCGGCGGCGGCTGGGTCGCACGCTCGTCGGGGCCGGGTACACCGAGGCGTTCAGCTATCCGTTCCGCTCGGCGGCGGAGAACGCGATGTTCGAGCCGGCCGGGCGCCCGGTGGTGACTCTCGCGAACCCGCTGGACGCGAAGCGCGCCCAGCTGCGCCGCACCGTGCTGCCCGGACTGCTCGAGGTGGCGCATCGCAACGTGAGCCGCGGGATGACGGATCTCGCGCTGTTCGAGCAGGAGATCGTCTTCCGGCCCGCGCCCGAGCGCCCGCTGGGCATTGATCGGCTGCCGGTCGGCGCCGTCCGCCCTGACCCGGAGACGCTGCGCGCGCTGCAGGAGAGCCTGCCCGATCAGCCCCGGCACGTCGCCGCGGTGATCACCGGCGAGGTGGTGCCCCGGCAGCCGGGCCTCGCCGCCCAGCCGGTGGACTGGCGGGAGGCGGCCGCGTTCGTCGCCCAGGTCGGGCTCGCCCTCGGGGTGCAGCCGCGGCTGGTCCAGGCCGAGCTGCCGGGGTTGCACCCGGGTCGCGGCGCCCGCGTGGTCGTCCCGATGGACGAGGGCGAGGTGGTCGTCGGCACCGCCGGCGAGCTGCACCCCGATCTCGCCGAGGAGTTGGCGCTCGCCGGTCGAGTCGCGGTCGTGGAGCTCGACCTGACCGAGCTGGAGCGGGTGGCGCCCGCGCAGGTGCACGCCCGCCCGGTGCTCACCCAGACGGCGGCGACACAGGATCTCTCGCTGCTCGTGCCGCGGGGCCTGCCCGCGGATGTGGTGCGCGATACCGTCGCCGAGGGGGCCGGGCCGCTGCTGGAGCACATCCGGCTGGTCGACGACTACCGCGGGGAGGGGGTCGGTGCCGACGAGAAGTCGCTGACCTTCGCACTGCGGTTCCGCGCCGCGGACCGCACGCTCACCGCGGCGGAGGCCACGAGGGCCCGGGACGGCGCGGTGCGGCTGGCCGAGCAGCGGCACGGGGCCACGCTGCGGGCCTGAGCGGCGCGTCGCCTGATCACCCCGAGTAAGATCGGGTGACATGTCATCATCCGTTGCGGTCGCCGGCGCCTCGGGCTACGCCGGCGGCGAGCTGCTGCGTCTGCTGTCCACGCACCCCGAGTTCGAGGTGCGCACCGTCACCGCGCACTCCAGCGTGGGGCGCCGTCTCGGCGAGCTGCATCCGAATCTGCACACGCTGGGCGATTTGGTGCTGCAGGAGACGAGCGCGGAGACGCTCGCCGGGCATGACCTCGTGTTCGTCGCCCTGCCGCACGGACACAGCGGCCCGCTGACCGATATGCTGCCCGATGACGTGGTCGTCGTCGACGCCGGCGCCGACCACCGGCTGATCAACGAGAACGACTGGCATCGCTTCTACGGCGGGGACTGGCACGGGGCGTGGGCCTACGGACTGCCCGAGCTGCCCCGGCAGGAGTCGAAACAGCGCGAGTGGCTGCGCGAGGCGACGCGTATCGCGGCGCCCGGCTGCAACGTCAGCGCGGTGAGCATCGCGCTCGCCCCGGCGGTCGCCGCCGGGCTCGTCGAGACCGACGACCTCGTCAGCGTGCTCTCGGTGGGCACGTCCGGCGCCGGTCGCGCGCTCAGGCCGGGGATGCTCGCCAGCGAGATCATGGGTTCCGCGAACGCTTACAAGGTCGGTGGCACCCACCGTCACATCCCCGAGATCGTGCAGGATCTGCGTTGGGCGGCCAGTGGGCGGGGGGAGACCTCGACCGCAGACATCCGCATCTCGTTCACCCCCGTGCTCGTGCCGATGTCGCGCGGCATCCTCGCCACCTCGACGGCCCGTCTCGCCGTCGGCGCGACGGAGGACGACCTGCGCGAGGCCTACGCTGCGGCATACGGGGGGGAGCGCTTCATCCAGGTGTGCGAGCCGGGGCGGTTCCCGGCCACCGCCGAGGTGCTGGGCTCGAATCTCGCGTCCATCGGCCTGGCGGTCGATCACGACGCCCGCCGCCTCGTCGCGGTGAGCGCCCTCGACAACCTGGTCAAGGGCACGGCGGGGGCGGCCATCCAGTCCGCCAACATCGCCTTGGGGCTCGACGAGGGCGCGGGGCTGCCGATCGAGGGGGTCGCACCGTGAGCGTCACCGCAGCAGCAGGCTTCGAGGCGGCCGGGGTCGCTGCGGGCATCAAGGCGAATGGGCACCGGGATCTCGCGCTCGTCGTCAACCGGGGGCCGCGACACGAGGCCGCGGCGGTGTTCACGACGAACCGCTGCGAGGCGAACCCCGTGCGCTGGAGTCGTGCGGCGGTCGCCGACGGACGCGCCGACGCGGTCGTGCTCAACTCGGGGTGCGCGAACTGTTACACCGGCGAGCAGGGGTATCAGGCGGCGCGGGCCACGGCGCAGGCGGTCGCGGACGCGATCGGCTGCCGGGTCGACGACGTCGCCGTGTGCTCGACCGGCATCATCGGCCATCAGCTGCCGCTCGACCGGGTGCTGCCCGGGGTCGCGGCCGCGGCCGCGGAGCTCGACGTCGGAGGCGGGCCGCGGGCGGCCGAGGCGATCATGACCACCGACACCCGGGTGAAGCAGGCCGAGGAGCGCTCGCCGGCCGGTTGGACGGTCGGCGGGATGGCCAAGGGCGCCGGCATGATCGCGCCGGGGATGGCCACGATGCTCGTCGTGATCACCACCGACGCGGTCGTCAACGCCGAGGCGTTGCACCGCCATCTGGTCGCGGCGGCCGACCGCACGGTCAACCGGCTCGACGTCGACGGGTGCATGTCCACGAACGACACCGTGGTGCTGCTCTCCTCGGGGGCGAGCGGGGTGACCCCCGACCCCGAGGAGTTCCGCATGGCGCTGACCGCAGTGGCCGACCGGCTCGCCGCGGCGATCCAGGACGACGCCGAGGGCGCCTCGCACACGATCGACATCGAGGTCGTCGGCGCGGCGAGCGAGCCGGACGCGATCGAGGTCGCCCGCGCGATCGGCCGCAGCAACCTGTTCAAGTGTGCGATCGCGGGCGGCGACCCGAACTGGGGGCGCGTGCTCGCCGCGGTGGGCACCACACGCGCTGCATTCGACCCGTTCGACATCGACGTGACGATCAACGGCACCCGCATCTGTCACGCGGGCGCGCCGGACGCGGACCCGGCGACCGTCGACCTCGCGCCTCGGGCCACGCATGTGCTCGTCGACCTGCGCACCGGGGATCACACGGGCATGGTGCGCACGACGGATCTCACCCACGAATACGTCGACATCAACAGCGAGTACGAGAGCTAGGCGGATGGCGGAGGAGACGACGGGCGCGCCCGACACGCAGCTGGCCGAGCTGAAGGCGGCGACCCTCATCGAGTCATTGCCCTGGCTGCAGAAGTTCCACGGCGAGACGTTCGTGATCAAGTTCGGCGGCAACGCGATGGTCGACCCGCAGCTGCTCGACGCGTTCGCCCAGGACGTGGTCTATCTCAGCCTGGTCGGCATCCGCCCGGTCGTCGTCCACGGCGGCGGCCCGCAGATCACCAAGATGCTGGAACGGCTCGGCATCTTCTCCGAGTTCCGCGCCGGGTACCGCTACACCTCGCCGGAGGCGATGGAGATCGTGCGGATGGTCCTCACCGGGCAGATCTCCCGCGACCTGGTCGGGCGCATCAACCGGCATGGCCCGATCGCGGTGGCGATCTCGGGCGAGGACGCCGGGCTGTTCACCGGGCGGCGGATCACCGCGGAGGAGGACGGCCACGAGGTCGATCTGGGCCTGGTCGGCGAGGTCGTCGACGTCGACCCGACCATCGTGCGCGGCCAGCTGGACGCCGGACGCGTCCCCGTCGTGTCGTCCATCGCCCCGGAGGGGCCGCGCGGGCAGACGTCGCTGAACATCAACGCCGACGCCGCGGCGAGCGCGCTGGCCGTGGCGCTCGGCGCGGCGAAGCTCGTGCTGCTGACGAACGTCGGCGGGCTGTATCGTGACTGGCCGGATCCGACGAGCCTCGTCAGCGAGGTGGATGCCGACGAGCTCGAGGCGATGCTGCCGGGGCTCGAGAGCGGCATGATCCCGAAGATGGCGAGCTGTCTGGAGGCGGTGCGCGGCGGGGTGCCGCAGGCACACGTGGTCGACGGGCGGCTGCCGCACTCGGTGCTGCTGGAGATCTTCACCAGGCAGGGCATCGGCACTCTGGTGACCCCCTCGCGCCGATCGGCCGCCGCGGGGCGACGATCCGAGGCGTCGTCCCCATCGGGCGACGCCGCGCGCTGACGCACGACTTCCGAGACGAGAGATCCGAGACTGGAGACATGACCGAAGAACACATCCCCTGGACCGCTGAATACGCCGAGCACCTGCTGCCGGTGTTCGGCACCCCCGCCGCCGAGCTCGACCATGGGCAGGGTGCGTGGGTGTACGACGTCGACGGCCGCCGCTATCTGGACTTCCTGGCCGGCATCGCCGTGTCGGCGCTGGGCCACGCCCACCCGGCGCTCGTGCGGGCGATCGCCGAACAGGCCGCGCGCGTCATCCACGTGTCGAACCTGTTCACCTCGCCCGCGCAGATCGGGCTGGCCGAGGACCTCCTCCGCATCGCGGGAGACCCCGAGGGCGGCCGCGTGTTCTTCTGCAACAGCGGCACCGAGGCCAATGAGGGCGCGTTCAAGATCGCCCGGGCGCACGAGCACGACGGGGGCGGGTCGCGCATCCTCGCGCTCGACCACGCCTTCCACGGGCGGACGATGGGCGCGCTGTCGGTGACCTGGAAGGAGCGGCTGCGCGAGCGGTTCGAGCCGCTGGCCGCTGACGTCGAGTTCATCCCCGCGACGGTGGCGGCGCTCGAGGCCGCGATGGATGACGAGGTCGCCGCCGTGTTCCTGGAGCCGATCCAGGGGGAGGCGGGCGTGCTGCCGCTGCCGGAGGGGTTCCTCGAGGCGGCGCGCCGGCTCACCCGCGAGCATGACGCGCTGATGATCGTCGACGAGGTGCAGACCGGCATGGGGCGCACGGGCACCTGGTTCGCGTTCCAGCGGGCCGGGGTGATGCCCGACGTGTTCACGCTCGCCAAGGGGCTCGGCGGCGGCGTGCCGATCGGGGCGACGGTGACCACCGGACGCGCCAGCGGCATCCTGCACGCCGGCGACCACGGCTCGACGTTCGGCGGCAACCCGCTGGCGACGAGCGCGGGGCGCGCGGTCATCGGCGCGATCGAGTCGGAGCACCTGCTCGACAACGTCGCCCGCCGCTCCGCCGAGCTGCGTGAACTGCTCGCCGGGCTGCCGCTCGCCGCCGATGTGCGCGGGCAGGGCCTGCTGCTCGGCGTCCGACTCGAGCGTTCCGTGGCCCCGCGGCTGGTGACCGCGGCGCTCGCCGCCGGGCTCATCATCAACGCCCCGGACGAGCAGACGATCCGGCTGGCCCCGCCGCTGGTGATCGGCGAGCCAGAGGTCGCGGAGTTCGGCGAGCGGTGGACGGCCGCCTGCCGCTCGCTGGACCGGCAGAGTGACGACACGGAGAGGCAGGATGCATGACCAGGCACTTCCTCAGGGATGACGATCTCACCCCTGCCGAGCAGGCGGAGGTGCTCGACCTCGCCGCACGGATGAAGCGCGACCCGTATCTGGTGCGTCCGCTCGCCGGGCCGCGCACGGTCGCGGTGTTCTTCGACAAGACCTCCACCCGCACGCGCGTTTCGTTCGCGACGGGAATCGCCGATCTCGGCGGCAGCCCGCTGGTGGTCGAGTCGCAGTCGAGCCAGTTGGGCGGCAAGGAGTCGATCGCCGACACCGCGCGGGTGCTCGAGCGCATGGTCGCCGCGATCGTGTGGCGCACGTACGCGCAGTCTGGGTTGGAGGAGATGGCCGCCAACAGCCGCGTGCCGGTGATCAACGCGCTGTCCGACGAGTTCCATCCGTGCCAGATCCTCGCCGACCTGCTCACGATCCGCGAGCACAAGGGGACGCTCGCGGGCCTCACCCTGGCCTATGTCGGTGACGCGGCGAACAACATGGCGCACTCGTACCTGCTCGGCGGGGCCACGGCGGGCATGCACGTGCGCGTCGCGGGCCCCGCCACACACCAGCCCGATCCCGCGGTCGTCGCCGACGCCGAGCGGATCGCCGCGGCGACCGGCGGCTCCGTGCACGTGGGCACCGATCCCCGTGAGGCGGTCTCCGGGGCCGACGTCGTGCTCACCGACACCTGGGTGTCGATGGGGCAGGAGGCGGAGAAGGCCGAGCGGCTGCGCCTGTTCACGGACTACCAGGTCGACGACGCGCTGTTCGGGCTCGCCGACGACGAGGCGGTGTTCATGCACTGTCTGCCCGCCTACCGGGGGTACGAGGTGAGCGCCTCGGTCATCGACGGCCCGCGCAGCGTGGTGTGGGACGAGGCGGAGAACCGCCTGCACGCGCAGAAGGCCCTGCTGGCTTGGCTGCTGAGCCACGAGTGACGGCCACGCCGCCCGCCCGGGCGGCGTCCGGGTCGATACAATGACCATGCCGCGAGCGCGGCACCTGTCTGAAGGAGCACAAGCACATGACTGATCGCATCGTCCTCGCCTACTCGGGCGGACTCGACACCTCGGTGGCCATCGGCTGGATCAAGGAGCGCACGGGCAAGGACGTCGTGGCGCTGGCGGTGGACGTCGGCCAGGGCGGTGAGGATCTCGAGGAGGTCCGGCAGCGGGCGCTCGCCTGCGGCGCCGTCGAGGCGATCGTCGCGGATGTGAAGGACGAGTTCGCCAGCGACTATCTGATGCCCGCGTTGAAGGCGAACGCCGCCTACCAGCGCAGCTATCCGCTGGTGTCGGCGCTGTCGCGTCCGCTCATCTCGAAGTACCTGGTGAAGACGGCGCACGAGCTCGGCGCCGACTCGGTCGCGCACGGCTGCACCGGCCAGGGCAACGACCAGGTGCGCTTCGAGGCGGCCGTGGCCGCGCTGGGACCGGATCTGCAGTGCATCGCGCCGATCCGCGATCTGGAGCTGACCCGTGACCGGTCGATCGAGTACGCCGCGGCACATGACCTGCCGATCCGGCAGTCGAAGAAGAGCCCGTACTCGATCGACCAGAACGTGTGGGGCAAGGCGGTGGAGACCGGGTTCCTTGAGGATCCGTGGAACGCGCCGATCGAGGATCTCTACACGTACACGAAGAACCCGGTGGAGGCGAGCCCTGAGGGCGTGGACGTGGTGATCACGTTCAAGCACGGCATCCCGGTGGCCATCGATGGCGAGGCGGTCACCCCGCTGCAGGCGGTGGAGCGCATGAACGTGCTCGCCGGCAACGAGGGCATCGGTCGGCTCGACCTGGTCGAGGATCGCCTGGTCGGCATCAAGAGCCGCGAGGTCTACGAGGCGCCGGGTGCGGTCGCGCTGATCACCGCCCACGAGGAGCTGGAGAACCTCACCCTCGAGCGTGACGTGAACCGCTACAAGCGCGACGTGGAGAACCGTTGGTCGCAGCTCGTCTACGACGGCCTGTGGTACTCGGGGCTCAAGCGGGCGCTCGACGCGTTCATCGACGAGACCCAGCAGATGGTCTCCGGCGACATCCGCCTGCACCTGCAGGGCGGTCGGGCGACGGTCACCGGGCGGCGCAGCGCGCAGAGCCTGTACGACTACAACCTGGTCACGTACGATGAGGGCGGCACGTTCGAGCACAAGGCGGCCAAGGGATTCATCAACATCTGGTCGCTGCCGTCGAAGATCGCCGCCCGGCGGGACAACCCGCTGGCGCTCGGGCAGGGCGCGGTGTCGGTGGAGGCCTCCGCGGCGTCCGAGCTGCCGCAGGGCGAGGCCGCGGCGACCCCGGTCGCCGAGCCGGTCGCCCGCGAGACGGAGCGCTGATGTCGGAGCGCGCCGGGAAGGCGGGGTCGCTGTGGGGCGGTCGGTTCGCGGGCGGGCCATCCCCGGCTCTGGCTGAGCTGAGTCGGTCGACGCAGTTCGACTGGGTGCTGGCCCCATATGACCTGGCGGGGTCGCATGCGCACGCGCGTGCGCTCGCCCGGGCCGGGTATCTCACCGAGGCGGAGCTGCACGACATGCTCGCTGCGCTCGACGAGCTCGGCCGTCGGGTCGCCTCCGGCGCGTTCACGGCACGTCCCGAGGACGAGGACGTGCATTCCGCGCTCGAGCGCGGGCTGATCGAGATCGCGGGTCCCGAGCTCGGTGGCAAGCTGCGGGCGGGGCGGTCGCGCAACGACCAGATCGCCACGCTCGTGCGCATGTACGCGCGGGATCATGCACGCACGATCGCCGGGCTCGTCGCCCATGTCGTAGACGCGCTCGTGGAGCAGGCCGATCGGCATGCGGCGGACCCGCTCCCCGGGCGCACGCACATGCAGAGTGCCCAGCCGGTGCTGCTGGGGCACCATCTGCTGGCCCACGTGTGGCCGCTGCTGCGCGACCTGGACCGGCTGGCCGACTGGCGCGATCGCGTCGACGTGTCTCCATACGGGTCGGGGGCCCTCGCGGGCAACACGCTCGGGCTCGACCCCCAGGCGGTCGCCGAGGATCTCGGCTTCGCGTCGTCGGTGGAGAATTCGATCGACGGCACGGCGAGCCGGGATGTGATCGCCGAGTTCTCGTTCATCCTCGCGATGATCGGCATCGACCTGTCGCGGCTGGCCGAGGAGATCATCATCTGGAACACGGCGGAGTTCGGCTTCGTCACGCTGGATGACGGCTACTCGACGGGGTCGTCGATCATGCCGCAGAAGAAGAACCCGGACATCGCCGAGCTCGCCCGGGGCAAGAGCGGGCGGCTGATCGGCGATCTGACCGGTCTGCTGGCGACGCTGAAGGCTCAGCCGCTCGCGTACAACCGTGATCTGCAGGAGGACAAGGAGCCGGTCTTCGACCAGGTCGGCCAGCTCGAGGTGCTGCTGCCGGCGTTCGCGGGGATGATCGCGACGGCCCGGTTCAACACCGAGCGGATGGCCGAGCAGGCGCCGAAGGGGTTCTCCCTGGCGACCGACGTGGCCGAGTGGCTGGTCAAGCGGGGCGTGCCGTTCCGGGATGCCCATCAGATCTCCGGCCGGCTCGTGAGCTTCTGTGAGCAGCACGGGATGGCGCTCGACGAGCCGACCGACGCCCAGTACGCGAGCATCGATCCCCGGCTGACCCCGGGCGTGCGCGACGTGCTCACCGTGCGCGGGTCGGTCGACGCGCGCACGGGCCGGGGCGGCACCGCGCTGGTGAACGTGCGGGAGCAGATCCGGCATGCGCCGCAGGTGCTCGCCGGGCTGCTCGCGCGCATCGGCGTGGCTGCCACGGCGGATGCGGCGGCGGACGGCTCGGACCGCGACTGACAGCGGGCGCGGCGTCGTCTCGGCGTCGCACGCTCGGGTGGCCGGACGCACCGGGCCCGAGCATCCTTGACGCACGGCCGGACTGGATGCCCGGACCGGACGATCGACGCTCCGGCCGGGAGCCGGACAGGAACATGCCGCGGGGCCGAGAGGCGCCCGGGGCGCAGACCAGGAGGACTGGAACGGTGACGGAGAACCCGATCGAGCTGGCACCCCAGCGGATCGACGACTCGTTCGACTCGATCGTCGATGAGCTGCAGTGGCGGGGGCTCATCTCGGTGAGCACGGATCTCGACGCGCTGCGGCAGGCACTGGCGGAGGGGCCGGTGCGGTACTACTGCGGGTTCGACCCGACGGCCGGCAGCCTGCATCTGGGGCACTTGGTGCAGCTGCTGCTGCTGCGCCGGCTGCAGCTGGCGGGGAACATCCCGTATGCGCTGGTCGGTGGGGCCACCGGGCTCATCGGCGACCCCAGGCCGACCGCCGAGCGCACGCTCAACTCGCGCGACCAGGTCGCGGAGTGGGTGGTGCGCATCCGGGACCAGGTGTCAGGGTATCTCGGCGACGAGGGCGAGAACGCCCTGCACGTCGTCGACAACCTGGACTGGACGGCGCCGCTGAGCGCGATCGACTTCCTGCGCGATCTGGGCAAGCACTTCCGGGTCGGGCAGATGCTCGCCAAGGAGGCCGTGGCGAAGCGGCTGCGCTCCGAGGCAGGCATCAGCTACACCGAGTTCAGCTATCAGATCCTGCAGGCCAACGACTTCCTGCAGCTCTACCGCCGCGAGGGGGTGACGCTGCAGACGGGCGGGCAGGACCAGTGGGGCAACCTCGTCGGCGGGGTGGACCTCATCCGCCGGGTCGAGCAGGTCGGCGTGCACGCGATCGGCTCGCCGCTGATCACCAACTCCGACGGCACGAAGTTCGGCAAGAGCGAGGGCAACGCGATCTGGATCGACCCGGAGCTCACCTCGCCGTACGCGTTCTACCAGTTCTGGCTGAACACCGAGGACGCCGACGTGGTCGAGCGACTCAAGGTCTTCACGTTCCTCACTCGCGCCGAGATCGAGGAGCTCGCCCGGCAGGTGGCCGAGGAGCCGTACCGGCGTGCCGCCCAACGGCGGCTGGCGCTCGAGGTGACGGCGCTCGTGCACGGCGAGACCGCGGCGCGGAACGTGGTGCGCGCCTCGGAGGCCCTGTTCGGCGACGGGGACCTGCGGGCGCTCGACCCGGCGACGCTCGGCCAGGCGCTCGATGAGCTGCCCGGCACCGGGGCCGCGCTGGGCGATCCGATCGCGCGGGTGCTCGCCGACACCGGCGTGGTCCGCAGCGTCAGCGAGGCGCGGCGGGCGATCGGTCAGGGGGGCGTGTACGTAGACAACGTCCGGGTGACCGATCCCGAGGCGACGCTCGACGCCGACATGGTGCTGCCCGGCGGACGCGTCCTGCTGCGCCGCGGTCGGCGCACGCTGGCTGGGGTGCGCGTGGGCGACTGACCGCGCCCGGCTGCGAGGCCCGTTCTCCGTGCGATGGCATGGGGGCGGGCCTTCGTCGTCTTGCGAGCGGTGTGCGGGGTGCCTCGTGCCCGGCGTCTGCGGTGGGGTAGCTGATGGGCGCGGCCCGTGGTCGATGGGCTGGGCGGGCCTGATGCACAAGGCGTGCGACACGCCCGGGATCGGGATCGGGTTCGCAAGGCCGGCGGTGATGAGTATGTTTATCTCTTGTCGCCGCGAGGCACTGGCCACCAGGTCAGAGCGGAGCGGGGATGCGGATCGGATCCGCCGGTCGAGGTGAGCTTGACACGGAGTATGGATCTGGTAAGCTGAGTCGGCTGCTTCCGAACGGTTGCACATCCGGTTTCCGGGTTTGCGACACAGAATCGGATGTGGTAGGCTGGAGAAGTTGCGCTGGCAGGTAGCCGCCTGGTTGGTTTGGGTGGTGATGGTTGGTGTGTCCGATCCTTGAGAACTCAACAGTGTGCACATGTCGATGCCAATTTTGTCCTCGGCTGGCTGGGTTTTTGCTTGGTTGGTTTGAGTGATTTCTTTTGGTTTTGCATGCCATGGCTTTCGGGTCGTGGTGTGTTGGAGCCGATCAGATTTTCTTCGGAGAGTTTGATCCTGGCTCAGGAC
>NZ_WBKA01000003.1 GCF_008831125.1 Pseudoclavibacter caeni | reverse complement strand
CACCGAGGCCCGCCGCCTCGGCCGCACGCTCAAACAGCGCGCCGTCGACATCCTCGCGTTCTTCGACCGCCCCGGCACGAGCAACGGACCGACGGAGGCCATCAACGGCCGGCTCGAGCACCTTCGCAGTTCCGCACTCGGCTTCCGGAACCTCACACACTACATCGCCAGATCGCTCCTCGAAGCCGGCGGATTCAGACCGCTCCTACACTCCCATCCGCGATGAGCCGGGTAAGGCCACTCGTCACTGTACTTCTTCGGCACGGTTCCTCATTTTCCTGTAAACCCCACACGGAGTAAACAATCCCAGAGTCAACCAAGCCCACAGCAGACCCCAGATCTGGTCGCATCCATCGCCTTGCCCGTCCAAGTGTCTGGAGTGTGCGTCGATCACGGCGGACAGGTACAGCCCCCCTAGGCGCAGCGCAGATGCGTGATGTCCGAGACCCCGCGCCCTGTCCAGCTGTCCGGTGTCCCAAGCCCGTTCCACCCGGTCGGAAATGTGATGCGTATCAGCACCGGGGGATGGTGGTCACCGGGGTGAACCGGCGCAGGATGATGCCTTCCAGGCCTGCCGTGCAATCGAGGCGACCGCCGTCTTCCGATCGGCAGCCATGCCCTCACGGGCGAGCTCGGCGGTCACCCGTGGTACCCCGTACATGGCCTGTGGATCGACGAACACCTGCCGCACCCAGGCGTCGCGCACTGACCCGTGCGGCAGCTCGTGGGCCGGGGCCAGCGGCACAGCGAGCCCACCACCCGTAGAACCCGGTCCTGGACTCGCCCACCGGCCTCGCCATCCGAGTGATCTCGAAGTTCGCCCTCTCTCGCCCCATCAGCTCGTAGCACTCGCTCACTGACGGTCCAACGCGAAGAAGGCTGCGGCCCTCTACCACCGCGGAGAGCACTGGCCAGAAACTCGTTGTCCTTCCGTAGCTCCGCATTCTCCCGGCGCAGCCGCGCCGGCTCGGCGCGTTCCTCAACCATCCAGCCACCCCGTCGAAGCCGTGGCAGTGAGGGGCCGCTCCGCGGCCCCCACCAGCCCAGCAGCTGCTCTCCAACGTTCAACGCGCAACCGCAGCGATCGTGCGCCCCGGCCATGCGGCCTGACAACGCTACTCCGGGGTGAACGACCGCCGCCTCTTACGCTCAGACATCTGCTTATGCTTTGAGGCATTCTCCCCTGACGAGAACGAATCCCGCCAGCTCCGGTGTCCACTAAAACAGTGGTAAAGCCCGAGGCTTCGCAGTGCGTCGGGTGTGCGCCGTGTGGGAGAATGGGTTGCATGCGTGGCATCATCCTCGCCGGGGGAACCGGCTCCAGACTGCACCCGATCACGTACGGCATCAGCAAGCAGCTCGTGCCCGTCTACGACAAGCCAATGATCTACTACCCCCTGTCCACCCTGATCCTCGCCGGGATACGGGACATCCTCATCATCACTACTCCGCACGACCAGGACCAGTTCCGCCGCCTGCTCGGTGACGGCTCCCAGTTCGGCATCAACCTCACCTACAAGGTCCAGCCCTCCCCGGACGGGCTCGCCCAGGCCTTCATCCTTGGCGCAGACCACATCGGTTCCGACAGCGTCGCCCTCGTCCTCGGCGACAACATCTTCTACGGTGCCGGGCTCGGCACCCAGCTGAAACGCTTCAACCACATCACCGGCGCCGCCGTGTTCGGCTACCAGGTCTCCGACCCCACCGCCTACGGCGTCGTCGAATTCGACCACACCGGCAAGGCCATCTCCCTCGAGGAGAAGCCCGTCCACCCGAAGAGCGACTACGCCGTCCCCGGCCTGTACTTCTACGACAACCAGGTCATCGACATTGCCAAGACCCTCAAGCCCTCACCCCGCGGGGAACTCGAGATCACCGACGTCAACCGCACCTACCTCGAACGAGGCCAGCTCCACGTCGAAGTCCTCCCCCGCGGCACCGCCTGGCTCGACACCGGCACCTTCGACAGCCTCAACGACGCCACCAACTTCATCCGCACCGTCCAGGCTCGGCAGGGGCTGTTCATCGGCTCCCCCGAAGAAACCGCCTGGCGGCAGGGATTCCTCACAGACGACGACCTCCGCCGCACCGCCGAACCACTCCGCAAAAGCGGATACGAAACTTCACTTAGCACGTTGCTTAGCTAGCAGTCCCAGCTCAGCAGTGCCAACTTCAGAAAATGGCATCAGAGAAAATGCAGCCCGAAACACCTCAAACTGGTTCAGAATATCGACCGCGCATTTATTGTGCAGTTAGTACAATTGGACGATGGGGCCCGCTTTACCGCCTTTTGCAAAACATCGAAAACGCACAGGGCGACGCAGAGGTAAAAGTCGCTATATGCAATCAAAGCACCACCGAACCTCCCTCCTCTTTTATCCGCCATATAAATTCATTATCCACAACTGTGCAAATTACAACTTCCTCATTGCACGGTCTATCAGCCGGGCGTAACGCAGCCGCCAATGAATTCCCCGGCTATGGAGACTACTATTGGTTCCCCAATGATACTACTTTACCAACAGAAGATTTCTTTCATAGACTGCGTCGACTAGCTGCCACAATAGCCTCAGCGCCGCATCTGATTGCTGGGACTATCCAAGACCCGACAGGCCCACGATCAAAAATCCCTTCAGGGATCGACGCCCCTTATTTACTAGAGCCTATTTCCAAAATACGAATCTGGAAAGCAATCGAACCCGTAACTTTAGTTCGCACCGACATCTTCAGATCACTAGGTGGGTTCGACGAACAGTTAGGCACAGGAGCGCCTTCCCCTTGGCAATCCGGCGAGGGAACCGACCTATACTTACGAATAATGGAGCAGGTACCCGCCCCGACCATCCTTTGGGATAACAGTCTTTCCGTACATGGAGTGGGAGAATTCGCAGGCCTATCCAAACAGCAAAAGAGGAGCAAAATACGCTCCTATGCAAGAGGGAACGGCTATATTTACCGCAAGCACAATTACCCATTAGCTTTAAGACTATGGCCATTAGTCAGCTCAGCAACCGTATGGCTGAGAAAACCTAAATTGTATTCAATTTCTGATGCTTACCTTCAGCTCATCGGCAGACTCGAGGGCCTATATCGAAAGTCATCGCCACAGGGCACCGGCCAACCGTGGTTGAGATAAACAGGCTCTTCGCATCTATCGGTGTAGCTGGGGTTTGAAGCCTCCGGTTTCGAGGAGTGCTCGGGTGGTGTAGTTCGTGAGGTTTCTGAACCCGAGGGCTATCCCGCGGAGGTGTTCGAGGCGCCCGTTGAATCTCCTATGTTTGTCAAGTCGTCGCGAGCTGGGTTCGGACTGCGGCGTTGAGGTGTCGGTAGATCTCGCGGGCGAGGTATCGCTTGAGACAGCGGCGGATCTCGCGGAGGGTGCGCCCTTCGGCGGTGCGGCGCTCGACGTAGGCGCGGGTGCGGGGGTCCATGCGCATGCGGGTGACGATGGCCATGTGGAGGGCTCGGTTGAGGCGTCGGTCGCCGCCGCGGTTGATGCGGTGCCGGACGGTGTTTCCTGAGGACGCGGGGATCGGGCTGGCGCCGGCGAGGCTGGCGAACGCGGCCTCGGATCTGATGCGGCCCAGGTGTGACCACGCGGTCAATGCGACTGCGGCGGTGACCGTCCCGATTCCGGGCAGGTCAAGAAGTGTGCCTGCAGGGCTCTGACGGACGAGATCGGTGATCCGCTTGGTGATGTCCTTGAGTTCAGTGTCGAGTGCGGCGACGCGTTTGGCGAGACGGGTGGCTTCGCCTCGGGCTGTAGCGGTGGCGAGGTCTTCGTCGCGTGTTCTCCATGCGGCGATCGTGACGATCTGCGTCGAGGTGAGCGGATGGCGGGCGTCGATTCCGAGGTCGACCACTCGCAGCAACGCGGTGAGGGCGTTGATCGTCGCGGTGCGCTCGGTGCTCATGTGATCACGAGATGCCAGCAGCACCTTGACTGCGGCGCGGATACCGTCGTCAGCGCGTGGCTCGCGCAGCTGCGTATCCTGGAGCGGGAGCGCTGCAGCAGCGATGCGGCGCGCGTCTAAGGGATCGGACTTGCCGATGCCGCGGTTCGCGCGGGCATTCATGCGCGGGGCCTCGACGACCGCGTATCCGGCATCCGATGCGGCGCGCGTCAGACGCGCCCCGTAGGTGCCGGTGCCCTCGATCACCCAGAGCACGCCAGCATCACCGTCGGTGCGGCGTCCGGCCCAGGCGACGGCTCGTGACAGACCCGCTGTGGTGGCGGGGAACTTGGCCTCATCGAGGATCTCACCGGTGGGGCAGGCCAGGATTGAGATGGCGTGGTTGCGGGCGTGGGTATCCACGCCGATGACGAACGGGCGGGTATGGGCGACGATAGCCATGGCGATCGACGTTCCTTTCTTCAAACGGACAGGGTCACGGTCGCTGAGCGGCCGACGCCAGTCCGGGAAGAGGTCACGTCGGGGCGAATCTGTGATGGGCCACGACCCCGAGGGGGTCGGGCAGTCTCCTGATGAGGTCACCGAGGTGGGCCGGATGGCGCCGGCCGCGCCGACCTGAGCGGACAATTCAACGGAAAGACACCGCGAGCGGGCCAATTGCTTCGAGAGTCACGCCCTGGTCGACACGACCGACATCCATCCTGACCAGCCAGTCCCAGACCAGCCAAAGCAAGACTCACAGATCGCTTCGGTGGGGCCGTTGCTGGTGCCGGGCCGGCCGAAGTAGGCAAGCACGTCAGCAGCCCGGTTCTTGAGGGTTCGGCCGAGCGTTCGGAGTTCGGTGAGGGCTGCGGGGACCGCGCTCGAGACCGATTCGATGAGCGTTTCCATCGCGGTCCTGCCGGCAGTTCGGTCGGGGGCCCGGTAGGCGCAGAGCATGCGCTGGTAGATGCCCCAGGTGGCCTCGACCTCGACGTGCTCCGAGCTCGTGAACAGGATCATGAGCCGTTCCCGTTGCCGGTCGGTGAGCAGACTGGCCCCGGTGTGCATGGTGCGTCGGGCCGTGTAGAGCGGGTCTCCGGCCCGGCCACGATGCCCGGTCGTGGTCTGCTGGACGCGCTGCCGGCAGCGGTCGAGGGCGTCGGCGGCGAGGTGGACGACGTGGAACGGGTCCATCACCGTCGTCGCGTCCGGGAGCTCCTCGGTGGCGGCGGTCTTGAACCCGGTGAATCCGTCCATCGCGACGACCTCGACGTGCTGCTTCCAGTCGTCGGGGCGTTCGGCGAGCCAGGTCTTGAACGCCTGTTTCGAGCGGCCGGGGACCATGTCGAGCAGCCGTGAGGGCCCGGTCCGGTTCCTGACGGGGGTGAGGTCGATGATCACGGTCACGTACTTGTCTGGCTCATCACAATCCGGGGTGTAGGCGGGGTGTGATGGTGGTCGGCGCGTCGGTCACTGGGTAGGGGTCGAGGTCTTCCGATGATGGAGGTTCTCACACCGAGCATCTGGAAGACCTCGACGTGCCTGACGCTACCTTCGCTGCGCCTGATCTGACCACCTTCTGCCGGCTCGACGAGCTGGGGCTCGTCGCGGTCGGGCAACGAGTCGAACCGCAACGGGCGGTCATCGCTTGTCGGGTGGTGGAGCCTGACGACTGGTGCCACCGGTGCGGCCAACGCGGACGGTTGCGGGACACCGTGGTGCGTCGGCTCGCGCATGAACCGCTGGGGTGGCGGCCGACCGTGCTGGAAGTGCTCGTCCGCCGGTACCGGTGCGCTGATTGCTGTCATGTGTGGCGCCAGGACATGACGAAGGCGGCCGAGCCCAAGGCCAGGCTGTCCCGCCGCGGGCTTCGGTGGGCACTGGAGGGCATTGTGATCCAACACCTCACCGTGGCACGGATCGCGGAGGGACTCGCGGTGTCATGGAACACCGCCAACGACGCGGTGCTGGCCGAAGGGAAGCGGGTCCTGATCAACAACCCCGGCCGGTTCGAGGGTGTCACCACGATCGGGGTCGACGAGCACGTCTGGAGGCACACGCGTAAGGGCGACAAGTACGTCACCGTGATCAACGACCTGACCGGGCCACGCACCGGCATCGGTCCAGCACGGCTGCTCGACATGGTCGAGGGCCGCTCCAAGAGTGTGTTCAAGACCTGGCTTGCTGAGCGTGACCAGGTCTGGCGAGACAGCGTGGAGGTGGTCGCGATGGACGGTTTCACCGGCTTCAAGACCGCCACTACCGAGGAGTTGCCTGACGCGGTCGCGGTGATGGCCCCCTTCCACGTCGTCCGCCTCGCCGGCGATGCCCTCGACAAGTGCCGCCGCCGGATCCAGCAAGATCTCCACGGCCACCGCGGCCGAGCCGGCGACCCGCTCTATTCCGCGCGCCGCACCCTGCACACCGGCACCAGCCTGCTCACCGACAAACAGAAGACCCGGCTCGACGCCCTGTTCGCCGACGACCAGCACGTCGCCGTCGAGGTCACCTGGGCCGCCTACCAGCGAATGATCACCGCCTACCGCGACCCCGACCCTGCCCGAGGCCGCGACCTCATGAGCAAGCTGATCGCCAGCCTCGCCAGCGGAGTCCCTGCCGCGCTCATCGAGCTCCGATCGCTCGGCCGAACCCTCAAGAACCGGGCTGCTGACGTGCTTGCCTACTTCGGCCGGCCCGGCACCAGCAACGGCCCCACCGAAGCGATCTGTGAGTCTTGCTTTGGCTGGTCTGGGACTGGCTGGTCAGGATGGATGTCGGTCGTGTCGACCGGGGTGTGACTCTCGAAGCAATTGGCCCGCTCGCGGTGTCTTTCCGTTGAATTGTCCGCTCGGGTCGGCGCGGCCGGCGCCATCCGGCCCACCTCGGTGACCTCATCAGGAGACTGCCCGGCCCCGCAGGGGTCGTGGCCCATCACAGATTCGCCCCGACGTGACCTCTTCCCGGACTGGCGTCGGCCGCTCAGCGACCGTGACCCTGTCCGTTTGAAGAGAGGAGCGTCGATCGCCATGGCTATCGTCGCGCATGCCCGCCCGTTCGTCATCGGCGTGGATACCCACGCCCGCAACCACGCCATATCGATCCTGGCCTGCCCCACCGGTGAGATCCTCGATGAGGCCAAGTTCCCCGCCACCACAGCGGGTCTGTCACGAGCCGTCGCCTGGGCCGGACGCCGCACCGACGGTGATGCTGGCGTGCTCTGGGTGATCGAGGGCACCGGAACCTACGGAGCACGCCTGGCGCGCACCGCAGCCGATGCCGGATACACGGTCGTCGAGGCTCCTCGCATGAACGCCCGCGCCAACCGAGGCATCGGAAAGTCCGACCCGCTCGACTCTCGCCGCATCGGTGCCGCAGCACTCCCGCTCCAGGACAGCCATCTGCGCGAACCACGCGCTGACGACGGCGTCCGTGCCGCCGTCAAGGTGCTGCTGGCTTCCCGTGATCACATGAGCACCGAGCGCACCGCAACAATCAACGCGCTCACCGCGCTACTGCGCGTCGTCGATCTCGGCATCGATGCCCGCCGGCCCCTCACCGCGACGCAGATCGCCATGATCGCGGCATGGCAACCACGCGACGAAGACATCGCCACCGCGACAGCCCGAGGCGAAGCAAACCGCCTCGCCAAGCGCGTCGCCGCGCTCGACACTGAGCTCAAAGACATTACCAAGCGGATCACCGACCTCGTCCGCCAGAGCCCTGCAAGCGGCCTCCTCGATCAACCAGGTATCGGCCCGATCACCGCCGCAGTCGCGCTGACATCCTGGTCACACCTGGGCCGGATCAGGTCCGAGGCCGCGTTCGCCAGCCTCGCCGGCACGAACCCGATCCCCGCATCCTCGGGCAACACCGTCCGGCACCGCATCAACCGCGGCGGCGACCGACGCCTCAACCGAGCCCTCCACATGGCCATCGTCACCCGCATGCGCATGGACCCCCGCACCCGCGCCTACGTCGAGCGCCGCACAGCGGAAGGACGCACCATCCGCGAGATCCGCCGCTGCCTCAAGCGATACCTCGCCCGCGAGATCTACCGACACCTCAACACCGCAGCCCGAGCCCAGCTCGCGACGACTTGACAAACATAGGAGATTCAACGGCCGTCTCGAACACCTCCGCGGCTCCGCCCTCGGCTTCCGGAACCTCACCAACTACATCGCAAGATCGCTACTCGAGACCGGTGGATTCAGACCTCAGCTACACCGTGGATTGTGATGAGCCTCATAAGACCGTGACGAAGAACACGGGAATGAAAGTGTATTTCGCTGACCCGCGCAGCCCATGACAGCGCGGCACGAACGAGAACACGAATAGGCTGCTGCGCCAGTACTTCCCGAAAAGAGCCAGCATGGGCCACCTCACTCAGACAGACCTTGATGCCATCGCCACACGGCTCAACGCCCGCCCCAGAAAAATACTCGACTACGACACCCCAGCCGATAGACTCAAACCCCTGTTGCGCTGACGGCTAGAGTCCACCGCCGCTTAACACCGTGTCCACAACTTGCGGGCAAGGCCACGTGCAAGAGGTGGGGATGAGCGGCAGACCGCCCTACGGCGCCCCGGACAGCCGTGGCAGCGGCCAGGCGATGGCGACCACGTGGCCGACGACGTCGCGCTCGTCGGCGAACCGGGCGCATCCATCGGCGGCGGGGTCGGCATCCGTCAGCCCGCGGCAGGCGATGACCGAGTCGCTGGAGACGGAGCGGTGGTCGCCGAGCACGAGCAGACTCCCCTCGGGCACGGTGATCTCGGGCAGGCAGCGGCGCGAGCGTGGCGTGGTGTCGCAGTCGAGCACGCCGGCGGTGAACGGCAGGTCGTCGTAGACGTAGGGCTCGTCGAGCGCCTCGCCGTTCACCTGCAGGTGCCCCTCGGCGTCGCAGCACGAGACAGTGTCGCCGCCCGTCGCGATCACCCGCTTGACCAGGTGATGCGCGTTGCCCGGGCCGTAGCCGAATGCGCCGAGCGTGCCTTTGATCACGGCCTTCCATGCCGGGGTGGCCGTGGTGGCCGTCTCCCAGTCGTCGTCGGTCGTGAACACGATCACGTCCCCGCGCTGTGGCTGCCGGCCGAACCAGCCCGCGGTGCGGTCGACGAGGATGCGGTCGCCCACCTCGAGCGTCGTCTGCATCGAGCCGCTCGGCACGGAGAACACCTTGATGCACACCGCCTGCACGAGCCCGAAGACGAGGAACGCGATGACGAGATGCGCCCACGGGCTGCGGAGCGCGCGGCGCAGCGCCTGCATCAGTCCTCCGCAGCGGGGGGCTGGGCATCGGCCGCCGCCTCAGACGCCGGCGTCGGCTGTGCGCTGGCCTGGTGCGCGGTGGCGGCGCGTGCGGTGGTGGCATCCGCTGTGGCGGCGCCTCCCGGAGCGATGTCTGCCGGAACGGTGCCTGCGTCGGTGGCACCTGCAGCAGCGGCACCTGCCGGCGTGATCTGTGCCGGCGCGCGGGGAGCCGGGCGCGGCGGCGTGGGCTCTCGCAGCGCCTCACGCACGATGCGGCGCGGGTCGTACTGGCGGGGGTCGAGCTGACGCCAGTCGACGTCCTCACCGCCCAGCTCGCGTTTGATATCGTCCTTGTGGCCGAGCCATTCCGCCTTGAACTTGCGGGTCATCCGCCCCAGCCACTGGGCGTAGGCCGGCAGATTCTTCGGGCCGATCACGAGGACGGCGACGAAGAGCAGCAGCAACAGCTTCTCTCCGGACATTCCCATGACAATCAGCATACGTGCTCGGCACGGGGACTCGTGACACACAGGATAGAATGCGGCCGTGCGACTTCGCGTTCTCGAGCTCCCCGTCGACCTCACGTTTGGGGCGGAGGTCTCGACGTCCGATCGCCGGCGCATCGAACAGGCCTGGGCACGATGCGTGGATGCGACATCCACTGCTCCGGCCGTCACCGCTGACGAGGCCGGGGCGGCTGCACTGCACGTGGTGTTGCGTGTGGGCGAAGCCGGCCAAGACGCAGGGGAGGGCCTGCGTGGCGAAGCCGGCGAGGAAGCCGGGAGCGGTGTCCGCACCGACGGCGCCGAAGCGGACGCGTCCGCTGCGGACACCCGCACCGTGCGTGGCCCCACCCTCGCATACGCGGAGCAGTCGCTCACCTCGCGGCTGACCCTCTGGGGCATCGACGACGCCCGCCGCCGGCTGCTCATGCTGCACGCGCTGGGCCTGAGCGATGAGCAGGGCCGGGTCGCGATCCTCGCGGCGCCGAGCGGTACGGGCAAGACCACCTTCGCACGCACTGGGGGCGCCGGCCTCGGGTACGTGACTGACGAGACGGTCGCGATCACACCAGAGGGGCGGATCGTGCCGTATCCGAAGCCGCTCTCCGTCATCGAGCAGCCGGGGCGACCGAAGGTGCAGATCGGGCCGGACGCGGTCGGCCTGCGTCGGCCCCCGCAGACGGCCCTGCGGCCGACGCTGCTCGTCATGCTTGACCGGCAGGAGGAGCCCACGGAACCCCGGCTGGAGCCGATGGAGCCTGCGGACGCGCTCGTCGCCCTGATGCCGCAGATCTCGTACGTGGCCGACACCCCGGGCCGGCTGGCGGCTGTGGTACGGGCGATCGAGCGGTGCGGCGGCATGCGCCGGCTCGTCTACGCCGAGGCGGCCGAGGCGCTGCCGGTCGTGCGCCGGGCGCTGGCCGAGTCCGCCCCGGTCGCCGTCGACTGGGCGCCGGCCCTGCCAGACGCCGGGGCGGATGCGCCGGCGCAGGATGCCACGGATGCGGCGTCGAGGGGGCAGCGGGCTCCGGCGCCGGCGCCAGCGGGGCCGGAGTCATCGGTTGCGTCGGCTGACGAGACGGCATCGGTGGTGCGGATCGGGCAGAACGTGCTCGACGCGATCTGGATCAGTGACGAGGTGCTCGCCCTGGTCGACCGCCGGGTGTACCGTCTGCAGGGGCTCGGTGCCGCCATCTGGCAGGAGCTCGCCCTCGCCGGCGGCGAGATCGGGTGGGATGCACTCGTGGCCGAGCTGCAGGGGCAAGGGCAGCCGCCCGTTGGCGAGGCCGACATGGTGACGCTGCTGGATGCTGCGCTTGCCGTGCTGCGGGAGAGCGGACTGGTCCGCTGAGTCAGTGCAGCCCGCGGATGAGCCCGGCCACCAGACGATCGAGTGTCATGGCGACCTCGGCGTAGACGTCGGGAGCGCGACGGTGGGGGTCGGGCACGTCGGCGGTGTCTGCGGCCTGGGCGCGCAGGCGGTGCGCCTGCCGCACCAGGTCACGCGGGGTGGCCCTCTCTCCGGTCAGCGCCGGCAGCAGGCTGACGAACTCGGTGAGCAGGAACGTCTCTGGCAGGGCCATCGGGTGCCTGCGCAGCAGCAGCGTGCGATGCCGGGCGGTCATCACGAGCACCAGGTCGCACTCGGCGATGAACGCGTCGTCGACGGCACGAGAGTGGTGCTCGGTCGGTGCCCCGGGATGCCGGTCGAGCAGCTGCTCGGTCATCATCGGATCCATGGGGGTCCCGGTGGCCGCCTGCAGCCCGGCGCTCGTCGCCCGCATGCGGGGGTCGGCGGCGGTCAGCGCGGTGAAGGCGGCCTCCGCGTACGCGGAACGACAGATGTTCGCAGTGCACACGAACCCGACGGTGAACGGCCCCGCTCCGTTGGGAGGCGAAGGTGACTTCAGCGGCTCGGCGGCGGCACGGGTGCGCGAGAGCAGGTCGCGGGTCTCGGCGCGGAATCGCATGGTTCCGGTTCAGCGGCGCGAGGACGTCGTGGCGTCGTCATACGGGCCGAGGAGCGGTTGCGGACGCCGCTGCGGGGACCTGGCCTGCTGAGGCCCCGGCGCGCCCGGGGTGCGGTGCAGCGACTCGACCAGCGGCGCCCGGGCATGCGTCGTGCCTGGCGCTGGTGGCCGTCTGCTCGAGACGGCGCGCGGATGTGACTGTGCAGTGGGGCGCTGTCTCCGAGAGCGTCTGGAACCGTGCCGCTTCGAGCTGTGGTCGGATTCCTCGCCGTAGTAGTCGCCGCCGTAGTAGCCGTACGCGTAGCTGTCGAGGCCCTTGGTGGGCACGCGGTTGAGCACGATGCCCAGCGTCGTGCCCTTGACCGCGTCGATGCGCTCCAGCGCCTGCTGCAGTGAGTCGACCCGGGTCTGCCCCGCCGAGGCGACGATGAGCGCGCCATCGGTCCGGGCGGTCAGCACAGCGGCATCCGTGACCGGCAGCAGCGGCGGGGCGTCGAGCAGCACGGTCGCGCCCTCGGCGACGAAGGACTGCACGAGCTCGTGCAGAGCGTCAGAGCCGAGCAGCTCGCTGGGGTTCGGCGGGATGCTGCCTGCCGGCAGCACGAACAGGTCGAGCTGCGGATCGGGCCGGGTGATCGTCACCTCCAGCGTGGCGCGGCCGGCGAGCACGTCGGAGAGGCCGACCTCGCCAGGCACGTTGAAGGTGTTCGCCACCGTGGGCTTGCGCAGGTCTGCGTCGATGAGGATGACGGTGCGGCCGGTCTCGGCCATCGTCACCGCGAGGTTCGCTGCGACGGTTGACTTGCCGTCGCCCGGCAGCGCCGAGGTGATCACGATTCCCCGAGGCGGATCATCGACATCGAGGAAGTCGATGTTCGTGCGCAGCTCGCGCAGCGACTCGCTGATGTGCCGGACAGCGGAATGGCGACGCGCGTCATGCTGGCCGGCATCCTGGATCAGTCGAGAGCTTGCGCCGACCAAGGCCTTTTCCAACGGCAGAGTGCCGATGATGGGCTTCTGCATGGTGCGGGCGACGTCATCGGCCGACCGGATGCGCTTGTCGTACTGGTTGCGCAGCAGCGCGTAGCCGAAGGCGAGCAGCAGACCGGCGAGGGCCCCGACCGCAAGGTACAGCCGGCGGTTCGGGGAGGTGGGCGAGGTGGGCACTGCCGCAGACTCGAGCGACGTCAGCGTGGCGGCCGGCGTCGCGGTCGTCTGCTGAGTCGTGCCATCGCCCGTCGCATTCTCGCTCTCACCGCTCTCGAGCTTCGCGATCTCGGTGCTCATCGCCCGGATCCAGGCGTTGGCCAGGTCGCTTGCCCCTTGTGCCGTCGAGGCCTTGGCACTCACCTTGATGGTCACGGTGTCGGTCGGGGCGGTGACGGTGATCTGGTCGACCAGCTGCTCGGGTGTCGTGTTCAGACCGAGATCCTGGATGACATCCTCGGCGACAACGCGCTTCTTGCCCAGATCGGCGTAGGACTTGGCCCGTGACTTCGCGTAGGTGTCGCCGGCCACCGCGGTCCCGACACCGCTGCCGGACGAGGACGTGCTGGGTGTGGTGATGAATCCGGATGAGTCGGCGGTGTACGTCTTCGGCTGGATCACGGTCACAGCGAAGGCGATGAGCGTGCCTCCGACCAGACCGACGAGCAGGGCGAGCCAGTATCGACGTGCGATCCTCAGATAGGCCTCAAGTGTCACGGGAGCGATTCCTCTTCGAAGCGTCGCATGCTCGAGCGGCGGCATGCATCGGCGATTGGGCGGCCGATCGGCGCGCCGGTTGCGCGCTCACGGCCCACGGGGCAGACTACCATGCCTGCCATCCATGCTCGGCGAGCGCTCGGCGCAGCGCCAGGCGGCTGCGCCCGAGTCGTCCGCCCAGCTTCTTGCGCACGCTGGACAGGTGCGCCTTCACCGTGCTCGGGGTGATGTGCAGGCGTTCGGCGACCTCCGCGATCGAGGGCTCGTCGGGGTCCAGGTAGAGGTCGACCACCTCGCCCTCGCGCCGGGTCAGCTGCAGGCGATCCGGGGTGATCGAGTTCGCCCAGAGTCGGGCGGTGACATCGCGTGCGTGAGTGGCGGCGGCACGTGGGTCGCTCAGCAGTGCCACCAGTCCGTCCAGACTCTCGCTCACGTCGACCAGATGCTGGGCACCGCTGAACGCCATCGCCTGCATCAGCTCCGCAGAGGTCCCGTCATGCAGTGCGACGATCTGCGCCCCGGCCTGCACCCACCAGCGCATCGCCCGCAGCAGCGCCGTCTCGCACAGACCCCGCACGTCCACCACGAGCCATGTGCACGGCCGTCTCAGGGGGGCGGATGGCGCTTCCAGCACGGTCGGGGCCAGCAGGGTGACGTCATCGACGAGATCGCCCGGCAGCTCGTGCCGCAGGGCGTACCCCAGCGCCTCGGAGTCCAACCGATGGGCGGTGGTGATGAGCAGATGCATGGTCGTCGCTAGAGTGTGAGGGACATGGTCGTCATGCGGGGAGGTGGGACGTGAAGATCGATATCGTCGACGACACGCCATATCTCGGGGCCGCGTTCGCAGCCTACTGCGCGGAGCATCGGGATGCCGCATTCGAGGTCGGCATCGTGGCAAGCTCGTGGACGTCGTTCGCCGCCGCCTGGCCAGCTCTGTCGAACCCGGTCCTGTGCAAGGCCGAGCTGCGCGACCACGTGCCGGCCGCACTCAAAGTGCGGGCGCTGCGCAGGCTGGGCGCCCCGGCGATCGTCGTGCAACATCGGGCGTCGCCGGTGCATGAACGGCGACTGCTGCGAGAGGGCGCGGGCGCGGTCATCGACAGGCAGAGCCGGCTGGTCGAGCTGATCGAGGTCATCGCCCGCGTCGCATCCAGGTGGAGCGGGGCGGAGCCCTGTCCGGACGCGACGGCCGATGTGCTGCTGACCGACCGGGAGCTGCAGATCGCCGCGCTGTTCTGCGGCGGAGCTGCTCCGTCGGCGCACACCCTGGGGTCGGCGCTCGGGCTGAGCACCGACACCGTCCGAGCACACCTGGCACGGGCCAGACGGCGTCTGCGAGCGCTGGGCGACAACGTGAGCAGTCGGGCGGGGCTGCGGCGGTCATTGATCGCCCGTGGGTTCCTGTACCCTGAACTGTGACCCCAACACCCCGTCGTGAATATCTCGGGCGTGCACTGCCACGTCACACCAGTGTGGGGCGCGAGCGGCTGAGGCGGGGGAGGTGCGTCGGCCAGGGTCGAGGCACCCCGGACCGTTCGACAGGTGAGCGAGGAGAGGGCGTTGCGACAGAGGCTTCCGCTCGAGGTGGGCATCCGTCTCGGCGCCGCATGGGTGGCCGATGTCGCCCGGGCCGAGGGTGTGCGCGTGCTCTTCGTCAAGGGACTCGCCGCAGAGACACAGGGACTGCGGCCGCGCGGCGAGATCGGCGGCGACATCGACATGCTTGTCGAGCCGCCAGGGTTTCGCCGACTGGTGCGGGCGCTCGTGGACCGTGGGTGGCTGGCCCGGCCGCTGACCGATCAACGTTTCCAGATCATCCGCTACCACTCCGTCACCCTTGTGCACCCCGAGTGGCCCTGCGACATCGACGTGCATTACTACTTCCCCGGCTTCTTCGCGACGGCGGATCAGGCATTCGAGACACTGGCCGCGGACGCGGAGCAGGTACACAGCGCAGGCGGCCTGCTACCGGTGCCGGCACCAGACCGGCATGCGCTGCTGCTCGCGGTCAACGCACTGCGCAGTGGAGACACGCCCAGAGCCCGTGCAGAGATGGGGCGCATGGCCGAGCGGTTCGCCCAAGGACGGCGGTGGGCCGAGCTGCAGCCGGTCATCGCTCGCCTTCGTGCGGGCAGCGTCCTGCAGCCGTTCGCTCGGCGATTCGGCCTAGCTGAGCCTGTTCCGGATCTAACCGTGGCAGAGGCCCGGGCCTGGCGCCTGTGGGTCGATGGCGAGGCCGGTGGTGCCGCACAGCTGGTCAATCACCTGCGCACCCATGGGCTGCGCGGGGCGTGGGCGCTGATGCGCTGGGCGGTGTGGCGTGACGGTGATCAGCTGCGACTCGCCCACCCAGAGACCCCGCCGGGAGCCTGGGCCACGATGCGCGGCAACATCGCGCGCTGGGGGCGCGGTGTGCGTCAGGGAGGGCGCATCGTCACCCGTCTTGCGCGGCGGTCGACCCGGCCTGCGACCGCCGCCGACGCCACCGTCGTGTTAGCCCCGGAGTTCGGCGGCGCGGTGGAGCCGGAGGGCACCCCGCACGCGCGCATCCGCGTCGACGGCGGGCATGTCGAGGTCACCGCGGAGTCGGAGGCGTCGGAGCGGGCGGCGGATGCGGTGGCCGGCCTGGCGGGGCGTGCCACAGTGGCGGGTGGGCGTCGCGTCGACGGGGCTCTTGGCGTTGCCGGCCCGGCGAGTGAGGCAGGAGCGCGCCTGCGCCCCGATGACCGGGTGCGCCGGGTGCCCGCGCTCGAGGTGTTCCGCTGTGACGTGCTGTACGCCCTGCCCCATGCCGACGATGGGACGATGCCGAAGGTCGTGTGCGTGAGCGGCGGAGCCCGGCTGCTCCTCGACTGGTGCGAGGCTGGGCCGGTGGACATCCGCGCGCTCGGCACTCGCATCGAGGCGATCTCTGAGCTGCCCGCGGACGTTGCAGCTGTCGAGGCTGCGAACACCGCAGAGATGCTGCAGCAGGCCGGGCTGCTCGAGCGCACGGCTGACTGACTGACTCGGTTCTTCCAGACTGACTACACCTTCTGGGTGCATTGGCCGACAGACGTGCGGCGGCACCATAGCGTTGCGCGTGAACATGCATCCAATGCGGGGGAGACGTCACCTCGACGCCTCGGCCCATGACCGGAAGGAAGCGACATGTCGAATGAATTCGAGGAGCTCGGCGCTCGCGGAGTGCAGCGCCGCACTCTGATGAAGGGCGCCGCCTGGGCGGCCCCGGCGGTGGCACTGGCTGCCACCGCGCCGCTGGCGAGTGCGTCGGTCACAACGCTGTCTGCGGTCTGGGGAGATAACAGCACGGACGTGGCCGTGGTCAATGTGCTCGGTGGCGGCAGCGTGCTGGGGGCGGATGTGCTCAAGGCGCAGGTCCCTGAGACCCTGACCATCGCGAACGGTACTGGTGCTCTTGAGAGTGGCGAGATCACTGGGGAAATCGTCGTGGCGCCACAGGTTGGTGGGGGGCTGAACCTTGGAGGGAAGCCACACGGCCTCGCTGTCAGCGGGGTGAGCCCTGCCAGCGGGGTCAATGCGGTGAATACCGGAGGCGGCTATGCGGCGTTGCTCGCGTGGAAGCCTGATGGCAGCAAGACAACCTTCAGCGTTGAGCCGATCGCCAGCGGTGGCAGCCAGGTGCTGAACCTCTCTTGGTCAGCGATTGCAGGTGACACGATCGTGCTGAAACTCGGACTCGTGGACGCCAGGTATGATCTGACGATCAACCTGTACCGGGCCTCTGACAATGCATTGCTCGCCACTGCGACCAAGACCATTTTCTCGGTTCTGAACCTGCAGCTGCTCGGCACGGACGCTTAGCGGCTCTTCGCAGTCTCACGCATAAGGCTCGGCCCCCGAATGGGGGCCGAGCCTTAATACGCTGTTCCTCTTGCCTCGGAGAGGCAGACTCAGGCCTGCACTGTGGCGGTATGCGATGCCGTCGCGCTGATGCTCGCTGATGTGCCGGAGAAAGTGACTGTGCTCCCCACCGCGCCACCGAGGGTGTAATTGACCTTGATCTCGGAAATCGTCGTGCTTGCCGTGGCGGTGACGGTGTAGACGCCGTTACCATCGGGGCCGGACAGGGTGCCGCCCGTGACGCTGTTGATGGTAAAGTTCGCGCCTGCAGACGGGGTGATGGTGAGGATCGTGTCGCTCGGCATCACCGCGGCATTGTTGTCATTGTCGAGACTCTCCAAGGTGAAGACGCCAGTGCCACCGCCAGTGGGGTAAGTGGCTCGCCCGCCCGTAGCGAAGTACGCGGGATCCTGACTGGGCTCCACCGGGCTGGCGGCGGCGAATGCCGGAGTGGCCGCGGCAAGCGTCACCGCCGGAGCAGCCCAAGCGGCTCCCTTGAGCAGGGTCCGCCGTGACGGGCGGCGGTTCTTCATCTTTTCATCAGACATGTTTTCAACAGACATGTGGACATCCCTCATCTCTTCATGGACTGGTGTGGCTGCCGCGATGCCTCCTGCTGTGGGAACCGCCGGGCATTGCCGTTCACGAACCTAGGGGGAAGGGTCGTCGGCTGGTGTGATCGGGTCGAAGCCTTGCGGCAATCATGCTGAAAGATGACGCAACTGTGTCATTGGAAGCCGGGGCAGCGCGCTGATCCCCTGACAGAAGCCTCAGTCCAAGCCGATGCTGGGCGCGCTATGAGTGTGCGTCGCCGATGTGTTGGCCTGCTCCGCTTCCTAGGACGCCGTCTGATACGGGTGACCCGTGTCCCAGCTGAGGGTGAGCGGTTCTCCTCCACCGGGTGAATCTCTGGGTGAATTGTATCCGAATCCCTGCCGGCAGTCAATCCTGCAGCCACTCGGCAGCTTAGGGTGCCAGTGCCGAGCAAGCGGTGGTGAGCATGACTGCGCCCACCGATCCGGACAGTATCAAGAGTTCAACGGGGTGAGCAGCCATGCCGATCGTGCGCTGTGCGCCTCTGCCGCAAGAATCGGAGCACCTGCCACATGGGAGCGGCCCCGAGGTCACAGTGACCCGTGTAGACGTCCGGGGCGGCATGGCCATCGAACACTCCCCCGGCCGGCTGACCATTGTGCTTGTGTATACGGGGAAGTGCCGCATTGATCAGATGCTCCTCAGCGCTGGCCAGGCAGTGCTTCTTTCTCCGGAGGAGTGGCCGAGGATGCGGGTCTCGGGACGTGCCGTGCTGTTCGTCGTCCGCGTCCATGAGGCAACGCACGCCGTTCGTGCAGGCAGCCGTACTGCGCCTCTCTGCTGGAATCCGCGCCTGGGACTCGCCTTCGCCCTCGTGCTGGACACACTGTTCCACGAGGGGCGAGGCAGCACCGTGCCCGTCTCGAAGAAGAGGCCGACGGGCGTGCTCATCGCTGAGTTTCTGAAGGCGGCACTCGTCCCACAACCGGGTGGCGTGATGACGCCGGGCGACTCGGCCGTCGCGCGCACGCCGGTGGCAGCGGAGGCGACGGCGGCCGAGGCTCCCGTGGCCGATGTGTTCTCTCAAGTGACCGAACTGGTACGGGATCGTCGAACAGATCCGACGTTCAGCGCGGGTGACGTTCCCGACCTGCTGCACCGCTCGGCGAGCACAGTACAGCGCGCCTGCCGCGAGCATGGCACCACGGTGCGGCAGATGCTGCGCCGGCAGCGAGTGGAGCTCGCCAGCGTCCGGCTCGGCGACCAAGGCTGGTGCGACGTCTCCATGGACGTGGTCGCCCATGCGGCAGGATTCGTCTCGGCCCGCGCCATGCGCGCAGCGTTCCTCGCGGAGGGACTGCCAGTGCCGCGGATCGTGCGCAAGCAGGGACTACCGTCGCACTGATGGGTTTCGCGGGTCGGGTGGCCCCGGCCTCCGCATCGTCGGTCGGGTGGATTCTCGGATGACATCGCGATGCCAGCCTCCTCTGCTGTCTGCGAGCCGATACCTTGTGCTTGTCAGACATGCGCATCGCCGAGCGGACTGCGAGTGTCGTCCCGCAGAGCACGGGCATATTCAACGCCAGTATCTGGGGCGGCGCGGAGCGGACAACATCTATTACGTCGGAGGCTCGCCGGTGGAGCACTCACCGCGTGCTCCTGGTCCGCGTGAGGCGCCGTGCTCGCGGCGGTGCGGATCAGCTGGGCATCAGCTGAGCCGAGGCGGCCGGAATCGGAATTCGAATTCAGACTGAGACATTACCTCTGGCAAGTCTCGTCGGAATGGAACGCGTCTGGTGGGATGCACGGGTGGGGCATGAAAGTGCGGCACCGTGCTCGACCGTGCTCGAATGCATTTCATTCGGGAAGCACGCTTATCGGGTTGCATGCGGCGTCCAGCGCTGCGACAATGGCTTCGCATGAGAAGTGCGCGTGAAACACACGAAGCGCTTATGAGCGATATCCCATTTTATGGGAAAGGGAGCTGACCATGGCAGAGAAGATCTTTCGCGTTGACGACATCGACGGTTCGACCATTGCAGAGGGCAATGGCGGCACGGTGACATTCGCGTTCAATGGCACGAAGTACAGCATCGATCTGACGAAGGAGAACGAGCAGAAGCTCGCCGACGCGTTAAAGCCCTTCATCGATCGGGCTCGCCGGGTCGGCACGTCGGGTGGGTCGTCGAGCTCCTCGCGCTCGGCGAAGCGGCGTGACCTGTCGAAGGTGCGCGACTGGGCGACCGCAAACGGGTTCAAGGTGTCGGAGCGGGGCCGGGTGCCCGCTCGCGTCCTCGAGGCGTATGACGCCGCGCACTGACGCGTGACGGGCATGGGGTCTCGGCGGTGGGGCCAACACCAGGCCCTGAGAACGGGCCGTGTGCATCCTCGTGATGTGCGCGGCCCGTTCTGCGTGCCCGGAGGGGACGACGGGCGCACGCTCAGAGGCGGAGTTGAGCGCAAGAACGGGGCGGAACGGCTCGTTCACGGTGGTGCTGATCTCGGAGAGAGTTCTCGCACAGATGTCGGCGATTACGCTAGCATGGACGTGCTGTCGCTGGGGAAGGAGGGGAGTTCCTTGAATCATGTCCGCGGGCCGCTCATGAGCGTGCTCTCCACCCTCCTGCTGCTGGTGCTCGCCGTCGGCATGGGTGGCAGTCCGTTCCCTGCCCAGACTGCCGCGGCAGACCCCGCGTCGCCTCCGGACGACAGTGGCACGCCTGCTGCGACAGGGCCGCTGCCGACGGTCACCAGCTCTTGGTCACCGGAGGGGTCGCTCGCCGACGGAGCGACGCGCACCTACACCGTCTCTTACCACAACGACGGGACCACGGCCATCGCCAACGGCCGGTTCTGGCACGAGACAACCGCCGCGGTGAACGCCACCATCAAGTACAGCGTGAGCTGCGAGGCCAGCGGGGGAGCATCCTGCCCGACCGCCGCCGCGGTCACAGACCAGACGATCAACGCCACCGCCGACACCTACTACAAGACCTTCGCCTTCATCGGGGGCCTGCCGGCCGGCGGGCAGCTCACCTTCACCGTCACCACCACGGTGACCATGAGCAGCGGGTGCGCGACCACCGCCACACCGTTCGTCGGAGGCTGGGCCAGATTCAGCAGGACGAGCTTCGACGCGGCGAGCACCGCGACGAGTGATCTCGCCTCCGCCTCGAACGCCGGCACGATCACCGTCTCGAGCGACAACCTGTGCGGCAACGAGCCCGTCGACATGGAGAACACCGTCACCTCCCCGGGCCCGTCAGGGGCTCCCTCCCGAGTGCTCTCCGGTGATGAGCGCACGTTTCAGGCGACCTGGACGAACACACGAGATGTCCCGGTCACCTTCGACCTGCGCTACACCTACTACGTGCCCTACACCGGTCAGGTGACCGTCGCGTCCTGGAGCTGTGCATCGACCATCGACGGGGTCGCGGGCGGAACGTGCCCGACCACCGCGGATGGCGGGGCCACGTCGCCGGAGACCGTGCACCACGACAACCCCGGCGAGGCGTCCGACGTGATCTTCGCCTACTCGGGCACCACGCTCGCCGCCGGGCAGACCCTGACCTTCACGATCACGCTGGCCACGAAGATCAACACCTGCACGCAGGACGGCTATCTGCGCGTGCAGACCTACGCCAAGCGCAGCGTGCTGGCCGACGAGACCGATTCCGACAGCCACACGCTCTCGCGGCCCAGCGAGCTGGTCGAGATCGGCTGCTCCACCTGGCTGATGGAGGAGGACTTCAACAGCGCTGCAGTCGGGGACTCCACATGGAAGGGCATCGGCAAGGCGTGCCTCACCAAGGCGACGACCGCCGGCAGCAGCGGGTCGCTCGGCAAGTGCAGCTCATCGGTGCGCGCCCCCACGTCGAGCTACAGCAAGGGCTTCCTGCAGCTCACCGACGACCAGGGCAGCCAGGTCGGTGCGGCCCTGTACAACCGGGCCCTGCCCTCGAAGAACGGGCTCGTGCTCGAGTTCACCCAGCACCAGTACGGCAATGGGGAGCACGCCGACGGCATCGGCTTCTTCCTCGCCGACGGGTCTCAGGAACTCACGACCACCGGTTCGAGCGGTGGGGGCCTCGGCTATGCCAACAAGAACAACGAGAACGGCCTGCCCAACGCCTACCTCGGTGTCGGGCTCGACGTCTATGGCAACTTCGCTGACAATTCCACCGATGTCACCTCCCAGTGCACGCGGACGGACACCTCGTCGACGAGGAAGACCGACTCGATCACGCTGCGCGGGCCTGGCGCCCTGAACTCCAGCGGCCAGTGGCGCAGCGGCTACTGCCCGGTCGGAGATACAGTGAAGGTCTCCAGCCTGAACTCCTCATACTCTCTCCACGGAAACACCTCTCAGTCGTCCAATAATCTGACCGAATCCCAGCTCAATGCGCTGCTCGCCGACTACTCCACCGGGGCGAGCGACACCGGCTCCGGGCTTAAGACACGCATCACCGTCTACCCGCTCAAGTCCGGCGAGACCGCGCCCGAAGTCACCGTCGAGATCGACTTCGGCGAGGGGTATTACACGACGGTGCTCGATCGCACCATGACCGAGGCCGCGCCGGATCTGATCAAGTTCGGCTTCCTGGGGTCCACCGGCGGCTCCAGCGACACGCACCTGATCAGTGGGCTGCGCGTGGGCACCGTCACGCCGATGCAGACGCTCGATCTGACCAAGACGGTCAGCTCCACGCAGAGCACCTACTCCGTCGGCGACCAGATCCAGTACCAGTTCCTCGCCACGAACTCGGACGCGGCCGGCGGCATCTTCCAATTCTCGCTCGATGACCCCCAGATCGACAGTGGCACGCTCAGCTGCCCGGCCACCACGATCGGCGTGTCCAACAGCATCACCTGCACCGGCACCCACACGGTGACCGAGGCCGACCGCGACGTCGGACAGGTGGTGAACACCGCGACCGCGCACGGAGCCACCTCAGAATCCGGTGACGTCAACCTCTCCGCGACAGACACCGCCACTGCGGTCGTCAACCCGGCGGCGCCAGACGACTCCCGGGTCATCCAGCCGGGCGGTACCGCCACGTTCCAGCTCGTCGACGATGGAACCACACCAGGCATCGTGAGCCCTGACGACGCTGCGAAAGTCACGGTCACCCTCACCGTTGACGGGCAGACCGTGAGCCCCGGCGGTTCGGCGACGGTCGCCGGCGAGGGCACGTGGGCGCTGGATACCGACGGCACGGTCATCTTCACCCCGGCGGACGCCAGCTACACCGGAACGGTCACCTCCGTCACCTACACGGCGACGAACCAGTACGGCGGCAGCGCCACCGGCACCCTGGGCGTCACGATCAACACCGCCCCCCTGCGCGTGTGCACCGCGGACGAGCAGCGAGCCAGCCAGCGGTACTGGGCGTTCGGGGATGCTGCCCAGCTCGATTTCGGCACCAACGGCACCAGTGTGGCGGCGGGCACGTTCACCGGGCTCGATGAGGCGGACGGCACCGTGACCGTCACCGACTCAGCCGGCAACCTGCAGTTCGTGGTGGCTGGCGGCAGCATCCTCGACGCGTCCGGGGGCGCGATGACCGACACCGATGACGGAGCGGTGACCCTTGACATCGGGGCCGGGGCGTCCCCAGCCACCGTGTTCCCCGCCGCGCAGGGTACCGGACGCTACTACGTGGTGTGGAGCACCGCGACCACCGCGACCGCCGGCCAGCTGAAGTACGCGGTCGTCGACATGACCGAGGGCGCGCACGGCGCGGTGACCACGGCCCCGACAGCGGTCGGAACCGGCACGAACGCCTCGGGCGCAGTCGCATCCGTGCCGAACGCCGACGGCACTGGCTACTGGGTGCTCAATCCGCAGCGCGTCAACGACAATTCGCTGTTCTCCGCTGATGGGTACACGCTCGACGCCTGGCAGTTCACGGCGAACGGGCCGGCGACCGCACCCGTGACCACCCCGGAGCTGGGGACGTCGGGGGTCACCTCCTCGACGGATGTCGCCACGGCATACGAGGACATCCGGTTCAGCCCGGACCTCACCCAGGCTGCCGCGATCTCCTCCGTACACACGACCGGCGGAACGCTTTCCGTGAATTACGAGACACACCTGCATCTACTTGGCTTCGACGCGGCTACGGGAACGCTCACCGAGGTCAAGGACCAGACCATCAGTGACAGCCGCGGTCAGGGCTACAGCGTCGAGTACGGTCCGGAAGGCAGCGATGCCCTGTTCGTCTCCACGCTGATCACCGATCCCGGCGAAAACGTCGCGAGGCTGCTGCAGTACTCGAAGGTCTCTGAACAGAGCAGTGTGAGCATCTGGAACGCCAACGTGCTGAAGACGTCCAGCCTGACCGGCGCCATCCGACTCGCGCCCGACGGACGCCTCTACTGGGCGCACAACACGTCGGCACTGACCGTGCTGACGAACCCCGGCACCGCCACGAGTGACTCGAATGCGGAGTTCACGACCTTGGACCTCGGCTCGGGCACCCCGGCTCGCCAGGGCCTGACCAACACCCTTACCGACTGCGCGATCTCGCCGACCGGGTTCGCCTTGCACAAGCTCGGTGCCGGGGCAGGGGAGGACGGTTCCGATGCCGCCGTTGACGGTGCGGAGTTCGCACTGTACCCGAATGACGACGGCCAGGCCGGCGCTGACACCGCCGCCACGCTGACCCCCGTGGATGGGCAGACCGGCGTGCTCACCGTCGACGGGCTCGCCCCCGGCTACTACTGGCTGCGCGAGACGAAGGCGCCCGCCGGGTATGCACTGCTCGCCGACGACGTGCGGGTGCACATAGCCCTGCGCGGCGAGGTCACCGTGCAGAACACCGGCGGGCAGAACCCCCAGGTGCAGCTGACCGCGGGCGGCGACGGCACATACACGATCACCGTCACCGACACGAAGACGTATCAGCTGCCGTTCACCGGCGGATGGTGGCTGTTCGCCCTGCTGCTCGCCGGCGGCGGCCTGCTCGCCGGTGTGCTCGCCCGCGCCATCCAGCGCCGACGGCAGCACGACGAGGACCTCACCGACACCGATGACCATACCGAGACCACCACAGAAGGGGAATCATGATGAACACACGAAAGAGGCGTCGGGGCATCATCGCCTCGACCATGGCCTTGGTGAGCGCGGTCGCGCTCGCCCTGGGCGGCGCGGTCGTCGCCCAGGCCGACGACAACGACATCCCGACGACGTCGGACATCACGATCACGAAGCTCACCACACCCCCGACGGGGCAGGGCGACGCCGCGACGGGTGCCCAGAGCGGCATCCCGTCGGGGGCAGAGCCGATCAGCGGGGTCACGTTCACCGCCTACGCCGTTCCGGTGCAGGACAGTGGCACGGACCTCACCGCGGGATCGAACGCGTGGCAGCAGAAGATCTCCACCATCGACGTGACCGCAGCGCAGAGCCTGATCGGCGCGACCCCGACCGCAGTGCACACGTTCGACGCCACGAACGCCAGCGGCGTCGCCACATGGTCGGACGCCCCGCGCGGCCTGTACCTGATCCGCGAGACCGCGGCGCCGGCCGGCGTCACCCCCGCACAGGACTTCCTCGTGGCCGTGCCGATGACCGACCCGGAGAACCGAAACACCTGGCTCTCGACGATCTACGTCTACCCGAAGAACTCGAAGGTCACCGTGTCGAAGGCTGTCGACGAGAGTGACTCGGTCGCAGTCGGGCAGGACGTCACCTGGACGGTGACCGCGGACATCCCCCGCGACACCGCCATCAGCAAGTACGTCATCTCGGACGCGCTGGACTCACGACTCACCCCCTACGCCACGGGTGACAACGCCCCAACCGTCGGTTTGACCGGCAGCACTGGACAGACCCTCACCTCAGGTGACTACAGCGTCGCCGTCTCTGGGCAGAATGTCACGGTCACCTTCACGGATGATGGCCGTGCGAAGCTGGCCACGGCCTGGGCCACGGATCCCACGGCGCAGGTCACGCTCAGCATCCCGACAACGGTGAACAGCACCGCCAAGGGTGCCCAATCGACGACGTCCGCCGCGATCAACAACACGGCGACCCTCTCGGTCAACGACGCTGCAGACATCACCAGCACCCCCGCGACGATCAAGGTCGGCGACATCAAGATCGCCAAGACCGACTCCTCCACAGGGGATCCGCTGACCAGCGGGGCGGCGACGTTCAGCGTGTACCGAACCGAGGACGACGCGAAGAACCGTGTCAATGCGATCAGCGTCGACGGAGAGACTACGTTCCAGACGAGCACGACCGACGGCACCGTCGTCATCTCCGGCCTGCTGTTCTCCGACTGGGTCGACGGCGAGTCCGTGGCTGAGGGCTCCTACCGTTCGTACTGGGTCAACGAGGTCACGGCCCCGGAGGGCTATCAGCTGCTTGCCCAGCCGGTGAAGGTGAACGTCACCGCTGCCGGGGTTGACGTCGCGACGACCACGATCGCCGACGCGCCCAACAGCACCGGCTTCACCCTGCCGCTCACCGGTGGCACGGGCACGCTGATCCTCACCGTGCTCGGCGCAGGCCTCCTGGTCGCCGTGCTGGTGATCGCCCGCCGGCGTCGCGCCCGCGAGGACCAGGCCGCGTAGCCGATATCTGTGCTCGGGGCAGACGCGCGGACGCGTGACTGCCCCGAGCAGCACAGCCGGGGCGCCCTGCGTGGTCTCTGAAACCGGAGCCCCGGGCGCTCTCCGCGCGACGGCACCACACCGCCGACGTCACGACGGAGGCACCCAGGCCACCTTGGACACCTGCAGCAGGAACAGCAGAACCAGCAGCGCACGAGGGAGGAGGACCCGCATGGACAGCGAACGGTCGCAGACCGGTTACGTCCCGAGCACGTCGACGGGCATGACCCGTCCGGGCGGGCGTGCGGTGGGGCACTCGGCTGACGTGTCCGTGCGGCTCCTCCACCAGCCCCGTGTGCCCGACCAGGCCGGTGCGTGGCGCACCACGACCCGCCCGCTCGGCATCCTGCTGACCGTGCTGCTCGCCCTCGCCCTGCTGCTCGTCACCGGGCCCCGGGCACAGGCGACCACCGCAGCGTCCCCGGCTGGCACATCCGCAGCGGGCACAGTGCCTGCCGGGGATGCCGGAGCTGCGCAGGCGACCACCGCATCCGCCAGCGATGAGAGCGCCGGGCGCGTGACCATCGCATCCATCGACCCCGACGCGACTACGGCGATCGAGGTGCACAAGCTCGATCAGCCCGAGCAGCTTGGCGAGCCGGCCAGCGGCGTCGAGCAGGATGTCTCCGGGCTCACCCCGGTCGCCGGGGCCACGTTCACCGCGACCCGCGTGCCCGGCCTGGACCTGACCACGGACGCCGGCCGCGCCGAGGCCTCGACGTTCACCGCCGCCGACGCGATCGCCCGCATCGGTGACGCCGCCCCCGACGTCACCCGCACCACCGACGCCAGCGGGCTCGCGAGCCTCGCGCCGCTCGGCGTGGGGCTGTACCTGGTCGACGAGACCGTCACACCCGACGGATACGCCTCCAGCGATCCCTTCCTGGTCGCCCTGCCGCTGACGAACCCGGCCGGCGACGGGTGGCTTGAGACCGTGCACGTCTACCCGAAGAACGCCGGCGCCAGCGCCGACCTCGCCGTCGATGACGCCGACGCCGTCGTGCTCGGCGACACCGTGCGGTGGACGAGCCGCACGACCGTGCCCCGCGCCGAGCCGCTGCGCGTCTACCGCGTGCTCAACCGGGTCGCCGACGGGCTCGAACCTCCGACCGCCGACCAGGTCGCCGTCACACTCGGCGACGGCACGGCCCTCGGCGCCGACGACGTGACCATTGCCGTCGACGGCACCCTCATCACCGTCGCGTTCACCGACGCCGGGCGCACCCGACTCGCCGACCTGCGCGCCACGAACCCCGACCTCGAGGTGCACGTCGCCTACCCGACCGTCGTCACCGCCGAGGGCGAGCACACGAACCGGGTGCGCCTGGTGATCACCGACGACGGCGTCGCCGACGCCGACCAGACCAGCCGGCTGACCGACACGGCGACCACGAAGTGGGGCCCGCTCGAGATCATCGTGACCGAGCAGGGCCGCCCAGACCATCGCATCCCCGGCACGCGCCTACGCTTGTACCTCTCGGCGGAGGACGCACTCGCCGGGCGCGACCCGGTCACCATCGAAGGCGTGAGCGAGTGGACGACCGACACCGACGGCCGCGTGCTGCTGCACGGGCTGCGGTTCTCCGGTTTCGTCGACGGGCTCGACCGCGACACCGATGACCCGCTGTACCGGCAGTACTGGGTGATGCCGGTGTCATTCCCCGCCGGTTGGACCGGCGATCTGACCCCGCAGGCGGCCATCGTAAACTCGGTCACCGACGCACAGATCGTCACCCTGCAGGTGCGACAGGCGGACGAGGGCGCGGCCGGCCTGCTCGGCCCCGGCGGCGCGCTCGGCCCGGGGACGCTCGCCCGCACCGGGCTGCAGGCCTCCGGTGCTGTGCTGCTCGCCGCAGTGCTCGTGCTGCTCGGTCTCGCCGCGCGCCGACGGGGGCGGGCGACGGCCGAGGTCACTGCTGGGGCAGCCGGTGCCTCTGGCGCGAACCCCGACGGGAGCGCGGGGCCGGCAGCGAACCCGGGCGCCCGATGACCGCAGCCGGCGAGGCAGGGACAGGCACTCCCGTCGAGGGAGCGTCCGCGCGCGAGGGCGGGCCTGCGGCGGCGACCACAGGCGAGACCGCAGCCGGTGAGGCGGGGGCGGGGCAGCATCCCCAAGGACACCGCCGGAGCCGCCGCCGGCGCAGACGGACGCCGCGGCAGCGCCGGCGACTGCGCCGCGGCATCCTGCTGCAGATCGTCGCGATGATCGCCATCGGGCTGCTCGTGTACCCGCAGGCGGCCGACTGGTTCGCCCGGCTGGCCGCGAGCCGCGAGATCTCGGGGTACCTGCAGGGGGTGGAGCAGACGCCGTCGGCGGAGCGGCAGCGCATCCTCGACGCCGCATACGCATACAACCAGACGCTGCAGGTCGGGCCGCTGACCGACCCGTACATCGAGCAGAACCCCGACGAGGCCCAGCGCACCGCCGTATACCAGGCGTACGAGAATCTGCTGCGTGTCAGTGGCACCGACGCGATCGGCACCCTGAGCTACCCGGCCCTCGACATCGGCCTGCCCATCTATCACGGCACGGCCGACGAGACCCTGTCGAAGGGACTCGGACACCTGTATGGCACGTCACTGCCCGTCGGCGGACCGAACACGCACGCGGTGCTCACCGCACATTCCGGGCTCATCCACGCGAAGCTGTTGACGAACCTGACTCGAGCACAGGTCGGCGATGTGTTCTGGATCAGCGTGCTCGGCGAGGACCACCGCTACCAGGTGATGAGCACCGAGACCGTGCTGCCGAACGAGACTGACTCGCTGAAAATCGTGCCCGGAGAGGACTGGGTGACCCTCTTCACCTGCACGCCGATCGGCGTCAACAGCCACCGGTTCATGGTGCACGCGAAGCGCATCGCCGACACCGACGACAGCGGCGGCGAGAGCCTCGGCGGCATCGGGGCACCGGGGTTCCCCTGGTGGGCGGTGTGGTTCGTCGGCGGGTCAGCGGTGACCGGGTGGATCATCCTCACGCCGCCGCGGAAGAGGCGGGCAACGCGGGGGACGGGCCGCTGCCGGTAGGGCCCGTCTCCCTCCCCGTGCACGGACCTGCCACGGAGGATCCGTATGGCACGGATCTGCCAGGGGTGGCAGGTTGGTGTTCGGGCGGCAGGTCGGTGCACGAGCGGGCACGGAAGGTGCTGAGAATGTGCTGGCGGGCGAGCGAGTGTGAACGAATGTTTCAGTGGCCCCTGGTCGTGGTCGTCGTGGACGTCTATCGTTGAGAAGCTGTGTCGCCCGGAACGGTGTCAGGGGGTGCTAGGGCAGGCCCTCGGAACGGCGGTCTCGGATGACAGACCGGATGTCCGGCACGGCGGTCTCGGGCGCCCGGCCAGCGGCCCGCGGTCGACAGCGGCGCACGGGTCGCGGAGCAGAATAGGACAGGAAGGTGGTCGCGATGAGCTGGACGGTGATCGCGAAGGCGATCCCGCTGTTCGTCGACGCCTTCTGGACCACGCTGTGGCTGAGCGCCGTTGGCATCGCGATCGCGCTCGTCGTCGGCGCGGCCGCGGCCCTCGCCCGCCAGTTCGAGGTGCCCGTGCTCGGCCGCGTCGCCGCCGGGTACGAGGAGCTGCTGCGCAATACCCCGTTGCTCATCCAGCTGTTCTTCCTGTACTACGCGTTGCCGTCGGTCGGTCTGCGGATGTCGGCCGAGACCTGCGCGATCGTCGGCCTCGGTCTGCTCGGCGGCGCCTACATGGCCGGTGCGTTCCACGGCGGGTTCGCCGGGGTGGCGGACGCGCAGGTCGAGTCCGCACGCGCACTTGGTCTGTCACGCCTGCAGCAGGCCCGCTTCGTGACCCTGCCGCAGGGGCTCTCGCTGAGTGTGCCGGCGATCGCCGCGAACATGATCTTCCTGGTCAAGGAGACCTCGATCTTCACCGTCATCGCCGTGCCCGAGCTGACGAACACGGCACGGTACCTGATCGGCATGTACTACCGCACCGACGAGTACCTGTTCCTGCTCGTCGTGGCATACGCGATCATTCTGATCCCCCTGTCGGTCGGGCTGACCCTGTTGGAGAGGAGGGTGCGTCGTGGTGCATTCCGGCGCTGAGCTGCTGCTCGACCCGACGATCCTGCTGCGTCTGCTCGGCGGGCTGTGGGTCTCGGTGCGCATCGCGCTGCTCTCCCTCGCCATCGGCATCCCGCTGGGTGTGGTGATGGGGGTGCTGCGCCTGCTGCCGAGCCGCCTGCTGCGCACGGTGCTGCGGCTGTACCTCGAGTTCTTCCGCATCGTGCCGACGCTCGTGCTGCTGTTCCTCTTCTACTACATCCTGCCCCGCGAGCTTGGCGTGCAGGTGGGCGGCGAGGTCGTCGCCGTCGTCGCGTTCGCACTGTGGGTGGCCGCCGAGATCGGGGACGTCGTGCGCGGTGGCCTGCAGTCGGTGCCGGACGCGCAGGTCGACGCGGCCCGCGCACTGGGGCTCGGGCGGATGCAGCTGCTGCGCTGGGTGCGTATCCCCCAGGCGATCCCGCTGATGGTGCCGGCCACGATCAACCTGGCCACCCGCGTGATCAAGACCACGTCGTTGCTGCTCATGATCAGCGTGCTCGACGTCGTCACCGTGGGCCAGCAGATCATGGAGGCCAACCGGGACAACGCCCCGGATGCCCCGTTCTGGATCTACCTGTTCATCTTTGCGCTCTTTTTCGCCGTCTGCTGGCCGCTCGCCCGGCTGGCTCGTCGGCTCGAGCGCCGTACCGAGGAGCGTGACCGATGACCGCATCCGTCGACGACCAGCCCGCCGAGCCGTTGCTGCGCGTCACCGATCTCGCCAAGCGCTTCGGCGACCGCGAGGTGCTGCGCGACGTGACCTTCGAGGTGCCCCGCGGCAGCGTGCAGGTGCTGCTCGGACCCTCCGGATCGGGCAAGTCGACGCTCATCCGCTGTCTGAACGGGCTGGAGACGATCGATGGCGGTCGCATCGAGTTCGGCGGGGCCACCGTCGTCGACGCGACCGGCTTGGCGGACCGCCACCCGAGCCGCCGAGCGCTGGCTCGTCGCGCCCGCGCTCAGGAGGACGCTTGGCGTCCGCTGCGCACGCGCATCGGCATGGTCTTCCAGAGCTACGATCTCTTCCCGAACCGCACCGTCGCCGAGAACATCCGGCTCGCCCCGCTCAAGGTGCAGCATCGCGACCGGGACGAGGTCGACGCCGACATGGACCGTCTGCTCGACCGGGTGCAGATGGGCGACTATCGCGACGCGTACCCGCGTGAGCTCTCCGGTGGGCAGCGGCAGCGGGTCGCGATCGTCCGCGCGCTCGCCATGCGCCCCGAGCTCATGCTCTTCGACGAGATCACCGCCTCCCTCGACCCCGAGATGGTGCGTGGGGTGCTCGAGATCCTGCTCGACCTGGCCCGCGACGACATGACGATGATCGTCGTCACCCACGAGATGGAGTTCGCCCGGCGCATCGCCGACACCGTGCTCTTCCTCGACGGCGGCGTGATCGCCGAGCGGGCCGGGGGAGCGGAGTTCTTCGACCACCCGCGCACCGACCGCGCCCGCGCGTTCCTGGAGAGCATGGCCCCGCTCGAATGAGGCCCGGAGCGCGCACCCGGTGCGACACGTCGGGCGTGCACCGGGTTGCCCGAGACCGGCCGGCCGGGGACGCGACCTGGCACCCGTGCGTGTCGGTCGCCTGGAGCGGGGCCGAGCCGCACGCCACAGTACGACACATGCGGGCGTACCGTCGCGCCCACATGCCAGCATGACCTGCGGGCCGGCCTGGCGCCGTGTCCGCTTCACCCGGCTCAGACCGGACCTATCGCAGGAGGAATCATGAACAGGATCACCCGTCGTACGTTCGCGGCACTCGCCGCCACCGCCGTCGTCACGGTCGCGCTGACCGGCTGCGCGAGCGGCTCGGCTGACTCGTCGCCCCAGTCGCAGACGGGCGCGACCGTGCAGGAGATCAAGGATCGCGGCAGCATCCGCATCGCGACCTTCACCGACCTGAAGCCGTACGGGTACACGAAGGACGACGGCACGAACACCGGCTTCGACGTCGAGCTCGGCGAGCGGCTCGCCCAGGACCTGGGCGTGACGGTCGAGTGGGTTCCCGTCAACGCTGACGCTCGCGTCGACACGCTGCGTTCTGACAAGGCCGACCTCGTGCTCGCGAACTTCACCGTCACCGACGAGCGCAAGGAGGTCGTCGACTTCGCCAAGCCGTACATGAAGGTTTCGATCGGCGTGGTGTCGCCCGACAGCGCGCTGATCACCGATGTGTCGCAGCTCGAGGGCCAGACCCTCGCGGTGAACAAAGGCACCACCGCCGAGCAGTGGTTCACCGAGAACGAGCCGGGCATCGAGCAGTCGAAGTACGACTCGAAGACCCAGCAGTTCCAGGCGTTCCAGGACGGCCGTGCCGCCGCTCTCGCCGATGACAACACGTACCTGTACTCGTGGGCGAAGGACAACCCCGGCTACACCGTCGGTATCAAGCAGCTCGGCGACCAGTCGTACATCGCCCCGGCCGTGGCCAAGGGCAACAGCGACCTGCTCGGCTGGGTCAACGAGCGGATCACCTCGCTGACTGACGAGGGCTTCTTCGAACAGGACTACACCGACCAGCTCGCGCCGTACTTCACCAGCGACGTGCAGCCCTCGGACGTCGTGCTCGCCAGGGACGAGCTGGCGGGACTGTAGGCCTGCGCGGGGCGCCCCCTCCGTGCACCGACCTGCCGGTTGTGCATGGTTCTGCCACAACGTGGCAGATCCGTGCACAAGCACTGTCGCCGTGCATGGTGACCGCTCTGCACGGAGGTCGTCACGTGCTGCGGTCCAAGCCGCCGACGGGCCGACCCGTATGCCGCCATACGCGTTCGATATGGCCGCACGGCCCGGCGGCCGGAGCCGACGTGGTGGACTGTGACGCAGATCGACCGATCGACCGGTCAACCGGGTCGCGGGCGGACAGCTCGTCGGCGTTCCCGGTGAACCGGTCGGCCGGCCGGGCAGCACTCATCAGGCCGACAGGGAAGAGGCACATCATGCAGGCGGACGTCGTCGTCATCGGACTCGGGACCATGGGGTCCCTCGCGCTGTGGGAGGAGGCGAAGGCGGCCGGGGACCGCGCTGATCGGGTCGTGGGCATCGAACAGTACGGGCCCGTCCACACGCACGGCAGCTTCACCGGCGAGTCGCGCGTGTTCCGCGTCGCCGTGCACGAGGGAGCCCGGTACGTGCCGGCGCTGCTCAAGGCGCGTGAGCGCTGGCAGCACCTGCAGGAGGTCGCCGGCCGCCAGCTCTTCCTGCCCACCGGTGTGCTCAACGTCGGCCCCGAGGGCTGCGAGCCGATCGCGACGGTGCGCCAGTGCGTTGCCGAGAACGATCTGCCCGCCGAGGAACTCGACACCGCGGAGCTGCGCGAGCGGTTCCCGCAGCACGCCGTCGACGAGGGCGACGTCGCGGTGCTCGACACCCTCTCCGGCGGCCTGCGCCCGGAGCTGACCGTGCTCAGCGGTCTCGAGCTCGCGGCGAAGGCGGGGGCGACGATCCTCACGAACACCCCGGTCACCGGCATCGCCCGCGACCCGAACGGCGGGGTCACCGTCACGATTGGCGGGCCCGAGCCGCAGACGATCCACGCCGGACGCGCGATCGTCACCGCCGGCTCGTGGGCGGGCCGTCTGCTGCCCGGCCTCGCCGACCTGCTCACCGTGCACCCGCTGTCGCTGACCTGGTTCGCCCCGCACCACATCGAGCTGTTCACCCCGGATCGCTTCCCCGTGTTCCTGCGCGACCGGCGCACCGATGACGGCGGGCTTGAACACCTGTTCGGCGTGCCGACCCTCGACGGGTTCAGCATCAAGGCCAGCGCCGGCTCGCTGTTCGGCGTCTTCGACGACGTCGCCGAGGTGCCCGAGATGCCCGGCGCCGACAAGCTGCGCGAGATCGGCGAGATCGCCCACCGGTTCTTCCCGGATCTCAACCCCGAGCCCGTGCGCGCGAGCATGCACCACGACGCGTTCACCCCTGACGACGCGCCGATCGTGGGCGTGGACGACTCGGGCACGATCGCCTTCGCCGCCGGCATGAACGGCAACGGGTTCAAGTTCGCGCCGCTGTTCGGCGCCTGGGTCAGCGAGCTCTCCCGCGGTGAGACCCCCGACCTGTACGACGAGGAGTGGTACGGGCTCGCCGGGCATCGCGCCCGCGCCGGCCTGGCCTGACGACCTGCCCACCTTGCGTCCGCCGGGCTCAGGCGGAGCCGACCCCCGCATCCGCCCGCATCGCGCCCAGCACTCCCGCGAGCATCCCGGCCAGCCGGCCAGCGGCGTCCGCGACCGCAGCCGTCGCATCAGCCCGGTGCACCACTGACAGCGGGCTGAGCGCGAGCGGGTCGGCCAGCGGGCGGACGTCCAGGCCGGGCCGGTCCACCGGTGCGCCGTGCGCGTCGGTCACCGTCGAGCGCGGGACGAGCGCGGCGCCGGCTCCGCACGCCACGAGCGAGAGCTGATCCATGTCGTTCGACTGCGGATGCGCGCGGTGCGGGCGCACCCCGGCCCGGGCCAGTGCGCGGCTGATCGCGTCATGCGCCTGCGGGGCCACGTCGCGTGGCCAGGAGAGCAGGGTGAGATCGGCGATCCCGTCGAGCGTCGCTGGACCCGGCGGCAGCCCATGCGCGGCGGGCACGGCCAGCCACAGCGGTTCGCCGGGCAGCGGACGCCAGCACAGGTCACCGGCGGTGACCACGGGGACCCGATCGAACTCGGCGCGGGCGGGCGGCGCGGACGGCGCGGACGGCGCGGACGGCGCCGACGCGTCCTGCGGCCAGGCGCGGATGACGCCGAGGTCGAGCTCCGCCTCGCGAAGCCGAGCGAGCTGGCGGGCCTCACTGACCACGCGGACGTCCGGCAGCGTGATCGAGGAGGCGGAGAGCGCGGCCGGCAGCAGCCCCGCGGCGATCGTGGGGGCGGCGGCGACCCTCAGCCGCTGCAGGTCGTCGGAGGGAGAGGTCCCCGTCCGCAGCCGCTGGCCGAGGGTGCTCAGCCGCTCGGCGCCGAGCACGAGCTCGCGGGCGCGGTCGAGGTACCGGTCTCCCTCGGGTGTGGGGCGCATCCCCGCGCGGCCCCGGGTGAACAGGGCGAAGCCGAGCCGGCGCTCGAGCCGGGTGACCGCCTGGCTCAGTGCGGGCTGGGCGAGGCGCAGGCGGCGCGCGGCGGGGGAGATGCCGCCCTCGGCGCGCACGGTCAGCGCATAGCGGAGTTCCCGCAGATCGACGTCCACGGTGTCAACGGTAGCGGGTGGTCGCTGCACGCTGCACGGGCCGGGCCGGGGTCTGATGGCGAGCCCTGAGCGGGTTCAGGGCGGGCAGTGGTCGAGGGCACGACCATGTTCGCGCCAGCTCCCCTTGAGACGACCATGTCTGCGCCAGAGACTGGCGCGTTCGTGGTCGTGTGTGGCGTCTGTGGCGCAGACTTGGTCGTGCCCTCCGCTCACGATCCACGTCTGTGTGCGCGAATCCACGTCTGTGTGCGCGAATCCGCCATCGGTGTGCACGAGATCTCCCTCTCAGTGCTCGAGTTCCGTCCGCGCGCACGCGCTCCATCCATCCCCGGGTATTGAGGTGAACCTCGCCAGCGTTAGACTGTGTGAGGGCAGCCTCACCGCTGTCCCTCTGGGGTTGTTCCGACGCCGTCTGTCCGTGCCGCGTCTGACGGAGCCAGTGAGAGACGAAGGAGTGTGCGATGCGGGTTCAGGTGCCGCGCGTGCCTGTGCAGGGACGAACTGCATCGGTCGGTTCGCACCGTGCGACCGGTTCAGACCACTCGACCAGTTCACACCTCTCGTTCGGCTCGCACGACCAATGCCAGCTGACCGAGATCCCCTGCGGGGTGGCCGTGGTGATCCGCGACATCGCCGCGTCCGGACGCGACGATGCGGTCGACGCCGGTCGCATCCGCCGGCTGCGGGATCTCGGCCTCACCCCCGGCACGACCGTGACCGTCGAGCGGCGAGCGCCGCTGCGCGGGCCGCTGCAGCTGCGCTTCCGTGACAGCGCGATGTGCCTGCGCCGCTGCGAGGCCGAGCTCGTCATGGTCGAGGCGGCGAGCGTCCCCGCCCCAGGTGAAGCGGCGGACTCCGCCCGAGGTGAGACGGAGTGCGCGAACCGCGTCGAGGCGGACGATCCGGGTCACGGCGAGGCGGCCGCACGCTGATGTCCCGCCGTCATCCCGAGGACACGTCCGCCTCCCGCGAGAACGCACCCGAGAGCGCGTCCAGCCACGGCGCCTCCGCAGCCCCATCCGGCACAGGGGCCGGCGGCCACTTCGGCACCCCCACCACCACGCCCGGCTGCCACGGCGCCCCCACCGCATCCGTCCCCGCCGACGCCGACCTGCGCGTCGCCCTCGTCGGCTCCCCGAACGCCGGCAAGTCCACGCTCTTCAACCGCCTCACCGGCGGCCACGCCCACACCGGCAACTACCCGGGCGTCACCGTCTCCCGCATCACGGGCGCCTGCCGGCTGCCCGCCCGCCCCGGCCGACACCGCCGCACGGCCGTCATCGAGGACCTCCCCGGCACCTACAGCCTCGAGCCTGCGAGCGTCGACGAGCGCATCGTCGCCGACACGCTGCACGGAGAGGGCCCCGACCCCCGTCCCGACGCGATCGTCATCGCCGCTGATGCGACCACGCTGCGCCGCTCGCTGCTACTCGTCGCCGACGTGCTGCGCCTGCGCATCCCCGCGATGCTCGCGGTCACCATGCCCGACGAGCTCGCCGCGCGCGGCGGCAGCCTCGACGTCGCCGGGCTGTCCCGAGCGCTCGGGGTGCCGGTGGTGCTCTCCGACGGACGCCACGGCCGCGGTGCCGCGGTGCGCGACCTGCTCGGCGACGTCGACCGCTGGCCGGCCCCGCCCGTCCTGCCGCCGGCCGACGCCGCGGCGAAGGACGCATGGGTCGCATCCGTCCTGGACTGCGCCCGCTACCGGCCCGCGGCGCCGGACGCGCGCACCCGACGGCTCGACCGTGTCCTGCTGCACCCGGTCGTGGGTGTGCTCGTCTTCCTCGCGGTCTTGGTCGTGTTCTTCCAGATCATCTTCACCCTCGCCACGCCGCTGCAGGACGCGATCGGCGACGGGTTTGCCGCCGCGGGCGCCTGGGTCACCGGCACGTTCGGCGACGGACTGCTGGCCGGCTTCGTCGCCGACGGCCTGCTCGGCGGCGTCGGCGGCGTGCTCACCTTCGTGCCACAGATCGCCCTGCTGTTCGTGCTCATCGCCGTGCTCGAGCAGAGCGGGTACCTCTCACGCGCCGCGTTCCTGATGGACCGCACCATGGCGTCCACCGGGCTCGAGGGGCGGGCGTTCGTCAGCGTCCTCAGCTCGTTCGCGTGCGCGATCCCGGGCATCATGGCCACGCGCACCCTGCCCGACGCCAGACAGCGGTTCGCGACGATGATGACGATGCCGCTGGTGACCTGCTCGGCCCGGCTGCCCGTCTACAGCATCCTCGTGGGGCTGCTCGTGCCCGAGGACGCCCGCTGGCTCGGCCTCGACGGGCGCGGTCTCGCCATGTTCGCGCTGTACTTGCTCGGGGTGGCGTCGATGATGGCCGCCGCCCGCGTGATCACCTGGGCGACCGGCCGCCGCGGCGTGATCATGCCGTTCACGATGGAGATGCCGCCCTACCGCTGGCCCGACCCGCGCACTCTCGGGCAGGCGGTGTGGCAGCCGGTCAAAGGGTTCATTCGCAAGGTCGGCACGATCATCCTGGGCACCACGATCGTGCTGTGGGCACTGCTCAACGTCCCCGTGGCCGGGACGGACGTGCTGCGGCAGGCCGGCGTCGACCCCGACGACTCGGGCGCCGTGGCGACGTACACGATGCAGCACTCGGCCGCCGCCGCGATCGGGCACGCCGTCGAGCCCGTGTTCGACCCGCTCGGCTTCGACTGGCGGGTCGACGTCGCCGTGCTCTCGTCGCTGTCGGCGCGCGAGACGTTCGTCGCCACCCTCGGCCAGATGGTCGCCGCCACCGACCCGGAGGAGCCCGACGACGCCCTGGCCGCGATGACCTTCGACGAGGGCCCCCAAGCCGGCCAGCCCGTGTTCACCGCCCCGACGACGGTGGCGCTCATGGTGTTCTTCGTCTACGCGATGCAGTGCATGTCCACGTTCGGGGTGCTGCGCCGCGAGACCGGCACGTGGCGGTGGCCGCTCGCCGCGTTCGCCGGCTACGGCACGCTCGCCTGGGTGATGGCGCTCGCGGCGCGGACGCTCACCGCGCTGGTGGTGGGATGAGCCGGCGGGGTGCGACCTCGTCGTGTGTCGAGGCCGGTACCGCGCCGGGTGCGCTTCCAGCGCAGAGCACGCCCCGGCCATCGGGCGAGCTCCTGTTGCACGCCGAGGCCGGCGCGGCGGCCGACGAGGTGCGCTGGGTGATGCCAGGACGCGTGCTCGCACGCATCGCGTCCTGCGCCGGCGGATGGGGCGCGCTCACGGTGATGCCGGCCCCGCTGCAGGCGCTGTGCGACGAGGGGACGCTGCGCGACGTTCGCCTGGCCGCCGACGCCCTCGTGACGCGGTGGGGGGCGATGCCAGGGGAGGGCGCCCGGGCCGTGGCAGGCCGGAGCACCACGGATGTGTCCGCTGTCGGTGACGTGTCGGCGGCCGCAGCGGCACGCTCTGTCGGTGCCGAGCGGCGTCAGCGGGATCGCGAGGGCGCACGCGTCGAGGCGGCCGTCCGTGCGAGCGTGGCCGAACCCCGGGCGGCATGGCGGGTGCGCGCCACGGGCGAGGGGGACGTCCTCGAACAGGTGCGCACACTCGTCGACGGGCCGGTCGCGGCGATGCTGCGCCGGCACGGCGGGCGCATCCGGCTGCTGGGCGTGACCGAGTCCGCGGGCGGGATCGACGTGCGCGTGCGGCTCGGGGGCACGTGTCGGGGCTGCCCGGTCGCGCAGCTCGACCTGACCGGGCGGGTGCGACGAATGCTGCGCCGGGAATGCCCGCAGGTGCGCCGCGTGACCGCGGGGTGAGCCCGAGGCGCACAGGGCGCGTGCGATCGGCCGGTGCGTGCGAGCGGGGCGTGCGAGAGCGGCCGACCGGAATCGCGCCGGTGATCCGCCGGATGACCGGGTCTGCGCCACGAGGCGGTGCAGATGTGACTGTCCGTGGAGGTGGTGGCGCGGAAATGGTCGCAGGTCGGTGTTCGACACAGTCAGACAGGTGTTCGGGCAGGCAGTGGGATGCTCAGACACACAGGCCTCTCGTCGGATACCGCCATGGGTATTAGGCTCATGGTGCCGGCGTGCGATCGGCTTGGGTGCATCACTGGTCGGAGGCCGGACGCATCACCGGTCGAGGGAAGGCATCAAGAGGAGTGCCGTGCACATGTGCGCACGCGTATTCCGCATGACGAGCCCCGCGCACGTCAGCGCCCGAGCCCTGCGCACACGCGGCGTTCACACGAGCAGAGGAGCAGACATGAAGGCATTCGTGAGGTTCATGGCCACGTCGGGCGGACGCTGGCTGCGCGTCGTCGCGGGAGCGGCGCTGATCGCGATCGGCGCCGCGCTGGGCGGTGGCTGGTGGGCGCTCGCCGTCGTGGGCGCGCTGTTCGTGCTGGTCGGAGCGCTCGACGTGTGCCTGATCGCCCCGCTTGTCGGCCTGCCGGTGCGCGGCCGCGACGTGCGCTGAGCCCGGACGGCCTGAGCGGGCCGGGCCCATCCCCAGGACAGGCGGTGTGCGCGACCCACGCGCTCGCGATGGCGTCCAGGTCTGAGGGCCCGCTGCGGATGGGTGCAGTTAGGCGCTGGGCAAGGATCCGCCTCGATCAGTGGAGCATCCCTGCGGCGGGCGGGGCACGCCGCTCCCGGCCCGATCCGCACACAGGTCTGCGACAGCATCCCCACAGCCCGCCGCTGTGACCGCACAGGTCGCGCCGAGGCCCTCCGCGATTCACTGGGAGTGTCGCCGACGAACCCCGCCGACGACAGGTGGATCGCACACGGAGGCATCATGGGCATGAATGACACACCCGCAGCAGGCCCGGCGAGAGGGGACGCGTCGGCGTTCGGCGCGAGCACAGCCGATCCCGAATCCGGCACGGGCACGACCGGCACCGCCGGACACCGCAGCCCTCACCACGTCCTGCGCGGCGTGCTCGCGCTCGGCGGCACGGTGGCTCTGGGCATCGGGCTCGTCCTCGGCGGTGGGCTCGCGTCCGGATGGCTCGGCGGGGCGTCCGGGTCCGGGGCGATCTCGGCACTGCCCGCGCTGGGGCTTGACGGTTCAGGCTCGACCACATCGAGTGGCATCACCACGGCCACCGACGATCAGCAGCGGGGTGCGGCGATCATCGAGACGGTGCTCGGGTACGGCAACGGCGAGGCCGCCGGCAGCGGCATCGTGCTCACCAGCGACGGACTCGTGCTCACCAACCACCACGTCGTCGAGGGAGCCACCGAGATCAGCGTGACGATCCCGTCCACCGGCCGCACCTACACGGCATCCGTCGCGGGTACCGACGCCGACAAAGACGTCGCTCTGCTCCAGCTGCAGGGCGCCTCCGACCTGGCCACCGCTGACTTCGACGACGACGGTGTCTCCACCGGTGAGACGCTCACCGCGATCGGCAATGCCGAGGGGCGCGGGGAGCTCGTCGCGGCGTCCGGCGCGGTCACCGACACGGACAGGGGCATCACGACCAGCTCCACGAGCGGTGAGGAGTCGGAGCAGCTCAGCGGGCTGATCGAGTTCCAGGCCGATGTCGTCTCCGGCGACTCCGGCGGCCCCGTCCTCGACAGCGACGGCCAGGTGGTCGCGATGACCGTGGCCGCGTCGACCAGTGGCGGCAGCGGATCCTCCGGCTCGCTCGGCGCCGGCTGGCGGCAGGACGAGGGGGCCGGCTCCGCCACCACGGTCACCGCCGGCCAGCGCGAGTCGGCCGCCGGACGGGACGGGGCGGCTGTCGGCGGCTCGACTGACAGCGGCGTGGTCTCGACCGTCGCCGGACCGACGCCGAGTGGCACCGCTCTCGGAAGCTCCGTGTCCGGTGGGTCGGGCTCGTTCGGCGGGGCTGGCTCCTCGGGGGCCACGACCACGACCGGCTATGCCATCCCGATCGACACGGTGCTCGCCGTGGCCGACCAGATCCGCAGCGGCGAGGGCACCGACGAGGTGCACATCGGCGGCACCGCGTTCCTCGGGGTCACTCTCAGCTCAAGCGGCGGTTCCCGCCGCGGTGGTTCTGGTTCCAGCGGTTCTGGTTCCAGCGGTTCTGGCTCCAGCGGTTCTGGCTCTGGCCTGAGCGAGGGGTCTGGGCGCAACGGCTTCGGCTCGTCGGCGAACGGGTCCTCCGCTGGCTCCAGCCGGTCCTCGGCGTCCGGGGCGCTGATCGCTGGCGTGGTCGACGGCGGTCCTGCCGACGAGGCGGGCATCACCGCGGGCAGCACGATCACCGCGATCGACGGCACGACGGTGACCGGGGCGACCCGGCTCAGCGAGCTCATCGGCGACCATGCGGTCGGCGACCAGGTGACCGTCACCTGGACCGATGCTCAAGGGGCCTCTCACACCGCCACCGTCACGCTCGCAGAAGGGCCGGTCGCCTGAGCCCGGGCGACGTCTGCGGGGATCCCAGACATCCTGACGACCTGATGCCTGCCTGGGCGACCACACGCCGGCTTCAACGGTGTCTGCCGCTCGTGTGCGCGATGCTGCCGGCAACCAGATGGCACACGTCGCCGACCTCCCGGCCGCCCGTGTGAGCACGAACACTGCTCTCGATGTGTGCACGAAATGCGGCCCTCAACCGCCGGGCGGAATCCGGCAGACGGGCGCAGCAACCGGGGCCGGCGGGAGCCGCATCGGCCGGGATGATCCCCTCGCCCTCCAGCGCAATCGTCGCGCCGGCCGCCCTCAGACGTCCTCGGCGCCCGTCAGCAGCGCTGCGGTGATCCGGCGGGCGGCTCGAAGGCGGGCCAGCACCGTGGCGGCGGTCTCCGAGCGTGTGCCCGGTGTGACATCGTCAGCGGCGGAGGCAGCGCCGGGGCCGGTCTCTGTCAGGGTCACACCCATCGCCACGTGCAGCACCGCTCCCGCCGCGGCGAACAACAGGTGTGCCTGCTGACAGGCCTCGGGGGAGCTCGCCGCGATGCCGCGCTCGTGGGCGATCCGTGCGGCGATGGCGTCGTGCACGCTCCGCTGCAGCGGGCGGGAACGGGTCAGGTGCTCGCTGAGCAGTGCCGGGTTCGTCTGCAGGATGCGTCGCCGGGCCTGGCCGAGATCGGGATGCCGCAGCGGGTTGTGCTCCGATCGCGAGAACAGCCACAGCAGCCCGTCGAGGGTGTCGTTCGGGTGGCCGGAGGCGGCGGATGTGACGGGCGTTCCCCGACCCTCATCGCCGGTGCACCGGGACTCGACGTCGTTGCGGCCCCTGTCTCCGTGAGAACAGCATGCCGTGTCAGCGGCGTCCATCAGCGCGCGGTCATCGTCGATGAACGCCTGCAGTGCGTCGTCCGGGGTGTCCGGCAGCACGCCGAGCACAGCGGCGTCCTTCGTGCCGAAGTAGTTGTAGAACGTGCGCGGGGAGACGTCCGCCTCGGCACAGATCTCCTCGACCGACACCGCGTCATAGCCGCGCTCGGCCACGAGTCGCACCGCGATGTGCTCGATCCGGGCGCGGGTGCGACGCTGCTTGCGCTCACGCAGCGAGCAGTGGCCCGCGCCCCCTGCGTCTCGAGCGGCGCTTCCGGCGTCGGCGCTCATCGTCGACTCCTGCCACGCCGTGCCCCGGGCATCGCACCCTGCTTGAGCGGGTGCTCCTCCACGAACGCGAGCAGCACGAACGCGATCGCCAGCAGCGGGATGAGCCACAGGAACACCGGGGTGAGCGCGTCGTTGTACGCGCCGGTGACGAGCACCCGGATCGCCTCCGGCAGCTGCGCCACCGCGCCCGGGGTGATCGAGTCGATCTGCGGGGTCTGGGCCAGCGCATCCGGTGCCTGTCCGGATGCGGCGGCGGCCTGGGCGGCATCGGCGAGCCGGTCGGTCAGCAGCGTCGTCAGCCGGGAGGTGAACACGCTGCCGACGATCGCCGAGCCCAGAGTCGCGCCGATCTCGCGGAAGAAGTTGTTCGCACCGGTGGCCGTGCCGACCTCGGCGGCGGGGAACTCGTTCTGCACGACCAGCACGAGGATCTGCATGCCGAGGCCGATGCCGGCGCCGACCACGGCCACCCCAGCCTGCACCTGCCACAGGGGCGAGTCCGCCTGCAGGCCGCCGAGCATCACGAGCCCGGCGATCGTGACGAGCATGCTGACCAGCGGCATCCACTTGTAGTGCGGGGTCGCGCTCGCGAGCCAGCCGGAGAGGATCGAGGTGACCATGATGCCGGCGACCATGGGCAGCATCCACAGGCCTGACTCGGTCGCGTTCGCGCCGTGGACGATCTGCAGATAGGTGGGCATGTAGCCGAGGGTGCCGAACATCGCGATGCCGATCGCGAGGCTCGCGGCCGTGGTGAGGTTGAAGTTGCGGTTGCGGAACAGGTGCAGCGGGATGAGCGGTTCGACCGCCTGCGACTCCGCCCACACGAACAGCGCGCCGAAGACGACGGTGCCGGCGATCAGGGCGATGATCTGCGGGGAGTCCCAGTCGTACGTGTTGCCGCCCCAGGAGCTGAACAGCACCAGGCAGGTGACCGCGATCGCCATCAGCGCGGTGCCGAGCCAGTCGACCCGGGTGCCGCTCGCACTGTGGCGGGGCAGGTGCAGTAGCGCCATCAGTGCGATGATCGCGATGACGGCCAGCGGCACGTTCATCCAGAACGCCCAGCGCCAGCCGATGCCGTCGGTGAACCAGCCGCCGAGCAGCGGGCCGCTCACCGCGGCGAGGCCGAACACGGCGCCCATCGGGCCCATGTACCGGCCGCGATCCTTCGGCGGCACCACGTCGGCGATGACCGCCTGCGAGAGGATCATCAGGCCGCCGCCGCCGAGCCCCTGCACGCCCCGGGCGATGATCAGCCAGGCCATGCTGTCGGCGAGCGCGCCGATCACCGATCCGGCGAGGAACAGCCCGACCGCGCCGATGATGATCGGCTTGCGGCCGAGCAGGTCGCCGATCTTCCCGTAGACGGGCATCATGATCGTCGCCGCGAGGATGTACGCGGTCGACACCCACAGCATGTGCTCGACCCCGTCGAGCTCGCCGACGATCGTCGGCAGCGCGGTGGAGAAGATCATCTGGTCGAGCGAGCTGAGCAGCATCACGATGATGAGCGCGACGAAGATCAGGTTGATCTGCCGCTTGGGCAGGATCACGCCGTCCCAGACGGGTGCGTCGGGTTGGGTGGTGTCGGTGGATGCGGCGGCCGCGGCGGCCGTGTCGACGGAGGATGCTGATGCGGTCTCGTCGGTGGCATTGGAGCGGGCAGAGTCGGTCAGATCGGGCATGGGGCCTTCCAGGAGGATGCAGATGGGGGATGCGCGGCGGGCGTCATCGCTCGGACGCCGCGTTCAGTGACTGTAAACTTGCAGTCACTGCAATGTCAAGTGCGGCGATTCGTCGCCGCAGGGGCGCGGGCCCGTCCGCGGAGAAGCTCGTCCGGTCACCGGCGGCGCAGCAGCAGCGAGGCCGCGGCGCCGAGCAGTGCGCCGGTCGTGTTCATCGCCACATCGTCCAATGTCGCGAAGCGTGCGGGCAGCAGGAGCAGCTGGGCCGTCTCGATGGCGCCGGAGACGGCTAGGCCGGTCAGTGCCGCGATCCACCAGCGCCGGCGGGGCAGCAGCAGAGCGACGAACAGGCCGAGCGGGACGAAGAGCACGACGTTCGCGGACCGCTCGACGAAGGCATAGTCGAACATCCCGGGCAGGCCGTGGGCGTGCAGCCAGGTCAGAGCCGATTCGAGCGCCGGGTCGACGCCGCGGTCCACCGGGGACGGCCAGAACGCCACAGCGGTCAGCAGCAGGGCATAGCCGACCAGCGCGGCGGTCGGCCACAGGGAGCGGCGCCCACCGCCGGCGCGATGCCGAAGCCGGACGTTCATCGAACCAGTCTACGGTCGCCGGCCGCGAATCTGTCGCAGGGCCCTCGGGGTGCGACCGGCTGCGTGGTGGCTGCGACCGGGTCGGTGTGACCACGCCCGGTGGGGTGTGGCCTCGATCGCGGCATGGGTACGCTGGAGGGCATGACCCATGCGCTCGAGACCGACGCCATGCCCCATCCCCGCCGCGATCGTCGTGATCGCCGTGCGCGACGGACGCGGCGTCGCTGGCCGTGGATCATCCTGGCCGTGGTGGTCGTCCTCATCGCCGCGCTGGTCGTGATCGGAGTGCAGGTCGTCCGGCACGCGTTCGCCACCCGCGACGACCTGCAGCAGGCGAAGGCCCAGCTCTCGCTCGTGGGCGACCGTTATCAGAGCGGCGACAGGTCCGGGGCACAGCACGCCTATGACCAGGCGCGGGCGCTGGCCGGCTCCGCGCGTGACGAGACCTCGGGGGTGTCCTGGACGATCGGCACGGCCGCCCCGGCGCTGGGGGCGAACCTCGCGGCGGTGCGCACCGTCGCCGACCAGACTGCGGGGCTGCTCGACGACGCCGCACCGCTGGCCGGGCGGATCCTCGCGATGGACCCGGACCAGCTTGTGCACGACGGAGCGCTCGACATGGACGGACTTGAGACGATCATCGACGACCTGCCGGCGCTCGACACTCGGCTTAGCGACGCCAGGGACGAGCTCGACGCCATCGACACCGACCCGCTGATCTCACAGGTCGGCGACGGGGTCGGCGAGCTGCGCGACCAGATCGACGGGCTGCAGCCGACCGTCCGCCAGGCGGCCTCGCTCGGCAGCCTGCTGCCCGGGGTGCTCGGCGCGGACGGGCCGAAGAACTACCTGCTGCTCTTCCAGAACAACGCCGAGGTGCGCTCGCTCGGCGGCAACCCCGCCTCGCTGATGCTGCTGCGGGTCGAGGACGGCCGGCTCGAGATCGCCGATCAGAAGGACAGCGGCAGCTTCAACAACAACTACGGCGGCGCCCACCCGAACGCGATCGCCGAGCTGCCGGACGGCGCCTACAGCGTGTTCGTCCCGAACGTGTCGCGCTTCGAGATGGACATGACCGGGTTTCCCGACCTGCCGGCCGTGGCGGCCATGGCGAAGGGCTGGTGGACGGAGGCCGGCGGCACCGCGCAGATCGACGGCGTGCTCACCTTCGACCCCGTGGGGCTGAGCTACCTGCTGCGCGCCACCGGCCCGGTCACCATGCCGAACGGCGACGTGCTCACCAGTGACAACGTCGTCAAGACCGTGCTCAGCGACGTCTACGCGCGCTATCCGCTGCCGGCCGCGCAGGACGCCTACTTCGCCTCCGCCGCGGCGAGCGTGTTCAACGCGCTCACCACACAGAAAGTCGACTCCGGCGAGATGATCGCTGCACTCAGCCAGTCCATCGACGAGCGGCGGCTGCTGTTCTGGAGCGCCGACGCACAGGTGCAGCAGGCGCTCTCCGTCAGCCCGGAGCTGCAGGGGGTGATCCCCGACGACGGCAGCGGCGATGACGGCGCCACCCGCATGGCGGTGTACCTGTGGGACACGACGGGATCGAAGATCGACTACCACGTGACGAGCAGCGACGTGGCCCGCCGGTACACCTGCAGCGCCGACGGCTCGACGACCTACACCGTGGACGTCACGCTCACCTCGACGATCACGCCCGAGGAAGCCCAGCAGCTGCCCGAGTACGTGCTGCCGGACGGCCCCAAGTCGAATCAGCGGTTCGGCACCGACATCTACGCCTTCGGGCCGAGCGGCAGCCGGTTCACCGGGATGGAGGTGCTCAGGGGAGGGCTTGAGCAGAGCGTCTCCCAGCAGGGCGAGACCCTCGGGCGCCCCGGGGTGCGGGTGGTGACACAGATGGCGTTCGGCACCACGACGACCGTGCGGCTCACGTTCGTCGCCGACGGCGTCCAGGACGAGTCACCGCTCGACCTGCTCACCACTCCGATGGTGCACCCGGTCGAGGCCTCCACGGAGACCCTCGACCACTGTGCATCGTGACGGCACGGGAGCGGCTGTCACGCGGGCCGCGCCGCATCCTCGCCGCACTCGCCGTCCTCATCGCCGCCTGGCTCGCCGTGATGACGCCGGTGCTCATGTTCCCCCGGGTGGACGTGCCCGAGCACGCCGACGCCGTCCTCGTGCTCGGCCCGCCCGCCCAGTGGCGTGTCGAGCGGGCGCTCGCCATGACCGGCGACGGGGTGACCGACACCGTGGTGATCTCACGGGCCGCAGACCAGACGGTGCGGGTGTGTGACGACCCGCCCGCGGGGGTGACGGTCATCTGCTTCACCCCCGACCCGTTCACCACGCAGGGGGAGGCCCGCGCGCTCGCGGCGCTCGCCGACGAGCGCGGCTGGGACGACGTCGCGGTGATCACGATGACCCCGCACGTGACGCGCACCCGGCTGGTCATGCAGCGCTGCCTGCCAGACGACACCGTGCAGGTGTACGGCGAGAACCACCTCTCGGCCGGGGAATGGGCGTACAACTACGTCTACCAGACCGGGGCGTATCTCAAGGCGTTCCTCGTGACGACGGGGTGTTAAGGCCCTCACCGGATCTGCTCGGAGCGCGACCGACTGCAGCGGGCCGTCGCCGGCGTCTCGTAGACTGGCCGGGCACGGTGGCGCCAGAAGGCGCTCCGGGATCCCCGGGGCGCTCACGGAAGGGGTGAAGCGCATGACCGGGATCCTCGACTCCACGACCCGCGAGCAGGCGATCGAGACCGTCAGCGATTCGCCGGTCGACGTGCTCGTCGTCGGCGGGGGTGTGACCGGCGCGGGCATCGCGCTCGATGCGGCGACCCGGGGGCTGCGGGTCGCGGTCGTGGAGGCTGAGGACTGGGCGTCAGGCACCTCCAGCTGGTCGAGCAAGCTGCTGCACGGTGGGCTGCGGTATCTCGAGATGCTCGACCTCTCGCTCGTGCACGAGGCGATCCTTGAGCGCAACCTCCTGCTGCGCACGATCGCCCCACACCTGGCGGTGCCGGTGCCGTTCGTCTACCCGCTCCATCACCCGGTCGGGGAGCGCGCCTACGTCGGCGCCGGGGTCACCCTGTACGACGCGCTGGCCTGGCTCGGCGGCACGCCCGCGGTGCCCGGGCACCGTCATCTGTCGCGGGCGGGGGTGCATGAGCTGTTGCCCGGGCTCGCCGCGGAGCGCCTCGCCGGCGGCATCCGCTACTACGACGCGCGCATCGACGACGCCCGCCTCGTGGTCACACTCGTGCGCACCGCCGCGCACTTCGGCGCCCGGGCGATCAGCCGCGCCGAGGTGACCGGGTACGTCACCGACGACTTCGACCGGGTGCGCGGCGCCCGCATCCTCGACCGGGAGTCGGGGCGCACGTTCACCGTGCGCGCGAAGCATGTGATCAACGCCACCGGCGTGTGGACCGAACGCACCGAGGCGCTCTCCGGCACGAGCGGCGGGCTGCGCGTGCTCGCCTCCAAGGGCGTGCACATCACCGTGCCCCGCACGCGCATCCCCGGTCGCGCCGGGGTGATCTCGCGCACGGAGAAGAGCGTGCTGTTCATGATCCCCTGGAAGGATCTGTGGATCATCGGCACCACCGACACCCCGTACGAGGGCGACCTCGCCCGGCCTGTCGCGACCGAGGCGGACGTGTCGTACCTGCTCGCCCACGTCAACGCGCTGCTGTCCGACCCGATCGACCGGTCGGACGTGGTGGGCGTCTACGCCGGCCTGCGCCCGCTGCTGCAGCCCGGTACGAAGGCAGGCACCGCATCCACGAAGGTCTCCCGCGAGCACACGATCGCCTCCCCGGTGCTCGGGCTCACCGTGATCGCCGGTGGCAAGCTCACCACCTACCGGGTGATGGCGGAGGACGCCGTCGACTTCGCCCTCGGCCCGAAGGCCCGGCGCCGCCCCTCGCGCACCCGGCACACCCCGCTGCTCGGGGCCCGTGGGCTGGACGCGCTGGTCGCCCGCCGCGGCGAGATCGCGCGCGTGCACGGCTGGCCGATGTGGCGGGTCAACCGGCTCGTCAACCGCTACGGCACCGAGCTGTACACGCTGCTCGCGCTCATCGGGGACGAGCCCGAGCTCGGCGAGGAGCTGCCCGGCGCCCCCGGCTACCTCCAGGTGGAGGTCGTCCACGCGGTCACCGCAGAGGGAGCGCTGCACCTCGACGACGTGATGGAACGGCGGCTGCGGCTGAGCATCGAGCTGCCCGGCCGGGGTGAGGCCGCACTCGAGGCCGTCGCCGACCTCGTCGCCGCCCAGCTCGGCTGGAGCGCCGGGCGGCGGGCGGCCGAGGTGGCCGCCTACCGCGTCGCCCGCGCACACACCGGGGTCGCCACAGACGATCCGGCGGCCGCAGCCGAGGGCGCGATCTCGTCTGAGGCGACGGCCCAGAGCACTCCCACCGGCCGGGGCGGAGGCGCGGATGCGGCGGATCCCGACGCCGAGAACGGGGACGGCGCACGGTGAGTCAGCGTGCAGACGTCGCGTCGCCCAGGTCAGGGCCGGTCCGCATGGGATCCGCCGGCCGCGTCCACCCCGGGTTGCGCCCGCCGGGTTCCCCGACATTCCTCCCGGCCGTTCTCGTGACGCTCCTGCTCACGCTCCTCGCTTCCGTCACCATGGCGACCGACGCGATGGCGACCCCGTCATCTCGACCGGCGGCCGGCGTCCGCACCGTCGCTGTCGGCTCCGCGGACGCCGCCGCCGACCTGCAGGCCGTGCTCGACGCGCAGGTGGCCGACGCCGCGGCGCGGGGCGTCACCATGCGGATCGCGGTGACTGACCTGGACGGCGCGGTGGCCGGCGTGGGCATCTCCCAGTCCTCCGGGGACGGCGGCCGGGTGGCGGCCGCGAGCACCATCAAGGTCGCGCTCGCCGCGTACGTGCTCGACGGGGTCGACCGGGGCAGCTGGACGCTGCAGACGCCGGTGACGGTGCCGGCCGATGACGTCGTCGGCGGCTCCGGCACGCTCGGCGGTCAGGCCGCCGGCCGGCGGTATCCGCTCGAGCAGCTGCTGCGTCTGATGATCACCGTCAGCGACAATACCGCGGCCAACGCGCTCATCGACCTGGTCGGCGGGTTCGACCCGGTCAACGCCTGGCTCGTCGAGCACGGTTTCGACGCCGACGAGCTGCACCTCGGCCGCAAGATGATCCTGCCCCACGCCGCGGACGCCGAGAACTGGATCAGCGCCGACCAGGCCGTCCGGCTGCTCGCCGCGATCCACGACCACACCCTCGTCTCGGTCGAGTCCAGCGAGCGGCTGATCGACCTGATGCGCGACCAGACGGTGCGCACGAAGCTCGGCGCGGTGATCCCACACGACCTGTTGGCCGACAAGACGGGGGAGAACACCGGGGTGAGCCACGACATCGGCTACCTGCTCGTGCCCGGCCGCACGGTCGCCATCGCCGTGCTCACCGGCTACGACGGCGCGGGCGCGGATGCTGCGAACAGCACGGTGCAGCGTGCCGGCGCCGCGGTGCTCGCCCTGCTCCAGGGGCTGCCCGAGGCGAGTGCGCAGCCCAGCACGTCACCGAGCCCCACGACTGCGCCCGCGCCGGCGGCCTCCACCACCCCGTCCGGCCCGGCCGTGGCGGAGACGGCCGCGGCGTCCCCGCAGCGTGATGCGCTCTCCGGGGGCGATCTGGCCGTTCTCGTCGCGCTCACCGGCGGTGCGGCGGGGCTCGCCGTCGCCGGGCTCGTGCTGCGCGCCCGCGCTCGTCGGCGGCGCGCGGCGGCCGAGCGGGGGCACACCCCGGTCGTGGTCCAGCGGCTCGGGGCTGCGACGGGGGCCGAGAACCCGACCGAGACCGGGACGGTGCCGTGGCCGGCGGATGAGGGGAGGAAACCCCGATGAGCGCAGCGCGGACGAGACCCGACGGGACGGCCACCCCGGCCGGCGAGTGGCACGGCGGGGAGTGCCTGATCGCCGTCGACCAGGGCACCACGAGCACCCGGGCGATCGCCCATGACCTCGCCGGACGGCAGATCGCGGTCGCCCAGCTCGAGCACGACCAGATCCTGCCCCGTCCGGGCTGGGTGCAGCAGAGCGCCGCCCAGATCTGGGGCAACACCCGGGCAGTGCTCATCACCGTCATGGAGCGGCTCGCCGAGCGAGGGCGTCCCCGCCCGCTGGCGGTCGGCATCACCGACCAGCGCGAGACGACTGTGCTGTGGGATCCCACGACCGGCGTGCCCGTGCACGACGCGATCGTGTGGCAGGACACCCGCACCCAGCCGTTCGTCGACGCGCTCGCCGACCGGGTCGGCGTCGACGCGCTGCGGCGCACGACGGGGCTGCCACTGCATCCGTACTTCTCGGCGACGAAGATCGCCTGGCTGCTCGAGCACGTCGACGGTGCGGCGGACGCGGCCCGCGCCGGTCGGCTGCTCGCCGGCACGATGGACACGTGGGTGCTGTGGAACCTCACCGGCGGGGCCCGCGGCCGGCGCACGGTGCACGCCACGGATGTGACGAACGCGTCGCGCACACTGCTGTTCGACATCACCCGGCTCGACTGGGACGACCGGGCGCTCGACCTGTTCGGAGTGCCGCGGGCGCTGCTGCCCGCGGTGCACCCGAGCGTGCACGCGTACGGCCGGGTCGACGCCCGGGCGGCGGGGCTGCCCGGCGTTCTCGACGGGGTGCCGGTCACCGGGGTGATCGGCGACCAGCAGTCCGCCGCGCTCGGTCAGGGCGCCACCCGCCCCGGCGACGCGAAGAACACCTATGGCACCGGCAGCTTCCTGCTCGTCAACACGGGTGACCGGCCCGTGTTCGGGCGGTCGGCGGCCGGGGACGACGGCCCCGACGCCGGCGCCCCGGCGGGTGGGCTGCTCACCACGATCGCCTTCCGGCAGGAGGGGAGCCCCGCCGCCTACGCGCTGGAGGGATCGATCCCGGTGACCGGGTCACTCGTGCAGTGGCTGCGCGACGGGCTGGGCCTGATCGACCATGCGGCGGATGTGGAGGCCCTCGCCCGCACGGTGCCCGACGCGGCCGGGGTGACCATCGTGCCCGCGTTCTCCGGGCTGTACGCCCCGTGGTGGCGTCCGGACGCCCGCGGTGTGATCACCGGGCTCACCCGGTACGTGACCCGCGGACACCTCGCCCGGGCCGCGCTGGAGGCGATCGCCCACCAGTGCGCCGACGTCATCGAGGCCAGCGGGCTCGAGATCGCCGAGCTGCGCGTCGACGGCGGGGCCAGCCGCAACGACCTGCTCATGCAGATCCAGGCGGATCTGCTCGGCGTGCCGGTGCAACGTCTCGACACCGCCGAGACCACCGCCCTGGGCGCCGCCTGCGCGGCGGGGATCGGGGCCGGCGTGTGGCGCGACGTCGACGAGACGCGCCGCCTCACCGTGCTCGGCGACCGGTTCGAGCCCGCGATCGACGATGTGGCCCGCCGTGCGGCCCGCGACCGCTGGCGGGACGCGGTGCCGCGCAGCCTCGGCCTCGCCTGACCGGGGTCGCCGACACTGTCGGGAGCCCCGGGCGTCGCATGCGCTCAGCGTCCAGGGCCGCGCGCATCCGCCGGGTGCGATGGCCGCTGCGCTGCAAGGGGGGCTCACAGCTTGCGCAGCAGCACCCGGTTGACGGTGTGGTCGCTCGCCTTCTCGAGGATGAGATCGGCGCGCATGCGGGTGCGGGCGATGTTCTCGCGCAGATTCGGCAGGTTCACGCTCGTCCAGATGCGCTCGGCGATGCCGCGGGCCTCGGCCGGGCGCAGCCCCGCGTACTTGCGGAAGTACGCGTCCGGCTGCTCGAACGCACCGGCCTGCAGCTTCAGGAACCGGTCGACGTACCAGCGTTCGATGTCGCTCGTGCGGGCGTCGACGTAGATGCCGAAGTCGAGGAAGTCGCTCACCGCCGCCTGCGCGCTGTCACTCGGCGTCTGCAGCACGTTGAGCCCCTCGAACACGAGCACCTGGGGGCGGCGCACCACGATCTCCTCGTCGGGCACGATGTCGTAGCGCACATGTGAGTACACGGGCGCGCGCACCTCGGCCGCACCGCTCTTGACCTGGCTGAGGAAGCGCAGCAGCCCCCGGCGGTCGTACGACTCGGGGAACCCCTTGCGGGCGAGCAGACCGCGCCGCTCGAGCTCGGCGTTCGGCATCAGGAACCCGTCGGTGGTGACCAGCTGCACGCTGTCGATCTCATCCCACCGGGAGAGCAGCTCGCGTAGCAGCCGGGCCACGGTCGACTTGCCGACGGCGACCGATCCGGCCACGCCGATCACGAACGGGGTGCGGCCGCCGCTGGTGTGCAGGAAGCGCTGGAGGCGGCGGTCGAGGCCGCGGCGGTTGACCACGAAGTTCTTCATCAGCAGGGTCAGCGGCAGGTACACCTCCGCCACCTCGCGCAGGTCCAGCGGGTCGCCGAGACTGCGCAGCCGGCGCACGTCGTCCATCGTCAGCGGGTTCGGCACCCGCGGGGCGAGCTCGGACCACGTGTCGCGCGAGATCTGCCAGAACGGGGAGGGGCGGGTGCACCGCTCATCGTCGTGCAGCGGATCGAACGCGTCTTCGTCCAGCTCGGCGTCATCGACAGGCATGGGCTCCATCATGCCGCACGGGCCGCCCGCCGCGCACATCCGGTCTCCGTCGGCTGTCGGAGTCGTCGTCGTGGCCGTGGCGACCTCGGCACCCGGGCCCGCACCGCTCAGGACGCCGCGGTCGCGTGCTCTAGACTCTCCAGCATGTGCGGAATCGTTGGATACGTCGGCCCCGGTGACACTCTCGACGTGCTGCTGGGCGGCCTGAAGCGCCTTGAGTACCGCGGCTACGACTCCGCCGGGGTCGCGGTCGTCTCCGACGACGGCGTCCTCGGCGTGCGCAAGCGCGCCGGGAAGCTCGACAACCTGATCCAGGCGCTGCACGACGAGCCGCTGCCGGTCGGGCACACCGGCATCGGCCACACCCGCTGGGCCACCCACGGCGGGCCCACCGACCTCAACGCACACCCGCAGCTCGGCGACGACGGCCGTCTCGCCGTCATCCACAACGGCATCATCGAGAACTTCGCCGCGCTCAAGCAGGAGCTCGCCGACGAGGGGTTCACCTTCGTCTCCGAGACCGACACCGAGGTCGCCGCGGTGCTGCTCGGTCGGGAATACCGGCGCACCGGCGACCTCTACCAGGCCTTCCTCGCCACCGTGCAGCGACTCAAGGGCGCCTTCACCCTCCTCGCCGTCCACCAGGACGAGCCCGGTCGGGTCATCGGCGCCCGGCGTAACTCCCCGCTGGTGATCGGCCGCGGCGAGGGCGAGAACTTCCTCGCCTCCGACGTCGCCGCGTTCGTCGCACACACCACTCACGCGTACGCGATCGGGCAGGACCAGATCGCCGTCATCACCGCCGACGACATCACCGTGACCGACTTCGCCGGCCAGCCCGTCGAGCCCGAGCCGTTCGAGGTCGCCTGGGACGCCTCCGCGGCGGAGAAGGGCGGCTGGAAGAGTTTCATGGCCAAGGAGATCGCCGAGGAGCCCGAGGCCGTGGCCGACACGCTGCGCGGCCGCACGGCGGACGGCCGGGTCATCCTCGATCTCGGTGCGATCGACGAGGCACTGCTCGCCCGCATCGAGCGGATCATCCTCGTCGCCTGCGGCACCGCGTCATACGCCGGTCAGACCGCCGCATACGCGCTGCAGCAGTGGACACGGGTGCCGGTGACCGTGGAGCTCTCCCACGAGTTCCGCTACCGCGACCCGGTGCTCGACGACCGCGTCCTCGTCATCTCCATCTCACAGTCGGGGGAGACGATGGACACGCTCATGGCGACCCGCTGGGCGCACGATCAGGGCGCGGCGACGCTGTCGATCTGCAACACGCAGGGCGCGACGATCCCCCGCGAGTCCGACGGCGTGCTGTACACCCATGCCGGCCCCGAGGTCGCGGTCGCCTCCACCAAGGCGTTCCTCGCCCAGATCGCCGCCCTGTACCTGTTCGGCCTGCAGCTGGCCCAGGTGCGCGGCACGATGGGCGACGACGCGATCGCCCGCGTCGTCGCCCGGCTGCACGCCGTGCCCGACGCGATCCGCGAGGCGATCACCGCCAGCGAGTGTGTCCCCACGATCGCCCACTGGATGGCCGACACCCGCGCCGTGCTCTTCCTCGGCCGCCACGTGGACTACCCGGTCGCCCTTGAGGGCGCGCTCAAGCTGAAGGAGCTCGCCTACATCCAGGCCGAGGGGTTCGCTGCCGGCGAGCTCAAGCACGGGCCGATCGCGCTCATCGAGCCGGGCCTGCCCGTCTTCGTCCTTGTGCCGAGCCCGCGCGACCAGCCGCTGCTGCACGCGAAGGTGATCTCGAACATCCAGGAGATCCGCGCCCGTGGCGCCCGCGTCCTCGCCGTCGCCGAGAAGGGCGACACGGCGGTGCTGCCTTTCGCCGACGAGGTGATCGCTCTGCCGCTCGTCCACCAGCTGATGCGCCCGTTCGTCACCGTCGTGCCACTGCAGACCTTCGCGATGGAGCTCGCCGAGGCGAAGGGCCTCGACGTCGACCAGCCTCGCAACCTCGCGAAGTCCGTCACCGTCGAGTGACCACGATGCGGGGCAGGGCTGCGGGGGAGCGCGCATGATCGCGGGCGTCGGTGTGGACGCGGTGGACCTCGACCGGTTCGCCCGGACCCTTGCTCGCACCCCGACGCTGCGCGAGCGGCTGTTCGCCCCGGCCGAGCTCCGGCTGCGGCCGCCGCTGCGCGACGAGCAGCTCGCCGCCCGGTTCGCCGTCAAAGAGGCCCTGATCAAGGCCCTCGGCGGGGGCGTGCCGGGGTTCCGCTTCCGAGACGTCGCCACCCTCCCGGGCCCTCATGGGGCGCCTCGGCTCGAGCTCGCCGGGGCCGTCTCCGACCACGTGCACGCACGGGGTCTGCGCCTGCACGTCTCGCTCACCCACGACCGGCCGGTCGCGGTGGCCGTCGTGATCGCGGAGAAGGCGGACGCACCGGCCTGACCGGTCTCGGCCGTGCCGGCCGCGCACGGCCGAGGAACGCTGCGGAGGCGGAACCACTTCTGCGCCAGAAAGACCGGGCCGACCACGTTCGCGCCAGCAGACGGCGCGTTCGTGGTCGGTGGGGGGAGAGGATGGCGCATTCGTGGTCGGCCGTCCGGGCGAACCCCGGCCGTCTGCCCGCGGCGGGTGCACAATAGAGGGCATGACCTCTCTGCAGGAGGTGCGCGTCGACCTGGACGCGTACCGGCGCAATCTCGACACGTTCCTCGCCCGGGTCGCCCCCGCCCGGGTGCTCGCGGTGCTCAAGGCCGACGCCTACGGGCACGGCGCCGTCACGCTCGGCCGCGTCGCCGACCGCACGGACGTGTCGTATCTCGGGGTCGTCACCCTCGACGAGGCGCTGCGGCTGAGGGACGCCGGCATCACCAAGCCCGTGCTCGCCTGGCTACACCTGCCGGGCGTCGACTTCCGCGACGCCGCCCGCGCCGACATCACCCTGGGGCTCTCCACCGCCGAGCAGCTCGAGGCCGCCGCGGACGCCGGCGCGCGTCGCGTGCACCTCGTGTTCGACACCGGCCTCGGCCGCAACGGCGCCCGCCCCGAGCAGTGGCCGGCGTTCCTCGAGACCGCGGCCCGTCTGCGCGACGCGGGCCGGCTCGAGATCGAGGGCGCCATGTCGCACCTGTCGAACACCACGCCGAAGGACGACACCACCCAGCTGCGGCAGTTCGACGCGGCGCTCGCCGCCGCCGCCCGTCTCGGCATCGAGCCGCCGCTGCGACACATCGCCGCGACCCAGGTCGCCTGGGATCGCCCCGAGGCCCGCTACGACATGGTGCGCATCGGCATCGGCTCGTTCGGGCTCTCCCCGGACGCGCGCTCGAGCGCCGACCTCGGCCTCGCGCCCGTGATGCGCATCGCCACGCGCGTGGCCAACGTCAAGCGGGTGCCCGCCGGCACGCCGGTCAGCTACGGCTACCTGTGGCGGGCGCCGCGCGAGACCACGCTCGCTCTCGTGCCGTTCGGGTACGCGGATGGTCTGCCGCGCCCGACAGAGGGCGGCTGGATGCTCGTCGGCGGACGCCGCTGCCCGCTCGTCGGCCGGGTTGCCATGGACCAGTGCGTCGTCGACTGCGGCGACGCCCCGGTCGCGATCGGCGACGAGGTCGTCGTGCTCGGCGACCCCGCCCGCGGAGAGCCCGGCGCGGAGGTCTGGGCCGAGGCCGCGGGCACCATCACCTACGAGATCGTCACGCGCATCGGCGGCCGTCCCGCCCGCGTGGCCGTGGGCGGGTGAGCGGGATGGCCGCGGCGGAGGACGCCGCATCCGGGGACGGCGGACGCACGCTCGCCCAGCTCGAGAACGTCGACGAGACCCGGCTGGCCGCGCTCGGCCGACGTCTCGGCGGCATGCTGCGCGCTGGCGACCTGATCATCCTCGACGGGCCGCTCGGCGCGGGCAAGACGACGCTGACCCGCTCGATCGGCGCGGGACTCGGCGTGCGCGGGCCGGTCACCAGCCCGACGTTCGTGCTCGCGCGCACCCATCCCTCGCTCGTCGGTGGCGCACCGCTCGTGCACGTCGACGCGTACCGGCTGCGCAGCGGACTCGAACTCGACGATCTCGACCTCGACGTCGAGGGGGCGGTCACCATCGTCGAGTGGGGGCACGACTGGGCCCGGCTGCTCGCCGACGACTGGGTCGAGATCGCCCTGACCCCGACCAGCGGCACCACCCGCACCGTGACGGTCACCGCCCACGGGGCCGGGGGCGCGGACGGCCTCGCCACCCGGGTAGAATCGCAGCTCGTATGATCGTCCTCGCCATCGACACCTCCGCCGGCACCAGCGTCGCCGCGCTCTGCGACGGTACCCCCGTGGCGGTGTCCGATGACCAGAACCCCCGCGGCCACGCCGAGGCGGTCGGCCGGCTCGTCGCCCGCACGCTCGACGCCGCCGAGATCGCCCCAGCCGATGTGGATCTCGTCGTCGTGGGCGTCGGCCCCGGCCCGTTCACCGGGCTGCGCGTCGGCATCGCGGCCGGCGTGGGGTTCGCGGCCGGCGCCGGCTGTCCCGTCGTGGGCGTGCCGAGCCATGATGCCGTCGCCCTTGACGCGCTCGCCCCCGCCGAGCCGTGCGACATCAGTGTCGCCACCGACGCCCGCCGCCACGAGGTGTTCGTTACTGACTACGATCGGCTCGACGAGCACGGTATCCCGCACCAGACCAGACCCGCGCGCACCGAGCCGCAGGACTGGCCGGAGCACAGCGATCGCGTCGTCGTCTCGCCCAGCATCCCCGCGCTCGGGCTGGGGCGCATCGCCTGGCTGCGCCACCGGGCAGGCTTGTCGCAGCGCGACACCGCGCCCATCTACGTGCGCCAGCCCGACGTCGGCCGTGCCCGGCCGAAGCGCGTGCTGTGAACGCCGCGACCCCGCGCGTGGCACGGGCCGACGACCTGGAGGCGATCTCCCGCATCGAGGCGGCGAGCTTCCCTGAGGATCCCTGGACGCGCTCGATGCTCGCCGAGACCCTCGCCAATGCCGACAGCCCCGTCTTCGTCGTCGAGGACGCGGCGGCCGGTGCCGTCGGGTTCGCCGCGGTGCTCGCCGCCCGGGGCGCCGGCGAGGCCGACGTGCTCACGATCGCCGTCGACCCCGACGCCCGCGGGCGGGGAGTCGGGCGGACGCTGCTGCGCCGGCTCGCCCGTGCCGCCCGTGATCGCGGGGCGCACCTGCTGTTCCTCGAGGTGCGTGCCGGCAACGCCCCGGCACGCGCGCTGTACGAGAGCGAGGGCTTCACCGAGATCGGGGTGCGCCCCCACTACTACCGGCCCGACGGGGAGGACGCGGTCGTCATGCGTCTCGACCTGCACCGGTGGGAGCGTGAGCTCGGCGGGGACGCGGCGGCCAACACGGCCGTCCGGGCTTGGCACGTGGACGTGGCGGGCGCCCCCGACCGGCACCCTGTCGCATCGCGGCACGGCGCGGGGATGGCGGATGCGGCAGACTGGAGCGGACGCGACGGGGCACCGGCCCCGCAGGCGAGAGGAGGCGCCGCTGATGGCGACGCGCACTGAGACGGACCGGACGGGAGACGCCCCTCGGAACGACGGGCGTGGCCCCCTCGTCCTCGGCATCGAGAGCTCGTGCGACGAGACGGGCGTGGGCATCGTTCGGGGCACGACCCTGCTGGCCAACACGGTCGCCTCGTCCATGGACGAGCACGCCCGATTCGGCGGCGTCGTGCCCGAGGTCGCCGCTCGCGCGCACGTGCAGGCGTTCGGCCCCGCCCTACACCAAGCGCTCGCCGAGGCCGACATCACCATGGCCGACGTCGACGCGATCGCGGTCACCAGCGGGCCCGGCCTCGCCGGCGCGCTCATGGTCGGCATCTCCGCCGCGAAGGGGCTCGCGCTCGGCAGCGGGAAGCCCCTGTACGCGGTCAACCACCTGGTCGGTCACGTCGGCGCCGAGATCCTCGACAGCGGGCGGCTGCAGACGCCGACCGTCGCCCTGCTCGTCAGCGGTGGACACACCTCGCTGCTGCTCGTGCGCGACCTCGTCGACGACGTCGTGCTGCTGGGCGAGACGATCGACGACGCCGCGGGCGAGGCGTTCGACAAAGTGGCCCGGCTGCTCGGCCTCGGCTACCCGGGCGGCCCCCGCATCCAGCGCGCCGCCGAGGACGGCGACCCCACCGCGATCCGGTTCCCCCGCGGGCTCTCCTCGGCGAAGGGCATGCGCGCGCATCCGTACGACTTCTCGTTCTCCGGGCTGAAGACCGCGGTGGCCCGCTGGGTGTCGCAGGCCGAGGCAGCCGCGGCGGGCGGCGTCCCTGGCAGCGTCGGCGGCGACGTCGCCGACACCGCCGCGGCGGCCGAGCGGGCCGGTCTGCCGGTGGCGGACATCGCCGCGAGCTTCCAGGACGCGGTCGTGGACGTCCTGATCACCAAGGCGCTGCGGGCCTGCGCCGATCTCGGCGTGCCCCGGCTGCTGCTCGGCGGCGGCGTCATCGCCAACGCCCGACTGCGCGAGGTGGCCGCCGAACGGTGTGCCAGAGCGGGCGTCACGCTGCGCATTCCGAAGCTGTCGCTGTGCACGGACAACGGAGCGATGATCGCCTCGCTCGGCGCGCAGCTCGTGCTCGCCGGGAAGCCGCCGACCGGACTCGACTTCGGGCCGGACTCGTCGCTGCCGGTGACCGACACGTACGTCGCCCCGCGGGCGGACTGACCAGATCGGGGCGGGCCTCGTCGAGGTCTGGCACGCGCCGCGCCGTCGCATCGGGCCCGTGCACAGACGCACCGGCTAGACTCGCTGCGATGAACGACGACAGCACCACCCCAGCCGGATCGAACGCCGATCAGGGCGATCGCCCGGATCTCTCCCGTCCGCGCCCCGCGCCGAAGTACGGGCTGTACGCGCCCGGGTATGGCCCTGAGGGCCAGGCCGCACGGGCAGCCGAGTCGGGTGCGGCGGCCGGGCCCGCCGCATCCCCGGTCTCGGCCGCGAACGGCGCCATCCCGGCCGGCGCCGCCACGGGACAGGGCGACGCGTCAGGCGCGCCGTCAGGCATCGGCCAGACCTATGACCCGAGCCGGTACGTCTCCGCCGCGTCCGGTGCAGATCCACGGGTCGGCGAGTCCTATGGGGCCGCGCAGCATGGCGTCCAGCAGCCGGGGGAATGGCCGTCGGGCCCTGTGCCCTCGCCGCGCTACGACCAGTCCTCCGGGCCGATGCTGCCCGCAGGCCAGCGCACCGATGGAGTCTCCGTCGCAAGCCTCGTGCTCGGCATCTTCTCCGTGGTGACCTTCCTGCAGCTGTTCGGGCTGCCGGGCATCGCCGCGATCGTCTGCGGGCACATCGGTCTGCGCCGCACCCGTCGCACGGGCGCGCAGGGGCGGGGCATGGCCCTGGCCGGGCTCGTGATGGGGTACATCACGGCGATCATCGGCCTGTTGCTCCTCGTGCTGGCCGTCGTGCTCGTGGTGATCCTGCTCAACGACCCCACGGCATTCGACGGCGTGCTGCCGCCGGACCAGCTGCAGCAGCTGAACCAGGAGTTCGACGAGTTCCAGGCCTGACCCCGACGTCCCATCCTGACGGGTATCGCGTCGCGTCGGCGGGCGCGTCCCGTCTGTGGGGATCGTCCCGCCGGGGCGTGCCCGACCGCGCCGCTCAGTCGCGCACGGCGAGCACGGCGACGTGCCGGCCCGCGGCCCGGGTGACGATCACGACGAGCTCGTCGGCGCGCATCCCGGCGGCGGGATCGGCCGCTGTCGCCGCCGGCTCGGGTCGATCCGTGCGCGCCGCGGTGCCCGTCCCGCCCGTCCGCCCCGCCTCGCGGACGGCGACCCTCGAGAGGTCCCGGGCGAGGGCGGCGGGGTCCAGGTCGGCGCCGCGCTTCTTCACCGTGACCCGTCTGGCGCCGAGCGGGCCGGCCAGCTCGCGCACGGCCCGACGCAGCGTCCGCCGGTCGAACGGCAGCGTGCGCAGGACGCGATGGCGGCGCAGGAACGGATCGTCAACAGGCGGCGCCCCCGCCGCGTCCGACAGCCAGGCGATCGTCGGGTCGATCGTGTGCAGCCCGTGCCGCCGGGCGAGGGTGCCGAGGGCGCGGGCGCGGATCGCCGCGCCGTCCGGCTCGTACAGGTGCGCGCCGACCGGGCCGACCATGGGGTCTGCCCCCTCGGCGACCACCCGGTGCCAGCCGGTCTCGTCATGGCGCAGGGCGCTGCGGCGGCCGAGCGCCTCGGCGAGCGGGCCGGACCACAGGGCGACCTCGACGACCGCGCCCCGGTCGGAGACCCACTCGGCCTCGAGCCCGGCCGGCACGAGCTCGTGCGGCAGTCCGGGGCCGAGCTTGATGCCGGTCGGCCAGCGGTCCGCGACGTCGAACGCCCAGTCGAGGGCGGGGGAGAACTCGTCCGGATTCCATGTGCGCCGGGTGCCGCCGCGTTCGTGGACGCGCCTGGCCGGGTCCAGGAACACGGCGCCCCGACGCGGGGCCGCCGCACCGCTGGAGGCCGTGGCGGCCGGCTCGGCGCTCGCGGCGCCGTCTGCCAGCCCAGCCGGGCCGAGCTCCGCGACGAGGTCGACGTCCTCGGCGCGGCCCTCGCGCACGACGACGCCGGGCCACACGGCCAGGTTCCAGGCCGCCAGCGCGGCGGTGACCGGGTCCGCGTCCACCGCGAGCACCCCCAGCCCGGCCGCGGCGAAGGCGAGGGAGTCGACGCCGAGTCCGCAGCCGAGGTCGGCGACCCGCGTGATCCCGGCCCGTCGCATCCGCCCGGCGTGTGCCGCGGCGACGACAAGCCGTGTGGCCTGCTGCACCCCGTCGTCGGTGAGCAGCATCCGGTCGGCGGCCGGGCCGATCCGCTCTCGCATCCGCCGGCGCAGGCGCAGCTGGGTGATGAGTGCGGCGATCAGCGCCGGGTCATGGCCCTTGCGGTGGAGCCTCGTCGACAGCGTGAGCGCGTCTGCGTCATCGGCGGGCTCGTGCAGTGCCCCGAGCAGGGCGAGCGCGTCGGGTGTGAGCAGTCTGCGCGCGTCATCCGGGGTCATCCGCCGATTATCCCACGCCGGCCGGGCGCGTTCCGCGCGGCCGGGTGTCGGGTCTGGGGACGCGATTAGCACTCCGCTTGCACGAGTGCTAACTCGTGGCTACAGTTCTTTATGCACCCACCGGGGTGCCTCAGATTGTGTTCATCCAGTCCAGAAGCGCTGGACGAGAAGGAAGAGGTCACAAGTGTCGGTTTCCATCAAGCCACTCGAGGATCGTGTCGTCGTCAAGCTGGTCGCGCAGGAGCAGACCACCGAGTCGGGGCTGGTCATCCCCGACACCGCCAAGGAGAAGCCGAGCACCGCGGAGATCGTGGCGGTCGGCCCGGGGCGCGTCGACGACAACGGCAATCGCGTGCCGGTCGACGTCAAGGTGGGCGACAAGGTCCTCTTCAGCAAGTACGGCGGCACCGAGGTCAAGCTCGGCAGCGAGGAGTACCTCGTGCTGTCGGCCCGCGACCTGCTTGCCGTGGTCGACTGACTCAGGTGATCCGGGCTGCTGGCCCGACGACGAGGGGCGTGCGCATCAGGCACACGCCCCTCGTCGCGTCTGCGGCGGCCCGCGGTCGCGGCGCCGGGGCGGTCTGAGCGGTCGGCGGCGTCCCCGGCGGTGCCGTCCCGCGCGTCGCGAGGACGGCGGGCGGTCGTCGCGACGGAGGCAGACCCCTGTCACGTCCGCCTCGCCAAGTGCTGTGAGCCTGCTGCGAAACGCCTGCGAAACATCCGGACACACTGATGAAATCCGGGTTCCGTACGGTCAGAAAACGACACGGGTGCACGACCCGGGTCGAAGGAAGCAGGAGCAGACATGACACGCAGTCCCATTCCCCAGAAGAAGGGCTCGGCGTTCGCGCGCCGCAGCGCACAGCTCGTCGCGGTCGGCGTGGTCGCCGCAGTCGCGCTCACCGGATGCGCGAAGTCGTCCGGTGGCAGCGGCAGCGGTGACAGCGGCACGCTGAACATGGGGGCGGTGTTCCCCCAGACCGGCACCCTGTCGTTCATGGCGCCGACGCTGACCGCGGGCTTCGAGCTCGCGGCGGACGACATCAACAAGGCCGATGCGGGCATCACCGTGAACACCGAGGTGAAGGACGAGGGCGACTCCACCACGGACACGGCGCTGACCGCGGCGAAGTCGCTGATCGAGAAGGACTCGGTTATCATCGGCGCCGCCTCCTCGGCCGCCTCGAAGAACATCATCCCGACGGTGACGAAGCGGCAGGTCGTGGAGATCTCGCCGTCGAACACCTCGCCGGACTTCACGACCATCGACGACAACGGCGGCTACTACTGGCGCACCGCGCCCTCCGACCTGCTGCAGGGCAAGAGCCTGGGCGGCCAGATCATCAAGGATGGCGCCAAGAAGGTGTCGATCATCTACCAGAACGACACCTACGGCTCGGGGCTGAAGGACGCGGTCAAGAACGCCGTCGAGGCGGGCGGCGCCACCGTCGAGGAGGTCTCGTTCGACCCGGCGGCCAAGGACATCTCGTCTGAGACGCAGAAGGCGATCGCCGACGATCCGGACGCCCTGGTCGCGATCTCGTTCGACCAGTTCAAGGGCATGGTGCAGACGTTGCAGACCGCTGGCTTTGACTTCTCGAAGCTGTACGGCACCGACGGCAACAACGGCATCATGAAGGAGGGCGACATTTCTATCAAGGGGGCGACGTTCTCGCAGCCCGGCCCGTACGAGGGGCTCGACGACTTCCTCAACCGTGTGAAGGAGAAAGCGGGGCAGGATCTCACCTCGACCGTGTACGCCCCGGAGGTCTACGACGCGACGATCGTCGCCGCGCTCGCCGCGCTCCAGGGTGGTGCCACCGACGGCACCACGATCAAGGACAACCTGCAGTCGGTCTCCGCGGATGGCACGAAGTGCACCTCGTTCGAGGAGTGCGCGAAGCTGGTCAAGGACGGCACCGACATCGACTACGACGGGTTCTCCGGCCCGATCGATTTCGATGACAACGGCGACGTGACGAAGGCCACGATCTCGTTCTACAAGGTCTCGGACGCGTCGAACAAGACCTCGTTCGAGCGCCAGGAGGAGGTCACGGCCGACTGACGCCACGGCGCGTCGCACGGTTGATCGCGAGCGGGCGGTTCCCGGGGTTCTCCCGGGGCCGCCCGCTCGTCCGTGTCTGCGGCGGGGACGGCCCGGCATCCGTCCGTGGCCCGGATGGTCAGGCGCGGTGCCGGTGTGGGGGCTCAGCCGGCGGTGTGGTCCTCGGCGAGCGTGCCAAGATACAGGCGCACGACCTCCGGATCCTCCAGCAGCTGGTGCCCCGGGCCGACGTAGGCGTCGCGCCCCTGGTCGAGCACGTACCCACGGTCGCAGATCTGCAGCGCGCGCCGGGCGTTCTGCTCGACGATGAGCACACTCACCCCGGCCGCGTTGATGCGGGCGACGTTGAGGAACGTCTCGTCCTGACGGACGGGGGAGAGGCCGGCCGAGGGCTCGTCGAGCAGCAGCACCTGCGGGTCCATCATGAGGGCCCGGGACATCGCGACCATCTGTCGCTCACCGCCGGAGAGGCCGCCGGCGCGCTGGCCAAGCCGTGAGGCGAGCTCCGGGAACAGCCCGGCGACGAACTCGAGCCGCTCGCCGAACAGGCGCGGGTTCTGATAGCAGCCCATCTCGAGGTTCTCGCGGATGGTCAGCCGCGGGAAGACGTTCTCGGTCTGCGGCACGAAGCCGACACCGGCGCTCACGAGCCGGTCGGGCTTCATCCCGGTGATGTCGCGGCCATCGAGGGTGATCGTGCCCGAGCGCACGTTCACGAGGCCGAAGATCGCCTTCAGCAGGGTCGACTTGCCGGCCCCGTTCGGGCCGATGATGCCCACGAGCTCGCCGCGGTCGACGTGGACGCTGCAGCCGTTGAGGATGTTCACCCCGGGCAGGTAGCCGGCGACCAGATCGGTCGTCTCCAGAACGTGGTCGCTCATCGGTCCTCCTCATGCGTGGCGTGGGCGGTGGCGCGCACCGCCCCCGTGGCCGCGGGACGGGGTACCCCGCGCTCGGCGCGGATCTCCGCGACCAGCTCGCCGAGATCACGGTCGCGGTTCGAGCCGAGGTAGGCGTCGACGACCGCGGGGTCGTTCATGACCACGGCGGGCACGCCCTCGGCGACGACACGCCCCTCGGCCATCACGACCACCCAGTCGGCGATCGCCTGCACCATGTGCATGTCGTGCTCGACGAACAGCACGGTCATGCCCTGCTCCCGCAGCCGCACGATGTGCCCCAGCAGCGACTGGGTCAGCGCGGGGTTCACCCCGGCCATCGGCTCGTCGAGCATCACGAACTGCGGGTCGCTCATCAGCGCCCGGGCCATCTCGAGCAGCTTTCGCTGCCCGCCGCTGAGCGAGGCGGCATAGTCGTCGCGCTTGCCGTCGAGCAGGAACGTCTCGAGCAGACCCATCGCCTTCTCCTCGATGGCGCGCTCCTGCGCCCGCCACAGCGGTGGGAACAGCGCCCGCCACAGGCTCTCGCCGCGCTGGTCGCGCGCGCCGAGCTTCATGTTCTCGAGCACGCTGAGCATCGCCAGCGACTTCGTCAACTGGAAGGTGCGCACCTGGCCCAGCCGCGACACCTTGAACGAGGGGATTCCGGCGAGACTCGTGCCATCGAACGACCACTCGCCGGAGTCCGGGTGGTCGAACCCGCTCAGCAGGTTGAACAGGGTGGTCTTGCCGGCCCCATTGGGGCCGATCAGCGCGGTGATCACCCCGCGGGGGATCTCGAGGTGCTCGACGTCGACGGCGGTCACACCGCCGAACGATCGGGTGATGCCGTCGGCGATCACGATGGGGTCGGTCTTGGCGCAGCCGGGGCCGATGACGCCGGACGCGATCGGTTCGGTCGCGCGCCCGGTGGCGGTGCCGGGTGTGGCGGGTCTGGGGTCAGACATTGAAGTACACCTCCGACTTCTTTCCGAACAGACCCTGGGGCCTGAAGATTACGAGCAGCATGAGGGCGATGCCGACGAGGATGAAGCGCACCTGCCCGCCCTGCACGCCGGTGATGGGCAGCAGCTGTTCGCTGACGAGCAGCGAGATGAGCCCGTCGGTGGCGACCAGGACGAACCAGAAGATCATGGAGCCGACGATCGGGCCGAGCACGGTGGCCGCGCCGCCGAGCAGCATGATCGTCCACAGGAAGAAGGTCGTCTGGGTGCCGAAGTTGTCTGGCTGCACCGAGCGGGGCAGCACGAAGATCATGCCGCCAAGACCGCCGAGCACGCCGCCGAGCAGCAGCACCTGCATCTTGTATGCGAAGACGTTCTTGCCGAGGGAGCGCACCGCGTCCTCGTCCTCTCGGATGGCCTTGACGACCCGCCCCCACGGGCTGTGCACGAGCCGCCAGACGAGCAGCGCGCACAGGGCCACGACGATCCAGGCGAAGACCATCGTCCACAGGTCCTCCTCGGTGTACGTCAGCGGGCCGATCGCGTACAGGCCGACGGGGAAGGGGTTGAACGACTGGAAGTCGTCTGCGCCGCTGTCCATGCCGGCCGAGCCACCGGTCAGCCACGACAGCTCCGGGGTCTTGGCGACGAGACGGATGATCTCGGCGGCAGCGATCGTGACGATGCTCAGGTAGTCGGCGCGCAGCCGCAGGGTGGGGATGCCGAGCAGCAGGCCGAAGACCATCGCGCCGGCGATGGCTGCGAGCAGTCCGACGATGAACGGCATGTGGAACGTGTTCGACAGGATCGCGAACGCGTACCCGCCGACGGCCATGAACCCGGCCTGTCCGAAGTTCAGCAGTCCGGTGTAGCCGAAGTGCAGGGTCAGGCCGAGCGCCGCGAGGGCGTATGCCGCGGTGGTGGGGGAGATGACCTCCCCGAGCGCCTGGACGATGAACGAGAAATCCATGATGCCCCTCTCAGCCGATTCGCTCCGGCCGCCCCAGGATCCCCTGGGGGCGGACAAGCAGCACGATGATCATGATCACGAGGGCGGTGACGAACTTGAGGCTGCCCGGCAGGAACAGGCTCGAGACGTTGACGGCGATGCCGATGATGAGGGCACCGACGAGCGCCCCGTAGGCGGTGCCGAGGCCGCCGAGCACGACCGACGCGAAGATGAGCAGCAGCACCGACGCGCCGGTGTCCCACTGCTGGGTCTGGTAGAAGGCGAGCAGCACGCCGGCGACCGCCGCGAGCGCCGTGCCGCCCGTCCACACGACGCGGATGATGCGGTTGACGTCGATGCCGGAGGCCGCAGCGAGGGCGGGGTTGTCGGCGACTGCGCGAGTCGCCTTGCCGATCCGGGAGCGGGTGAGCAGCAGCGCCGTGGCCACCAGCAGGGCCACCGCGATGAGCGAGCCCAGCACATCCCACATCCGCAGACGCACCCCTCCGACGACGAGCCAGGCATCGCTGGAGACCGGCAGCACGATGCGGTCGGGGCCGAAGAGGAAGGCGTACAGGTAGCGCAGCACCAGGGAGAGACCGATGCTGACGATCATCAGTGGGATCACGCCGACCCGACGGCGGCGCAGTGGACGCCACAGCAGGGCGTCCTGCACCCAGCCGAACAGGCCGCCGACGATGAACGCCAGCAGCACCGCGGCCCAGGCGGGCAGGGCTGCGGAGCCCATCGCGACGACGGCGACGAACCCGCCGAAGGTGACCAGGTCGCCGTGGGCGAAGTTGTTCAGTCTGGTGGTGCCGTAGATGAGCGAGACACCGATCGAGGCGAGGGCGAGGATGAGCCCGTAGATCACCCCGGAGACGAGACTCGGGGCGAGCTGGTCAGCGAGGAAGCCGCCGTCGGCGAGCGTGAGCGCGTCGGGCGCCGGTGCGGGGAGCGCTGCGGTCAGGACCATGCCGGAAGCCTTTCTGGTCGCCGGCGCACGCAGTGGACGCACGCCCCCGGCGGCGGACGGCGCGCCCGCCGGCGGTGGCTCGCAGGCTACCCGGCCTATGTGTCAGCTGTGTTACGCGGTGGGCCGGGGCGGGCGGGTCATGACACCCGGCTCGGACGCGCCCGGGCCGGGTGTGCCAGCGGGCGCATGATGACGTCGCGCCCGTCGCATCCGGCCGCGGCGTGGTGCGACCGCCGGCGCGATACACTTGTGGCACCGCGCTCGTGGAAGGAAGAAATGGCACACGACCCCTTTGCCTACACCGGTCTCACCTATGACGACGTCCTCCTGCTGCCGGGGCACACCAACGTCATCCCCAGCGAGGTCGACACGAAGACCCGTCTGACCCGTGAGCTCACGATCAACATCCCGATCATGTCCTCCGCGATGGACACCGTCACCGAGGCCCGGCTGGCGATCGCCCTCGCCCGGCAGGGCGGCATCGGCGTGCTGCACCGCAATCTCTCGATCGAGGGTCAGGCCACGCAGGTCGACCTCGTCAAGCGTTCCGAGTCGGGCATGATCACCGACCCGCTGTCGACCGGCCCTGACGCCACGGTGCAGGAGGTCGACGACATCTGCGCGAAGTTCAAGGTATCCGGCCTGCCGGTCGTCGACGAGCACGACGTGCTCGTGGGCATCATCTCCAACCGTGACATCCGCTGGGTGCCGGTCGCCGAGCGTGCCACCACGAAGGTGCGCGAGGTGATGACGAAGGGAGAACTGATCACCGGTCCGGTCGGCATCAGCCGTGAGGACGCCTACCGCACCTTCGCCACACACAAGATCGAGAAGCTCCCGCTCGTCGACGACGAGGGGCATCTGAAGGGCCTCATCACCGTCAAGGACTTCGACAAGGCCGAGCAGTACCCGAACGCGAGCAAGGACGGCTCGGGCCGGCTGCTCGTCGGCGCGGCGATCGGCGTGTTCGGTGACGCCTGGGAGCGGGCATGCGCGCTCGTCGAGGCTGGTGTGGACGTGCTGGTCACCGACACCGCCAACGGCGACTCCAAGGGCGAGCATGACATCATCAAGCGGCTCAAGAGCGATCCGGCGACCCGCCACGTGCAGGTCATCGGCGGCAACATCGCCACCCGCGAGGGTGCGCAGGCGCTCGTCGACGCGGGCGTGGACGCGGTGAAGGTCGGCGTGGGCCCGGGCTCGATCTGCACCACCCGCATCGTCGCCGGCGTGGGTGTGCCGCAGGTGTCGGCCATCTACGAGGCCTCGAAGGCCACGATCCCGGCCGGGGTGCCGCTCATCGCCGACGGCGGCCTGCAGTACTCCGGCGACATCGCGAAGGCCCTCGTCGCCGGTGCCGACTCCGTCATGCTCGGCTCGCTGCTCGCCGGCACCGACGAGAGCCCGGGCGAGCTCGTCTTCGACCACGGCAAGCAGTACAAACAGTACCGGGGCATGGGGTCCCTCGGCGCACTGCAGACGCGCGGTCAGCGCACCAGCTACGCGCGTGACCGGTATTTCCAGGCCGACGTGCCGAGCGACGACAAGCTCATCCCCGAGGGCATCGAGGGGCAGGTGCCGTACCGCGGTCCGCTCTCCGCGGTGACCTACCAGCTCGTCGGCGGGCTGCGGCAGTCGATGTTCTATGTCGGCGCCCGCACGATCGATGAGCTCAAGGAGCATGGTCGGTTCGTGCGCATCACCCCGGCCGGTCTGAAGGAGAGCCACCCGCACGACGTGCAGATGGTCATCGAGGCGCCGAACTACCACGGCCGGTGAGCCCCGGCCGGGGTGCGCCACGGTGTGACGACGGGCCGGAACGACCCGGGAGAGTGAACGAGGAATCATGAGCGAGACAGTGCAGATCGGCGTCGGCAAGACGGGACGTCGCGGCTACGGCTTCAGCGACATCGCGGTCGTGCCGGACCGGCGCACCCGCGACGCCGGGGACGCGGACGTCAGCTGGCGCATCGACGCGTACGACTTCACCCTGCCATTCATCGGCGCGCCGATGGACTCCGCGGCGTCCCCGGAGACGGTCATCGCCCTCGGGCGCGCCGGCGGCTTGGGCGTGCTCGACCTCGAGGGGCTCTGGACGCGGTACGAGGATCCGGGCGACGCCTACCGGCGCATCCGCGAGGCCACCGACGACCAGGCCGGTCGGGTGCTGCAGGAGGTCTACGCGGAGCCGGTGAAGGCCGAGCTCATCACGGCCCGGCTCGCCGAGATCCGCGCGGCGGGTGTGACGGTCGCCGGGGCGCTCTCTCCCCAGCGCACGCAGCAGTTCTACCAGACGGTGCTCGACGCGGGCGTCGACCTGTTCGTCATCCGTGGCACGACCGTCTCCGCCGAGCACGTCTCGTCGACGGCCGAGCCGCTGAATCTCAAGAAGTTCATCTACGAGCTCGACGTGCCCGTCATCGTCGGCGGCGCCGGCACCTACACGACCGCGCTGCACCTCATGCGCACCGGTGCGGCTGGCGTGCTGGCCGGGTTCGGCGGGGGAGCCACGTCGTCCTCGCTGCGCACACTGGGGCTGCGCACGCCGATGGCCACGGCCGTCGCCGACGTCGCCGGCGCCCGCCGCGACTACTTGGACGAGTCGGGCGGCCGGTACGTGCACGTCATCGCCGACGGCAGCCTCGGGCACGCCGGCGACATCCCGAAGGCGTTTGCCTGTGGTGCGGACGCGGTCATGCTCGGCACCGCTCTCGCCCGCGCGAACGAGGCGCCCGGCGGCGGCTACCACTGGGGGGCTGAGGCCCGCCACCAGCGGCTGCCCCGCGGACGCCGCGTGCCGGTCGGCAGTGTCGGCCCGCTCGAACAGGTGCTCTTCGGCCCCGCCCACGATGCGACCGGCACCACGAACCTCGTCGGCGCCCTGCAGAAGTCGATGGCCACCACCGGCTACACCGATCTCAAGGAGTTCCAGAAGGTCGCGGTTACGGTCTCGCACTACGAGGCGTGACCGCGTGACCGGGGTCACGGACGCGCCGCGCGGCGACACGGGTCGGGCCGGGGACGACGGTCGGGAGGTCGCCGTCCCGCGGCGGATGAGCTCTGCAGAGGCGGACGCGCTCATCGACGTGCTCGAGGCCGAGCTCAGTGAGCCGCCGCGCTCGACGCTCTCGGTGCTGCTCACCCCGAAGTGGCTGGGCGCGCTGCTCGCCGCGCTTGTCGTCGTCGCCGTGTTCGTCGGACTCGGCTGGTGGCAGCTCTCCCGCGCGGTGACCCCGGGCGACGACGGCAGCCGGGGCACGGAGGAGGCGCGGCCGATCGAGCAGGTGCTCCCGCACCCCTATGGGGATCTCGACCCTCAGGCGATCGAGCAGCGGGTGACTCTCACCGGCACGATGATCCCCGGCACCGCTGACGTCGTCGACCAGCGCGACCAGCAGGGCACGGTCGGCGCCTGGACGATCGTCGGTCTGCGCGTCGACTCCCCGGACGGCCCCGGCGTGCTGCCGGTCGCCCTCGGCTGGAGTCCCAACGCGCAGGCCGCCGACGGCGTGCGCGACGACGTGGCCCGGCTCGCCGACGCTGGCACGACGCTCACGGTGACCGCCCGCATCATGCCCTACGAGGGCGTGGAGATCCGGCAGACGACCGCCGCGGCGTACCGACCCACCGTCATGGCCGCCGCCGAGCTCGTCAACCGCTGGCCCGACACCGGCCTGCCCTGGCACGACGACTTCGCCATCGTCAATGACGGGCTGCCTGCAGCGCTCGCCGACGAGGTGACCACGATCTACTCGCCGCCGCCGTCGACGCAGACGCAGGTCAACTGGCTCAACATCTTCTACGCACTCGAGTGGGCCGTGTTCGCCCTGTTCACGCTGTACCTGTGGTGGCGGCTCGGCCGCGACGAGTACGAACAGCTGCACGCGCACGCCGACCAGGAACGCGAGGAGCTCGAACTGCTGCGCCGGGTCGCGAATCGCGGCGCGGCCGACGAGGGACGTTCGTCATCGGGCGTGGCAGAGAACGGACGCTAGGATGGATGCCATGACCCGCAAGCCCATCCTGCCGGCTCGCGACCGGCGGCGTCTCCCCGGTGCGATCCGGTTCTACAGCGTCTTCGCTTATGTCACCGGCGTGTTCCTGCTGCTGCTCGTCGCCGAGATGGTGCTCAAGTACGTGCCCTGGCACGACGGCTACGGTTACGAGGTGTTCGCGAACACGCAGCACGGGGTGCAGCTGGTCTCGGCCGACCCGGTGTTCGTCGAGAGCGCGCAGGGTGTGAACCTCTCGATCGGCGTGCTCATCGTGCACGGGTGGCTGTACGTGGTGTACCTGATCGCCGACTTCCGGCTGTGGACGCTGCTGCGCTGGCCGCTGAAGAACTTCATCCTCATCGCACTGGGCGGCGTGGTGCCGTTCCTGTCGTTCATCGTCGAGCACTTCATGTCCGCTCGCGCCCGCCGCGACCTCGCTGATGCGAACCGGCGCGCCGAGGAGCATGACACCGCGATCGCCGCACTGCGCGCGCAGGTCGCCGCCGACGCCGCGACTGCCGGGTCGGCTGCGGCTGACGGCACCGGGTCAGATCCCGGAGGGGCAGCCCCTGAGACCGCCGCCTCCGACGCCGCGGCGAGGGAGCCTCGCTGAGCCGCACGTGGCATCCGCCACGCGCGTCGCCGGCCGGTCGTCCGGGCGCACTCACATGAGCAGCTGAGGCAGCCACCACACGAGCTGTCGAGACATCCACCCACCACATGAAGAGAGCAGGAGAGACCACGGTGACACAGCCTGACCGGGCAGCACCCGGGCGAGACACCCCAACGGTGCTCGTCATCGACTTCGGGGCGCAGTACGCGCAGCTGATCGCCCGCCGCGTGCGCGAGGCGCACGTGTACTCGGAGGTCGTGCCGCACTCGTGGAGCGTCGAGCGCATCCTCGCCCGACACCCTGCGGCGATCATCCTCTCCGGCGGGCCGGCGAGCGTGTGCGAGGACGGCGCCCCGCGTGTGGACCCGGCGCTGTTCACCGCCGGCGTGCCGGTGTTCGGCATCTGCTACGGCTTCCAGGCGATGTCGTACGCGCTGGGCGGCGTCGTCGACCGGGCCGCCGTCGGCGAGTACGGGCACACGGATGCGACGGTGACCGAGCCGGGGACGCTGCTCGCCGGCTCGCCCGAGCACCAGTCCGTGTGGATGAGCCACGGTGTGGCCGTGCAGGCTGCGCCGCAGGGCTTCACCGTGCTCGCGCACACGGCCGGCGCCCCGGTCGCGGCGATGGAGGATCCGTCGCTGCGACTGTACGGCGTGCAGTGGCACCCCGAGGTGCTGCACACCCCGCTCGGGCAGCAGACGCTCGAGAACTTCCTCTACCATGGCGCGGGGCTCGAGCCCACCTGGACGAGCGAGAACGTCATCGGCCAGCAGGTGGAGCGCATCCGCGCACAGGTCGGCGACCACCGGGTCATCTGCGGTCTGTCGGGCGGCGTCGACTCCGCCGTGGCCGCCGCGCTCGTGCAGCGCGCGGTGGGCAGCCAGCTGACGTGCATCTTCGTTGACCACGGTCTGCTGCGGAAGGACGAGGTCAAGCAGGTGCAGGAGGACTTCGTCGCCGCCACCGGCATCCGTCTGGTGACCGTCGACGCCTCGGCGCAGTTCCTCGGCGAGCTGGCCGGGGTGACCGAGCCGGAGCGCAAGCGCAAGATCATCGGCCGGGAGTTCATCCGGGCGTTCGAGCGTGCTGCGCGCGACCTGCAGAACGAGGCGTCCGCCGACGGGCAGCCGATCCGCTACCTCGTGCAGGGCACGCTGTACCCGGACGTCGTCGAGTCCGGCGGTGGTGACGGCGCGGCGAACATCAAGAGCCACCACAACGTCGGCGGGCTGCCGGAGGACCTGCAGTTCGAGCTCGTCGAGCCGCTGCGCACCCTGTTCAAGGACGAGGTGCGTGAGATCGGCCGCGAGCTCGGCGTGCCCGAGGTGATCGTCAGCCGGCAGCCGTTCCCGGGGCCAGGGCTGGCCATCCGCATCATCGGCGAGGTCACGCCCGAGCGGCTCGCGATCCTCCGCGAGGCCGACGCCATCGCCCGCGAGGAGATGACCCGGGCTGGCCTCGACGATGAGATCTGGCAGTGCCCGGTCGTGCTGCTCGCCGACGTCCACTCGGTGGGCGTGCAGGGCGACAGCCGCACGTACGGGCACCCGATCGTGCTGCGCCCCGTCACGAGCGAGGACGCGATGACCGCCGACTGGGCCCACGTGCCGTACGACGTGCTCTCGGTGATCTCCAACCGCATCACCAACGAGGTGCGAGAGATCAACCGCGTCGTGCTCGACGTGACGAGCAAGCCGCCGGGCACCATCGAGTGGGAATAATACACAGTAAAAAGTGTATTAGTTATCCTGACTGAACCGAATTGCTTCTAGGTGCTCCGCAATGGCACCGGCTTTTGCGGGACAATGGCAAGCAAGCGGATTTCCGCAGTTCAGATAGCAAAATGCGGCTAGGTAGATGAACGTTTCTACCTAGCCGCTTCTTTGTTTTAGGTGTGCGTGAGTGCGCCTGTTACCTTGTGGTGTTCTCGGTGGGTTGATTTATTTCGGAACCGTTTGGGAACCAAGTATTGGAATTGGGAACCAGAAAACAAGGCGATAGGTTCTAGACACTACTCACAAAGCTTTTCGTACGCTTTCTTCACGATGTTTGCCATGAGTACTCTTCTTTGGGCGAGGAAGTCAGGGTACTCGAGGTTTTCGAAATCGAGGGGGAGTGCGTTGTCCCTGCAGGATTTTGCGTATCCCTCTTCGCCGAGCTTTTCCCTGTAAGCTGAGACATATTCGGCTGGAGCTTTGTCGCCAATCTCGATATTCGTGTTGTAGTCGAGGTAAGTGAAGTTTGCTATCTGGTTCCGTTCGCGATCGTTGTCGTAGCCGATCTTCGTCAGGTAGTTCTTCGGGAAGATGTGGTGCTTGTCGATTGCGTTCTTCTTCCCGCTTGCGCCGATGGTGAAATACTGGGCAAGCGGCGACGTGCTGAACAGCATGGGCATGCCCAAGACAATCAGAGAAGCAACGTAGCCGAACCATGACGGCGAGTTTGCCGACGAACCCTCGAGACTGCTCGGCAGGCTGTAGGTGAAGAAGTCGTCTGTGAACCTGGTTGCGATGGTCGATTCCAGATAGGGCACGAAGCTTTCCGGCGTTGTCACCTCTCGCAAGTCGGCGAACTGCTTTTCGACCTCTGATTCCGTTGACCCGGTGTAGAAGCCGGTGATGGTGGCCATGAAGATCCACTTGGTGATGACTTTGTTCAGCTCGAACGCCGGGACCTTGTAGTCGTACTTGCCGATGAGGTACAGGACGTAACTGAACACCACCGCATTGGTCGAGGCGACGATGCTTCCTTTCAGGTACCCCGCCTTACCGAACAGGTTGAGGAAGGCGTGCCAGTTGTTGAGGTTGAGAGCGAGGTCGAGGGCATCCTTGAACTTTCCTAGGTTCTCCTTGCGCGTCTCTGCCGAAGTAATCCCGGTCGTCAGGTCCTTGCCTCTCAGGAGCATGTAGGCGTACTTGAGACGGGCGCGCCTGAAGCCGACTCCGACGGCGATCCTGATGAGGTGCGACGGGTCGACTTCGATAATCTGGTTGTAAGCGGTCCCGTCCTTCGGGATGCGGGATTCCGCGCAGAACCTGTCTATGCGCGCGTGCACTTCGTTGTCGAACACCGCGAGGAGCGTCTCGATGAAGTTCTTCTCGGTGAGCTTGGTCCCGCCAGAGTTCACGCGGACAAAGATCTCCGCCACGTCCTCCTCGTCGGCCTTCGAGTTTATCTTCAGCGTCGGGAGCGTGTATATCCCTAGGTTGAGGAGGTCGTTGAGGTTCTCCTCGATCAGGTCCTCCTCCTCGTCGGTCAGCGCGGGCCTGCCGTTCCTCTCCCGTCCCTCGTTGGCCTGCCTGATGAAGGCCTTGCGGAACTTGGACACGGAGTGGTCCCTGTCCGCCTCGAATACCGAGCTCACGGAGCTGATCCACTCCGTGTTCCTCTCGTACGCCTGCGTCCAGACCGCGAACTCCCTGGTGAGCGGGTTGAACGATATCCTTATCGTCCGCTCCTGGTAGTTCTTATCCCGGACCTTCGTCCCATGGAGCGCCGCCAGCAGGGCCGTGAGCCTCTGCTGGCCGTCGATGACCAGGTCGTCGGGCTCCTTGTAGGTCTTATCGTTGTCGCCGATCTGCTTAGCGTTGTCGTACTCGTCCGGCGACGACCAGAGCATGATGTAGCCGATGGGATAGCCCTTGAGCATCGAATCGAGGAGGTTCCTTACCTTGCTGTCGGGCCAGACGAAGGGCCTCTGCAGGTCGGGGAGGCCTAGCTTTCCCAGCTCCACGTCTCGGAGTAGGTCCTCGACCTTGCTAGGGATGTTATCGAACAGTTCCTTGCCCATGCGTTAGGCTCCTATCAGCTTCATGATTTGGTCCACCTTCTCGACGATGCGCCGCTGTTCGGCAAGAGGCGGGATGGGAACAAGTAGAGACTTCACTGTCGCGACATTAATGTGTTTTACGCCAGTTCCCACGTTTGCCTTCTTGTAGATTAACCAAGCATATGCAGAGGACAGAACTATTTGGCAATACTTGTTATAAAGAGCATACGGTTCAGTGCTCATAAGCATTACACGTTGCCCGAGGCAAACGTTTTCTCTAGCAAGTATCACCGAACGGCCTATGGAACCTTCCCGCGTAAACACTATGTCACCGATTTGCGGTACGTATTTACTAACACGTGATTCATATGACTCTTTAGATAAGTTACGCCCATCTGTCTGATGCCACCTGTCGTCAATGCAGTTGGTGTCTATGGCAATGTATCCAGTTTCGTTCGCAAGATATTGTGGTGTTGAGTGAGGACAATCGACAATTACCCTGCAGAGACTTTCCAGCCTAGCCCATTCCCAGCTCTCCGGTATGTCGAAGGGGATCTCGTCGTCGATGCAGACGGGCTCGGACTTGCCGCGGCGCTCGTACCAGCTGCCGCCCTCGCGGTAGATCACCGATTCCCTGCCCTTGGGGTTCCTGATCTTCTTCTGCTTCACGAGCTCGCCGCGCTCCCCACGGATGCGCTCGAGGAGCTCGCCCGCGGGCTCGTCGGAGGGGTCCTGGGGTACCAGCTTGCCCTCGACGGCAAGCTGCAGCACGGATTTGCGCAGACGGTCCGGGAGCTCAGCGTCCAGCTTCTCTCGCGCGTCCTCGAGCCTCCCGTACTCCTCGACCAACGGCATGAGCTCGTTTACCTTCTCGACGATGAGTCGCTGCTCTTCAATGGGCGGAATGGGGATGAGATAGTTCCGTACCGTTTCCTGTGCCAGTTCCTTCTGTTTGGTGCTACCACTCGCTTGGTCCTCAATCCTTAGCTGAACCGACGGCCCCGCAAAGTATAGATATGCGAAACGGAAGTCCAGCCAACTCTCCTTCGTTCTTATGACGGTTACGTGGCTATCCGCGACGGCCCATCCGTATTTGTTTACATGCGAGTCGTATACAGCCATGCGGCCTAATGTCCCGATGCCGGTCGAGTTCCAAAGCAGGTCACCATCCCTTAGAATTCGCTCCTCCGCATATGAAGCTACGGTATCTGGATCGATAAATTTCGCCAGCTTCAGGGAGAACCCTGACCATTGATTGCATTTTTGTGCGACAACTGGGTATTTTTCGATGCTGGAGTATCTCGGTGATTTACCTCTTTGAATGTAGGATGTGACGGTTTCCAGCCGTGCCCATTCCCAGCTCTCCGGGATGTCGAAGGGGATCTCGTCGTCGATGCAGGCGGGCTCGGACTTGCCGCAACGCTCGAACCAGCTATTGCCCTCGCGGTAGATCACCGACTCCCCGCCCTTGGGCCTCCTGATCTTCTTCTGCTCGATGAGCTCCGCGCGCTCTTCGCGGATGCGCTCGAGGAGCTCGCCTGCGGGCTCGTCGGAGGGATCCTGGGGCACCAGCTTGCCCTGCACGGCCAGCTGGAGGATGGAGTTCTTCAGGTCCTGTGCCTTCATCTAGAGCTCGATTCCGAGGATGCTGCAGATCTCGCTCAGCCTGGCGTCGATCTCCGCGTCTAGTCGCTCGCGCTCCGCCTTGTAGTTCTTGATGAGCTCGTCGGGCGGCAGGATCTCCTCTTCCTCATGCGGGTAGCCGCACAAGTCGAAGTTGTAGCCGCCTTCCTTCAGCTCCTCTGGAGTGTAGAAATGCGCCTTGGGGTGGTCGTCCTCGTCGATTTCCCTGCGATTGTTCCACCACTCGATTACGGGGTCGAAGTGCTCCAGCCTGATGGGCTTGGTCTTCGAGAAGTGCATGTAGCCCTCTGGCATGTCCATGCGGTAAAACCACACGCCCTCGGAGGGCCTGCCGTTCTCGAAGAACAGGATGTTGGTGGTGATGCTCGTGTACGGCGCGAACACGCTCTGGGGCATGCGCACGATGGTGTGCAGGTTTGACTCTTCCAGCAGGCGGCGCTTGAGCTCGACCTTTGCGCCGTCGGACCCGAACAGGAAGCCGTCGGGAACGATCGCCGCCGCGCGGCCGTGCTCCTTCAGCCGGTAGAGGATGAGCGCGAGGAACAGGTCAGCCGTCTCGGAGCTGCGCAGCGCCACGGGGAAGTTGTTCTTGATCGCATCGTTCTCGCTTCCCCCGTAGGGCGGGTTCATGAGCACCACGTCGAAGAGGCCGTCGGGCTCATGCCGGTACTCGCGCACATCGCGGTCGAGCGAGTTGCCGTGGAAGATCCTGGGCTGGTCGATGTCGTGGAGCAGCAAGTTGGTGACGCACAGCAGGTAGGGCAGCTGCTTCTTCTCCATGCCGTAGACGCTCCGGGAGTAGACCTCGCGGTCCGCAGGGGTCTCCACCTGCTCCTCGAGGAGCTTGAGCGCCGAGGTGAGGAACCCGCCGGTGCCGCAGGCGAAGTCCGCGACGCTCTCGCCGAGCCTGGGGTCGACCATCCTGGCCATGAAGTCAGTGACGGCGCGGGGCGTGTAGAACTCGCCCGCGTTGCCGGCGCTCTGCAGGTCCTTGAGGATCGTCTCGTAGATCTCGCCGAAGGCGTGCCGCTCCTTGTACTCCGTGAAGTCGACCGCGTCGTCGATCGCATTGACCACCTGGCGCAGCAGAACGCCGTCCTTCATGTAGTTGTTGGCGTCCGTGAACGCCTGCCTCACGATGACCTGGGACAGCGGAGCACCCTCTGGCAAGTCGAGACCCGCTAGACCGGGGAACAGCCTGTTGTTCACGAAGTCGAGGAGCTCGGGGCCGGTGAGCGCTTCGCCGTCCTTGGAATCCACCGCCCAGCTGCGCCAGCGCAGCTCTTCGGGGATCACGGACTCGTAGGAGTCGTCGTGGAACTCCCACTCCTCCTCCTTGGCGTCGTAGACCTTGAGGAAGAACATCCACGTCATCTGCTCGATGCGCTGCGCGTCGCCGTTGATGCCGGCGTCCTTCCGCATGATGTTCTGCAGGGCCTTGACCAGGGTGCCAAGTGCCATTCAGGTTCTCCTTCTCGTTTGCTAGGCGGAGTAGAGCTCGCGTTCGAGCTCGTGCACGGCCTCGAGGTACTTCTTCTTGCCGCCGAACGCCTTCACGATGCGCATGGGGCTGCCGAACTCCTGGAACTCCTCGAGGTCGAGGATATGGGTGTCGGCTAGGTCGACGAGGTTCGAGTTGGCGTATTTGTCCAGCAGCGTGTCGAGCACGCGCCGCGCCATCTCGTTGTACTCGTAGAGGTAGCCCCTCTTCTCCACGTTGTTCGCGCGCTCGGAGCGCGTGAGGGGCTTCTGGTCGTAGGCGATGTGGCAGATGAGGTCGAAGTCGCTCATCTGCTCCTGGCCGGACTCCTCGCGCAGCGCGTCCAGGAACACGCCCTCGTCGCGCAGGGCGTTGATGATGGCCTGCTTGCGGTCCTCCTCGTTCCATGCCTTGAGGAAGTGGTCGAGGGAGTCGTACTGGCCGAGGATGTTCCTGCGCGTGTAGTCCTTGAGGCTCTCCGTGACCAGTCCGCCGTCGTCCGAGTAGTACTCGACGCGCTCCGAGACCACGGTGACCGGGACGCCGTGCACGTAGTACTTGACGCGGTCGTCGTTGGTATCGTCGGACTCTCCGTCTCCCTCGGAGTTGAAGTCCGACGGGGTCTCTTCAGGTTCCTGCCCATCCGGCTCGTCGGGAGGGACGATGGAGTCCTCCTCGGGCGGCTCGTATATCTGCACCGGCTCGCCGTCGAACGCGGGGTCGGCGAAGAGGCGGCTCGCGTTGCGGAAGTCGAGGATGGTGAAGTAGAGCTTCCCGTAGTCCTCCTTGATGCGGGTCCCTCGCCCGATGATCTGCTTGAACTCGGTCATGCCCTGCTCGCCGAAGAGGTTGTCGAGGACGATGACCTTGCAGGTCTTGCAGTTGACCCCCGTGGTGAGCAGCTTCGAGGTGGTGACGATGGTCGGGTACTTCTCGTCCGGGTCCATGAAGTTGTCCAGCTGCGCCTTGCCCTCGGCGCTGTCGCCGGTTATGCGCATGACATAGGTCGGATGGTCCTTGGTGATGTCCCTATTGCAGTTGACCAGGGCCTGCCTCATACGCTCCGCGTGGTCGATATCGACGCAGAACACGATGGTCTTGGCGTAACGGTCGGTGCCCTTCAGGAACTCCGTGATTTTAGCGGCGACGGTCTCCGTGCGCTCCTTCACGACTATATTGCGGTCGAAGTCGGTTATCGAGTACACGCGGTCCTCGATGGGCTCGCCGTTGTCGTCGAGCTGGCCCTTTGCCGGGCGCCAGCCGTAGACGTCGATGTCGAGCTTCGGCCTGATGACCTTGTAGGGGGCGAGGAATCCGTCCTCGATGCCCTGCTTGAGGCTGTAGGTGTAGACCGGCTCGCCGAAGTAGTCGATGTTGGAGACCTCCTCGGTCTCCTTGGGGGTGGCGGTCATGCCGATCTGGATGGCGCCGCTGAAGTACTCGAGGATCTTGCGCCAGGCGGAGTCCGCCTTGGCAGAGCCCCGGTGGCACTCGTCCACGATGACGAGGTCGAAGAACGACGGGTCGAAGGCGCGGAATATCTCCTCGCCGTCCTCGCCCACGAGCTGCTGGTAGAGGCTGAAGTACACCTCGTAGGCGCTGTCCAGCGTGCGGCCCTTGACCTTCGTGGTCACCTTCTCCAGGGGCTTGAAGTCGCCGGTGATGGTCTGGTCTACGAGGACGTTGCGGTCCGCGAGGTAGAGCACCTTGCGCACGGTGCGGCTCTCGCGGAGGCGGTGGACCAGCTGGAACGCGGTGAACGTCTTCCCGGTGCCCGTCGCCATGACGAGCAGGATGCGGCGTTGGCCGTGAGCGATGGCTCGGATTGTCTCGTTAACGGCGTTTCTCTGGTAGTAGCGCGGCGTCAGAGAGCCGTAGTCGTGGTAATAAGGGGCCTCGACGATCTCCTCGCCCTCGTCCGTGAGCCCGTCCTGCCTCGAGTAGCGCGCCCACAGCTCGTCCGGGCTCGGGAACCTGTCCATGGGGAGCTCCCTCTCGGCTCCCGTCATCATGTCGTGCTCCAGGAAGCCCTTGCCGTTCGAACTGTAGACGAAGGGTACGCGCAGGTCCACAGCGTAGCCTATGCCCTGCTGCATGCCCGCCCCGACCGTGTGCTGCGTATCTTTGGCCTCGATGACCGCGATGGGGACGTCGCGCTGGTGCATGAGCAGGTAGTCGACCTTCTTGCGCTTGCCACGGGTCGTCATCTTTCCCCGCACGATGATCTCCCCGTCGGTGTAGGAGTACTCGCAGAACATCTGCCTCATCTTGTCCCACCCGGCCTTCTCGACGGCGGGCGTTATGAGCTTCAGCTTCGTGTCCTCCTCGTTCATTTTCACGAATGAGTAGTCGTAGGTTCCGCTCATGGCCGCCTCGCCTCGCTTCTTCCGGCGAGCTTCGCCAGGCGCTCGAACTCGTCGAAGTCGATGAGCACGAGATGCTCGGCGCCGTTCTTGGTGAGGTATATGGGCTCCTTCGTTTCCTTGGCGAGCCGGGTTAGCTCGCCGACCTTGCGCTGCAGGTCGGATACGGGTCGGATGATTGCCATGGCTGTTCACCTTTCGGGCGGTTAAGACATGCTCACATCTTACATAAAGTTTCATGTATGGACATTAGCGGCTCTTCGGACATCCGGTGGGGGTCATGGGGTGAGTCCGCCGGCGGCGAGGAGCATGCGGAGCCGGTAGTTGTCGCGGTTGCGGAAGCCGCGGGCGAGGCGACGGTGCAGCTCGATGATCCCGTTCACGGCCTCAGTTCCGCCGTTCGATGATCGTCCGGTCGTGAAGTAGGCCAGGAACGCGGCTCGCCAGCGGCGGAGGGTGCGGCCCAGGCGTGCGATCTCGGGGATCGGGCAGGCCGACAGGATGCTCTGCCTTCGGCGCGTGTTCTCGCTGCGATCTTCTGCTCGGTCTTGATGGTGTCCATGTCGAGGACGTCGACCGCGGCGATGGGCTGCTGCTGGTGGTCACGGTCTCGAGCCTCGCGTCCTCGACTGGGTGCCCATCGTGCGGCGCTGGGTCGGTCGCCGGCGAGGCTGCCGGACCTGGTGCCCGGCCGTTTCTGGAAGGCCTACGCATCCTGGCTCGCCGGACGCGGTGATGTGTTCCGTCGGAACGCGCTGGTGGTGTGTTGGACCTGTTCGCCGGGGACACGACCGTGATCGACGACCAGTTTGAAGACGCCATGGCCGTGCTGGACGCGTTCCACGTCGTGAAACGCGGCACCGCCGCGGTCGACGAGGTCCGCCGCCGCGTCCAGCAGGACACCCTCGGGCATCGCGGTCGGACCGGCGACCCGCTCTACGGGATCCAGACTATCTTGCGCGCCGGGGCCGAGAACCTCACCGACAAGCAGCGCGCCCGGCTGGTCGCGGCCATCGAGACCGACCCCGCCCACGACGAGGTGTTCGTCGCGTGGCAGTGCGCCCAGCAACTACGTTCCGCCTACCACCAGAAGGACCTCGCCGCCGGGCGGCGGATCGCCCCGAGAAGGTCGCCGACGCATTCCACACCTGCCCGATCCCCCGAGACCACCCATCTGGGCCGGTCCCGCCACCGATGGGGTGACGCGTTCCTCGCGTACTTCACCACCAGCCGCGCACGACGGAGGCACCGAGGCCGTCAACGGGATCATCGAGCTCCACCGACGTCTCGCGAAAGGGCTCCGCAACCAGCACAACCACCTGCTGTGCATGCTCCTCGCCTTGTCTAATGACTCCCACCAGAAGATGTCCGAAGAGCCGGTTTCCCGGCGCCTGCGAATGAGCCCTCGGGTCAGAACCGCCGCACGCCCACCTGGATGACGACCACGCTCGCCGCGGCGATGGCGCCGCCGATGAGGAACATCGCCCCGTAGGTGATCATCGGCGCGAGCGCTGACAGGATGGCGGGGATGAAGAACCCGAGGTAGGTCAGCGAGTAGTACACGCCGACCATGCCACCCAGGTGCTCCGGTCTGGCGCAGTGCTGGGTCTCTTGCAGACCGGCGATGAGCAGCAGTCCGTACGCGAACCCGAGCGCGGCGGCTGCGACGACCGTGATCACCATGCTGTGGGTGAACGCGCTCGCCGCGGCGATGACCACGCCGACGATCACCGCGAGCATGGCGGACGCGATGGCCCGCTGGCTGTGCGGGCGGATGAGGTGCCGCGCCATCTGCTGGCTGAGCACCCCGAAGCTCAGCGCCACGAAGCACAGGATGCCGGCGAAGGCGACCTCGAAACCGGGCACCAGATCCATCACGAGCGCTGGCAGCACGGCGTACGCACTCGCGGCGGCCCCGAACACCCACGGTGCCATGGGCAGCACGACGAGCAGGAACCGGGGCGAGACGGCCTCGCGCAGCCGCAGTGCATCCCGCAGCGACTCATGCGCTGGTGCGGAGGGCGTCCGCGCCGGCGTGGCCGAGGCCGCTGTGGACGTCCCTGGCGCAGATGACGTGGCGTCCTCGTCCTTGCCGAGCGGCACGCCGGTGACCGTCGGGTTCGTCTCCGGGGTGCCGATGAGCACGAGCCACAGGGCGGCGGTGAGCACGATGTTCACCGCGTATGGGGCGATCTCCGGGATCGGGGTGAACTGAGCGAGCAGTGCGGCGACCACCGCGCCCAGGGCGAAGCCGACGGTGAGCGCCATCGTGGCCCGCCGGGCACCAGACCCGGCGTCGCCGGAGGTGGAGTACGGCGGGGTGGAGAGCTCTTTGATCCAGCTCGACCCCACGGCCATGACCAGCCCGAGGGCGAGCCCCGAGCAGATGCGTCCGATGAACAGCAGTGGATGGCACACTGCGCCGAGGGTGAGCAGGACGCTGCCCGCGATCGACAGCGCCGGCGCGAGGTGCATGAGCGGGCGTCGGCCGCGCAGGTCGGACAACGGCCCGCCGATGAGCAGCGCGGGGATGATGCCGAGCACGTAGGCGCCGAGCAGCACGTTCACGCTCTGGGCGCTCATGTGGTCATGGATGCGGTAGAGGGCGAGCAGCGGCGTGAACTCGTTGCCGCCCCAGGCGACGGCGAACAGTACACCGGCGGCGGCGAGCCAGTCGGGGCGACGTCGGTGACGGACGGGGGTCACGGCGGCGTCGGCTGCGGAGGAGGGGGAGGAGGGGAAGACGGGAGAGAAGGAGGACATGGCTTTAAGGTCGTGACGTTGTGTAGATCGTGGGAGGAGGGACGGTGGGAGGAGCCGAGGCCGGCGAGATGCCGGACGGGGAGGAGCAGGCCAGGCGACGGGCTGGCCGGACGCCGCGGGGCGGAGTCCGTCGGCTGGTGCCAGCCCGGCGAACGCATCGCGGCGTGCGGTGCTGTGATCAGGGACGTGCCGAGTCGCGCCAGGACATCGCGGGCCGGATGCGACGCAGGTGCGGATGCTGTGGCGGGCTGGGCTGACGCCGGCCGGGGCGCTACCGGGTGTCGCCGCCGTGGATGTCAGCGAAGTGGCGGTCGAGAGCCGCGGCGAACGCGTCGGCGTCGCCCGTGCGCAGCGTCTCGAGCAGCGCCCGGTGCTGGGTGAGCACCCGCCGTGGTCGATCCGCGCCGGCGGATACCGCCAGGGCGGTCATCCGGCGCTGGCGATCGGCCAGCTGGTGGGCGACGGCGGTGAGGATGCGGTTGCCGGCGCGCTCGACGAGCAGCTGGTGGAAGTGGAGATCCGCATCGAGGAACGCGGGCAGGGGAGCGGTCTCGGTCAGGGCGTGCTCCTGCTCGTCCAGGGCCCGGTCGAGCTCGTCGACGACGCGTTCGCACTGTGTGGGTGTCGCGCAGATGCGTCTGGCCGCCCAGACCTCGATGAGTCGGCGGGCCTCGAGGATCTCGGTGCCCTCGTGCTGGTCCACGCCCTCGACGAGCGCGCCGCGCTTCGGGTACAGGTGCATCCACCCCTCGGTCTGCAGACGCAGGAACGCTTCGCGCACGGGGGTGCGGCTCACGCCGAGGCGCTGCGCCACCTCGCCCTCGCTCAGCAGGGCGTTGCCGGGGATCTCCCCGAGGATGATGCGCTCCTTGAGATCGTCATAGACGCGTTCGGACGCCAGTGCGGCCACGGTCGGCACTCCTTCGCATACAACTTGGATACAAGATGGGAGTGTACACCTGCTGGCCATCCGCAGTCGGGGCGGTTCGTCGGGATCGTGCCGGACGTGGTCCGCGAGCGCAGATCCACCCGGACTGTGGCGAATGGCGCCCGCGACGGAGCCCCACGAGACCGGCGGATGCTCCCGGACACGACGAGGCCCCACGAACCCGTCGAGGTTCCGGACGAGGCGGATGTCCCTGCTCCGTGACGAGGCCCCGGACACGACGAGGCCCCGTGACGCGAACACGTCACGGGGCCTCGGATGCGGGCTGGGCCGGCGTCACTCCCGGTTGCTGGCGAGCACCGCGAACAGGCGCAGGAACTCGATGTACAGCCACACCAGGGTGACCACGAGGCCGAACGCGGCCGTCCACCCGTACTTCGCCGGGGCGCCGGCGCGCACGCCGGTCTGGATCTGGTCGAAGTCGAGCACGAGGGAGTACGCGGCCATGATGACCACGAGCACGCCGACCAGTGCGGCGACGGGGATGCCGAAGAGGTGCGCCCCGTAGAGGCCGAAGGGATCGGTGACCGCGCCGGTCATCGAGAGGATGAGGTTGACGACGCCGAACACCAAGTAGCCGACCATCGCGATGAGCAGGATCTTCGCGCCCCGTGCCGAGGCGCGCACCTTGCCGCTCGCGAACAGCGCGAGTGTCACGCCGAACACGCACAGCGTCGCGAGCACCGCCTGCATGACGATGCCGCCGTAGTACGTCTGCGCGAACACGCTGGAGATGCCGCCGATGAACAGCCCCTCGGCCGCGCCGTAGGCGAGGATGAGCGGCACGGAGGGCTCCCGCTTGAACGAGTTGATCAGCCCCAGCACGAGGCCGCCGATGACACCCACCATCATGAGTCCCGGGAGGAACCACCCGACCGCGGCGCCGGCGAGCAGCACGGCGAACAGACCGGCCGTCTTGACGATCACGCCGTCATAGCTCATCCGCTCCGCGGCGGAGAGGGGGTGCGTGATGTCGGCCCCGTCGCCGCCGAACCCGGATCCGGCCTGCCGGACGGTGGGCTCGGCTGCGGCCGGCTGGTCGTACATCGCCCGCAGCTGGTCGGCGCTCGCGGTCTCACCCACCCGGGGCGCCTGCCCGTTGAAGTACGGCGACTTCGAGAGGACGGGATTGTCGAGTGCCAAGGTGATCTCCTCTGCGTCTGTGTGTTGATCGATGCGCGCCACTGTGCGCCGCTGCCATCAAGGGTATCCAACAACCGGTCTCGGGCGGGGTATTCCGTGCCGCTGCCGTGCATGGGGCTGTGCCGGGGAGCCCCGTCCCCGCCTGCCTCAGTGCCGCAGCCCGGCCCGCCCCAGTCCGTCTCAGTGTCGCAGTCCGGCCCGCACCGCGTCCACCAGCACGGTGTCGCGGAACCGGAACCCGTCGGCGACGAGGCGCAGCGGCATCACGCGCTGGTCGGCCAGCAGCAGGTCGCGGGCCGCCTCACCGAGCACAGCCCGCAGTGTCCAGCCTGGGACGGGCAGGCGATGCGGACGTCCCAGCGCGTCGGCCACGGCGGCGACGATCTCGCCGCAGGTGGCGGTCACCGGCGCGGCGAGGTTCACCGCGCCCGACATGAGGCTCGCCGTGGCCAGATGGACGAACGCGGCCGCCTCGTCATGCAGCGAGATCCACGGCCAGTGCTGGCGGCCGGAGCCCAGCGAGCCGGCCACGCCCAGCTCGGCCAATCGGGCGATCGGGCCGAGCGCACCCCGTCGCGAGAGGACGAGGCCGGTGCGGGCATGCACGACGCGCGTCGTCGCGCGGGCCGGCTCGGTCGCCGCCTCCCAGCCACGCACCACGTCGGCCAGGAAGCCGGTGCCGGGGATGGCGGACTCGATCAGCCGCTCGCCCGGCCGCGAGCCGTAGATCCCGACCGCGGAGGCACTCACCCACGCGGCAGGCGGCCGGGGCGACGCGGCGATCGCCTCGGCGAGCACGCGGGTGGGGGCCACCCGGCTGCGGCGGATCAGGGCGCGTCGACGCGGGGTCCAGGGCAGGCGGGCGAGCGGCGCCCCGTTCAGCGAGATCACCGCGTCCGCCCAGGCGATCGCCTCGTCGGGGACCGTGCCGGCAACGGGATCCCAGCGCCACACCCGGCTGACCGGGGCCGACACCGTCGGCGCCGCGCCGAGCACGGGCGTCTGCGGGCGCACGAGCACCGCCGTCTCATGCGCGGCGGGCTCCAGCACCCGGACGACCGCCTGTCCCACGAGCCCGCTGGCCCCGGCGATGAGGATGCGCATCCGGCCTTCTCTCCCTGTCGTGCGATCCACGCTACTCGCCGCGTCTGACGCCGAGGCTACACTCGCAGCATGTCGCTCTACGCCGTCACCTACGTGTACATCGATGACGACGCGGCGCTCGCCGCCACCCGGCCCGAGCACCGCGCGTACCTCTCCGGGCTGCAGCAGAACGGGCAGAACCTGGCGTCCGGGCCACTGGCCGTGCCCGGCCCGAACAGCGCGCTGCTGATCCTGCAGGCCGACTCGATCGAGCAGGCCGCCGCCCTGAGTGACGACGACCCGATGGTCGCCAGCGGGCTCGTGACCGAGCGGCACATCCAGGCATGGAACATCGTCATCGGCGGGCTCGGGGACTGACCGACCGCAGCACCTGCCGCAGTCTCGCGAGCCCCTCGTCGAGCGTGCGGTCCTCGAGGTGCGCGTAGCCGATCACGAGCCCGGCCATCGGCCGGGGACGCGGCGCCGCACCCCGCCAGTAGCGTGACAGCGGCGCGGTGCGCAGCCCGGCCGCGGCGCACGCGTCCTGCAGCGCGCCCTCGTCGACGTCGCCGGGCACGCGCACGACCGCGTGCAGTCCGCCGTCCATGGGCAGCACCTCCACACCCGGCACCGGGCCGAGCACCGCGAGCACCCGGTCGCGACGCTGCCGGTACCGGCGACGCATCCGCGCGGTGTGCCGGCGCAGCTCCCCGCTGCGCAGATAACCGGTGAACGCGGTCTGCACCACACCCGACACCGGGCAGCCGAGCACCTCGCGCAGCTGCAGCATCCGCGCACGCAGACCGTCCGGGGCGATGACGAAGCCCACCCCGACCTCCGGGGCGACGGTCTTCGAGAACGTGCCGAGCGTCACCACCACGCCATTGACGGGATCGTCGAGCGCGGCGAGGGCCGGTAGGGGCTGGCCGACGTAGCGCAGCTCGGAGTCGTAGTCGTCCTCGACGACGACCACACGGTGCGCGGCGGCCCAGCCGAGCAGCTGGCGGCGCCGGTCGATCGGCAGCGACCCGCCGAGCGGGTACTGGTGGCTGGGAGTCACGATCACGACGTCGGGCGCCGCGTCCGGCAGCCGGTCGGTGACGAGCCCGGACGCGTCGGCGGCCAGCGGCACGAGCGTCGCGCCGAGCGCGGTGGCGACCCGGCGCAGCGAGGGGTAGCCCGGTGCCTCGACGCCCACGCGCAGGGCGCGCCCGCCGCGGGGCGCGTCGGCCTGCAGCGTCCGCAGCAGTAGCGCGAGCCCCTCGCGCGCGCCCGCGGTGACGAGCAGGTCGTCGGGCGTGCGCACGAGCCCGCGCATGTGCCTGAGATGCTCGGTGATCTCCCGGCGCAGCGCGGGCGCGCCGGCCGGCGGCAGCGGGCGGGGGACGGCGTCGGCGGCCTCGCGCCAGGCTCGTCGCCAGGCGGGGGTGCGCAGCGCGTCCGTCGCCGGGCGGTCGGGCAGCAGGTCGATCGGGGTCGGCGCGCCCGGGGCACGGTCGGTCTGGGACGCGCCGGCGTGCCGACGCGGCGTCTCGCCGGGGCGCGGCGGCCTGGCCCGGGGCCCTGCGGCGGGGGTCGCCGCGGCGGGGGATGCACCCCGCACGGACGCGCCCGGGTGCGGTGCTGTGGCCGCCGGATGCGGGGCCGTGGGGTGCAGCGCCTCCGCCCGGGTGCCAGGGCGGGACGTCCCCGTGCGGTTCCGCGGGTGCAGCAGTGCGAGGCGGGGGTTCACCCGCGTCGCCGAGCCCCGCCGGGCGGCCAGATACCCCTCCGCGGCGAGCTGGTCGTACGCGGCGACGACGCTGCTGCGCGACACGCCGAGCCGCTGGGCCCAGGGCCTTGTGGCGGGCACCGGGTCGCCGGGGGAGAGCGCTCCGGAGTCGACGAGCGCGCGCACGCCCTGCGCGATCCGCTGCGGGATGGTCAGCGTCGCGTCCTCGGGCAGGGGCAGCTCCGGGATCTCGGTCGTGCGCACGCTGGCTCCTTCCGCTCGGCATCCACGCCTCCGGCCGCCGGCCGGCCCTGCTGTCGGGCAGCCCCGCATGACCGGAAGTGGTCTGCCGAACTGGGTGAACACCGGATCTTGTCGCAGACCACTCCAGCGTAGACGATGGTCGGCATGAGCGAATCCCACGAGAATGCATCCACCGCGGTCACCGGCACGCCGCTTGTCAAGTCCGGGCTGGCCGACATGCTCAAGGGCGGCGTCATCATGGACGTCGTCACCCCCGAGCAGGCCCGCATCGCCGAGGACGCCGGCGCCGTCGCCGTCATGGCCCTCGAGCGCGTGCCCGCCGACATCCGCGCCCAGGGCGGTGTGGCGCGCATGAGCGACCCGGACCTCATCGACTCGATCATCGAGGCGGTATCGATCCCGGTGATGGCCAAGGCCCGCATCGGCCACTTCGTCGAGGCGCAGGTGCTCCAGGAGCTCGGCGTCGACTACATCGACGAGTCCGAGGTGCTCTCACCGGCCGACTACGTCAACCACATCGACAAGCACCGCTTCACCGTGCCGTTCGTGTGTGGCGCGACGAACCTCGGCGAGGCGCTGCGGCGCATCGGCGAGGGTGCGGCGATGATCCGCTCGAAGGGCGAGGCGGGCACCGGCGACGTCTCCGAGGCGACCAAGCACATCCGCACGATCAAGGCCGAGATCGCACGGCTGCAGGCCCTGCGTGCCAGCGAGCCGGAGCAGCTGTACGTCGCGGCCAAGGAGCTCGCCGCCCCGCTGCCCCTCGTGCAGTGGGTCGCCGAGCACGGTGAGCTGCCCGTCGTGCTGTTCACCGCCGGAGGCATCGCGACCCCGGCCGACGCGGCCATGATGATGCAGCTCGGCGCCGACGGCGTGTTCGTCGGCTCGGGCATCTTCAAATCGGGCGACCCGGTCAAGCGGGCCGCGGCGATCGTGAAGGCGACCGCCCAGTATGACGACCCGGCGGCGATCGCCGAGGCGTCCCGCGGGCTCGGCGAGGCGATGGTCGGCATCAACGTCGCCGACCTGCCCGCCCCGCACCGGCTGGCCGAGCGGGGCTGGTGACGGTGTCGGCATCCGCGACGCCGATCACCGTCGGCGTGCTCGCCCTGCAGGGCGGGGTGCGCGAGCACCTCGACCTCCTCGGCGGCATGACCGGGCCGGACGGCCGCGACGTGCGGGCAGTGCCTGTGCGCCGGGTCGCCGACCTCGTCGGCCCCGACGGGGCGCGGGTGGACGCGCTGGTGCTGCCCGGCGGCGAGTCTTCAGTGATCGACCGGCTGGCGCGTATGGTCGGCCTGGCCGATCCGCTGCGCGCACAGATCGACGCGGGGATGCCGGTGCTCGGCACCTGCGCGGGGCTCATCCTGCTGGCCCGCGAGGTCGCCAACCCCGCTCCGGGGCAGCGCACGCTCGGCGTGCTCGACGTCACCGTCGACCGCAATGCCTTCGGGCCGCAGATCGCCTCGGCGGAGGCGGAGGTCGACACCCTGTGGGGGCCGGTGCGGGCGGCGTTCATCCGCGCGCCGCGGATCGTGCGGGTTGGTGCGGGCGCCCGGGAGGCGGGCCGGCATCAGGGGCAGGCCGTCGCCGTCGCGCAGGGCGACGCGATCGGCATCGCCTTCCACCCGGAGCTGACCGGCGACACCACGGTGCACCGGGCGCTGCTCGATCTGGTCTGAGCCGGCCCCGCCCGCCTCCGCTGCGGCATAGGATCGAGGGCGACTCGAGCGAGGAGAACGACACATGAGCGAACGTCCCTGGGAGACGACACCGGGCCACACGGAGATCCGGGAGGTGCTGCTGTGGAACGAGTTCGGTGAGGCCGCCCGCGAGCTCGCCCGGCAGATCGTCGCCAGCGGGTTCGAGTTCGACGTGATCGTGGCCATCGCCCGGGGCGGTCTGCTGCCGGCCGGCGCCATCTCGTACGCGCTCGACACCAAGAAGTGCGCGAGTCTGAACGTCGAGTTCTACTCCGGGATCGGCGAGACGCTCGACGAGCCGATGGTGTTGCCGCCGTTCTTGGACGTTGACTCGCTGCGCGGCCGGCGCGTGCTGCTCGTCGACGACGTCGTCGACTCCGGGCGCACCCTGCAGATGGTCGTGCGGATGCTCGAGGAGCAGGGCGCTGACGTGAAGAGCGCCACCCTCTACGAGAAGCCCACCACCGTCATCAGACCGGATTTTGTCTGGCGGCGCACGGCCCGGTGGATCATGTTCCCCTGGTCGGCGCAGCCTCCGGTGACGGCGGACTGAGGGGCGGGGTTCAGGGCCGGGTGACGGTGGGCCGAGGGGGCGGCTCAGTCGTCGACGACGAGCGCCGGTGGCACGTCCGCCAGCTGCGGGCCGAGCCCGATGTCGATGACGCTGAGCTCGCCGGCGAGCTCACGGGCCGGGGAGCGCAGCAGCCCCGCCTTCGCCGCGCCGAAGGTGACGGTGAGTGTGGCGGGCAGCACGGTCTGGTCGGGCACGGCGCCGCTGTCGACGTCGATGCCGCTCGGCACGTCCACCGCGACCACGACCGGCCGGCTGTCCGGGCGGGTGGCCGCGAGCGCCTCGAGCACCGCGGCCACCGCGGCCCGGGGCATTCCGCGCAGGGCGGCGGCGTCACCGTGTCGGGCACCGGTGCCGAGGATGCCGTCCACGATCACGTCGGCGGAACGCGCGGCACGGCCGGTCGCGGACACGACCGCATCCCGATCCGCCCCGGGGTCGACCAGGACGTCCGCGCCGGCGGCGCGGGCCGCCTCGAGCCCGGCGGCATGCGCGCGGTCGGCGACGGGCAGCACCGACACCGCGACCCCCTGATCGGCTAGGTCACGCCCGGCGTACAGGGCGTCGCCTCCGTTGTCGCCGGGGCCGATGAGCAGCAGCACCCGGGCCGCGTCGAGCGGCCGACCGCGGTCGGCGAGGAGCCCGGTGATCTCCCGGGCCAGCGCGGCGGCGGCGCGATGCATCAGTGGCACCCCGTCATCGAGCAGGGGACGCTCCGCGGTGCGGATCTGGTCTGCGGTGTAGGCCTTCATGCCTCCAGTATGCTTCGCCCGTCTCGGGGAACGGCCCCGGCTCCTCCGCGCGGTGCGGGGGGCCCGGACCCGCTCGATCCGCTCTCCTGCGGCGGGCCACTCCACTCCCGCGGGGCGGGGAGGCCGCGGGTCCGGTTTCTCGGCCGCTCCCGGCGGCGACACCGCGGTCAGCCGCGGCCGAGCGCGCGGCGCAGCCCCACCCGGGAGCCGGTGTGCAGCACGGAGCGCCGGTAGATCCCGGCGCCCAGCAGCGCCGTGACCACGACCAGGGCGACCATGAGCACTCCGGCGACGGCGAGCTCGCCCCCGGTCACCGAGCCGGCGCCCACACGCATCGGCATGAGCAGGGCGGAGAACGGCGGCACCAGGCTGAGCCAGCGCACCCAGGGCGCCGTGACGTCCTGCAGTGCGAGCACGCTGCTGAGGTAGGTGCCCATCACGAGGAACAGCAGCGGGGTGGTGACCGTGCCCACGTCCTCCTGACGTGAGACCATCGAGCCCGCGGCCCCATAGGCGAACGCGTAGAAGAGGTAGCCGGGCAGGAACCAGACGAGGCTGACGAGCACGACCGGCAGCACGCCGCTCGTGCCGCCGGCGCTGGCCTCGGTCGCGGCGTCCAGCGTCGCCGCGGGATCGGTGGCCCCGGCGAGCAGCACCACCCCGTTGGCCACCGCGCCGGTGAGCCCCGCGGCGAGGAAGAGCGCCAGCTGGAGCAGCCCGACGGCGCCGATGCCGAGCACCTTGCCGACGAGTAGCTGCCGCGGGGTGACGACCGCGAGCAGCAGCTCGATCACCCGGCTCGACTTCTCCTCGACGACGCCCTGGGCGACCGCCATGCCCGAGACGAACAGCTGCATGAACAGCAGCAGGCTCGCCAGGAAGGCGACGACGAGCAGGATCGGGTCGGTCGTGGGCGCCCCGATGCTCTCGGTCACGGGCGCCGCGGCGTCGACATCGCGCTCGATGCCGGCGAGGTCCACGCCCGCCGCGGCGAGCAGGGCGGATCTGGTCGCCGAGCGCACCGCCTCGTCGATCGTCGCCGCCTGGCCCGCCGGCAGGTCGCCGTCGATGACGAGCCGGCTGCGCGGGCCGTCCGCGGTGTCGTCCGTGACGAGCGCCGCACGCGCCGCGCCGGTGGCGACGAGCTCTCGGGCGGCAGCCTCGTCGTCGGCGGGGCGCACGGTGAACTCGGTCTCCGGGAGGGTCTCGGCGGCGGCGGTCGCGACCGTTCCGGAGACGGCGAGCGTGGTCGGCCGGTCGAGCAACGTGACGGCCCGGGGCAGCAGGCTCGCCAGCAGGATGAGCGCCAGCGTGATCGCGGTCGACCACAGGAAGCCGCGGCTGCGCACCCGGGTGCGGATCTCGCGGCCGGCGACGAGCAGGGTGGGCCTCATGCGCCGATCACCTCGCGATACAGGTCGGTCAGGTCGGGTCGGATGCGGGTGAACTCGGTCACCGTGGCGGCGGCGACTCCCGCCCGCAGCACCGTGGCTGCGGTTTCCGGGGCGTCATCGGCGAGTTCCAGCTCGATGCCGAGGGGGCAGCGGACCACGTCGACGACGCCGGGCAGATCGCGACCCCAGCCGTCGGGCAGGGGCGACGAGACGAGTCGGTAACGTACTGGGGCGTCTGCCCGCAGCTCGTCGACCGTGCCGACGGCGACCATGCGTCCACCGGCGATGATGCCGACCCGGTCGCACAGCCGCTGCACGAGGTCGAGCTGGTGCGAGGAGAACAGCACGGGGACGCTGCGGGCGGCGGCCTCGCGCAGGACGGCGGCCATCACGCCGACGGCGACCGGGTCAAGCCCCGAGAAGGGCTCGTCGAGCACGAGCAGATCGGGGTCGTGAACGAGCGCCGCGGCCAGCTGCACCCGCTGCTGGTTGCCGAGGCTCAGCCGCTCGACTGGGTCGCCGAGGCGATCGGCCACGCCCAGCCGGGTCGTCCAGCGCAGTGCAGCCGCGCGGGCCGCCGTGCGGTCGAGACCGTGGAGCCTGGCGAGATGGGCGAGCTGGTCGCCCACCCGCATCCTCGGGTACAACCCACGTTCCTCCGGCATGTAGCCGATGCGCCGTCGTCGGGCCGCGTCGATCGGCGCACCGTCCACGAGCACGTCGCCCGCGTCCGGCACGACCATCCCCAGTACGGCGCGCATCGTGGTGGTCTTGCCTGCCCCGTTCGCGCCGACGAAGCCGAGGATCTCGCCCGGCCCCACCTCGAACGACACGTCATCGAGCACCGTGCGCTCGCCGTAGCGCACGTGCAGTCCTCGCACGGCCAGTGTCGTCATCCGCGGTCTCCAGTGGCGGAGGGTTGGGCCGGGGCCGGGGCGTCCGCGGGGGTCGGGCGGTGACCGGTCGCCCCGGTCGTCGCGCGGGCGGCACGGGGCGCGCCGACCGGGGGCCGACCCGCCAGCGTCTCGCGTTCCAGCCGCTGGAGCAGGGCCTTCGCCGGCATCCCGCCACGGTAGCCGCCCAGACTGCCGTCCGAGCGCACCACCCGGTGACACGGGACGATGATCGGCACGGGGTTGCCCGAGCACCCGGAGCCCACGGCCCGCACAGCGCGCGGTCGGCCGGTGCGTGCCGCGATGGCGGCGTAGGAGGCGGTCTCACCATAGGGGATGCGGCGCAGCTCGCGACGCACCTCGAGGGCGAAGCCGTGGGAGAGCACGTCGTCGACGGCCACGGCGAAGGCCCGCCGATCGCCGCTGAAGTACTCTCGGAGCTCCAGAGCCGTTTCGTCCAGCGTGCGCAGGGCGCTGGCATGCGGCGCATCCCGGTCGGCGAGCCAGGGATCGGGGAGGCCGACGGCGAGCCCGGGGGCGCCGCGGTCTCGACGCCGCACCGCGGTGTCCGGGCCGGGCCGGCCGGCCGCCGCCGGGTCGACCGGGGGAACTGACTCGATGGTGTCCGGGGTCAGCCGGGCGACGAGCTCCTCGATCACGGGATCGACCCCCTCGGTGGCGAAGGCCACGCGCACCACCCCGCGTTCGGTCGCCGCGATCAGCAGCGGGCCGAGCGGGGAGGGCACGACGGTGTCGGCGAGCACGCTGGTGCGATCCGGTCGGTCACAGGTCTGGCCGTCGACCGGCTCGTCCGCGACAGGGTGGACGGCGGGGCGGGCGGTGACGGTCGTGGGGGCGATGGTGTCGTGGTCCATGCCCCCAGTGTGCCGGCGCAGTGACGGGCCCTGGGCGGGGCGGGCCCGGCCTGTGGACGCAGCGGTGCCGGCGGCCGGACTGTGCACCGTCTCCCGGTGTGCCGTCACGGGCGCGCCGTCGCGTCGTCGCGCTCGATCGCACGGAAGCCGGGCACCCCGGCCAGCAGGGCCAGCGCGTCCCACAGACGCACCGCGGCCCGGCCGGTCGGCGCCGGATCGACGACGGGGCCGCGGAAGACGCGTCCGCCGATGACGAGCAGCGCCGGGGTCGCGGCCCCCGCGGGCGCGTCGTGGCGGTCCGGTGCGGTATCCGCGGCCGGACGCGCCGACGCGCCCAGCAGGGTGCGCAGGTCGTCCGGCAGAGGCGCCGTGCCGGTGACCGTCCAGTGCACGTCGAGATCGCGAAGGCGGGCGACATCGGCGAGCCACCGGGCGGTCGCCACCGCCACCGGGCTCGCCGGATCCAGCACGAGGCGCACCGACGGACGTGCGCCCCGTGTCGGCGTGCGCGGCGCGCCATCGGTCGTCTGGGCGTCGGCGACCGAGACGAATCTCGGGCCGGTCGGCCTCGCCGCGGCCGTCTCGGCCCCTCCAGCCCCGGACGTCTTCGGCCCCCCGGGAGCCAGCCCCGGCCCGGCCGGCGCCGGCCGCCCCGCCTGGATGGCGAGTGCGGCGCCGTGGGCGCGCTGGTCGGCGGCCTCGTTCATCTCATGGCCGGCGTGCCCCTTCACCCAGTCGAAGCGGACGTCGCGGCCGGCGAGCGCCCGGTCGATCGCCTCCAGCTGGTCGCGGTTGAGCACCGGCCTCCCATCGGACTTCTTCCAGCCGCGCCGCTTCCAGCCCGGCATCCACTTGGTCACCGAGTTGATCACGTACTGACTGTCGCACAGCACCCGCAGCGGCTCGTCGGCGAGCCCCGCCCGCGCGGTCGCCTCCAGCAGCTCGAGCACGGCCTGCAGCTCGCCGCGGTTGTTCGTGCTGTGCTCCCAGCCGCCCGCGGCCCAGCGTGCCTCGTCGATGTACCAGGCCCACCCGGCGGGGCCGGGGTTGCCGAGGGCGGATCCGTCTGCAGCTGCAGTGATGGTCATGGCATCCATTGTCGCAGCCTGGAGCTCGTGCATCCCGCTCAGCGCGTCCGGGCGAGCGGGATGCGTCCCTCGTCGTTCGGGGCATCGTCGACGCGCGGATCGGGGATCGGCGACAGCCGGCGCAGCAGCCTCACGTGCTGAGGGCCGAGGTCCGCGGTGCGCGCGACGCCCAGCAGCTGCAGCGTCCGCGTGTACTCGGCGCGCATGACTGAGAGCACCTTGGCGACACCCTCGCGGCCGGCGGCCATGAGACCGTACAGGTACGCCCGGCCGATCATGGCCATGTCGGCTCCCTGGGCGATCGCCGTGACGACGTCGGCGCCGTTCATGATGCCGGTGTCGATGAGGATCGTGGCGTCGTCGCCGAGCGCCTCGCGCACCCGGGGCAGCAGGTGCAGCGGGATCGGCGCACGGTCGAGCTGCCGGCCACCGTGGTTCGACAGCCACACGGCGTCCGCGCCGGCGTCGTGCACGCGGCGGGCGTCGGTGACGGTCTGGATGCCTTTCACGACGAGGTTGCCGTCCCACTGCTCGCGCAGCCACTCGACGTCCTCGATCGAGATCGTCGGGTCGAACATCGCGTTCGCGATCTCCGCGACCGTGCCGTTCCACGAGTCGAGCGAGGCGAAGCGCAGCGGCTCGGTCGTGAGGAAGTTCCACACCCAGGCGGGACGCAGCGCGCCGTTCAGGAACGTCTTCGGCGTCAGCCGGGGTGGGATCGTCATGCCGTTGCGGACGTCACGAAGCCGGGCGCCGGCGACGGGGCAGTCGACGGTCAGCACGATCGTGTCGTATCCGGCGGCCTTCGCCCGCTCGACGAGGGCGACCGAGCGCTCGCGGTCCTTCCACAGGTACAGCTGGAACCAGTTCCAGCCGCCCGGGGTCGCGCCGGCGAGGTCCTCGAGCGAGGTGGTGCCCATCGTCGAAAGGTTGTATGGGACGCCTGCGTCGGCGGCCGCCTGTCCGGCGGCGATCTCGCCCTCGTGGTTCATCATCCGCACGAACCCGGTGGGGCAGATGCCCAGCGGGAACGCGACCCGGTGGTCGAAGATCGTCTGCGAGACGTCCAGGTCGCCGACCGGGCTGAGCACGGCGGGATGGAACTCGACGTCACGCCATGCCTGGCGCGCCCGGCGCAGGCTCACCTCGCCCTCGGCGGCGCCGTCGACGTAGTCGAAGGGCACGGCGGGGGTGCGCCGCCGGGCGATCCGACGGATGTCCCACACGTCGGCGACGCTCGACAGCCGCCGGCGCTTGCCGTCGAGGTCGATGGGTTTCACCTGCAGGAACTGTCGCAGGTCCTGCCACCTGGGGATTCTGCGCTGGGTCATGGGCTCCTCCTCCTGATCGCTGCGGATCTCGATCATCGTAGGACGTTCTCCCGCGCCGCTGTCCTGGCCCGCGTCGTCACGACCTCACAGGCCTGGCCGCGGACGGCTGTCAGCTCGCCCGTCCGCGGGCGCGGCGGGCGTCGGTGAACGCGAGCGCCAGCAGCGAGCCGAGCAGGGCGGCCGCCGCGAAGCTCTCGAGCACTCGGGCGGGGCCGAGCCCGGCGGCGAGGATCTGCCCGCCGAGGATCGGGGCGGCGACGGCGCCGATTCGGCCGAGGCCGAGGGTCATCCCGAGCGCGGTCGTGCGCAGCCGGGCGGGGAACGCGTCGGCGACGAGATCGTTGGCCAGATTCTGCGCCGTGATCGCACCGACACCGAGCAGGGCCGCCGCGATGGTCGTCAGCCAGGCCGGCCCGATCCGGCCGGCGATCAGTAGCAGACTGCCCGCCGCCAGCACTCCGGCGAGTGCGGCCACGAGCCGGCTGCCCCAGCGTCGGGCGAGCATCGCCGCGCCGATCGAGCCGACGACCGCCCCGATGTTCAGTGTCAGCATCAGCTGCAGGGCGCTGTCCATCGGCAGGTCGAAGTCGCGCATGAGCTGGGTCAGCCAGGTGCTCACGCCGTACCAGGTGAGCAGGTCGACGAAGGTCGTCGCGATGCCGAGCAGCAGCATCCCCCTGCGCCCTCGGACGAGCAGCTCGCGCAGCGTGCCGGAGCCCGCCGGGCCGCGCGGTTCCCGGGGCATCCGGCGCAGCGCGGGAGCGGTCAGCGCGAGCAGCAGCAGGCCGACGATCCCGCCGGCGAGGAACAGCGTCCGCCAGCCCCCGATGCCGAGCACCCACTGCGCCGTGAGCGTCGAGACGACTGCGCCGATGGCGATCCCGGACATCACGAGCGTGATCGTCATCGACCCGTCCCCGTCGGCCGTCGCGCGGCGCGCCGCCGACAGTGCAGCCGGGAGGACGAGCCCCAGAAAGGCGCCCGCGACCAGGCGGAGGACGCCGATCTGCACACCGGATCCGGCGAGCGCGACGGCAGCGGTCGCCAGGGTGAACCCGATGATCCCCGTGAACACGGTGCTCGCCGTGCCGAGTCGCCGGCTGACGGCGCCGGCGAACACCCCGCCGAGCAGCATCCCGAGGAACGCCATGCTTCCGATCGTCCCCGCCCCGGCGCGGTCCACGCCCAGCGGCTCATCGGCGATGAGCGCCGGGATGGCGTTGCTGAACAGCAGGAGGTCGTACCCCTCGACGATCATGATCGCCGTGCAGGTGACGACGACGCGCCAGTCCGTCGTCGCTCGTTCCCCAGCTGGTCTCCCGGCAGCCGTCTCCACGGCTGCCGTTCCTCTTCCTCGGCTGTCCATGTGATCCTCTCCTCTCCTCTTTCCTCTTCTCTCTTCTGCTCGTCTCGTCTCCGTCACCGCCGCACGTCCCCTGCACGCGTGAGGATGTCGGCCACCGCAGGCGCCCACGCCTCGGTGACGAGCTGCTCGTGCCGGATCGGCAGCTCCCGCTGCTGCCACGGGCCTCGACACACGGCACGCCAGGGGCGGGGGTCGAGCCATTCCGCGCCGTCACCCGCGCCGACGAACACCGTGGGCGTTGCCGTCTGCGGCAGCCGGGCGGAGCGCATCAGCCGGTTCCCCGCGGCGACGGCGTCGCGCAGTCCGCGCAGATGCCGCGCGTCGAGCTCGCCGAGGGGATGCCCGCGTTCGGCCAGCGCCCGGGCCACGTCTGGCAGCGTGGCGTGCTCGGGGCTCTCCAGCAGGGCTCGGGGCTCGATCCCGGCCATCCGGGTGAGCGCCATGACGGGGTCCTGGGGTGGCACCGGCGCCGCCCGCCAGACGGATGGGGGATAGGCGTCCAGCAGGCCGAGCAGTACCGGACGTCTGCCGAGCTCCTCCAGCCTGGTCACGAGGCGGTGCGCGATGACCCCGCCGACCGACCAGCCGATCACGTGCAGGCGTCCGGTCGGTGCGGCGCTGAGCAGGCCGTCCGCCATCCGGCGGGCGACCTGGTCGACGTCGTCAGCGGCGACGCCCGACTCCCAGACCCCTGACTGCAACCCCAGTACACGCCCGGGCAGCAGTCCCGCGAGCGTCCGGTAGCACCAGGCGAGACCGCCGGCGGGATGGATGAATGCCCACACCCGGTCCTCGTCGTCGAGCGCCGGGGCACGCCCGGCCGGCGTGAGATCGAGCACGGGGGCGAATCCCGCGTCGCGCCGGTCCGCGTCGATGAGGGCGGCCAGCGCTCGAGGCGTGCTGGCCGCGAAGATGTCCGCGTAGTCAGCGTGCACCCCATCCTCCTCCAGCTGCACGACGAGCTCGACAGCGCTCAGCGACGATCCGCCGTGCGTGAAGAAGTCATCGGTCATGCCGAGTCCCGTCTGCGCCTCGTCGGCCTGCGGATCGGCGAGCACACGACGGAACGCGGCGAGCACCCGACGCTCGAGATCCGTCCGCGGGAGGGTGCCGCGACCCTGGAGCTCCGGGGCGGGCAGTGCGCGTCGGTCGAGCTTCCCCGAGGGGGAGAGTGGCAGCTCCGGCAGCGGCAGCACCACGGTGGGCACCAGCGCGTTGGGGAGTGTTCGGCGGCAGTGGCGCCGCGCCGCGTCGGCGGCGGCCTGGCCGCCCACCACATAGCCGACGAGGATGCGGTCGCCGGCGCGAGCGTGCACGGTCGCGGCGGTCTCGGGCGCCGCGGGCAGGCTCAGCGCTCGCTCGATCTCTCCGAGCTCGAGGCGCTGGCCGTGCAGCTTGACCTGCCCGTCTCGTCGGCCGCGGTAGCGCAGCAGACCGGCGCGGTCTCGCACCGCACGGTCGCCGGTGCGGTACTCGCGGGCGGGGCCGTCCGGATGGTCTTCCATCCGGACGAACGCCCGGTCGGTCTCCTCGGGGCGTCCCCGATACCCTTCGGCGAGCTGGATGCCGCCCAGACACAGCTCGCCCGTCACGCCGTCGGGCAGCAGACGTCCGGCCGGATCCCGCACCTCCGCCGTCGTGTTCCACACCGGCAGGCCGATGGGGATGTCCGGGTCGACGACGTGCCTCGCAGCCACGTGCGCGGTGACGTCGATGGCCGCCTCTGTGGGGCCGTAGAGATTGACGATCCGGGCGTCCGTGAGCGCATGCGCCGCAGTGACGACGTCCCCGGTGAGCGTCTCCCCGGAGCAGACGATCAGTCGCAGTGAGCTGAGATCCGGCCGCCGTGCGGAGCGCTGCAGGGCGGACACGAAGGTGCGCAGCATGGTGGGCACGAAATGCACCACAGTGACCTGTTCGCGCTCGATGAGCTCGCCCAGCGCGAAGGGGTCCCGCTGAGCGCCGGGCGGGGCGATGACGGTGACCGCGCCGGCCACCGGGGGCAGCAGCAGCTCCCACAAGGAGACGTCAAAGCCGATCGGGGTCTTGTGCAGCACACGGTCGCCCGGGCCGATCCTGAGGGCGTCCGCCATCCACAGGAGACGATTGGCCAGTGCGATGTGGTGGACCACCACGCCTTTCGGGCGTCCGGTGGACCCCGAGGTGAACAGCAGGTAGGCGGGGTCGTCCGCATCCGGGCCGGATGCCACCGGTCGAGGGGGCGTCGACTCGGCGAGAGGCGCCGCCGCGGCGTCGAGGAGGATCACCGGCGCGTCCTCCGGGAGCAGCCCGACGGTGTCCGGAGTGGTGACCACGGCCGAGGCCGAGGCGTCCGCCAGCATCATCCGGATGCGCTCCGCGGGCGCGTCCGGATCGAGCGGCAGATAGACCAGGCCTGAGCGGAGGACGGCGAGGACGGCGGCCACGAGGGACGCCCCGCGGTGCAGGCACACGCCCACGGTCATGCCGGGGCGCAGACCCCGGTCTCGTAGCAGGGCGCTCAGCCCCGACGACTCCCGGGCGAGCTCCTCGCGGGTGAGCATACATCCCGGGGCGATCAGCGCGAGCCGGCGCGGCTGTCGCCGCACCGTGCGGTCGGTGATCGCCGGCACGGTCAGCGGACGTCCCGCGTCGTCCGTCGGCAGCGGGTGGTTGGCCCGTGCCCGACGCACCCGCACGCGATCGCGTTCCTTGGGAAGCAGCCATCCGGCCGCTGTGAACCGATCCCGCGGACCGGCGACGGCGAGGCGCTCCAGACGCAGCAGCAGCCGGTCCGCCAGGTCATCCAGCTCCTCGGGCGACCGCAGCCGCGGGTTCCCGTCGACGTCGAGGTGGAGGCGCTCGCCGTCGGGGTACACGCTGATGGTGAGGTCCTCGACGGGACCAGCCGAGAGATCCACCATGCGCGCAGTCATCCCGTGCACGCGCGGGTCGTCGTGGAACGGCTTGAGGTTCAGCTGCGGGCCGATCAGCCGTTCCGACGGGGGCAGTGACGCGGCCGCGCGGAGGTCCTCGCTGATCGCGTGCTGGTGGGCGCTGGCGTCGTGGAGGCGCTTCTCGACCTCGCGGAGCGTCCGACGGACATCGGCCTGCGGATCGATGTTGACGCGCATCGGCATGACCGTCACCCGAGGGGCGATGGTCCGCCGCCAGACCCGATCACCTCGACGCATCAGCGGCAGCCCCAGCACCGCGGTCGTGGTATCGGTGAACGAGGCGACCAGATCCGCGGCCGCCGCGGCCACGGCGGCCGCCCAGATGGTCTGACAGCGGCGGGCGAGGTGGTTCAACAGAGCCGTCGCGCGCACGGGGAGATCCCGCTGAACACGGATGTGCGTCGCGGCGGGACGGGGTGTGGCCGCCTCGACCCCGGGAGAGCGGGCCGGCACCGGCGGCGAGGCGAGCCAGTGTCGCAGGTCTGAACCGGCAGCGGGGAGCTCCGCGGCCTCGGCGTCGACGAGCTCGGCGAGCGTGGGCGCCTCCGGCAGCGGCCGGCCGGCGCAGGCACCGAGCAGCTGGGCGAACAGCAGGGAGTGACCGTATCCGTCCGTGAGGACGTGGTGGAGCCGCTGGTACCACAGCGATCGGTCGCCTGGCAGGAGGAACAGCATTTCGCTGACGAGGTCGACGGCGGCCCGTTCGGGGGTGCGCGGTGCGCTCAGGTCGGCCCGCATCAGCGCGAGGGCACGGTCGCGCGCGTCCGGCTCGTCACGCAGATCCCACACCGCGGGAGACCAGACCGGCAGGGGCAGCACCTGCTGACGCGTCTCCCCGTCCGCCTCGACGAGCACGGTGCGCAGCAGCTCGTGTCGGTCGACGGCGGCGGCGACGGCGTGCCGGGAGCGATCGGGCCGCACTGTCGTGGGGATGTCGAGGTACCGGCCCGTCTGGAACGCTCTGGAGTCTCCGGCGAGCCGTTCGGCGAGCCGGACGCCACGCTGGGTCGAGAGCAGCGGGAGGAAACATCTGGTCATATGCAGCGAGTGTATACTCTACGAACGTTGATTTAGGAAAGCCTGCCCGATTCGTGGGTCGGGCGGTGATCGGTGATGGGAGCGACGTGATCGACGAGACGACGGTGAGGCGGCAGCTCGCCGGGTTCCTGCGGGGGACCTCGGCCGAGGACATCGATCTGGACGTGGATCTCTTCGACCAGGGGCTCGACTCGCTGAGCGCCATGGAGCTCGTCCAGCAGGCGCGGGACGCCGGCCACGACGTCGGGTACGTCGATCTTCTGGGCGATTCCACCCCGCGCGGCTGGTTGCGGCTGCTCGAACGCCGGGCGGCGGAGGAGCGGGGCGCCTGATGCTCGCCGGCGCGGTGCCGTTCTCCGCTGAACGGGCGCGACAGTATCGCGCCGCCGGGCTCTGGAACGGGTCCACCTTCCCGGCGATGCTGCACGACAGCGTCCTCCGTCGAGGCGAGCACGTCGCGGTCGTGGACGCCTCTGGGCGCAGCCTCACCTACCGGCAGCTCGAGCACGCCAGCCTCGTCGTCGCCGCCAGGATGCGGGCTGCGGGGGTGGGGGATCGAGATCGGGTCGTGCTGCAGCTGCCGAACGTGCTCGAGTTCCTCCCCGTCCTGTTCGGGGTGTTCTGGATCGGGGCGGTGCCGGTGTTCGCCCTGCCCGCACATCGCCGGGAGAGCATCGCGCACTTCGTGCGGCATGCGGACGCCGTGGCGCTCATCACCGTCGAGCGGCACCTGCGGGATCCGCTCGGAGACGTCGCCCGGGCCGTGCAGGAGGAGCTGCGTGGCGAGGGGCGGGAGCTGCTCGTCATCACACATCCCGAGCAGCTGATGGAGGAGCCCGCCGACGGCGTCGGGGAGGAGCTGACCCGCTGCGCCGCGATCGACGCCGAGGACGTGGCGTTCCTGCAGCTCTCCGGCGGCACCACGGGGACACCGAAGCTGATCCCCCGCACGAGCGACGACTACATGCTGACCCTCCGCCTCAGCGATGAGATCTGCGCCGTCGACCAGGATGCCGTCTATCTCGCGGCCCTGCCCATCGCGCACAACTTCACGATGAGCTCGCCCGGGGTGCTCGGCACGCTGCTGGCTGGCGGCACGGTCGTGGTCGCGCCCACCCCGGCTCCGGACGTGTGCCTGCCGCTCATCCGCCGCGAGCGGGTCACGATCACCGCGCTCGTCCCGCCGATGGCCCTGCTCTGGGCGAGACACGTCCCGCAGGATCCGGACGTCCTCGCCTCGCTGCGGACGCTGCTCATCGGCGGGGCGAAGCTCACCGACGCGGCCGCCGAGCGGATCGCCGCGGCGATGCCCTGCCGTCTGCAGCAGGTGTTCGGCATGGCGGAGGGGCTGGTCAACTACACCCGGCTGGACGACCCCCTCGAGGTCGTGCTGCACACACAGGGGCGACCGATGAGCGAGCACGACGAGATCCGGATCGTCGACGAGCAGGATCGCCCGGTGCCGCGCGGCACGGTCGGCGACCTGCTGACCCGCGGGCCCTACACGATCAACGGCTACTACCGGGCGGAGGAGACGAATCGCGTCTCGTTCACGTCAGACGGGTTCTACCGGACCGGTGATCTCGTCCGCATGCGCGAGGACGGATGTCTGGTCGTCGAGGGGCGCAGCAAGGATCTCATCAACCGGGCCGGGGAGAAGATCGTCGCCGCACATGTCGAGGACGTCCTGCTGCGTGACAGGCGGATCCTCGACGTGCTCGTCGTGCCCGTCCCCGACGACGTGCTCGGCGAGCGCGTCGTCGCCGTGCTCCGGCTCCAGGGACACGCACTCCCGGCTGACGCGCTCGAGCCGGCCCCGGCCGAGGTCGCACGGCGGGTGCGGCGACAGGTCCGTGACTCGGGGCTGCCGGCGTTCTGCGCCCCGGACGAGTGCGTGCTCGCTGGAGACTTCCCCATGACCGCGGTGGGCAAGTCCAGTCGTCGCGATCTGCGCCGGATGCTGGCCCGTCGCATCGCGTCCGCGGCGTCCTGACATGATCGCCCGGCCTCACCGCCGCTGACGGTCGGGTGGGCTGTGGACACGACGTCACAGCCCACCAGTCGCGGAGGGTGTGACCCGGTTGCCCGCCCATCCTCTCGTCTCACCGTGGCGTCTGACCTGACTCGCATTCTCCGATCGTTCTCGGACATCTGCGGGACTTGTCCGGCACCTCGAACTCGTCGTCGGCGCCCGGGGCCGTCGCGCCTGCCTGACGTGCCATGGCGCGGGAGACGGATGAGAGAGCGGACGCTCCGGACGCGGGGAGAGGGGCGGGTCCTGGAATTCCGGGTTCTCTGGAATCGAACTGGAACGATGCGTGATGTCACAGGTTGGTTCTAGAGTCGTCGGTGGGGTGCCTCCGCCGGCGGCCCCGCTGCGGTTCTCGGAGACCCCTGGCAGGGGCCTCCTGGCAGGGCGGGGGTGGTCTGGTGAGCCGGGCCACGTGCAGCGGGTGAGCGGTCGGTTCGGGAGGACGGCGTCGTCGCGACGACGCGAGGGGGGTGTGGGGTGGGGCGAGAGCCCCGCCCCACCGTGACGATCTGCACCGGCGGTTCACGGGCGGGATCCGATCCGGTGTGCGAGCAGATGCGGCTGGCTCTGATCAGAACTGTGCCGGGGCGGGCGTCCCCACTGCCGGCGATGCCGGCCGCTGTCAGAGGGGGAGGCAGGTCCGCCCACAGGCGATGCGAGGAATGTCTGATATCGCATGACGCTCTGGCACGCCTGCCTGCATGCGATGTGAGAGATGACAGGTGTTCGAGACACTCTGGTGCGCCCAAGGGGATTCGAACCCCTGGCCTTTGGTACCGGAAACCAACGCTCTATCCAGCTGAGCTATGGGCGCCCTGCGCATGACGCGCACGCTCAACAGTAGCACCATGCGTCGGGTGGTCTCGAACGGGGCGCTGTGACGCGCGTCCGCGGCGGCCGGATCGGGCGCGTCGCGGGGACGCGGCTGGCACGTCGAGAGCGATAGAATCGTCCCCCGTGACCCCTGAAGACCTCTCCCAGACCATCGCCGCCGCGCTCGCCGACCTCGCGCGGGAGGGACGCATCCCCGCCGAGCTCGCCGAGGTGGACGCCCCGCGCGTTGACCGTCCCAAGAGCCGTGACCACGGTGACTGGGCGACGAACGTGGCCCTGCAGCACGCGAAGCGCGTCGGGATGGCACCGCGCGAGCTTGCCGAGGCGATCGCCAGCCGATTGCGCGACGTCGATGGCATCGCCGAGGTGGACGTCGCCGGCCCCGGGTTCATCAACGTCACCCTGGACGCCGCGGCGGGCGCGTCGGTGCTCGCGACCGTGGCCGCACAGGGCGATCGCTACGGGGACAACGAGAGCCTCGCCGGGCACGCGATCGATCTCGAGTACGTCTCGGCGAATCCGACCGGCCCGCTGCACATCGGGCACACCCGCTGGGCCGCGCTCGGTGACTCGATCGCCCGACTGCTGCGCGCCTCCGGCGCTCGCGTCGTCAGCGAGTACTACATCAACGACGCAGGCAGCCAGATGGATCGCTTCGCGCGCAGCGTGCTCGCCGCGATCAAGGGGGAGCCGACGCCGGAGGACGGCTACCCGGGGCAGTACATCCAGGACCTCGCGGCCCAGGTGCGCGAGGCGCGGCCCGACATCCTCGAGCTGCCCGCGGCGGAGCAGCTCGTCACCGCCCGCGAGCTCGCCTACCAGCGCCAGCTGGCCGAGATCCGCGACTCCCTCGACCGCTTCAACGTGCACTTCGACGTGTGGTTCAGCGAGCGACGGCTGCACGCGATCGACCCGGCGACCGGACGCAGCGCGATCCAGCAGGCCGTCGAGCATCTGCGCGAGCAGGGGCGTGTCTACGAACGCGACGGAGCGACCTGGGTGCGCACATCCGATCTCGGCGATGACAAGGATCGCGTCGTGGTGCGCTCGAACGGGGAGGAGACCTACTTCGCCGCCGACGCCGCCTACTACCTGGACAAGCGGTCGCGCGGCTTCGAACAGTGCATCTACTTCCTCGGCGCCGATCATCACGGCTACGTGAACCGACTCAAGGCCGTCGTGGCTGCCGCGGGTGACGACCCCGAGACGAACATCAGCGTGCTCATCGGCCAGCTGGTGAACCTCGACGGGGCGAAGCTCTCCAAGCGCGCCGGCAACATCGTCGAGCTTGACGACCTGCTCGCCTGGCTCGGCACGGACGCCTTGCGCTACTGGCTGGCCCGCTACCCGGCTGACTCCCCACTCAACCTCGACGGTGAGCAGCTGCGCAGCCGCACGAACGACAACCCCGTCTTCTACGTGCAGTACGCGCACGCCCGCACGCACAACGTGGCGGTCAACGCCGCCGCCGCGGGCATCGCCGTCGCCTACCCGGGGCAGGGCATCGACCAGGTGCGCGCCGCGGCCACGGCTGCGGCCCGCACCGCGGCCGAGCGTCGCCTCGGCACCGACGCGGCCCGGGCGCGGATGCTCGCGGACGGCGACGGGCAGCTCGGCGAGGCGCACGCCTTCGTCTTCGACCCGGCGACGCTGACGGATCCGACGGAGACCCAGCTCATCGCCCGCATCGCCCAGTTCCCGGCGGTCGTCGCGAAGGCCGCGGGGCTGCGCGAGCCGCACCGTGTCGCCCGCTACCTGGAGGATCTCGCCGGCGACTTCCACCGGTGGTACGACGCCTGCCGGGTCATCCCGCTCAGCGAGGATCCGGTCGAGCCCGTGCACGCCGCCCGGCTGGCCCTCAACGACGCCGCCGGCCAGGTGCTGCGCAACGGCCTCGGCCTGCTCGGGGTGTCGGCGCCCGACCGGATGTGAGCCGTCTGACGGGCGTGCCCGCGCGTGCCCGCCCGCGTCCGTCCGCGGCCGCGCCGTGGCCCGTCCCACGCGACGGGGGAGGCACCCGGTCGTCGCGTGTCCGGCCCGCTCCGGGCGGATGACCCCACGCCTTAGAATGGTCGGGTGAGCATTTCATCCCCTTTCCCGGGCCGCGGTCTGTCCGGCGCCGCGCTCGCTCCGGACTGGCTCGACGCCCCCGGCGATCTCGACGCGATCGACCCGCGCTGGTGGCCCGACACCGCCCGACGCGACGACGACGGATGCCTCTGCATCGGCGGTGTGCGCGTGACGGAGCTCGCGGCACGCTTCGGCACCCCGCTGTACGTCATCGACTGGGCGACGATCACGGCCCAGGCCACGGCCATCCGCGACGCGTTCACGCGCGCGCTCGCCGACGTCGGCTCCGCAGTGACTGTCTACTACGCCGGCAAGGCGCTGCTGACCAGTGAGATCGTGCGCTGCATGCGCGACCTCGGGCTCAGCCTCGACGTCGCCAGTGGCGGGGAGCTCGCTGTCGCCGTCGCCGCCGGGATGCCGCCGGCGCGGATCGGCATGCACGGCAACGACAAGTCGTACGCGGAGCTGCGCGCGGCGGTGGCCATCGGCGTCGGCACGATCGTGATCGACTCGCTCGACGAGATCGACCTGCTCGTCGCCGCGATCGGCGACCGGGCTGCGGAGACCGGCGAGCGGCCGGCCCGGCAGCGTGTGCGGCTCAGAGTGACCACGGGCGTGCACGCCTCCACCCACGAGTACCTCGCCACGGCCACGGAGGACCAGAAGTTCGGCGTCGCCCTCGCCGACGTCGACGAGGCTGTCGCGCGCATCCGGTCGCATCCGGAGCTCGAGTTCGTCGGCCTGCACTCGCACATCGGCTCGCAGATCTTCGACCACGCCGGCTTCGACGCGGCGATCGACCGGCTCATGGCCGTGCACGCGCGGCTGTCGCGCATCGCCCCGGTGCCCGAGCTCAATCTCGGCGGCGGGTTCGGCATCGCCTACACCGAGGCCGACAGCCCCCGACCGATCGAGGAGATCGCCCACGGGGTCGCAGCCCGGCTCGCCCGGGCCGCCCGAGCGCAGGGTGTGCCGGTGCCGCGCATCGCGATCGAGCCGGGCCGGTCGATCGTCGGCCGTGCGGGCGTCACCCTGTACGAGACGGGGACGGTCAAGGATGTCCGCCTCGGCGACGGTGTGGAGCGGGTGCGCCGCTACGTCTCCGTCGACGGCGGCATGAGCGACAACCCGCGCCCGGAGCTGTATGGCGCCGAGTACCAGGTCTCCCTCGCGTCCCGCGGCAGCACGGCCGCCCCGGCCCTCGTGCGGGTCGTGGGCCGGCACTGCGAGTCCGGTGACATCGTCGTGCAGGCCGACTGGCTGCCGGACGACGTTCACCGTGGCGACCTGCTCGCGGTGGCGGACACCGGCGCCTACTGCTTCTCGCTGTCCTCGAACTACAACATGACCCCGCGGCCGGCCATGGTCGCAGTGGCGGACGGGAAGGCCCGTCTGCTCGTCCACGGCGAGACGATCGAGACGCTGCTGGCGCGAGACGCCGGCATCGCCGGCCGCATCCAGAGAGAGGGAGACGCATGACCACGCACCGTCCGGGCGCGCCGCTGAAGGTCGCGCTGCTGGGAGCAGGATCGGTGGGCGCGCAGACCGCCCGCCAGCTCATCGAGCGCCGCGAGGAGCTCTCGCAGCGCATCGGCGCGCCGTACGAGCTCATCGGCATCGCCGTGCGTCGGCTGGACGCCCCGCGCGACGTCGAGCTGCCGGCGGAGCTGTTCACGACCGACGCCGAGGGGCTCATCGACCGCGCGGACATCGTCATCGAGCTCATCGGCGGCATCGAGCCGGCCCGCACCTGGATCGAGCGGGCGCTGCGCCAGGGCAAGGACGTCGTCACCGCGAACAAGGCGCTGCTCGCCGCCCACCAGGTCGAGATCTTCCAGGCCGGGCGCGAGGGCGGCGCGGAGACCTGGTACGAGGCGGCCGCAGCCGCGGCGATCCCGATCATCCGCCCGCTGCAGGACTCGCTTGTCGGCGATCGCATCCAGCGTGTGCTCGGCATCGTCAACGGCAGCACGAACTACATCCTCGACCGTATCGACACCGCGGGCATCACCATGGAGGAGGCGCTCGACGAGGCTCGCCGGCTCGGCTACCTCGAGGCGGATCCGACCGCGGACATCGAGGGGCACGACGCCGCCGCAAAGGCGACGATCCTCGCCGGGCTCGCGTTCCACACGCATGTGCCCCGCGAGGCCGTGCACACCGAGGGCATCACCCGGCTGACCGGCGAGCAGCTCGTCGACGCGCGGCGCGACGGCTTCGTCGTGAAGCTGCTGGCCGTCGCCGAGCGCCTGCACGCCGGCACTCCGGACGAGGCGGTCAACGTGCGCGTCTACCCGGCGCTCGTGCCGCACGACCATCCGCTCGCCGCCGTGCACGGCGGCAAGAACGCCATCTTCGTCGAGGCGATGGACGCCGGGGACCTCATGTTCTACGGCGCCGGTGCCGGCGGGGTGGAAACCTCGTCGACGGTGCTGAGCGACTTCGTGCTCGCCGCGAAGCGCATCGTGCGCGGCGCCCCCGCCGAGTTCATCACCTTCGACGCGCATCTGCGCATCGCCGACATCGCCGAGGTCGCCTCGAGCTGGCAGATCACCCTGCACGTCGACGACCAGCCCGGCGTGCTCGAGCAGATCGCGGCCGTGCTCGCACGCGGCGACGTCTCCGTGCGCGCCCTGCACCAGTCGGCGCTCGAGGACGCCCAGGTGGACGGCGCCCGGCTCGTGATCATCACCCACCACGCCCCGGAGGGCGTGCTCCGCCGGGTCGTCGCGCTGCTCGGCGACCTGCCGGCGGTGCGGTCGGTCGTGGGCGTGCTGCGCGTCGAGGGGGAGTGAGCGTGACCCGACTGCGCGTCCGGGTGCCGGCGACGACAGCGAACCTCGGCCCCGGCTTCGACACGCTCGGCCTCGCGCTCGGCCTGTGGAACGAGGTGATCGTCGAGCCGGACGACTCAGGGCGCATCCGCGTGGACGTGCACGGCTCCGGGCGCGGGCGGCTGCCTCGTGACGAGCGGCATCTCGTCGTGCGCACGATGCTCGACACCCTCGACCGGCTCGGCTCGCGCGACCGGCTCGACGGCGCCCGGGTGATCGCCCGCAACGAGGTGCCGCAGTCCGGCGGGCTCGGCTCCTCCGCCTCGGCGGTCGTCGCCGGGGTCGCCGCCGCGCTGTGGCTGCATACCGGGGCACTGCCTGATCGCGACGAGCTGTTCCGACTCGCCAGCGCGGCCGAGGGGCATCCTGACAACGCGGCGCCGGCCGTCTACGGCGGCGGCACGATCGCCTGGCAGGATGACTCGGGCGCGCACGCGGTCCCGATCGCGGTGGATCCCCGGGTGACCCCGGTGATCCTGGTGCCCGACTACCAGGTGCGCACGGCCGAGACCCGGCGGCTGCTGCCGGAGCGGGTGCCGCTCGCCGACGCCGTGTTCGACGTGTCGCGCGCGGCGCTGCTCGTCCGGGCGCTCGAGGCGCGTCCCGACCTGCTGCCGGCGGCGACGGAGGACCGGCTGCACCAGCCGTATCGCGCCGAGGCGATGCGACCTACCGCAGAGCTCATCGGGCGACTGCGCGGGGCCGGCCATGCGGCCGTGCTCAGCGGGGCAGGCCCCACCGTCCTCGTGCTGGCGCAGAGCCCGGTCGAGGCGGACGCGGTGGTCGCGCAGGCACCGGCGCGGACGGCCGGCGCGGGCGGCCTGGAGGTGCGGTGGCGCGCCCGGCGGGTGGCCGTGGCCCGTGATGGTGCTACAGTGGTGGCATGACTTTGAGAGCGCTGCTCTCGGTCATGATCTGAGGCGCTCAGACTCATCTCTGCTCAACGCCTTTTCATGTCGAACTGACGGTCGGCTCCATCCGAACCGCTCAATCTCCTTGTCCGCTTCGGCAAGGCGAGAGGAACATCCCCTGTGACTGATGTCGTGAACACCGATACCCAGAACACTAACGCCCGTGGCGCTGACAGCCCGCGGCTGAGCACGCTGCGCGTCGCCGAGCTGCAAAGCATCGCCGCAGACCTCGGCGTGGCCGGCGTCAAGCTGCGCAAGAGCGAGCTGATCGCCGCGATCACCGCGAGGCGTGCCGAGCTCGCCGCGGACGGCGCGCAGCCGGCGGCGGAGGCCTCGACCCAGCCCGCCGCTGAGGCGCCGGAGACCGCGGCGCCGAAGGCCGCGGAGCACGAGGAGTCGCGCGCCGAGGCCGCGGCGGAGACCGAGGGCACCGCCTCGGGCCGGTCGCGCCGTTCCGGCGCCCGCCGTTCGCGGCGGGTCACACTGCCCGTCACCGATGTGGCCGAGGGCGCTGCGGGGCATGTGCGGGCCGAGGTCGTGGAGCTGGACGAGCCGGGTGCGCAGCACGTCGAGGAGACCCCTGCGACCGAGCCCGCCGCGCCGGCTGCCGAGACGTCTCAACCGGCCGAGGCCGCCGAGGCGGCGCAGCAGCCTGCCGCGACGTCGGGTGACGAGGAGCATGAGGGCGGCCGTGGCCGTCGTCGGGGCCGTGGCCGCGGGCATCGCCCGGAGGAGCGCGGCGAGGGTGACGTGCAGCCGTCCGGTGAGTCCACGACGTCTGGTGACGACGAGGAGCGCGGCGAGGGCGAGCACCGCTCGGGGCGTGGCCGTCGCGGCGGTCGACGTGACCAGAGTGAGGCGGAGCCGGCCGAGTCGCGCGAGGGCGGCCGTGGCGAGCGCTCCGAGAAGAACGAGCGGTCGGACGGCCGCGGCGGCCAGAGGGGAGAGAACGGCCGGGGCGAGCGCTCGGGCGGCAACGGCAGCGGCCGCGGGGAGAAGTCCGAGAAGGGTGACCGCGGCGAGCGGGGCGACCGCGGCGAGGACCGCGGTCACCACGGCCGCAACGAGGGCGAGGGCGAGGAGCGGCGCGGTCGGCGCAGCCGCAGCCGCAGCCGTGATCGCCGGCGCCGGGGCCGTGACGAGGAGCCGGAGATCACCGAGAACGACACGCTGATCCCGATCGCCGGCGTGCTCGAGGTGCTCGACAATTACGCGTTCGTGCGCACCAGCGGCTACCTGCCCGGCCCGAGCGACGTCTACGTCTCGCTCGGCCAGGTCAAGCGGTACGGGCTGCGGAAGGGCGACGCGGTCGTCGGCGCGATCAAGGAGCCGCGCGAGGGCGAGCACGGCGGGCGGCAGAAGTACAACGCGCTCGTTCGCGTCGACACCGTCAACGGCCAGACCGTCGAGGAGGCGAAGCAGCGCGTCGAGTTCAACAAGCTCACCCCGCTGTACCCTCAGGAGCGGCTGCGGCTCGAGACCGAGCCCCAGAAGCTCACCGGGCGCGTGATCGATCTGGTCGCCCCGATCGGCAAGGGCCAGCGCGGGCTCATCGTCGCTCCGCCGAAGGCCGGCAAGACGATCATCATGCAGCAGATCGCCAACGCGATCACCCGCAACAACCCCGAGGTGCACCTCATGGTCGTGCTCGTCGACGAGCGCCCCGAGGAGGTCACCGACATGCAGCGCACGGTGAAGGGCGAGGTCATCGCCTCGACCTTCGACCGGCCGGCCGACGATCACACCACGGTCGCCGAGCTCGCGATCGAGCGCGCCAAGCGCCTGGTCGAGCTGGGGCACGACGTGGTCGTGCTGCTCGACTCGATCACCCGACTCGGCCGCGCCTACAACCTGTCCACTCCGGCCAGCGGGCGCATCCTCTCCGGCGGCGTCGACGCCTCCGCGCTGTACCCGCCGAAGCGCTTCTTCGGCGCCGCTCGCAACATCGAGAACGGCGGCTCGCTGACGATCATCGCCTCGGCGCTCGTGGAGACGGGCTCGAAAATGGACGAGGTCATCTTCGAGGAGTTCAAGGGCACCGGCAACATGGAGCTGCGGCTGTCGCGACAGCTCGCCGACAAGCGCATCTTCCCGGCTGTTGACGTCAACGCCTCCGGCACCCGCCGCGAAGAGCTGCTGCTGCCGGCCGACGAGCTGAAGATCGTCTGGAAGCTCCGCCGCGCGCTCGGCGGGCTCGAGCCCCAGCAGGCGCTCGAGGTCGTCCTCAACGGCCTCAAGGAGACCAAGTCCAACGTCGAGTTCCTCATGCGGATGCAGGCCAACAGCATGGCCGGCCTGCGCGCCCGTTGAGCGGAGCCGGCATGGACGCCGAGGAGGGGATGGGCTCGGCGGCGGTGCTCGACTCGGTCGAGCGCCTGCTCGCCGAGCACGCCGAGCTGCAGCTGCGGCTGGCTGACCCGGCCGTGCACACCCGGCCGGGTCTCGCCAAGCGGCTCAGCCGCCGCTACAACGAGCTCAACGCGATCAAGGTCGCCTGGGAGCACCTGCGCCAGACGGAGGACGACCTGGCCGCCGCCCGGGAGCTCGCCCACGAGGACGCCTCGTTCGCCGCGGAGGCTGACGCGCTCGAGCGCGAGCGGCACGAGGCGTCCGAGCGGCTGCGCCGACTGCTCATCCCGCGCGATCCCGATGACGGCCGCGACGTGATCATGGAGATCAAGGGCGGCGAGGGCGGCGAGGAGTCGGCACTGTTCGCCGCCGACCTGCTGCGCATGTACACACACTATGCCGAGCGCCGGGGCTGGAAGGTCGAGCTGCTCGACCGCACCGAGTCCGACCTGGGCGGCTGCAAGGACGTCTCCATCGCCGTCAAAGGCCATGCGACTGACCCCGCCGAGGGTGTCTGGGCGCACTTGAAGTACGAGGGCGGTGTCCACCGCGTGCAGCGCGTGCCGGTCACGGAGAGCCAGGGGCGCATCCACACCTCGACGGCCGGCGTGCTCGTCTTCCCCGAGGTCGACGAGCCCGAGGAGATCGAGATCAGCCCCCAGGACCTGCGCATCGACGTGTACCGCTCCTCCGGGCCCGGCGGCCAGTCGGTGAACACCACCGACTCCGCCGTGCGCATCACGCACCTGCCCACCGGCATCGTCGTGTCGATGCAGAACGAGAAGTCGCAGATCCAGAACCGCGAGGCGGCCATGCGCGTGCTCCGGGCCCGGCTGCTCGCTCGGCAGCAGGAGGAGCGCGAGGCCGAGGCCGCCGACCAGCGGCACAGCCAGATCCGCACCATGGACCGCTCCGAGCGCATCCGCACCTACAACTTCCCGGAGAATCGCATCGCCGACCACCGCACCGGCTACAAGGCGTACAACCTCGACCAGGTGATGAACGGCGATCTCGACGCGGTCATCCAGTCGGCGATCGACGCTGACGAGGCGCACCGGCTGGCCGAGCTGGGCGAGTGACCTCGACCACCGGCCTCGTGCGCGAAGTGCGCGGCGTCCTCGCCTCCGCAGGCATCGACCAGGCGGCAGCCGAGGCGCGCTGGATCGTCGCCCACGTCCTCGGCATCGCTCCGGGAGAGCTGGCGCTTCGCCTCGCGCTGGGGGAGGACGCGCCCGAGGACGCCGTGGAGCAGGCCCGCCGGCTCGCCGCAGAGCGAGCCACCCGCAGACCGCTGCAGCACGTCCTCGGCGAGGCGCCCTTCCGTGCGCTCACGCTCGCCGTGGGGCCCGGCGTGTTCGTGCCCCGGCCCGAGACCGAGCTGCTCGCCGGAGCCGTCATCGACTGGCTGCACGCCGAGCGCACGGCCGGCCGCTCGGCCCGACGCGTCCTCGAGGCCGGCACGGGCAGCGCCGCGATCGCCCTCGCGATCGCCACGGAGACCCCCGGCGTCGTCGTCGAGACGGTCGAGGTCGATCCCGACGCCCGGCGGTGTGCGCAGCGGAACATCGCCGCGGCCGCGCCCGACCTCGACCGGGTCGGCTCCCGCGTCCGGCTGCGGGCGGGGGACGCGGTGGCCGCCCTCGCCGTGACCCGGCCGGCCGCGCTCGACGTCGTCGTCTCCAACCCGCCATACGTGCCCGAGGCCGACATCCCGGCCGAGCCGGAGGCCCGCGCCGACCCCGCGATCGCCCTGTACGCGGGCGCCGACGGTCTCGACGTCATCCGCGCGCTCCTGCCCCCGGCCGCGCGGGCGCTGCGGCCGGGCGGCCTCGTCGCCCTCGAGCACACCGAGCGGCAGGGTGCGCGGGTGCGCGCCCTCGCCGCCGCCGCCGGTCTCGTCGCCGCGCGCACGCATCCCGATCTCACCGGGCGCGACCGCTTCACCACGGCGCTGGCACCGGCCGCGGCTCCACAGGATCGCCATGGTCGGGCCGGCTACAATGGCACGGACACCCGAGGAGAAGCCTGATCCATGAGCACCGTCTACGACTGCCGTGACACCGCCCAGCTGCTCGAGGGCACCCGCGAGGCGCGCCGGACGCTCGGCCGCGGCGCGCTCGCGGTGATCCCCACCGACACCGTCTACGGCATCGCGGCCGACGCCTTCTCACCGCGCGCGGTCGCCGCCCTGCTGGATGCGAAGGGACGCACCCGGCAGGCGCCGCCGCCGGTCCTCATCCCCGGGGTCGCCTCGCTCGACGCCCTCGCCGAGGACGTCCCCGAGCCGATCCGCCGGGTGGCCGAGACCTTCTGGCCCGGGGCGCTGACGATCATCCTCGACGCGCGCGGCAGTCTCGACTGGGATCTCGGCGACACGCAGGGCACCGTCGCGCTGCGCGTGCCCGACGAGACGGTCGCCCGGGCCGTGTTGGAGGAGACCGGCCCGCTGGCCGTCTCGAGCGCCAACCGCCACGGCGAGCCGGCGGCGACCACCGTCGAGCAGGCGCGCGAGCAGCTCGGTGACACGGTCGAGGTCTATCTCGACGACGGCCCGAGCCGCAGCGGGGTCTCCTCGACGATCATCGACGCGACGCTGTTCGAGCAGACCGGCTCCGTGCGCATCGTGCGTCAGGGTGGGGTCACCGCCGAGCAGCTGGCGGAGGTGCTCGGCGCCGACGCCGTCCTCGGCCTCGAGCGGTGACGGCAGCGTGAGAGGCTACGCCCTCGCGGCCCTTGTCGCCGCGGTCGTCACCTTCGGGCTGACCTGGGTCGTGCTGCGCTTCGCGCTGCGCCACCATATCTACCCGCAGATCCGTTCCCGCGACGTGCACACCCGCCCCACACCGCGCCTCGGGGGCATCGCGATCTACGGCGGCATCCTCCTCGGACTGTTCACCGCGAGCCGGATGACCTGGTTCGCAGAGGTCTTCCGTCATCAGGGCGCGGTCTGGGCCCTCGTGGGGGCGAGCACGCTCATCGTCTTCATCGGTGTCTTCGACGACCTGTACGACATGGTCTGGTATGCGAAGCTCGCCGGGCAGTTCCTCGCAGCCGGTCTGCTGACCTGGCAGGGGTTCCAGATCGTCTCGCTGCCGATCGGCGGCACGCTCATCGGTTCCGGGTGGGCCAGCGCCGCCCTGAGCGCCCTGGTGATCGTGCTGACCATGAACGCGGTGAACTTCATCGACGGGCTCGACGGGCTGGTCACCGGGGTCGTGCTGCTCGCCAGTTCGGTGTTCTTCCTGTACGTCTACCTGCTCACGGTGCGCACGTCGCCGACCGACTACTTCAACACCGCGACCCTCATCGCCGCAGTGCTGGTGGGGGGATGCGCCGGGTTCCTGCCGTGGAACTGGCATCCCGCCCGGATCTTCATGGGTGACTCCGGCGCGATGCTGCTGGGCATGCTCCTCGCCGTCTCGGCGATCTCGGTGACCGGGCAGATCGACCCGCAGACGATGACGAGCGACTCGAGCATCTGGCTGCCCCTGCTCGTGCCGGTGGTCGTGCTCTCTCTGCCGTTCATCGACTTCGCCATGGCCGTCATCCGACGGGTCGGAGCGGGGCGCAGCCCCTTCAGCCCGGATCGCCGGCACCTGCACCATCGGCTGCTCGACCTCGGGCACAACACCTACACGGCCGTGGCCACGTTCTACAGCTGGACGCTCGTGCTGTCGCTGTCGTGCTTCCTGTTCATGCTGTGGCCCTGGTGGCTCGTCGCACTGTTCGCCGCGGTGGGCGTGGCCGCCTGCCTCACCCTGACATTCTGGCCCGTCCTGCAGCCGCGACTCGGCCGGGGCCCGGCCATCCCGAGCGAGCTGGAGCTCGCCGCCCGTCGCATCCGCCGAAAGGAGCATCAGCGATGACCACCACCCCCGAATCCCGGCACGAGGACGCTGCGGGCGGGAGCGCCCCGGCACCGCACCGGGCGAACCCCGCCCTCACCCGGGTCCTGCGCACCTCGATGGGGCTGACCGCGGTGCTGGCCGTGCTCGTCGTCGTGGTCGGCGGCGTGATCGGCTGGAGCGTCGCCGGCGCTGACGGGGTGTGGAGCGCCCTGATCGGGGCCGCGCTCACGCTCGCATTCGTCGCCATCACCGCGGTCAGCCTGCTGATCGGCTCGCGACTCGGCGGGGTGTCCTTCCTCGGCGTGGTCCTGGGTGGATGGATCGTGAAGATCCTCGTCTTCATCGGGCTGCTCGCGCTGATCACCCGCCTGCCCTTCATTGAGCCGCATGTGCTGTTCGGCTGCATCGTGGCCGCCGTGCTCGGCTCTGTGGCCGCGGACTCGTGGGCCGCGATGCGCGCACGCGTCCCGTATGTGGACGACTGAGCCACATGGGCAAATGACCGGGCCGCACAGCCGTTCCTGTGTATCGGATTTGGGAATAGGCCTGATGACCTTGCTAGTATGTCAGTCGGCGGTTCTGTCGTCTGCGACCGCCCCATCTGGAACGCACCGTGGCACTGACTGCGGGCAATGCTCAGGAGAATGATCTTTTGACTCACGTGCTGACCCAGCTCGCCACCACCACGCTCGCCGCCGACGGTGAGTTCCACGCGCCGAGCATCGACGAGTTCTTCCCGAACCCGATCCTGTTCGCGGGCACGCCTTTCGAGCTCAACCGCATCGGGCTGATCCGCATCCTGGTCATGGTCGTGATCATCGTCTGGCTGTGGGCGGCCACCCGCCGGCTGCGGCTCGTGCCCGGGCGCGGACAGAGCATTCTCGAGATGGGCTACGACTTCGTCCGCGTGAACATCGCCGAGGAGATGCTCGGCAAGAAGGACGCCCAGCGCTACGTGCCGCTGCTGTTCACGATCTTCGTGACCACCCTGGCGTTCAACCTCACCGGCGTGATCCCGGGCCTCAACATGGCCGCCTCGGCGACAGTCGGCTACCCGCTGGTGCTCGCCCTCATCGCGTATGTGGTGTTCATCGGCGCCGGCATCAAGGCGCACGGGCTCGGCTACTTCAAGGCGGCGCTGTTCCCGGCGGGCGTGCCGAAGATCCTGTACATCCTCGTCACCCCGATCGAGTTCCTCTCGACTTTCATCATCCGGCCGGTGTCGCTCACCCTCCGACTCCTGATGAACATGGTCGCCGGGCACCTCATTCTGGTGCTGGCATTCAGCGCGACCTGGTTCTTCCTCTTCAACGCCCCCGCGATCTTCAAGCTGCTCTCGCCGGTGACGTTCGCCCTCGGCTTCGCCTTCACGCTCTTCGAGATCATGATCGAGGTGCTGCAGGCCTACATCTTCACTCTTCTGACCACCGCCTACATCCAGTCGTCCCTGGCAGAAGAGCACTGATCGGCCGGAGAACCCTCCGGTCCTGTTAAGGAAGGAAACACAACCCGTGGATATCAATACACTCGCTGAAGGCATTTCGGGCAACCTCAACGCGATCGGCTACGGCCTCGCCGCGATCGGCCCCGGCATCGGCATCGGCGTCGTGGGCGGCAAGACCGTCGAGGCGATCGCCCGCCAGCCCGAGCTGGCCGGCAAGCTGCAGACGACCTTCTTCCTCGCCGTGGCCTTCACCGAGGCGCTGGCGCTGATCGGCCTCGCCGCCGGCTTCATCTTCCGGTAAACCCCAGACCGATTCCGCCGCGCGGATCCAGAGAACAGGAGTGTCAGTACCGACATGGCTCATATCGCGCTGACGGCGGTCACCGGCGCCGAGGAGGAGCACAACCTGCTCGTCCCGGCCGTCTACGACTGGTCGCTGTCCCTCATCATCTTCCTCATCATCCTCGTCTTCGTCTGGAAGGCGGTCGTCCCCAAACTCCAGAAGGTGCTCGACGAGCGTTCCGAGAAGATCGAGGGCGGCATCCAACAGGCCGAGAAGGCGCAGCAGGAGGCCTCGGCAGCCCTCGAGGCCTACAACGCGCAGCTCGCCGAGGCTCGCATCGAGGCCCAGCGCATCCGGGATGACGCCCGGGCCGAGGGCACGCAGATCGTGACCGAGCTCCGGCAGCAGGCGACGGAGGAGGCTCGTCGAATCAGCGAGCAGGCGCAGGCGCAGATCGTCGCCGACCGCCAGGCCGCGTTCGACCAGCTCAAGAGCGAGGTCGGCGTGCTGTCGGTTGACCTGGCCTCTCGCGTCGTCGGCCAGTCGCTCACGGACGACCAGAAGGCGCACGCCGTGGTCGAGCACTTCCTGAACGACCTCGAGAAGTCGGAGGCCAAGTAGGCATGGGCAGCGCCACCGCACACGCCCTCGCCAAGGCGAGGGCGGCGCTCGTCGCCGACGCCGGCTCCGAGCGGCTGGATTTCGCCCGGGGTCTCTTCCTCGTCGCAGACACGCTCGGCGAGAGCGCTGCGCTGCGCGGCGTGATCGCCGATCCATCCACTGACGAGCGCGAGCGGACGGCCGTCATCAACCGGCTGTTCACCGGTCGGGCGCCGGAGGACGTCGTCGCCTACACCCGCCTGCTGGCCGGTCTGCGCTGGTCCAGCGCCGACGAGCTCGTCGAGTCGGTCGAGGAGCTCGGCGAGCTGGCCGTCGCCCGCTCGGCGACCGCCGCCGGACGCCTCGAACGGCTGGAGGACGAGCTGTTCGACGTCGCGCAGGTGTTCGCGGGAAGTCGCGAGCTCCAGCTCAGCCTCTCGCACCCGGGGGAGCACCCAGACGCCGAACGACGGCTGGTCGAGCGGCTGTTCGGCGACCGGGCGTTGCCCGAGACCGTGCTGCTGACGGAGCGCGCCGTGCGCGCGGTGCGCGGCAGCATGGTCGCCCGCCGGCTCGACGACATCGCGGAGCGCGTCAGCGCCACCGCGGGGCGTCGTGTCGCCCTCGCGACCGCGGCGACGCCGCTGACCGAGTCAGAGCGGACCCAGCTGGCCCGGGCGCTCGAGCGCGAGGCCGGCGGGCCGGTGCACGTCAACGTCGCCGTCGATCCGGCCCTCGTCGGCGGCGTGGTCGTCTGCATCGGTGACGTCGTGATCGACTCGTCCGCGCGCACGAAGCTCGCACAGCTTCGACAGGCCATCGCCTGACCGCCCATCGGGCACGAGTGAACTGAACAGGTGTGATTCGGGGCCGGCGGCCCCACCGAATGTAAGGAAGATGATGGCAGAAGTAGCAATCAGCCCCGAAGAGATTCGGGGCGCTCTCAAGGAGTTCACCGAGGAGTACCAGCCAGCCTCCTCGACGAAGGCCGAGGTGGGGTATGTGCTCAGCGCCGCCGACGGCATCGCCCACGTCGAGGGGCTGCCCAGCGTCCAGGCCAACGAGCTCGTCCGTTTCGAGAACGGCGTGCTCGGTCTCGCCCAGAACCTCGAAGAGCACGAGATCGGCGTCGTCGTGCTCGGCGAGTTCGTCGGCATCGCCGAGGGCATGCGCGTCGAGCGCACCGGCGAGGTGCTGTCGGTCCCGGTCGGCGACGCGTTCCTCGGCCGTGTGATCGACCCGCTCGGCAACCCGATAGACGGCCTCGGCCCGATCGAGGCGGAGACCCGTCGCGAGCTCGAGCTCCAGGCCCCCGACGTGATGAGCCGCAAGAGCGTCGACGAGCCGCTGCAGACCGGCATCAAGGCGATCGACGCCATGATCCCGATCGGCCGCGGCCAGCGTCAGCTGATCATCGGCGACCGCCAGACCGGCAAGACGGCCATCGCGATCGACACGATCATCAACCAGCGCGAGAACTGGAAGAGCGGCGATCCCAAGAAGCAGGTGCGCGCGATCTACGTCGCCATCGGTCAGAAGGGCTCGACCATCGCCTCCGTGAAGGCGGCGCTGGAGAAGGCCGGCGCGATGGAGTACACGACCATCGTCGCATCGCCCGCCTCCGACCCGGCCGGCTTCAAGTACCTCTCTGCGTACACCGGCTCGGCCCTCGGTCAGCACTGGATGTACCAGGGCAAGCACACGGTCATCGTCTTCGACGACCTGTCGAAGCAGGCGGAGGCCTACCGGGCCGTCTCGCTGCTGCTGCGTCGTCCGCCGGGCCGCGAGGCATACCCGGGCGATGTGTTCTACCTGCACTCCCGCCTGCTCGAGCGTTGCGCGAAGCTCTCCGACGAGCTGGGCGGCGGGTCACTGACCGGCCTGCCGATCATCGAGACGAAGGCCAACGACGTGTCGGCCTACATCCCGACGAACGTCATCTCGATCACCGACGGCCAGATCTTCCTGCAGTCCGATCTGTTCAACGCAGACCAGCGGCCGGCCATCGACGTCGGCATCTCGGTCTCCCGCGTGGGCGGCGATGCGCAGAAGAAGCACATCAAGAAGGTCTCCGGCACGCTGAAGCTCGAGCTAGCGTCCTACCGCGACCTCGAGGCGTTCGCCATGTTCGCCTCTGACTTGGACGCGGCCTCGAAGGCGCAGCTCAACCGGGGCGCCCGCCTGACCGAGCTGCTCAAGCAGCCCCAGTACTCGCCGTACCCCGTCGAGGAGCAGGTCGTGTCGATCTGGCTGGGCACCACCGGCAAACTCGACGACGTCCCGGTGGATAACGTCCTCCGATTCGAGGGCGAGTTCCTCGAGTACGTGCGCCGCAACACCGACATCCTCGACGCGCTGCGCGACTCCGGCAAGCTGGAGGAGGAGACGGTCGCCAAGATGGAGAAGGCGGTCGCCGACTTCAAGAAGAACTTCGTGGTGAAGGACGTGCAGGGCGTCGACGCCCCGGGCGCCGAGGACGAGACCGCGCTGAAGGCCGATGACATCGGCCAGGCGAAGCTCGTCAAGAAGCCCGCGAAGTAGCAGAGAGACAGGGTAACCACATGGGAGCGCAACTTCGGGTCTACAAGCAGAAGATCAAGTCTGCTCAGACGACCAAGAAGATCACCCGCGCCATGGAGCTGATCGCCGCCTCTCGCATCCAGAAGGCGCAGACGCGTGCCAGCGCCGCACGACCGTACGACGAGGCGATCACTCGTGCGGTGGGCGCGGTGGCGGCACTGAGCACCGACATCGACCACCCGCTGTTGCGGGAGCGGCCCGCCATCCGGCGAAGCGCGATCGTCGTGCTCGCCTCGGATCGCGGTCTCGCCGGGGCGTTCTCGTCGGCGATCCTCAAGGAGACCGACCGGCTGGCCAACCTCCTGCGTCAGCAGGGTCGCGAGGTGGACTTCTACCTGGTCGGCCGCAAGGCCGTCGGGTACTTCCAGTTCCGTGACCGGCCGTTCGTGCGCAGCTGGACGGGCGACACCGACATGCCGACCGCCGATGTCGCGCACGAGATCGGCGAGGCCGTGGTGGAGAGCTACCTGCGCGGCGGGGAGGCCGGCGGGGTCGACGAGATCCATCTGGTCTACACGCGCTTCGTCAACCGCGTCACGCAGCGTCCTGACGTGCTCCGGCTGCTGCCGCTGCAGGTCGTCGAGGGCGAGGCCGAGCCTCGCACGGCGGACTCCCCGCTGTACGAGTTCGAGCCCGCGCCCGAGGAGGTGCTGGAGCTGCTGCTGCCCCGCTACCTCGAATCGCGCATCTACCATGCGCGGCTCGAGTCGGCCGCCAGTGAGCATGCCAGCCGCCAGAAGGCCATGAAGGCCGCCTCTGACAACGCGGACAAGCTGATCCGGAGCTACTCGACCCTGATGAACAACGCCCGTCAGGCGGAGATCACGCAGCAGATCAGCGAGATCGTCGGCGGCGCCGACGCGCTCGTGAAGTAGGACGACACAGAAGAGAAGAGAGACATGGCAACTGCAGAAAGCACCCAGGCGCCGGTGGCCGAGGCCACCGAGAACGTCGGGCGCATCGTGCGAGTGACCGGCCCGGTGGTCGACATCGAGTTCGCTCACGACGCGCTGCCCCCGATCAACAATGCGCTCCACACCGAGATCACCCTCGGCGGCGAGACCATCAAGGTGACCTTCGAGGTCGCCCAGCACCTCGGCGATGACCTCGTCCGGGCGATCTCGCTGAAGCCGACCGACGGCCTCGTCCGCGGCCAGGTGGTCTACGACACCGGCTCCCCCATCACGGTGCCGGTCGGCGAGGAGACCAAGGGCCGCGTCTTCAACGTGACCGGTGACGTGCTCAACGCCAAGCCGGGCGAGAAGATCGACTTCAAGGAGCGCTGGAGCATCCACCGCGAGCCCCCGCGGTTCGATCAGCTCGAGTCGAAGACCCAGATGTTCCAGACGGGCATCAAGGTCATCGACCTGCTGACCCCGTACGTGCAGGGCGGCAAGATCGGCCTGTTCGGCGGTGCCGGCGTCGGCAAGACCGTCCTCATCCAGGAGATGATCGCCCGCGTCGCCAAGGACCACGACGGCGTCTCCGTGTTCGCCGGTGTCGGTGAGCGCACCCGTGAGGGCAACGACCTCATCCATGAGATGGATGAGGCCGGGGTGCTCGACAAGACCGCTCTGGTGTTCGGCCAGATGGACGAGCCGCCGGGCGTGCGTCTTCGCGTCGCGCTCTCGGGCTTGACGATGGCGGAGTACTTCCGTGACGAGCAGCAGCAGGACGTGCTGCTCTTCATCGACAACATCTTCCGCTTCACCCAGGCGGGCTCCGAGGTGTCGACGCTGCTCGGCCGCATGCCGTCGGCCGTGGGCTACCAGCCCAACCTGGCCGACGAGATGGGCCAGCTGCAGGAGCGCATCACCTCGACGCGCGGCCACTCGATCACCTCGCTGCAGGCGATCTACGTGCCCGCCGACGACTACACCGATCCCGCTCCGGCGACGACGTTCGCCCACCTCGACGCGACGACGAACCTGACGCGTGATCTCGCCAGCCGCGGCCTGTACCCGGCCGTCGACCCGCTGGCATCGACCTCGCGCATCCTCGACCCACAGTACGTGGGCGAGGAGCACTACGCGGTCGCCACCCGGGTGAAGCAGATCCTCCAGAAGAACAAGGAGCTGCAGGAGATCATCGCCATTCTCGGTGTCGACGAGCTCTCCGAGGAGGACAAGATCGTCGTCGAACGCGCCCGGCGCATCGAGCAGTTCCTCTCTCAGAACACGTACACCGCCGTGAAGTTCACCGGTGTCGAGGGGTCGACCGTGCCGATCAAGGACACGATCGAAGGCTTCCGGATGATCTGCGACGGCGAGGTCGACAACATCCCGGTGCAGGCGTTCTACAACGTCGGTCCGATCGATGACGTCTACCGCAAGTGGGACAAGATCAAGAAGGAACTCGGAGAGTAGGCCATGGCGAAGTCGTTCGACGTCGAGGTCGTCTCGGCGGAGCAGCTCGTCTGGTCCGGCCGCGCGACACGGATCATCGCCCGCACCATCGAAGGCGAGATCGGCATCCTGGCCGGACACGAGCCGCTGCTGGCCGTGCTCGGTGACGGCCCGGTGCGGGTCACGCTCGAGGACGGTCGCACGATCGACATGACCGCTGCTGACGGGTTCCTCTCGGTCGAGCAGGATGCGGTCCGGGTCGTGGCCCGGGTCGCCCAGCTCGCCGCCTGACCGGCCTCGCACCCGACATCTGTGTCGGGCGCGGAGCCGAGTCGGCTCCACTCTGATGTGTCCTCGCGAAGAGGGACGCACCGCCGATGCGGCGGGCGTCCCTCTTCGCCGTCTCAACCCGTGCGACGCGGACGGCCCCGATCGGCTCTGATGATGCGTCGTCCCCCATCCCAGGAGCCGGCATGACCGCGTTCGCCCCGGACCCGACGGGTCCTGTCCTGCTGCTGCCCCCGAGCGAGACCAAGCGCCCGGATCCTGCGGATCCCGGTGACGCACGACTCGCCCCAGACACGCTCGCCTTCGCCGACACGCTGGGGGAGACCCGGCGTCGGCTGATCGTGGAGGTCGCGGCGCTGAGCGCTCGGCCCGACGCGAGGGCACTGCTGCGCCTGACCGCCCGTCAGGCCGCGGACCTGCCCGCCAATCGCGCGCTGGGCGATCGTCCGCCGGTGCTGCCGGCCCTCATGCGGTACACCGGCGTGCTCTATGACGCCCTGGACCGGGCCTCGCTGCCCGGGCCGGCCGTCCGGTGGCTGGAGCGCAGCGTGCTCGTGCAGACCGCGCTGCTCGGGCTGGTGGCCGGGGGAGACGGGGTGCCGGCGCATCGGCTGTCCGCCGGGGTCCCCGCGCGCGTCCTCGATCTCGTGCGACTGTGGCGTCCGGGGCAGACGGCCGTGCTGGCCGGGCTGGCCGAGCGCTCGGTCGTCGTCGACCTGCGTTCGAAGGCCTATGCGCGGCTCGGGCCGCTGCCAGCCGGGGCGGGCTCGCTGCGCCTCGTGGTGCGCGAGCTCACCCCGATCGGGCTGGGACGACCGAGCGGGCATGCGGACAAGGCGGTCAAGGGTCGGTTCGTGCGCGCGCTGGCCCTGCGTGCCACGGCGGATCAGTCGACCGTCCGCGACCGGGATGCGGTGCTCGCCCTGCTCGACGCGTCAGCGAGGGACGTGGGGGTGCGGCTGCTCGCGCCGGCCGCCGGCGCGGTCGAATGGACGCTCGGTGTGCCGGAGCAGCCGGTCACAGCGGCTGGATCTGCGCCTCGATCTCGCGGTTGAGCGCCGCGACGACCGGGCAGGCGGCGCAGCCGATCCAGACCCGGAACTCGCTTGGATCGTCGAAGTCCGGCGCGGTGAGGAACTCCTCGCGCCACAGGTCGATCGCTCGGGCGAGCGCGCGGCCGTGGCCGTCCGGCCCGGGCTGCATGGGCAGCCAGTGGATGCTCACCCGCGGCGGACAGTGGATCGGCGCCGGCTCGGTGCGCTCGGCGTCGTACTCGACGAAGACCATGCCGTGGGATCGGTCCGGCAGCGCCGACAGCATGAGCTGGATGACCGCCAGATCGCTCTCGTCGCCGGCGATCATGAACCTCCGGGAGCGAGAGGGATGCCACGCCGAAGCGGAATACTCGATGCTCATAGTGAGGTGATTCTATGTTAGGTGACCCTGAAAAGGAAGCCCTCGCCATGGCGACGTGGGTCGAGGACGCCCCGTCGGCTGGCCGGGGAGCCGTAGACTGGTGCGCGGGGAGGCGGGCGGTTCGCGCCTGGTCCGCTCATGGGAAGGGCGTGTGATGACTCTGTTCGGTGCCGCGACAGGCGGGTACACCCGTGAGCTCGACGACGGTCGGCGGCTCGACGTGCGCTGGGGCGCCGCGACCGACACCGGCCGGGTGCGCGAACGCAACGAGGACAGCATCGTCGCCTCCGCCGCGGTGTGCGCGATCGCCGACGGGATGGGCGGTCACGAGGCGGGCGACCGCGCCTCTGCGGCGATCGCCGGCGCCCTGGCTGAGGTGCCTGAGCTGCCGGCGCCCAGACACATCTATGCTGCACTGCAGCGGGCCTCTCTGGACATCGAGCGGATCTCCACGGCCTCCGGCGGTCAGTCCGGCTCGACGGTCACCGGCGTCGCCTTCGGCGTGTTCGACGGTGAGCCGGGCTGGCTGGTGTTCAACATCGGCGACTCCCGGGTCTACAGCCTCCATGGGGATCAGCTGACGCAGATCACCCACGACCACTCGGTGGTACAGGGGCTCATCGACACCGGGCAGATCTCGGAGGCGGACGCTGAGCGCCATCCGGCCCGCAACTCGATCACCCGCGCGGTGGGCTTCAGCATGGATCCCCGGCCGGACTTCTGGCATCTGAACCTGGTGCCACGGCTGCGGCTGCTCGTCTGCTCGGACGGCTTGACCAAGGAGCTGGAGGTCGACCAGGTCGCCGCCCTGCTCGCGGAGCACGCGGAGCCCGAGAAGGCCGCACGTGCGCTGGTGGACGCGGCGCTGGAGCACGGCGGTCGCGACAACGTCTCGGTGATCGTCGTCGACTCCGTGGCGACCGCGCCGACGGACGCCCCCGCCGTGTCGACGGCCGAGGAGCCTTCGGCTCCGCACGCCCCGGACGAGGTCGCGACCGAAGCGGGCGCCGGGGCGACCGGGGAGCCGGGAGGTATCGGAGGCGCGACGGCGGTGCCCGGGCCGGCGAGTGCCGAGGCGGCGGACGAGGCATGACACGCAGCGTCCTCATCCTCGGGGCGACCGGTTCCATCGGCACCCAGGCGCTCGATGTGATCGCCCGCTCCGCCGGGCGTCTCGTCGCCGTCGGTCTCGCGGCGGGGCATGACTCCGCGGCGCTGCACGCCCTGGCCGCCCGCGCTGGCGTGCACGAGCTCGCCGCGGCCGAGCCGGGCGACGCCGACGCCGACGCCGACGTGCGGGTCCGGGTCGGGCCGGACGCCATCGTGCGTCTCGTGCGCGAGGTGCGTGCCGACGTCGTGCTGAACGCGATCGACGGGGCGGCGGGACTGCCGGCGACCCTCGCGGCGCTCGAGACGGGGGCGACGCTGGCGCTGGCGAACAAGGAGAGCCTCGTCGTCGGCGGCGAGCTCGTCACCGAGCGGGCGCGTCCGGGGCAGCTCGTGCCGGTCGACAGCGAGCACTCCGCGATCGCCCAGTGCCTGCGTTCCGGCACGCATGACGAGGTCGACCGGCTCATCCTCACCGCGTCCGGGGGGCCCTTCCGGGGGCGCGCCGCCGACGAGCTGTGGGCGGTCACCCCGCAGCAGGCGCTCGCCCACCCCACCTGGCGCATGGGCGCGCTGGTGACGACGAACTCGGCCACGCTCGTCAACAAGGGGCTCGAGATCATGGAGGCCCACCACCTGTTCGGCATCGGCTACGATCGCATCGACGCCGTCGTCCATCCGCAGTCGGTCGTGCACTCCATGGTCCAGTTCCGCGATGGGGCGACGATCGCCCAGGCCTCCCCGCCGGACATGCGACTGCCGATCTCCCTCGCGCTCGCCTGGCCGCACCGGATGCCCGATGTCGTGCCGGCGGTCGACTGGACGCACTCCCACCGCTGGACGTTCGAGCCGATCGACGAGGAGGCCTTCCCCGCGGTCCGGCTGGCCCGGGCGGTGGGGGAGCGCGGCGGCACCTGGCCGGCCGTGTTCACCGCGGCGGACGAGGTGCTCGTCGCCCGCTTCCACGCCGGCGGGATTGCGTTCCCGGAGATCGTGGCGGGCATCGAGCGGGTGGTGGACGCCTGGCGCCCCTCCGCCGGGTCGCTCTCGCTCGACGCCATCGCGCGGGCGGATGCCTGGGCCCGCGAGCAGGCCGCCGCGCTGCCTGCCCGGGGGCGCGGGCGCTGACCGGGCGGGGCGTCTCCGTGGCACGCCTGCGAGCGGGGTGGGAGCGCATGCCGGGCGGCAAGCACACGCACAGGTTCCATCGATAGGGTCACGATCATGCAGGTTCTCTGGTACGTCGCGGGCATCGTGGCGATCGCGGTGGTGCTCGCCGCGTCCATCGCGCTGCACGAGCTCGGCCACCTCTTCTGGGCGAAGCGCTTCGGCGTGCGCGTCGACCAGTACATGATCGGCTTCGGGCCCACGCTGTTCTCTTGGCGTCGGGGCGAGACCGAGTACGGCTTCAAGGCGCTGCCGCTCGGCGGCTACATCTCGATGATCGGCATGTACCCGCCGGAGGCGACCGCCGAGGCCGAGCCGGCGGAGGCGTCCTCGGGGCGCCGGTCGCTCGGGCGGTGGATGCGCGATCTCGTGCACAGCGCCCGGCGGGCGAGCGCCGAGACGATCCCGCCCGGCGAGGAGGGGCGCACCTTCTACCGGCTGCCGGTGTGGCGCCGGCTCGTGATCATGGTGGGCGGGCCGTTCATGAACCTGCTCATCGCGCTCGTCTGCTATGCCGTGCTGGTGTCGGCGTTCGGCACCGTGCAGTCCACGACGACGCTCGGCTCGGTCAGCCAGTGCGTGCTGCCGGCGGACGCGACCCGTGCCACCTGCGAGGCCGGCGACACCCCGGCGCCTGGCGCTGCCGCGGGACTGCAGCCGGGCGATCAGCTGCTCGAGATCGACGGGCAGGACGTCGAGGCGTGGAGCGACGTGCAGGACATCGTCCAGCCGCTCGCCGGGCAGACCGTGTCGGTGACCGTGCTGCGCGACGGCCAGGCGATCGTCACCGCGCTCACCCCGGTGGCGTCCACCCGCTACGTCTACGACCGGTTCGGCCGGGTCGAGCGTGACGCGGACGGTGAGAAGCGCACCGTGACGGTCGGCTTCATCGGCATCGCCCCGACGACCGAGCGGGTGCGCCAGCCGGTCACGGCGGCCCTGCCGATGCTCGGCGACAACCTGCAGCTCGTCGGCGAGGCGATCCTCACCCTGCCGCAGAAGCTCGTGCAGGCCGGTCAGGCCGCGTTCGGCGACGAGGCGCGCGACCCGGACGGTCCGGTGAGCATCGTGGGCGTCGGCCGCATCGCCGGCGAGGTCACCGCGAGCGACCAGATCGACGCACAGGAGAAGGTGATCGGCGTCGTCTCCCTCGCCGCCCAGCTGAACGTGGCACTGTTCGCGTTCAACCTGATCCCGCTGATGCCCCTCGACGGAGGGCATGCGGCCGGCGCGCTGTGGGAGGGGGTGCGGCGCGGCTGGGCTCGCCTGCGCGGCCGGCCGGCGCCGCGGCCGTTCGACGCGGCCCGGCTCATGCCGCTCACCCTCGTGGTGTTCGCGCTGCTGACGGCGATGGGCGTGCTGCTCATCTACGCGGATCTGGTCAAGCCGATCACGCTCGGCGGCTGACCGCACGCCTCCGTCGGTCGGTGGCCGACCCTAGACTGGAGACAGCGGCGGCGCGCGCCGCCGCGGGACCGGGGCGCTCGCCCCGACGAAGGAGGACGTGTTGACCGCAGTGAGCCTGGGGATGCCCGAGCCGCCGGCACCGGTGCTCGCACCACGACGCCGCAGCCGCAAGATCCACGTGGGGTCGGTCGCCGTCGGCGGCGACGCCCCGGTGAGCGTGCAGTCGATGTGCACGACGAAGACGACCGACATCGGCGCCACGCTCCAGCAGATCGCCGAGCTGACCGCCGCCGGCTGCGACATCGTCCGCGTCGCCGTGCCGAGTCAGGACGACGCCGACGCGCTGCCCGCGATCGCGAGCCGGTCGCCGCTGCCGATCGTCGCCGACATCCATTTCCAGCCCCGCTACGTCTTCCAGGCGATCGACGCCGGGTGCGCCGGTGTGCGGGTCAACCCGGGCAACATCCGGAAGTTCGACGACAAGGTCGGCGAGATCGCCCGGGCCGCGTCGGACGCGGGGGTCGCCCTGCGCATCGGCGTCAACGCCGGCTCCCTCGACCGGCGCCTGCTGGAGAAGTACGGCAGGGCCACGCCGGAGGCGATGGTCGAGTCGGCGGTGTGGGAGGCCTCGCTGTTCGAGGACGTCGGCTTCCACGACTTCGCGATCTCCGTCAAGCACCACGACCCGGTCGTGATGATCCAGACCTACCGGTTGCTCGCCGAGCGCGGCGACTGGCCGCTGCACCTCGGCGTGACCGAGGCAGGCCCCGCCTTCCAGGGCACGATCAAGTCGTCGGTCGCGTTCGGCGTGTTGCTCGCCGAGGGCATCGGTGACACCATCCGGGTGTCGCTCTCCGCGCCGCCGATCGAGGAGGTGCGGGTCGGCCTGCAGGTCCTCGAGTCGCTGAACCTGCGTCAGCGCCGGCTCGAGATCGTCTCGTGTCCCTCGTGCGGCCGCGCCCAGGTCGACGTCTACACGCTCGCCGAGCAGGTGACCGAGGGCCTGCAGGGGCTCAAGGTGCCGTTGCGGGTCGCCGTGATGGGGTGTGTCGTCAACGGGCCGGGGGAGGCCCGCGACGCCGACCTCGGCGTCGCCAGCGGCAACGGGAAGGGGCAGATCTTCGTCAAGGGGAAGGTCGTGCGCACCGTCCCCGAGTCGGAGATCGTGCCGACCCTCCTCTCCGAGGCGAACCGGCTTGCCGAGGGAATGGCCCCGAGCGACGACGCCGGCGTCGAGGTGGTGACCGCATGAGCCCGTTCGGTGTGATCCCCGCGGACGCCGAGGGCCGCGTCCCGGACGGGATGCGCGCGTTCCGCCCGCTGGCCGTGGTCGCCATCGGGTGCGCGGTCGTGCTCGGCCTCGTGCAGATGACCGGGGCCGCTGAGATCATGCACCGCCTGCTCGGGCTCGCCGTGGTCGTGATGGCGGCGATCATGTCGGGGCTGATGTGGCGCACTCGGCACCGGTGGTGGGCTGTCGCGCTCGCCCTGGTCGCCGCCGTGTTCCTGCCGATCTGGAGCGACGTCGCCTTCTGGCTGTGGTGGATCGTCGACGGGATCAGCGTGCTCGTGCTCGCCGCCGCGGCGCTCCGGTTCCGTGGTCCCGATCCGGAGCCGGATCCGGACGACCTGCCCGACCGGTTCCTCTGACCATCGTTCCCGCCTCTGGCCGCTCACTCGACGCGGTAGCATGTCCACAGTCCAGACGGCGCCCGGGGTGCCGGGCGTCGGTCACCGTTCCAGAGGAAGTTCGAGACCAGTGCCCACACGCATGTCGAAGCTGTTCCTGCGCACCCTGCGCGAAGACCCCAGTGATGCGGAGGTGGCCGGCCACCGGCTGCTCGTGCGGGCCGGATACATCCGGCGCGAGGCGCCGGGCATCTTCGCCTGGCTGCCGCTGGGCCTGCGCGTGCTGCGCCGGGTCGAGGCGGTCGTGCGCGAGGAGATGGACGCCGCAGGCGCCCAGGAGGTCCACTTCCCGGCGCTGCTGCCCCGCGAGCCCTACGAGGCCACCGGCCGCTGGGACGAGTACGGCGACGACCTGTTCAAGCTCCAGGACCGGCACGCGGCCGACTACCTGCTCGCCCCCACGCACGAGGAGGTCTTCACCCTCCTGGTCAAAGGCATGTGCTCGTCGTACAAGGATCTGCCGCTGAACCTGTACCAGATCCAGACGAAGTACCGAGATGAGGCCCGTCCCCGTGCCGGCCTGCTGCGCGGCCGCGAGTTCGTGATGAAGGACGCCTACTCGTTCGACGTCGACGATGCCGGACTCGACGCGAGCTACCAGATCATGCGCGACGCCTACGAGCGGATCTTCACCCGGCTCGGCGTGCCCTACGTGCCGGTCAAGGCCGACGCCGGGCCGATGGGCGGGTCGAAGAGCGAGGAGTTCCTCTCCCCGTCCCCGATCGGTGAGGACACCTTCGTGCGCAGCCCCGGCGGCTACGTCGCCAACGTCGAGGCCGTGCGGATCCACCCGGCAGACCCGGTCGACGCCTCCGCGGTGCCGCCCGTGGAGGTCATCGACACCCCGGACGCGGCCACGATCGAGTCGCTCGTCGAGTTGCTCAACACCAGCTACGCCGACCGGCACGAGGGGCCGTGGACGGCGGCCGACACACTCAAGAACGTCGTCCTCGCCCTGACCCACCCGGACGGCCGCCGCGAGCTCGTCGTCGTCGGCATCCCCGGTGACCGCGAGGTGGACCTCAAGCGGGCCGAGGTCGCCTTCGCCCCCGCCGAGGTCGCCCCCGCCGAGGAGGAGGACTTCGTCCGGCACCCGGGTCTCGTGCGCGGCTACATCGGCCCGCAGGCCGACGAGAGCGGCATGTACGCGCTCGGCGAGCGGTCGGTGGACGGCATCCGCTATCTCGTGGATCCCCGCGTCTCCGCCGGCACCGCCTGGGTCACCGGCGCGAACGCCGAGCGGCGGCACGCCCTCCACGTCGTGGCCGGCCGCGACTTCATCGCCGACGGCATCGCCGACGTCGCGAACATCCGCGACGGCGACCCCGCCCCCGACGGCTCCGGCCCGCTCGGGTCAGCCCGCGGCATCGAGATCGGCCACGTCTTCCAGCTCGGCCGCAAGTACGCCGAGGCCCTGGGGCTCAAGGTGCTCGACCGCGACGGGAAGCAGGTGACGGTCACGATGGGCTCGTACGGCATCGGCGTCACCCGGCTCATCGCGGTGCTCGCCGAGTCCTGCCACGACGACCGCGGGCTCGTCTGGCCCGACGTGGTCGCCCCGTTCGGCGTGCACGTCGTCGCCACAGGCAAGGACGACGAGATCTACCGGGTCGCCGCCGACCTCGCCGACGAGCTCGAGGGTGCCGGCGTGGAGGTGCTCTACGACGACCGATCCCGGGTGTCCGCGGGCGTGAAGTTCAAGGACGCCGAGCTCATCGGTGTGCCTCACGTGCTCGTCGTGGGACGCGGACTCGCCGCGGGCGAGGTCGAGCTGTGGAACCGGCGCGAGGGCACCCGCGAGCAGATCGCGCTCGCGGACGCGGTGGCCGAGGTGCGTCGCCGCCTCGCCCGGGACTGAGCCGTTCGCTGACATCCCGGCGACGACGGGCCGGACGCCCCTCGTCGCCGGGATGTCGTAATATAGGGTTTTTGGTGTCCGGGCGGACTCGCGCGAGTCTGTCCAGACCCTTCCGGAGGAACACGAGGAGGCGGTATGAATATCGATCTGGGTGCACTTCGTCTTCTCGAGAGCGAGCAGGGCATCCCCGCGGGCAGGCTCGTCGGCATCCTGGAGCAGGCCATCCTGGCGGCCTACCACCAGCATGTCGGCCATGACTCCCCCGCACGGGTGGAGATCGATCGGAAGTCCGGTCTGATGCGCGTGCTCGAACCCGAGGTCGACGACGAGGGGAACACGACCGGCGAGGTCGATGTCACGCCCACCGACTTCGGCCGGGTGGCGGCCGCAGCGGCCCGGCAGGAGATCACCCGGCAGCTGCGCCAGCTCGCCGACGACCGACTGCTCGGCGAGTTCCGCGACCGGGAGGGCACGATCGCCGCCGGCGTCGTGCAGCAGAGCGAGAACCCCCGGATGGTCCGCATCGACCTGGGCAGCACCGAGGGCGTGCTGCCCCCGGAGGAGCAGACCCCCGGGGAGCACTACCGACACGGTGATCGACTCAGGATCTACATCACCCAGGTGGCCCGCACGCCGAAGGGCGCGACGATCACCGTCAGCCGCACGCATCCCGGGCTCGTCCGCGGGCTGTTCGCCCTCGAGGTGCCCGAGATCCAGTCGGGTGCGGTGCGGATCACCGAGATCGCCCGTGAGGCGGGGCATCGCACGAAGATCGCCGTCGAGGCGCGCGAGCCCGGTGTGAACGCCAAGGGCGCCTGCATCGGCGAGCTTGGCGCGCGCGTCCGTGCGGTGACCGCGGAGCTCGGCGACGAGAAGATCGACATCGTCGACCACAGTGACGACCTGGCCACGTTCGTGGCCAATGCGCTCTCCCCGGCCCGGGTCACCCGCGCCGAGGTGCTCGACCCGGAGCTGCGCGCGGTGCGCGCCTTCGTGCCGGAGGGGCAGCTGTCGCTGGCGATCGGCAAGGAAGGGCAGAACGCCCGGCTGGCGGCGAAGCTCACCGGCGCCCGCATCGACATCCAGCCGGACCGGTGATCGGCGTCGCCCGCCACGCCGGGGCGCCGCGACGCGCCCGGGCTGGTAAGATGTCTCCTCGGACGCACGTCGGATGCGTGCACCGAATCCACACAGAACAGGCTGACACGGCTTATGGACGCATGATGAACGGCTCGAGATGAGACGTCAGATGTGACACGCCTGCTCCCGGTCTCGGGCGCAGGCCTGAGACAGGAGAATTGTGGCAAAACCACGTGTACACGAAGTCGCCAAGCAGCTCGGCGTCACGAGCAAGCAGGTGCTCGAGAAGCTCAAGGAGATGGGGGAGTTCGTCAAGGGCCCCTCGTCGAGCCTCGAACCCCCCGTGGTGCGGAAGCTGAAAGCGGCGTTCCCGCAGTCGAAGGGTGATGGCGCCGGCAGCGGCGCGAAGGGGGCGCACGGTGCCGCCCAGCCCGGGGCGCGCGGCGGTCGCGGAGTCGCCGGTCGCCCCGGCCCGCGTCCCGGCCAGACGGGACGTCCCGGACCGCGTCCGGGGCAGAGGCAGTCGACACGACCGGGGTCGCGCCCCGGCCAGACGGCGCACCCCTCTGACGCCCGCCCCGGGGCGCCGAAGCCCGGGCAGCAGCGTCCGGCGGCCTCCGCCACCGGTGAGAGTGCGCCCCGGCCCGCCCAGCAGCGTCCCGAGGGGAGCACCACGCCGCGTCCGGTGCCTCACGCGCCGACCCCGAACGCGATCCCGCGCCCGCGCGGGCCCCGGCCGGCGAACAATCCGTTCTCGCCGAAGCAGCACGCCGGTGCGCGCCCTGTGCCGCATCCGCGCCCGCACCCGGGCCCCCGGCCGCATGCGCCGCGTCCGGGCTCGTTCGGCGCGCGTCGCGGTGGGTTCGGCGGTCCGCACCGCGTCGGCCAGGGCGGCGGCGCCCGGCCACGTCCGGGGCAGCCCGGCTTCGGCGGCGGCCCGCACCGGCCCGGCCAGGGCGGCGGCTTCCGCGGCGGCTTCGGCGGCGGTCCGCATCGTCCGGGCGGCCGCGGTCGCGGCGGCACGGCCGGCGCGTTCGGCCGCGGCGGCGGTCGCAACCGCAAGTCGCGCAAGTCGAAGCGGATGAAGCGGCAGGAGTTCGAGCAGATGGAGGCGCCGACCCTGGGCGGCGTCAAGGTCCCCCGTGGCAACGGGGAGACCGTCGTCCGGCTGCGTCGCGGTGCCTCGCTGACGGACTTCGCCGACAAGATCGGCGCCAACCCGGCGTCGCTGGTGACCGTGCTGTTCCATCTCGGCGAGATGGCGACCGCCACCGAGTCGCTGGACGAGGACACGTTCCAGCTGCTCGGCGCGGAGCTCGGCTTCAAGATCCAGATCGTCAGCCCGGAGGACGAGGACAAGGAGATCCTCGAGCAGTTCGACGTCTCCTTCGACGTCGAGGACGATCCCGACGATCTCGTGGCGCGGCCGCCGGTGGTGACCGTCATGGGCCATGTCGACCACGGCAAGACCCGCCTGCTCGACGCGATCCGGCACACCAAGGTCGTCGCCGGCGAGGCCGGCGGCATCACACAGCACATCGGCGCCTACCAGGTCGAGGCCGACCTCGAGGGTGAGAAGCGCGCGATCACCTTCATCGACACCCCGGGCCACGAGGCGTTCACCGCCATGCGCGCCCGCGGCGCCCAGGTGACGGACATCGCGGTGCTCGTCGTGGCCGCCGATGACGGCGTCATGCCGCAGACGATCGAGGCGCTCAACCACGCCCGCGCGGCCGAGGTGCCGATCGTGGTCGCGGTGAACAAGGTCGACAAGCCGGAGGCGAACCCCGCCAAGATCCGGCAGCAGCTGACCGAGTTCGGGCTTGTCGCCGAGGAGTACGGGGGCGACACCATGTTCGTCGACGTCTCGGCGAAGACCGGGCTCGGCATCGACAAACTGCTCGACGCGATCCTGCTGACCGCGGACGCGGATCTCGACCTTGTCGCGAACCCGGACCGGGAGGCCCGCGGCGTCGCGATCGAGGCGAACCTCGACCGCGGCCGTGGCGCGGTGGCCACGGTGCTCGTGCAGAACGGCACGCTGCGCGTCGGCGACGCGATCGTCGCCGGCACCGCCTACGGACGGGTGCGCGCCATGTTCGACGAGAACGGGGAGAGCGTCGAGGCGGCCGGGCCGTCGCGTCCGGTGCAGGTGCTGGGGCTGACCTCGGTGCCGCGCGCCGGCGACAACATCCTCGTCACCGAGGATGACCGCACCGCCCGGCAGATCGCCGAGAAGCGCGAGGCCGCCCAGCGCAACGCCATGCTCGCCAAGACGCGCAAGCGCATCAGCCTCGAGGACTTCACGAAGGCCCTCGAGGAGGGCAAGGTCGAGACACTCAACCTCATCATCAAGGGCGATGTCGCCGGCGCCGTCGAGGCGCTGGAGGAGTCGCTGCTCAAGATCGAGGTGGACGACTCGGTGCAGCTGCGGATCATCCACCGCGGCGTCGGCGCGATCACCGAGAGCGACGTGAGTCTCGCGACCGTCGACAACGCGATCGTCATCGGCTTCAACGTGCGTCCTGACGGCAAGGCCCGCGAGGCCGCGCACAAGGAGGGCGTGGACATCCGGTTCTACTCGGTGATCTACGACGCGATCGACGACATCGAGAACGCGCTCAGGGGCCTGCTCAAGCCCGAGTACGAGGAGGTGCACACCGGCACCGCGGAGGTCCGCGAGATCTTCCGCTCGTCGAAGTTCGGCAACATCGCCGGCGCGTACGTCCAGACGGGCGCGGTCACCCGCAACTCGAAGGCGCGGGTCCTCCGCGGCGGCGTGGTGCACGGCGACGATCTCACGATCGAGTCGCTGCGCCGCTTCAAGGACGACGTCACCGAGGTCAAGGCCGGCTACGAATGCGGCATCGGGCTCGGCTCGTTCAACGACATCCAGGTCGGCGACGAGATCGAGACGTACGAGATCCGGGAGAAGCCGCGCGACTGAGCGCGGTGATCCGGGGAGGCGCCCGTCCGGTCCGTCCGGCGGGCGCCTTCGTCTCACCTCTGGCGCGTGAGACGATCGATGACAGCGGCGGCCGGCGCGGGTGGCGACACCCGTGTCACGACCGCGCGCAGGAGATCAGGAGACTTCCATGGCACAGACATCAGGCCGGGCCGCCCGGGTGGCCGACCGCATCAAGGTCATCGTCGCGCAGACGCTCGAGCGTGGGGTGAAGGACCCCCGTCTCGGATTCGTGACGATCACCGACGTGCGCGTCACCGGCGACCTGCAGCACGCGAGCATCTTCTACAGCGTGCTCGGCGACGAGGACGCCCGCGAGGACACCGCGACGGCGCTGGAGAGCGCGAAGGGGCTCATCCGCTCGGCGATCGGGCGCGGGGTGCGGCTGCGGCTGACCCCTTCGATCGAGTTCATCCCCGATGCGATCCCGGAGAGCGCCGCGCACATCGAGCGGCTGCTGCACGAGGCGCGACAGCGGGACGAGGCGGCACGGGCGGTCTCGGCCACCGCGTCCTTCGCCGGCGACGCCGATCCGTACCGGCGGCCCGACGAGGCGACGGCGGAGGACGGGACGGACGACGCCGACACGCCCGCCGATGGCACCCGGGTCGATCCGGGCACCGGGGAGGACTGAGCCGCCGTGAGCGACGGCATCCTCCTGGTCGACAAGGCGGGCGGGTGGACGAGCCATGACGTCGTCGCCCGCGCCCGGCGGCTGCTCGGCACCCGCCGGGTCGGTCACGCGGGCACGCTCGACCCGATGGCGACCGGCCTGCTCGTGCTGGGCGTCGACCGCGGTACGAAGCTGCTGACCCATCTGGTCGGGCTCGACAAGGTCTACCGGGCGACGATCCGGCTGGGACAGGCGACGATCACCGACGACGCCGAGGGCGAGGTGACCGCCACCGCCGCACCCGAGGCGATCGCCGCTGTGGACGAGGCGCGCATCCGACAGGCCATCGCCCGGCATCTCACCGGCGAGATCATGCAGGTGCCCTCGGCGGTCAGCGCGATCCGCGTCGACGGCGTGCGCTCCTACGCCAGAGTCCGCGGCGGCGAGGCGGTCGCGCTCGCCCCCCGGCCCGTCACCGTGCACGCGTTCGAGGTGCATGCGGTCCGTCCCGGCTCGGGCGTCGTCGACGTGGACGCGACCGTGCACTGCGGCTCGGGCACCTATGTTCGGGCGCTCGCTCGCGACCTCGGTCGGCTGCTCGACGTGGGCGGCCACCTCACGGCGTTGCGGCGCGAGCAGGTCGGCCCGTTCCGTGCGGCCGAGGCCGTGCGGCTGCCGGGGCGCGAGGTGCCGGTGGAATCGGTGCCGCGTCCCCGGCTGCTCACGCTCGCCGAGGCGGCGACCCGGGTGTTCCCGGTGCGCGAGCTCGCCGACGCCGAGGCGGACGATCTGCGGCACGGCCGGGCCTTCACCGCGTCCGGGCGCGACGGTGTCGTCGCCGCGGTGGACGCTGCCGGCCGGCTCGTCGGCCTCGTGTGCGATCGGGGCGGTCGGGCGCGCTCCGTGTTCCTCGCCCAGACGCCCGGGGCGGCCGAGACGCCCGACACGACGAGGGGGACACGCTGATGGTGGACTGGCTGACCTGGACACAGGTGATCGTGGGCTGCGGCGCGGGGCTGCTGTGCCTCGTCTCCGGGGTGCTCGGCCGGGTGCCCGGGGACGTGGCGATCGGCTCGCTCGCGCTCGTGGAGCTGCTGCTCGTCGTACAGGTCGTGGTGACGGTGTGGCGGTGGATCGTGGAGGGCGGCCCGGTTGGCAGCGGCGTCGAGTTCGCCGGCTACCTGCTCACCGCGCTGATCATTCCGCCGGCGGCGGTCTTCTGGGGGCTCATCGAGCGCACCCGCTGGTCGACGATCGTGCTCTCGGTCGCGGCGTTCACGATCGCGGTGATGGTGTGGCGGATGAACCAGATCTGGACCCTGCCGAGCCCGTGGCTGTGACCGCCGCGTCGTCGGCCGCGACCCGTAGAATGGGATGCCGATGACTGACTTCACACCCCACACCCCGCTCGAGCCCGGCGATCGGGAGGCCCAGGCCGCCCCACGGGTGAGTGGCCCCGGGCGCGTGCTCGTGGTCGTGTACGCGATCCTCGCCCTCTCGGCCACAGCCCGCTCGCTCGTGCAGATCGCCACCCGGTTCGATCGCGCACCGCTGGCCTACTCGCTCAGCGCCGTCGCCGCGGTGGTGTACATCGTCGCGACGGTCGCCCTGGCCCGGCACCACCGGCCCGGCTGGCACCGCGTCGCCGTCATCACGATCGGCTTCGAGCTGGCGGGCGTGCTCATCGTCGGCGCGCTGACCACGTGGGAGCCCACGCTGTTCCTGTCGAACACCGGTGACGGACGCGTCGAGTCGACCGTGTGGAGCGGGTTCGGCATGGGGTACGGCTTCGTCCCGCTGGTGCTGCCCGTGCTCGGCCTGTGGTGGCTGGCGCGGCACCGGCCGGGCCGGGCGGACGCCGGCGCGTCCCGGGGCGACACGGACGCCGCCGGGGGGCGTGCCGCCGGGACGGAGCGGTGATGCGCGTCATCCACGCCGGCCGCGACCGGTACGACCTGGGCCCCTCGGCCATCACGATCGGCAAGTTCGGCGGTGTGCACCGGGGACATCGCGCGCTGATCGCCCGGATGCGCGACGAGGCTCGCACCCGCGGGCTCGCGGCCGTCGTGGCCACCTTCGACCGACATCCGCTGGCCGTGCTCGCACCCGACCGGGTGCCGCCGGCGCTCGTCTCGGACCGCCGTGAGGAGCAGCTGCTGGCCGAGCTCGATGTCGACGCGGTGGTCGTGCTGCCGTTCACCCGTGCGTTCGCCGCGCTCGCGCCGGAGGACTTCATCCGCCGAGTGCTCGTCGACGGGCTCGACGCCCGGCTCGTCGTGGTCGGGGAGGACTTCCGCTTCGGCGCCCGCGGTGCCGGCGACGTCGCGACCCTGCGCGAGGCGGGGCGGCGGCTCGGCTTCGACGTGGACGCCGTGCCCCTCGTCGGGCTTGGCGCGACGAATGCGGGCCGGCCCGGCGGCGCGGCCCGGCCCGGCGGGGTGATGGAGACCGGCGGGGTGCCCTCGGCGGAGAAGTGCTCCTCATCGGAGATCCGGCGTCTGCTCGTCGCGGGGGACGTGTCCGGTGCGGCGGCGATGCTCGGGCGTGCACCGGATGTGGGCGGGTTCGTCGTCCACGGGGCGCGTCGCGGCCGGGAGCTCGGCTTCCCGACGGCGAATCTCGGGCCCGGCTGTGACGAGGCGCTCGGCCTCGACCGCGCCGTCGAGGGTTTCGTGCCCGCCGACGGGGTGTACGCCGGCTGGCTCGACGTGTTCGAGGGCGGGCCGACTGGCGCCGACACCGGGACGGTGCACCGGCACCCCGCGGCGATATCGGTGGGCACGAACCCGACGTTCGCCGACGTGCCGCGCACCGTCGAGGCCCATGTGATCGGCCGCGACGACGCGCGTGTGACCGACTTCGACCTGTACGGACGCTGGGCGCGCGTCATCTTTGTCGCCCGGCTGCGCGGCATGGTCGCCTACCGCGGGGTCGAGGCGCTCGTGGCGCAGATGCGGCAGGACTGCGCGGACGCCGCTGCCGCGCTCGGCATCGAGGAGTGAACGAGGCCACCCACGAGGCGGTCGGTGGGGGCTGTCGCCGCTGTGGTAGCATCGAGTGTTCGCCGTGCAACGGCCGCGGACAGAGAGCGTCTCGGGGATCGGCCCCGGGGCACCGCGCAACGACTGAGAGGAACGCCCCCATGGCTCTGGCAGCAGACGTCAAGAAGCAGATCATCGACGAGTACGCGACCCATGAGGGTGACACCGGCTCTCCCGAGGTCCAGGTGGCCCTGCTCAGCCGTCGCATCGCCGACCTCACCGAGCACCTCAAGGAGCACAAGCACGACCATCACTCCCGGCGTGGTCTGCTGCTGCTCGTCGGCCAGCGCCGCCGGCTGCTCGGCTATCTGGAGCGCATCGACATCAATCGCTACCGCAGCCTGATCGAGCGCCTCGGTCTGCGCCGCTGAGCCCGATCGCACGATTCGCTTCGAGAGCCGCCCCTCTGGGGCGGCTCTCGTCGTCTTCGGAGACGGACGACCCGCGGGGCGGTGACCGTCCTGGGCGCCCGACTGGTAGAGTCGACGCGGGTGCGGCGCATCCGCCCGCCCGTCAAGAGACATGTGCAGGTCGACCGGCTCGGCGCTGATCTTCGGTGGTGAGTCTCGGAGCGTCCGGGAACGTGGTTCCGAGTCTTTCCACTGTTGATCAGCAGCGCTCGTCGTTCGCCGGGTCGGCGTCTGCACCGGAATGCGAAGGAGAACCCCTTGGAGGGTCCAGAGATCACCTATGCCGAGACCGTCATCGACAACGGTCGCTTCGGCACGCGCAAGGTCCGCTTCGAGACCGGCCGGCTCGCCCAGCAGGCGGCCGGCGCCGTGCTCGTCACGTTCGATGACGAGACCACGCTGCTGTCGACCACCGCGGTGTCGAAGAAGCCGAAGGAGGGCTTCGACTTCTTCCCGCTGACCGTCGACGTCGAGGAGCGCATGTACGCCGCCGGGCGCATCCCCGGCTCGTTCTTCCGCCGCGAGGGCCGGCCGACCACGGACGCCATCCTCGTCGCCCGCCTGTGCGACCGCCCGCTGCGCCCCTCGTTCGCCGAGGGTCTGCGCAACGAGGTCCAGGTCATCATCACCGTGCTGTCGATCGCCCCGGACGAGCGCTATGACACGCTCGCGATCAACGCGGCCAGCGCGTCCACGCAGATCGGCGGCCTGCCGTTCTCCGGCCCGATCGGTGGCGTGCGCATCGCCCTGATCGACGGCCAGTGGGTCGCGTTCCCGAAGCAGTCGCAGCTCGAGCAGGCCGTGTTCGACATGGCCGTGGCCGGCCGCAAGGTGGTCACCGAGGACGGCGCCGACGACATCGCGATCATGATGGTCGAGGCCGAGGCCGGCGAGAACGCGTGGGACCTCGTCCAGGCCGGCGCGCAGAAGCCGACCGAGGCGGTCGTCACGCAGGGGCTCGAGGCGGCCAAGCCGTTCATCCGCCAGCTCGTGGAGGCACAGGAGGAGCTCGCCCGCCAGGCTGCCAAGCCGGTCGCCGAGTTCACCCTCTTCCCGCCGTACACGCCGAAGGTGTACGAGAAGGTCGAGGAGCTCGCCCACGACGAGCTGTCGCGCATCTATCAGATCGCCGACAAACTCGAGCGGCAGGACGCCGACGACGCGCTCAAGGCGAGTGTGAAGGAACGGCTCGCCCCAGAGCTCGACGAGACCGAGTACGAGATGATCGGCGCGGCGTACAAGGCCGTGACGAAGAAGATCGTGCGCCGGCGCATCCTCGACGAGGGCGTGCGCATCGACGGCCGCGGGCTGCGCGAGATCCGCAGGCTGGACGCCGAGGTCGGCGTGCTGCCCCGGGTCCACGGCTCCGCCCTGTTCCAGCGCGGCGAGACGCAGATCCTCGGCGTCACCACGCTGAACACGCTGAAGATGGAGCAGCAGATCGACTCCCTCTCGCCGGTGACGCACAAGCGGTACATCCACCACTACAACTTCCCGCCCTACTCGACCGGCGAGACCGGCCGCGTGGGCAGCCCGAAGCGTCGCGAGATCGGCCACGGGATGCTCGCCGAGCGCGCCCTGGTGCCGGTGCTGCCGAGCGTGGAGGAGTTCCCCTACGCGATCCGCGAGGTCTCCGAGGCACTCGGCTCCAACGGGTCGACCTCGATGGGGTCTGTGTGCGCCTCGACCCTCGCCCTGCAGAACGCCGGCGTGCCGCTGCGCGCGCCGGTAGCCGGCATCGCCTCGGGGCTGATCAGCGAGAAGGGCGAGGACGGGCACACCCGCTACGTCGTGCTCACCGACATCCTGGGCGCCGAGGACGCGCTGGGCGACATGGACTTCAAGGTCGCCGGCACCGCGGACTTCATCACCGCCATCCAGCTCGACACGAAGCTCGACGGCATCCCCGCCTCGGTGCTCTCGGGCGCGCTGGAGCAGGCCAAGGAGGCCCGCCTGACGATCCTCGGCGTGCTCAACGCCGCCATCGACGGCCCGGACGAGCTGGCCGAGACCGCCCCGCGCATCATCACGGTGCAGGTGCCGGTGTCGAAGATCGGTGAGGTGATCGGGCCGAAGGGCAAGATCATCAACCAGATCCAGGAGGACACGGGCGCTGAGATCTCGATCGAGGATGACGGCACGGTGTACATCGCCAGCGCGGACGGCCCCTCGGCGGAGGCGGCCCGTGCGGCGGTCAACGCGATCGCGAACCCGACCGTCCCCGAGGTGGGGGAGCGCTACCTCGGCACGGTGGTGAAGCTCGCCGACTTCGGCGCGTTCATCTCCCTGCTGCCCGGCCGCGACGGCCTGCTGCACATCAGCGAGCTGCGCAAGCTCAACGACGGCAAGCGGGTCAACCAGGTCAGCGATGTCGTCTCGGTCGGCCAGAAGATCCAGGTCGAGATCTCCAAGGTCGACGATCGCGGCAAGCTGTCGCTGATCCCGGTGCTCGACGACGAGGCGTCGCAGGGCGAGTGATCACCCCGGCGGTCTGAGCAGCCGCGCGACCTGTTCGAGAGGGCCCCGCATCCACACGGATGCGGGGCCCTCTCGTCGTCTCCGGGCGGGGGCGGATCGAGTTCGGCGTGCCGGGCCGGACTCTCCGGCGGGGTGCTCGTCACCGCCGGTGCGCTCGGTGCCGTCCTGCTGCTGCGCCGCCAGTCGTGACCGGCCGCGGTGACATCAGGCTGCCGACAACCGCGGACGCCGACTAAGGTGAGACTCACACACGATCGTTGTCGAATGGAGAGCGAGCACATGACCACCAGCACGACACACGTAGACGCGGCGACACCGTCCGCCAGACTGCGCGAGGCGACTGTCGCCGAGCACACCTCGGCCGAGGGGCGGCCGTTCATCGCCGACCTCATCGAGGGGCGGCTCTCACTGGCCGACTACACCCGCTACCTCGCGCAGCTGGCCTACGTCTATGAGGTGCTCGAGTCCCGACCTGCGCGACCCGACGAGCCGGAGTTCCTGCACGATCCCCGACTGGCTCGTCTCGCCGCGGCGCGTCATGACCTCGCCGAGCTCGGCGCCATCGACTGGCACACGGCCCATCCCCCGCTTCCGGTGACCCAGCGTTACGTCGCCCGCCTGCATGAGGTCGCGGGCGACGACGACGTGATCCCCTATCTCGCCCAGCACTACACCCGCTACCTGGGCGACCTGAGCGGCGGGCAGATCATCGCCACGATGATGTCCCGCCACTACGGCGCCACGGAGGACCAGCTCACGTTCTACCGCTTCGACCAGATCGGCAAGCTCGTCGCCTACAAGCGCGCATATCGCGAGCACATCGACCATCTCGGGCTCGATGAGACACAGGTGCAGCGGCTGATCGATGAGGCTCGGCGCGCCTACGAACTGAACGCCGCCGTCTTCGACGAGCTGGGGGCGGCGGGCGCCTGAGGCGAGCTGGGGGCGGCGGGCGCGTGCTCAGGACAGTCTGGCGGTCTCGATCTCGTTCGGCGGCAGTGGGATGGCTCGGATGCCCTCCAGCAGCGCATGCGGCCGGGGCACACCGAGGCCCATCAGCGACCAGCTCCACAGCGGCTCGGCTCGCTCCTCGAGGTCGACGTCCGGCTCCAGCCGGTAGCGGAGCACGACGCCGAGCGTCGCATCGATGATGCCGTTCACGGCGGAGGAGATGTCCGCGTCCGCCGGGACCTCGCCGTCTTCCCGCGCCTCCAGTAGATACTCGGAGAGCAGCTGCTGCGCGGTGAATGGAGGCGCCGGCAGGTCGGCGTCGATCAGCGGGGCGTCCAGCAGCAGCGAGATCGCCGCCCGCTGGTACGGGCCCGAGCCGCTGTCGGCCAGGAACGTCCGCAGCGTCGTCACGAGCACGGCGAGCCCGGTGCGGTTTGTGTCGTCGACGAGCTCGTGCATCTGCTCCCAGCGCCGATACTCGGCGTCGAGCAGGGCGCGCGCGATCTCGGCCTTCGCGTCGAAGTGGTAGCGCAGCGCGGTCTTCGGTTTGCCCAGCACGGCGGTGATGTCGGCCAGTGAGGTCGCCTCGTAGCCGCGACGGCCGATCACCGTGGCGGCGGCCCACAGCAGGGACGCTCGGGTCCGCTCCGCCTGCGTGTGCCGGGCGGTGCGAGTGCGGTTCATCTGCGCTCCTCTCGTCGAGGCTCGACTCAGGACACGGAACTTGTGAACAACTGTAGAGCATCGTCTGACGCCCTGTGCCTGAGGTGAGGCGAACCTGTGCACTCGCGGCGACGACTCGTCGGGTGGTCGCGAGCGTGTGGCGTCGGCCATGCCCCCTCCTGCCCCCGGAGGTCGCTCATCGGCTGAGCGCCCGCAGCGCGGCGAGCGCGTTGACGCGCCCGGCGTGCGCCGCGGTGATCGTGCTCGCCTGCGGGCCGTACCCGGCGAGGATCAGATGCGGCTCGCGCACGGCCACCCCGTCGACGACGCGCACGCCGCCGGCGGGCTCGCGCAACCGCAGCGGGGCCAGGTGCCCCAGATGTGGGCGGAAGCCCGTGTCCCACACGATCGCGTCGAGCGGCAGCGTCGTCCCACCCGAGAGCACCGCGCCGTCGGCGCCGAGGCGGCGGAACATGGGTTGCGAGACGAGTGCTCCCCGATCGATCAGGCCGCGCATATACCCGGTGTGCGGCAGCCCCGTGGTGCTCACCACGCTCGGCAGCGGCCGCCCCGCACGGGCCGCCCGGTCCATCGTGGCGACAGAGGCGATGCCGGCCTCCGTGGTGAGCCCGTCGGTCTCGACGAGGTGCACGGGCCGGCGGGTGAACCACACCGTGCTCGCGGCCACCCCATCGAGCTCGGCGAGGTGCTCCACGGCGGAGGTGCCGCCGCCGACGACGCCGACCCGCATCCCCGTGAACCGCCGGGCGTCGCGCCAGCAGTGCGTGTGCAGCTGGACGCCGGCGAATCGGTCGCGCCCGGGGTACCAGGGGACGAACGGCGACCGCCATGTCCCGGTCGCGTTGACGATCACGTCGGCGGTCAGCGTCACTGGTCCGGTCGCGTCCCGACCAGTGACGCGGAAGCGGCCGGACGCGGTCGCATCACCCTCCACGGTGGGGGCCTCACCATGCGGGCGAGTCGTCACGGCTCGCTGCTCGGCCGCCGATCGGCGCGCCGGGCCGGCCACATCATCCGCAGCCGGGGCCGGCGCACGCCGCACCGCGTCCACGCGGACGCCATGCCGCACGTCCAGCCTCCAGAACCGCTCATAGGCACGGTACTGTGCGACGACGACCTCGGACGCAGGCCGGTCGCGCGGGGCGTCGGCGAAGCCCAGCCCCGCCTCGCGCATGCCGGGCAGGTCGGCGATGCGGTGCGCCGCTCCGATGCGCAGCGCCGGCCAGCGGTGCTGCCAGGCCCCGCCGGCGTCCGCGTCCGCGTCGAGCACGAGCAGGTCGCGGCCGGGAGTGAGCCCGCGCTCCTGCAACCACCAGGCGGCGGCGAGTCCCGCCTGGCCGGCGCCGATGACGAGCACGGGGACGTGGCGGGGGAGTGAGGCGCGCATGCCGGGGGCAACGTCCCCGCCGGCGCGGGGATTCCGGCGCGGGCGACGGTTGCGCCAGTGGTGAACGCCGCTCCCCGGTGTCCGCGGTCGTCGATAGACTGCGCCTGACATGAGCACAGACACCACGAACACCCCCGATCCCGACCACCTGTCGGCGGCGTCGTCCGCCGGGACCGCCACGGCGGCACCCGCCCCGTCGACCGCACAGACCGCCGCGTCGTCCCTGACCACCCAGACCGCTCCGACCACCGCGACCGTGCTCTTCCCGCACGCGCTGCCGATCGATGCGGAGGAGACCGCGTTCACCCTCGACGACGGCTCGGCGATCCGCCGCACGGTGCTGCCCTGTGGTGTGCGCGTGCTCACCGAGCGTGTGCCCGGCGCTCACTCCGCCACGATCGGGTTCTGGTCGCCGGTGGGCTCCCGCGACGAGCACGAGGGGCAGCACGGCTCCACGCACTTCCTCGAGCACCTGCTGTTCAAGGGCACGCGCGAGCGCACCGCGCTGGACATCGCGGTCGCCTTCGACCGCATCGGCGGCGAGTCGAACGCGCTGACCGGCAAGGAGCACACCTGCTATTACGCGAAGGTGCGCGATGCGGACGTCGACGTCGCCGTCGAGGTGCTCACGGACATGGTCCTGGACTCCGTGCTCGACCCGGAGGAGTTCGAGCGCGAGCGGAAGGTCATCCTCGAGGAGCTCGCGATGAACGAGGACGACCCCGCCGACGTCGTCCACGAGCTCTTCTCGGCGCTCGTCTACCGTGGGCAGAGCCTGGGCCGCCCGATCGGCGGCACCCCCGACTCGATCCGCGCCGTCGACCGCGTCGCCGTCTGGCAGCACTACCGGGCGAACTACCGGCCCGAGGACATCGTCGTGACCGCCTCCGGCGCCGTCGACCACGACGCGCTGCTCGCCGGGCTCGAGCGGGCGCTGGCCGCGCACGGGGTGACCGCCACGGCGCACGGCCCGCTGCATCCCCGGCGCGACCGGACGCTGCTGCCGCTGTCACCCGACCCCGACGTCACCGTGCGCCGCCGCGACGGCGAGCAGGTGAACCTCCTCATCGGCGGCCCCGGCATCCCGCGCTGGGACGAGCGCCGGTTCGCCCTGAGTGTGCTCAACGCCCTGCTCGGCGGCGGGATGAGCTCGCGGCTGTTCCAGGAGGTGCGCGAGCGGCGTGGGCTCGCCTACTCCGTCTACTCGTTCGCCGGCAGTCATGCCGACGCCGGCGCGTTCGGCGTGTACGCGGGAACGCGACCGGAGTCGGCCGGCGAGGTCGCCCACGTCATCCGCGAGGTGCTCGCCGGGTTCGCGGAGAGCGGCCCGACCGAGGCCGAGGTGGAGCGGGCGAAGGGGCAGCTCGCCGGGGCGATCACGCTCGGGCTGGAGGACACGTCCCGACACATGACCAGGCTCGGCCGAGCCGAGCTCGATCTGGGCGAGCTGTGGGACCTGCCGGCGAACCTCGGCCGCATCGCGGCGGTCACCCCCGCGCAAGTGCGCGATCTCGCGGCCGAGCTGATCGGCCAGGCTACCGTGACCGCGGCGGTGGGGCCCGTCGACGCGGATGCGGTCGCCGGCTGACCCGCCGCGCTGCGCGAGCCGGTCGGGATCGGCTTGACGCCCGGGCGGGGCCGGGGCTCAGCCGGCCTGTCCGGCGTACTCGGGTTGCGGCGGCATCGTGCTGAAGTCGAACTGTGCCAGTGGTGCTGGGGGAGGCGCGGTCTGCTGGGGCTGCTGTGCTGATTCTTCGTACGTCATTGGAACAGGGTACGACGTGGAACGACTCGAGGGGAGGGGAGGAATCCCCACTCCCCGGTCAGAAGCGCAGATGCAGGCGGAAGTAGGCCGGGTCCATCTGCGACTCGACGTACTCGGCGAGCGCGCCGTCCGCCGTCCGCGTCACGCAGCGGGACACGAGGACGGTCCCGCCGGCCGGCAGGCCGGCGTCGGCCCCGGTGCACGCACGCCACAGCGCGGCGTCCTCCGCGTCGAGGGCGCCCACCTCGACCCACTGCTCGCCGGAGGCAGGGGTGAGCCCAGCGGAGCGGAGCGTGGCGACGATCGAGTCGTCGACCAGGCCCCGCTCCGGCAGGTCGGCGAGGGGCGGGACGGCGGGCAGCAGCGAGCACTCCAACGAGATGACCCGGTCGCCGACGACGCTGCGCACGCGCACGACGCGCAGCAGGCACGCGGCGGGCGGACGGGCGACAGCGCCGATCGCGGCGGGCAGCGCGTCGGCGTCCACGGCGGTGATCGACACCAGTCGCACGTGGTTGACCGCTCCGCGCTGCTGGATCGCCCCGGCCCACCCCAGATGCGGCTGCTCGTCGACCGGTCGGAAGGCCACGAACGACCCGACCCCGGGACGGGTGACGATGAGCCCCTGGTCGGTGAGCAGGGCGAGCGCCTGGCGGACGGTGTTGCGGCTGGCCGCGAAGCGCCGGCCCAGCGCGGTCTCGCTCGGCAGCGGCTCGTCGGCGGGGAAGTCCCCGCGGCGGATCTGCTCGAGCAGGGCCTTGGCGATGCGCTCGTGCTTGAGCGGGACGCGACGCGGACTCGAGGGCATGGCCTCCATGGTAGCCGGGGCGGGCGCACCGACCGTGCTCCGTGTCGCGCGGGTCGGCGCGGCCGGGTCGGGGACCGCCGGAGGGGGACGGCCCGCGGTCCGGCGCTCGCGACCGGGCGCGAGCCGGGCGGCGTGAGGTGCGGCCTAGACTTGCGGCATGACCGACCTGACGACCGTCCTGGAGACCAGCCACCGCCTGCTCGACGGTCCGCCGACCGAGGCGCGCCTGCACGAGCTGATCGACGGGGTGCCGCACGTCGCCCCGGAGGAGCTCGAGCCCTGGGTGAGCGCGCAGCTCGCGCAGGCGCGCCCGCCGGTGGATCTCGCGGGCCTCGGCGTCCTCACCGGGCTGATCGACCTGACGAGCCTGGCCCCCGACGACACCCCGGAGCGAGTGCGCGACCTCGTCGCCCGGGCGGTGCGCCCGGCCGGGGAGACCGCGGACGCCGTGGCGCTGCCGCCGACGGCCGCGGTGTGCTTGCATGCCGACTTCGTCGCCCCGGCACGGCAGGCGCTCGACGCGGCGGACGCCCCGGTCGCCCTGGCCGCGGTCGCCGGCGGATTCCCGCACGGACGCTCGCCGCTGGCGGCGAAGGTCGCCGAGGTGCGGCACGCGATCGACTGCGGCGCCGACGAGATCGACATCGTGATCGACCGGGGCGCGCTCGTGAGCGGTCGCCTGGCCGACGTGCACGCCTGGGTGTTCGACGCCCGGCGCCTGGTCGAGCGGGGCGACGGCAGCCGCGCGCTGCTGAAGGTGATCCTCGAGACCGGCGAGCTGCCCTCCTATGACCTCATGCTCGCAGGCGCGTTCCTCGCCCTGCTCGGCGGTGCGGACTTCGTGAAGACCTCCACGGGCAAGGGGCGGCGCGGGGCCACGCCGGAGGCCGCCGCGGTGCTGCTGCAGGCCGTGGCGCACTGGGAGGCCGAGACGGGGCAGCCCCGCGGGGTCAAGATCGCCGGCGGGGTGCGCACGGTCGACCAGGCGGCCGGGTACGTGCGGCTGGCGCGGACGTTGCTCGGCGATGACGCGATCTCCCCGGCCCGCCTGCGGTTCGGCGCCTCCGGACTGCTCGACGACGTGGTGCGCCGCCTCGACCCCCTGCGCTGACGGGGCCGGGCCGACGGGCGTGGTCCCGTCCTGCGGAGTCGCCCCGTGGGACGAAGGTTCCGGGGATGTCCGGCGGCATCCCGTGGCCGGTGGATCGAGACCCACACCACCCGCCGGGGCCTGGCCCTATCATGGGGACCATGACTCTCAGCATCGCCGTCACCGGCGCGACCGGCCGGATGGGCCGGCTCGTGCAGGACATCATCGAGCACGACGACGGACTCGCCCTCCACGCCGCGCTCGACTCCCGGTCGGATCTCGCCGCCATGGACGGCGCCGACGTCGTCGTGGACTTCACCACCTACGACGCGAGTCGCCGCATCGTCGAGCACGCGCTCGACGCGGGCCTCGACATCGTCGTCGGCACCTCCGGGTGGACGGCCGAGCGGATCGCCGAGGTCGCCTCGCGCGTGGAGCGGTCGGCGCTCGACATCATCCCGAACTTCTCCGTGGGATCGGCGCTGGCCACCCGGTTCGCGGAGCTCGCCGCGCCGCTGTACGACTCGGTGGAGATCGTCGAGGCGCACCCGGCGCGCAAGCGGGACTCGCCGTCGGGCACGGCCGTTCGCACGGCCGAGCTCATCGCGGACGCCCACGGCGGTCCGTACGACCAGCCGCACCCGGAGCAGCCCGCGCGGGGTCAGGCGGTGGCGGGCATCCCCGTCCACTCGCTGCGTCTGCAGGGTGTGGACGCCGTGCAGCAGGTCGTCTTCGGCGGCGCGGCCGAGACGCTGCAGCTGCGTCACGAGACGCTGAGCATCGACGCCTATCGGGACGGGATCGCCCGCACCATCCGGCACGCCCACGAGCACACCGGCGTGACGGTCGGGCTCGCCGACGTGATCGGACTGTGACCCGATGACCGCGGGGCCCCAGCTCGACCGGCGCGGCCAGCGTCGCTCCTTCGCCTGGGCGATGACGATGATCGCCTTCCTCGCACTGTACGTGCTCGTCGTGTTCCAGCGGGCGATCATCCTCATCGGCGTCGACGACGTGATCGCCCGGGTGATGGGCGTCTGCCTGCTGCTGTTCCCGCTGCTCGGGGTGTACGCCATCTGGGCGGAGATCCGCTTCGCGGTCGACGCGAACCGGCTCATCGAGCGGCTCGCCGAGGAGGAGGGACTGCCCACCGACGACCTGCCGGTGCTGCCGAGCGGTCGAGCTGACCGCGCTGTCGCGGGGCGGCGCCTCGAGCGCTACACGCGTGACGCCGACGCGCATCCCGACGACTGGAGGTCTCTGCTGCGCTGCGGGCTCATGCTCGACGCGGCCGGGCACCGGCGGGAGGCCCGGCGGGCGATCGTCGACGCGATCCGGGCCGAGCGGGCCGGACGCGGCACGGCCGCCGCGGCGTCGTCGCCGGGCGCCGGCCCACATGATGGGGATCAGGAGTAGACTGGCGCGGTGCACAACTCTGACGTCATCGAACAGCTCGGACAGGTTCTCGTCGCCGTCGTCACCCCGATGCGGTCGGACGGCGAGGTCGACTGGCCCGGGGTCGAGGCGCTCATCGACGGCTGCGTGACGCAGGGCGCGGACGGCATCGTCGTCAGCGGCACCACCGGCGAGACGTCGACGCTCACCGACGCCGAGAAGATCCAGCTCGTGCGCACCGCGAAGCAGGTGGCCGGCTCCCGCGCCCGCATCATCTCCGGCGGGCCCTCCAACGAGACCGCGCACGCCATCCAGCTCGCCCGCGAGTCCGCGGCGGCCGGCGCCGACGGCATCCTGCTCGTCACCCCCTACTACCTCAAGCCCACGCAGGCGGGCGTGCTCACGCACATCCGCATGGTCGCCGACGCGACCGACCTGCCGGTCATCCTGTACGACATCCCGGGGCGCGCGGGCATCCCGCTCGCCTACGACACGATCCTGCGCGCGGCGAAGCATCCCAACGTCGTCGCGGTCAAGGATGCGAAGGGCGACTTCGCCCAGGTGTCGCACGTCTTGGGCGAGACCGACCTCGCCTACTACTCGGGGGATGACACGCACGCGCTCGCGCACGCGGCGATCGGCGCGGTCGGCGTGGTCAGCGTCACCGCGAACATCGCCTCCGCCGCCTACCGGCGCATGTTCGACGCCGTCAACGCCAACGACTTCGCTCAGGCACTCGAGATGCACCGGGCGCTCGAACCGCTCGTGCGCGCGACCATGACGCACATCCCCGGCACAGTCTCCACGAAGTACATCCTCCACGGGCTCGGCCGCATCGGAAGCCCGCGGGTGCGGCTGCCTCTCGTGGGGCCGGAGGAGGCCGAGGCCGCGGTCATCGAGGCCGACATCGCCGAGGTCGGCGAGATCCCGGGCGTGGACTTCAGCGACTTCCGCCCCGACCGCAATGCCGCGGCCGGCGGGGCGCTGCCGCGCATCCCGGGGGCGGCGCGTCGCAACGCGTGACCGCATGACGCCTGTCGCCGCGAGGTCGGGCGAGTGGCCGGGGATCCGGCCGAGGAGCTTTGTCGATCGCGAGCGGTTCGCGATCCGAGAGGAAGAGGAGCGCCGTCCGTGCGCTCATGAACCGGGGCACTCCTGTGCCCGGAAAGGCTGAATTTGTCTGCAACAGTGATCCAGCAGCCGCCGAAGCTGCGCCGTGACACCCTGCGCATCACCCCGCTCGGCGGGCTCGGCGAGGTGGGGCGCAACATGACCACCTTCGAGATCAACGGGCGCATCCTCATCGTGGACTGCGGCGTGCTGTTCCCGGAGGACACCCAGCCGGGCGTCGACCTCATCCTGCCCGACTTCGCCCCGATCGCCGACCGGCTCGACGACGTCGAGGCGCTCGTGCTCACCCACGGGCACGAGGACCACATCGGCGCGGTGCCGTACCTGCTCAAGCTGCGCCCGGACATCCCGATCATCGGCTCGCGTCTGACCCTCGGGCTGACCGAGGCGAAGCTCAAGGAGCACGGGATCACCCCGGAGTCGATCGTGGTCGAGGCCCGGGACAAGCTCACCGTCGGCGAGTTCGTCCTCGAGTTCTTCACGGTCACCCACTCCATCCCCGACTGTCTCGCCGTCGGCATCCACACGAAGGCCGGCACGGTGCTGCACACCGGCGACGTCAAGGTCGACCAGACCCCGATCGACGGACGGGTCACCGACTTCCAGGGGCTCGGTCGCCTCGGCGCCGAGGGCGTCGACCTGCTGCTGATCGACTCCACGAACGCCGATCGGCCCGGCTACACGCCCTCGGAGCGCAGCGTCGGCCCGACGATCGATCGCATCATCCGCGAGGCGAAGCACCAGGTGATCGTCTCCACGTTCTCGTCGCACGTCCACCGCGTGCAGCAGATCGTGAACTCGGCGGCGCGGGCCCACCGCAAGGTCGTGTTCGTCGGCCGGTCGATGCTGCGCAACCTCGGCATCGCCCAGGAGCTCGGCTACCTGCACATCCCCGACGGCGTGCTCGTCGACCTGAAGAAGGCCGTGAAGATGCCACGCGAGAAGGTGGTCTACATCTGCACGGGCTCGCAGGGCGAGACGCTCGCGGCGCTGTCGCGGATCGCCAACGGCGTGCATCCCTCGATCACGGTCGAGGAGGGTGACACGGTGCTGCTGGCCTCGTCGCTCATCCCGGGCAATGAGAACTCGGTGTACGCGCTGATCAACAAGCTCATCGACAAGGGCGCCGAGGTCTTCCACAAGGGCAACGCGCACGTGCACGTCTCCGGGCACGGCAACTCCGGCGAGCTGCTGCAGTGGTACAACGTCGTGCGGCCGAAGATGGCGATGCCCGTGCATGGCGAGGTGCGCCACCTGCACGCGAACGCGGATCTGGCCACCTCCACCGGCATCGCGCCCAAGGGCGTGGTCATCGCGCACTCCGGGTCGATTGTCGACCTCGCGAAGGGCCGGGTGAAGATCACCGGGCAGTACCGCAACGACCACATCTTCGTCGACGGCTCGTCCATCGGCGAGATCACCGAGGACGACCTGCGCGACCGGCGCATCCTGAGCGCCGAGGGGTTCATCACCGTGATCGTGGGCATCAACCTCGAGACCGGGCACATCGTGGTCGGCCCCGACATCCAGTCGCGCGGCCTCGCCGAGGACGACCGCGTGTTCGAGCCGCTCGTGAAGAAGGTCGTCAAGGCGCTCGACGACGTCTACGCGCAGGGCGAGCGCAGCACGCAGGCCATGCAGCAGGTGGTGCGTCGCACGCTCGGTCGCTGGGTGAGCCAGAAGCTGCACCGCAAGCCGATGATCGTGCCGATCGTGCTCGAGGCCGAGAGCGTCGACGACGTCGAGATCGTCAACGAGAGCGACTGACCGCCACGACGGGCGCCCGCGTGTGCGCGTGCGCCCGTCGGCGGGGGCGGGTAGCGTTGACGGCATGGCCCGTCGAACCCGCGAGAAGTCTGCCCCCGAGACGGCGAGGACCCGTGTGCTCGACACCGGGGCGCAGCGCGCCGCGGGGGAGGGATTCGGGGCGTTCCTACGCCGGGTGTGGGTCGCCTGCGCGCACGGGGTCGGCGCCGCGGCGCGCTCGTTCGCGCCCGACCGGGTCGCGCCCGAGGACCGCCGCGACGGGCTGCCGTTCACCCTCGTGCTGCTGGCCGCAGCGGGCGTCGTCGTCGAGTGGTTCCTGCCCGGCACCGCCGCCGGGGCGTGGCTGCACGACGTGACCTTCGGCGCCCTGTTCGGCGGATCCGCCGTGCTGCTGCCCGTGCTGTTCTTCCTGCTCGGGCTGTGGTTGTTCCACCACCCCGCGAGCAGCGCCGACACCGGGCGGCTCGGCATCGGCGTGGCCTTCTTCATCGCCATGCAGGCGGGTCTGTGGCAGATCGCCCAGGGGAACCCCGCCCCGAGCGACGGCCTCGCGGTGATCGCCGCGGCCGGCGGGGTGGTCGGCTACACCGTCGCCGTCGCGCCGATGGCCCTGACCGCCTGGTTCGCCGTGCCGGTGCTCACCGCGCTGCTCGGGCTGAGCGTGCTCGTCATCACCCGCACCCCGCCGAACCGGATCGGCCGACGGCTGCGGGAGCTGTACCGCGCGCTGTTTGACATGGACGCGCCCGCGGACGAGGCGGTGGCGACCACGTCGTCCGCCGCGCCGCACGGCCCCGGCCTCACCGCGGAGAAGAAGGCCCGGGACCGCCCGCCCGCCCGCCCGACCAGGGCGGAGCGTCGCGCGCGGAAGGCGGCGGAGGGCGCGGAGCACGCCGCCGCCAGCGCCGTCGAGCCCGCCGGCACGGACACCGAGGCCGTCGCCGCGCTGTTCGACCTGCCCGACGAGCCGGCCGCGACGATCCATGACGCGGCGACCCAGCAGACCACCGTGCTCGGCGCGGGCGACACCGCCGCGGCGCCCGCCGACGAGCCCGACGAGTTCACCCCCGAGCCCAGCGCGCTCGACGACCCCGAGCATCCCTACCACCTGCCGAGCCTCGACCTGCTCTCCCGCGGCGCCCCGGCCCAGGCGCGCACGAAGGTCAACGACGAGGTCATCGCGCAGCTGACTGAGGTGATGCGGCAGTTCGGCGTCGACGGGAGGGTCTCCGGGTTCAGTCGCGGTCCGACGGTCACCCGCTATGAGGTCGAGCTCGGTCCCGGTGTGAAGGTCGAGCGGTTCACGGCGCTGAGCAAGAACATCGCCTACCAGGTCGCCAGCGCCGACGTGCGCATCCTCTCGCCGATCCCCGGCAAGAGCGCCATCGGCGTGGAGATCCCCAATCGCGATCGCGAGATCGTGCACCTGGGTGACATCCTGCGCTCGCCGGCCGCGCAGAAGAGCCACCATCCGCTCACGATCGGCGTGGGCAAGGACGTCGAGGGCGGGTTCGTGCTCGCGAACCTCGCGAAGATGCCGCACCTGCTCGTCGCCGGCTCCACCGGCTCCGGCAAGTCGAGCTTCGTCAACTCGATGATCACCTCGATCCTGCTGCGGGCCACCCCAGCCCAGGTGCGGATGATCCTCGTCGACCCGAAAAGGGTGGAGCTGTCGAACTACGCGGGCGTGCCGCACCTGATCACCCCGATCATCACGAACCCGAAGCGAGCTGCTGACGCGCTGCAGTGGGTGGTCAAGGAGATGGACCACCGCTACGACGACCTCGCCCAGTACGGTTACAAGCACATCGACGACTTCAACCGGGCCGTCATCGCCGGCGAGGTCACCCCGCCGGAGGGATCGAAGCGTGTGCTGCGCCCCTACCCCTACCTGCTCGTGGTCGTCGACGAGCTGGCCGACCTCATGATGGTCGCGCCGAAGGACGTGGAGGACTCGATCGTCCGCATCACGCAGCTCGCCCGGGCCAGCGGCATCCACCTTGTCCTCGCCACGCAGCGGCCGAGCGTCGACGTGGTCACCGGGCTCATCAAGGCCAACGTGCCCTCCCGGCTCGCGTTCGCTGTCACCAGCATCACCGACTCCCGGGTCATCCTCGACCAGTCCGGCGCTGACAAGCTCATCGGCCAGGGCGACGCGCTCTTCCTGCCGATGGGGGCGAACAAGCCTGCCCGCGTGCAGGGCGCCTGGGTCGAGGAGGACGAGATCCACCGGGTCGTCGAGCACGTCCGCGAGCAGGCGAACCCCGAGTACCGCGAGGACGTCACCACGGCGCCGGAGGCCGAGCACAGGCACGTCGACGCCGACATCGGCGACGATCTGGAGGATCTGCTCGCCGCCGCCGACCTCGTCGTCTCGAACCAGTTCGGGTCGACCTCGATGCTCCAGCGCAAGCTGCGCATCGGCTTCGCGAAGGCGGGGCGGCTCATGGACCTGCTCGAGTCGCGGGACATCGTCGGCCCGTCCGAGGGTTCCAAGGCCCGGGACGTGCTGGTGGGGCCGGAGCTGCTGCCGAACGTGCTCGCGTACCTGCGCGGCGAGCGCGCCTCCATCCACGACGATGACGCGGACGCCGCGCCCGCGCCGCAGGGCTCGCCCGGCGCGTCGGACGCCGGTGGCCGTCCCGCCCCGGCGGCGGGGCGTGCGGGCGGGTACACCGGTCCGGACGAGCATGCCCCGACCGGGCCCGACGCGCGCGGCGGGGACCCCCGCCGTCCGGTCGTGCCGAACGTCGACCTGGACGACCTGGCGCGCGGCTCTGACGTGCCCGGAGGCGACGACGCCTGGAGGTTGACCGGACGATGATGACCACTCCCACCGCAGCGCACGCCCCGGGGACGGGCCCGTCGCCGTGGAACCTGCCGAACCTGATCACCGTGGTGCGCATCCTCTTCGCCCCGGCGGTGCTCGTGCTGCTGCTCGTCGACGTCGACGCCGGCGGCGCCGCCCGCTGGTGGGCGACGGGTCTGTTCATCGCGGCTATGGCGTCCGACGGTGTGGACGGGCATCTCGCGCGCTCGCGTGGTCAGGTGACCGACTTCGGCAAGATCGCCGATCCGATCGCCGACAAGGGGATGACGGGGCTCGCGCTCATCGGGCTGAGCGTGCTCGGCGACGTGTGGTGGATCGTGACGATCCTCATCCTGCTGCGCGAGGTCGGCATCACGGTCTATCGCATCGTCGCACTGCGCGCCGGGCTCGTGATCCCGGCCTCTCGCGCCGGCAAGCTCAAGACCGTCGTGCAGTCGGTCGCGATCGCCGTGGCGCTCAGCCCGTTCGCGCTCCACATCGGCTGGATGCGCTGGACGGCCTGGGTGCTGCTCGGCGCTGCGGTCGTGCTCACCGTCTACAGCGGTGTGACGTACATCGTCGACGCGGTGCGCGGGCACCGGCAGCGCGCCGCCGGGACCGACGCGACCGGCGCGACCGGCGCGTCGGGAGAGGAGGGACGCGCATGATGACCGATCCCAGGGAGGAGCAGCAGGTCAGCCGACAGGCGTTCATCATCCAGCAGTACCGACGGCTGGGCCTCACCATCGCGGTGGCCGAGTCGCTGACCGCCGGACTCGTGGCCGCGACCCTCGCGGACGTGCCGGGCGCCAGCCACGTGCTGCTGGGCGGGATCACCGCCTACCAGACGCCGCTGAAACACCGGCTGCTCGGCGTGGACAAGGCCCTGCTCGAGGAGCGCGGCGCGGTCGATCCGCAGGTGGCTGAGGAGATGGCGCTCGCCGCGCGCGAGCGCCTCGCGATGGGTCCGCTCGTCTCGGTCGTCGGGATCTCCACGACCGGGGTCGCCGGGCCGGACTGGCAGGACGAGCAGCCGCCGGGAACGGTGTTCATCGGACTCGCCGCGGAGTCGGGCGTCGAGCACTTCGCCCACCACTTCGGCGGCGGCCGGCAGGCGATCCGCGAGGCGACCGTGGCCGCCGCGCTCGATCACCTGTGGGAGCACATCGATCTGGGGCTGCGCTGATGGCCGGGGACGACGCGGGCCTCGAGGGGGCCAGGATCGACGCGGGTGTCGCGGCGGTTGACGCCCGACCCGGCCCGGCCGCCGGCACCGCGGCGGTCCCGGCCGATGCCTCCGGGCCGCTCATGTCCGTCGGCGAGCTCGCCGCGCTCCTCGCGTCCGGCGGCGACCCGACGGTGCTCGACGTGCGCTGGACGCTTGGCGCGACCGATCCCCACGGCGCGTATCTCGCCGGTCACCTGCCCGGCGCCGTGTACGTCGACCTGGACACCGAGCTGGCCGATCCGCCGTCTCCGCAGCGGGGACGCCACCCGCTGCCCGCCCCGGAGCGCCTGCAGCGCGCGGTGCGCCGCTGGGGACTGCGGCCGGGGCGGCCGGTCGTGGTTTGCGACGCGGCGGGCGGCACCTCCGCCGCGCGCGCCTGGTGGCTGCTGCGCGACGCCGGCGTCGCCGAGGTGCGGGTGCTCGACGGCGGGCTCGACGTGTGGCGGGCCGCCGGCCTCCCGATCGAGCCGGGCGAAGTGGTCCCGGCCCCCGGGACGCTGCGGATCGCCCCCGGACACCTGCCGCGGCTCGATGCCGACGCGGCGGGCGCCCTGCCCGCATCCGGCGTGCTGCTCGACGCCCGGGCGGGGGAGCGGTACCGCGGTGAGGTCGAGCCGGTCGACCCGAGGGCCGGGCATATCCCGGGCGCGGTCAGCGCGCCGACCACGGAGAACCTCGGAGCCGACGGCCGGTTCCGTGCTCCCGAGGTACTGCGCGCCCGCTTCGCCGCGCTCGGTGTCGATGGGCGCCGCCCGGTCGGGGTCTCCTGTGGGTCGGGTGTGACCGCCTCGCACACGGTGCTCGCGCTCGCCGTCATCGGCGTCGAGGCCGCACTCTATCCCGGCTCTTGGAGCCAGTGGTCGGCCTCTGGGCGCCCGGTGGCCACCGGGCGGCGCCCCTGACTGGTCAGCGGGCGCGGTCTCCCGGGGCCGCCTGGGCGTCTTCTGCCGGGGAGGCGCTGGCGGCCTCCGGTTGCGCGCCGTGTCGGCGTGTGACCAGGCTGTGCATGACGCCGATGAGCCAGATGATCGCGGTGATTATGACGGTGCCGACCAGCTGCAGGCGCGCCGCCGGGTCGGCGAGCATGAGCAGGGCGAAGCCGAGCAGGCCGACGAGGCCGACCCAGGTCAGCCAGGGGAAGCCCCACATCCGCATCCGCAGCTCGCCCGACCGCTCGAGGCGCGGGCGCAGCCGCAGCTCGCTGGCGAGGATCATCACCCAGATCACCAGCAGCGCCGAGCCCACGGCGGAGAGCAGGATGGTGAAGACCTGCCCAGGCACCCACCAGTTCAGGAACACACCCACGAGCGAGAGCACGATCGAGACCGCGACCGCGGTGACCGGCACGTGCCGGCGGGAGAGCCGCAGCAGCGGGCGGAAGCCCTCGCCGCCCGTGGAGAGCGACCAGGCCATGCGCGAGGTGGCGTAGATGTTCGCGTTGAACGCGCTCAGCAGGGCGAGGGCCACGATGATCTGCATGATCGTCGCGATCGCCGGGATGTGCGCCAGCTGCAGCACGGCGACGAACGGGCCGTTGGCGCCGGTCAGTGCCGCGTCGTCCCAGGGCAGCAGCGTGGTGATGACGAGCATGCTGCCGATGTAGAAGATGAGGATGCGCCAGAAGATGCTGGCGGTGGCGGCCCGGATCGCCTCGCTCGGGTGGTCGGCCTCGGCGGATGCGATCGCGATGATCTCGATGCCGCCGAAGGAGAACATCACCGCCAGCAGGCCGGCGGCGATGCCGGCGACGCCGTGCGGGGCGAAGCCGCCGTGGCCGAGCAGGTTCGCCATGCCGGGGGCACCGTCGCCGATGACGCCGAGGATGAGCAGCACCCCGATGACGAGGAACAGGATGACGGTGGCGACCTTCACCCCGGAGAACCAGAACTCGAACTCGCCGAGGCTGCGCACGCCCCACAGGTTCACCGCGCCGAACGCGACGACGAACACCAGTGCCCACACCCACTGCGGCACGGCGGGCACGAGCGCGTTGAGGATGCCGGCGGCGCCGCTGATCTCGGCGACGAGCACCATGATGAGCATGAACCAGTACAGCCAGCCCAGGGTGAACCCGGCCCGGCGACCGAACGCGTCGCGGGCGTAGGTGGCGAACGAGCCGGTGGAGGGACGCGCGGCGACCATCTCGGCCAGCGCCCGCATCACGATGAGGACGATCGCGCCGGCTACGGCGTAGGAGACGATGATGGCGGGGCCCGCGGTGGCGATGCCGGCGCCCGAGCCGAGGAAGAGGCCGGCGCCGATGGCGGAGCCGAGCCCCATCATCGTCAGGTGCCGGGTGCGGAAGCCCCGGCGGGCCGAGACCTCGGTGTTCGCGGGCTGCGCCGCGTCGGATGTGCTGCTCATCGTCGAGTCTTCCCTCTTCCCGCGGAACCGGCCGCGCTCGACTTCAAGTGTACCGGGGCCGGTGGGGGCGGCCCCGGAGGGCGGGAATAGCAGTCGGGACGGCGGCGTTCGGATGAGGAGCGCGCGCGGATTCGCCGACCGGTTGTGCGGTGGCTGTCATCTCCGGGCGATTCCAGCCGGATGACGGGGGTGTGGACTACGCTGGACACACCGCGGACACACCGCGCAGGAGCAGAGCAGAGGCCCGGGAGGCCGGAGAGGAGAACCGATGGTGTTGCTTCGTCAGGAGCTCGGTGACGTGCTCCGGGATCTTCGGCAGCAGCGGGGGCACACCCTGCGTCAGGTGGCCGGTCGTGCGAGTGTCGCGCTGGGGTACCTCAGCGAGGTCGAGCGCGGGCAGAAGGAGGCCTCGAGCGAGATCCTCGCCTCGGTCGCCGAGGCCCTCGATGTGCCCGTCTCCGTGATCATGCGGCGGGTGAGCGACCGCATGGCCGTGTTGGAGGGACTTGGCGCCAATCCGTTCGACGATCTCGCCGAGATCCCGGACATCTTCCCCGAGGAGCTGCTCGACGGGGTCGACGACGTCGTCCCCTCAGGCCGCTGACCGATGCGCACCAGCCAGTTCTGGCAGCTGATCGCCGACGAGTTCGGCGATGCCTACGGGCGGGTGCTGGTCGAGGATCTCGTGCTCGGGGAGTGCGGGGACGTGACCGGGCGCGTCGCGCTCGATCGTGGTGATGACCCCCGCGTCGTCTGGCTCGCACTGTGCCGTGCGACGGAGGTGCCGAAGAGTCGCTGGCACGGGATCGAGCGGAAGCACCGGCGTCGCGGCTGATTCGAACATCTGTTCGAATCCTCTGCTAGTCTGTCTGCAGACGGGGCGCCGGAGGCGTCGGCATTCCACTGGGGCCCCGGAGTGACGGGTCGATGTCAGTGGTCACACCTACAGTCGCGAGTGACCCACATCGACCAGAGTGAGGAAGCGGAATGGCTGCAGCAAACGATCGTCAGAAGGCACTCGACATGGCGCTGGCCCAGATCGACCGGCAGTTCGGCAAGGGCTCGGTGATGCGCCTCGGCAGCGACGAGCGCGCCCCCGTCGAGGTGATCCCCACCGGGTCCATCGCCTTGGACGCGGCGCTCGGCATCGGTGGGCTGCCCCGCGGGCGCATCGTCGAGATCTACGGCCCCGAGTCCTCGGGCAAGACGACGGTCGCCCTGCACGCGCTCGCGAACGCGCAGCGCGGCGGCGGCATCGCCGCGTTCATCGACGCCGAGCACGCGCTCGACCCGGACTACGCGCACAAGCTGGGCGTCGACATCGACCAGCTGCTGGTGTCACAGCCGGACACGGGTGAGCAGGCGCTCGAGATCGCCGACATGCTCATCCGCTCCGGCTCGATCGACTGCATCGTGATCGACTCGGTCGCTGCGCTGGTGCCCCGGCAGGAGCTCGAGGGTGACATGGGCGACTCGCACGTCGGCTTGCAGGCGCGACTGATGAGCCAGGCGCTGCGCAAGCTCACCGGCGCGCTCGCCCATTCGAAGACCACCGCGATCTTCATCAACCAGCTGCGCGAGAAGGTCGGCGTGTTCTTCGGCAGCCCCGAGACGACCTCGGGCGGCAAGGCGCTGAAGTTCTACGCGTCGGTGCGGCTCGACATCCGGCGCATCGAGACGCTGAAGGACGGCGGCGTGGCGGTGGGCAACCGCACGCGTGTGAAGGTCGTGAAGAACAAGATGGCCCCGCCGTTCAAGCAGGCCGAGTTCGACATCCTCTACGGGGAGGGGATCTCCCGTGAGGGTGGTCTGCTCGACTATGGCGTCGAGCATGGCTTCGTGCGCAAGTCCGGTGCCTGGTACACGTACGAGGGCGAGCAGCTCGGGCAGGGCAAGGAGAACGCCCGGAACTTCCTCAAGGAGCACCCGGAGATCGCCGACGAGATCGAGACGAAGATCAAGGTCGCCCTCGGCATCCTCAAGACGCCGGAGGAGGCCGAGGCCCCGGTCGCCGCGACCGACGAGCAGCGCGTCGCGAAGGGCGCGTGATGGGGGACGACACCATCGTCAGCCTCGACGCATGGCGCGGGGAGACACGAGGCGGTCGCTCCGGGGGCCGACGTGCCCCGGAGCCGCATCCTGCGACGGAGGTCACGGGCTCAGGGCATGTGGCCGGGCGACCGGCCGGGGAGGAACCGGCGGCGGATGCTGCCGGGGCCGCGTCCGTCAGGTTCGTGACGGTCGAGTCCACGGAGCCGGCCGAGCGGCTGGCGACGGTGACCCCGCTCGGCGGAGCGGCCGAGCCCGTCTCCGACTCGGCGGCGGACGCCCTCGCGGCCCGGCTGGGCACGTCGGCGGATCTGCTGCGGGCCCGCGCCGAGCTCGACCGGCTGACGAGCCGTCGGGATCACACGATGGCCGAGCTGCGCCGGGCTCTGGAGGCGCATGAACTGTCCGAGAGTGCGATCGATCAGGTGCTGCAGGAGGGCGTCGATCGCGGCGACATTGACGATGCGCGTCTGGCCGAGCAGCTCGTCCGGGCGCAGCTGCGCCGGCGCGGCCAGGGCGCCACGATGATCCGGCGGACGCTGGAGGAGCGCGGGTTCGAGCGGGAGACGATCGAGGCGGCGCTCTCCGCGGTGGGCGCGGACGCCCAGATCGCCGAGGCCGAGCGGCTCGCCGCGAAGCGGCTGCGCGCCGTCGCGATGCAGCCGATCCCCGTCCAGCGGCACCGGATCGGCGACACCCTGCGGCGTCGTGGTTTCGATGCCGAGGTGATCGAGGCCGCGCTGCGCGCCGTGCTCGGCTGAGCCCTGCAGCGATGGCCGCGGCCCGTCTGCCACGCCGTCGGTCGGGGCACGACCGATCCGCGCAGGTCTTCGACCGCTCTATCGCACCGGGTATCGACGCCTCGGCCCGGCTGCCGCGCCGGTCCGCGCGGCAGCCGGGCACCCCATAGAATGGCTGGCATCATGACCACCCCCGCGAACACCGCCACGGCCGGAGCCCGCACCCGCACCTACGAGGTGCGCTCGTTCGGCTGCCAGATGAACGTCCACGACTCCGAGCACCTGCGCGGCGAACTGGAGGCCGCCGGCTACGTCGAGGCGACCGACGGCGACCCGGACGTCGTCGTGCTCAACACGTGCGCCGTCCGCGAGAACGCTGACAACCGGCTGTACGGCACGCTGGGTCACCTGGCCGGCGTCAAGCGCGAGCACGACGGCATGCAGATCGCCGTCGGCGGCTGCCTCGCGCAGAAGGACCGCCGTCAGGTGCTCGATCGCGCCCCTTGGGTCGACGTCGTCTTCGGCACGCACAACATGGGGGCGCTGCCCGTGCTGCTCGAGCGCTCTCGGCACAATCACGAGGCCCAGGTCGAGATCCTCGAGTCGCTCGAGGTCTTCCCCTCCACGCTGCCCAGCAAGCGGGAGTCGCACTCGTCCGGCTGGGTGTCGATCTCGGTCGGCTGCAACAACACCTGTACGTTCTGCATCGTCCCCGCGCTGCGCGGGAAGGAGCGTGACCGCAGGCCGGGCGACATCCTCGCGGAGATCAAGACCCTCGTGCAGCAGGGGGTCATCGAGGTGACGCTGCTCGGCCAGAACGTCAACTCCTACGGCGTCGGCTTCGGTGACCGGCGTGCGTTCGCCGACCTCCTCCGCGCCGCGGGCGCCATCGACGGGCTGCGCCGGCTGCGGTTCACGAGCCCGCACCCGGCGATGTTCACCGACGACGTGATCGACGCGATGGCCGAGACCCCGACGGTCATGCCGCAGCTGCACATGCCGCTGCAGTCCGGCTCCGACCGGGTGCTGCGGTCCATGCGCCGCTCGTACCGCACGAAGCGGTTCCTCGGCATCCTCGACCGGGTGCGCGACCGGATGCCGGATGCGGCGATCAGCACCGACATCATCGTCGGGTTCCCCGGGGAGACCGACGAGGACTTCGAGCAGACGCTCGACGTCGTGCGCGAGGCCCGGTTCGCCCACGCGTACACGTTCCAGTACTCGAAGCGCCCGGGCACGCCTGCGGCGGAGATGCCTGACCAGGTGCCCAAGGCGGTCGTCCAGGAGCGCTACGAGCGGCTGCTCGAGCTGCAGAACACGATCTCGCTCGAGGAGAACCGACGTCTCGTGGGGCGCACCGTCGAGCTGCTCGTCACCCCGGCCGAGGGCCGCAAGGACCACGCCACGCACCGGCACACTGGCCGGGCGCGAGACAACAGGCTCGTCCACTTCAGCCTCCCCGAGGGCGTCGCCGCGCCGCGACCGGGCGACCTGATCACCGTGCCGGTGACCGGTGCGGCCCCGTTCCACCTGCTGAGCGACCCCGGCGCCGCCGACCAGATCCGCGTCGAGCGCACCGTCTCCGGGGACGTGTGGGAAGCCGCACAGGCCGACCCGGCCGCCGACGACCGCCGGGTCTCGCTCGGCATCCCCACGATTCGCCGGGGGCCAGGCGAGAGCGGCACGCCGACGCCGGCAGCGGGGGATGCACAGCCGGCCGCCGCGCAGCGGGCGGGCACCCGACCGGCCGATGCGACGGCGGCCGTGCAGGCCGACCGCTTCCCGCCCCGCCCGTGAGCCTCGTCGTCATCGGGGGCGCCACCGCGACGGGCAAGAGCGCGATCGCGGTGGCCGTCGCCCTCGCCCTGCGCGAGCGGGGCGTCACCGCCGAGGTGGTCAGCGCGGACGCCATGCAGCTGTACCGGGGGATGGACATCGGCACGGCGAAGATCACGCCCGCGGAGCGGCAGGGCGTGCCCCACCATCTGCTCGACGTGCTCGACATCGCCGAGGAGTCGACCGCCGCCCGGTACCGGGCGCCGGCCAGACGGGCCATCGACGACATCCTCGACCGGGGCGGGGTCGCGCTGCTCGTCGGCGGCTCCGGGTTCTACCTGGACGCGGTGCTCGCCGATCGCCCGATGCCCGGCACCGACCCCGAGATCCGGGCGCGCATCGAGGCGGAGACCAAACGGCTCGACCCGGCGGGGTTGCGCGCCCGGCTGGCCGCCGTCGACCCGGTCGCGGCCGCCCGCATCGACCCCCGCAACCGGCGACGCGCCATCCGCGCCCTCGAGGTGCACGCCATGACGGGCCGTCCCTTCAGCACGTTCCGCGCCGACCCGGGGCGCCCCTGGCGACCACACCGGCTCTACGTCGTCGAGGACGACCGGGCGCGGCTCGACGCCCGCATCGCCGACCGGGTGCGCCGGATGTGGCGCGACGGCATGATCGCCGAGGTGCGTGCGCTGCTCGCCCGCGGGCTGCGCGGGGCGCCCACCGCGTCCCGGGCCACGGGGTACCCGCAGGCGGTCGCGCAGATCGACGGGGTCATGGACGAGGCAGAGGCGATCGCCGCGACCACGCGCGCGACGACCCGGCTGGTCAAGAAGCAGCGCACCTGGTTCCGGCGGTATCCTGAGGCGGTGCGGCTGCGCACACCTGCCGGGCCGGGGGACCACGCCGCGGTCGACCGCATCGTCGCCGACGTGCTCGCCGACCGAGCCGGTCGGGATGATGCGCGGCCCGACGCCGCGGACGGGGGCGACGGAGAGGACCGGACACGATGACCACCATCCATTTCACCAAGGGACAGGGCACCGGCAACGACTTCGTGCTCGTCGAGGATCCGGACGGCCGGCTCGACCTCGACCAGGCCACGGTGGCCCGGCTGTGCGACCGGCACTTCGGGGTCGGCGCCGACGGGCTCATCCGCGTCGTGCGCACCGCGCGCAGCCCGGAGGCGGCGGGGCTGCTCGCCGAGGAACCCGATGCGGAGTGGTTCATGGACTACCGCAACGCAGACGGCACACTCGCCGAGATGTGCGGCAATGGCAGCCGCGTGTTCGCCCGCTACCTGACCGAGCACGGGCTCGCCGCCGCACCCGCCGGGGGCACGCTGCCGATCGCCACCCGCGCCGGGGTGAAGGATCTCCAGGCCTCCGGCGACGGCTTCCAGGTCGACCTGGGTCGCTGGCGGCTCGTTGATGGCGACGTCACGGTCGCCGCCGACCGCGGCGGGGTGGCCCGGCCCGGCCTCGGCATCGATGTCGGCAACCCGCACGTCGTGGTGCTGCTGCCGGACGAGGACGCGTTGCACGCGCTGCACCTCGCCGACGTGCCGACGCTCGATCCGGCGCCGCCCGCCGGCGCGAACGTGGAGTTCGTCGCCCTCGCCCACCCTCCGGTCGTCGACGGCATCGGACGCATCGCGATGCGCGTCCACGAGCGCGGGGTGGGGGAGACGCTCTCCTGCGGCACCGGCACCGCCGCCGCGGCCCTGGCGACCCGGCACTGGATGGGCGATGGCGCGCCCGACATGTGGCGGGTGGACGTGCCCGGTGGGCGGCTCGCCGTGCGGATGTTCCCCGCGGAGGACGGCGAGCACGTCGCCCTGGGCGGGCCGGCCGAGCTCGTCTACGAGGGCGACATCCGGATCTGACCGGCTCCGGGGACGTCCGCGCCACCGGCGTCCGGAGGACGTCCCGGCAGGCGGGCGACAGCGGCGGCGCGCGGTGCTCCCGCGCAGCGCCGATCAGTCGCGCAGGCGCAGCCGCCGGCGGAGCGCCCGGGCCTGCATGCGGTCGAGCGCGGCCTCGGCGTCGCGGACCTCGGAGTGGTGGATGCGCAGCAGATGCCGCACGTCGGCCCAACTGCCCCGGCCGGAGCGATCCCACACCCCGTACCCCAGGAACAGATGGTCGTCGTCGGCGTCGTGATCACGGCTCGTCATCCCGACGAGCAGCAGATCGCCGCGGTCGGCGAGCGTGCCGAGCACCACGCACGGGCGGTCCTTGCCCTGCCCGGGGGCCCGCGAGCCGAAGGGCACCCACGCCCACACGACGTCGCCGAACGCGTGCCCGGTCGCCGCGTGGGCCGTCCCCCAAGACGTGTCGGCCCGGGCGAGCTCGCGCCAGGCGACGCGCTCGCAGCGTCCCGCGCCAGCGGCCCACCAGGACATCAGCGGCCTCCGGTGACCGAGCGGTCGAGGGCGAGCTCCTCGGCGTCGAGGCCGTGCATGACCTCGCGCATGACCTCCTCGTCGATCGCGCCGCGTTCGCGCTCGCGCAGCAGGAAGTCGCGACGGGCGGCGAGCACCTGTCGGCGCAGGTCGGTGATGTGCCGGGCCGTCAGCGCCGTCATCGACTGCTGCTCGGCGGCGTCGAGCTGATGCTCGAGGCGGCTCAGTCGTGACTCGATGCTGCTGACCGCCCGGTCGACGGCCTCGTCGCCGTACTTCGCCCGCCAGGTGCCCTCCTTCTTCTTCACGAACCTCGTCGCCTCGCTCAGGCTCGTGCGCAGCAGGCGCTGGCGGGCGACGCGGTCGCGCCGGCCCTGCGTGGCGTCCTCGACCCCGAGCCAGCGGATCAGGACGGGCAGCGTCAGCCCCTGCAGCAGCAGCGTGCCGACGGTGACGACGAAGGCGGTGAACACGAGCATGTCGTGCGCGGGGAACCGCGAGCCGTCGGAGAGCGTCGCCGGGATGCTCAGCGCGCCGGCCAGCGTGACCACGCCGCGCATCCCCGACCAGGAGAGCACGAGCAGCTCGCGCCAGTTCAGCGGATCCTGGCGGCTGCCGAACGCCCGCACCGTGTCCTTCGTGCGCACGGCGATGCGCCGGCTGGTCGAGTTCTCCGGGGTGAGCACCATGATCGAGCGGGTGAGCAGGCTGGGGCCGGCCTGCGCGGCCTTCCCGTCACTCGGTGCGGTCTCGTCCGGGGCGCGTCGGCGCAGCAGGTTCGTGAGCACCTGCAGCCCGTACATCGCGAAGATGAACGCGGGGCGCACCAGGATGACCGTCGTGAGCACGGCGAGGGCGGTGCCGGTGCTCACCGCGACCCCGCGCACGCTGTCGAACAGCGTGACCGTGACGCTGTGCAGCTGCAGGCCGATCAGGGCGAACACCATGCCCTCGAGCAGCACGTCGATCGCGGCCCACAGGGGTTCGTCCTGCAGCCGCGTGCGGTAGCTGAAGGTCGGGGAGTGGTAGCCGACGAGCAGGCCGGCCGCGACGACGGCGAGCACGCCGGAGCCGCCGAAGTGCTCGGCGCCCGTGTAGGCGAAGAAGGGCAGCAGCAGGCCGAGCAGCGACTCGATGACCGGGTCGTTCAGCCACCGCCGGCTCCACACGTACAGCTGCCCGATCGCGAGCCCGATCGCGAGCCCCACGGCGACCGCCACGGCGAAGATGCCCAGATCGTCGGTGAGGGTCAGGGCGGTCCCGCTCACGAGGGTCAGCGCCACCTTCATCAGGGTCAGCGAGGTGGCGTCGTTGATCAGGCTCTCGCCGAGCAGCACGGTCATCAGTCGGCGGGGCAGGTTGAGCTTGCGGCCGATGGAGGCCGCCGAGACCGCATCCGGCGGGGCGATGATCGCCCCGAGCAGCAGGGCTGCGGCCCAGTTCATGTCGGGGATCATCCGGTAGGCCATGAAGCCGGCGGCGGCCGCGGTGACGAGCACGAGCACGACGCCGAGCATCGTGATGTCGCGGGCGTTCTTTCGGAAGCTCAGCACGGAGATGTTGAGCGCCGAGGAGTACAGGAGCGGGGGCAGCACGAGGGTGAGGACGAGCTCGGGGTCGATCGGCACCTCGGGCATGAACGGCAGGAACGACAGCGCGGAGGTGAGGATGACGATGACGAGTGGTGAGGACAGCCCTCTGCGACGTGCGAACGCGGTGATGAGCACCGCGACCGTGAGCACAGAGAACAGCACCAGTTCGTTCATCGGGCCTCGCCTTCGCGTCGTGGGTGTGGGGAGATCATACCGCCGTGGGCATATGCCATGGGTCGGCACGGGGCGGATCGCCGCCGGATCGTGATCTCGGCGCGCCGGGATGACCCGGCCGCCCGACCCCGACACCTGTCGGGGTAGAATCGGGGGTCATGACCACAGACCTTGTCACCACCGCGGCGGGCTCGGACATCCGCGTGCGGTTCTGCCCGTCGCCGACCGGGACGCCGCACGTCGGCATGGCCCGCACGGCCCTGTTCAACTGGGCGTACGCCCGCCACGTCGGCGGCACGTTCGTGTTCCGCATCGAGGACACCGACGCGCAGCGTGACAGCGAGGAGAGCTACGCGCAGATCGTCGAGGCGCTGCGCTGGCTGCACCTCGACTGGGACGAGGGCATCGACGTCGGTGGACCGAACGGCCCTTACCGGCAGTCCCAGCGCCGGGAGATCTACCAGGACGTCATCCGCCGCCTGCAAGACGCCGGCTACCTGTACGAGAGCTACGTCACCCCGGCGGAGATGGAGGCGCGCAACGTCGCGGCCGGCCGCAACCCGAAGCAGGGCTACGACAACTTCGAGCGCGACCTGACCGACGCGCAGCGCGCCGCGTATCGCGCCGAGGGGCGGCGCCCGGCGCTGCGCCTGCGGGTGCCGGACGAGGACCTCTCGTTCGACGACCTCGTGCGCGGCGAGATCCGCTTCCCGGCCGGTTCGTTCACTGACTTCGTGGTTGTGCGGCCGAACGGCGACCCGCTGTACACGCTCGTCAATCCCGTGGACGACGCGATGATGGGCATCACCCACGTGCTGCGCGGTGAGGATCTGCTCTCGTCGACGCCGCGCCAGATCGCCCTGTACCACGCGCTCATCGAGATCGGCGTCGCCTCCTTCATCCCCCGCTTCGGCCACCTGCCGTTCGTGATGGGCGAGGGCAACCGCAAGCTCTCCAAGCGCGACCCCGAGTCGAACCTGTTCAACCACCGGGACAACGGGTTCATCCCCGAGGGGCTCGTCAACTACCTCGCCCTGCTCGGCTGGTCCATCGGCCCGGACCGCGACGTGTTCACACCCGAGGAGCTCGTCGCCCACTTCGACGTCGCCGACGTGAACCCGAACCCGGCCCGGTTCGATCTGAAGAAGGCCACCGCGATCAACGGTGACCACATGCGCGCGCTCGCCCCCGACGACTACGAGCGCCGGCTCACGGTGTTCCTGCAGGGCGCCGGCGTCGTGCCCGATCCCGTCAGCGATCGTGACGCGCGGGTGGTGCACGCCGCCGTGCCCCTGGTGCAGCCCCGCATGAACACCTTCGGCGAGGCCCCCGACATGCTGCGCTTCCTGTTCCAGGGCGCCGACGAGATCGACTACCAGCCGGATGCGATGAAGCAGCTGCGCAAGGGCGACCCGGGGCAGGTGCTCGCCGCGGCCCGCGCCGCGCTCGCGGGGCTGGGCGACGCGGACTGGACGACGGACGCGATCCACCAGGCCCTGCAGCACGCGCTCGTCGACGGGCTCGGCATCAAGCCGCGGCTCGCGTTCGGGCCCGTGCGCACGGCTGTCTCCGGACGGCGCGTCTCGCCGCCGCTGTTCGAGTCGCTGGAGCTGCTCGGGCGCGACGAGGCCCTGCGGCGGCTCGACCGGCTCGCCGGCGTGCTCGCCGAGCAGCAGCAGTGAGACGCCTCCCCGACGCGTCGACGCGTCGCGGGCGGTCGCGAACCGGAGCACAGAGAGGTGGACGGTGATGACGATCCATGACTGCATCGTGGTCGGGGGCGGGCCGGCGGGACTGAGCGCCGCACTCGTGCTGGCCCGCGCCCGACGGGACGTGCTCGTCATCGACGGCAACCGGCCGCGCAACCGCGCCACCTACATGTCGCACGGGTTCATCACCCGGGACGGCACGCCGCCGATGCGGCTGCGCGAGCTCGGCCGCGAGGACCTCGCCCGCTACCCGAACGTGACGTTCCAGTGGGGCGAGGTCGTGGCGGTGGCTGGCGGCGATGGCGACTTCACCGTCACGGTGACCGGGGTGCGCGGCGGGCCGAGCGGCGAGGTCCGCGCCCGCAAGATCCTGCTGGCCACCGGCGTCCAGGAGACCCTGCCCGCGGTGCCCGACCTCATCGGGTACTATGGCTCGTCGATCTTCAGCTGCGTGCACTGCGACGGCTGGGAGCGCCGCGAGCAGTCGCTCGTGGTGATGGGGGAGAACCCCGAGCTCGTCAACACGGCCAAGCGGGCGTCGCAGTGGGCCGATCAGGAGATCGTGCTCACGAACGGCAGCGGCGTCGTCGAGGCCGCGGAGGCCGCGGTGCTCGGCCGGCGCGGCATCGTCGTCGACGACACACCGATCGTGCATCTGCGCGGCGATCACGGGACGCTCTCCGGCGTCGAGCTCGCCGACGGCCGGGTCATCGCGGCCACCGGCGGCTTCGTGCAGCCGGAGTGGAGCCTGCCGCAGTTCGTCGCCGAGCTCGTGCCGACCGCGGCGGATCTCGGCGGGGTGAAGACCGACGAGTACGGCCGCAGCGGCGTGCCCGGCGTGTACGCCGCCGGCGACGTGCGCGGGGTGACGCCCTCCCAGCTGATCATCGCCGCGGGGGAGGGCGCCCGGGCGGCGACCGGGCTCAACAATGATCTGATCTTCGCGCGGTTCGAGTAGAATCGTCACACCATCCGGCGGTGCCGGAGACGTGCACCGCCGCCCGAGAGAAGGAGGCCGTCATGCAGGTCAACGTCCTGGCACGTGGTGTCAAGAAGTCGCAGCGGTTCGAGGATGTCGTCGAGCAGAAGTCGAAGCGGGTCGAGCAGCTCGCCGACCGGGCGCAGCGGTTCGACGTGAAGGTCTCGAACATCAGCGACAAGACGCCGGATCTCGGCGAGCGGGTGGAGCTGACGGTCGTGGCTCCGGGGCCGGTCGTGCGGGCGGAGGCCGAGGGCGGCGACCGCTTCACGGCGTTCGACGTGGCGCTGGACAAGCTCACCGAGCGGCTGCGTCGTAAGAAGGACCGTCGCAAGATCTCGAAGGGGCGCCCGGCCGAGAGCGTGCGCGGCGCCGATCTCGGCATGGTCGTCCCCGAGCCTGCCGGCACGGCGGAGACGGGGGAGGAGACCGGCGCGTCGCCGGTCGTCATCCGGCACAAGGAGTTCCCCGCGGTGGAGCTCACACCCGAGCAGGCCGTCGACCGGATGGAGCTCGTCGGCCACGACTTCTTCCTGTTCCAGAACGTGGAGACCGGTCGGCCGAGCGTCGTGTACCGCCGCAAGGGCTGGAACTACGGCGTGATCTCGCTGACCGAGGCGGTCGAGACGTTCGAGGAGTGAGCCGAGGGCGGTCGGGCGCCTGACGCGTCCCGGCCGCGTTCGACCGAGCGAGGCCCGGTGCCACTTGGGCACCGGGCCTCGTCGTTTCCGGGGACGTGCACACGTCCGGGTGATGTGCGCGTGCTCGTCGCGGACCCCGGGCTCGGCGGCTGGACGGTGGACGGCGCACCTCGCGGTGGCGGTCGATCAGCTGAGCAGCGGCCAGGCCTGCTCGGCCACCAGAGCGAGGCCGATCAGCACCATCAGCAGACCCGAGACGATCGACAGCGGCCGGGTGATCCGCGGATGCCGGGCGAGCACGTGCACGGCGGTCAGTGCCAGCACGGTGTAGAAGAGCATCGTCGCGACGATGTGGATGCCGCCGAGCGCCGCGGTCTGCAGACTCAGCGGCCACGGGGCGGTTGGCGAGATGAACTGCGGCATGATCGCGAGGAACAGCAGCACGACCTTCGGGTTGAGCCCGCTCGCCCCGATGCCGCGCAGCAGGACGCCGCGGGTGCTCTCAGCGGTGCGTGCGGACGTGCCGGACACGGGGTGGCGCCGGGGCGATCCGGCGAAGGGGCGCGCTGTGCGCGGCGTCTCCACGACGGGAGCGAGGCCGGCTCCGGTCGTCCTGTCCGCGGCGTCCGCCCGCAGGGTCGAGGCGGGCGCCCACATGCCGGACGGGGCCGTTGCGCGCATCCCGGCACCCGTGGCGTCGACGGACACCGCCGTCGCGGCCAGGGCGGGTGCCGGCGATGACGTGGGGCCGAGCGCCACCTCGGCGAGCGTCTCGGCGGCGGTGGCCGTGCCGGGGAGGCGCACATCGGGGAGCGACACGTCTGCGGGGTGGCGGAGCGTCTGCACCCCCAGACAGCACAGGTAGGCGGCGCCGAGCACGGTGATCACCGGCAGGGCGCCCGGCAGCAGCGCGAGCGCCACGGTCAGCCCCGCGGCCGCCAGCAGGGTGTGGGCGAGGTAGCCGATGCCCAGGCCGCTGATGGACGCCATCGCCTCGCGCACGCTCGTCGCGTGGGTGAGGATGTAGGCCCAGTCTGCTCCCGGGACGATGACGAAGAGCAGGCTCACCACGAGGAATGCCGGCAGCTGGGAGGTGTCCATGCCCATGATGGTAGGGAGGGCGGCCCCGCAGATGGTGGCCGATATCGCCTCGCGAACGCCGAGGAATGGTAGATTCTGCCACATGGATGCGATTGACCGCAGGATTCTTGCCGAGCTGCAGCAGGATGGCCGGCAGACGATCACCGAGCTGGCGCGGCGCGTGCAGCTGAGCGTCTCGCCATGCCTGCGTCGGGTGCGGGCGCTCGAGCGCGACGGGGTGATCACGGGCTATCACGCGAGCGTCGACCCCCGGAAGGCGGGGCTCGAGTTCGAGGCGCTGCTGTTCATCACGATGAGCCGCAGCGACGCGACGACCCTCGCGCAGCTCGAGGAGGCGATGACCGCGATCGACGAGATCGTCGACTGCCAGCGCCTGTTCGGGGAGCCCGACTACCTCGTGCGGGTGATCACGCGCAGCCTCACGGACTACCAGACGCTCTACGACACGCGCATCGCCGACATCCCCGGCATCGAGCGGATCCGCTCCACCCTGGTGATGCGGTCGGTCGTCAGCGACCGGCCCATCCGGATGTGACCGAGGCGGGGATGCACACGGGGACGGACGTCTCCGCCCGCCGGCGCCCGGACGTCGCGCGAGCCGGGCGAGCCGCGGGGATGCGGCGGCTCCGCCGGATCCGGGCGGTCAGACCGCCTGCATCGCGCGCACCCGTGCCGCCATCGCGAGCCGGGAGAGGGCGATGTCGGGCACGAGCCGATCCCAGCGGTGAGGCAGCCCCGGGTAGACGTGCAGCTCGGTCTGCACCCCGGCGGCGAGCAGCCGCTGGGCGTGGCGGATGCCCTCGTCGCGCAGCACGTCGAGCGTGCTCACCTCGATGAAGGCGTCTGGCAGCCCGGCGAGATCCGCGGCCCGGCCGGGCGTCGCGTACATGGAGGCGGGCTCGTCCGCGGCGGCGTCGGCGCCGAGCAGCGCCTGCCAGGCGGTGATGTTGTCGTCATACGTCCACGTGGCGTGCTCGGCGATGCGCGCGTCGGCGATCACGGTGCGATCGTCGAGCATCGGCGCGAGGAGGATCTGCGCGGCCGGCTGCGGACCGCCACGGTCCCGGCCGAGCAGGGCCACGCCCGCCGCGAGACCGCCGCCGGCGCTCTCGCCCATCACGAACAGCCGGCGCGGATCGGCGCCGAGCACGTCGCCGTGGTGCGCAGCCCAGAGCAGCGCGGCATAGGCGTCCGCCAGCGGGACGGGGTAGGGGTGCTCCGGGGCGAGCCGGTAGGCCGGGGCGAGCAGCGCGACCCCCGAGCGGCGCACGAGATCGGCGATCGCACCGTCGAAGTCGTCGAGCTCGCCGAAGAACCAGCCGCCGCCGTGCAGGTACAGGCCGAGTGACCCGCCAGTCCAGTCCGTCGGCGTGTACAGCCGGGCCGGGATCTCGCCGTCGGTGACGGGGATGCGATAGTCGGTCGTCGTCACGCCCTCGCCGACCCCGGTGCGCCGGTTGAGGCCCAGCCGGACCAGGGCGCGGCGCCGGCGCCCCGCGACGTCGCCGACGGGCAGATGGGCCGGGGCGAGGGATGCGTGCAGATCGTCGGCGGCGATCGCCGCCGCGTACTCCGGGTCGAGCGTCCATGAACGGGACATCGGGCCTCCTCGGTCGTCGTCGACTGCTATGCCTCCATTATGTCATCGCCACAGACCGGCTCCGGCCGCCGGGTCAGCCCCAGCCGAGCTCGTGCAGCCGGCCCTCGGGGATGCCGAAGTAGTGGGCGATCTCGTGCACGAGGGTGATGTGCACCTGCTCGCGCAGCGCGTCCTCGTCATCGACGATCGACAGCAGCGGCTCGCGGTAGAGCACGATGCGGTCGGGTAGATCGACCATCCCGTAGTCATCGCGCTCGGTGAGCGCCAGGCCGTCGTACTCGCCGAGCAGGTCGAGCGACCCGTCGGCGGGGCGGTCCTCCACGAGGAACACCACGTTGTCGAGCTCGTCGAGCACGGACTGCGGGATGCGGTCGAAGACGTCGTCGACCAGGTCGCCGAAGGCGTCCGCGTCCATCTCGATCATGCCGCTGATCGTAGCAGCGGCCCGGCCCGACCGGGCGTCGCGCGGCGGAGCCGGGCCCGTGCCGCCGGGGTGCTGTTCCAGGCCGCTCCCGCCGCTCCGCCGGCCGGGGCGACGCGACCCGGTGGAGCGGCGGGGTGTAGGCTCACGCGCGTGATCGCCGCGCTCATCGTCCTCGTGTTCGTCGGGGCCTTCGCCCAGCGGGTCACCGGCCTCGGCTTCGGGCTGGTCGTCTCGCCGTTCATCGTGCTGCTGCTCGGCCCCTACAGCGGGGTGATGATCCTCAACCTCGCGGCGATCGTCTCGGCGTCGCTCGTGCTCAGTCGGGTCTGGCGGCACGTGGACTGGCGCCGGCTCGCCGGCTTCGTGCCCAGCGCGCTCGCGGGCATCATCGCCGGCGCGTTCATCGCCCACGCGCTCGCGGCGCCGTGGCTCGAGGGGATTATCGGCGTGACGCTCATCATCGCGCTCACCGTGTCACAGGTGATCGGACGCACCTCGTTCGTCGCACACGGCCCCGGGTGGGTGATCGGCACCGGGGTGACCGCCGGGGTGATGAACTCCGCGGCGGGCATCGGTGGCCCGGCGATGACGGTCTACGCGGTGCTCTCCGAGTGGGAGCAGCGCAGCTTCTCGGCCACGCTGCAGCCGTTCTTCGCGTTCACCGGGATCGCCTCGTTCCTCACGAAGTACCTCATAGACCCGGGGCGCCTCGTCGCCCTGCCCTGGGGTGTGTGGGCAGGCATCCTCGGTGCGCTGCTGGCCGGCGTGGCCGCGGGTGGACGCGTTGCCGAGCGGGTCTCCGGCCTCGCCGCCCGGCGGGCGGTGCTCGGCATCAGCTACGCCGGAGGCGCGGTCACCGCGGCGAAGGGGATCGCGGGCATCCTCGGGATCGCCTGAGCGTGGGCTACCGCGTGGGGGTCGCGGCGGCCGGTCGCGGCGGGGCGAGCAGCGAGCCGCGGATGATCGCGCCGTGGAACGTGCGCACGGCCACCGTCGTCCAGGCGAACGCGAGCAGCGCGAACCACAGCCAGGCGATCACGGTCATCAGCGTGGAGCCGGTGACGTTCGCCACCCCGGCGAAGCCCGTGGTGACCGTGCCGACGGGGAAGGTGAACGACCACCAGGTCAGATTGAACGGCATCCCGCCGCGCACCGTGCCGATCGTGATGAGTCCGACGACGAGCGCCCACAGCAGCGCGAACCCGAGCACGACCGTGCCGAAGGCGAGGCCGAGCACCGCCAGGGCGGAGCCGGCCATCGCGTCCGTGAGCATGTGGGAGCCCTGCTGGGAGAGCCCGATCGCCGCGGTCGCGGTCTGGCCGAGCGGGCCGAGCACGATCCACAGAGTGGGCACCTTGCCGGAGGCTCCCACCTTGTGGACGACGAGCCGGTTCCACAGTAACGCGATGATGATCACGGCGGGGAAGAAGGTAACGCCCATAAGCAGGAACGACACGATCAGCAGATCCTGGGCCGGGGCGCGCCCCTGCAGGTGTGCGAGCAGCGGCACCGCCCCGGCCGCGGAGACCATCGGCGGGACCAGCGGCATCAGCCAGCCGCCGAACGCGTCCTCGGGGCCGACCTTCAGCCGGGTGAAGGCGAGGTAGGGCACCGAGCCCGCCGCGTACAGGCCGAGCACCGTGCCGATCAGCCACAGCACCGCGCTCACGTGCCAGGCGAGATCGGCGCCGAGCAGCGGCTGCCCGCAGTACAGCGCGCCGCTGCCGACGGTCATGATCGCCATGGGCGGGGCCCCGTAGAAGTTCACCATGCCGGGGTTGCGGTGATGGCCGACCGCGGTGCGCGGGAAGAGCACCCAGTGGGCGATCGTCGCGACGACGAGCACCACGAGCATGACCGCGGCGAGCACCCACACCGCCGTGCCGATCGCGTGGCCGACCGACCCGCTGCCGGGCAGATTGGCCAGGGCGTTGCCGACGATGCCGGTGCCCATGACGCTCGCGAACCAGTTCGGGGTGATGTTGGAGACGATGTCCCGCGGGGACTCGAGCTCCTGGAAGAGATGTGCCATGCCGTCATGGTGTCGCGGAAGCTCGTCGGGGGCGAGCGGGCAGGCGGTCGGATACAATCTCATATTGTGACAGGGGATCGGGTGGGGGCGAGCGGACCAGTGGGTGGGCCGAGGCCCGGGCCGGTGAATGAGTCGCAGCACGAGCCGCGGGACGTCCGCGCCGCATCGTCCGGCCTCGCCGACGCCCGCCTGCTGGTCGCCCTCGCCCGCGGGCGATCCCTCTCAGGCGCAGCCGCCGCCCTCGGCGTCACCCAGCAGGCGGCGTCGGCCCGGCTCGCCCGGCTGGAGCGTGCGCTCGGCGTGCGCATCGCCGCCCGCATCCCCGCCGGCACGCGCCTGCTGCCCGAGGGGGTGCGCCTGCTGCGCGCGGCGACCGACCTCGTCGCCGCGGCGGGACGCTGGACGGCGACGACCGCGTCCCTCGCCACGGGGCGGCGGGAAGAGGCTCGCCCCGACCACGTGCGCATCGCCGCCAGCCGCACGGTCGTCGACTTCCTGCTGCCCGGCTGGCTCGCCCGCGCCCGCGCCCTCGGCGTCGACACCGCCGACGTCGGCGCGCTGCCCATGAACAGCCGCGACGTCGTGCGGTACACCGGCGACGGCGTGTGCGAGCTCGGCTTCATCGAGACCCCGCGCCCCCGTGCCCGGGAGCTCGCCGGCGCGGAGGGGCTGGAGCGAGCGATCGTCGCCTGGGACGAGCTCGTGCTCGTGGTGCCGCCGGAGCATCCCTGGGCACATGCGGGCGGGGTCGAACCGGCCCGGCTCGCAGCGACCCCGCTCGTGCTGCGCGAGGAGGGATCCGGCACGCGCGAGACCCTCGAGCGGGCGCTGCCCGGCGGGCTGGCGGCGCCGGTGATGGTGCTCGAGTCGTCGGTCGCCATCCGCAGCGCGGTCATCGCCGGCGCGGGGCCGGCCGTGCTGAGCGTGCTCGTCGTGGAGCGCGACATCGAGCGGGGCGCGCTCGTGCCGGTGCGCATCCTGGGCCGCCGGCTGCGCCGGCCGATCACCGCGGTGTGGCGGGGACGACGCGAGGCGCTGACCGAGCTGTCGCGGACGCTGCTGGCCGTCGCACGGTAGGGGCGCGGGGAGTGGCGCTCGCCGGCGGGCTGCCTCCGATCGGTGTGGGGCGGTGTGGGGCGGCGCCTTCCCGGGTGGCTCGGGTGGCGGCGCGGCCCGGGTATCGGCGGGTCGGCCGGAGGGTCGGACTACAGTGACCGTGTGTCTGGAACGAACCGTGTGAACACCCGTGCCCGTGGCGTCCTCGCCTCGGTGGCGATGATCGGCGCCACGCTGTTCTGGGCGGTCCACTACCAGCTGAGCGCCCGGGTGCTGGAGCAGATGACCCCGGTCGGGCTGACATTCTGGCGGTGGGCGATCGCCCTCGTGCCGCTCGTCGTGCTCGCGCAGGTTATGGAGCATCCCGACTGGCGGACGGTGTGGCGGCGCCTGCCTCGGCTCGTCGTGCTGTCGCTGCTGGGGCTCGCCGGCTACAACCTGTTGCTGTACGCGGCGCTCGCGTTCACCACGCCGGTGGGCGCCTCGCTCGTCAACGCGGCGAACCCGGCGCTCATGGTGCTGCTGTCGGTCGTGCTCACCGGCCAGCGGGTCTCCGGGCGGGGCGTGGCCGGCATCGTGCTGAGCCTCGTCGGCGTGGTGGTCGTGCTCACGGACGGCTCGCTGGCGACGCTGCTGTCGATGCGGTTCAACGCCGGCCAGCTCGTCATGCTCGCTGCCATCCTCGTGTGGAGCCTGTACACGATCTACGGGCGGGTGCCCGGGGTCGGGCCGATCACGTCGACGGCCGTGCAGGCGGCGGTCGTGGTCGTGCTGCTCGCCCCGTTCGCGATCGCCGGCGGCGACGGGCTCCCCGTCGCCTCGGGGGAGGCGATGACCGGGCTCATCGTGATCGCCCTGCTGCCCTCGGTCGCGTCGTACGTGCTGTGGAACCTCGCCGGCAGCGTCGTGCCCTCGTCGGTGTCGGCGATCTACCTGAACCTCATCACGGTGTTCGTCGTCGTCATCGGTCTGCTGCTCGGGCAGCCCGTCGGCGTCGCCGAGCTCGCCGGCGGGGCGCTCGTCATCGCGGGCGTGATCATCACGAGTCTCGCCACGGCCGGACGTGGCGCGTTCGCCACGGCGGAGGACTGACCGTCAGGCCGCGCGGCGCGGCCGCTGCGTGAGCGGGGTGAGCACGGCCGCGACCACCGTGGCCGCGGCCGCGGCGATCAGGCACCGGGCGAACCCGGCGTCCAGCTCGCTGCCGAGCAGGATGCCGAACACAGCCACGCCGATCGACCCGCCCACCTGCCGCAGCGTGTTGAACGCCGCCGACGCAGCACCGTGCAGCTCGCGCGGCACCGTCGCCAGCGACTGGGTGGTCATCGTCGGCACGAGCAGGCCCGAGGCGAAGCCGGCCGGGATCATCGCGACGATGATGCCCCAGATCGACTGGCTCCATCCCGCCCACGCGAGGCCCAGCAGCGACAGCGCGAACACGGTCTGCGCGCCCGCGAGCAGGTGGTCGACTCGGTCGATCGCCTCGGTGATGCGCGAGACGGTCAGGTTGCCGACGAGGATTGCGATCGTCAGCGGCAGGAACATCAGACTGCTGTGCAGCACGCTCATGCTCATGCCCGTCTGCAGCAGCAGACCGAGCGCGAACAGCAGCCCGTACAGCGCGAGGTTCCACAGCGCGCCCTGCAGCGAGGCGCCGAGGAACACCCGGTTGCGCCACACGGCCAGCGGCATCAGCGGGGCGGCGACCCGGCTCTCGATCACGACGAACGCGATCACCCCGACCACGGCGACCGCGAACGCGCCGAGCACCATCGGGCTGAGCCCCTGGTCGGCGCTCTGCACGAGGGCGAAGACGAGGCCGCCGAACGCGAGGGTCGCGGCGATCTGGCCGGGCACGTCCAGCGGGTGCGGCACGCGTGCCACGGTCGGCAGCAGCCGGGCGCCGGCGAGCGCCGACACCGCGGCGATCGCGGCGTGGAACCAGAACATCAGCTTCCAGCTGCCCATCTCGGTCAGCGCGCCGCCGAGCAGCGGGCCCGCTGACATGCCGATGCCGCCCGAGGAGGCCCACATCGCCACATTCTTCGTGCGCTGCTGCGGGGTGGTTGCGCTCGCGGTCGCCAGCACGAGCGAGCTGGGGATCAGCAGGGCCGCGCCGATGCCGAGTAGCAGCAGCGCGAGGATGAGCAGCAGCATCGTCGGTGCCACCGCGCAGCCGGCGCAGCAGACGGCGAAGATGCCCATGCCGATGAGGAACACGCGGCGTGCGCCCCACACGTCGACGAGCGCGCCGGCGCCGAGCATCACGGCCGCGAACGACAGCGAGTACGCGTTGACGGCCCATTCGAGTTCGGCGCGCGAGGCGGCGAACTCCTGCTGCAGGGGAGGCAGCAGCACGTTGATCGCGGTGCTCTGGTCGTAGACGAGGAAGGCGGCGCTCATCGCGAGCACGGCGGTGGGGAGACCGCCTCTCGCGGAGCTGGTGAATGGGGCGGTCATGGAGGCATCGTGAGCGTCCGGCGGTGACGGTGTCAATCCGTCTGAGACAACTGTCGGAGACTGCGGTGCAGGCCTCAGGCGATGCACTTCAGCGCGTCGCGTGCGCCCGGGTGGTTGATGTCGAGCTGCTCGCCGTCGAGCTGCCCGGGCCATGAGAAGTTCTGCTGGGCGACCGCGTTGACCGAGATCGCCTGCAGCGTCGAGGCCTCGTCGGCGTCGAGGGTGTTGACGAGCCACACCGCGTTCTGGTCGGTGGAGCTCACTTTCAACCGGGCGGCGACGAGATAGTCGCCCGCGTCGTCGGGGGCGGGGATGGCCTCGGCCGTCTCGATCGTGGTGCCGTCCTTCGTGGACTTCGCGAGCAGCGCGTCGCCGATCTGCTGCGGCACGCTCTGGCAGTCGGCGGGCGGCTCGACCGGGCTGCAGCCGGCGAGCCCGGCGGCGACACCGGTCAGGGCGAGGGTGAGGGCGGTCGCGGTTCGAAGACGCATGGACCAATCGTATGCCTGTTCGACGTCAGGTCCGTGCGGCGGGACTCGCGGTCACGCCGGAGTCCGTGCCCGGGACCGTGCCATCCCCGTCCACCGGGACGACGAGCCCGGGGCCGTCCCCGTGCAGCGGGGCGACCCGGTGCACGGCGAGCTCGGGGGCGAGGCCGGGGGAGGCGGCCACCGCGCGGCGCAGCTCGGCCGGGCCGTCCGCATCCGGGGCGAGCCAGGCGTCCAGTTGGTCGCTGGCGATCGGCAGCGGCTGGCGCGGGTGCAGCCAGGCGAGGGACGCGTCCGCCTGCGTCGTGAGGATCGTCGCGGTGAGCGTCCACGGCGTGTCCGGGGCGGGGCACCACCAGCTGTACAGGCCGGCCAGCAGCAGCGGCGTGCCGTCGGCGCGGTGGACGTGCCAGGGTGCGCGTGCAGTTCGGCTCGGGCGTCGCCGCCGGCCGGGTGCTGCGGGGTCGGGTGCTGCGGGGATGAGGTGGGGTGCGCTGTCGGCTGCTGCCGGCTGCCACTCGTAGTACCCGTCGACGGGGACGACGCAGCGCGCGTGCCGCACGGCATCGCGGTACGTCGGCTTCTCGGCCGCTGACTCCGCCCGGGCGTTGAACGTGGGCCAGGTGAGCCGGTCGGTGCGCGACCAGCGCGGCACGAGCGACCAGCGGGCGGTGGCGAGGACGCGGCCGGGCGCGCGGGTGTCGTCCGCGGCGACGAGCATCGACTGGGTCGGCGCGATGTTCCACGACGGGGTCGGGGCCCGGCCCACGAACCGGTCGGCGCCGGTGGCCGCGGCGAAGACGACGCGGCCACAGGCCTGCACGATGCGTCCGCACATGGCTCCAGCCTACGGGGTGCGCGGTGGGGATGTGGTGGCGGCGAGTGGCGGGATGGTGCGGCGGGGTGTGCGGGATGTCGGGCGCCGCCAGCACGGGACGAGCGGCCGTCGACGTGATGCCGGCGGCCGCTCGTCCCAGACCTCGCAGCGGGAACTGTGTGCTTTCGAGGTCGTGTGCGTCCAGTGTTCAGTTGTCTACCGCGCTTCGGGGCGGTGTGTGCCGCTTCCGAGGAGCTGTCTAAACTCTACAGAATGTAGAGAACGGGTGCAAGTCGTGGTCGGGTGGGAACACGTGGAGTACTGGGGCCCGTGCCCGCTGCGGCGAATCCTGTCGCGGCGATGCGTGCAGCGCGGCGAGCGACCGGCGGGGCTGTGACCGTGGTCGCAGCCGGGATGAAGCGGCCGGAGCAGGGTCTTGGCGTCGCGCGGAGCCGCACCGTCAAGTTTACCCCCTGGGGTATAAAGTGGTCGCCATGTCACAGCCAGCCGAGACCACGTCTGCCACGCCCGCCGATCCCGTCGCACCGGGGGCGGCGCCCGCTGCACACGCCGCAGCAGGGGTCGCGCCCGCTCCGCGCTTCACCCTCGAGGGGTTCGCCCCCGGGTGGGGCGCGTCGGTGATGGGGACGGCCGCGCTCGCGGTGGTGGGCGTCGCGCTGGCCGGCCGGGGTGTCGTCCCCGCGCTGACCCGCCCGTTCGGCATCGTGGTCTTCCTGTTCTCGCTCGTGCTCGGCGTGCTCGTGATCGGCACGGCCACCGCCCGCTGGATCGTCCACCCGCGGGCGGCGTTGCGCGACCTCGCCCATCCGGTCAAGGGCGGGATGTCGGCGACGCTGCCGGGCGCCGTCCTCGTGCTCGCCGTGGCGTTCGGACGCGTCGGGCCGCTGCTGCTGCCCGAGGCCGCCATCCGGCCCACCGTGCTCGCCCTCACCGCGATCGGCGCCGTGCTCGCCCTCGTGTTCGGCTGGGCGTTCCTCACCGGCGTGTTCGCCCGCGGCGACACCAGACTCGGCCAGATCACCGGCGCCTGGTTCATCCCGCCGGTCGTCGCGATCATCGTGCCCACGGCGCTCTCCCCGTTCATCGGCGTGCGCGAGGGCGACCACGCGCTCGACATCGACCTGCTCGGGATCTCGTGGGTGATGCTCGGCATCGGGGCCGCGCTGTTCCTCGCGATCACCGCGATCCTCGTCGTCCGCAGCGCCATCGCGCCGCTGCCGCCTGCCCCGCTCGCCCCGACCCTCACGATCGGGCTCGGCCCCGCCGGACTCATCGGCCTCGACCTGCTGCTCATGGCCCGGGCCAGCGAGCGCATGGGGCTGATGAGCGCGGACGCGGTGGGGCTCGCCGCGATGATCGGCGGCATGTTCTGGGGCTTCGGCGCCTGGTGGGCGGTCGCCGCGGTGATCGTCATCCTGCGCGGGTACGACCGGCTGCCCTTCGCGCTGTCCTGGTGGGGGTTCACGTTCCCCCTCGCCGCATGGACGATCGCCGGCCTGCAGATCTCCGAGGCCGTCGGCTCGGCAGCACTGCTCGCGATCGCGGTGTCGGGCGCCGTGCTGCTCGTCGTGGTGTGGGCGGTCACCCTCGTGCGCACGATCGTCGGTGTCGCGAACCGCTCGATCTGGGCGGGGTAAGGGTCAGCCCGACGGTTCAGCCCCGGGCGCCCCGCAGCTCGTCGACGAGCACGCGCACGAGCTCGCCGGCCGGTAGCTCACGCGTCTCGGCGACCGCCTGCCCGGCCCAGTGCGCGGCGAAGGCGGAGGGCCTTCCGGCCGCGGCCGCGGCCCGGGCGAGCGCTTTGCTCGCCGAGTAGGCGAGCGGGTAGTCGGGGGTGCGAATGCCGCGTTCGGCGCCCTCGCGCGCGAGCTTGGCGAGCCGGCCGGGCAGGCCACGGGCGGGCCGGCCGGAGACGGCCCGGGTGATCGCGGTGTGGGCCGCGTCGGTGTCGGGATGCGCGGCGGCGGCCCGGATGCGCTCTCGCCAGGCGGTGCCGGTGGCCGCCTCCGGGGCGAGCAGGAAGGCGGTGCCGAGCTGGGCGGCTGCGGCGCCGAGATCGAGGGCCGCGGCGATGCCCGCGCCGTCGCTGATGCCGCCCGCGGCGACGACCGGGATGCGCAGGCGGGCGGCTAGCTGTCGCACCAGGGGCAGCGTGCCGATGCGCTCGTCCCGGTCTGGGGTGAACACTCCACGATGGCCGCCGGCCTCGACGCCCTGGGCGACGACCGCGTCGGCGCCCGCACGCTGCACGGCGAGTCCCTCGGCGAGGTCGGTCGCGGTGACGAGCACCGCGATGTCGGCCTCATGCAGGTGATCGATCACCCCGGGCGCGGGCAGACCGAAATGGAAGCTCACAGCGGCCGGGCGCTCGGCGACCAGCGCATCCACCAGCCGTGCGGTGTTCGCATCGTCGACCGCAGCACTCGGGTAGATGGGCTGCAGGGTCGTGGGCGGCTCGGCGCCGAGCCGGGTGAACTCCGGGGCCAGCAGCTCGAGCCAGGCAGCCTCGACCGCCGCGTCCCGCTGGGGCTCGGCATGGGTGAAGAAGCCGACGGCGAAGGGACGGTCGGTGAGCCCACGGGTGGCGCGGATCGCCTCCCGGGCGCGATCCGGGTCGGCGCCGCCGATGCCCAGTGAGCCGAGCCCGCCGGCGTTCGACACGGCCGCCGCGAGCTCGGGCGTGGTCACCCCGGCCATCGGCGCCTGCACGATCGGGTGGGCGAACAGCCGGCGGACACGGTCGGCGGGCGTGTGCACGGCGTCGGGGCTCGGATGCACGGTGACTCCTTCGTCGTCTGGGCAGGGGACGCTCACCGGGGCCCGTCCGCAGCTCTGGCAGGATCAGGGCGCGATCGCGACGTCGCGACGTGGCACAGAGGATGTCCCGTATCGGGAACATAGCAGACCGGCCGATGTCGACGGGTGCAGCGCACGGCACCTGGCATGCCGAGACCTCGACCACGAATGCGCCGCATGACACGAGGAAAGCCACCGATGCGCCAGCAGGTGGCGCAGACGTGGCGGTCGTCGCAGGGTGTGCGCGCTCGCGGTCGGGGCCTCGAGACGTGCTGCGGGATCAGAGCTTGTCCACACGTTCCACGTCGATGAGCACCGCGTACTTCGGGGCCTTCTGCCCGTTGCCCGCGGCCCACTGCTCCGCATTGGCGAATTCCGGGGTGCCCTCGCCGAACAGGTGCGGGGTGCCGAAGAACCGGTAGCCGGAGTGCTTCGCCAGATCGATCGCGACGACGATGATCTTCGAGCCGTTCTCGATGTTCTTCAGCGTCTGCCGGGCGGTGCGCTCGTTGTAGATGATGTGCGTGTCGTCGTAGCTGCGCAGCGACCCCTTCGGGCCGATATCCGGCGTGCCGTCGGGGTTGACGGTGGCCTGGATGGCCAGGTTGTCGTCGAGGACGGCCTTCGCCTCAGGCGTGATGACGGTCATGGATGTGCCTCTCTGTCTCGGTTGGTGGTGGGGAGTCTCAGGCGGCGGTCGGGGTGGTGCGCGGGGCGTCCTCGCCGCGCAGGGTGAGGAACCGGCGGTCGTGGTAGACCAGCGGCGGCACGTCGGGGCCTCGGCGCACGTCGAGCACCTCGGCGGCGACGAGTCGCGAGTCGCCGACAGGGATGATCTGCAGGACGCGGGCGCGCAGGCCCCAGGGCGCCTCCAGCAGCACGGGCTCGCCCGTGGGCAGCGTGCCCCAGTGCTGCTCGGGGGTGAACCGGGGTGCCTCCGACCGTGCGAAAGCCTCGGCGACCTCCGCCTGTCTCTCGCCGAGCAGGTTCACGGTGAAGGTGTCGGCGGCCAGCACACGACCTGCCGAGCCGCCCGACTTGGTCACGGAGAAGGCGAGGGCCAGCGGTGAGATGGACACGGATGCCACGCTCGAGGCGGTGAGCCCGGCCGGGCCCTCGTCGGTGTTGGCCGCGATGACCGCGACCCCTGCTGGATGGTGACGGAACGCGTGCTTGAACGTGTCGACGGACTCGGTCATGGATGCCTTCCTCGCTGCTGTGAGATCATGCTCACCAACCATAGAATCTCAAGTCCACTTGAGGTCAAGATGATGAGCAGGAGGCTGCAACAGTGCGTCACATGCCGGTCGAGCATGGTCGAGAGGATGCCGCAGAGGGCCGCGGTCAGTCGCAGACTGTGGCGGATGGCGACCGTACGGGCGATGCGAGAGACTCCGACAGCGCGGCATCTGCGGGGAACGCAGCGGGGGACGCCGCAGACGACTCGGCCCGTGAGGACGTCGCTGCCGGCCCCGACCGTCTGCTCGCCGTCGGCGAGGTGAGCCGCCGCACCGGGGTCGCCGTCTCGGCCCTGCACTACTACGAGCGCATCGGACTCATCCACGCCGAGCGCACGGCCGGCAACCAGCGTCGCTACCCCCGTCACATGATTCGGCGGATCTCGATCGTCTCGGTCGCCCGGCGTCTCGGCATCCCGCTCTCCGACGTGGCCGACGCGCTGCGGGACGTCCCCATGGACCGGCCGCCGACCGAGGCGGACTGGCGGCGTGCGTCCACCCGCTGGAAGGCCGCGCTCGAAGCACGCCGAATGGAGCTGGAACGACTGGAGAATGCCCTTGTCGGCTGCATCGGGTGCGGGTGTCTGTCGATGCGCGCCTGCCGACTGCTCAACCCCGACGACAGGCTCGGCGCTGCGGGGCCCGGGCCGCATCGCCTGCTCGGCGACGTGGGGTGATGGGGAGAGACGACCGGATGTCGAACGGCTCGCGACCCGGGGAGGGCGTGCGCTCTGACGGGGCGCGCCGGCGTCTCATGAGGAATCCGCCTGGACACCGTCATGACGTGTGCGCTGCCACCAGACCGAGACGCCGACATCGCCCGACTCGTGCCGCAGCGCTGCGACAGTCGAGCCGGACGATGCCCGATGCGTTCGGTCAGAGACCGGCAGGGGATCCTGCATGAGTCAGAGAGTGCCTCCTGACTGAGCGGCGATCTGACGGCGTCGCCGCATCACCAGCAGCGCCACACCCAGCGCGATCGCAGCCAGTGCCGCGATCAGCAGGCCGATGCCCGCAAGGCCGGTCAACGCCAGCCCGCCCGGAAGCAGTGAGCTGCTCTGCGACGTGCTGTCGTTCGAGCCGGTGGGCGCCGCGACTGCGCCGTCCGCCCCCACGGTGAACGTGGCGGTCTTCACCGTGCCCGACTGGTTGCCGGTCAGCGTGACGGTATAGGTGCCAGGCTCTGTGGGAGCAGCACCCGTGAAGCTCACCGATCCGTCGATCACATCGGCCTGCCCCAGGTCGGTTTCGTCGAGCCTCGCGTTGACCGTCCAGTCACCCCTGAACCCCTCGCCGGTCGTGACCACGCTGTCCCCATCGACCTGGGTGCTGGCTGATGCCGACGCGCTCTGGGCGGACACGTCGCGGTTGGTCGACAGCGTGTTGTTGACGGTGTCGAACACGTCAGTCTGATCGCTCAGACCCACGACATTAGCCGCACCGGGGCCGTAGGCGGCGATGCGCACCTGAGTCCCGGTGTGCTGTTGTGAGCCACCCTCCTCAGCGGTGCCATACGCCACGATCATCTTCTGCCCGTCTGCGGTCAGCAGCGGCACCGAAAGCGTGGCGGGGGGAGCGGCGTCGACGATCTGGCTGGTGTGCGCGTGATCCGCGGTTGCGATCACCAGCGTGTCGCCATCCTGCTTCGCGAAGTCGAGCGCGGTCTTCACCGCATTGTCGAGGTCGACGGTCTCGCCGATCTGCCCGCAGGCGTTCGCCGCATGATCCTGCTTGTCAATCGAGGCGCCCTCCACCTGCAGGAAGAAGCCTGTGTCACTGTCGGGCCGGTTGAGCAGGTTGATCGCCTTCGAAGTGAGCTTGTCGAGGCTGAGATCGCTCATGTAGTCGCTCGACTCGGTGCAGCGCTGAGCCTCGCCGTTACCGCCGCCGACAGTGGCCTCGATGGTGTTGTACCGCACGGGGAAATTGCCCTCAGCGAACAGCCCGAGCACCGGCTGTGACTGATCTGCGGCAGTGACGGTGTCAAGCGAGGCGGCATCATCGACCAGGGTGTAGCCGCGCTCCTTAGCCTGCTCGAACAGAGTCTTGTCTTTCCATGGCCCGGCCTTCGCCTTCTCGTTGAAGGTCTTCGAGCCGCCGGCGAGCGTCACATCGGGGCGCACGTCGAGCAGCTGCTCGCTGATCGACCCGGCACCCCCGTTCTCGAGGGCGTTCTCGGGGCACTTCGCGCTGGTGGCCTCGGGGCCGTAGCACTTGCGCTGGGACACGTGCGAGATCTGCACAGCCGGTGTGGCGTCCTGTACCTCAGCGGTCGAGACATCGCCGGTCTTGAGACCGTTCGCCTTGGCGATCTCCAGCAGTGATGAGTGCGCCTCGCCGTTGACGTCGACGCCGATGGCGCCGTCGTAGGTCTTGGTGCCGGTGGCCCATCCGGTGCCGGACGCCGCCGAATCAGTCACGTAGTCGGGCTTGCCGTTGCTTTTGTTGAGCGAATAGGTGGTGTATTGGCCGGTCAGCGGCAGTGCGTCGATCCCTGCGAGCTTGCCGGCGGCGCCCTCGGCGTAGTCGCGCGCGACGGTGATCTCGGAATCGCCCATGCCATCACCGATCAACAGGATGACGTTCTTCGCCCCGGAATTCTCGATGGGCTGACGGATCACGTCGGTCTGATCCTGGTTGTGATGATGAGATGCTCCCCCGGTCTGGGTGAGATCGTCGTCGGCAGCGTAGGCCGGCATCGCCAGCCCGGCGGTTGCGGTGATCACCGCAACCGCCGTGGCCGCGATGAGTGACCGGCGTTGGCGGAGCAAGGAGGTGTGCATGGGCGTTCTCTTCCTGTTCTCTCTTCTCAGTGGGGATGAAGCGCCCCGCCGCGCACGGCATGTGCGTTCGGGGGACAGCTTGGATTCTGAGAGGCGGAAATGGCGATGCCGCGACAGCACCGTGGACGGATCCGGACAAGCGGGCGAACGCCGGGGGAAGGCGAGGTGAACGGACGCACCAGAGCACGGGTCGGGAGTTACTGCTCTTGCGTCAGCCACTGCTCTGGCGTCGCACGGCAATTCCCGTGTCCGCCAGATCCTGCTCTCTCAGCAGTCGCCCGCTGCCATAGCGCCGAACGGCAGCAGACCAAGAGGGCAGGGAAGAAAGACGGCCATGTCGGGTCAGGCGGTCGCCTCATGACTGTCTGAGGTGTCAGTCTCGGATGCGTGTGCGGTGAGGGCGGAAAGCGTGTCAGATGGAGAGGCCGAGGGCCAGAACGCTGACGCCGAGCAGGGGCAGCAGCCCCTGCTTCAGCGCAGCACCGCGTTTGTCGGGGCTGGAGGCGAAGAGCACGAGTGCCGCGGCAGCCATCGACCCGGCACCGGCGAAGGTCAGGGCGGCCCCGATCGCTGTCGAGCCCGCAGCGAAGAAGACGATGCCAGCAGCGACGATGAGTGCCAGGAACAGGTTGTAGAACCCCTGGTTGAAGGCGAGGCTCTTCGTCGCCTCGGCCTCTTCAGGCGAGATGCCAAACGTGGCCTGCGCCTTCGCCCCGGTCCACGCGACCGACTCCAGATAGAAGATGTAGAGGTGGATCAGCGCTGCCAGCCCGGCGAGCAGGAGGCCTGCGAGAGTCATGACTGCTCCTCGTGTTGGACGTGCGCCTTCTCCATGATGGCCTCTCCAGCATATTCTGAAAGGCTTGGTGCATGTCGTCCGCAGCACACAGAGCGAGGCCGACAGTTGGTCGTGCTGGACTGCGCCTCGCCCTCGACGGCTAGTTCGCCCATGCCTCCGGCGAGGCGAGCCGCGGCCACGGCGGATTCGGTATCGGCCTCGCTCTCGTCCGCGAGATCGCCACGCGTCACGGGCGTGACGTCGCCGTCGTCAACACGGGGCCGACGGGCACGACCATGCGGATGCGTCTGCCGCACTGGGGGATGGTGAGCATGTGGTGTCGGTGACGCAGACGGTCGCGGGGCGGAGTTCGCTGCGGCCCGGGCGACGTTTGTCGTGGGTGTCGACGCCGGCGTGCAGGGTGACGGGGCGGCCTGATCATGGCCGACCCGACCGGTTCGGTCGGGGGCAACACCGGTCGGTGGCACGCTCGCCCGGACGGGTGTCGGTGCGGGGCTGGTGATGGCTGTCGGTGCTGTCGGTGTCGGTGTGCCCGCCGGTGTGGTGGTGAATGTCATCGCCCGCCGCAACACCGGTTGATACCGATGTGTATTGGTATGCGGCTGTCTGCCGCGCACAGGTCGGGTGGGGCATTCCGCCCTGCCATGATGAGGAGAGGAGACCCCATGAGGGAGTTCCTGGAGGCCGGACAGGCTTCCACGGCTGCACATCGTCCGTTCGAGCTGAGGCTTGCTGACGGGTCGGAGATCCGTGCGGACACGATCGCCGAGCTGATCGGCGGGATCATCGAGGGGTATGAGGACGCCGGTGACGACACCGACGCCCTTGAGGCCCGGGTGTCGTATGCCGAGGATCATGCGAGCACCATGCAGGGGATCACCCTGTTGGAGCTCGCCAGTGACGGGGCGCAGGAGGGACTGTCAGAGGATGACCGTCTGTTCCTGCTGACGCCGAAGGATCAGCCGGTCGGCGGCCACTATGACGGGCCGGTGGATCTGGTGCTGACGACTACCCATTATGAGCCGTTCACTGATGACGAGCGGCCGACGGGTCGGATCGTGTGGCTTGACCCGGAGACGGAGACGTCGTTCGTGAACACGCTGGCCGCCGCGTCGGGGATGCAGTTCACCACCCGCGAGTAGTTCGCATACAGGGTGTTCATGACACCCGGTGAGCTGTTCGTGTTCTCTGCCGTCGGCGGGGTCGTCGTGAGCGGGGTGCTGTTCCTCGTGTTCTCGGCGTGCGCCGGCGGCCTGCTCGTGCTCGTCCGGGCCTGCTGCAGCACGACCCGTTGCGCTTGCCTCTGCCCACGGTGACGGAGTGGATCCCGTGCTTGGCTGCACATCCGCCAGATATGCCGCTCCGATGCCCGATGCCCGATGCCCGATGCCCGGCGGCTGCGAGCTCGTCGGCGATCAGCCGGTACCTGCACTCACGGATCGTCGGCGTGCACGTCGTATGCGGCGTTGGCCGGGTGGGCGTCGTCCCAGTCCTGCCGTGGCACCGGTGATGCCAGCCATTGGCGGTAGCCCTGTTCCGTGATTCTCAGCGCCCGGCGCGTCACCGCGACCGGCACCCGAACACACACGGGTACCGGTCGCGGCCAGTTCTTGGAGGAGCGGGTAGATCATTCTGGGCGTCTCAGGTTCGCCTGCGAGAGGTACGCTGCCGCCTGGAGCAAGACCTCAGTTCTCATCCAGCTCGCGGATTCGCTTCAACGTTTGCGCGTTCGCTCTCGTGGCCTCGGGGTCACCACCACTGGTGGGCAGGCTGTGAGCTGCCAGCTGGGCTTCACCCCAGGCCTGCAAAGCAGACGTCGAGACACTCGAATCCGCGCACACCTGCTTCTGCGGGATCCCCGACTCGACAAGCCCCACGGCGTCCCGCTCGAACTCATCGCTGAAATGATTCCTCGGCAGGATCAACATCCTCCTGCACGGCCCGAAAGCCAGGCAATCCTCAAGTCGACCAAAGCCGCAGCAGACCCGCCGTTGGCCCCACCGGCGGCGCGTTCCAGACATGAAAAGGCCCCGGGAACATCCGCTCACCGGGGTTTCAAGAACATGAGACGGGCCGCTTCCTGAACAGCCCTGCTGCTGGGGTACCTGGACTCGAACCAAGAATAACGGTACCAGAAACCGTCGTGTTGCCAATTACACCATACCCCAAAGGGTGCCATCGACCGCGTCGCCGTGATCGCTGAACCAAGAAACAACGATAGGCCATTCCGCGGCTGAGCACAACTCATGCGTGTCGCCGCCGTGGCCGCCCGGCTAGGATGACCGCGTGTCCACTCCGCAGCGTCCTGACCGGTCCTCCTCGGCCCATGCGGGCCGGGCCGTGCTCCCGTCGTCGACGAGGGGCCGGGTGACCGGCGTGACGCCCCCTTCGGCCGGTGCCACGGCCGAAGCACACCAGATCGTCACGCCGCGCACGCGGTTCGACGAGATCCGGCTGCCTGCCGCGGTCTGGCAGGCCCGGGCCCGGGCACACCGTGAGCGCGCCGACGCGATGACCGCCGGGTGGCGGGCGCGTCGTGCGACGGGCGAGCGTGACGAGGTGGAGGACTTCCTGTTCACCTACTACTCGTACCGGCCGTCGCTGCTGCGGCGATGGCACCCGGGCGCGGGGGTCGTGCTCAAGGACGCCGCGGGTGCACCGCAGGCCGGCTGGCGCTGGTACCGCACGGACGCGAACGGGGACGTGCGCGTGGACGTGGCCGGCTGGCTCGCGCACCGCGGCGACGCGATCGACTTCATCGCCGGGCTGCTCGCCCGCACGCTCGCCCGGCCGCCCCGGCTCGGCTGCTCGTGCCTGCACGAGTGGGCGATGGTCTATGGGCTCGATCAGGCACAGCAGCGGCACACCCGGCTGCCGCTGCGGCTGGGGCATGCGGAGACCGATCGGGTCGTCGAGCGCAGCCATATCGTCTGCTCGCACTATGACGCGTTCCGGTTCTTCACCCCTGCGGCCCGGCCGCGGAACGCACTGCAGCCGACTCGGGCGGCCCAGCCCGAGCTCGAGCAACCGGGCTGCCTGCACGCGAACATGGATCTCTACAAGTGGGCGATGAAGCTCGGCCCGATCGTCCCGGGCGAGCTGCTGCTCGACACGTTCGCGCTGGCTCGAGAGCTTCGCGACCTCGACATGCAGGCCTCGCCGTACGACGTGCGCCAGTTCGGGCTCGAGCCGGTGGCGGTGGAGACCGTGGCCGGGCGGCGCGAGTTCGCCGAGCGGCAGCAGGCGTTCGCCGATCGGGCGAACACGCTGCGACGGCGGATGCTGGATGCGATCGGGAGGGCGCGGGCTGTGGTCGGCGGGATGGGTCAGGCGGTCTCGACGCCGATGAGCGCGCCGACGATGTAGGTCACCCCGACGGCGATCATGCCGAGCAGCAGCTGGCGCACCGCTCCGCGCAGCCAGCCGCGCCCTGAGACCTTCGCGGCGAGACCGCCGGCGACCAGCAGGCCGACGCAGCCGGCGGCGAGGCCGGTCCACAGCGTCCCCACGCCGAGCAGATAAGGGAGGATCGGCACGATCGCCCCCATCGAGAAGAACAGGAACGACAGCATGCCTGCGGCCACGGGTGAGGGGCGCTCGTCCGGGTCGATGCCGAGCTCCTGCGTGAGATGGATGTGGACGGTGCGAGTCGAGACGCCTGAGCCGTGGATCTCGGCGACGGCCTGGCGGGCGGTCTGCTCGCTCATGCCCATCTGCTGGAACTCGTGGGCGAGCTCCGCCTGCTCGCCGGCGGGATTGCGACGCTGGGCGGCGATCTCGACGGCGACCTCCTTGTCCAGCTGCTCGTTCTGCGACCGCACCGAGGTGAACTCGCCGAGCGCCATCGAGAACGCGCCTGAGAGCAGGCCGCTGACGCCGGTCAGCAGCACCACGTGGTTCGATGCCCCCGCTGCGCCGATCCCGGTGACCAGGCCGATGTTCGACACCAGCCCGTCCATCGCGCCGAACACGGAGGCGCGCAGCCAGCCGCCGCTCACGTTCGCGTGCGTGTGGTCGTAGGTGTGCGGGTCGGCCGGGTCGACCGTCACGTGCTGGGACATCGGGTCTCCTCTCGGATGAAGTGCGACCGCGAGCCCGATCGGCTCGGGGGCAGGCGTTCGTCGTCGCTGTCGGGGGCATCCGATCCCGGGCGCGCTGCGTCGATCCGGGCCACTGTAGAACCGCGTCCGGGGGTCACACCACCGTCGGGATGCCGTTCGAGCGGGGCATCATCGTCGTTCGGGCGGGATGTCTCGATGGTGCGGCTATCCGAACACATCCCGGGCCGAGGGTGGCTGCACGTCGCGCGGTGGGGTGCGTCACGGTGGCGGGCGCGCTCGATCGGAGGTCACGATTGCGTTGCGAAGCGGGGGTGGGGCCCCGTGCGCGCGCCGGATGTCGGTCTATGGTGGGAGGCGACTGATCGAAAGGACTATCCGTGACCGTTGAGGTTGCTGACAGGCTTCCGAGTGTGTCGCTCGTCATTCCCGCGTACAACGAAGAGGAGCGCATCGCCGCCTGCCTCACCGCGGCGACCGAGCAGACGCAGCCGATCGACGAGATCATCGTCGTCGACAACAGCAGCACCGATGACACCGCCGCCATCGTGCGCCGCTTCCAGCGCGAGCACCCGGACGCCTCGGTGCGCCTGATCGCCCAGAATGCGCGGCAGGGGGTCATCCCCACTCGAGACGCCGGGTTTGACGCGGCCCGCGGAGAGGTGATCGGCCGCATTGACGCCGACTCGCTGCTCGCTCCGGAGTGGGCCCGGCACGTGCGGCATCGCTTCCGCGACCAGCACATCGACGCACTGACCGGCCCGGTCATGTACTACGACATGCCCTTCCGCCGCTTCGGGCTGAAGGCCGACGATCGACTGCGGAAGCTGCTGATGCGACTTAACCGTGAGTACCGGTTCGTCTTCGGCAGCAACATGGCTCTGCGGGCGAGCGCCTGGCGGGACATCCGCGACGAGGTCTGCCAGGACGAGGACGACCTCTTCCATGAGGACATCGACCTGTCGATCCACCTGGCCGAGCACCACTTGTTCGTCGGCTACGAGCCGAACATGGTCTGCGGGATCTCGGCTCGTCGGCTCGACGCGCGGTTCCGAGACTACAGCGACTACGTCCAGCGGTTCCGGCGCACCTATCGCGCCCACCGGTGCAACCGGCACCTCGAGACGGTGCCGCAGGCGGTGCTGTACATGATCTACCCGTCGCTGCACGGGCTACGGCATCTGCGCGGCCGGCACGGCGATCAGCCCCTGTGCGCGCTGCCAGAGCGGGTGCCCGTGCTCAGCGGGCGCTAGCCGGGGTCTCGCGATGGAGCGACTCCGCTCGGGAGGCGCCCGCCTAGGATGAGACCATGATCGAGGACATCAAGCGGCGCGCGCTGCACCGGGTGCGGATCCTGGAGGGGCAGCTGCGCGCGATCGAGCGGCAGATCGAGCAGGAGGACTACTGCGTCGACATCGTCACGCAGTCTCTCGCCGTGCAGCGCTCGCTGGCCTCGCTCAACTCTCTGCTCGTCGAGAATCACCTGCGCACCCATGTGCCGCACATGCTGCAGGCCGGGGGAGAGGAGCGCGAGCAGGCGATCGAGGAGCTCGTGCGGCTGTACGGTCTGAAGGGCCGCGGCGACTGAGCCGCGGCGACCGGAGAGGTGCGACACGCCCGAGATCCCACCCCGGATTGCCTGTCTGTGGTGCTCCTGTGTCATACTCAATGAGTTGCGTTCGTCGCGGCCCCATCGTCTAGCGGCCTAGGACATCGCCCTCTCACGGCGGTAACGCGGGTTCAAATCCCGCTGGGGTCACCAACCGGCCTCGTGCTCCACCGAGCACGAGGCCTTCTTCGTGTCCGGGGCGCGCCAGCCCAGCACGTCCGGGCGGTCCCGCCCCGCGGGGCCGGGCGCGCTCGCCGTCACACGCCGGCCGGATGATCATCGTCGCCCGTGCCAGCGTCGGACGGGCGGAGACCGCCGCGATCAGTCCCGAGCGGCCTCTCCGGCGTGGCCGGAGGGCTGCGCGGCGCGTCGCTCGGCGTGGTCGAGTCGCTCCGCCATCCGCTCCTGGACGGTCAGCAGCCGGTCGATGCGCCCCTCCAGCTCGCGGATCTGCGCCCGCGTCGCCGCCTGGTGCGCCTCGTCCGACTCGCGCACCCGGTCGATGATCCAGGAGGCGAGGGTGCCGGTGACGACGCCGATGAGGATGATGCCGCCGGCCATCAGCCCGATCGCGATCAGCCGGCCGTCGAACGTGGCCGGGGCGAGGTCGCCGTAGCCGACGGTCGTGATCGTCACGCACGTCCACCACACGGCGTTGGGGAACGTCTGGATCGACGAGCCCGGCGCCTCGCGCTCCGCGTCGAGGATGGCCAGCGAGCCGACGAGGACCATCATGAGCACGCCGGTGGCCGCGTAGGCGATGATGCGGCCGCGCAGCGTGCGGCCGACGGAGGCCTGCAGCGCGCGCAGCAGCAGGAGCGGCCGCACGAGCCGCAGCGGCTGGAGGACGGGCAGCACGACCAGGGCGAGATCGAACAGGTGGGTGAGGAACCAGTGTCCCCGGGGGCGTGCGAGCCACAGCGAGACCAGGTAGTCGGCGATGAACAGCGCCCAGGCGACGTTCATGACGATTGACGGCACTGTGTCCGCCGCTCCGTGCGGGTCACCGAGCACCTCCCACGCGTAGGCCGCGAGAAAGGCCACGGCGCCCACGACGAGCGGCCAGACGGTGAGCCGGTGCCAGCGTTCGAGCGTCATCCGCCCAATCTACCCGCGTGGGGAGCGGCGGTCGGACGACGATCGAAGCCGCACAGCGGGGGGTGGTGTTTCCGCCGTGTTACAGCGGTGTTACGATCGCTCACGTGCCGCTGGGGACAGTCGCCTCCGGAAGGCTCAGGCGCGCAGTGCGCCGACCGTCGTCCGCCGCCTCGCACGGCACGGAAGGCGGCACTCATCGAGGCCCGTGGGAGGTCTTTCACCGTGCGCGGGAACAGCACCATCGGCGTCATCGCGTCGCTCACCGCATCCGTGCTCTTCGGCGGCATCTCGCTGCTGGCGGGGATGCTCACCGGGCTGACGGCCGAGCAGGTGACCGCATGGCGGGTCGTCTGGGTCGTGCTCGTCGTCGCGCTCGCCTTCACGCTCACCCGCACCTGGGACGAGGTGGGCGTGATCCTGCGTCGGCTCGCCGCCCGGCCGGCGCTCATCGCGGTGCTGCTGGGGTGCGCGGGGATGATGGCGCTGCAGCTGTGGGTGTTCATGTGGGGGCCGATGCACGGACACGCCCTCGACGTCTCCCTCGGCTACTTCCTGATGCCGCTCGTGGTGGTGGGGATCGGGCGGCTCGTGTTCCACGACGAGCTCGACGGCTGGCAGATCGCCGCCATCGTGCTGGCGACCGTCGGCGTCATCGCCGACGTCATCGCCACCCGCAGCCTCGCCTGGCCGACCGCGCTGGTGGGACTCGGGTATCCGGCGTACTTCGCCGTGCGCCGCTGGTTCCGACTGGACGGGATCGCCGTGTTCTGGCTCGAGGTGCTCCTGCTGCTGCCCGCGGGGGCCGCCCTCGTGGCGCAGAGGCCGGTGCTCGCGGTGCTCGCCGCCGTCGGCACCCCCGAGTGGTGGGCGTTCGTCGGGCTCGGCGTGCTCAGTGGCGTGGCGATGCTCAGCTACATCCTCGCCAGCGGCCGGCTGACCCTCACCCTGTTCGGGCTGCTGAGCTATCTGGAGCCGGTGCTCGTGCTCCTCGCGGCCCTGGTGCTCGGCGAGCGGCCGGCACCGACCCAGCTGCTCGTGTTCGCGCCGATCGTCGTGGCGCTCGCGCTGCTCGCGGTCTCCGGGGTGCGCACGCACCGTCGTCTGGCCACGGTGCATGTCCCGGCGGCGGACGAGGTGCCGGGGATGCAGCCGGTGACCGCGCCGATCATGGTCGTCGACCCGCGGCCCCGCACCGGCGCCATCACACTGTCCGAGCCGGGGAGGGCGCGCTCCGGCGCCGACGGCGGCCTCGCAGCGGCCGAGCGCTGACCGTCAGCGCTGGTCGTCGATCGCATTGAGGGCTAGCCAGATCTTCGTGCGGTTCTCGAAGCTGTCCAGATCCATGTCCAGCAGCGTCGCCGCCCTGGCGATCCGGTTGCGCACCGTGTGCCGGTGCACGCCGAGTCGCTGTGCGGTGGCCTCCGCCTGGCCGTTCGTCTGCAGCCACACCCGCAGGGTCTCGCGCAGCTGCGCGCCCTCGGCCCGGCTGCGCTCGTCGAGCGGGGCGAGCAGCTGCGCGGCGATCACGGAGAGCATCGACCCACGCAGCAGGTTGTGCCAGCCGGAGTCGGCGACCGCCTCGTAGCGCACCACCTCGGGGGCGACGGTCGTCTCGGCCACCTGCCGTGCCTCGTCGACGAGCCGGCCGAGCGGAAGCGCGGCGCTCGTCCGCGAGACCCCTGCGCGCACCGCGTGCGAGCGGCACAGGCTCACCGCCTCGGTGAGCCGGGGGCGGGCCGCCACGATGACGGCGCGGTCGTCCAGCATCCCCCAGAACACACCGGGGGTGCGCTGCAGACGATCGAGCTGTCCGACGAGGGGCTCCGGCGGGGTGATGACGTGGATGACGGCGCGCTCCTCGTTCGGGATCCGCTCGTTCCACAGGCGCCGGGCGATGCGGTTCGCGGCGGGCAGGTCCCCGGCCGCGGCGACGCTGATCACCCCGCCGCGCACGGCGTGGCGCTGCAGGGCCAGGATGCGATTGAACTCCAGCGAGATCCCGGCGAACGCGAGCACGGACTGCACCACGTCGAGCTGCACGCCGTCGAGTCGCCCCACCCCGCTGAGGACGAGTAGGCCCGACACACTCGGCGGCGCCCCGATCGTCTGGACGATGAACTCGCTGCCGTCGACGTCCACACGGGCGGCCGAGCGGGTGCCCGTGCGGATCAGCCGGTCGATGGCACCGGAGAGCTCGTGCAGCTGCGTCTCGCCGAGCCGGGTCTGCCGGGAGACGTCGCGCAGCTCGCCGGCGCCGTCGAAGACCGCCACGCCGCAGCCGAGCTGGCTGGAGAGCTCGTCGAGCACCGCGCCGAGATCGCTGGAGCGCATCGCCGCCCGCGAGATCGCCCGCTGCGCGTCGAGGCCCCAGCGCACATGCTGCTGACGTTCCTGCTCCTGCAGATCGTCGACGCTGCGGATGACTTTGATGAACGGCACGTGGTAGGGGATCTCCACCAGCGGCAGCCGATGGTCCGCGCACGCGTGCGCCAGCTCGGGCGGGCACTCCCGCCAGGTGAGCCCGGTGCCGAGGCCCAGCCCGATCAGCTCCCCGTCGCACAGACGGGAGACATAGGCGTCGAAGTCGAAATCCCGGGCCTGGAACTGCGCGCCGTCGGTGAGCAGCAGCTGGCTCGGGGGCAGGAAGCGCATCGGGTCGACGAGGCTGGACGCGTAGACCCAGTCGATCGGTGCATCCAGCCGACGAGTGGTCTCCTCGCCGCTCTCGTCGCCGACGATCACGGTCAGGTCGAGCTCTTTCATGCCGATGAGGCGGCGCAGCGAGACAGACATGGCCAGATTGTACAGTCAGGTTTCGCTGAATGTCCCTCAGGTACATGCGAACCAGGTGGTGTGGCGCCGTACTGTCGGTGCAGGCGAGTCGTCGTCGCACCCGCCCGCGTCCAGGCCCGGCTGCCCCGTTCCCTGCAGCCTCCGACTGGCGGTCATCGTTCGCATGAGGAGAGACACCATGACTGATCAGAGCATCCCCGTCGGCGGCCCGTCGCTGCCGCAGCGGCTGAACCTCGTCACCGAGATCCCCGGCCCGAAGTCCCGCGCCCTGCAGGCACGCAAGGAGGCCGCGGTCAGCGCCGGTGTGGGCGTGATGCTCCCGGCGTACGCGGTCGCCGCGGGCGGCGGCGTGATCGTCGACGTCGACGGCAACAGCCTCATCGACTTCGCCTCCGGCATCGCCGTCACCGGCGTCGGCAACTCGGCCCCGGAGGTCGTGGAGGCCGTCCAGAAGCAGGTCGCCCAGTTCACCCACACCTCGTTCGCCACCGTGCCGTACGAGGGATACGTCGAGGTCTGCGAGCGGCTCAACAAGCTGACCCCCGGTGACTTCGAGAAGCGCACCGCGCTGTTCAACTCGGGCTCCGAGGCCGTCGAGAACGCCGTGAAGTTCGCCCGCAACTACACCGGCAAGGACGCCATCGTCGCCTTCGACCACGCGTTCCACGGCCGCACGAACCTCACCATGGGCCTCACCGCCAAGGCGATGCCCTACAAGCGGCACTTCGGGCCGTTCGCCAACGAGCTGTACCGCGTGCCGGGCTCGTACCCCTACCGTGACGGGCTCACCGGCCCGGAGGCCGCGAAGCGCACGATCTCGATGATCGAGACGCAGATCGGCGCCGACTCCGTCGCCGCGATCCTGCTCGAGCCCATCCAGGGCGAGGGCGGCTTCATCGTGCCGGCCGAGGGCTACATCCCCGCCCTCGTGCAGTGGGCCCACGAGAACGACGTGCTGTTCATCGCCGACGAGGTGCAGGCGGGCATCGCCCGCACCGGGCGCATGTTCGCCATGGAGTACGAGGGTGTCGTGGCCGACCTGGTCACCACGGCCAAGGCGATCGGCGGTGGCCTGCCGCTGTCGGCCGTGACCGGCCGCGCCGAGATCATGGACCACCCGCAGGCCGGCGGCATCGGCGGCACCTACGGTGGCAACCCGGCCGCGGTGGCGGCCTCGGCGGCCACGCTCGACAAGGTCGTGCGCGAGGACCTCGCGTCGCAGGCCCTGCACATCGGCGAGATCATCACCAAGCGGATGACGGAGCTGCAGCAGGCGGATCCGCGCGTCGGCGAGGTGCGCGGGCGCGGCGCCATGCAGGCCATCGAGATCGTCGACCCGGCGACAAGGGAGCCGGACGCGGAGCTGACCGCGAAGGTCGCCGACTACGCGCACAAGCACGGCGTCGTCGTGCTCACCGCGGGCACCTACGGCAACGTGATCCGCTTCCTCACACCGCTCGTCATCTCCGACGAGCTGCTGGAGCAGGGGCTGGCGATCATCGCCGACGGCTTCAAGGCGAACTGACCGGAACGACCTGGCGCGGATGGTCCGGTCTGGGCTGACCGACCGCGTCACCACACACGGGCCCGGTGCGGAGTGGACTCCCGCACCGGGCCCGTTCTCCGTGCGGGTGCGGTCCGGGCGGCCGAGTGACTCGGTTCCGGGGCGGCGTCATCCGGCTGAGACCTTCCCACCCCATCTGCGGGCGCAGGCGCACGGGAGACCCCCGGAGTGGACATTCCGTCCATGGAATGGCCCGTTCGGCCATGGTCGGAAACACGGCGTTCACACCACATGGGCCTAGGCTGGCGCCGATCGCCTCGTTCGAGGATGGCATGACCTGCCCTCCCGAACCCGGTGACCTGCGAGATCGCGTCCCCGGCGCGTCCACTCGCGTGCGCGGCGACCCCGTGGCGGCCATAGCGTCCGGCCGGTGCCCGCGACCGTCGAACCGCTCCCGCGGCGACGCCATGGCGGCGTCATGACCGGGAGACGACCCAGTGAGGAGTCCCATGTCCAGCTCGAAGCCCGACGCGTCGAAGAGCGCGCCCCCGACCGAGACGGTGTTCACCGTCGGCGCCCGCGATCACACCTCGGAGGAGGCCCCGCGGCTCGCGCACACGCTCAAGCCCCGCCACCTGTCGATGATCGCACTCGGCGGCATCATCGGCGCCGGGCTGCTCGTCGCGTCCAGCAGCGCGATCGAGGCCGCCGGACCCGGCGTGCTCATCTCGTACGGTCTCGCCGGCGTCGTCATCGTGCTCGTCATGCGGATGCTCGGCGAGATGGCCTCGGCGAGCCCGGACACCGGGTCGTTCTCCGCCTACGCCACGAAGTTCATCGGCCCCTGGGCGGGGCTGTCGATCGGCTGGCTGTACTGGTGGTTCTGGGTCGTGACCGTGGGCGTGGAGGCCACCGCGGCCTCGAGGATCATCACGAAGTACGTCGACATGCCCCAGTGGGTGCCGGCGCTCGTGCTCACGCTCTTCTTCCTCGGCCTGAACCTCGTGTCGGTCAAGAGCTTCGGCGAGATGGAGTTCTGGTTCGCCGGCATCAAGATCGTCGCGATCTCGCTGTTCATCGTCTTCGGCGTGCTGTTGCTCGCCCACGTCATCCCCAGTGAGCACCAGGGCGTCGACTACGCCGCCGAGGGCGGGCTGCTGCCCAACGGCATCGAGGGCGTGTTCATCGCGCTGCTGCCCGTGATCTTCTCCATGTTCGGCGCCGAGGTGGCCACGGTCGCCGCCGGCGAGTCGGAGAACCCGGCCCACGCCGTCCGCAAGGCCGTCAACACCGTGGTGTGGCGCATCATGCTGTTCTACATCGGCTCGATCGCGATCATCGTGCTGCTGCTGCCGCACAGCGCCGTCGAGGTGGGTGTGAGCCCCTTCGTGAGCGCGCTGACCTACGTGGGCATCCCGGGCACCGATACGATCATGGACATCGTGGTGCTGACCGCCATGCTCTCCACCCTGAACGCGTCGCTGTACACCGCTTCCCGCATGGCGTTCTCGCTGGCCGGCCGCGGCGAGGCCCCGCGCAGCTTCCGCCGGGTGAACGGCCACAACACACCGTACGTCGCGATCCTCGCCTCGGCCAGCGTCGGCCTCATCTCCGTGGTGCTCAACTACGCGATGCCGAAGGCCGTGTTCAACCTGCTGGTGAACTCCACCGGCGCGGTCGCCATCTTCGTGTGGCTCGTGATCGCCGTCTCGGAGCTGCGCAGCCGGAAGATGCTGGCCGCCCAGGGTATCGTGCCCGGCCGTGACCGGGGCACGATCCGCATGTGGGGCTTCCCATGGATCACCTGGCTCGTCATCATCAGCCTCGTCGCCCTGCTCGTGTACATGACGTTCAACCGCGACCCCGAGATCCGCGTGCAGCTGTACCTGAGCCTCGTGGTCGCCGGCGTCTCCGTCGTCGCCGGGGTCATCGTGCAGCGCCGGCAGCACCGGAGCGCGGCCGCCGAGCAGGTCGACCTCGGGGCCGCGGCCGCCGACGAGATCGCCGAGACCGCGGACCCCGGGCTGTACGCCGAGGATCTCGCCGAGGCCGAGGCGGACGCCGCGGAGCGCCACGCGGACGATGCCGCTGACCGCCACGACCGGTAGGCTGGCCGTCATGACCGAACTGACCAGACCAGAGATCGACTTCCCCAGCGGGCCCGCCCCGGACGCGCTCGACATCGAGGACCTCGTCGTCGGCGACGGCGCGGAGGCCACGCCCGGTGCCACCGTCGAGGTGCACTACCTCGGCGTGGGGTGGGAGTCCGGCGAGGAGTTCGACTCCTCCTGGAGCCGCGGCGAGTCGATCACGTTCCCGCTGCGCGGGCTGATCAAGGGGTGGCAGATGGGCATCCCCGGCATGCGGGTCGGCGGGCGCCGGCAGCTCGTGGTGCCGCCGCACCTCGCCTACGGGCCGGCCGGCAGCGGGCATCCGCTCGCCGGACAGACCCTGATCTTCGTGATCGACCTGCTCGACGTGAGGTGATCGTCAGAACGCGCTGACCGGACGGCGCCGCACCCCGGGGTGCGGCGCCGTCCATCGTCTGCACGGGGCCTGCACGGATACCCGGCCGTCGCCTCGTCCGCGTCGTGACATGTGTGCCGCAGCCCGGGCCGCCCGGACCGGGGACATGAGGAGACCATGCGCCGGCGGTCGGGCTCCCGAGCTCAGAGCTCGTCGGCGATCGAAGTGTGCGGCTGCACGCGCAGCCGGGCCTTCGGCAGGCTCCAGCCCCGCCAGATCGCCACCACCCGGATCACGGCGATCGTGAGCACCGCGACGGCGGTCGCGGTCAGGTCGCCCGCGCCGGTCACGTGCAGCGCCCAGTAGACGACCGCGCCGACGAACGACGCGGCCGCGTAGATCTCGCGCACGAGCAGCACCGGCGGCGACTGCGCGACGAGCAGGTCGCGGATGATCTCGCCGGTGACCCCGGTGAGCACCGCGACGATCCAGACGGCCAGTGGGGTCGCGTCCGCCGCGATCGCGGCCTTCGCCCCGATGACCGAGACGATCGCGAGCCCCGCGATGTCAGTCATCTCGAGCAGCCAGCGGGGGATCGCGACGAACCGCACGATCACGAACGCCGTCGTGGCCACGGTGAGCACGGTGGGCAGGATGACCTGGTCGTGCATCCAGTACACCGGGGTGTTGCCGAGCAGTGTCTCGCGCAGTGTCCCGCCGCCCACCGCGCACAGCAGGCCGACGAGCAGGGCGCCGAAGAAGTCGAGCTCCACCCGCGCGGCGGCGAGCACGCCGCTGACGGCGAAGGAGCTGATGCCGACCAGGTAGACGATGCGGATGATCGCGTCCGCGTCCATTCAGGCCTCAGCCCTGTGCAGTGCGTCCTCCAGCGCCACCCAGCCGAGCATCGCGCACTTGACCCGCATCACATATCGACTCACCCCGCCCAGCGCGACGGCGTCGCCGAACCGCTCCGGGTCCGGCTCCTCGGCGCCGCGGGAGTGCATCACCCGCCGGAACTCCGCGATGAGCTCGAGCGCCTCGGCGACGGTGCGTCCCTCGAGCAGGTCGGTCATCAGGGAGGCGCTCGCCATCGAGATCGAGCAGCCGTCCCCCTCCCAGCCGATCGCGGCGATCCTGCCGTCATCGTCGAGCCGCACGCCGAGCGTCAGCTCGTCGCCGCAGGTGGGGTTGACCTGGTGGGAGTGCCCCGACCAGCCTCCCTCGCCGTAGCGGTCGCCGCCGCGGCGCTCCCTGGCCTCCTCGAGGATGACCGTCTGGTAGAGATCCTGCAGCCCGCTCATCGCGCGACCCCGAAGAACCCGCGCACGTCGGCGAGCGCGTTCAGGAACGCGTCCACCTCGGCCTCGGTGCTGTACAGGTACACGCTCGCCCGGGTCGAGGCGGTGACGCCGAAGCGGCGGTGCAGCGGCTGCGCGCAGTGGTGACCGACGCGCACGGCGATGCCGCGGTCGTCGAGGAACTGGCCGACGTCGTGGGCGTGCACGCCGGCCACGTCCACGGCGGCCATGCCCGCGCGCGCCACCCCTGGCCGAGGGCCGAGCAGCCGCACCCCCGGGATCTCGGTGACACCCCGGGCGAGCCGCTGGCCGAGCCGGTGCTCCCACGCGGCGATGCGCGCCATCCCGATGTGCTGCAGGTAGTCGACGGCGGCGCCGAGCCCGACCGCCTGGGCGACCGGCTGCGTGCCCGCCTCGAAGCGGGTGGGGGCCGGCATGAAGTCGGTGCGCTCCATCGTCACGGTCTGGATCATCGACCCGCCTGTGATGAACGGTGGCAGGGCGTCGAACATCTCGCGGCGCCCGTACAGTGCGCCGATGCCGGTGGGGCCGAGCATCTTGTGCCCGCTGAACGCGGCGAAGTCGACGTCGAGCGCGTGCAGGTCGAGCGGCAGGTGCGGGGCCGACTGGCAGGCGTCGAGCACGACGACCGCGCCCGCCGCGCGGCCGAGCCGCACGAGCTCGGCGACCGGGTTGATCGTGCCGAGCACGTTCGACACGTGGGTGAACGCGAGCACGCGGGTGCGCTCGCCGATCAGGTCGCGTGCCGCGGCGAGGTCCAGCTCGCCCTCGTCGGTCAGCGGGATCCACCGCAGCGTCGCGCCGGTGTGCGCGGCGACCTCCTGCCAGGGCACCAGGTTCGCGTGGTGCTCCATCTCGGTGATCACGATCTCGTCGCCCGGGCGCAGCGCGAACCGGCGGGCGGCCTCGCCGCCGCGGCCGGCGGTGGCGTTGATGAAGCCGTACGCGACGACGTTGAGCGCCTCGGTGGCGTTCTTCGTCCAGGCGATCTCGTCGTCATCGGCGCCGACGAACGCCGCGACCCGGTGGCGGGCCGCCTCGAACAGCTCGGTCGACTCGCCGGCGAGCGTGTGGGCGCCACGGTGCACGGCGGCGTTGCGCATCTCGTCGAACTCCTGCACCGCGTCCAGCACGCTGATCGGCCGCTGGCCGGTCGCGCTGGAGTCGAGGTACACGAGCGGCCGGTCGCCGATGCGACGGTCGAGGATGGGGAAATCGTTGCGGATGCGCGAGACCTCGGTCGGGGAGAGAGGCGTGGCGTCGTCGCCGGGCGCGTCGTGATGTGACATGCAGGCTTCCTTCAGTGGTGTACCAGACAAGGATAGGGTGATTCGGGCCCGGTGGCGCGGAATCGATGCCGAGGCGCGTGGGGCCGCGGCCGCGCTGCGGGGCGGTGACCCGGCGGGGTCGGCACGCGTGCGTCGCAGGAGTGCTCTCGGGCAGCGGTCGAGGAGGAAGACCGCCTTCAGCGCCTCGCGCTGTTACCGCGGATGACGTCCCGACTGGCATCGGGGGCCGCCGGGCTGGCACGATGGGGCACGTTGTCCCGCCGCGGAACCCCCGCAGCGGCGACGCAGGTGACAGCGAAAGGGGACCCATCATGAAGATCTCGAAGAGGAAGCTCATCGGACTGGCCGTCGGCGTGCCGCTCATCGGCGCCCTGCTCACCGGCTGCGCGAGCGGATCGGGGCAGTCCGACGCGGAGAAGGGCAGCGAGGGCAATCCCGTGCGCATCGGCGTCGTCGGCGCGAGCGATCCGCAGTGGCCGGCGTTCGAGGACGCGGCGAAGGACGCTGGCATCAGCGTCGACATCATCGACTTCACCGAGTACACGCAGCCGAACCCGGCGCTCGCCGAGGGCGAGCTGGACCTCAATGAGTTCCAGCACATCATCTACCTGGCCAACTACAACGTGCAGAACGACCAGGACCTCACCCCGATCGGCGCGACCGCGATCTACCCGCTCGGCCTGTACTCGAAGCAGTACCAGTCGGTCGACCAGATCCCGGAGGGCGCGACCGTCGCCGTCCCCGCGGACGAGACGAACCGCGCCCGTGCGCTCGGCGTGCTGCAGGACGCCGGGCTGATCACGCTCAGGGGAGACTGGACGGCGGTGACCGACACCCGCGACGTCGATGAGGGCGCCTCGAAGGTCAAGGTGACGGAGCTGTCGGCCGACCAGACCGCCAACAGCCTCGACGACATCGCCGGCGCCGTCGTCAACAACGACTTCCTGAAGAACGCCGGACTCGTCGGCCAGCAGCCGCTCGCGCAGTCTGACGCCGACAGCGAGAGCGCGAAGCCGTACATCAACGTCTGGGTCTCACGCGCCGAGGACAAGGACGACGAGACCTACAACCGTCTGGTGAGCATCTTCCAGGACACCCAGTCGGTGCAGGACGGCCTGCAGGAGGCCAGCGGGAACACCGCCACGCTGCTGAAGACTCCGGCCGACGAGCTGCAGCAGCTGCTCGCCACCACCGAGGATCAGATCCGCTCGCAGCACTGATCGGGCTCACGCATCGGCATCCGCGGTCGATGTGTGGCAGGGTCGAGGGGCGGCGCCGCAGCGTCGCCCCTCGTGCCGTGCGAGGACGGGAGCGTCGCAGCGACGAGGAGGTCGACCGCGGCGACAGCGAACACGACGTGCGGTCGTGGCCGGTCATGACCGCCGGCGCACATGAGGGCGGGCCGGGGAGCAGAAGAGAGGAAACGGGATGTCGATCATCACGCTGGAGCACGTCTCCAAGGCCTATCCGTCCCCGGGGCGGGGCGGTGACCCCGTCACCGCCGTCGACGACGTCTCCGTGGAGATCGCCGAGGGCACCATCACAGCGGTCATCGGCTACTCCGGGGCGGGCAAGAGCACGCTCGTGCGGCTGATCAACGCCCTCGAGCCGGTCACCTCCGGCCGCGTCGTCGTGCGCGGGCAGGAGCTCAGCGCGCTGCCCGAGCGGCAGCTGCGCCGAGCCCGACGCGACATCGGGATGATCTTTCAGCAGTTCAACCTGATGGAGTCGAAGACGGTCTTCCGCAACGTGGAGTTCCCGCTGCGCCTGGCCGGGATTCCGGCGGAGCGTCGGCGGGAGCGGGTGCGGGAGCTGCTCGACTTCGTCGGGCTCGCCGACCGTGCCGACAACCATCCCGACCAGCTCTCCGGCGGGCAGAAGCAGCGGGTGGGCATCGCCCGCGCGCTGGCCACCTCGCCGAGTGTGCTGCTCGCCGACGAGGCGACGAGCGCGCTCGACCCCGAGACGACCCAGGACGTGCTGGAGCTGCTGCGCCGTGTCAACGACGAGCTCGGCGTCACCATGGTCGTCATCACCCACGAGATGGACGTGGTGCGCGCCCTCGCCGACCAGGTCGTCGTCATGGAGCACGGCCGGGTCGTCGAGCAGGGTGACGTCTACCGCGTCCTCTCTGACCCGCGTCAGCCGGTCACCCGGCGGTTCATGCGGACGCTGGTGCGGCCCACGCCGCCGCACGCGGAGTTCGCGGAGCTGCGGCGGCTGCACCCCGGACGGCTGCTCAGCGTGCGCGTGCGCGATGATCACGACGTGCAGGGGCTCGTCGAACGGGTCGCCGGCCGCGAGGGCGTCTGCGCCGAGCTCGTCTACGGCGGGGTGAACACCGTGCAGGGGCGTGGGTTCGGGTATCTGCTCCACGAGCTCACCGGGCCCGCCGACGCGGTCACCCGTGCGGTCGACGAGCTCACCGCGGACGAGTGCATCGAGGAGGTCGCCTGACATGCGCACCACTGACTGGGGAGAGATCATCCCCGACCTGATCGAGAGCACCGGGCAGACGCTCTACATGGTCGTCATCGCGCTGGCGATCGGCGGCGTGCTGGGCCTCGGCGTCGGCCTGCTGCTGTATCTGACCCGGCGCGGCAACCTGCTGGAGAACCGGTTCGTCTTCCAGCTGCTCAACGTGCTGGTGAACTTCTTCCGACCGATCCCGTTCGTCATCCTCATCGCCGCGCTGCAGCCGCTCGCCAGAGCGGTGATCGGCATCGGCATCGGCATCCAGGCGGCGACGTTCACCATGGTGTTCGCCGCGACGTTCGGCATCGCCCGCCTGGTCGAGCAGAATCTCGTCACGGTCAACCCGGGCGTCATCGAGGCGGCCCGGGCGATGGGTGCCGGCCTGCCGCGCATCATCTTCTCCGTGCTCATCCCGGAGGGACTCGGCGCGCTGATCCTGGGGTACACGTACGCGTTCGTCGCGATCGTCGACATGTCGGCCATCGCCGGTGTCGTGGGCGCCGGCGGCCTCGGCAACTATGCGATCCAGTACGGCTACCGTCAGGCGAACCCGACGATCACGTGGGCGACGGTCATCGTCATCGTGCTCATCGTCCAGATCGTCCAGGGGCTCGGCAACTGGCTGGCCCGCCGTCGGCTGCGCCGCTGACCCGGGACGGGGCCGGTCAGCCGAGCAGCTCGATCAGCTGCGCCTTCGTCATCTGCGAGTAGCCGCCCAGCCCGCGCTCGCGGGCGAAGGCGCGCAGCTCGGCGACGGTGCGCGCGGAGAGGTCCGCGGGGCGGTCGGCCGGTGTCGCCGGCTTCGTCGCTCCGCCCCTCGCCCGTTTCGCGGCGCCGGTGCTCGTCCTCCCGGCGGTGTGTGCGGCTCCTGCGCTCTTCGTGCCCGCGCGCTTCCTGCCCGCGTCCGTCTTCGCCGCCTTCCCCGCAGCGCGTTTCGCGGCTCCGCCTGCGGGGGCCGGCGCCTTCGGCGTCGCGACCTCGGGCGTCCTGACCGTGGACCGGGTGTTCAGTCGTTCCTGTGCTCGCTGGGCGAGCAGCTCCAGGGTGTGCTCGAGCTCGCGGGCCTCACGCCGCGCGGACTTGTCAGCCCTGTCGGCCAGTCGCCGCGCCTCCTTGACGGCCTTGCGCGCCTTCTTCAGCGCATCCGTCGCGGCCTGCTCGGCCTTGCTGTGCTTCTTCCCCATGATGCCGCTGCCTTTCTCGACGTGGCGGTCAGGGCCACTCGGCGCTGACAGGGCTGATGCTACCAATGCCGGGTGAACCGCGGGGCCGTGGAACGCGACGACCACGGATGCGCCACCGTCGCCGCGGCCCCCGGCGATGGACTCAGGCCTTCGCCGCCGCGGGAGAGGAAGACATCACGCCCGTCGCCGGGTCGATCCCGTTGCGGTCGTCATGCCGTCGCCACAGCGACGAGAGGACCGAGCCGGAGATGTTGTGCCAGACGCTGAAGAACGTCGAGGGGATCGCGGCGATCGGGGTCGCGGCGAACGCCTTGAGCGCGAGGGTCGCGCCCAGCGCCGAGTCCTGCATGCCGACCTCGAAGGTGATCGCCTTCTGCTGCGCGTAGCCGAAGCCCATCGGGTACACCCGGAACATCATCCGGCTGAACAGCCAGCCGAGCAGGTACCCGAGCAGGTTGTGCAGCATCACCACGGGGAGGAGCAGCGCCGTGTCCGTGGACAGCAGCTTGTCGTGGTTCACGGCGACGACGACACCGATGATGAGCAGGATCGCGATCTGCGAGACGGCGGGCAGCACCGGTGTGACCCGCTCCACGCGGTCGCCGAGGAGGGCGTGCACGACCAGGCCGAGGACGATGGGGACGAGCACCACCTCGAGCGCGCTGAGGAACAGCTGCTTCGTGGGGATCTCGACGTACTGGCTCGCGAGGGTCTGCATGATCAGCGGGATCATCACCGGGGCGAGCAGGGTCGAGAGCAGGCCGATCGACACGTCCAGGGCCACGTCGCCGCGGGAGAGGAAGGACATGACGTTGGAGGACGTGCCCGACGGGCAGCTGCCCACGAGGATCACGCCGACGGCCAGCGCGCCATCGAGCCGGAACACCCAGCAGAGGAGGACGGCGATCAGCGGCATGATCACGAAATGGGCGACGGTGCCGAGGATGACCCCGATCGGCATCCTGATGATGCGCGCGAAATCGTGGACGGTCAGGGTCAGCCCCATGCCGAACAGGACGATGCCGAGCAAGTAGCCGGTGTACGACTTCGCCCACAGGCTCGTGCCGGGGACCAAATAGTTGAAGACCGTCCAGGCGAGGACGATCGCGGTGAACCATTTCGTCAGCCAGGCGCCGAAACGCTCGATGGAGGCCATGGTGATGCTGCTCCTGTGAGAAGAGACGGATGCGGACGGCGATCGCCGTCCGCGAGCCCGGCCGTCCCGGCGGGATCTCCCCGGTCATCGGTCGGTGCATCGGCCCGCCGTGAAGGGGCGAGGGCCGCCAGCGCGTCCTCGGCGGGGAGGAGAGGCGGGCAGAGGACGCGCGACGGCCGGGTTCTTGGCCACGTCGTGCCGTCCGGGCCGACGCCTCACACCGTAGCACCGGGCTCGGCGGGGAGGGAAGAGGGGCGTCGTCTCACCGCCTGCCGGTCCGCGCGATCATGCCCGGGCGGCGGGGCGCCGCCCGACGCGACCCGCCGCCGGGCCGTGTCGGGAGAGCGGAGGGCTGGTGGCCGTCGGGGCCGGCTAGAATGACCCCATGGCCCAAGACGAGGTGGAGATCCCTGAGCGACTGCTGCAGCTGCGCGAGAGCATCGACAATTTCGATGCGGCCTTGGTGCACATCCTCGCCGAGCGGTTCAAGTGCACCAAGGAGGTCGGCGAGCTGAAGGCCCAGCTCGGTCTGCCCGCATCGGACAAGGCTCGCGAGCGGGAGCAGATCGCCCGGCTGAAGGCGCTCGCCGTGGAGTCGAACCTCGACCCGGAGTTCGCCGAGAAGTTCCTCAGCTTCATCATCGCCGAGGTGATCCACCACCACATCGCCGCCGCGTCGCAGCAGACGGAGTGATCATGGCCACGCTCGGCGTCTCCGGCTGGGTGCTGCTCGGCCTGATGGCGCTCGACGTCGTCATCCGCGTCATCGCCCTGCTCGTGGTGCCCCGCAACCGCACGCCGGCGTCAGGCACGGCCTGGCTGCTGACGATCTCGTTCCTGCCGTTCGTGGGCATCCTGCTGTTCCTCGTCATCGGCACGAACCACCTGCCGCGCGAGCGGCGGCTCAAGCAGGAGCTCGCCGCCCGACGCATCGGCGGCCGCTCCCCGTCGTTGCACGTGGAGACCGGGCTCGTCGGCGCGCCCGACTGGTTCACCGAGGTCATCGAGCTCAACCAGCGACTGAGCGGCATGCCTCTCGTCGGCGGCAACCACGTCCACATCCACGAGGACGCAGCCGAGGCGTTCGCGCGCATGGTCGACGACATCGACCGCGCCCGCCATCGCGTGCACGTGCAGTTCTACATCCTCGCGTACGACGAGACGACGGCGCCCCTGTTCGCGGCGCTGCAGCGGGCCGTCGCCCGCGGGGTGAAGGTGCGGGTGCTCATCGACTTCTGGGCCTCCCGGCGCACGGCGGGGTTCCGGCGCACCCGCCGCGAGCTGGAGGCGACGGGGGCCGACTGGACGTACATGCTGCCGCTGGAGCCGCTGCGGGGCCGGTTCCAGCGTCCCGATCTGCGCAACCATCGCAAGATCGTCACGATCGACGGCGAGATCGGCTATACGGGATCCCTCAACCTCATCCACCCGAGCTACCACAAGCGCAAGGCGATCCGCCGCGGCATGCACTGGGTGGATCTCATGGCCCGGTTCGACGGGCCGGCCGTCGCCGAGCTCGACGCGGTGTTCGCCACGGACTGGTTCATCGAGTGCGGCGAGGAGGTGCTCGAGGAGACGCTCACCGAGCGCTTCGCGCGTGACGTCCACGAGCTGCGCGGGCCGGTGCACTGCCAGATCGTCGCCAGCGGGCCCGGGTACGCGAACGAGTCGAATCTCAAGATGTTCCTCGCCCTGCTGTACCACGCGCGCACGTCGGTGCAGATCGTCAGCCCTTACTTCGTGCCCAACGAGGCGATGCTGTACGCGCTGACGAACATCACGGCGCGCGGGGTGCGGGTGGACCTGTACGTGTCGGAGATCGCCGACCAGTTCCTCGTGCAGCATGCGCAGAGCTCGTACTACGAGCAGCTGCTGCGCATGGGCGTGCACATCTGGCGGTACCGGGCGCCGAACCTGCTGCACACGAAGTACGTCGTCGTCGACCAGCTCGTCTCGGCGCTGGGGTCGAGCAACATGGACATGCGCTCGTTCACGCTGAACATGGAGGTCACGGTGCTGCTGTACGGGGAGGGTCCCGCCGACGCGCTGGAGCGCATCGCGAAGGACTACCGGGCGAACAGCACGCAGCTGACCATGGAGGAGTGGCGGCAGCGGTCGGTGCCGCAGACGATCGCCGACAACCTCTGCCGGCTGACCTCGTCGCTGCAGTAGCACGGTCTCGCCGCACGGCTGGGCGAGGGAGGACGTGACTGGGCGGGGGATGTACGACGTGGCCGGGGCGTCGTCGACCGGTGCCGGCGGGATGACCGCGCAGCGCGTACGACTTCGACTTGCGTCAGACGCGACTCGGCGCTATAATCCAGCAGTTCGCCGCAGTGCTGCCGGGACCGGCCGTCATGCGACGGGCGCCATCCCGAAAACGCACCACTTCGATGAAGAAGGACAGCAATGGCGAGCTCAGCAGTGACCTCAGCATCCCCCGCGCCATCATCCACGACGCCCAAGAAGAAGCGATCGAGTTTCTGGCTCTACGCGCTGGTCATCGCCGCGGCGGTGCTCGGCGTGATCTTCGGCTTCATCTTCCCGCACCAGGCCGTCAGCCTGAAGATCCTCGCGACCGGGTTCGTCAACCTGATCAAGATGCTCATCGTGCCGATCATCTTCACCACGATCGTGCTGGGCATCGGCTCGATCGCCAAGGCGGCCACGGTCGGCAAGATCGGCGGTCTCGCGCTGCTGTACTTCATCATCATGTCGTTCGTCGCACTGGTGATCGGCCTGACCGTCGGCAACATTATCAAGCCCGGCGAGGGTCTCGACATTGGCGAGATGCTCAACAGCGGCTCGAGCAGCGCATCGAGTGACACCGGCACGATCCAGGACTTCGTGCTCGGCATCATCCCGGACAGTCTCTTCGCCCCGTTCACCGACGGCGAGGTCATCTCGGGTCTGTTCGTCGCGCTGCTCGTCGGCTTCGCCGTGCAGGGCATGGGCGAGAAGGCGCAGCCGGTGCTGAAGGTCGTCGAGTATCTGCAGAAGATCGTCTTCCGCATCCTGAACATGATCATGTGGGTCGCCCCGATCGGCGCCTTCGGCGGCATGGCCGCGCTCATCGGTGCGACCGGCTGGGGCGGCCTCGGCAGTCTCATCGCCGTCATGGTCGGCTTCTACATCACCTGCGCCCTGTTCGTGTTCCTCGTGCTCGGCGCGATCCTGTACGCCTTCACCCGCGTCAACGTGTTCAAGTTCCTGGGATACCTCGGCAAGGAGTTCCTGCTGATCCTCGCGACGAGCTCTTCCGAGACCGCGCTGCCGCGGCTGATCGCCAAGATGGAGCACATCGGTGTCGACAAGGCCGTGGTGGGCATCACTGTGCCGACCGGCTACTCGTTCAACCTCGACGGCACGGCCATCTACCTGACCATGTCGTCGCTGTTCATCGCGGACGCGATGGGCACGCCCATGAGCATCGGCGAGCAGATCGGCCTGCTGCTGTTCATGATGATCGCCTCGAAGGGCGCGGCGGGGGTCTCCGGTGCCGGCATCGCGACGCTGACCGCCGGTCTGCAGGCCGCGCGCCCCGATCTGGCCCAGGGCACCAGCATCGTGCTCGGCATCGACCGGTTCATGTCCGAGGCCCGCGCGCTGACGAACTTCGCCGGCAACGCGATCGCCACGCTGCTCGTGGGCACCTGGACGAAGGAGGTCGACCGCGACCGCGTCACCAAGGTGCTCGCCGGCGAGCTGCCTTTCGACGAGGCGAGGTTCGAGGGCGGCGAGTGACGCCTGCTGCTGCCGTGACCTCGGTCGCGGCATGAGCGAGGGCCCCACCGGGTGAACCGGCGGGGCCCTCGTCGTGTGCGTGTGAGTGCGTCGGGCTCGAACCGCCCGGGCCCGGGCTGGCTCAGAACAGCTGACGCCAGTTCGTGCGCGTCAGATCGAGCAGCTCGTCACCGCGGCCGGACATCACCGTGCGCAGCGCGTACAGCGCGAAGCCCTTCACCTGCTTCGCCTCGATCGCCGGCGGCATCGAGAGCTCCTGCCGGGTGGTGACCACGTCGACCAGGGCGGGGCCGTCGTGCTGCAGCGCCGCCTCGAGTGCGGGGCGCAGTTGGCTCGGCCGGTCCACACGCAGGCCGAGGATGCCGGCGCCCTCGGCGAGCTGCGCGAAGTCCGGGTTCGTCATGCCCGTGCCGAAGTTGACGAAGCCGGCCGCCTTCATCTCGAGTTCCACGAAGTTCAGCGAGCTGTTGTCGAACACGACGACCTTCACCGGCAGCCGCTCTTGATTCAGCGTCAGCAGGTCGCCGAGCAGCATCGTCAGCCCGCCGTCGCCGCTGAGCGTGATCACCTGCCGGTCCGGGGCAGCGCTCTGCACGCCGATCGCCTGCGGGATCGCATTGGCCATCGACCCGTGCGTGAACGAGCCGATCAGCCGGCGTCGGCCGTTCATGGTCAGGTAGCGGGCGGCCCACACCACCGGCGAGCCGACGTCGGGCAGGAACACCGCGTCGTCGTCCGCGAGCTCGTCGAGCACTCGCGTGACATGCTGCGGATGCAGCGGGCCCTCGTCGCGCCGGCCGGGCTGGGCCAGATCGTCGAGCCGCTCGCGCGTGCGGGCGTAGTGGCGGCGGGAGTCCTCGAGATGAGCGCGGTCGGTGTGACGGTGAAGCAGCGGCAGCAGCGCCCGGATCGTGTCGCCGGTGTCGCCGACGAGGCCGATGTCCACCGGGGTGCGCCGGCCGATCTGCTCGCCGCGCACGTCCACCTGGATGATCGTGGCGTCCTTCGGATAGAACTGCTGGTACGGGAAGTCGGTGCCGAGCACGAGCAGCACGTCGGCCGCGTCGATCGCCCGGTACCCCGAGGCGAAGCCGAGCAGGCCCGTCATGCCCACGTCGAACGGGTTGTCGTACTCGATGAACTCCTTGCCGCGCAGGGCGTGCACGATCGGCGCGGCGAGCGTGTCGGCCAGGCGGATCAGCTCGTCGTGCGCGCCCTGCACGCCGGCTCCGGCCAGGATCGTCACCCGCCGGGCCCCGTTGAGCACGTCGGCGGTTCGGGCGAGCTCGTCGTCGGACGGGCGGATCACCGGATGCGCTCGCGTCACCGTGGCGACGCGGTCATCGACGGCCTCGGCGAGGGCGACGTCCCCGGGGATGACGAGCACGGCGACGCCACGGCGCTCGATGGCCTCGCGCATCGCGATCTCCAGCAGCCGGGGCATCTGGGCGGGGGAGGAGACGAGCTCGGCGTACACGCTGCACTCCCGGAACAGTTCCTGCGGGTGTGTCTCCTGGAAGTAGCCGCTGCCGATCTCCTCGCTGGGGATGTGCGCGGCGATCGCGAGCACGGGCACGCGCGAGCGGTTCGCGTCGAACAGGCCGTTGATCAGATGCAGGTTGCCTGGGCCGCACGAGCCCGCGCACACGGCGATCTCGCCGGTGATCTGCGCCTCGGCGCCGGCGGCGTATGCGGCCGACTCCTCGTGGCGCACTTGCACCCAGCGGATGCGGCCGTCGCGGCGGATGGCGTCGGTGACGCCGTTGAGCGAGTCGCCGGCGAGTCCGTAGACGCGTCGCACCCCGTTGTGGTGCAGCATCTCGATCATGTTCTGGGCGACGGTGGTCATGGTGCCTCCTCGGAGCGGGCGGGTCGGGGAGGCCTGCTCCGAGGCCGACTATAGGGAGAAGTCGTGTGGTCTGACCACTTTGCCCGACAGATGTATGCGACTGGTGCACGACTGGTGCGCCAGACGCCTCCGTCCGGCGCGTCACCCCGGGCCAGTGCGCCGCGACGTCACGCGGCGGCGGGATGCTAGAGTGTCACCTCAGCGAAGGGGAGTATCCCGCCAGCCCGCGGTCGTCAGTACGTCGGATTCCTCCGGCCGGTCCGGGTGCGCGCTGCAGGCGCGTGGGAGAGACTTTCGGGCCGCCGGCGACGCCGACGGATCACCGACCCTTCGAGAGGAATCCTTCGATGCAGCCATTACCCGTCGCCTTCGAGATCGGCTCGACGATCGCCCTGCTGCTCGTGCTCGTGTTCGACATCCTCCTCGTCGTCAAACGCCCGCACGTGCCGTCGATGAAGGAGGCGAGCTTGTGGGTCGGGTTCTACGTGGCGCTGGCCCTGGCCTTCGCCGGCGTGCTGTTCGTCATCGGGGACGCCACCCACGGCAGCGAGTTCATCGCCGGCTGGCTCACCGAGTACTCGCTGAGCATCGACAACCTGTTCGTGTTCGTGATCATCATGTCGCGCTTCGGGGTGCCGCGGAGGTATCAGCAGGAGGTGCTGATGTTCGGCATCCTCGTCGCGCTGGCGCTGCGCGGCGTGTTCATCCTGCTCGGCGCGCAGATCCTCGAGCGCTGGAGCTTCGTGTTCTACCTGTTCGGCGCCTACCTCGTGTACACGGCGATCAAGCAGGCCTTCGGGTCTGAGGATGAGGGCGAGGGGGAGGACAACGGCTTCATCCGGATGCTGCGCCGCCGGGTGCGCATGACCGACCAGTTCGACGGCTCCCGGCTGCGCACCACGATCGACGGCCAGCGGTACTGGACCCCCATGCTCATGGTGTTCCTCGCGATCGGCACGACCGACCTGCTGTTCGCCTTCGACTCGATCCCGGCGATCTTCGGCATCACCCAGAACGCGTTCCTCGTGTTCGCGACGAACGTGTTCGCCCTGATGGGGCTGCGCCAGCTGTACTTCCTGCTCGGCGGACTGCTCGACAAGCTCGAGTACCTCAAGTACGGCATCGCGTTCATCCTCGGGTTCATCGGCGTCAAGCTCGTGCTGCACGCGATGCACGTCAACGAGCTGCCGTTCGTCAACGGCGGCGAGCCGATCGCCTGGGCGCCGGACATCAGCACGGTCGCCTCGCTCGTCGTCATCGTCGCGTCCATGGGCGTGGCCACGGTCGCCAGCCTGATCAAGGTGCGCCGCGACCGGCTGGCCGCCGGTGAGGACCTGCCGCACCCGGGTGCTGCGGAGCGGTGACCGGGTGCGGCCGGCGGTCTGAGTGGCGGCCGCCGGCGGTGGTAGAATCAGAGACCATGCACTGCCGTCGACTCCTCCTTCGTCGCCGCGGCGAGCTCCTGTCCTGACAGATCGGCCTCGCCGCGGAGTCGCGCCACGGTCTGCCGTCGACAGGAGAGAGGCACCCAGAGGATCATGTCCGCAACCAACGCACCACAGCACGCACCCGCAACCGCGTTCGCCGATCGCCCCCGCACCCTCGCCGAGAAGCTCTGGGATGCCCACGTCGTCCGTCGCGGCGAGAACGGCGGGCCCGACCTGCTGTACATCGACCTGCACCTGCTGCACGAGGTGACCAGTCCCCAGGCGTTCGACGGGCTGCGCCTGGGCGGCCGCCGCGTCCGCCGCCCCGACCTCACGATCGCCACCGAGGATCACAACACCCCGACCGACCACATCGACCAGCCGATCGCCGACCCCGTCAGCCGGCTGCAGATCGAGACCCTGCGCCGCAACGCGAAGGAGTTCGGCATCCGGCTGCACTCGCTCGGCGACCGCGAGCAGGGCATCGTCCACGTCGTCGGGCCCCAGCTGGGCCTGACCATGCCGGGGCTGACGATCGTGTGCGGCGACTCGCACACCTCCACCCATGGGGCGTTTGGATCGATCGGTCTGGGCATCGGCACCAGCGAGGTCGAGCACGTGCTCGCCACGCAGACCCTCGCGCTCAAACCGTTCAAGACGATGGCCGTCGAGGTCGAGGGCACGCTGCGCCCGGGGGTGACGCCCAAGGACATCATCCTCGCCGTCATCGCCCGCATCGGCACCGGCGGCGCCCAGGGGCACATCATCGAATACCGTGGGTCGGCCATCCGCGCCCTGTCGATGGAGGGGCGCATGACCATCTGCAACATGTCGATCGAGGCAGGCGCCCGGGCCGGCATGGTCGCGCCCGACGAGACGACCTTCGCATACGTCAAGGGGCGGCCGCACGCCCCCCGCGGCGCGGACTGGGATGCGGCGGTCGCCTACTGGCGCACGCTGCACACCGATGACGGTGCGGAGTTCGACCGGGTCGTGCGCATCGACGCCGACCGGCTCGAGCCGTTCGTCACCTGGGGCACGAACCCCGGTCAGGGCGTGCCGCTGTCGGCGACCGTGCCCGACCCCGAGGCGATCGCCGACGAGAACGACCGGGCCACGGCCCGCCGTGCCCTCGAGTACATGGACCTACGGCCGGGCACGCCGATGCGTGACATCGCCGTCGACACGGTGTTCATCGGATCGTGCACGAACGGCCGCATCGAGGATCTGCGCCAGGCCGCCTCGGTCATGGCCGGCCGGCATCGGGCGGACGGCGTGCGCGTCATGGTCGTGCCCGGTTCGGCCCGGGTGCGCGCTCAGGCCGAGGCGGAGGGCCTCGACCGGGTGTTCGAGGCGTTCGGCGCCGAGTGGCGGCACGCCGGCTGCTCGATGTGCCTCGGCATGAACCCCGACCAGCTGCAGCCCGGCCAGCGCTCGGCATCGACCTCGAACCGCAACTTCGAGGGACGCCAGGGGCGCGGCGGCCGCACCCACCTGGTCTCGCCGCTGGTCGCCGCCGCCACGGCGGTGCGCGGCACCCTCTCATCGCCGGCCGATCTCGGCATGACCGCCGTCGAGCTCGTCGGCAGTCGGGGCTTCCACCCGGCGTCCGCGTCGAACCCCGAGAAGGAGGCCCGCTGATGGAGCGGTTCACGACGATGAGCGCGGTGATCGCGCCGCTGCATCGCTCGAACGTCGACACCGATCAGATCCTGCCCGCGAAATACCTCAAGCGCGTCACGAAGAGCGGCTTCGAGGATGCGCTGTTCGAGCGGTGGCGGCAGGATCCCGACTTCGTGCTCAACGATCCCCGGTTCGCCCCGGCGCGCATCCTCGTCGCCGGCCCCGACTTCGGCACGGGGTCGTCGCGCGAGCACGCCGTGTGGGCGCTGCATGATTACGGGTTCCGCGCGGTGTTCTCGCCGCGATTCGGCGACATCTTCCGCGGCAACGCGGGCAAGCAGGGTCTGCTCGCCGGCGTGCTCGACGAGACGCAGGTGGAGCGGGTGTGGGCGCTCGTCGACGAGCGCCCCGGCCGCGAGGGCACCGTCGATCTCGAGCGTCGGGTGCTCATCGTCGGCGACGAGGAGTTCTCCTTCCAGATCGACGACGACGTGCGGCATCGCCTGCTCGAGGGGCTCGACGACGTCTCGCTGACGCTGCAGCACGAGGACGCGATCAGCGCTTACGAGGCCGGACGGGCCGCCTGGCGGCCCCGCACCCTGTCGGCGAGGTCGTGACGTGAACCAGCCTTCCCCCGCATCCCCCGCCTCGTCGCCCGCCCGCCGTGACCGCAGCGAGTTCGGCCCGCTGGCTCGGGGCGTCGCCGCCGTCGTCGTGCCGCTGACCAAGGTGCTCGCGCGCAGCGAGTTCCGCGACGTCGACCGGCTGCCCGACGGGCCGTTCATCCTCGCGGCCAATCACATCACCAAGCTCGACCCGCTGCTGATGATTCGCTTCATGTGGGAGGCCGGCCGCATGCCCCACTTCCTGGCCAAGGAGCAGCTGTTCCACATCCCCGTGGTCGGCTGGGTGATGCGGCACGGCGAGCAGATCCCCGTCGATCGGCACGCCCACGGCGGTGACTCGCTGCGCAACGCCCGCGCGTGGCTCGAACGCGGTCAGACCGTGCAGATCTACCCCGAGGGCACGCTCACCCGCGACCCCGACCTGTGGCCGATGCGCGGCAAGAGCGGGGCGGTGCGGCTGGCACAGGCGACCGGCTGCCCGATCGTGCCCGTCGCCCAGTGGGGCGCGCAGGAGATCCTGCCCCGCTATGGGAAGGGGCTGCACATCCTGCCGCGCAAGCGGTTCGTCGTCCAGGTCGGCGACCCGATCCCGGCGTCGCGGTACGCGGATCTGCACAACTCCGCCGACTACGCGCGGGCGACCGCCGAGCTCATGGGCGAGATCACCGCACTGCTCGAGACGCTGCGCGGGCCGCGCCCCGACCGCCCCACCGCCGACACGGAGGGGGCACGATGACCCGGGCGGCCGTGATCGGCGCGGGGTCGTGGGGCACCACCTTCGCGAAGGTGCTCGCCGACGCCGGGTGCGAGACCACCGTGCTCGCCCGTCGCCGCGAGATCGCCACCGGCATCCAGGTGCGCCACGCCAACGACGACTACCTGCCGGGCACGGTGCTGCCGGCCAGCCTGCACGCCACGACCGACCCGGCCCGGGCGCTCGCCGGCGCCGAGCTGGTGTGCCTGTCGGTTCCCTCGCAGCGGCTGCGGTCGGTGCTCGCCGGGGTGCGCGACGCGCTGCCGCGGGATGCGGTGATCATGAGCCTGATCAAGGGGCTCGAACGGGGCACGCAGCTGCGCATGAGCGAGGTCGTCATCGGCGAGCTCGGCTGGGCGCCGGAGCGGGTGGCCGTGCTCTCCGGGCCGAACATCGCCCGCGAGATCGCCGCCGAGCAGCCGGCCGCGGCCGCCGTGGCGAGCGCCGACGGCGCGCTGGCCGAGCGGATCGCCGCCTGCGTCACCAACCGCTACTTCAGCGCGTTCGCCAACGACGACGTGATCGGCACCGAGTACGGGGGCGTGCTCAAGAACCTCATCGCCCTCGCGGTCGGCATCGTCAGCGGGGTCGGCTACGGGGAGAACACGAAGGCGGCGATCATCACCCGCGGCCTCGACGAGATCAGCCGCTTCGCGGTCGCGCTGGGCGGTCACCCTGACACGATGACCGGCCTCGCCGGGCTCGGCGACCTGATCGCCACCTGCGAGTCGACCCTCTCGCGCAATCACACGGCCGGGCGCCTGCTCGGCGAGGGGCATCCGCTGGACGAGGTGGTGCGGCGGATGCAGCAGACGGCCGAGGGCATCGGCTCGGTGCGCCCGGTGCTCGACCTCGCCCGCGAGCACGGCGTCGACATGCCGATCGTCTCGCAGGTGTCGCTCGTGCTCGAAGGCAGAATGAACCCAGCGGATCTCACGGTGCACATCGCACCGCGCAACGAGGATGTCCTGACCGACGCCAGGGCGGGAGGAGGACGGCAGCGATGACGAGGACCAGGGTCGCCGTGGTGTTCGGCGGGCGCTCCAGCGAGCACGCGATCAGCGTGGCCACCGCCGGCGGCGTGCTCGGCGCGATCGATCGCGACCGGTACGACGTCGTGCCCGTGGGCATCACCGCCCGGGGCCGGTTCGTGCTGCAGCCGGACGCCCCCGACCGGTTCCAGCTCGCTGACGGCGTGCTGCCGGAGCTCGCCCCCTCCGACACCGAGGTGGTCTGGCCCAGCGGCGGCTCGCACGAGCTGCGCGCGGTCACACCCGAGGGCGGGCTGCGCCCGCTCGGGCGGGTCGACGTGGTGCTGCCGCTGCTGCACGGGCCGTTCGGCGAGGATGGCACGATCCAGGGTCTGCTGGCGATGTCCGGGTTGCCGTACGTCGGCTCCGGGGTGATGGCCTCCGCACTCGGCACCGACAAGGAGTTCACGAAGACGGTGCTCGGCGCCGCGGGGATCGCCGTCGGCCGGTACGCGGTCGTGCATCGCGACGACGACCGTCTCGCGATCGACGACCGCATCGCCCCACTCGGCTGGCCGGTGTTCGTCAAACCGGCCCGCGCCGGGTCGAGCGTCGGCGTGTCGCGGGTCACCCGGCCCGAGGAGCTGGACGAGGCGCTGCGCGTCGCGTTCGCCGAGGATGACAAGGCACTCGTCGAGGCGGCGGTGGACGGCCGGGAGATCGAGATGGCCGTGCTCGGCTCGCGTTCCGGGTCGGGGGTGCGGGTCTCCGCCGTGGCCGGCGAGATCGTCGTCGACGGCGACGGGTTCTACGACTTCGACGCGAAATACCTGGCCGACAGCCCGGCCCGCACGGTGTGCCCGGCCGACGTGACCGATGCCGAGCTCGCCGAGCTGCGCGACGTCGCCCGCCGCGCGTTCGAGGCGCTGGAGTGCTCGGGACTCGCCCGGGTCGACGTGTTCCTCACCGCGCATGGCGTCGTGGTCAACGAGATCAACACGATCCCCGGGTTCACCCCGATCTCCATGTTCCCGATGCTGTGGGAGGCCAGTGGCCTGCACTATCGGGAGCTCATCACCGACCTGATCGAGCAGGCGCTGGAGCACGAGCCGCTGCGCTGAGTGGGGGGTGACGGCCCGGTCGGCGCGTGCGTCTCAGGGATGCCGGGTGAGCCGCCGCCGTCACGTGCACCGCCTCGTCGCCGGGATCGCGCCCACCGCGTCCGCGAGATCGTTGAGCACCGTGTTGCCGTTGACCGCGTCCCCGTCGACGACGAGCTGCACCGCGGGATCGCGACCGTACGAGGTGAACCGGTAGGTCGGGGCGGACGAGTCATCGACGAGCCAGTCGACGTCACCGACCGTGATGCACGTCTGCGAGCTGACCAGCGGGGCCGACACCCCGCAGGTGATGATCGCGCTCGCAGGGGTGCCCCAGGCTCCGGTGGCCTGGGCGTTCGTGCTGCGGCGGCCGGCACCGGCGACCGCTCCCGGCAGTCGGGCCGACATCGCGGCGCAGGCGGGGGAGGCGGCGTCCTCGGCCGGCTGCAGCGACACCGTCGGCGCGCAGGCGGCGAGTCCCGCCCCGGCCGACACCGCGAGCAGCGCGGCGATCGTCCGATGGCCCGCGGCACGACGGCCCGCGCCGTGACGGTCCGCGACAGGTTGCGACGGTGCGGTCATCGGGGCGGCTCCGCGTCATGCGGGTGGTCTTCGCCGCATGCCCGGCCGGCGTCCGCTGCCGTCTCCGTGCCGGGTCGGGCGTCGGAGTCCGGGCCCTCGGCGAACCACAGCACCGTCTCGCCGTAACGGCGTCGCTCCCCGGGGGCGTACTCCGCCGGCCAGACGAGATCGGGGGAGCGGACGCTGCGCTCGACGACCACGTCCGCCCGCGGCGCCAGGTGGGGCAGCAGCATCCGCAGCTCGTCGGTCAGCCGCTCGCCGGGCACGGCGTAGGGCGGGTCGACCAGGACGAGGTCGAAGTCGTCCGCCGGCGGTGAGGTGAGCCAGGCGGTCACGGGCTGCTCGACGACCGTGCACCGCACGGCGCGTCCCCGGCAGGCCGCCGTCACCGCGGCCGCGTTCGCGCGGGCGACCGCCGCCGCCCGGCGCGCGTGCTCGACGGCGACGAGCACGTCAGCGCCGCGGGAGACGGCCTCGAGCCCCAGTGCGGCCGAGCCCGCATACAGGTCGAGCACGTGCATGCCCTCGAGATCCAGCCGGGCGGCGAGGCGGGAGAACATCGCCTCGCGCGTGCGCTCGGTGGTGGGGCGGGTGCGCGAGTCGGGCGTGCGCAGCGCGAGCCCGCCGGCGTCGCCGGCGATCAGACGGGTCATGGGCTCCATTCTGCCATCGGGCGGTCGGCGACAGCAGAGCCGACGTGAGGCCGCCGCTGGTCTCGGCGGAGGGGTGTCGGCGGGCGCCCCTAGACTTGGAGCATGCCCGCCGCACCCGAACGCCCTGCCGACGCCCTTGCGGCGCCGCTCGAGCGCGTGCTCGGGGCGAAGACCGCGAAGGCCCTGCATCGCGCGTTCGGCCTGCACACCGCCGGAGACCTGCTGTGGCACCTGCCGCGGCGGTACGCCCACCGCGGCGAGCTCACCCCGATCCACTCCCTGCAGCTCGAGGCGCAGGTGACGATCGTCGCCGAGGTCGTCGAGACCCACGAGCGAAGCATGCACTCCCGGCGCGGCACGATCACCGAGGCGCGCATCACCGACGGTCACGGGTTCGTCACGCTCACGTTCTTCAACCAGCCGTGGCGGGCCCAGGAGCTCGCACCCGGCCGGCGCGGTGTGTTCGCCGGCCGCATCAGCGCCTATCGCGGGTCGCTGCAGCTGGCCCACCCTGACTACGAGCTCTTCCCGGAGACGCCCGAGGACGCGGGCGCCCCCGTCGATGCGGAGGCCGCCCGCCGCGCCGGCGACTGGGCCACCCGGCCGATTCCGATCTACCCGGCCACGGCATCCCTGCCCAGCTGGCGCATCGCCCAGGCGGTCGGCATCGTGCTCGACGGGCTCGGGCCGCTGCCGGAGGTCGTGCCCGCCGGTCTGCGCGACCGCCGCGACCTGCTCGGCCGCTCCGCCGCATTCGAGGCCGTGCACCGGCCCTCCGACGACGACGAGCGCGACCGCGGGCTGCGCACGCTGCGCTACGAGGAGGCGTTCGTGCTGCAGGTCGCCCTGCACCGTCAGCGGCAGGCGATCGCATCCGTCGCTGCCGAGGCGTATCCGAGGGTGCCGGGCGGCATGCTCGACCGGTTCGACGACGGCCTGCCGTTCCCACTCACCGACGGTCAGCGGGAGATCGGTGAGACGATCGCGCGCGAGCTCGCCGGCACGCATCCGATGAACCGTCTGCTACAGGGCGAGGTGGGCTCCGGCAAGACCCTCGTGGCGCTGCGAGCGATGCTGCAGGTCGCCGACGCCGGGGCCCAGGCCGTGCTCATCGCCCCCACCGAGGTGCTCGCTGCCCAGCACATCGCGAGCCTGCATGCGATGCTCGGCCACGAGCTGTGGCAGCGGCTCATGCCCCAGCTGATCACCGGCAGCCTGCCGGCCAAGGAGCGTCGGCACGCGGCGCTCGCGGTCGCCGCCGGCCAGGCACGGCTGGTGGTCGGCACCCACGCGCTGCTGAGCGACACCACCCAGTTCGAGCATCTGGGTCTCGTCGTCATCGACGAGCAGCACCGCTTCGGCGTCGAGCAGCGGGAGGCGCTGCGTGCGAAGGGCACCGGCAGCCCGCACGTGCTCATGCTCACCGCCACGCCCATCCCGCGCACGGTCGCCATGACGGTGTTCGGCGACCTCGACATCTCCTCGCTGCATGAGCTGCCCGCCGGCCGCCGGCCCGTGTCGAGCTTCGTGGTGCCAGCCGCGGAACGGCCGCACTGGCTCGAGCGCGCCTGGCAGCGGCTGGCCGAGGAGGTCGCGAAGGGACGCCAGGGGTATGTCGTCGTCCCCGCGATCGGCGACGAGGACGCGGCGGGTGAGGGCGCCGCTGTGAGGGGCACCGTTGCGAGGGATGCCGCTTGGCGGGGTGCCGCCGGGTCCGGTGCGGCGTCCGCCGGGCCGGCGGGTCGGTGGACGGTCGAGTCGGCGGTGCACACGCTGGCGGACAATCCGGCGACCGCGCACCTGCGCGTCGCGGCGCTGCACGGGCGGATGAAGGCCGAGGAGCGCGCGCGGATCATGCGTGACTACCTTGAGCGCCGGCTCGATGTGCTCGTCGCGACCACCGTCATCGAGGTCGGCGTGAACGTGCCCAACGCGAGCATCATACTCGTGCTCGACGCCGATCGGCTCGGCGTCGCCCAGCTGCACCAGCTGCGCGGCCGGGTTGGGCGCGGGGAGCATCCCTCGCTGGCCTTGTTCGTCACGGACGCCGAGGAGGGCTCGCCCGCACGCGCTCGGGTCGAGGCGGTCGCCGCCACGAACGACGGGTTCGAGCTGGCCGAGCTGGACCTCGGTCTGCGACATGAGGGTGACGTGCTCGGCGCCTCGCAGTCGGGGCGACGGTCACATCTGCACGCACTGCAGGTCGTGCGCGACCGCAGGATCATCACGTGGGCTCACGATGACGTGGCCGATCTGGTGGCGCGCGCCGAGGCCGCGGCGGTGGGGTCGGATGCTGTGGCCGGTGCAGGTGCCGGTTCGGGTGGGGGCACGGGTGCGGGTGCTGATCCTGCGGGCGGTGCAGGCACGGACGGTGACGCTGCTTCGACGTCCGGTACCGCATCCACTCGTGTCGGTCAGGTGCGGTCTGAGCATCCGGTGCGGCACGCTCGTCTGGCAGAGACGCAGGCCGCCCTCGACGCCGAGGTCGCCCGTGTGCTCGCCGGTCTCGACGAGGGGTATCTCGGTGCGGCCTGAGCCGTACGGTTCGTTTCGAATAATCCGCAGCGGCTCGACCGTTGACTTCAGATACACCTTCTGTCGGGCTTGGGATGCGCCCTCTGCCCGGGTGCGGGTCGTTCGGTCCGCCGGCAGGATCGGTCGTCTGCCCGCCAACGTGGGCACGCATGCCGGTTGTGCCGGGGTCCTGCGCACGGATGCGGGCAGGGCGCACGGCATGCGTGCGAATCGCCAAACGGCGGATGACAGAACGTTCGTGAGAGGCCGATGACGTGAGCGGCTGTCGGCGTGTCAGGGGAAGCGCAGCAGCCATGGGGTTCGGCCGCCGCAGCGGAGACCAGCAGCAGTGGCGGCCTGCGACAGAGCTGGCTGCCACGGCAGAAGCGGGGCGAGTCGTCGGTGGTCCAGGGCGCAGGGCACGCCATTCCTTCGGGAATGAGTTGACTGACTGTTCAGTTCAGATTACATTGAGCAGTTGTACTGACCGTTCAGTCAGCATGCTGGGCACTGGGCACTGGGCACTGACTGGTCGTCCGGAGGAGGGCGTCCGTGACGAGTGCAGGGCATCGACTGGGCGGACAGCGGACACTGGCCACACAAGACAGGATCTCGAAGGAGTCGCGACATGAGCAGCACGCAGACCGCACCGGGAGCGCACGCCGCGCCGACCGGCGCCCCGGTCGTCGTCGATCTCGGCAGTGGGATGGCACCCGGCTCCGCGGCGCCGTCCGCACGGGCGGGTGCCACGGGCGTCCCCGCGGGCGAGTCGATCGTGCGGATCGCCGGCGCGGAGGTGCACGGCCCCCGCGGGGTGGTGTTCGGCCCGCTGGATGCGGTGTCCGCCACGCCGGTGACCGTCGTCGTTGGCGAGCGGGGCAGCGGTCGCACCTCACTGCTGCTCGCGCTGAGCGGCCGGATGCGGCTGAGGCACGGCGATCTGAGTGTCCTCGGCGTCTCGTCGAAGCAGGATCTCACCGGGCTGCGACGGCAGAGTGCGATCGCCGGGTTTGCCGGGATGGATGACCTCGAGGGGTCGGTCGACGTCATCGACTCGGTGCGCGAGCGCATCGCCATCGAGAGCGCCTGGTACGCGTTCGCCCCGCGACTGACCGACGAGGACGTGCATGCCCGGCTCGCCCCCGTGTTCGGGAACGTGCCGGTGCCGCATGCGCGCACGGTCAACCACTCGCTCAGCGAGCGGCAGGAGCACCTGCTGCGCATCGCGCTGGCGCTGGAGTCGCGTCCCCGTGTGCTTGTCATGGACGACCTCGACGCGATCAAGAACCCGGTGCACCGCCGTTCGGTCGCCGAGCGGCTCGCCGCCCTGGTCGCCGGCGGGCTGACCGTCATCGTCGGCAGCGCCGATCCCGGCGTCGTCGAGCTGTTCCCCGCAGGGCTCGCCACCACCGTCCACCTGCCGTCGCACACGGAAGGGTAGCCGGCGGGCCCGGAGCCCCGGAGCGGCGCCGGCCACCAGGCCGCGGCGACCGTACGGGGCGGGGCCGTTGCAGCGTCCTCATCACACTCGCAGAACCCACGAATCCCAAGGAATCATCGACATGTCCGTCTTCTCGCCAGGCACCGAGCTGAAGCGCATGACCCGGGGCAGGCTGCCCAAGGTCGCGCTCGTCGTGCTGCTGTTCATCCCGCTGATCTACGGGGCGCTGTACCTGTGGGCGTTCTGGGCGCCGACCGACCGCATGAGCGATCTGCCCGTCGCTCTCGTCAACGAGGATCAGGCCGCCACCGCGAGCGACGGCACCGAGGTCTCGGCCGGCGACGACCTGGTCGACACACTGCTCGACCGCCGCGATCTCGACTGGCACCTCACCGACGCGGATGACGCGCAGGACGGCATGAGCAACGGCGGCTACTACTTCGCCGTGACGATCCCCGAGGACTTCTCGCAGCGGATCGCCTCGCTCGACACCGACGCGCAGACCGCCGAGATCGAGGTCGACTACAACGACACCAACAGCTTCCTGGCCGACACACTGGGCAAGCAGGCGATGAAGCAGGTGCGCGACACGCTCGCCGAGACCGTCTCGCAGGAGCAGGCGGACAAGGTGCTCGTGGGCGTGAACAAGCTCAGCGATGGCATCCGCGACGCCGCCGACGCGGCCGACGAGGTCAATGACGGCGCCCAGCAGCTCAAGGATGGCAACACCCAGCTCGCCGACGGCGCCACCACGCTCACCGCGGGCCTCGGCGATCTGGCCGACGGCACCGCCTCGCTCGCGGACGGCGCGGGGCAGGTGGCGCAGGGCGCGCAGACCGCGCAGAACGGGTCGCAGCAGCTCGCAGCCGGCGCGGGCCAGCTGAGCAGCGGAGCGGCACAGGCCAGCTCCGGGGTGGCTGCGCTGCAGAGTGGGGCGACTGCGTTCGCGAGCGGGATGTCGACGGAGAGCCAGGGGCTGGCGCAGCTGAACCAGAAGGTGAACGGCGAGGCCTCGACCGAGGCCTCGAACATGCCGGTCTGGCAGGCGGCGCAGGAGTTGTCCGACGGGGCCTCGAAAGTCAGCTCGGGGGTCAATACGCTGTCAGAGACGTTGGAGACTCAGCGGAAGACGCTGCAGGACAACCCGGATCTGCAGAAGGCCGACGAGGCGATCACGCAGGCGAGGAAGCAGATCCACTCGACGAATCCGGATTTCCCGGTGGAGCCGAACAAGGACATGTCTGGCCTGTCCGACCAGTCTGACCTGATCTCGGCGCTGGTTACGATTCCCGACACCGAGATCCCGCAGGCGAACAAGATCAGCCTGCTCGAGGCGATCGAGGCGACGGGGAAGGCGAACAGCGCCATCGCAACGCTGCAGCAGGCCGATGCGGGGATCACCACCGTCCAGCCCGGACAGACCAGCTCGTTGAAGGACGGTGCCAACGGGCTCGCCGAAGGCGCCGCTGCGCTGCAGCGAGCCACCGGCTCTCAGGCCACCGACCCCGAGGCCTGCACCGCCGCGGTCTCCTCGGCAGAGAATGCCGGTAGCACACCGAAGCTCACCGACACCGTGTGCGCACTGAGCAACGGGGCGGCCACGCTGAACGCCAGCTTCGGCACCAAGACCGACACCAGCTCTGACACCCTGCTCGGCGGCATCAACCAGCTGGCCTCCGGCACCACGCAGCTGGCCGCGGGCAGCGACACGCTGGCGACGAACCTCAACCAGCTCGTCGCCGGCCTCGGCACGCTCTCCGACGGCTCGTCGCAGGTCGCCTCCGGCGCCGACCAGCTGAACACTGGCGCCGAGAGCGCCGAGTCCGGCTCGGCCCAGCTCGCCGACGGGGCCCAGCAGGCCTCCGACGGGGCCACCCAGCTCGCCGACGGCACGCAGGAGTTCAGCGACACCGTCAGCGACGGCGCCGCCGAGGCCCCGGACTACTCCGACGGTCAGACGCAGAGCATGTCCGAGACGATCGCCAACGCCGTGTCGCTGGCCGAGACGACCCATAACGCCGTGCAGGGCTTCGGCGAGGGCTTCGCCCCGTTCTTCATCGCCCTGGCCACGTTCGTCGGCGCGCTGATCACCTGGCTGATCCTGCGGCCGCTGCCGAGCCGGCCGCTGGCGGTGGGCGCCTCCGGCCTGCGGACGGTGCTCAACGGGTTCGTGCCCGCCAGCGTCCTCGGGCTCGGGCAGGTCATCATCATGCTCGCCGTGCTCGTCTGGGGCATCGGGGTGCGGCCGACGCATCCGATCGCGATGGCGCTGTTCGTGCTGCTGACGACGTTCGCGTTCCTGACGTTCCAGCAGATGCTCATCATCGTCTTCGGCTCCGCGCCGGGTCGCGTGGTGGCGCTCGTGCTGCTGATGTTCCAGCTGTCGAGCTCGGGCGGCACATACCCGGTGGAGACGACGCCGAAGTTCTTCTGGTGGATCCACCCGTACATGCCCGCCAGCTACGTCGTCGACGGATTGCGGCCGCTGATCGGTGGCGGCGTCGACGGCCGGTTCTGGGTCGCGCTGGTGTTCATGAGCGGCCTGTTCCTGATCAGCCTGCTGATCAGCGCGATCGCCGCCCAGGCCCAGCGCGTGTGGACCGTCGGCCGGCTGCACCCGGAGATCACCATCTGATCCCCGGCCGCGTGCCCGGAGAGCATCCCGCGGCGCGCTGCGACACCGGGCACGTGGGGCGCGGCCCAGGCCGGAGCGAGGGGAGACTCCGCCCAGCTCGGGAGAGCGTGTCATCCCGGGCGCGTTCCGGGCCGGGATGACGAGGCTCCTCCCGACCCGGGGAACAAGGTGCGGTGGGAAGATCGAAGTGGACGACCGCCGCCGGAGCAGACCGGCGGCAGAGGGGAAGCGAGCGATGACGAGGCAGGCGGCGACATCCGCCAGAACGGGCGGACGTGGCGCACGCACACGCGAGCGCATCGTCGAGGCCGCGGTCGAGGTCGCGGCGCGGCGGGGCATCACCGGTGCGTCGATGGACGAGATCGCGGAGGTCGCTCAGGTCGCCAAGGGCAGCCTGTACTACAACTTCGCCTCGAAGGACGCGATCTTCGAGGAGGTGCTGCAGGCCGGCTTCCAGCGGCTGGACGACGCACTCGGCGCCGCCGGGGACGGCGTCTCCGGCCGGGCCCGGCTGCGCGCCGTGACCGAGACGACACTGCGGGTGCTCCATGACAACCCGGACCTCGCCCGCATCATGGCCGCCGAGGTGTTCCGCACCGACCGGCCGTGGGGACAGGTGCTCGCCCCGGTGCGCACCTCGCTCATCGTCCGATACCGGGACGCCCTGCGCTCTGCCGCACTCGAGATCTCGGCGGAGGAGGGCGGAGCTGACGTCGCGGCGATCGAGGCGCACGTCGGCGAGCTCGCCGGCGCCGGGCTCTTCGGTGCGATCGCCGTCGCCGGCCTCGACTGGCTGCTCTTCCACCCGGACAACACGCTGGCGGAGGTCTCCGGACAGATCCTCATGCTCGCCCACCTCGGCGTCGTCCCGCCGACCCGGCACGCGGCCTGAGCGGGGTGAGCGGCGGTCCGCCCGGGACGAGCGTTGTCTGAGCCGGGCCCGAGCGGCAGTCCGAGCTGCGCGCCTCAGCGGCCTGCAGCGGCGCGTCTTCGCGCTGTGGAGTGCAGAGGCCTGTGCAGCATCGCGCTCCCGGAGCCGGTGGCAACGCCTCTGATGAAGGTGCCATGACGGACCAACGCACGTGACGGGGGACGCAGCCGACATGGGGAGACGCGATCGTCAGGACAGGGGAGGAGATCGCCACGTCGGTGTGAGTCGCCGCTGTGGCAGGGGACGAGACCGTCACGACAGGGTGCGCGACCGCGGCAACAGGGTGCGCGACCGCCACGACAGAGGCCCACCCCGCGTCGCCCACGGGGGGGGATAGGCTGTTCGCATGACCGCGATCGCCGTCTGCCCCGGCTCCTTCGACCCCGTGACCCGCGGGCACATGGACGTGTTCGCCAAGACGAGCCGCATGTTCGACCAGGTCATCGCGCTGGTCGTCCACAATCCGAAGAAGAACCCGGCGTTCTCGCTCGATCGTCGGGCCCAGCTGCTGCGGGCGTCGCTCGACGAGGTCGGGCTGAACCAGGTGGCCGTCGACACCCTCGCTGAAGGGCTGCTCGTCGACTACTGCACGGATCACGGCGCCGATGTGCTCGTCAAAGGCATCCGCGGCGACCTGGACGTCAGCTACGAGACCCCGATGGCGATCGTCAACCGCAACCTCGCCGCCGTCGAGACGGTCTTCGTGCTGCCCGAGCCGGAGCACTCCCATGTCTCGAGTTCGCTCGTGCGCACGCTCGCGGGCTTCGGCGGCGACATCTCCCCGTACGTGCCGGGTCCCGTCGTCCGCGCGTACTCCGAGGCGGGCATGATCGGCCACCGTGACACGCGCGGCGTCGGCGCGCACCTCCCCACCGGGACGATCCCACGCGTCCCCGGCCCCGGCGAGCGGCCGGGGGATGCGGTGGCCGGCACCGTCACGCCGGCCCCAGCCACGTCGAGCACGGCCCAGCCCAGCCCCGACCCGTCGCCTCTGGGCACCAGCGCCACCGCCGCCCAGCCCGACCCGGGCACCCCCGCACCATGAGCAGGCAGGACGGCTCGCACCGCCGGGTGAGCGACCCGGCGCACGACGACGGCACCGCGACCATCCTGCACATCGACATGGACGCCTTCTTCGCCAGCGTCGAGCTGCTCGCCCGCCCCGAGCTCGTGGGCCGCCCCGTGATCGTCGCCCACGACGGGCCCCGCTCCATCGTGACGACCGCGACGTACGAGGCCCGCCGTCACGGCGTCCACTCGGCCATGCCGCTCGCGCAGGCCCGCCGACTGTGCCCCCGGGCGGTCGTCATCGAGCCGCACCATGAGCGTTACGGGCACGCCTCTCGCACAGTGATGGCGATCCTCGGACGGTTCACCCCGCTCATCGAGCAGGTCAGCGTCGATGAGGCGTTCCTGGACGTCTCCGGCGCCACCCGCCTGTTCGGCGCCGCCGGCGCGATCGGCGCCCGCATCCGCGCCGAGGTGCGAGTGGAGACGGGGCTGGTGTGCTCGGTCGGCGCCGCGACCACGAAGTTCGTCGCGAAGCTCGCCAGCGGCATGGCCAAGCCCGACGGGCTGCTCGTCGTCAACCGCGACGAGACCCGGGCGCTGCTCGACCCGCTGCCGATCGGGGCGCTGCCCGGCGTCGGCGCTCGCACGCAGGAGCGCCTGCGCGGCCTCGGCCTCGTCACCGTCGCCGACGTGCGCACCACGGCCCCGCAGACGATCACCCGGGTCGTCGGCGACGCCGCGGGACGTCGCCTGATCGACCTCGCCCACGGGCGCGACCGCCGGGCCGTCACCCCGCGCCGCGAGGAGAAGTCCATCGGGCACGAGCGCACGTTCCCCGCCGACCTCGACCCCGTGGCCGACGCGGACCAGCTGCGCGCGGCGCTGCTCGACCTGGCCGAGCGCACCTGCGCCCGCGCCCGGCGGCACGGCGTGCTCGGACGCACGGTCGCGATCAAGGTTCGTGATGCCGCGTTCCACACGGTCACCCGCTCGCAGACACTCGTCGCGCCCACCCAGACCGGGCGGACGGTCTTCACCACCGCCTGGCGGCTGTACGAGCAGTCCGGCATGGCCGACCGGCCCGTGCGGCTGATCGGGGTGCGGCTCGAACAGCTCACCGGCGACGTCGCCGGCGCGCTGTGGAGCGACGACGTCGAGTGGCAGGCGACCGACCGGGCGGTGGACGCGGTGGCCGAGCGGTTCGGCGCCGGGGCCGTCCGCCCCGCCCGGCTCCTCCGTGGCGGGGACGCGGCCGCCGGGGCCCGCTGACCGGGCGACGGCGCCAGGACGCCCGCCGCACATGCGGTACGCTTGCCGCACGATGTGACGGGCCATGGGACCCGGTGGCAACGGCGCCGCCGGATGCCGCTCGCCGCACCGCCACCACGCGCATCCGCGCGACGCACTCAATGAGGAGGGCACATGACCGAACCCACCGCACGGACGGTGCAGATCACCCGTCCGGCCATCACCGACCAGCACGGGGTCATCGAGAGTCATCACCTGCCGGAGGCGCACGAGTACGCACCCACCCAGGCGTTCCGCGCGCAGACGAACGTGCATGGGGAGATCTACGCGCAGGCCGCCGACTTCGAGGCGTTCTGGGCTGAGCAGGCCCGCACCCTCGCCTGGCGCCGGCCGTTCACCCGCGTGCTCGACTGGCGGCCGCCCCACGCCGAGTGGTTCTCCGACGGCGAGCTGAACGCGTGCGAGAATGCGCTCGACCGTCACGTCGCCGCCGGTCTCGGCGACCGCGTCGCCATTCACTGGGAGGGCGAGCCCGGCGACACCCGGGCCGTCACCTACGGCGAGCTGCTCGACACGGTGAAGCGGCTGGCGAACGTGCTCGAGGGGCTCGGCATCCGGGCCGGCGACCGGGTCGCCATCCACATGCCGATGATCCCGGAGACGGTCGCCGCGATGCTCGCCTGCGCCCGTATCGGCGCCGTCCACTCCGTCGTCTTCGGGGGATTCAGCGCCGAGAGTCTGCGCGCCCGCATCGACGACGCCGGGGCCCGGCTCGTCATCACCGCCGACGGCGGGTTCCGCAAGGGGCGGGTCTCACCGCTCAAGCCCACCGTCGACCGGGCACTCGCCCTGCATCCCGACCGGCCGTCGTCGGTCGAGCACGTGCTCGTCGTGCGCCGCGGCCGCAACGAGATCGACTGGGTGGAGGGCCGCGACCTGTGGTGGCATGAGGAGGTGCCGTTCGCCTCGCCGATGCACGAGGCGCCGGCGCTGCCCGCCGAGCATCCGCTGTTCATCCTGTACACGTCCGGCACCACGGGACGACCGAAGGGCGTGCTGCACACCACCGGCGGGTATCTGGCACAGGCGGCGTTCACCCACCGCACGGTGTTCGACCTGAAGCCCGACACCGATGTCTACTGGTGCACCGCCGACGTCGGCTGGATCACCGGGCACACGTATCTCGCCTACGCGCCGCTCGTCAACGCCGCCACCCAGGTCATGTACGAGGGTACCCCGGACACTCCCGACTGGAGCCGGTGGTGGCGCATCGTCGAGCGGTACGGCGTGACCATCCTGTACACCGCCCCGACCGCCATCCGCGCCGCGATGAAGGTCGGCCGCCAGGTGCCGCAGGGGCATGACCTGAGCAGTCTCCGCGTGCTCGGCAGCGTGGGCGAGCCGATCAACCCGGAGGCGTGGCTGTGGTACCGCGAGATCATCGGCGGCGGCCGGGCGCCCATCGTCGACACGTGGTGGCAGACCGAGACCGGGGCGATCATGGCCTCGCCGCTGCCCGGGGTGACCACGCTCAAGCCCGGCAGTGCCCAGCGTCCCGTGCCCGGGGTGAGTCTCGCGGTCGTCGACGACAGCGGCCGGCCCGTTCCAGCCGGCGAGGGAGGTCTGCTCGTCGCCGACCGGCCGTGGCCGTCGATGCTGCGGGGCGTGTGGGACGACGAGCAGCGCTACCGCGACACGTACTGGTCGGTGTTCGGCGACCGGTACTTCGCCGGTGACGGCGCCCGTCTCGACGAGGATGGCGACCTGTGGCTGCTCGGCCGCGTCGATGACGTGATGAACGTCTCCGGCCACCGGCTCTCCACCGCAGAGATCGAGTCGGCCCTCGTCGCCCACCACGCGGTCGCCGAGGCGGCCGTGGTCGGCGCGCCGGACCCGGACACCGGGCAGGCGGTCGTCGCGTTCGTGGTGCTCAAGCGCAACCAGCACCTGGTCGAGCTGCAGGACGCTCCGGCCGAGCTGCGTGCGCACGTCGCCGCGACGATCGGCGCGATCGCCCGCCCGAAGGCCGTGCACGTGGTGCCCGATCTGCCGAAGACCCGGTCGGGCAAGATCATCCGACGGGTGCTCGCCGCGCTCGCATCAGGTGCGGAGGTGGGGGACCTGACGACCGTCTCCGACCCGTCCGTGATCGACACGATCCGGGGGATCATCGCCGCCGACGGGTGAGTGGTGACAGGGTGCGGGGACAGGCGAAGGGGATGCGGGCGTGAACCCGCGTCCCCCTCGCCTGTGTGCCGGCCGATGCGCAGGCGACGGCTCGGCCACGGGCGGAGAGCTCGAGGTCGGGCGTGCGCTCAGGGATCGATGCCGGGGCGAGCGGTCAGAAGAGCCGCTCGGTGGCGATCCGCGCGCCCTCGGCGAGCGACTGGAGCTTCGCCCAGGCGATGTGCGGGTGGACGCGCCCGCCCAGCCCGCAGTCGGTCGAGGCGATCACGTTCTCGCGGCCGACGAGCCCGGCGAACCGCTCGATGCGCTGGGCGACGAGCTCGGGGTGCTCCACGACGTTCGTGGCGTGGCTGACCACACCGGGCAGGATCATCTTGCCGTCGGGCAGCCTGTGATCGCGCCAGACGGTCCACTCATGCTCGTGGCGGGCGTTGGCGGCCTCGAAGCTGTAGCCGCCGACGTTCGCCTCGAGCACCAGGTCGATCAGGTGCCGGAACTCGAGGTCGGTAGTGTGCGGGCCGTGCCATGACCCCCAGCAGATGTGCAGGCGCACACGATCCTGGTCGAGCCCCTCGAGGGCGTGGTTGAGCGCCTCGATGCGGGTGCGGGTGAACGCGACGTAATCAGCGACGCTCGGCTCCGGGGTGATCTGGTCGAAGTTCTCGGCGATCGAGGGGTCGTCGATCTGCAGGGTCAGCCCGGCGTCGAGGATCGCCTTGTACTCTTCGTGCAGCACGTCCGCCCACGCCCAGATGAACTCCTCCTCTGAGGCGTAGTGGTCGTTGGTGATGCGGGCGGCCGAGCCGGGGGAGAGCGCGGTGATGAAACCGTCATCGTAGCCGGAGGTGTCCAGCGCGGCCCGGAAGTTGGCGAGGTCACGGGCCACCTGGCCCTGTCCGACGTAGTGGATCGGGCCGGAGGCCTTCGGGAACGGGTTGCGCTTCTTCGGCTTCGTGTAGATGCCGCTCTCCGGGTCGGCGTACGCGTCGGCGAAGACCGTGCGGTCGCGCCGGTGAGCGAAGCCGGTCAGCCGGATGTGTCCCGGGGTGGACTGCACGTCGGCGGTGAACGCGTCGCCGCGATCGTCGATCTCGAGCCCGTCGACGCGGTCGAAGATGTACGACCACCAGGCGCCGTAGTCGACCGCGCAGGCCATCGACTTTCCGTACTCGCCGTCGCCGGGGATGCTGAGCCCCACCTCGCGCTGGTGGGCCACGACCTCGCCGACGCCGTCGGCGAGCAGGCGGTCGAAGTCGGGCACCTCCTCGCCGTCGACCCGACGGGAGTAAGCGTCGATCAGGGTCTCGGTGCGGGGCAGGCTGCCCGCGGTCGTCGTCTGGATGAAGGAGTCGCTGTGTTGCACGACGGGCAGTCTATGCTTGGGACATGCCGAATCCCTACCTCGTGAACGTTCATGACCTCGTTGGCCGCCCCGGCGAGATGCGCACGGTCGAGCTGACTCTGCCGGCCGAGGCGGATCTGGCGATCGGTCTGGCCCGGGTGGAGGAAGGCAGCCCCATCGCCGCGAAGCTGCGCCTCGAGTCCATGCATGAGGGCGTGCTCGTCACCGGGCACCTCTCGTATCGGGTCACCGGGGCCTCGGCGCGCACGCTCGAGCCGCTCGAGTGGGCCGACGAGGTCGACTTCAGCGACCTGTTCGCGTATCCTGATTCGGAAGCAGCCTCGAACCGCGACGACGGCGATGGTGATGTGCAGGTGCTGCGCAACGAACACGCAGACCTCCGCCAGAGCGTCCGCGACGCGATCGTGTTGCAGCTCCCCTTCACTCCGGTGGGGGACGAGCCTGCTGCCGAGATCTACTCCGTCGGGGAGCCGATCGAGCCCGACACGGACGAGATCGACCCGAGATGGGCGGATCTGAGTAGACTGGCTCAGTTGCAGCATGACGCGCAGGCGTCGCATGCCGACTCAGAGAAGGAATGATCGATCATGGCAGTCCCCAAGCGCAAGCTCTCCCGCGCCAACACCCACTCGCGCCGCTCGCAGTGGAAGGCGAAGGTGCCCACCCTCGTCAAGACCGTCGAGAACGGCAAGGTCGTCTACAGCCTGCCGCACCGCGCGAAGGTCGTCGAGGACGCCGCCGGCACCCCGCTGTACTACGAGTACAAGGGCCGCCGGATCGCCGACGCCTGAATCGGCGTTGGCTCACACCACCGGTGAGCCGATCGGCGAGGCCGAGCGGGCCGACCTGCTCGCCCGGCTCGGCACGTCGATCGACGAGCCGTATCTGACCCGTGCCCTGACGCACCGCTCGTATGCGTTCGAGCACGGTGGCCTGCCTACCAATGAACGGCTGGAGTTCCTCGGCGACTCTGTGCTCGGTCTGGTGGCCACGGATCTGCTCTTCCACGAGTTCCCGGATCTCTCCGAGGGCGAGCTCTCCCGCCGTCGCGCCGCGATCGTGAGCACGAACGCGCTGTCGTTCATCGCCGAGCAGCGCGAGATCGGCGGCTTCCTGCTGCTCGGGCACGGCGAGGAGCTCACCGGCGGGCATCACAAGGCGTCGCTGCTGGCCGACATGGTCGAGTCGCTCATCGGCGCCTGCTACCTCACCGGAGGCCTCGAGGCCGCCCGGCCCTTCGTGCTGAACCTGCTCTCGCCGCTGATCACGCGGGTGGACACGCTCGCCGCACGCATGGATCCGAAGACGACCCTGCAGGAGGCCGTCGCCGACCGCGGGCTCGACGCGCCGGTGTACGAGGTCACCTCGACCGGTCCCGACCACGACCGCCACTGGTCGGCCACAGTCACCTGCGGCGGGCGCGTGCACGCCCGCGGCGAGGGCACTAGCAAGAAGCAGGCCGAGATGGCCGCCGCGTTCAACGCGTGGAAGGGCCTGGTCGACCTCGACCTGGCCCGGGCGAATCCGCCCCGTGCGGATGCCTGAGCTGCCCGAGGTCGAGACCATCCGTCGCGGCCTCGCCCGGCTCGGCTGGCCGCGGCGCGTTCGGTCGGTCACCGTGCTCGACCCCCGGTCGCTCCGTCGGCACCCGGGCGGCCCGGAGGACTTCGCGCAGACCCTCACCGGCACCCTCCTGCACACCCCGCGACGGCGCGGCAAGTTCCTCTGGCTGCCCGCCGACACGGTGCCGGCGGATGCCGGGACTCCCCGGCCGGGGACGCCGACCGGGCGTCAGCCGTCCGTCGGAGCGCCCCGGGCAGACGCCGCACCCGCACCCGGCGGGTCCACCGCATGCCTGCTCGCTCACCTCGGCATGAGCGGCCAGCTGCTCTCGGACGCTCCGCCGCACCGCCACGATCGCATCCGCATCACGCTCGGCCCCGTCGAGGGCGCCTCAGAGCCCACGGTGGACGAGACCGGGGACGATCTGCCGAGCTCACCGGCGGTCGGCCCGGCCGAGTCGTCCCCGGGCACCACCCGCGTCGTCGCGACCGGTGCATCCGTCGTTCAGACGGTCACCCTCGTCTTCCGTGACCAGCGGCTGTTCGGCTCGCTCGCCATCGACACGCTGCAGTCGGACGCGTTCCGGCTGCGCACGGGGCCGCACGCGATCCCCGCCCAGGTCGCGCACATCGCCCCCGACCCGCTCGAGCCGGGCGCCGACCCGCGGGCCCAGGCCGCCCGGCTGCGCAGGCACCGCTCGGCGATCAAGCGGGTGCTGCTCGACCAGACGGTCGTCAGCGGCATCGGTAACATCTACGCCGACGAGTCGCTGTGGGCGGCCCGGGTGCATCCCGAGCAGCAGGCCGGCACCCTGGGGCCGCGCGTCGCGGTGCGCCTCATGCGCGCCGTCGCCGAGGTGATGCGCCGGGCGATCACCGCCGGCGGCACGAGCATCGACGAGCAGTACCGGCATGTCAACGGGGCGTCCGGCTGGTTCGACGTGGAGCTGGCAGCCTATGGGCGCACGGGGCGGCCCTGCCCTCGCTGCGGCACACCCATCCGCCGCGGTGCGTTCCTGAACCGCTCGTCGCACTGGTGCCCGCGGTGCCAGCGCCTGCGCAGACCGGCGAGGGAGCAGGCCGGGCGGCACAGGACATCCCGCACACGAGAGGAGACCACGGCATGACCGAGCGGAACGAGCACACGGCGCGCCCGGGGCGGGAGCGGCAGCCCGCGCAGCCGGGAGCGACCCCCGACCAGACGGCGCCTGCCGGGCCCGGGGCGCGTCCCGCGGCGCCTGCCGCGTCTGGGGGGCTCGCCGCGTCTGGGTCGCCCGAGCCGGCGCCGACGATGCGGGGGATCGACGCCGTGGCGGTGTACTGCGGGTCGAGCGCCGGCGACGACCCGGCGTTCGCCCGGGCCGCGGACTCGGTCGGCCGCATCCTCGCCGAGCACGGGGTCACCCTCGTCTACGGCGGCGGCAGCGTGGGGCTCATGCGCCGGGTCGCCGACGCCGCGCTCGCGGCCGGCGGACGCGTCCACGGGGTGATCACCCGCGAGCTCGCCGACCGGGAGATTGCACACCCGGACCTGACCGAGCTGGAGATCGTCGACACGATGGCCCAGCGCAAGGCCCGCATGTCGGCGCTCGCCGACGCGTTCCTCGCCCTGCCCGGCGGCAGCGGCACGCTCGAGGAGATCTTCGAGCAGTGGACGTGGTCGCAGATCGGCCTGCATGACAAGCCGTGCGCGTTCCTCGACGTGAACGGCTACTACACGCCCCTGCGGGCCTTCCTCGGCAGTGCGGTCGACCACGGGTTCATCCGCGCCGCGTACGTCGACACGCTGCGGTTCGCGTCCACCGTGGCCGAGGCCCTCGCCGGGTTCCGCGCCTTCGTCGCCCCCGAGCGCAAATGGGCCCGCAGCGGTCGGTCCGGTGAGCAGGTGCTGCGCATCGCCGCCCTCGTGCTCAACGACCCGGACGGGCGCACCCTGCTCGTGCGCAAGCGCGGCACGAGCGGGTTCATGCAGTGCGGCGGCAAGCTCGAGCCCGGCGAGACCCCGCGGCAGGCACTCGTGCGCGAGGTCGCCGAGGAGCTGGGCCTGCGGCTCGACCCGGACGCCGTCGAACATCTGGGCCGGTTCCGCGCCGTCGCGCTCAACGAGCCGGACACGCATGTGGACGCCGACGCGTTCTTCCTCGCCGCCGACCGGGCCGTGTGCGCGGGGCTCCAGCCCGACCGCGAGATCGCCGAGCTCGTCTGGCTCGATCCCGTCACGACGGTCACCGGCGGCGAGCCCGAGGTCGAGATCGCCCCGCTCAGCGCGGAGACGCTCATGCCGATCGCGGCGGCGCGGGCCGCGCGCGCCCGGCGCGCCCGGGCGGACGTGACCCGGGCCTGACCGGCCCGGCACGACCATCCCGCACGGCCTGGTCCGGTCGCTTGGACCGTCCGGACCGCGCCGTGCGGAGTCCGGACGCGTCGCTCGATGAGCCCGCCGGCGGACGCGGGTGCGACGTCCGCCGGTCACGGTACGCTGGGGACGGCCCGGCGAGGGCCCGGAGAGACCGGCAGAGAGGCGAGCTGACGACGTGTATGTGAAGACCTTGACCCTCAAGGGGTTCAAGTCGTTCGCGCACACGACCACCTTCGAGTTCGAACCCGGCGTCACCGCCGTGGTCGGCCCGAACGGCTCGGGCAAGTCGAACATCGTCGACGCGCTGGCCTGGGTGATGGGCGAGCAGGGCGCCAAGACCCTGCGCGGCGGCAAGATGGAGGACGTCATCTTCGCCGGCACCGCCCAGCGGGGCCCGCTCGGCCGCGCCCAGGTCGAGCTCACCATCGACAACACCGACGGCACGCTGCCCATCGAGTACACCGAGGTGACGATCTCGCGCACCCTGTTCCGCAGCGGCGGCAGCGAGTACGCGATCAACGGGGAGTCGTGCCGGCTCCTCGACGTCCAGGAGCTGCTGAGCGACACCGGGCTCGGCCGTGAGATGCACGTCATCGTCGGGCAGGGCCAGCTCGACCAGGTGCTGCGGGCCACGCCCGAGGAACGCCGCGGGTTCGTCGAGGAGGCCGCCGGCATCCTCAAGCACCGCCGCCGCAAGGAGCGCACCATGCGCAAGCTGCAGGCGATGGAGGCGAACCTGCAGCGGGTGAGCGACCTGACCGGCGAGCTGCGCCGCCAGCTCAAGCCGCTGGGCCGGCAGGCCGAGATCGCCCGCTCCGCCCAGCACATCCAGGCCGAGGCCCGCGACGCCCGGTCGCGTCTGCTGGCCGCCGAGCTCGTCGCCCTCGACCGCGATCTGGCGGAGCTGGCCGCGCAGCGCGCCGACCTCGAACATCAGCAGGCGGCGCTGCGGGAGCGCATCGACGCGGCCAGGGCACGCCAGACCGAGCTGGAGGCGACCACGGCCTCCGACGAGCTGGACGCCGCCCGCACGACGGTGCGCCGGCTCGAGTCCGTCGCCGAGCGGCTGCGCTCGCTGGACACGCTCGTCGAGCAGCGCATCGCGCTGCTCGCGGTCGTTCCGCAGACCCTCGACATCGACGTGGCCGGCCGATCGGCCCAGGCCGATGCCGCCGAGCGCGAGGCCGCCGCACTCGAGGCGCGCTGCGCCGAGCAGGAGGGCACGCTCGACCGCGCCAGGGCCGAGACCCAGGCGGCGTTCGAGGCCGTGCAGGCGGTCGACGTGCAGGCGGCCGAGCAGCGCCAGCGGGCCCAGGCCCGCGAGCGACGGCACACCGCGCTCGCCGGCGCCGTCGAGGTCGCCGAGGGACGCGTCGCCACGGCCGAGCGGCAGGTGCAGACCCAGCGTGAGGCGGTGGCCGCTGCCGCCGACCGACAGCGCCAGGCCGTCGCCGCACTGCCCGAGACGGAGCAGGCGACGGCAGACCCGGCCGGTGCCGGCACCGGGCGCGGCCCGGGGGAGCCCGCGGCGGACGCCTCGCCCACCGCCGGTCTCGACCGGGCGCATCGAGAGGCCAGCGACGCGCTGGAGCGGGCGGAGCGCGTGGTGGCCGACCTGCGTGACCGACTCGCATCCGCCCGCTCGGCCGCCGACGCCCACGCCGCGCGCGCCGCCGCCCTCGCCCAGGCGCTCGAGGTGCGCGACGGCACCGCCGCGATCATCGCCGAGCATCCCGAGGGCGTGCTCGGCCGTGCCGCCGACGCGCTGCAGGTGACCGGCGGGCACGAGGCCGCCGTCTCCGCCGCGCTCGGCGACCTGGCCGACGCCCTGCTCGTCGACACACCCGAGCACGGGGCCCGCGCGATCGCCCGGGCCCGAGCCGACGCCCTCGGCCGGGTCACCGGCGTGATCGCCGGCACCGAGGACGCCGATGCGGCCGCGTCCGCCGCGACCGAGGCTAGCGCCGCGGCCCCGGAGCCGGGGATCACCCTGCCCGCCGGTGCCGTGCTCGCCGCGGACATCGTCACCGGCCCGCCCGGACTCGTCGCCCTGCTCGCCCGCACCGTGATCGTCGCCGCCGCCGACCCGGACGCCGCCGCGCGCACGCTGGCCGCCCTGCCGGCCGGCGACTGGCGCGTGGTGACCGCATCCGGCGACGTCATCGGCCGCTCGGCCGTCGTCGGCGGTGGAGACCCCGGCGCGTCACGACTGCAGCTGATCGCCCGACGGGACGAGGCGCTCGCGGCCGAGGAGGACGAGCGGGCCGGAGAAGCGGGCCTCGTCGCCGCCCTGCACGATGCAGAGGCCCGCCGGGATGTGGCGCGACAGACACGGGACGAGGCGCTGGCCGCTCTGCGCGCGGCGGACGCCGCGGCCGCACAGGAGGCGAGACGACTGGCGACGCTGCGCGCCCGGGCCGAGGCCGCCCGCGCCGAGCATGCGCGGACCCGCAGCCGGCTCGACGATCTCGAGCGCGACCTCGCAGCCGCCCGGGACGCCCAGACCGAGGCGCAGGAGCGACTCGAGACGTTCGAGGCCGAGCCCGCGCCGGAGGAGCGTCCGATCGACCGTCAGCCCGACGTCGACGCGCTCGAGGCCGCCCGCGCCGCCGAGATGGGCGTGCGCATCGAGGTCGAGACCCTCCGCGAGCGCGCCCGCGGCGAGCGCGCCCGGGCCGCGCAGCTGCGCGAGGAGGTCGCCCGCGCCCGACAGCAGGCCGAGCGTCAGGCCCGGGAGCAGGCGCGTCGGCGCGTGCAGTTGGAGGAGGCGGAGCGCGTCCGCCGGCTCGTGCCCCCGGTGGTCGCGCACCTGCACGGCACGCTCGACGAGGCCCGGTTGCGCGTCGCCCAGGCGGAGGTCGCCCGCAGCCGTCAGCACGGCCGGCTGCGCGAGGTGCGTGAGACCGTCACCGCGCTGGAGCACGAGACCGCGCTGCTCGCCGAGCGCGCCCACGGGCTCGAGCTGCGCGAGCACGAGCAGCGCGTGCGCCGCGACACCGCCGCCGAACGCGTCCGCGCCGAGCTCGACGTGGCCCTGGACGTGCTCGTCGCCGAGTACGGGCCCGACGTGCCCGTGCCCGTCACCGGTGACTGGGCCGAGGTCGACGAGGGCGTCGAGACGGTGCCGTTCGACCGCGACCAGCAGCGACTGCGGCTGGAGAAGGCCGAGCGGGCGCTGCGCCGGCTGGGGCGCGTGAACCCGCTCGCGCTTGAGGAGTACGCCGCGCTGGAGGCGCGTTACACTCACATGAACGACCAGCTGACCGACCTGCGTCGCACCCGTGAGGAGCTCATCGCGATCAGCGACTCGCTCGACGAGCGGATGTCGACGATCTTCACCGAGGCGTTCGCCGACACCCGGCAGGCGTTCGACCGCATCCTGCCGGTGCTGTTCCCGGGCGGGCGCGGGCGGCTGACCCTCACCGACCCGGAGCACCCGCTCACCACGGGCATCGACCTGCACATCCGGCCCGCGGGCAAGCGCATCGAGCGGCTGTCGCTGCTCAGCGGCGGGGAGCGGTCGCTGGCCGCGATCGCGCTGCTCGTGGCGATCTTCATCGCCCGGCCGAGTCCCTTCTACATCATGGACGAGGTCGAGGCCGCCCTCGACGACGCGAATCTGGGACGCCTGTTGAGCGTGTTCGCGATGCTGCGGAAGGACTCGCAGCTGATCCTCATCACCCATCAGAAGCGCACGATGGAGATCGCCGACGCGCTGTATGGTGTGTCGATGCGGCAGGACGGTGTGTCGGCGGTGGTCGGCCAGCGCATGGAGCGCGACGACGGGCGCGCGGAGAGGAACGACGAATGAGCAAGTGGTCGCTGCGAGGCAGCCTGCGCACCCTGTTCCACGGGGCCAGGCCCATCGACGAGGAGAGCTGGGAGAACCTCGAGGAAAATCTCATCCTCGGCGACTTCGGCGCCGACGCCTCCGAGTCGATCGTCGCCGCCGTGCGCGCGAGCGTGGAGCGGCTGAACGTCGCCGACGAGCGGGAGCTGCGCGGCATCCTGCGCGACGAGCTGGCCGAGCGGCTGGCCGCCAACGACCCGACTCTTATGCTCAAACGGCCGCAGGATCCCGAGACCGGCCGGCTGCTGCCCGCCGTCGTGCTCGTGGTGGGCGTCAACGGCGTGGGCAAGACGACCACGATCGGCAAGCTCGCCCGGTTCCTGACCCGGATGCGGCGCACCATCGTCATCGGCGCCGCCGACACCTTCCGCGCCGCCGCCGTCGAGCAGGTCGCCACCTGGGGCGAGCGCGCCGGGGCCGAGGTCGTCCGACCGCAGCAGGCGGGGCAGGATCCCGCGTCCGTCGCCTACCAGGCCGTGCAGCGGGGCATCGACACCGACGCCGACGTCGTGATCATCGACACGGCCGGCCGCCTGCAGACGAAGGCGGGGCTGATGGACGAGCTGACGAAGATCCGTCGGGTCGTCGAGAAGCTCGCACCGGTCGCCGAGGTGCTGCTCGTGCTCGACGCCACGACCGGCCAGAACGGGCTGAGCCAGGCGCAGGCGTTCATCGACCACGCCGGGGTCACCGGCATCGTGCTGACGAAGATCGACGGCTCGGCGAAGGGCGGGTTCGTCGTGGGCGTGCAGCAGACCACGGGCATCTCGGTGAAGCTGCTCGGGTTCGGGGAGGGCATCGACGACCTCGCCGCGTTCAACGCCAACACGTTCGCCCAGGAGCTCGTCGGTCGCGACTGAACGGGCTGCGCTCCCACATCGCGACCGCGGCCCCGGCCGTTCACCGTGGTGTCCGGCCGTGCGGGGTGGATGCGTCCGCGTCGCCGGGTCAGGGCAGCCGCCAGCAGGGGTGGGGCTCGTCAGCGCCGTCTCCCGGCCGCGCCCCGGATGGCCGGGTCTGGGACGCCTCGGCGGCCTCCGCACGCACGGCGAGGCCGTCGCGCACCAGAGAGGCGAGCGCCCGGCGGGCCTGGGTCGCGTCCGGGGCACCGGCGATGAGGGCGTCCTCGGTCAGCGGCGTCGTCGCCGCGCGCAGTCGGGCCATGATGCGTCCCCGGGCCTGCCGGTCGCTGCCCTCATAGCGCGCCTGCCTGCGGGCGGGGCGGGATGTCGTCGCTGGCCGGCCGAGCAGCAGCCACCGGCACCGATCGGTGATCGGGCAGCGGTCGCAGGCGGGCGTGCGCGCCGTGCACACGAGCGCCCCGAGCTCCATGATCGCCCAGGTGAACTGGCGGGCCCGCCCGGCGTCGCGGGGCAGCACCCGGGCCATGGCGGCGAGGTCGCGGCGCGCGTTCGGCGGCCCGGGCGCGGCCACACCGTCCACCGCCCGGGCGAGCACCCGGCGGATGTTCGTGTCGACGACCGGATGCCGCTGGCCGAACGCGAACACGAGCACCGCGCGCGCCGTGTAGTTTCCCACGCCGCGCAGGGCGAGCAGCGCGTCGAGGTCGTCGGGGACGCGTCCGCCGTGTCGTTCGACGATCTGCAGGGCGGCGGCGTGCAGCCAGACCGCGCGTCGAGGATAGCCGAGACGACCCCAGGCGCGGATCGCGTCCCCGGCCAGGGCGGCCGCGAGATCGGCCGGGGTGGGCCAGGCGTCCAGCCAGGCGTGCCAGCGGGGCAGCACACGGTCGACCTGCGTCTGCTGCAGCATGAACTCGCTGACGAGCACGCCCCACGGGGTCGCATCGGGGGCACGCCAGGGCAGGTCGCGGCGTGCGGCCAGGTACCAGGGGAGGAGCGGGCCGGCGAGGTCGGGCACGGTGGTGGCCGCGGCGGATGGGGTCACGTCGTCGGGGCGAGGGTCGGGCACGCGACGATGGTACGCCCGGGCGGGTGCCGGGCGCGGGGGGTCGCGCGGCTGGCGTCCGCGCATGACCGCCGGACATCTGCGCGTCGCACGCGATTGCTAGGATGACGCCGATTCCACGGGTGGCAGGCCCGCCGGATGCCGGGACGACGAAGGGGAGACGATGACCGCTGACGCAGCACCGCAGGATGGATCGCAGGGTGTGGGCCAGCCGGCATCGCAGGGGATGACGCAGTCCGGCTCGCCGGCGGCGTCCCAGACCGGTGCGCGGGCCGACCCGCATGCCTGGCCACGGGGCGTGCGGCCGGCCGAGGCGTCAGCGGGTTCGCCGGTCCGGGCGGGCGAGGGACGATTCCAGCCGCTGCCGACCGACCCGGTCGACATGGCACGGGTGCCGCGCCGCATCGGCATCCTCACCTCCGGCGGCGACTGCCCGGGGCTCAACGCGGTCATCCGCGGCGCGGTGCTCAAGGGCACCGAGGTGTACGGCCAGGAGTTCGTGGGCTTCCGCGACGGCTGGCGGGGGATGATCGAGGCCGACTTCATGTCGCTCGACCGCACCAGCGTCCGCGGACTCGCGAAGGAGGGCGGCACGATCCTCGGCACGAGCCGGATCGGCCCCTACCGCACGCCGGAGGGCCAGCCCGACCGGATCCTCGCGACGCTCGCGCGCAACGGCATCGACGGGGTCATCGCGATCGGCGGCGACGGCACGATGCGCGCGGCCCACCTGTTGCACGCTGATGGCATCCCGATCGTCGGCGTGCCGAAGACGATCGACAACGACCTGGACGGCACCGACTACTCGTTCGGGTTCGACACGGCCGTCTCGGTCGCCACCGAGGCGATCGACCGACTGCGCACCACGGGCAACGCGAATCACCGGTGCATGATCCTCGAGGTGATGGGCCGCCATGCCGGTTGGATCGCCCTGCACGCGGGCACCGCCGGGGGCGCGCACGCGATCCTGATCCCGGAGCATCCGGAGTCGCTCGAGCAGATCTGCGCGTGGGTGACCTCCGTGCACGAGCGCGGCCGCTCGCCCATGATCGTCGTCGCCGAGGGGTTCACCCTGCCGGGGATGACTGAGGCGCACTCCGACAGGGGCCTCGACGGGTTCGGCCGCCCCCGACTCGGCGGCATCGCCGAGGTGCTCGCCCCGATGATCGCCGAGCGCACGGGCATCGAGACGCGTGCCACCGTGCTGGGGCACATCCAGCGCGGCGGCGTGCCCACCTCGTTCGACCGCGTGCTGGCCACCAGACTGGGCATCGACGTCATCGAGCTCGTCGCTCGGCGGCAGTGGGGGCGGATGGTCGCGCTGCGCGGCACGGACATCGTCAGCGTCGCCCTCGCCGAGCTGCAGGAGACGAAGTCGGTGCCGCCCGAGCGCTACCACGAGGTGCGCGTGCTCTTCGGGTGAGCGAGCCCGGTCTGGCGGTGATGCCGGCGGATTCGTTCCCGGGCCGCTCTTCGCACGGAGCGGTGCGGGGAGGCATGTGACTCTCTCGTGCGACGCCGCCGTGCTGGGCCGAGTGCCGCGGAGACGGGGAGGCACGCCCGGGAGTCGGGGCTCAGACGTCGAATCCAGCGCTGTGTGTTCGGAGCGCTGTGCGTGAGATCGCGGATGCGTGCGTCTCCTGCGGCCCCGAGAGCGTGGCCAGTGGCTCCTGACCAGTGGTCGGCTGTCGCCGTCACGCGGCTTCGGGCGTGTGCGGCAGCGGCCATCCCCAGTCGCCGCACTGCGGCACCCGGCCACCTCGAGAACGTCCTCCGGCCGTCTCGAGAACGTCGTCGTTCGGCCTTCCCGAAAACGTGACGCCGGATGTCTTGTGCTTCCCCTGCGGTTCTCCGCATCGAGAGCGCGTCTCTGCATCGAGAGCGCGGGAATGGGGTCTGCGTCGTCGGGGTCGCGCGGATGCACGTGTCTGGTCCGTTGCGGTGCGGTGCTCTGCGACCTCGGTGTCGGATACGTGCGGGATCGCGATGGGGATGCGCCAGGTGTGCAGGAATGCGATCTCGGCGTCGTTCTCGCAATGCCAACCGCACCGCCCGCGCCCCGCACTCCGTCTCGAGGAGCGGTCAGGTAGACTCGCACGCAGTATGGCTACTTTCTCGAACCTCTCCGAACGGCTGGTCAAGACCTTCGCCCACCTGCGGACGAAGGGGAAGCTCTCCCCAGCCGACGTCGATGCCACCGTCCGCGAGATCCGTCGGGCGCTGCTGGATGCGGACGTCGCCCTGACCGTGGTCAAGGCATTCACCGCCCGGGTGCGCGAGCGGGCGCTCTCCGACGAGGTCAACCAGGCGCTCAACCCTGCCCAGCAGGTCGTCAAGATCGTCGACGAGGAGCTCGTCGCGATCCTCGGCGGAGAGACCCGGCACCTGCGGTTCGCCAAGCAGCCGCCGACGGTCATCATGCTCGCCGGCCTTCAGGGCGCAGGCAAGACGACTTTCGCCGGCAAGCTCGCCCTGCGGCTGCGCGGGGAGGGACACACGCCGATCCTCGTGGCGGCCGACCTGCAGCGTCCCAACGCCGTCGGCCAGCTGCAGGTGGTCGGCGAGCAGGCCGGGGTGTCGGTGTACGCGCCGGAGCCCGGCAACGGCGTCGGCGATCCGGTCAAGGTGGCCAAGGCGTCCATCCGATACGCGCGGGACAAGCAGCACGACGTGGTCATCGTCGACACGGCCGGGCGCACCGGCGTCGACGAGCAGATGATGAAGCAGGCCGCGGCGATCCGGAAGGCCATCGACCCGGACGAGGTGCTGTTCGTCATCGACGCGATGATCGGCCAGGACGCGGTCGCCACGGCCAAGGCGTTCGACGAGGGAGTGGACTTCACCGGCGTGGTGCTCTCGAAGCTCGACGGCGACACCCGCGGCGGCGCGGCGCTGTCGGTGGTGAGCGTCACCGGCAAGCCGATCCTGTTCGCGTCCACCGGCGAGCGGCTCGAGGATCTCGAGGTGTTCCACCCCGAGCGGCAGGCCCGGCGCATCCTCGACATGGGCGACGTGCTCACCCTCATCGAGCAGGCGCAGAAGGCCTTCGACGAGGAGGAGGCCCGCAAGGTCGCCGACAAGATCGCCCGCGAGGCGTTCACCCTCGACGACTTCCTCAAGCAGATGCAGCAGATCAAGAAGCTCGGCTCGATGAAGAAGCTTCTGGGGATGCTGCCGGGCGCGGCCGGCATGCGGCAGCAGATCGAGCAGTTCGACGATTCGCTGCTCACCCGCACCGAGGCGATCATCCAGTCGATGACGAAGGCCGAACGGGACAACCCGAGGATCCTCAACGGGTCGCGCCGGCTGCGCATCGCGAACGGCTCGGGCACCACCGTCAGCGAGGTCAACCAGCTCGTCCAGCGGTTCGAGCAGGCGGCGAAGATGATGAAGTCCGTCGCCCGCGGCGGGATGCCGAGCATCCCCGGCATGGGATCGCTCGGCCACGGCGGCCGGAAGGCGAAGGGCGGCAAGAAGGGCAAGGCCCGTGCGAAGAGCGGCAACCCCGCCAAGCGCGCCCAGGAGGAGGCCGCGCTGCGCGAGCGTCAGGAGCGCGCCCGCCGGCAGGCGCTCGAGCAGGCCGCCGAGGCGATGACCTCCGGAGGTTCCGCGTTCGGCGCCACTGGGCAGGGCGAGGCGCCGAACGGCGCTGCGCGCATCGACCCCGACCAGACGATCGGCCTCGGCGGACTCGGCGACATCTTCAAGCGCTGAGCCGGGCGTCCGCCGGACGCATCCGGGTCGTGCTCACGCGGCGAGCGGACGGCCCGCGGCGAACTCGGCGACCAACGCGTCCACCACGGCGGGCAGGCTTCCGCTCGCCCGCACGGCCACCCGCTGCTGGCGCTGGTAGCTCGCGCCCGCGGCGAGCACGTCCGGGACCAGGGCCAGCTCGGCGGCGCAGCCGAGTGAGGCGGCCACCGGTTCGAGCCGGGCGACCTCCAGCCGGATCTGCTCGACGACGGGGGCCTCGGCGAGATCCGGGCCGGTGATGATCTCGGCGGCGAGGCCGTAGCGGCTCGCTCGCCACTTGTTCTCCGCGATGACCCAGTCGGGCAGCGGCGTGATCGTCTCGCCGGCGTCGAGCCGCCGGGAGAGATCGGTGACCGCCGACTGCACGAACGCGGTGAGCGCGGCCACCTCGGTCAGCGTCGGCACTCCGTCGCACACCCGGTTCTCGACGGTGCCGAACCGCGGGGCGGGGCGGACGTCCCAGCGCACCTCGTCGACCCCGCCGATGACGCCGGTGCGGACCATCCCGTCGATGATCGTCTCGAAGCCGGCCCAGCCGTCCACGCACATCGGCAGTCCGGCGGTGGGCAGCTGGCGGAAGAGCATCGCCCGGTTCGACGCGTACCCGGTGTTGACCCCCTGCCACCAGGGGCTCGACGCGCTCAGCGCGAGCAGGTGGGGCAGCAGGCTCAGCATGCCGTGCATCACCGGGATCGCCTTGTCCACCCGGTCGAGGCCGACGTGCACGTGCAGCCCGTAGATCGCCATGAGACGTCCCCACCACTGCGTGCGGTCGATCAGCTGACGGTAGCGCTCGCTGTGCCGAAAGGGCTGGACGGCGTCCGCGAATGGGTGCGTGCCCGCGCACAGCACGCCGAGGCCGAGGGCGTCCGCAGCGTCGAGCACCGCACGGCGGACCCGGTCGATCTCCGCGACCGCGCTGGCGACGGTCTCGTGCACGCCGGTGACGATCTCGACGGTGTTCTCGAGCAGCTCGTGATCGAGCCGGGCGCCCTCGGGGGTGCCCGCGAGGGCGCGGTGCACCTCGTCGGCACGGGCGGTCGGCTGCCGGGTCTCGCGGTCGACGAGCAGCACCTCCCACTCCACGCCGAGAGTGGAGGGCCGCGATGCCGCGAAGTCGATGCGCATGCGGTCAGCGTACCGGAGACGACCGTCGGGATGTCCGCCGGTTGGGAACTGTTCGCAACGCGCCACGGGGCGCCTCGACCGCGGATCCGGCCGCCGCGCGCCGCGGACGCTCGCCGTGCGGAACAGTGTGCAACGCGCCGGGCCTCCGGGGCGGGTGCGCATGATGGCGCCCGATGTGGCAGAATAGGGCGTCGGTAACCCGTGTGCCCGGCGGACCCTCTCATCCGGCGTGCGCGCGATCAGTCCAGAGCTTTTCGCCATGCGACCCCACAGGCATGGCCGGGTTCGAACAACGAGTGAGTTCAGGAGCAACGTGTCTGTCAAAATCCGTCTGAAGCGTGTCGGCAAGGTTCATGCGCCGCAGTACCGCGTGGTCGTCGCGGACGCGCACACCAAGCGCGACGGCCGCGTCATCGAGGAGATCGGCCGCTACGTGCCGACCGCCGATCCGTCGGTCATCGAGATCGACTCCGAGCGCGTGCAGTACTGGCTGTCCGTCGGCGCCCAGCCGAGCGAGACGCTGCTGTCGCTGCTCAAGCTGACCGGCGACTGGCAGCGCTTCAAGGGCGACAAGGACGCCAAGAGCACCGTGAAGCCGCAGGAGCCCAAGGCTCCCTTCGAGCGCGACCCGAAGAAGAAGTCGGTCATCCTGCCCAAGACCGAGACGAAGAAGGCCGCGCCGGCCACTGACGCCGACGAGACCCCGGCCGAGGCGTGACCATGCTGCAGCAGGCCGTCGATCACCTGGTGCGAGGCATCGTCAGCGAGCCTGACGACGTGCTCGTCGAGGAGCGCCGCGCGGGTCGGCAGGACGTCATCGACGTCCGTGTCGCGCCCGCGGATCTCGGCCGGGTGATCGGCCGGTCCGGCCGCACGGCCCAGGCGCTGCGCACGGTGGTGGACGCACTGGCCGACGGCCGTCGCGTCCGCGTCAACATCGTCGACACCGACGCGGCCTGATGCTGCAGCTGCGCATCGCCCGTCTGACGAAGCCGCACGGACTCAAGGGCGGGCTGAAGGTCGAGCTGTACACCGACGACCCCGCGCACCGGATGGTGCCGGGGGCCGTCTTCAATCTGCAGGTGCCGGAGGACTCCCCGTGGCACGGGCGCACGATCACCCTGCGCGAGCTGCGCTGGTACAACCAGACGCGTCCGGTCGCGTTCTTCGAGGAGATCCAGGACCGCACCGCGGCGGAGTCGATCGCCCGCGCGATCCTCACCATCGACCATGACGAGCGCGAGCTGCCCGACGAGCCGGACGCCTGGTACGACCACCAGCTGATCGGGCTGCGTGTCGTCGCGGGCGAGCACACGCTCGGCACCGTCACACGCGTCGACCATCTGCCGGCGCAGGATCTGCTCGCGATCACCCCGCCCACCGGCGGCGACGAGGTGCTGCTGCCGCTCGTGCGCCAGTTCGTCACCGGCGTCGACCTGACCGCGCGCACGCTGTCAGTCACCCCGCCCGGCGGGCTGTTCGAGCGTGCCGACGACGGCGAGGCCGCGGCCGAGACCGTGCCCGCCGCCGAGGTCGCCGAGGTGCTCGAGCACGTCCCCGACGAGGCCGAGGCATGACCGCCCGGCTGCGTCTCGACGTCATCACCATCTTCCCGGAGTACTTCGAGGCGCTGCGCGTCTCGCTCGTCGGGCGGGCCATCGAGCACGGCATCATCGACCTGCACGTGCATGACCTGCGCGACCACACCCATGACGTGCATCGCACCGTCGACGACACCCCGTACGGCGGGGGAGCGGGCATGGTCATGCGGCCCGAGCCCTGGGGCGAGGCGCTCGACGCGGTGCTCGACGGCGCCGACGACGACCCGCTCGTGCTGTTCACGACGCCGGCCGGACGCGTGTTCTCACAGGATGCCGCGGTGCACCTGTCAGGCGAGCGGCACCTCGTCTTCTGCTGCGGCCGCTACGAGGGCATCGACCAACGGGTCGTCGACTACGCGGCGTCGCGCTGGCGGACGGGCGAGCTGAGCATCGGCGACTACGTGCTCAACGGCGGCGAGGTCGCCGTCCTCGTGGTGGTCGAGGCGGTCGCCCGGCTGCTGCCGGGGGTGATCGGCAACCCCGAGTCGCTCGTGGAGGAGTCGCACAACGCGCGGCTGCTGGAGCATCCCAGCTTCACGAAGCCGCGCGTGTGGCGCGGCCTCGAGGTGCCCGAGGTGCTGCTCAGCGGCGATCACGGCCGCATCGCCGCGTGGCGGCAGCAGGCCGGGCTCGAGCGCACCCGGCGGATGCGCCCCGACCTGCTCGGCTGAGCCGTCCGCGTCCCGTGCGCCGGCTCGCGCCGATCCCGCCGCCCGTCGGCAGCCATCGCACCCCTCCTGCGTCGGTCTGCGCCGAAGACCGCCAGACGTCGTCATCGTGGCGGTCAGCATCCAGGGCGTAGGTTTGCATCAGCGGCATCTGCTGTGAGAGAATCGTCGACTGTGTCATCGGCCATGTCTCTGCCGCAGGGGAGCGAAGGCCGACTGCGAACATCCATCATCACAAGCGCCTGACCCGCGGCAGGTGCGGGAAGCGAATCACCATGAGCAACACGCTGGACCAGATCGACGCCGCGTCGCTGAAGAGCGACATCCCGGACTTCCGTCCCGGTGACACCGTCCGCGTGCACGTGAACATCGTGGAGGGCAGCCGCAGCCGCATCCAGGTGTTCCAGGGCATCGTGATCAAGCGCCAGGGCGCCGGCGTGCGCGAGACCTTCACCGTGCGCAAGATCTCGTTCCAGGTGGGCGTGGAGCGCACCTTCCCGGTGCACTCCCCGGTCATCGATCACATCGAGGTCGTCTCGCGCGGCGACGTGCGGCGCGCGAAGCTGTACTACCTGCGCAGCCTGCGCGGCAAGGCGGCGAAGATCCGCGAGAAGCGCTGAGTCGACGCAGCACGATGAACGGCCAGCGGCCGCCCGAGGACGGCGGTCGCTGGCCGTTCGCGTGTCCGCGATCGTGACCGGATCGATACCCGCGCCCGTCGCACGCGCGCGGGACGACGGGGAAGAATGAGATGCGGCGCGCCGGGACCCGGTGCGCCCCGGGAGGCTCGAGGAACGACATGACGGCTGAGGACGGACGGCAGCGGCCGGCGTCGACCGACGACGTGATGGGGGAGGCCGACGTCGCAGGCCAGCCCTCGTCTGATGGCGACCACGGCGAGGCCGCCGGTGGCGGAGCGGGGGTCCGCGGCGCCGCGGACGCCCCGCGGCGCGAGCCGCGCGGCGCGTTCCTGCGCACGCTGCGGGATCTCGCGATCATCGTCGTCATCGCGCTGGCGCTCTCGACGCTGCTGCGCACGTTCGTGGTGCGCACCTTCTCGATCCCCTCGGGGTCGATGGAGCAGACGCTGCAGGTCGGCGACCGCGTGCTCGTCAACCGGATGCAGCCGAACCCCTTCGGGCTCAGCCGCGGCGACGTCGTCGTGTTCAGAGACCCGGGCGGGTGGCTGTCCACGCCGCCCGGCGCGTCGCAGGGCTGGAGCCTCGGTCGCGGCGTGCAGGACGCGCTGACCTTCGTCGGCCTCGGCGACTCCGACTCCCAGCAGTACCTGATCAAGCGCGTCATCGGCGTCGAGGGCGACCACGTCGTGTGCAGCCGGGTCGGCGGCACGATCACCGTCAACGACGTCGAGCTCGACGAGAGCGCGTACGTCAACCCCGGCAATGCGTCGTGCGCGCGCACCTTCGACGTCACAGTGCCCGCTGACTCGATCTGGGTGATGGGCGACAACCGCGGCAACTCCCGCGACTCCAGCGCCCACACGAGCGATCCCGGCCACGGGACGGTGCCCGTCGACGATGTCGTGGGCCGCGCGTTCGTGGTCTCCTGGCCCGCCTCGCGGTGGCAGGGGCTCGACGCGCACCCCGAGGTGTTCGCCGACGTGCCCGACCGCTCCGACCTCTACGAGGACGAGTGACCGTCGCCGATCCCACGCTTGATCTGGAGCGGGAGCTGCTCGACGCGGGCGCGGACGTCGTGGTCGGCTGCGACGAGGTGGGGCGCGGCGCACTGGCCGGCCCGGTCGCGGTCGGCGCGGCCGCGGTGACCGCGCGCACCGGCGTCTGGCCCGCGGGGCTGCGCGACTCGAAGATGCTCACCGACCGTCGTCGCCACGCCCTCGTCGCCCCGTTGCGCGCGTGGGCGGTCGGCTGGCGCGTCGCCGCGGTCGACAGCGCCCGCATCGACGCGGAGGGCATCGTCGCCTGCCTGCGCGCGGCTGCCGTGGACGCGGTCACGGGCGTGCTCGCCGGCCTGTCCCGGGACGCCCGGGTCGCCGTCATCCTCGACGGCACGGCCGACTGGCTCTCCGAAGGGCTCGCCGGCGAGCGGGACGTCATGGTGCGGGTGCGCGCGAAGGCGGACCGCGACTGCGCGAGCGTGGCCGCGGCCAGCGTCCTCGCGAAGGTGTGGCGCGACGATCTGATGGTCGAGCTGGCGGTCGCGCACCCCGGGTACGGCTGGGAGCACAATCGCGGGTACGGCAGCGCCCAGCATCGGGCGGCGATCACCCGGCTCGGGCCGAGCCCCCTGCACCGGCGCACGTGGCTGCACTAGAGTGAGAGGCCGTATGGATCCCCAGGACTTCGATGACTACGAACGCGACGCTGAGCTCGCACTGTATCGCGAGTACCGCGATGTCGTGCACATGTTCAAGTACGTCGTGGAGACCGAGCGCCGCTTCTACCTCGCCAACGAGGTCACGATGGAGCGTCGTGACGTCGGCAGCGACTTCTACATCGAGCTGAACCTCGGTGACGTGTGGGTCTGGGACATCTACCGGTCGGATCGCTTCGCCAAGCGCGTGCGGGTGCTCACCTACAAGGACGTCAACGTCGAGGAGCTCGCCGCCCACGACCTCGAGCTGCCGAGCGAGCTGTCGATCGACGAGCCGTGAGCCTGACGGTCCCGGTCGCCGCCGGCATCCGCCCGTGCTGCCGGTGATCTCGCGGCTCCGCGTTCGGCACAGCGCGTCGACCCGGGTCGTGCTCTCCACATCCCGCTGACCGCGGTGGCTCCGCGCACGCCCGTCCGGCGATCCTGCCGGCATGACCACGACAGACACCACCACGTCCCAGCCGCCGGCCGCCGCCTCGCCGCCGCCCGATCCGACCACGTCCCGGGCCGGCGGCCCCCGCGTCGCTCTCGGCCCGCGCGGCGAGGAGCACGCCGCCCACTGGCTGCGCGACATCGGCTATGAGATCCTCGACCGCAACTGGCGCAGCGGGCGGGAGGGCGAGATCGACATCATCGCCCGCGACGGCGACTGCCTCGTGTTCGTCGAGGTCAAGACGCGCGCCGGGACGCGCCATGGCACCCCGTTCGAGGCGATCGACGACCGCAAGCGCCGACGCCTGCGCCGGCTGATCGGCCGCTGGCTGCAGCAGCGAGAGACCGCCTGGCCAGGCCCCGTGCGGCTGGACGCGATCGGCGTGCGCCTGCTGACCGACGGGCTCGTCATCGAGCATCGGCGGGGTGTGTGATGGCGCTCGGCACGAGCCGCAGCGTGGCGCTGCAGGGCGTCGACGGCGTCGTCATCGACGTCGAGGCGGATGTCAGCTCCGGCCTGCCGGCGACCCGGATCATCGGGCTGGCCGACACCGCCGTCGCACAGGCAGAGCACCGGGTGCGCGTCGCGATGGGCAACAGCGGCCTGCAGTACCCGGACACCCGGCTGACGGTCAATCTCGCCCCGACCGATCTGCCCAAGCACGGTGCGATGCACGATCTCGCGATCGCGGCGGCGGTCCTCGCCGCGCAGGGCGCGCTCTCCCGGAGTGGCGCCCGTGAGACGGTCGTGCTCGGCGAGCTCGGTCTCGACGGTCGCGTGCTGCCCGTGCCGGGCGTGCTGCCGGCCCTGCTCGCCGCGCGGGCGGGCGGTCGCACCCGGGCCGTGGTGCCGGCCGCGAACCTGGCCGAGGCGCGGCTCGTCTCCGGGGTCGACGTGGCCGGCGTCCACGACCTGGCCGAACTCATCGGCCGCCTCGGCGGCGACCTCGGCGGCGTCCGACGCCCGCCGCGCGACCGGGGCGCACCCGGCGGCGTTCTCGACCCGGGCGGCGGGACGGCGGACGTCGATCCGAGGGTCGGGTGGCATGAGGTCCCGCCGGATCTCGCGACCGTGCGCGGCCAGCCGGAGGCCGTGGAGGCGCTCGTGGTCGCCGCCGCCGGCCGTCACCACCTGCTACTCGAGGGCAGTCCCGGGGCGGGGAAGTCCCTGCTCGCCCAGACGCTGCCCGGCATCCTGCCGCCGCTCGACCGCGACCGGGCGCTGGAGGCCACCGCGGTGCGCTCCATCACCTCGCCGGGTGGGGTGCGCGGGCTCGTCGACCGGCCGCCGTTCGAGGCCCCGCACCACAGCCTCACCATGGCGGCGCTCATCGGCGGCGGCACCGGGCTGCGGCCGGGGCTCGTGTCGCTGAGCGCCCATGGCGTGCTCTTCCTGGACGAGGCGCCCGAATTCCGCTCCAGGGTGCTCGATGCGCTGCGCCAGTGCCTGGAGACGGGCACGATCACCCTGCACCGCGGCGGCCGGCAGGCACGGCTGCCAGCCGACTTCCAGCTCGTCGCGGCGATGAACCCCTGCCCGTGCGGGCGGGCGCTCGAACCGGACGGCTCCTGCTCGTGCACTCCGGCGCAGCGCATGCGCTACACCGCCCGGCTGAGTGGCCCGCTGCTCGACCGCATCGACCTGCGGGTCACCGTCGGCCGGGTGCGCGCCCGCGACGTCCTCGCAGCCGACCGCGCCGAGCTGGACAGCGCCCGGGCGCTGCGCCGGGTCGTCGCCGCCCGCCGGCGCGCCGTGGATCGACTCGCCCCGCACGGGCTCGACGTCAACGGTCGGGTGCCGGGAGCGGTGCTGCGCGGAGCCCTGCGACTCGGGCCCGCGACGACCGCGACGCTCGACCGGGCCCTTGACCACGGCCTGCTCAGCCTGCGCGGCTACGATCGGGTGCTGCGCGCCGCCTGGACGCTCGCCGACCTCGACGAGGTCGACCGGCCGCATGCGGAGCACCTTGCCCGGGCGCTGCGCTGGCGTGGCGTGGAGGCGATCGCATGAGCCCGTCGTCCCCGTCCACTGCTCGGATCCTCCTCGACCGCTTCGCCGCGTGGCATCGCCTCACCCCGCCGGAGCGCGCCGACGTGGAGACCGCGCTCGCCGGGCTGCACCCGGGGGCCGAGCACGACCCCGAGCGCGCCGCGGAGCTGCTCGCCCGGGTGTGGTGGTCGTTCCTCGTCGAGCCCGGCGACGGTGTGGCCGGCGCGCTCATCGCCGAGGCCGGGGCCGTCGCCGCTCTGCTGGCCGTGCTCGCCGCGCTGCCGACCCCAGACGCCCTGCCCGACATGACCCCCGCGGCCTCGATCCGCGGCACCCTGCCGGGCGTGCCCACACCGGATGCGACGCGGGCGCTGGCCCGCTGGCGGCCCCGGTTCGGCGATCGGGGCCTCGTCGGCGCGCTGCGCTCGGCGGCGAGCCTGCACCTGCGCGTGCTCCTGCCCGGCGACGACGCCTGGCCCCGCCGTGTCGCCGACCTCGGCGAGCATGGGCCGGTGTGCCTGTGGACGCTCGGCCGGGCCGAGCTGCTTGACCGGCCGCGGGTCGGCGCGCTCGTCGGCTCGCGTGCCGCGACCCCGTACGGGCTGCAGGTCACCGCCGACATCGCCGAGGCCTGGTGTCGGCAGGGCTTCACCGTGCTCTCCGGCGGCGCGTACGGCGTCGACCGCCAGGCCCACCGCACCGCGCTCGCGGTCGGTGGCGACACCGTCGCCGTGCTCGCCGGCGGACTCGACCGGCTCTATCCGGCCGGCAACGAGCCGCTGCTGCGCGAGATCGCCGAACGCGGCTGCCTCGTCGCCGAGCAGCCGCCGGGTACCGCGCCGACCCGCTGGCGATTCCTGCAGCGGAACAGGTTGATCGCCTCGCTCGCGGCCGTGGTCGTCGTCACAGAGGCGGGGCATCGCTCCGGGGCGCTCAACACGGCCCGGCATGCCGCCCAGCTCGGCCGGCCGATCGGCGCCGTGCCCGGGTCCGTGGTCTCCGGCTCATCCGCCGGGGCGAACCGGATCATCCGCGACGGCATCGCCCAGCTGGTCGCCACCGGAGACGAGGCCCTCGGCATGCTCGCCCTGCAACCGGAGCTCGAGCCCTCGCCGGTCGCCGGGCTGCGCGCCGAGCTCGTGCGCCTGCACGACGCGCTGCACCCGCGGCAGCCGGCCCCGACCGCGGCGCTCGCGGCGCGCGCGGGTCTCGCCGAGACGACCGTCTCCGCCGGGCTCGGGGAGCTCGAGCTGCTCGGCCTCGCCGTCAGGACGGGGGACGGACGCTGGCGACGGGGATGACGGATGTCTGGAGCCCGGAGACGAGACCGCGCGCCGCCCGGCCGTCCTGGCCATTCGGCCGGTCGGACATCTCGCCTCAGAATGCCCGACCGCGAGGTGGCATGCTGGGGAGCATGGAGTCAGGAGCCAGGTTGCACACCCCCGACGCACCTACCGAGGGCGTGTCGGACTGGAAGGAGGCGAAGCCGGCGCCAGACGCCGCAGGACGACCGCAGAGAGATGCGGAACAGCCATTGGCCGGTGTGGTCGACGCGTTCGTGCGGGCCCAGACGGCCCGGGGGCTTTCCCCGCGGACCGTGCGCGCCTATGGGGTGGACCTGCGCGATCTCGTCGGCTGGTGCGTGCGGTCCGCCGGCGCGGCGGACGCTGCCACGCCGCCGACCATCGCAACGCTCTCGCACGCCGTGCTGCGCGCCTGGCTCGGTGACGGGGCGGAGCGGGGGCTCGCCCGCACGACGCTCTCCCGTCGCGCCACCGTCGCGCGGATGTTCGGCCGCTGGCTGCTCGAACAGGGGCTCGTCACGATCGACCCGGCCGCCCGGCTCGCCGTGCCCAGGCACGGCCGGCAGCTGCCCGTCGTCCACGGGCGGGGCACGATGCGCCGGCTGCTGGACGCCGCTGACGCACAGGCCTGCGCGCCGCGCTCTGCCGCCGACCCGCGGCCGGACCCGGTCGCCCAGCGCGACGCCGCGATGCTCGAGGTGCTCTACGCCTCAGCGCTGCGCGTCTCCGAGCTCGCCACCTTGGAGCTCGGCGCGATCGACCATGACCGGGGCATGCTGCGCGTGATCGGCAAGGGCGACCGTGAGCGCGTGGTTCCTGTCGGCGACCCGGCGCTGGCCGCGCTTGACCGCTATCTGGCCACGGGGCGCCCCGAGCTGCTCGGACGGCGGCGGGACGGCCGGTCGACCGCGCGGGTGTTCCTCGGCGCGCGGGGCGGGGCGATCGACGTGCGCACCGTGCGGCGCGTGGTTACGGAGGCGCTGTCCCGGGTCGGCGCCCGGCCGGCCGGCCCGCACTCCTTCCGGCACACGGCGGCGACCCATCTGCTCGACGGCGGCGCCGACCTGCGCGCGGTGCAGACGATACTGGGGCATGCGAGCATCGGCACGACGCAGATCTACACGCATGTCTCCATGGAACGGATGACCCAGGCGTATCTGCAGGCGCATCCGCGGGCCTAAGGGGCGCCCCGGGGTGCTGCACGGCTGGGGTGCAGCACGTCCGGGGGAGCGCACAACCTTGCAGTGCGGTGCAGGACTCGGCCCGTCCGCGCAGGGCGTCCCCGAACCGCTGCTCTGTCGTGGCCGCCGGAGTCCATCCGTGCAGGACGTCCCCGAGCCAGCTGTCGGCCGTGCCGGGATCCCCGGGCCCGGCCGCGCGTCCACGTGGCGTGTCCTCAAGGCAGTGGCAGCAGGACGGAGGGCACCGCGCCCTCGATGAGCAGCACCGGGTCGTGGTAGTCCTCGCCGTGTCGGGCGCCGAGGTGCAGGCAGCGATCCGCGCAGTGCGGGCCGGCGACCACATGACCGATCACCTGTCCTCGGCGCACGGCGTCGCCGGCGGTGACGGCCGGCTCGACCGCCTCGTGACTGGATCGCCAGCCGCCTTCGTGTGACACGGTGACGACCGGTCGGTCGACGACCCGGCCGGCGAAGGTGACCGTGCCGTCCGCGACGGCGAGCACCGCGTCTCCCGCGGCCGCGGCGAGATCGACCCCGCGGTGGCCGGCGCCATAGCGATGCGGGGGCGCGCGGAACGCCTCTATGACGGAGGGCCGGGCGACCGGCCAGGACCAGCACGGCAGCTCCACGCACGGGGCGGGGGAGGGCAGCCCCGGGGGCGCGCTCGCCGTGGACCGCGCGGATGCGACGGGCGCCTCCACCGGCGTGGCGGTCAGCGGGGCGGCGGGCGTCGCCACGGGCAGGAGGCCGGTCAGCAGGGCGTCGAGCGTCCGGAACGGCTGGCCGACCTGGTCTGCGGAGGCCGCGGTGCGGGCCGCCGGCTGCTCCGCCGTCATGGCGGATGCGTGCGGCGAGGCCCGCGTCGATGACACGGTGAGCGGCAGCAGCGTGACGAGGAGGACGAGCGGGACGAGGAGACGGGGCGGGGCGCGGTGCATGCCGACAGCACAGCATCCCCCGTGCGCGTCGACCAGCACGCATGGTCGCCTGTGGACGGACGCGGCCACGTGTGCCGGCTGTGTCGCGTCCGCACGCGAGGGCGCCGGCGGCGATCCGAAGACGCTCGCATGGTCGCGCTCGCGGATCGACCTGCGGGACGCGCGCAGCGGAGCGGGGACGTCGGCTCGTGCAGGCACGTCCCCGCGGCGCGGCGGGGCGCGAAGCACGTCGTCGGGTGGGCTATGCTTGACGCAGCGGTGGCCCCCGGGCCGCCGACTTCGCGTGCTCATCAAGCGTCGTCATCCCGACGGTCCGCCTCGGCGGTGGGATGGCGCGTGGGCACCAGGACGGACGCTGACCGGCGTCCGTGACAACCGTGAGAGGCGCGGGACGACCCGCGCAGAACAGGAGAACACGGCCATGGCCGTTGTCACCATCCGCCAGCTGCTCGACGCCGGCGTGCACTTCGGACACCAGACCCGGCGCTGGAACCCGAAGGTCAAGCCTTTCATCTTCACCGAGCGCTCCGGCATCTACATCATCGATCTGCAGAAGTCTCTCGGTTACATCGACCGCGCGTACGACTTCGTGAAGGAGACCGTCGCCCACGGCGGCACGATCCTCTTCGTCGGCACCAAGAAGCAGGCTCAGGAGGCCATCGCCGAGCAGGCCCAGCGCGTCGGCCAGCCGTACATCAACCACCGCTGGCTCGGCGGCCTGCTCACGAACTTCTCGACGGTGCACCGTCGTCTGCAGCGGCTCAAGGAGCTCGAGGAGCTCGACTTCGACGACGTGGCCGGCTCGGGCCACACCAAGAAGGAGCTGCTCATCCTCAAGCGTGAGAAGGACAAGCTCGAGCGCACGCTGGGCGGCATCCGCAACCTCGACAAGACCCCGTCTGCGCTGTGGGTCGTCGACGCCAACAAGGAGCACCTGGCCGTGCAGGAGGCCAAGAAGCTCGGCATCCCCGTCGTGGCCATCCTCGACACGAACATCGATCCCGATGACATCGCGTACCCGATCCCGGGCAACGACGACGCCATCCGCTCGGTCTCGCTGCTGACCCGCATCATCGGCGACGCGTGCGCCGCCGGGCTGATGGAGCGGCACAGCGCAGCCCAGGACTCCGGCGAGCAGGCCGAGCCGATGGCCGAGTGGGAGCGCGAGCTGCTGGCGCAGGGGCAGGCTGACGCCCCGGCCGACGCGAAGCCCGCGGAGGCGGCGCCCGCGGAGGCGAAGCCCGCCGAGGCGACCGCACCGGCCGCCGAGTGAACCCACTTCACAGCGAGACAGCGAGAGAGACGGAAGAACATGGCAAAGTACACCGCTGCTGACGTCAAGGCCCTGCGCGAGCGCACGGGCTCGGGCATGATGGACTGCAAGAAGGCGCTCGACGAGGCCGAGGGCGACGTCGACAAGGCCATCGAGCTGCTGCGTGTCAAGGGGCTGAAGGGCGTGGCCAAGCGCTCCGGCCGCACCACGACCAACGGCCTGGTGGCCGCGAAGGTCGACGGCCGGCACGCGTACCTCATCGAGCTCGACTGCGAGACCGACTTCGTCGCGAAGAACGAGCGGTTCATCGAGCTGGCCGAGCAGATCCTCACCGCGGTCGCCGAGGTCGGCGCCTCGGACGAGCAGGCCGCACTGGGCGCACCCGTCGAGGGCAAGAACGTCGAGGATCTCATCACCGACGTCAGCTCGATCATCGGCGAGAAGATCGTGCTGCGCCGCGTTGCGAACCTCGAGGGCGAGCGGTTCGCGGTCTACCTGCACCGCACGAACCCGGATCTGCCCCCGCAGGTCGGCGTGGTCGTCGCGTACACTGGCGACGACTCGGAGACGGCGCACTCGATCGCGCAGCACATCGCCTTCGCCGACCCGAAGTACCTCACCCGCGAGGAGGTGCCCGCCGACCAGGTCGAGAACGAGCGGCGCATCGCCGAGGAGACCTCGCGCAACGAGGGCAAGCCCGAGAAGGCGATCCCGCGCATCGTCGAGGGCCGCGTGAACGGCTTCTTCAAGACGATCGTGCTGCCCGACCAGGAGTACGCGCGCGATCACAAGCTGTCAATCGCGCAGGTGCTCAAGGATGCCGGCCTGACGGTCTCGGCATTCGTCCGCTACCGCGTGGGCAACTGATCACCGCGGTGGCCCGGTCGATCCGACCGGGCCACCGTCGTGCTCCGCGCGTCTGAGACCGGTGTGCGCACGGAGCATGTCCGTTCGGCCTCGGGCCGATGTACCAGTCCGCACGCCGTCCGGCGCGTGAACGACGACCTCGGGCCGACCCCGGCCCGCGAAAGGAGTGCGTGGTGATCGAACGACGTCGCAGAGTGCTGCTCAAACTCTCCGGAGAGGCCTTCGGCGGCGGCTCGCTCGGAGTGAACCCCGACGTGGTCTCGGCCATCGCCCGGCAGATCGCGATCGCCTCGCGCACGGTCGAGGTCGCCATCGTCGTCGGCGGTGGCAACTTCTTCCGGGGCGCCGAGCTCTCCCGCAGCGGCATGGACCGCGCCCGGGCCGACTACATGGGCATGCTCGGCACCATGATGAACGCCCTGGCGTTGCAGGACTTCCTGCAGCAGGCGGGGGTGGACACCCGGGTGCAGTCGGCCATCCAGATGACCCAGGTCGCCGAGTCCTACATCCCGCTGCGCGCCATCCGCCACCTCGAGAAGGGCCGCGTCGTCGTCTTCGGGGCCGGGGCGGGGCTGCCGTACTTCTCGACCGACACCGTCTCCGCCCAGCGCGCGCTGGAGATCCGCTGCGACGAGGTGCTGTTCGCGAAGAACGGGGTCGATGGCGTGTACACGGCCGACCCGAAGGTTGACCCGACGGCTGAGCGAATCGACGCGATCACCTACAACGATGCGCTCGTCCGCGGTCTGAAGGTCGTCGACTCCACCGCGTTCAGTCTGTGCATGGACAACGCCATGCCGATGCGGGTGTTCGGCATGGATGACAAGGAGAACATCGCCCGCGCGATCCTCGGGGCCGACATCGGCACCCGGGTGCGCGCCGAGGTCTGACCCGGTCGAGGCGCGGGCGTCAGCCGGCGCCGGACCACCCCGCTGCAAGGAGAGAGAAATGATCAAGGACATCATCGATGAGACCCATCAGCGGATGGCGAAGGCTGTGGAGGTCGCCCGTGACGAGTTCGCTCAGGTGCGCACGGGCCGGGCGAACCCCGCGCTCTTCCAGAACATTCCGGTCGAGTATTACGGCACACCGACCCCCCTCAATCAGCTGGCCTCGGTTCAGAACATCGAGGCGCGCACGCTGCTGATCTCCCCGTATGACAAATCGGCGCTGCATGAGATCGAGAAGGCGATCCGCGATCAGCCCAACCTCGGGGTCAACCCGACCAACGACGGCGACGTCATCCGTGTCACCCTGCCCGAGCTGACCGAGGAGCGGCGACACGAGTATGTGCGGCTCGTCCGGCAGAAGGCCGAGGAGGCCCGGGTGGTCGTGCGCAGTCTGCGGCGGAAGGCCAACGACGACTTCGACGCTCTCAAGGGGGAGATCGGCGACGACGAGATCGCTCGCGGTGAGAAGGAGATCGACGCGCTCACCAAGGAGCACGTCGAGCAGATCGACGCCTCGCTGAAGCGCAAGGAGAGCGAGCTCCTCGAGGTCTGAGGGGGGCGGAGGCGACGACATGGTGAAGCGGAGGCGAGCGGACGAGCGGCACCAGCAGGTGCGGCAGCTGATCGATCAGGTCGAACAGGCCAACGAGCAGCTCGAGCAGCGTGCGGGGCGCAACCTGCCGCTCGCGATCGGCATGGGGCTCCTGCTCGGGGCGATCGTCCTCGGGGCGATCCTCATCTCCACCGAGGCCTTCGTCGTCTTGGCCATGCTCGTCACGGGTGTCGCCGCGGCGGAGATCGCGCATGCCCTCGCGAACCGGGGACTGCGGCCCTCCGCCGTGCTCACCGGCATCCTCGCCGGGGTGCTGCCCGGCGTCGCCTGGTGGGCGGGAGGGATGGCCCTGCTCTTCGTGCTCGTGGCGGTCGTCCTCCTCGGCGCGCTCGCCGGAGCGGTCGTCAGCCGTCTGCGGGGGGCGCCGGTGGGCCCGGGTGCCCTGTGGTCGGCGCTCATCATCCTGGTCGTCGGGGGCTGCCTCGGCACGGTCGGACTCACCGTCACGTTGCCGGACGGTCTGGCCTGGCTGCTCGTGGTGCTCATCTCCGTCGTGTCGAACGACACCGGTGCATACGCGCTCGGCGTGCTGGTGGGGCGTCACCCGCTGGCTCCCCGGATCAGTCCCAAGAAGACTTGGGAGGGACAGCTCGGTGCGCTGGTCAGCTCGACGATCGCGGCCTGCATCTCGGTGCCGCTGCTGACCGGGGCACCGTGGTGGTGGGGTCTCGTGCTCGGGCCGCTGACCACGATCACCGCGACCACGGGTGATCTGGTCGAGTCCACTATCAAGCGCTGGCTCGGGGTGAAGGACATGAGCCGGTGGATCCCGGGGCACGGTGGGGTGATGGACCGACTGGACGCCGTCGTCCCCTCCGTGCCACTGGCCCTGCTGATCGCGTGGTGGGCCGGAGTGGCGCTCGTGTGAGCGTGCACGCGCGGTCTGGCAGAATGGGGGTGTGATGACGGTTTTCGAACGAGTTCCGAAGCGGCGGCGCGGGTACGACATCGACCAGGTCGACGACCTGCTCGAGCGCGCTCGAGTGGCGTATGACACCGGTGGGGGGGATATCACCGCCGAGACCGTGCGCACCGCGGCGTTCGACCTGGTCCGCGAGGGCTATGACCCCAAGGCCGTCGACGCGGCGCTCGACCGGCTGGAGGAAGCCTTCGCCATGCGCGAGCGCGACGAGGCGATCGCCGCCATGGGCGAGGGGGAATGGCAGGAGCTCGCCCGCGACCAGGCTCGGGTCGTCGTCGCACGGCTGCTGCGGCAGGAGGGACATCGGTTCCGGCGGGCCGGGATCTTCGGCGTCGGGTACAACCGTCACCAGGTGGATCGTCTGGGCGACCGCATCGTCGCCTACTTTCGCACCGGCGAACCGCTGGCGATCGAGGAGGTGCGCGACGCCGTGTTCGCCCGTCAGGGGAACGGCTACTCGGAGCGTCAGGTCGACGCCCTGCTCGACCGCACGGTCGAGATCATGCTCGCGGTGGGGTGATTCGTGGCCGAGTGCCGCGTTCTCCGCACGGGGGATGCAGCCGTCGCGATGCCTGGCCGGGGTCCGACCCGGGCCCCGTGGCAGCAGCCGCTCTGTTCGCCCCCAGAAGTCGAGCCAGCGTATGCGGCGTCCGCCCGCACGGTGTCGCGGGTTCGAGTCTCGGCACGCTTTCCGGTAGACTCTCGTTCGATATGGCATTCCTGAAGACCCCAGCAGTCCTGCTCGCCGGTGCCGTCGCCTTCACCGTGGTGAGCGCCGGGGCCCACAGCGCCACCGCCCTGGACGGCTCGGACGCCCAGGCCGATGACGGCCGTGTTGTCGCCGTGACCCAGACGCCGGCCACCTCGCTCGGGCGGCAGTCCCTTCCCGGCCAGACGACGGTCGGGCTCAGCGCGACGGCGACCGCGATGACGATGACGGACGAGCCGGTCGGGGCGGAGACCCCGGTCGTGCCTGTCGTCCGCGTCGACGCGTCGAGCCAGGCGGAGCAGGGCGCCCAGACCGCCGAGCCAGCCGAGCCGACGACGGGCGCCGTCGCGGCCGTCGCCGATGGCTCGGTCTGGGATCGGCTCGCGCAGTGCGAGTCCGGGGGCGACTGGAGCATCCGCGGAGGCAGCTTCTCCGGCGGCCTCCAGTTCACCAACAGCACCTGGCAGGCGATGGGCGGCGGCGCGTACGGCGCCACCGCGGCGGATGCGACGCGCGAGCAGCAGATCGCCGTCGCACAGAGTCTGCAGACGACGAGCGGCTGGGGGCAGTGGCCTGCCTGCAGCAGGAAGCTGGGACTGCGATGAGCGTTCACATCTGGCCTCGGTTCGTCCAGTTGTCGAGCGTGGGCGCCGCCGGCGCCCTGCTCTTCGTGGCGGTGGGCGGCGCGAACACGGCCTACGCCGACGAGGTCGCGCAGATCACAGAGCAGGTCAGCGAGCAGACCCAGCAGCCGCCGAGCCCGCAGCTGCTGCAGGTCGCGCAGACCGCGGTCGCCGTGCAGGCGGCGCAGGGCGACGCGCTCGTGAGCGCGGACACGCCCGTCCCGGTCGCCGTGTCCACCACTGATGCCGACACCTCCGGGGCGGCCGCGACCGCCGGCGCGACGCCGGCCCCCGCCGTCGTTGCGAACCCCACCGGGGCGCAGGCGGTCGCCTGGGAGCAGGTGCAGGCGCGCGGCTGGGGAGCCGACCAGTTCGCCTGTCTCGTCAGTCTCTGGAACAAGGAGTCCGGCTGGCGGGTGAACGCCGCGAACGCCAGCTCGGGCGCGTACGGCATCCCGCAGGCGCTGCCGGGCAGCAAGATGGCCTCGGCCGGCGCGGACTGGCAGACGAACGCGGCCACCCAGATCACCTGGGGCCTCGGCTACATCGCCGGGCGCTACAGCACCCCGTGCGGCGCCTGGACGCACTCGCAGTCGACGGGCTGGTACTGACCGACCGCGATGGAGATCCGCGCGAACACCCGCCTGCCACGGCGGGCCGAGGACGTGACGCTGCACACTGCTGACGGGCTCGCGCTCGTCGGCGAGCTCGCCCTGCCCGAGAGACGTCCTCTGGTGGCGACGCTCGTCACGTTCCATCCGCTGCCCACGCAGGGCGGTTTCATGGACTCCCACCTGCTGCGCAAGGCGGCCTGGCGACTGCCCGCACTGGCCGATCTGGCCGTGCTGCGCTTCAACACCCGCGGCACGTCGAGTCCGCGCGGCACGAGCGAGGGCGCGTTCGACGGCGGGGTGGGCGAACGCCTCGACCTCGCCGCGGCCATGGACTTCGTGGCGGAGCGGGCGCTGCCGCATCCCTGGCAGGTCGGCTGGTCCTTCGGCACGGAGCTCGTGCTGGAGTACGGGCTGGACCATCCCGCCGACGGTGCCATCCTGTTGTCTCCACCGCTGCACCGCACCACCGAGGCCCAGCTGGCGCGCTGGCACGGCAGCGGCCGTCCGCTCGTGGTGCTCGTGCCCGAGCTCGACGACTTCCTCCGCCCCGACGAGGCTCGCCGCCGGTTCGCGGTCGTGCCTGAGGCCCGCGTCATCGCCATGCCCGGGTGTCGACACCTGTGGGTGGGGGAGCGGCAGACACGGGAGGCGCTCACCGAGATCGTGCGCGCCGTGCGGCCGCAGGCGCTGCCGCTGCCGACCGAGTGGCCCGTCCCCGAGGGGTGACCACCGCGGACGGCCCGTGTGCCGGTGCCCGGTGACCGCATCCCGTATCTCGTGGGTCGGGGGGACGCCCGGGCAGTCGGCGGGTGACGCGCGGCTAGCGCTGATCCTGCCGGGGGATCCAGATCTCCTGGATGAGCAGGATGACGGATGCAGCGGTCGGGATCGACAGCAGCGCGCCGAACACACCCAGCAGTGACCCGCCGAGGAGCGCGGCGATCACCACGACGACTCCCGGGATGGGCACGGCCCGGTTGACGATGCGCGGCGTGAGCACGTATGCCTCGATCTGCATGTACACGAGGTAGTAGACGAGGATGAACAGCGCCGGCCACAGGTTGATGTCCGTGGGGTCGGCGAGCACCTGGGTGACCACGGTCATGAGCGTCGTGAGTGTCGCGGCCGACAGCGAGCCGACCAGGGGCAGCAGCGCGAGCAGGAAGATCACCACCGCGAGCACCTCGCGGAACCGTACGCCGAGGATCGACATCGCGATGTACGCGCACACGGCGTTGATCAGCGCGATGATCGTCTGCGACACCACGTACTTGCCGACGTTCTCGAACACCCGGTTGCTCAGCCGGGTGGCGCGCACGCGCTTCGAGGCGGGCATCAGCGAGATCAGCCCACGCTTGAGCCCCTGCAGCGACACCATGAAGTACAGCGTGAGCACGACGATGATCACCGTCGCGGAGAGCGCGGTGGTCACACCGGCGCCGAAGCTCATCAGCCCGCCGGCCAGCTGCAGCACGTTCGAGGGGTTCGAGATGTACGTCTGCGCGCTGTCCAGCCAGGCGGTCATGCTGCCGCCGAGCTGCTCGTTGACCTGCTGGAACCATTCCTGGTGGGAGATCACGTCGGCGAGCACCGGGGCGTTGGCCACGGCGTCCTCGACCTGCTGGTTGATCGCGGGGATCATCAGGAAGACCACACCCACGATGACGCCGACGAACACCAGGAACACGACCAGCACGGCGAGTCCCCGGGGCAGGTGCATCCGCATCAGCGCGCGGACGATCGGGTCGAGCCCCAGTGCGAGGAACAGCGCCGCGCCGATGTAGGTGATGATGAGCGCGCTGCTGGAGATCATCCCGCCGATGAGGAGGGCGGTGAGCACGCCGAGGGTGCCGATCAGGCCGATCACGAAGCTGTTGTCGGAGCTCAGTGCCAGGTTGAGTCGGCGCGGTCCGCTGCGTGGCTGCGCGTCGGCGGGTGGGGCCTCGGGCGCGGCGGAGGCGGGGCGTGTCGGTTCGGGCACCTGATCGACGTCCGGGATCGGTGCCGTGGCCGCCGACGAGGCGTCGGACGGCCTGGGTGATGCGGTGTCATCGGGCAGCATGTTCCTCAATCCCTCCGGTCACGGGCGGGTGCCGTCGCGCGACCGCTCTCAGCGTACCGACACCCCGGATGTGAAGTCGACCCGCTGCGGGCGCGCGGAGGGCGCCCGAAGCCCGTCACGACCGACACCCCGCGGGAGCGACCCGCTGCGGGCGCGCGGAGGGCGCCCGTCGCGGTTTCCGCATCCGCGTCGCGATGCTCTAGGGTCTTATGGGAAGAACTGGAGGGCCCCAATCTTGCGTTTCTACACCGCCGTGGTGATGTTCGCCGTCTCGGCGCTGGCGCTGATCATCGGCTTCGGGCAGCAGACGATCTGGCGTCCGCCGTCGGAGATCATCGAGACCCCGGCGATCAGCGAGCAGGGCTCCGCCGACGCGCCGCTGACCGTGATCGACGGCACGGTGCTCGACCAGCACGACGGCAAGGCCACGGTGCGCGTCAGCGGCACCGACCGTGCCTTCGCCGCGGTCGGCCCCTCCGACGACGTGGACGCCTGGGTGGCCGACGCACAGGTCAACCGGGTGAGCACCGAGGGCCGCGACCTGACCGTGTCCGCGTCGGGTGACGAGGCGACGGTGCCGGATCCCGCGGGCTCCGACCTGTGGACGTCCGAGCAGAGCGGCAGCGGGACGCTCACCATGGAGGTCGACTCCAGCTCCAGCACCTCGGTGATCATCGCCAGCGACGGGACGCATCCCGCACCCGCCGACGTGACCGTGACCTGGCCGAACATCAACCCCACCCCGTGGGTGCGCCCGCTGCAGGTGATCGGCTATCTGCTGCTGCTCGGCGGGTTCGTCCTGCTGCTCATCGACCGCTTCGCCGACCGGCGCGGGCCGCGACGTCGCTCGCACCGGCGCCGGCGGCTGGGGCGGGGCGGCGCCGAGGCCGTCGACGTGCGGGAGTCCGTGGCCGGTGCGGAGGACGCGGAGGCGCCGCGTCCCGCCGACACGACGGACGGTGACGCCGATGCCCCGGGGCAGGGCGGCTCCGGGACGGATGACGCCGCGGGGTCCGCCCTCGCCAATCCAGATCGGTCCCGGCCGGAGGCGTCGCCCCGTTCGAGCCGGTCCACGCGCAGCATGCGTCGCCCCGGTCGTCTGGCGGCGCTGCTCGCGGTCGCCATCTCCTCGGCACTCGCGGTGACCGGCTGCGCCTCCGGGGCGTCCGACACCGAGTCGGAGAGCGCGACGGCGCCGTCCGACGACACAGTGTCGACCACGCCCGTGCTCAAGGCGCACTTCCAGACGATCCTCGACGAGGTGGCGCAGGTCGCCGACCAGGCCGACGCCTCGCTCGACGGCGACCTGCTGGCGACCCGCTTCGCCGGCGAAGCGCTCTCCGCACGGCAGGGCGCCTACACGATCAAGGCGAAGTATGGTGAAGCCACCCTTCCGGATCGCGTTGTCTCGTCGCCCATGTCGGTGTTCCTGCCGCCGACCTCGGCGGACTTCCCGCGCACCGTGATGGTGGCCGTCGAGGACGATCAGGCGGAGGGGCAGCCGAAGCGGCTGATGGTGCTGCGCCAGGACTCGCCGCGGGAGAACTACAAGGTGGTGTCGATCATCAGCCACCTCTTCGCCGGTGTGCCGGATCTGCCCAGCGAGCTGGTCGGCACCACGATGCTCGGCGACGACCAGCTGAGCATCCCGGCGAGCCAGGCGGGTACCCGGTACAGCGACATCCTGCTCAACGGCGATTCGAGCCAATTCGCGACCGAGTTCACCGCGGACGAGTTCCTCACCACCCGGCGTGAGAAGGTCACGCAGCAGCGGGACAAGCTCGGCGAGGACGGGAAGCTCGACGTGAGCTATCCGGCCGGGGCGACCGAGCCGATCGCCCTCGCCACCGCGGACGGCGACGGGCTCGTCTTCGTCAGTCTGGACGAGACGTGGGACGTCCGCCCGGCGAAGGAGAACGGGGTGATCAAGGATCTGCCGGCGCTCGACGCGGCGATGATCGGGGCGTCGGAGACGAAGAAGGGACTGGAGCGCACGTACAGCACGATGCTCGTGTTCAGCGTGCCCAAGGACGCCGGTGGCCAGGCGCAGCTCGTCGGCTACTCCTGGCAGCAGGCGTCGGTGAAGGAGCTGGAGTAAGTGACCGAGAGCACACAGGGGCAGGGGCGTCATCTGCCCGTCGACATGCACGGGGCCGTGAGCCTCGACCAGACGTCGTCCTCCGCAGGCGGAGCCGGGCGGCAGGCGCCGGATGACGCCGTCCGCGCCGCCCTCGTCGTGGACCTGACCGAGCAGAACTTCGCCGAGACGATCGAGCGCAGCGCGCACACGCCGCTGCTGCTCGCGCTGGTCAGCGGCACCGGTCAGGACGACGCCCTGGTCGACACGCTCACAGACCTGACAGTCGCTCGCCGCGGCCGGCTGCTGCTCGCGATCGCCGACGCCTCGCGGCATCCCCAGATCGCCCGGGCGCTGCAGGCCCGTGCCCTGCCGACGACGCTCGCCGTCATCGCCGGCCAGCCCATCCCGCTGTTCGAGGGGATGCCTGCCGCGGCCCAGATCGAGCCCGTGATCGATCAGGTGCTGCAGCTGGCCGCCCAGCAGGGGATCATCGAGGTCGTCGACGTGCCAGAGGAGGCTCCGGCGGAGGATGCCGCGCCGACCCTCACCCCGGAGCAGCAGGCCGCGCAGGACGCTCTCGACCAGGGGCGTCCCGCGGAGGCGGAGCAGCGATTCCAGCGCATCCTCGACACCACGCCGAAGGACGCGATCGCCCATCACGGTCTGCTGCTCGCCCAGCTCGTGCAGCGTGTGGAGGCGCATGAGGCCCAGGCCGACGCGGCCGACCCCGTGGACCGGGCGCTCGCCGAGGCGGACCGGCTGTGGCTCGGCGGGGACGCCGCCGCATCCTTCGACCGCCTGCTGCGCCCGGAGCTGTGGGGCGATCCGGGCCGGCGCGGCGACCTGCAGGCGCGGCTGATCGCCCTGTTCGACCTCACCGGCAACGGGGAGCCCGCGGTCAACGCCGCCCGCACCCGCATGGCCAGCCTGCTGTTCTGAGTCGGGGCCGTCCGGAATGACCGACTCGGTGCCCGAGCGCCCGTCGTCGCGGCGGGCGGGGACCGACCACTACCTCGACCACGCGGCGACCACGCCGATGCTGCCTCAGGCGCTCGACGCCTGGGTCGCCGTGGCGCGCGACGTGGGCAACCCCGCCTCCGTGCACGCGGCGGGCCAGCGCGCCCGGGCGCTTGTGGAGGAGGGCCGGGCCCGGGTCGCGGCGTCCGCGGGCGCGGATCCGGCCGAGGTCGTGTTCACCTCCGGTGGCACCGAGTCGGTCAACACCGCGATCAAGGGCATCCACTGGTGGCGCGACACCGCCGGCGACCACCCGGTGATCGTGCTGCCCGAGGCCGAGCACCGGGCGAGCGAGGCCGCCGCGACCTGGCTGGCGCAGCGGCAGGGCGCCGAGCTGCAGCGGGTGCCCGTCGACCGCGCCGGCCGCGTCGACCTCGACCGGCTGGAGCGCATCCTCGACGCCAGCGGCGACCGGGTGTCGCTCGTCTCCCTGCTCGCCGCGAACAACGAGGTCGGCACGATCCAGCCGGTGCGACAGGTCGTCCGGCTCGCCGCCGCGCATGGCGTGCCGGTGCATGTCGACGCGGTGTCCGCCTACGGGCAGATCCCGGTCGACCTGCACGGCTGGGGCGCGGCCGCGGTCAGCGTCGCCGCCCACAAGATCGGCGGGCCGATGGGTGTCGGTGCGCTGTTGCTGCGCCGGGACGTCACCCCGGTGCCGCTGCTGCACGGCGGCGGGCAGGAGCGTCGGGTGCGCAGTGGCACGCTCGATGTGCCCGGCATCGCCGCGTTCGGTGTGGCGGCCGAGCATGCGGAGACCACGCGCACCGACCGGGCGCGGGCCACGGCCGTCCTGCGCGACCGGCTCATCGCGGGCATCGAACGGGAGGTGCCGGACGCGATCGTCACCGGCGCCCGTGGCGACGAGCGGCTGCCCGGTAACGTCCACGCCGTCTTCCCGGGATGCGAGGGCGACTCGCTGCTGTTCCTGCTGGACGCAGCGGGGGTGCGCGCATCCACCGGCGCCGCCTGCAGCGCGGCGATCCCGCAGCCGAGCGACGTGCTGCGCGCGATGGGGTTCGACGCCGCGGACGCCCGCTCGGCGCTGCGGTTCACCCTCGGCGAGCGGACCACGGCGGCCGATGTGGACGCGGTGCTCGCGGTGCTGCCCGAGGTGGTCGCCCGCGCCCGCCGGGCCGGCATGAGCGCACGGCGGCCCACCCGGTTCTAAGCAGCGCCCGGCGCCGTTCCGCCGGTTTCCGCGCCGCCTGGCACGGCCGGGGCGAGATCCGCGCGAGCGGCACGGAGGAGGAGCGGCCCGCTCCATCGCGCGCCGCGGGGCGGCGCCCGTGCGAGCGGCAGGGCGACGCGCGGCCCGCGCCGACGCGTGCGGCCGGGGCTCGCGTCCCGGGGCACGCGACGACCGCGCGACTACACTGAGGCGGGACGGAAGGCGGAGGACATGCGGGTGCTCGCGGCGATGAGCGGCGGAGTCGACTCCTCGGTGGCCGCGGCGCGGATGGTCGGTGCCGGCCACGAGGTCGTCGGCGTGCACCTGGCGCTCTCCCGCGCCCGGGGGACGCTGCGCCAGGGCTCCCGCGGCTGCTGCACGATCGAGGACGCAACCGACGCCCAGCGGGTGTGTGCACGCCTCGGCATCCCGTTCTACGTGTGGGACTTCTCCGAGCGGTTCCGCGAGGACGTCGTCGGCGACTTCATCGCCGAGTACGCGGCCGGCCGCACCCCCAACCCGTGCCTGCGGTGCAACGAGCGGATCAAGTTCGCCGCGCTGCTGGAGAAGGCGCTCGCGCTGGGATTCGACGCGGTGTGCACCGGGCACTACGCCCGCGTTGTGACCGGGCCGGACGGGCCTGAGCTGCACCGCGCCGCGGCCTGGGCGAAGGACCAGTCGTACGTGCTGGGCGTGCTCACCGGTGAGCAGCTGGAGCACGCGATCTTCCCGCTGGGTGACACCCCCTCCAAGCGGCTCGTGCGCGAGGAGGCGGCCCGACGCGGGCTCGAGACCGCGAGCAAGCCCGACAGCTACGACATCTGCTTCATTCCCGACGGCGACACCGCCGGCTGGCTGGGGGAGCACCTCGGCTCCGCCCGGGGCGACATCGTCGATCGCGAGGGCCGGGTGCTCGGTCACCACGAGGGCGCGCACCGCTACACCGTCGGCCAGCGGCGCGGGCTGCACATCGGCCGGCCCGCCCCGGACGGGCGGCCCCGGTACGTGCTCGAGGTGCGACCGGTGACCCACCAGGTGGTCGTCGGCCCGCGCGAGGCACTCGCCGTGCGCGAGCTCGCGGGCCGACGTCACTCGTGGGCGGGGCGTCCCCCGGCGGCGGTGCGAACGGGACTGGACGTGGACGTGCAGGTGCGCGCGCACGGCGACCCGGTGCCCGCACGCGTGCGCGTGGATGACGGCGAGGTCATCGTGCGCCTGCGCGACCCGCTGGTCAGCGTGGCCCCCGGGCAGTCCGCCGTGCTCTACCTGGGCGACCGGGTGCTCGGCCAGTGCACCATCGACCGGACCACGCCCGCGGACGCCCCCGCGGTGCCATCCCCGAGAGGATCGACCCATGAGTCATGACGACGCCGGACGCATCGCCTTCATCGACGGGCTGCGCACGTTCCTGACCCAGACGCCGACGTCGTACCACGTCGCCGACGTCGTGTCCCGGCGCCTCGTCGGCGCCGGGTTCATCCGGCTGGCGGAGCGTGACGCCTGGCCCGCGGAGCCGGGGCGTTACGTCGTCGTCCGCGACGGCGCGGTCATCGCCTGGGTCGTGCCCCGCGGCGCCGCCGCGACTGCGCCGGTGCGGATCATCGGCGCGCACACCGACTCGCCGATGCTGCGGCTGAAGGATCTGGCCACGGACGACGCGGACGGCTGGCGTCGGCTGGGCGTCGAGATCTACGGCGGGGCGCTGCTGCCGACCTGGCTCGACCGCGACCTCGCCATCGCCGGGCGGGTGTTCGATCGCACCGGTCGTCCGCACCTCGTGCGCACCGGTCCGATCGCGCGGGTGCCGAGCCTGGCCATCCATCTCGACCGCGGGCAGAACGACGATCTGCGGCTCGACCGGCAGCGCGATCTGCAGCCGGTGCTCGGCGCGACGACCGACGACCCGGATCTCGATGTCGCCGCGCTCGTGGCCAGCCGGGCCGGCCTCGAGCCCGGTGACCTCGCCGGCGGGGATCTCTTCCTCGTCGACACCCAGCCGCCCCAGCTGCTCGGCGCCCGGGAGGAGCTGCTCGCCGCCGGCCGGCTCGACAACCTCAGCTCGGTGTACGCCGGGCTCGCCGCCCTGCTCGCGATCGCGGGTGGCGTTCGCGGCGAGCGGCTCGTCGACACGGCCGACTACGTGACCGTGCTCGCCGCCTTCGACCACGAGGAGGTCGGCTCCGGCACCCGCTCCGGAGCTGCCGGTCCGCTGCTCGAGCAGGTGCTCGTGCGCGTCGCCGGGCAGCTCGGCGCCGACGAGGAGCAGCGCCTGCGGGCCTGGGCTGACTCCTGGGTGCTCTCCGCCGACGCCGGGCATCTCACCCATCCGAACCGGCCCGACCGGCATGATCCGGCCCGGCATCCGCTCCCCGGCCGCGGGCCGCTGCTCAAGGTCAATGCGAACCAGCGGTACGCCAGCGACGGCGCCGGGGCCGCCCTGTGGCACGGGCTCGCCCGGGCCGCCGGCGTCGCCGTGCAGACCTTCGTGTCGAACAACGCCGTGCCCTGCGGCACGACGATCGGGCCGATCACGGCGACCAGGCTCGGCATGCGCACCGTCGACGTGGGCGTCGGTCTGTTGTCGATGCACTCGATCCGCGAGCTGTGCCATGTCGGCGACCTGCGCGCCCTGTCGCAGATCATGGCCGCGTTCGCCCTGTCCGCGGAGGAGGCGGCGTGACCACCGTCATCGATCCCGTCACCGGCTCGCCCCGGCCCCGGCTGTGGACGGCCGTGGACACGGCGGTGACCTATCGCTGGCCCACCGCCGGAGACCACAAGTACTCGCGGGGCGTGCTGGGACTCATCACCGGGTCGCCCCGGTTCCCGGGCGCCGGAGTGCTCAGCACGCTCGGCGCGCTGGGCACTGGCGTCGGCATGGTGCGCCATCTCGGCGCCGATGCGGTGCAGCAGCGGGTGCTCGACCGGGCGCCCGAGGTCGTGACCGCTCCCGGCCGCACCGACGCGTACGCGATCGGCTCGGGCACGCCCGAGCTCGATCCTGCCGCGGCCGCCGATGACGAGCTGGGCAGCCGGATGCTCGAGGTGCTCGCGGGAACGGCACCCGTCGTGGTCGACGCGGGCGCGCTCGCGCTGCTCACCCCGGAGCGGCTCGCCCGGCCGCACCGCTTCATCCTCACCCCGCACGCCGGCGAGTTCGCCCGGCTCGCCACCCGGCTCGGCATCGAGGTCACGTTGCCGGACGCACATCATGGCGCGCCCCATCATGGCGCCGAGGAGACGGGAGCGCCGGAGCCGGCCGACTCGGCCGCCGCCTCCGGGCGTCTCGGCTCCCAGAGGGCGGACTCGGTCGACGAGCCGGACGCCGCGGTGCAGGCGCGGGGGGCCGCCGCCGCGGCCATGGCGCGGGCGACCGGCTGCACCGTGCTGCTCAAGGGTGCCATCACGATCGTCACGGACGGCTCCCGCAGCGTCATCGTCACGACCGGCACGCCTTGGCACGCGACGGCCGGCACCGGGGACGTGCTGACCGGCGTCATCGGCGCGGTGCTCGCGGGCGCCGCGGCCGACGGCGATCCCGACCTGCTCGCGGTCGCCGCGAGCGGCGCCTGGCTGCATGGTCGGGCCGGTGCCGTCGCCCGGGGGCCCTTCACCATCGGGCAGCTGGCCGCCAGTCTCCCGGAGGCCGTCCGCGGCATCGCCCCGCATCAGGACGCCCCGGCGTCGCTCGACTGAGTCGATGCCGGGGCGGGGTCGCCGGACTCCGCGGTGGTGGCCCACTGGGGTAGGAGCCCCTCCGCGCTCTCCCAGCCGAACAGCAGCACGAGCAGCAGGTCCGGTCGGCGGCGACGGATCGGGGCGACGAGGCGCTCAGCCACGCTGCTCACCCCCAGCGCCCACCAGAGCCAGGCGAGCATCGCCACCAGCTCATCCCGCCGGCCGCCGGCCACCCGGCCGAGCGCGAGCCGCAGCACCTCCGTGGCCCGGTGCAGCCGACCGCGATCCGGCGGGGTCACGACGAGTCCCTGCAGCAGGAAGGCGAGCGGCTCGTCGAGGATGCGCTCGATCACCGGCATGAGCGCAGGGCCGCGCACCGCCATGCCGCCCAGCCGCTGCCGGGCCTGCACGATCGCATCCGGACCGAAGGCGAGCCCCAGGAGCAGCATCTCCCGCAGCACGTCCACCCCGGCGACCACGGCGAGATCGACCACCAGACGCTGCAGGCGCGGATCGGACTCCGGGAACGCGCCCGCCTGGCGGCCGAGCCGCTCGAGCAGATCCAGCAGGTCGACCTCGCAGGCGCGCTCCGCATCCTGCAGACGCAGCCGCGCGGGCAGCCGGCGTTCCCGCTCGACGACGGCGGCGCCGGTGCGCTCGGCCCAGTCCGGATCCGCCGCGGGCGGCACGCCGGCGTCGTCAAGATCCGTCACCGCGTGATCGATCGCGAGCATCGCGTCGAGTCGCATCGGCTCCTGCTCGATCAACGCGAGCGGCCGCCCCTCGACCGGCACACCGGGGTCGAGGAAGCTGCCCCAGCCGTCGGCGGCGATGAAGCACGAGTCGAGCAGGCGCACACCCGCGGCCGAGAGGGCCTCGGCGATCGCCTTGTGCAGCGAGCGGTGGGGATGCCCGTCGGTCTCCGTGCATCGCAGCGGCGTGCACGCCACGGGCATGACGCCGGTCACCTCGGGCAGCCGGGCGAGCAGGTCGAGGACGACGCGGGCCAGCTCGCGATCGGTGCGGGCGTCGCCCGGCACGGGCAGGTCAACGCGGAAGCAGCCGCGACTGCGGCGGCCGGCGAACAGCACCACGACCAGGTCACGACGGGGCGTGAACCCGGCGAGCGCGGGCAGGGCGGCGAGCAGCTGGGCGGAGGACGATGGGCGGAGCACGGTGGTCTTCATGCCCCGAGTCTGTCGTCGCGGCGCCTCGTCCGGGGCGCCCCGGACGCTCCTGTGCAGAGGACGGTCGGTGCCACGCCCCTGTGCACAGCCGGCGGATGCGGGGCACAGCCTGCCGGGGAACGGGCACGTTTCCGGCGCCCCGACGCCGGCGACTCAGTTCGAGAGGATCCCCAGCGCCGCCTCGTGCAGCCGGCCGTTCGTCGCCAGCGCCGTGCCCGACCAGATGCCGGGTGTGCCATCCATCGCACTGAAACGGCCCCCGGCCTCGCGGACGATCACGTCGAGCGCCGCCATGTCGTAGGGCTTCAGGTCGGGCTCGGCGACGACGTCCATCGAGCCGTCGGCGACGAGCATGTACGGCAGGAAGTCGCCGAACATCCGCTGCCGGTGCGTCGCATCGAGCAGGTCGATCGCCCGGTCGCGGGCGTCGACGAGATCCCACTGGTCAAGGCTGCCGACGCTCGCGAACGCATCGGCGATCGACCCCACGGTCGACACGTGCAGCGGCTCGGGCGCGCCCTGGCCGAACACGCCGACCGCACCGGACCCCTCCGCAGCCCACCAGCGGCGGCACAGCAGCGGCGCGCTCACCACCCCCGCGACCGGCACGCCGTCGACGGCGAGGGCGATGAGCGTCGCCCAGATCGGCACGCCGCGGAAGTAGTTGCCGGTGCCGTCGATCGGGTCGATGATCCAGCAGCGGCCGGGCTGCCGCTCGCCGCCGTACTCCTCGCCGTACACGGTGTCGCCGGGGCGGCGCTCCGCGACGAGCTCGCGCAGTCGGCGCTCGCAGGCGAGATCCGCGTCGGTCACCTCGGAGTCGTCGGCCTTCTGTCGCACGTCGAGGTCGGTGCTGCGGAAACGGGCGGTGGTGATCGCATCGGCGGCGTCGGCGAGCTCGAGGGCGAGGCGGAGATCCTGATCCAGTGAGAACGGCATGTCCCCCAGCGTAGCCCGGTCGGAGGAGGGCGCTCGTCGCCCGGTCGGAGCGTCGGGACTGGGAGCTGACGCCAGCACGCGGCCGAGGTCGAGGTCGGCCGAGCCCTGCCGTTCGATCGGCGTGTCCGTCGCTCGGCTGGCCTCGCGCCGCTCAGCGTGCCTCGCCGGCGAGCCCCCGCAGCATCCGCACGAGCGAGCGGACGCGGGCGCGCCGGCCCTCTGGCACGCGCGCGGCGAGTGCCTCGGCGTCGAGGTCGCCGAGCGGCGTGCGCAGCACGTCGGGCACGATCGCCTCGAGGTCGGGGAACGCGGCGAGCACCCGCTCCGGGCGCACGTGGCCGAGCCCGAACGAGCGCACGCCCGGGGTGTCGACGAGCCAGCCGCCGTCGTCAACCGGCACCGCCAGCGCAGACGAGGACGTGTGCCGGCCGCGTCCGGTGACCGCGTTGACGTGGCCGGTCGAGCGCTCGGCGTCGGGGGCGACCGCGTTGAGCAGGGTCGACTTGCCCACGCCGGAGTGACCGACGAGCGCCACCACCCGGCCCCGGGCGAGGTCGCGCACCGGGGCGGCAGCGGAGCCGCCGGCGCTCTCGATCACGGGGACGTCGAGGCCGGACAGGTGCGTGCGCACCGGGGCGGCGGCGGCCAGATCGGTCTTCGTGACGACCACCACCGGGTCGATCCCCGCGTCGAGCGCCGCGACCACACACCGGTCGATGAACCCCAGGCTCGGGTCGGGGCTCGCCGCAGCGACCACGACGAGCAGGGTGTCGGCGTTGGCCACGACCACCCGCTCCACCTGGTCGGCGTCGTCCGCGCTGCGGCGCAGCACGGTGCGGCGGGGCTCGACGCGCACGATCCGGGCGAGCGTGCCGGCGGCGCCGGTGAGGTCGCCGACGAGGTCCACCCGGTCGCCGACGACGATCCGCTCGCGATGCAGCTCGCGGGCCCGGGCCGCGGTCACCGTCGGGCCCGCACCGTCGAGGCGCACCCGGTAGCGGCCCCGGTCGACCGTGGTCACCATGCCGGGGCGGGCGTCGGCATGGGCGGGGCGCCGCTTCGTGCGCGGCCGGTTCGCCTTCGGGTTCGGCCTGACCCGGACGTCCGACTCGTCCCAGTCTGCCCAGTCGCCGGGCGAGGCCGGCATCAGCGCGCCTCGACGGGCACGTCGGCGAGCCCGGTCGGCTCGGGGTCGATCAGTCGGGCCCACATCCGGGCGAAGCCGGGCAGCGTCTTCGCCGTGGCCTGGATGTCATCCACGCGCACCTCGGGCACGACGAGGCCGATGACCGCACCGGCCGTGGCCATGCGGTGGTCGGCGAACGCCTTCCACTCGCCGCCGTGCAGCACGGCGGGGGCGATGACGAGCCCGTCGTCGGTCTGGTGCACGTCGCCGCCCAGCGCGTGCAGATCGCTCTCCAATGCGGCGAGGCGGTCGGTCTCGTGCCCGCGCAGGTGCGCGATGCCGCGCAGGGTGGTGGGGGAATCGGCCAGCGCGGCCACGGCGGCGATGGTGGGCGCCAGCTCGCCGGCCGCGGAGAGGTCCAGATCCGCGCCGTGTACGGGCCCGTCGCCGTGCACGGTCAGCGTCCCGTCGACGAGCTCGCTGCGCGCGCCGAACGCGCCGAGCAGCTCGGGCAGCAGCGCCCCGACCTGTGTGGTGTGGGCCGGCCAGTCGGGCACCGCCACGCTGCCGCCGGTCACCAGCGCCGCGGCGAGGAACGGGGCGGCGTTCGACAGATCCGGCTCGAGCCGCACGTCGGCGCCGGCGATCGATTGCTCGGGCACCCGCCAGGCGGTCGGCCCTGCGCGATGCACGGTCACCCCGTGCTCGGCGAGGGTGGCGACGGTCATCTCGATGTGCGGCAGGCTCGGCAGCGTGCCGCCCACGTGCTCGATGACGGTGTCGCCCTCGTACCGGGCCGCGGCGAGCAGCAGGCCCGAGACGAACTGACTGGAGGCGGAGGCGTCGATGCGCACGTGGCCGGCGCGGATGCGTCCCTCGCCGTGGACGGTGAACGGCAGGCGGCCGCGGCCATCGTCGGCGACGGTGACGCCGAGCTGGCGCAGCCCCTCGATGAGCGGGCCCATCGGCCGCCTCCGGGCCTGCGCGTCGCCGTCGAACCCGACCGGGCCCAGAGCGAGGGCGGCGACCGGGGGCACGAAGCGCATGACGGTGCCGGCCAGACCGCAGTCGATCGAGACCGCGCCGCGGAACGTCTCGGCGGGGATGACCAGCAGATCTCCGGTGTCGGGGTCGGAGGCCGGGTCGGAGGCCGGCGCGAGCCCCGCGGGCAGCGCCCCGGGCAGTGTCGTCGCGACCGCAGGCGGCGGCTCGAGCGGCTCGATCCGCGTGCCCAGCCGGCGCAGTGCCTCGATCATGAGGGCGGTGTCGCGGGAGTGCAGCGGCGTGTGCAGCGTCGAGGGGCCGCTGGCCAGGGCGGCGAGCAGCAGTTCGCGGTTGGTCAGCGACTTCGAGCCCGGCACGGTCACGGTGCCGTGCACAGGATGCTCGGGGGTGGGCGCGACCCAGGCGCGGGCGGGCGGGACGGCCGCGCGGTCGCCGGTCCTGGAATAGCCACGAATCTGCATCTCGTTAAGTCTAAGTGTTCAGGGGCGTCGCGGTGGCCTGACGGTCGCCGTCGTGCGCGCCCGGAGGAGAGGACGTGGGCATGGCGGTCATGACGCTGGAGCGGACGGGACGGGCGGCATCCCCCGGGCCGGTAGGATCGATGGTGATGACAGCCCCCAGCGACCCCGGTGACTCCGGAACCGACAGCACGACGGCCGAGCAGCGCGCGGACGCCCGACGTGACCTGTTCGAGCGGCAGGCACTGCCCCTGCTCGACCAGCTCTACGGCGTGGCGATGCGGATGACCCGCAACCCCGCGGACGCCCAGGATCTCGTGCAGGAGACCTACGCGAAGGCGTACCAGGCGTTCGACTCCTTCCGCCAGGGCACGAACCTCAAGGCCTGGATGTACCGCATCCTGACGAACACGTACATCAACACGTATCGCAAGAAGCAGCGCACCAAGGGCACGCAGAGCATCGACGCGCTCGAGGAATGGCAGATGGGCGGCGCCGAGTCGGCGACCGCGACGAGCGCGCAGTCCGCCGAGATCGAGGCGCTCGACCGCATGCCCGACTCGCAGGTGAAGCGGGCCCTGCAGGAGCTGCCGGAGGACTTCCGGCTAGCGGTGCTCCTGGCCGACGTCGAAGGATTCTCCTACAAGGAGATCGCCGAGCTGATGAAGACTCCGATCGGCACGGTCATGTCCCGGTTGCACCGCGGCCGGCGGATGCTGCGCTCCGAGCTCGCCGAGTACGCCAGGGAGCGCGGCATGACGATCCCCGAGCCGCGCCGCCGCACACGCCGGGCGAAGCCGGCGGCAGCCACGCCGGACGCACCCGCGGGCACGGGATCGGATGACGCCGGCGGCGGCCCCGCCGAGGTCGCCGCGGCCGCCGGCGCGCGGGAGGCGTCGACGCCGGGCGCACCCGCGGCAGGGAAGGGAGAGCGGTGACCATGGACACGTCACGACAGCAGGACTGCGGCTGCGGGCATGTACGCGAGGTGCTCGAGGAGTACGTGCATGCCGAGCTCGACTCCCGGGAGCGCGCGGCGCTCGACGCGCACCTGCGCTCCTGCCCCGAGTGCACGAACGCGCACCGGCTGAGCCTCACCCTGACCTCGGTGATCGTGCGCGGATGCCGCGAGCAGGCGCCGATCGAGCTGCGGCGGCGGGTGATCGCCCGCATCGAGACGATGCGGGACGTGCCGTAGCGTCCATCGCCGGCCGGACGCGGCCGCGTCCCCGGGCATGCCGCGAACGCTGACGGGACGCCCGGTCATCGCCCGGTCTGCGTGCGCCAGCCGCATGCGTCGCGGCCGCGCGGATCGCCCGCCGGCGCCGCGCATCGTCCGCGTGTGCACGTGCTCGGCACACGCGGCCGCGCCTGCAGCACTGACGAGACGGCTCGGGCCGGCTCCCCGACGTGGGGGAGCCGGCCCGAGCCGTCTCGTGCTGAGAAGGGTCAGTCGAGCGCCTTCGCGATCAGCTCGGCCTCCTGCCGCTTGTGCCGGCCCTGCGTGCCGGCCGCGGGCACGGCCGCCGCAGGACGTGACGCGACCCGGATCGTGCGACCGTCGAGGAACGGTGGCAGGTGCAGCGCCAGGAACGGCCAGGCGCCCTGGTTCTCGGGCTCGTCCTGGGCGAACACGAGCTCGGCGTCCCCCGGATACTGGGCGAGCGTCTCGCGCAGCTCGTCACCGGGCAGCGGGTAGTACTGCTCCAGCCGCACCAGGGCCACCGTCTCGTCGCCCGACTTCGTGAGGTTCGCCAGCAGCTCCCAGTAGAGGCGGCCGCTCACGATGACCACGCGACGCACCTTCGACCGGTCGATCTGACGAGTCTCGTCGAGCACGGGACGGAAGGCGCCCTGGGTGAAGTCCTCCACCGGGCTCACCGCCGTCTTCAGGCGCAGCATCTGCTTCGGCGTGATCGCGATGAGCGGATGCTTCGGCCGGGTGAACGCCTGGCGGCGCAGCAGGTGGAAGTGCGACGCGGGCGTCGAGGGCTGGGCGACGATCAGGTTGTCCTCGGCGGCGAGCGAGAGGTAACGCTCGATGCGCGCCGAGGAGTGATCCGGCCCCTGCCCCTCGTAGCCGTGGGGGAGGAGCATGACCAGGCCGGAGCGCTGGCCCCACTTCTGCTCGGCGGAGCTGATGAACTCGTCGATGACGGTCTGGGCGCCGTCGGCGAAGTCGCCGAACTGGGCCTCCCAGATCGTCAGCGCCTTCGTGTTCTCCACGGAGTAACCGTACTCGAAGCCGAGCACGCCGAACTCGCTCAGCAGCGAGTCGTAGATCCAGAAGCGAGCCTGCTCCTCGGCGAGGTTCAGCAGCGGGAACCACTCCTGACCGTTCTGCTGGTCGTGGAGCACCGCGTGGCGCTGCACGAACGTGCCGCGGCGGGAGTCCTGACCGGTGAACCGGACCGGCACGCCCTGCACGAGCAGCGACCCGAGGGCGAGCAGCTCGCCGAACGCCCAGTCGATGTGCCCGTTGCGAGACATGTCATAGCGCTTCTGCAGCACCTTCTTCAGCTTGCGGTGCACGGTGAAGCCCTCGGGCACGGCCATGTGCGCGTCGCCGATGCGCTCGACGAGCGCGCGCGGGATCGCCGTCGCCCGCGGCAGCTGCGGCTCGATCGCCGTCGCCGCCTCGTGCTGCTGCGCCTCGGGCAGCTGGATGTCGCTGATGGCCCGGGCGGTGGCCCCGCCCGGCGCCTTCGGGACGGACGCGGACTGCGACTGGGCCTCGTGAGTCTCGGCGAACGCGCGCTCCAGCTCGGCGTGGAAGTTCGCGTTCGCGGTGTCGTACTCGTCCTGCGTGATGTCACCGCGGCCGACCAGCGCCGAGGTGTACAGCGCGCGCACCGAGCGCTTCGACTCGATGATGCCGTACATTAGCGGCTGGGTCATCGACGGGTCGTCGCCCTCGTTGTGCCCGCGGCGACGGTAGCCGACCAGGTCGATGAGCACGTCGCAGTGGAACCGCTGGCGGTATCGGAAGGCGAGATCGGCCACGCGCACGACGGCCTCGGGGTCGTCGCCGTTGACGTGGAAGATCGGCGCCTGGATGGTGCGGCCCACATCGGTCGGGTAGACCGACGAGCGGCCGTCGTACGGTTTCGTGGTGAAGCCGATCTGGTTGTTGACGATCACGTGGACCGTGCCGCCCGTGCGGTAGCCGCGCAGCTGCGACATCTGCAGGGTCTCGTAGACCGAGCCCTGGCCGGAGAACGCGGCGTCGCCGTGGACGAGCACGGGCAGGACGCTGAACGACCTGCCGGGCAGCTGGTCCTGCTTGGCGCGCACGATGCCCTCGAGCACGGTGTTGACCACCTCGAGGTGCGATGGGTTGGCGGCCAGGTACACCTTGATGTCGCGACCGTCGGTGCTGTGGAACACGCCCTCGGTGCCGAGGTGGTACTTCACGTCGCCGGAGCCGGTCTGCTGCGGCTGGGTGCCCTCGAACTCGCGGAAGACCTGCGCGTACGTCTTGCCGGCGATGTTCGTCAGCACGTTGAGCCGCCCGCGGTGGGCCATGCCGATGCCGGCCTCGTCCATGCCCTCGGCCGCCGCGTCCTGCAGCAGCTCGTCGAGCAGCGGGATGAGCGACTCGCTGCCCTCGAGGGAGAAGCGCTTCTGCCCGACGAACTTCGTCTGCAGGAACGTCTCGAACGCCTCGGCCTGGTTGAGCCGGTCAAGGATGTGCAGCTGGCGGTCGTGCCCGGGCTTCTCATACGGGCGCTCCAGCTGGTCCTGCAGCCACAGGCGCTGCTCCGGATCCTGGATGTGCATGTACTCGACGCCCACGGTACGGCAGTAGCTGTCGCGCAGCTGCCCGAGGATCTCGCGCAGCGTCGCCGTGGGCTTTCCGGTGATGCCGCCGGTGACGAACTGGCGGTCGAGGTCCCAGTGCGACAGGCCGTGGTTGAGGATGTCCAGGTCGGGATGCCGGCGCTGGTGGTACTCGAGCGGGTCGGTGTTGGCGATCAGGTGGCCGCGCACACGGTAGGCGTGGATGAGCTGCTGGACGCGGGCGGCGCGGTCGACCTCGTCGGCCGGGTTGATCGCCACGTCCTGCACCCAGCGCACGGGCTCGTACGGCAGGCGCAGCGACTCGAAGATCTCGTCGTAGAAGTCGTGGTCGCCGAGCAGCAGCTCGTGCACGATCTTCAGGAACTGTCCCGAGCCGGCGCCCTGGATCACCCGGTGGTCGTACGTCGACGTGAGGGTGATGACCTTCGAGATGCCGAGGCGGGCGATCGTCTCGGCGCTCATGCCCTGGTACTCGGCGGGGTAGTTCAGCGCGCCGGCGCCGATGATCGTGCCCTGGCCCTTCATCAGGCGGGGCACCGAGTGCACGGTGCCGATGCCGCCAGGGTTCGTCAGCGAGATCGTCACGCCGCTGAAGTCGTCCGCGGTCAGCTTGTTCGCGCGGGCGCGCTGGACGATGTCGTCATACGCTGCGAGGAACTGCTCGAAGTCGAGCTCCTCGGCCCGCTTGATGCCGGGGACGAGCAGGGCGCGCGTGCCGTCCTTCTTCGGCACGTCGACGGCGATGCCCAGGTTGATGTGCGGCGGGCGGACGACGCTCGGCTTGCCGTCCACGACGTCGTAGTACACGTTCTGGCTGGGGAAGGCCTTGAGCGCCTTGACCAGTGCCCAGCCGATCAGCTCGGTGAACGACACCTTGCCGCCGAGCGAGCGGCGCAGGTGGTTGTTGATGACGATCCGGTTGTCGATGAGCACCTTGGCCGGGATGGTGCGCACGCTCGTGGCGGTCGGGACGCTGGTCGACTCGTCCATGTTGCGTGCGAGCGCCCGGGCCATGCCGCGCAGCGGGGTGGCCTCCGGCCTCGCCGGGGGCTCCTCGGGCGCCGGGGCCGGCACCGGGTGGGCGAGCTGGGTGTTGCGATCCGCGGGGATCGGCGTCGGGGCCGGCGCGAAGCTCGTCGTGCGGGCCACCGGCAGATCGCCGACGATCGGGATGGAGGCGGTGGGGAACGGGGAGGCCGTGGGCAGCTGCGAGCGCACGGGCGGCACCGGGCCGGGGTGCGGGGTGCGATGCTCGGCCTCCTCGTGCGGGACGGGGCTGTCGGACTGCGCGGGCGTCGCCGCGGCGGGGGTGCTCGTCGGGGCGGAGGCGACACGGGCCTGACGCGCCGCGTACTCCTTCAGCACGGGCAGCCACTCCTTGTCGACACTCGCCGGGTCCTTCTGATACTGCTCGTACGCCTGCTCGACGAGCCATTGATTGGCGCCGAACTCCTGGGGGTCGAAGCTGCCTGATCCGCTGCTGGCCAAGACGATCGCCTCTCTTCATCGAAATGCTGACTTGGAACAGCCTAGCGGCATGTCGAGGGGTCCCCCGACCAGCGCCGGGTCATTCTGCGACACCTGTCGGCGAGTGGCGTCGGGGTGACCCGGCCGACGTGTCATCCCCGGTGCACAAAGGCGTCCGGCCGTGATGTCGCGGGCATGCACTACCGTGGAGATCATGCACTTCCATGGCTCGCAGCCTCAGTATGACCTCACCTACTCCGACGTGTTCCTCATCCCGTCGCGCAGCGCGGTGGGCTCCCGACTGCGGGTGGATCTCTCCACCGATGACGTGACGGGCATGCGCACGCCGATCGTCGCGGCGAACATGAACGCGGTCACCGGGCCCCGGCTGGCGTCCACCATGGCCCGGCGCGGCGGGCTCGCGGTGCTGCCGCAGGACATGGACCAGGCGGCGCTGCTGCGCTCGGTCGCCGCGGTGAAGGACGCCTCGCCCCGGTTCGCCGCCCCGTTCCTGGTCGACGCGGACATGACCGTGCAGCAGGCGCGGCGGGTGCTGCCGCCGGCAGTGGGGCACGGCCTCGTGGTGCGCGACGCGTCCGGGGGGTTCCTCGGGGTCATCGACGCGACCGTGCTCGGCCGGGCGCTCGACGACGCGCTGCTGGGCGACCTTGTCCACGGCGAGCAGCCCGTCCTCCAGGTCGCCGACATACCCGACGACGAGACCCTCTTCCAGCGGCTGTTCGACGAGGGGCTGGAGTTCGCCGTCGTGCTCGACGGTGATCGCGTGCTGGGCACGACGAGCCCGAAGTCGGCGATGCGCAGCACTGTCTACCGGCCCGCCCTCGACGCGGCGGGGCGACTGCGGGTGGCCGCGGCGATCGGCATCAACGGCGATGTCGAGGCCCGCGCCCGGGCGTTCATCGACGCCGGGGTCGACGTCATCGTCGTCGACACCGCGCACGGCCACCAGGAGCGGATGCTCGAGGCGCTGCGCCGCGTCCGCTCGGTGTCGGTCGATCACCCCGTGGTCGCCGGCAACGTCGTCACGGCACAGGGCGTCGAGGATCTCGTCGGCGCCGGCGCGAACATCGTCAAGGTGGGCGTCGGCCCCGGCGCGATGTGCACGACCCGCATGATGACCGCGGTGGGGCGACCCCAGTTCTCCGCCGTGCTCGAGACGGCCGCGGCCGCCCGCGCCCTCGGCGCCGGCGTGTGGGCGGACGGCGGCGTGCGGTACCCCCGCGACGTCGCCCTCGCCCTCGCGGCCGGCGGCAGCGCGGTGATGATCGGCTCCTGGCTGGCCGGCACGATCGAGTCGCCCGGGATCATCGAACGCGACGCGAGCGGGCGGCTGTACAAGCGCAACTACGGCATGGCCTCCTCGAAGGCGGTCGCCGGCCGGTTCGCCCGGCTGTCGCCGCTGGAGCGTGCGCGCAAGGCGATCTTCTCCGAGGGGATCAGCGACTCCAGACTGTACCTGGACCCGATGAGTCCCTCGGTGGAGGACATCCTCGACCAGATCACCGCCGGGGTGCGGTCGGCGTGCACGTACGCCGGCGCGGGGGATCTCGCGACGTTCCGGGAGCGGGCGACGGTCGGCATCCAGTCCGCCGCGGGATACGAAGAGGGCCGGGCCCTGCCCGAGAGCTGGTGAGAGGGTGAGCGACTGGGCACTGCTGCTGATCGGTCTGGCACTGACCGCCGGGACGGGCATGTTCGTCGCGTCCGAGTTCACCCTGGTGAACATGGACCGCGCCGAGCTCGAGGCCCGGCGCGACCGCGGCCAGAAGGGGCTCGACCGGCTCATCGGCGCGCTGCGGCACACGTCCACCCACCTCTCCAGCGCGCAGCTGGGCATCACCCTGACCACGCTGCTCTCCGGGTACACGCTGGAGCCGGCGCTGTCCGGCTTCCTCGACCCGCTGCTGGTCGACCTGCACCTGCCCGAGCCGGTCGCGGCGACCGTCACCGGCATCCTCGCCGTGCTCGTGGCCACCGTGCTGTCGATGCTCTTCGGCGAGCTCGTGCCCAAGAACCTGGCGCTGGCCCGGCCGCTCGCCGTCGCGCGGGTCGTGATCCCGCCGCAGCTGCTGTTCACCACGATCTTCAAGCCGGCGGTCGTCGTGCTCAACGACACCAGCAACCTCGTGCTGCACGGCCTCGGCATCGAGCCGCAGGAGGAGCTCTCCTCCGCCCGCAGCGCCGAGGAGCTCGCCTCGCTCGTGAAGCGGGCCGCGCTCGCCGGCAGCCTCGACCGGCAGACGGCGACGCTGCTGACCAAGACGCTCGACTTCTCCGAGCTGACCGCCGGCGACGTGATGACGCCCCGCCCCGGGGTCGAGGCCGTCGAGGCCGACCAGACCGCGCAGGACGTCATCGCGCTCGCCCGGCGCACCGGCCACTCCCGTTTCCCGGTGATCGGCCGCGACGGCGACGATGTGCTCGGCCAGGTGCACGTCAAGCAGGCGGTGGGGGTGCCTCGCGACCGGCGCGTGACGACCCGGGCGCGCGATCTCGTCGTCCCCGTGGCCCGTGTGCCCGAGACGATGCCACTGGACGCCCTGCTCGGCGAGCTGCGCACGCGCAGCCTCCAGCTGGCGGTCGTGGTCGATGAGTACGGCGGCACCGCCGGCGTCGTCACCCTGGAGGACCTCGTCGAGGAGCTCGTCGGCGACGTCGAGGACGAGCACGACCGGTTGCGGCTCGGCGTCGTCCGCCTGCGCAGCGGCGGCTGGCTGCTGCCGGGACTGCTGCGCTCGGACGAGATGGCCGAGCAGGTGCAGGTGGGCTTCCCCGAGGACAGCGCGTACGACACCCTCGGCGGGTTCGTGATGCAGCGGCTGGGACGCATCCCGAAGGTGGGCAGCGTGGTCGAGGAGCCCGGTGTGGGGACGTTCGTCGTCACCGGCATGGACGGCCGGCGGGTGGATCGGGTGCGCTTCGCCCCAGCACCCCTGGTCGACCGGGCCGCCCGGGAGCAGGCGGAGGAGGAGTCATGAGCGACTGGGCCGGCATCCTGTGGCTGTTCGTGCTGCTGCTCGGCAACGCCTTCTTCGTGGGCGCCGAGTTCGCGGTGGTCACCGCCAGGCGCTCGCAGATCGAGCCGCTCGCGGAGCGAGGCTCCCGGCGCGCGCGCACCGCGCTGTGGGCGATGGAGCACGCGACGCTCATGCTCGCCGCGACCCAGCTGGGCATCACGATCTGCTCGCTGCTGATCCTCAACGTCTCCGAGCCGGCGATCCACCACCTGCTCGAGGTGCCGCTGGGGTGGCTCGGGCTCGGCGAGTCAGCCACGGCGACCGCCGCGTTCGTGATCACCGTGCTGCTCGTGTCGTTCCTGCACGTGGTGTTCGGCGAGATGGTGCCGAAGAACATCGCCTTCTCGATGCCGGACAGGGCCGTGCTGCTGCTCGCCCCGCCCCTGGTCGGCTTCGACCGCGTGTTCAAGCCGGTCATCTGGGCGCTCAACCGCGGGGCCGACCTCGTGCTCATCATGTTCGGCATCCGGCCGCAGCACGCGGCGAGCACGGCGTACACGCTCGACCAGGTGGCCACGATCGTCGCCGAGTCCACGAAGGAGGGCACCCTCGACGACCCTGCCGGCACGCTCGGCAACACGTTCGAGTTCACCGAGAAGCGCGCCGCCGACGTGGCCGTGCCGCTGCGGCGGCTGCGGACGCTGCCCGAGGGCGTCACCCCGGAGCAGGTCGAGGACGCGGTGGGCGAGTTCGGCTTCTCGCGATACCCGGTGACCGGTCCGGCCGGGACGCTCATCGGCTACATCCATCTGAAGGACGTGCTCGACCTGCCGCCCTCGCGGTACGCGGAGCCGGTGCCGCACAGCCGCATCCGCCAGCTGATCACGATCGCCGCGTCCACCGAGCTGGAGGACGCGCTGACGACGATGCAGCGGCAGGGCGCCCACGTGGCCCGGGTCTCCGATGACATCGGGCACGTCGTCGGCGCGCTGTTCTTCGAGGACATCATCGAGGTGCTCGTCGGCGAGGTCCACGACGCCACCCAGCATGACGAGGCCGGGGCGGCCGCGGATGTGACTGGCGACGCCTCCGGCGGGGGAGCAGTCGAGAGCGGTGGGAAGGCCACCGGCGACGAGGCGCCGGGAGTCTGATCGGGGCTCTCGCGAGGGGTGTCGGGAGAGAACGGATGTCGCCGGACCGGTGACGGCACGGGTGCGCCACCGGTCCGCGGTCGGACCCGGCGGGTAGACTGTCGGCCATGGCTGAAATCTCTCGCGACGAGGTCGCCCATCTGGCGATGCTCTCCCGAATCGCGCTGACCGACGAGGAGCTCGACGAGCTCACCCCCCAGCTGGAGCAGATCCTCGAGGCGGTGGCGACCGTCAACGAGGTCGCCACGCCCGATGTCCCGGCGACGAGTCATCCGATCCCGCTGACGAACGTCTTCCGCCCCGACGAGCCGGGCGAGACGCTCACCCCGGATCAGGCGCTCGGTGACGCCCCGGACCGCGAGGGCGATTACTTCCGGGTGCCCTCGATCCTGGGCGACTGAGCACTCGGGCGTCGGCCTGACGGACAGGTCGACGACCACAGACAACCTGACAGACCTGACAGTCCTGACAGACAGAGAACGGATGAGATGACCGATCCGACCAGACTTCCGGCTACTGAGCTCGCCGCGCGCCTCGCGTCCGGCGAGATCTCCTCGGTGGAGGCGACCCAGGCGCACCTGGAGCGCATCGCCGCGGTGGAGGGCGAGGTGCACGCCTTCCTGCACGTCAACGGCGAGCAGGCGCTCGCCACGGCCGCCGGCATCGACCGTCGCCGCGCCGCGGGCGAGCCGCTGGGCCCCCTCGCGGGTGTGCCCGTGGCGGTCAAGGACGTGCTGACCACGCGTGACGAGCCGACGACCTCCGGGTCGCGCATCCTCGAGGGCTGGGTGCCCCCGTACGACGCGACCGCGGTGGCCCGGCTGCGTGCCGCCGACGCCGTGATCGTCGGCAAGACGAACATGGACGAGTTCGCGATGGGCTCCTCGACCGAGCACTCGGCGTACGGCCCGACCCACAACCCGTGGGATCTCGACCGCATCCCCGGCGGCTCCGGCGGCGGCTCCGCCGCGGCGGTCGCCGCCTTCGAGGCGCCGCTCGCGCTCGGCAGCGACACCGGCGGCTCGATCCGTCAGCCGGCCGCCGTCACCGGCACCGTCGGGGTGAAGCCCACCTACGGCGGGGTCTCCCGCTGGGGGGCGATCGCGCTGGCCTCGTCGCTCGACCAGATCGGCCCGGTCGCCCGCAACGTCCGTGACACCGCTCTCGTGCACGACGTGATCAAGGGGCACGACCCGAAGGACTCCACGAGCCTCGACCGCGACTGGCCGTCGTTTCTCGACGCCGCGCGCGGCGGCCGTGGCGGCGCCGGACTGCGCGGGCTGCGGGTCGGTGTGATCCGCGAGCTCAACCAGCCGGGGTTCCAGCCCGGTGTGCGGGCGCGCTTCGATGAGGCGATCGCCCTGCTCGCTGACGCCGGCGCCGAGATCGTCGAGGTCTCGTGTCCGAACATCGCCTACGCGGTCGCCGCCTACTACCTGGTGCTGCCTGCTGAGGCCTCCAGCAATCTGGCCCGCTTCGACGGCGTGCGCTACGGGCTGCGACGGATGCCCGAGGGGCGCCGCCCGGACGTCGAGGGCATGATGGCCGCCACCCGCGAGGCGGGCTTCGGCCCCGAGGTCAAGCGCCGCATCATCCTCGGCACCTACGCGCTGAGCGCTGGCTACTACGACCAGTTCTACGGCAAGGCGCAGAAGGTGCGCACGCTCATCCAGCGCGATTTCGTCGCTGCGTTCGAGCAGGCCGACGTGCTCGTCTCGCCGACCTCGCCGACCACCGCGTTCCGGCTCGGTGAGAAGGTGAACGACCCGCTCGCGATGTACCTTAACGACGTCACCACGATCCCCGCGAACCTCGCCGGCATCCCCGCGATCAGTCAGCCGATCGGCCTCGCCGAGGAGGACGGCCTGCCGGTCGGGCTGCAGACGTTCGGCCCGGTGTTCGAGGACGCCCGGCTGTACGCCTTCGCCGGCGCACTGGAGGCGCTGCTGGAGGACCGCTGGGGCGGCCCGATCATCGACCGCGCCCCCGCGCTGGGCGCCGCCACGGGCCGGGACGCGCACGATGCGGAAGGAGCGACGCGATGAGCGCTGAACTCATGGACTATGACGAGGCGGTCAAGCGCTTTGAGCCGGTGCTCGGCTTCGAGGTGCACGTCGAGCTGAACACGCGCACCAAGATGTTCACCTGGGCGCCCAACGAGTTCGGCGACGGGCCGAACACGAACGTCACCCCGCTGTGCCTCGGGCTGCCGGGGACGCTGCCGACGGTCAACGCGCAGGCGATCACCGACTCGATCCGGCTGGGTCTCGCGCTCGGCTGCGAGATCGCCGAGGTGTGCCGTTTCGCGCGCAAGCACTACTTCTACCCGGATCTGCCGAAGGCCTACCAGATCTCGCAATACGACGAGCCGATCGCCTTCGACGGCGCCGTCGAGGTCGAGCTCGAGGACGGCACGATGGTCACCGTGCCGATCGAGCGGGCCCACATGGAGGAGGACGCTGGCAAGCTCACTCACCAGGGCGGATCCGGCCGCATCCAGGGCGCGACCTCGTCGCTCGTCGACTACAACCGCGCCGGCGTGCCGCTCGTCGAGATCGTCACCCGGCCGATCATGGGCACCGAGGCTCGGGCCCCCGAGGTGGGGCGTCAGTACGTGGGCGCGATCCGTGACATCGTCAAGGCGCTCGGCATCTCCGACGCCCGGATGGACCAGGGGTCGATCCGCTGCGACGCGAACGTCTCGATCCGGCCGCGCGGCCAGCAGGAGCTCGGCACGCGCACCGAGACGAAGAACATCAACTCGCTGCGCTCCGTGGAGCGGGCCGTGCGCTACGAGATCCAGCGTCAGGCGGCCGTCCTCGCGGCCGGCGGCAGCATCACCCAGGAAACCCGCCACTGGCAGGAGGCCGCCGGGGTGACGATCTCTGGGCGCCCGAAGAGCGACGCCGACGACTACCGCTACATGCCCGAGCCGGATCTGCTGCCGGTCGTCACCCCGCGCGAGCGGGTCGAGGAGCTGCGTGCGACCCTGCCGGAGCAGCCGGTTGCCCGTCGTCGCCGGTTGAGAGCCGAGTGGGCGCTCGGCGACCGGGAGTTCCAGGACATCGTCAATGCCGACCTCCTCGACGAGGTCGAGCAGACGGTGCATGCCGGCGCGACCGCACAGGCGGCGCGCAAGTGGTGGATCGGTGAGATCACCCGTCTCGCCAACGCCCGCGAGACGACCGTCGCCGAGCTCGGGGTGACGCCCGCCGACGTCGCCGAGCTCGAGGCGCTCGTCGCCGAGGGCACGCTCACCGACCGGCTCGCCCGCCAGGCGCTCGAGGGCGTCGTCGCCGGCGAGGGGTCGCCCCGGGAAGTCGTCGCCGCCCGCGGGCTCGCGGTTGTCTCCGATGACGGCGCGCTCACCGCGGCGATCGACGAGGCGTTCGCCGCGCAGCCCGAGGTGCTCGCCAAGATCCAGGCCGGAAAGGTGCAGGCCGCCGGCGCCATCATCGGCGCCGTGATGAAGGCCATGCACGGTCAGGCCGACGCGAAGCGGGTGCGCGAGCTCATCCTCGACCGGGCGCAGCAGTGACGGGTCGCAGACAGGACGGCCGGGCGCAGCTCGACCGGCCTGTCCCCGGGCGCTGGGAGCGGCGGGACGAGGCGGCCGGCACCCCGGCGCGGTGGCTGCCGGCGAACGCCCACCGGGTGCCGCCGCAGGGCCGCCGTGTCTTCCACGGCGTGATCTTCGACACGTACCAGTGGCCGCAGCAGTTGTATGACGGCAGCATCGCGACCTTCGAGATGCTGCGCCGCCACGACACCGTCATCACGATCGGTCTCACCGACGACGGGCGGGTCGTGACCGTCGACGAGGAGCAGCCGAGCGGGATCGTCCGTCACGGCGGGGTCTCCGCCGGCGGCGTCGAGCCGACCGACGCATCCGTGCTCGACGCGGCGAAACGCGAGACCCGCGAGGAGACGGGGTACGCGTTCCGCAACTGGCGGCTGCTCGAGGTGCGTCAGCCGGAGACGAAGATCGAGTGGTTCGTCCACGTGTTCGTCGCCACCGGCGTCATCGACGTCGCCGAGCAGCACCTCGACGCGGGGGAGCGGATCAGCGTGCACCTGATGCCCTACGACGAGTACGTCGCCCAGGCCCACTACAGCCACCGGCAGGCGCTGCTGCGCTTCGTCGACGTCGACCAGTTGCGCGCCTGGGTCGGCGAGGGCGAGCGGGTCACCCTCGACTGAGGGGCGTCGGCGTCGCTCCCGGGCTGTGCCGGGCACCGACTAGACTGGATGCTCGTGCGGCCCGCGGCACAACACGCTCGGGCCGTCGGGGCACGGCCTGGCATGGAGTCGTGGCCGTCCGAGCTCGACGCGAACCCGCGTCCACCATGCGTCACAGCCTCGGGTGCGCCCGGAGGCGGAACCACACCAACACGAATGAAGGCGAGATGAACGACACCAAGACGATCCACTGGGACGGCGGCGTGCAGCAGGAGGGCCTCGACATTCTCCTCGGCGACGGCGGCATGATCGTGAGCCCGACGAAGGTCGGGTACATCATCATGACCTCGGACGGCCAGGGGCTCGAGCGGAAGTTCGAGGCCAAACAGCGCAACCGCAACAAGCCCGGTGTCGTGCTCTGCGGATCGATGGAGCAGCTCAAGGCGCTCGCCCGCATGACCCCCGAGATCGAGGCGTACTACCAGCAGCACTGGGATGAGGACATCCTGATGGGCTGCATCCTGCCCTGGCGCGACGACGCCGCTGAGCGCTTCCTCGTCGACGAGCACGAGCGCGAGCTCGCCCGTGACCGTCGAGGCACCAGCTGCTTCGTCATCCGCTTCGGCACCCCCGGCGAGCAGATCGCCGCCGAGCTGTGGAAGCACGGGAGGCTCGCCTTCGCGAGCTCCGCGAATCCCTCCGGCAAGGGCAATCGCGGCCGGGTCGAGGGCATCGGCGAGCGCATCGCCTCGCGCGCCGACCTCATCGTCGAGGCTGACGACTACGTCCACTCGATCCAGCCGAACGAGACCGAGGAGACCCGCTACGAGCAGGGCGTGATGGTCTCGATGGTCGACGCCGACGGCAACCTGGTGCCCGAGCAGCACGGCGAGCGGTCGATCACCCCGTGCCCGGTGCTGATCCGCCGGGGCGTCTACCTCGACCGCATCCTGCAGATCCTCGCCCAGCACTTCAACAGCTGGGACTACCGGCACGGCCAGTACTACTGATCCGCTCATGGGTCGGCGCCCCTGAGATCTACCGGGCAGTGGGACGAGCCGACCCGGTGGATCCCGACCGTGCCGTCCAGCGCCCCGGCCGCCGTCTCACGGCGCCGGGGCGCTGTGCCGTCGCTCGGTGAGTGTGACGGTGAACTTCGGGGTGCGGGTGACCTGCGTCGTCGGGCCGACCAGCCGCTCGAGCGCCGGCCGGTGATGCAGGTGCGAGTTGAAGACGGTGAGCAGCACCCCGCCGGGCCGCAGCGTGCGGGCGGCGTCGGCGAACATCGCGTGGGCGACGCCGGTGTGCACCGCGGCCCCGACGTGGAAGGGCGGGTTGCACACGACGAGGTCCACGGACGCGTCTGGCTGGTCGTGCAACAGCAGGTCCCGGCGCACGGTGACCCGCTCGGCCACCCTGTTCGCCCGCGCCGTGGCGCGTGTGGACGCGACGGCCGAGCGGGACTGATCGGTCGCCACGACCGCGAGCCCGGGTGCGCTGCGGGCGAGTTCCACGGCGATGAGGCCCGATCCGCAGCCGAGGTCGACCGCGACGGGCGCGTGCCCGGCCTCCGTCGCGCGGGCGACCGCGGCGCGGGCCGCGGCGGCGACATGGGGGAGCGCCGCCCGGGTGCCGATGTCCAGCGTGGCGCCGGCGAACGTCCCCGGCCAGGCGCGCACCGCGAGCGGGGCGATCGCCGTGCCGTCCGGATGGACGCCGGGCGCCACCGTGCCGGCGTCCGGTGCGGGAGCCTCCGGCGCATCGAGCGAGCCCGAGGCGGTCAGCGCGGCGCGGAGGGTGGCGCCCGGGATCGCGGATGCGGCGCGCGGTCCGGTGGCCACGAGCAGCCGGGACTTCCCGCGGGCCAGCGTCGCCCGCACCGTCTCATGGTGCCCGGCGAGCACGTCGGTCATCGCATGGGTCATGTGCTTGACGCGGGCGCCGGCGAGCACGGTCTGATCGGCCGGGGCGTCGGCGATGAGCAGTGCGTCGAGCAGGTCGAGCAGCTCGAGGGATCGCGGCAGCTGCATCAGCACGAGGGCGGCGCCGCCCAGCTCGTCCGCGGCGACCTGCCGCCAGCGGGCGGCGAGCCCTGTCCGCCCCGCGTTCTCGGCTAGGGCGTGCTCGGCGACCAGGGCGTCCTGCCACACGCGCACGTCGGTCGCCCCGAGGGTCGCGGCGCCGAGCGCGAGCGCGCCGTGCGTGTCGTCCACGACGAGCACGGGGCGATCGGGGGCGGCGGTGATCCGCGGCGCGGCTGCGGCGAGCAGGTAGCGGTCGGTCGCGTCCACGGCGACGAGCTCGCGGGCCTCGATGTCGGGGTGGCGGCGCAGGCGCGGCAGCAGCGTGTCGAGCGGCTGGGGGAGGTCGAGCATGCCTCGAGCCTAGTCGTGACATACCCAGCAGGGTATCGGTCGGGCTGGTAGGGTCGAGCGTCATGGGGAACAGCACGAGACGCACCACCAGCACGACCACGCCGCAGGGCTCCGGCGCCAGCGGCGCGCGGCAGGGGCAGCGTCCCCAGCAGCAGATCGCCGCGCTGCGCACCCGGCTGCGGCGCGCGCACATGGCGAACCTCGTGCTCGTCGTGATCGTGCTCCTGCTCGTGGTCGTCATCGTCGCCCAGCAGGATCGGACCACCACCGCGTCGGCCGGGGCGAGCGCCTCGCCCAGCGGGGTGCTCTCCGATCAGGTCGCCCGGGCCGACGCCGACGACCCGCGGGCGATCGGCGACATCGACGCGCCGGTGACGATCGTCGAGTGGACCGATCTGCGCTGCCCGTACTGCGCCTCGTTCGCGAACCAGACGCTGCCGACGCTCCTCACACGGTACGTGGAGACCGGGCAGGTGCGCATCGAGTTCCACGACGTGGCCTACTTCGGCGACGAATCCGTGGACGCCGCGGTCGCGGCCCGCGCCGCCGGTGAGCAGGGCCGCTACGTGGCGTACCTCGAGACGTTGTACGCCGCGGCGCCCGAGACGGGGCATCCCGACATGCCGCGCGAGAAGCTCGTGGGCTTCGCCGAGCAGGCGGGCGTGCCCGACATCTCGGCGTTCACCGCTGCGCTCGACCGCGATGACCTGCGGCAGGCGGTCGAGGATGACACCACCGCGGCGAACAGTCTGGGCATCACCGGCGTGCCATTCTTCGTCATCGGCGACGACACGCTCAGTGGCGCCCAGTCCTCGGACACGTTCACGAAGACGATCGAGACCCAGCTGCAGGACGCGGAGGACGCCGCCTGAGTCGGCGGCGCACGAGCCAGCCTGCGGCGAGGACGGCGACGGCCACCGTGACCGCGAGCCAGTCGGGCACCCCCGTCGACCAGGCCCCGAGCGTCGACTCCAGCCGGGCCTGGTCGTCGACGCCGAGCACACCGCCCAGCGAGGTGGTGCCCGCGGTGGCGAGCATGAGCACGCCGATCGCCACGGTGAGCAGACCCCCGACGATGCTCGTCCATGCGTTGCGCCAGCGCCCGATGACGAGCTCGCGCGGGCGGACCAGCCAGCGTGCGGCCGGCATCCACCGCCACACCAGCGACAGCAGCACGAGTGGGACGACCATGCCCGCGGCGAACACGACGAGCAGCAGCGCGCCGTACAGGGCGCTACCGCCGTACGCGGCCATCGCGAGCACCGCGCCGAGCAGCGGCCCCGTGCACACGCCGGCGAGTCCGTAGACGGTGCCGAGCAGGTACACGGAGAGCGCCGACTCCGGGGAGTCCGCGCCGGTCTCGCCGCGCAGCAGCGCCGGCATCGGCACGCCCAGCGCCATGAGCGCACCCAGAATGATCACGGCGATCGAAAGCACCGCGATGATCACGTCCCGGTGCACGGTGAAGAATGCGCCGACGGTGCCGGCGAGCAGGCCCAGCGGCACGAGCGTGGTCAGCAGCCCCAGATAGAACAGCCCTGTCATCGCCAGCAGTCGACCCGGGCGGGTGAAGGCGTAGGCGAAGAACGCCGGAAGCAGCATCACCGAGCAGGGGCTCAGCAGTGTGAGCACGCCGCCGAGCAGCGCGCCGGTCAGGCCGAGTTCCATCAGTCCTCTTTCTTTCGTGGATGCCACACGGGCCACGTGCGGGCGGGTCTCGCGCGTGCGGGGCCGTCACCACGGCCCGGGAACTTCCGTGCGACCACGGTCGCGGTGTCTCGCGCGGGCGGGGCCGTCACGCAGTCACCAACGGTAGCAGCGGAGCGCGGTCGGGACGTCGCAGGGTCGCGCTAGCGTTGGCCGTGCGGTGAGTCGGCCGAGACGCCATGCCGCAGACCGGCCGCCGGGCCGGGCGGTGTCCCGCTCGACGTACCGTGCTGGTGGGCCGGCCGATGACCGAGGCGAATGGAGGAGTCCGTGGAGATCCTGGTGGTGGTGCTGGTCGTGATCGACCTGCTCCTGGCGGCGGTGACGCTGGGAGTCGTGCTGCGCGAGCGGCGACCGGGCGGGGGGACGGGATCGGACGCGTCCGGCGCCGGGGTGCGCGAGGCTGTTGACGCGCTGCGCCCTGATCTGTACGCCCAGCAGTCGGCGATCGGGGAGCGACTCGCCCAATCCGCCGGGCTCATGGACCAGCGCCTGCAGAGTCTCACCGAGTCGCTGGGTCTCGAACTGGCCCGGCTGCGGCAGGACAACGCCCAGCAGCTCGACCGGATGCGCGCCACGGTCGACGAGCGGCTGCACAGCACGCTGGAGCACCGGCTGGGGGAGTCCTTCCGCACGGTGAGCGAGCGGCTCGAGCAGGTGCAGCAGGGGCTGGGGGAGATGCACTCGCTCGCCGCGGACGTCGGCGGGCTCAAACGGGTGCTCACGAATGTGAAGAATCGCGGCGGCCTCGGCGAGCTGCAGCTGGAGCGCCAGCTCGCCGACTGCCTCACCCCGGACCAGTACGCGACGGAGGTGGTGATCCGACCGGGCTCGGCCGAGCGAGTCGAGTTCGCCCTGCGACTGCCCGGCGGTGACGATCACCGGCCCGTGTGGCTGCCGATCGACTCGAAGTTCCCCCAAGAGGACTACGAGCGGCTGCTCGCCGCGCAGGAGGCCGGGGACCAGGCGGCCGCTGACCGAGCCGGACGTGAGCTGGAGCGAGCCGTTCGCGTCCAGGCTCGGCGCATCTCCGAGAAGTACGTCGTCCCGCCATACAGCACCGACTTCGCGATCATGTACCTGCCCACCGAGGGCCTGTTCGCCGAGGTGCTGCGTCGTCCGGGGCTCGTCAGCGACCTGCAGTCGAGCCTGCGGGTGCTCGTCAGCGGGCCCACGACGCTCATGGCCCTGCTCAATAGCCTGCAGATGGGGTTTCGCACGCTCGCGATCGAGCAGCGCACCGCCGAGGTGTGGGAAGTGCTTGCCCAGGCGAAGACCGAGTTCGCCCGGTACGGCCAGGTCTGGGAACGCCTCGCCCGGCAGCTGCAGACCGCGCAGAACACGGTCGAGGAGGTCGGCCGGCGCACCCGTGCGGTGCAGCGAAGGCTCAGAGACGTCGAGGCCGGGCCGGACGATGCCCTCACCGGCCCTGAGGCGGGCACGGCTTCGAGCGGCCCGAGCGCACGGGACTGAGCCGACCCCGCTGCCTGCCGCAACACACGCTTGAACGAGCGGCCCGAGCGCACGGGGCTGAGCCTGCGGTCAGGAGCGGTGCTGCTCGTCAGATCTGGCCGTGGCCGAGGCCGAGGCAGAGGACGCCGCACGTGCGGTGGCACGCTCCTGACGCACCGCGTCCATGTCGAGGCCCTGCACCCGCCGCACGATCTCCCTCAGCGCGCCGAGCCCGAGCGCCCCGGCCTGCGCGAGCACGGGGACGCGCTCGCGGAACACGACGAGCGTCGGGATCGAGGCGATGCCGAACGCCCGCGCGAGCCCGGGCTCGCGATCGACGTCGATGCGGCCGAAGCCGATCTCGGGATGCTCTGCGGCCACGGCCGCGAACACCGGCGCGAACGCCCGGCACGGCCCGCACCAGCGGGCCCACAGATCGAGCAGCACGATGTCGTGGGCGGCCAGCAGCTCGGGCAGCGTCTTCTCAGTCACGTCTGTGGGGGCCATCCCACCGGTATACCCCGTCACCCGGATGATGGCCAGACGCCGGCGGGGGAATGACGCGGTGCGTGGCGCCCGTGACGCACGGGCCAGGACATCTGTGCCCGGGCGCTGAGACTCGCCCGACGGAGAGCCAGCTGCCCTCAGCGGCTCGCACAGACCGGGCCGCCGCCCCGCCGTCTCAGTCGAGGCCGACGAACCGGCGGATCGCCGGCAGCTCGCGCCGGATCTGCGCCGCCCCATCTTCATACGACCGGCGCAGTCGGCGCACGTCGCGCTCCTGGTTGCTCGTGATGTGGCCGGTCGGCGCGAACACGTAGGCACGCCCCTGCCGCTCGAGGTCGAACACGCGGGCGCGCATCCGGTTGTAGCGGGCCGGCCGGGCCTCCAGCGCGGCAGGCACCGCGGGCAGGTCGGGGAATGCCCGCCGGGCGATCCGGCCGGCGCGGAAGGGACCCTTCGCGTAGCCGCGGGGCCGAGAGAGCACGATGACGAACCGCTCGAAACCCGCGTCCTCGGCGGCGTCGAGGGCGATACCGCCATCGGGTCCCATCGCCCCGTCGACGTACGTGGCCCCGTCGATGTGCACCGGAGGCATGAACACCGGCATGGTGGACGACGCCTGCACCTTCGTGAGCAGGTCGTCGAGGTCGGCGATGTCGTCGCGTCCCCACCACACCTCGACGCCGTCGTCGGCGCGAAACGCCCCGATGCGGAAGTCCGCAGGGTTGTCGTGGAGCGTCGCCCAGTCGAGCGGCAGCGCCTCGCCGGGTCGTGACGTGTGATGGTAGATGTACTCCGCGTTGAACATCCCCTCGCCGCGCAGCCAGGTGCGCAGGCCGCCGAGGTTCGGGTCGGCACCGAACTCCACGAACGAGCGGCGTGAGCGCAGCGGATCGCGCGAGAGGTAGTTGACGGTGTGCGAGCTGCCCGCGGAGATGCCCGCGACCCAGCCGAAGTTTAGCCCCGCCTCCACGAACGCGCCCACGACCGGGGCGGTGCACGATGCGCGCATCCCGCCGCCCTCGAAGATCAGTGCGGTGTCGGTGATGTTCGGCGCGGGCGCTCTGCCCGCTCGAGCGCGGTCTGTCGCAGGGTGCGATGCAGGTGCTGACATGTCACTGACCTCGTGTTCCACTGATCGTCTCCATCCGGGTGTGCTCCGCGTCCACTTGGCGGCGATCACCGGCAGAGGCCGGAGCGGAGGCCTTGGCCGGGTGCGTAGGACTGTGCGCCCCCCCCACCCGCTCAGTCGTAATAATGCACCGTCTGGCGAAGCTGATCGGCGAACCGGTAGATCTCGTCGAGCGAGTCGATCGGCTCGCGTGTCTCATGTTTCTCCGCGTCGAACAGGCCTAGGTATTTCTGAGCGTGGTTGAAATGCAGCCGGGCGATGGGCTTGCGATTGTTGTCGTCCAGGAGGATGCCGAAATACGACTTGGTGTCACGCTGGACGATGCGCGCCGGAGCGACCTCGCTGCAGGCGATGGCTCGAACGATCTGGTACCCCTCGATCTCCTCGAGCGTGGTCTCGATGCCCTTAGCCTCGTTCTCGGCGTTCGTCACCGAGGCCTCGGCGGCGCTGGCCGCCGCGGCCGGACCGCTGACCGTGCCGTCGTCCGACTCAGCCTGGTAGGCCTGCCCGCCGAGCGCGGCCTTGAGTCGATCATTGACTTGGTCCGAGAGAAACTGCTTCATCGCCTTCGGCACGAGCACGGAGAACATCTCGCGCACCTTCTGGGTGAACGACCCGTCGTACACGCGAGAGGCGACCGATTTGATCCAGTCGTCGTCGGGATTCCGGAACTGCGCGGCGAGCGTGCGCTTGAGTTCGCCGACATATTTCAGCTCCTCCGCCGCGGAGAGCACGCTGTCGAGGTCGAAGACCTCCTTGGTGAGCTTGTTGAGCTCGGGGACGACGATGGGGTCGAGATCCGAGATCTGGAAGCGCAGGAAGGGCTTCTCATCCATGCGGTTCGGCTTGTCCAGGTCGGTGTAGAACCGATACTCGTCACCATTGGTGAGGATCGCGATGCGCGCGTTGGTGACCGCGAAGTAGCGGAACAGCTGCGAGGCGTGATTGATATTGAGATCCTCGCCGATGCGCTTGCACTCGACGAGGATCTGCACCACGTCGTCTTTGACGATGGCGTAGTCGACCTTCTCGCCCCTCTTGGTGCCGATGTCAGCGGTGTACTCCGGGACAACCTCGTTCGGGTTGAAGACGTCGTAGCCGAGCACGAGGGAGATGAACGGCATGACGAACGCGTTCTTCGTCGCCTCCTCGGTCTCGATCGAATCGCGTTGCTTCTCGATCTTCGTGGCAAGGCTGTTCAGCCGCTCGGCGATCTCTGACATGGTTCTGAACCCCTTCCTGGTGGCGTGGCCGGGCATCAGCGGTCACGGCCGCGAACCGGCCGGCATGAGGCTGATGAACGCATCAACTGTACCGGGCTGACACGTTCTGGAAGCGCAGGAGCGGCCGATCCCAATCGACAGGTGGCAGGGGAGCAGGTGCTGATGAGTGAGAGGATGGGGTGGCTGACGGGACTTGAACCCGCGACATCCGGCACCACAAGCCGGCGCTCTACCAACTGAGCTACAGCCACCATGCGCGCTCGACCGGCGAACGCAGCGAGTGAAAGCTTAGTGGAAATCGAGCCAGGATGCGAATCGAGCCTCCGAGGCTCGTGCCGCCTCGGCGCACGCGTCGCTCGTGGGGCCGGGCGCGGCGGCGATGAAGGTGCGGCGGTAGTAGTCGAGCTCGCGGACCGACTCGAGGATGTCGGCCAGCGCCCGGTGCCCGCCGTGTTTCTCAGGTGCGTGGAAGTAGACCCGCGGGTACCAGCGGCGGGCGAGTTCCTTGATGCTTGACACGTCGATGTTGCGGTAGCTGAGGTGCTCGTCCAGATCGGGCAGGTCGCGGGCGAGGAACGCGCGATCGGTGCCGATCGAGTTGCCCGCCAGCGGCGTGGCCTGCGGGGCGGGGGCGTGCCGACGCACGTACGCCATGACCCGGGCGTCCGCCTCAGCGAGCGTGACCCCGTCGGCCAGCTCGTCGAGCAGCCCCGAGGTGGCGTGCATGTCGCGCACGAAGTCGTTCATGCCGTCCAGCGCGGCCTGCGGTGGGCGGATCAGCACGTCGATCCCCCGGTCGAGCGGGGTGAGCTCTTGATCGGTGGCGACGACCGCGATCTCGATCAGCGCGTCGCGGTGGATGTCGAGGCCGGTCATCTCACAGTCGATCCAGATGATGTTCCTGCCGTGCGGCATGATGCTGCGCCTCCAGACTGCCCGTCCCCCCGGCAGGATTCGAACCCGCGACACAAGGGGTAGAAACCCTCTGCTCTGTCCACTGAGCTACGGGGGGATGCTCGCATGCGCGAACCGGTTACCGAGGATACACCGGTCTGCTGCGCTTCGCCCGCGCGTGACGTCGGTGCGGAACGGAGACGACACGAGCCGGCCGCGACGGACGTGGGACGCGGTGCGCCATGTCGTCCGCCGGGCCGGCTCGACGACCGGTGCAGAGACGGGGTCAGCCCATGATGCGCAGACGGATCGTCTCGTCCATGCCGCGGAGCACGTCGAGCACCTCGTCGGCGACCCACGCGTTGACGTCGGTGACCGAGTAGCCGAGCTCGCCGCGGGTGGCGAGCACCTGGCTGTCGATGTTCACGCCCAGCTCGCTCAGCGAGTTGTTCACCTTCGCGAGCACGCCTGGGATGTTGCGGTGGATGTGCGCGATGCGATGGATGCCCTCGTGCCACGGCAGCGTGAGCGTCGGCAGGTTCACGCTCAGGCTCGTGTCGCCGTGCTTGATGTAGTCGATGAGCTTGCCCGAGACGAAGCGGCCGATGTTGCGCTGTGCCTCCTCGGTCGACCCGCCGATGTGCGGGGTGAGGATGACATTGTCGAACTGCGCCAGCGGGGTGTCGAAGGCGTCGCCGCGCTTCTTCGGCTCCGCCGGGTACACGTCGATCGCGGCGCCGCCCAGGTGGCTGCTGCGCAGTGACTCGACCAGGGCGTCGACGTCGACGACGAAGCCGCGCGAGTTGTTGATGAACATCGCGCCGTCCTTCATGGCGGCGAACTGCTCGGCGCCGAAGAACCCGGTGTTCGACTTGCGGCCGTCGACGTGCAGGGTGACGATGTCGGCCTCGGCGAGCAGATCTTCCAGCGAGTGGCGGCGCTCGGCGTTGCCCATCGCGAGCTTCTCCTGCAGGTCGTAGAAGATGACCTTCATGCCCATCGCCTCGGCGACGACGGACAGCTGCGCGCCGATGTTGCCGTAGCCGATGATGCCGAGTGTGCGGTGGCGCACCTCGTGCGAGCCGGTCGCGGACTTGTCCCACACGCCCCGGTGGGCGAGACGGTCCTTCTGGGGGATGTGCCGCACGAGCATCACGATCTCGCCGATGACGAGCTCGACGACCGAGCGGGTGTTCGAGTACGGCGCGTTGAACACGGCGATGCCTCGCCTCGCGGCGGCGGGCAGATCGATCTGGTTCGTGCCGATGCTGAACGCGCCGACGGCCTCCAGATTCGGGGCGCTGGCGAGCACATGGTCGGTGACCTGCGTCTTCGACCGGATGCCGAGCACCGTGACGTCGGCGAGCTGCTCGATGAGCTCGTCCTCGTCGAGGGCGCCGCCCACGGTCGCGACCTCGAAGCCGCGTGCCTTCAGATTGGAGACGGCGAGGGGGTGGATGTTCTCGAGAAGTAGGGCTTTCTGCACCATTCCAGCGTACCGCGCCGGCGGCGCGTGCGATACGGTCGGGCACGGGCGGCCGCGGGACCGTGATCTACACTGAGCGCTGTCCGGCCACGAGCCGGCCTCTGGCGCGGCCCGACTCGGAGCCGGCGCGAGCCCATCCAGCGGCGAAAGGAACCCCAGCACCGTGACAGCGTCCGTCACCTCCACGACCGAGCAGCATGAGTCGAATCCGCCGGAGAGGGCGTACCGACATCCCGCCTGGCTGGAGCGTCTGTTCGGTGTCGCCCGGCGCGGCTCCACCGTGGGCACCGAGATCCGCGGCGGGGTGGTCACCTTCTTCGCGATGGCGTACATCGTCATCCTGAACCCGATCATCATCGGTGGCACCGAGACCAGGGCGGCCACGGACGTGCTGGGCGGCTGGCTGCCGAACGGGCAGGTCGCCGCGGCCACCGCGCTGACCGCCGGGGTCATGACCATCCTGTTCGGCGTCGTGGCGAACCTGCCGTTCGGGCTCGCCGCTGGGCTCGGCGTCAACTCCTTCCTCGCCGTCAGCGTCATCCAGGACGTGACCTGGCAGGAGGCGATGGGCCTCGTGGTAATCAACGGCGTCGTCATCACGATCCTGTCGCTGACCGGCCTGCGCGAGCGGATCTTCGACGCGATCCCGCAGCAGCTGAAGACCGCGATCACCGTGGGCATCGGTCTGTTCATCGCGTTCATCGGCCTCGTCGACGCGGGGTTCGTGCGCTCCTCCGGCATCGCCTCCCCGCCGGTGCAGCTGGCCGACAACGGCTCGATCTCCACCTGGCCGGTCGTCATGTTTGTCATCACCCTCGTGATCATGGGCGTGCTCATGGCACGGAAGGTCAGGGGGGCACTGCTGATCGGCCTGGTCGTCTCGACGATCCTTGCGATGATCCTCGAGGGCGTGCTGCATCTGGGCAGCAGCGTCGACAGCGCGGGTGGCTGGTCGCTCAACGTGCCCGAGCTGCCGAGCACCCTGCTTTCGGTGCCGGACCTCAGCCTGGTCGGGGCGGTCGACTTCGGCGCGTTCGCCCGCATCGGCTGGCTGAGCGCAACCATGCTCGTCTTCACGCTCTTCTTCACCAGTTTCTTCGACGCGATGGGCACGATGACCGGTCTGGCGAAGGCCGCCGGCCTCGCCGACGAGCAGGGGAACTTCCCACGGCTGAGGTCGGCGATGGTGATGGAAGGCGTCGCGGTCGCCGCAGGCGGGGCCACCTCCTGCTCAGCGAACACCGTCTTCGTCGATTCCGCCGCCGGTGTCGGTGAGGGAGCTCGCACGGGGCTCGCCTCCGTGGTGACCGGCCTGCTGTTCCTCGCGGCCATGTTCCTCACCCCGCTGACGGCGATCGTACCCTCGGAGGTGGCGGCAGCAGCGCTCGTCGCCGTCGGCTCGCTCATGGTCGCCCAGATCCGCGACATCGACTGGAGCGAGTACTCCGCGGCGCTGCCGGTCTTCCTCACGATCACCGTGATGCCGCTGACCTACTCGATCGCCAACGGCATCGGGGTCGGCTTCATCAGCTGGGTCGTGATCAGGACACTCTCCGGGCGCTGGCGGGACATCTCGCCGCTCATGTGGGTCGTTGCGCTCGGCTTCCTCGTCTACTTCGCCCGCGGACCGATCGAGACCCTGATGGGAGTCTGACATGTCTGACCCCGAGCATGAGGAACGCGTGCCGTCGCCTGCGGGGCGGTCGGGCGGAGAGCCGACCGGGAGCCCGACGGACGCACCCACGGGCCGGCTCGTCGTCGCCGGCGGATGCTTCTGGTGCGTCGAGGCAGTGCTGCGTCGGTTGCGCGGCGTGCACGCGGTGACGAGCGGGTACGCCGGTGGCCACGTTGCACATCCCACCTACGAGCAGGTGTGCACCGGAGCGACCGGGCACGCCGAGGCGGTGCGCATCGACCATGATCCGACCGTCATCACCGCGGACACGATCCTCGACGTGTTCTTCACCCTGCATGATCCGACCACACCGAACCGGCAGGGCGCCGACGTCGGCACACAGTACCGCTCGGCACTGTTCGTCCCGGCCGACCTCGCGAACGCCCGGGAGCCGCGCGCGACGTTCGAGCGGGCGATCGCCCGCGCCCAGGCCTGGTGGGCCGACCCGATCGTCACCACGATCGAGTCGATCGACCGCTTCTGGTCGGCCGAGGCGGAGCACCAGGACTTCTTCGCCCGGCATCCGGACCAGATGTACTGCCAGCTGGTCATCCCGCCGAAGGTCGCCCGGGTACGGGCACGCTTCGGCGCGCTCATGGTCGACTGACCGCGACAGCTCCGGCCGGTGGACGCGGCACAGGCGGGCAGCGCGGCGAGCCTCCTCCACAGGGGGTGCGGGGCGCTCGCGGTCTCCCCCGACGCCGCGACAGCATGACGATGACCGGGGCGCCCGTCCCGGTCAGATCCTGCTGACGAAGGAGCCGACATGTCCATCGACACCATCACCGTGGACGGCGTGGTCGCCACCGATCTGCGTCAGGCGCGGACCGGGGACGGCCTCGCCATCACGTCCTTCCGCCTCGCCTCCGCGCAGCGTCGCTACGACGCGCGGCGCGGCGAGTGGACCGACACCGGCACGAACTGGTTCACGGTCACGGCCTTCCGTGGTCTCGCCGAGAACGTCGCCCGGTCGCTGAGCAAGGGGCAGCGCGTGCTCGTGCGTGGCCGGCTGCGGGTCAACGAGTGGCGCAGTGACGACGGCCGCTCCGGGCTGACCGTGGAGATCCTCGCGGACAGTCTGGGGCATGATCTCGCCTGGGGGCGCAGCATGTTCGAGCGGATCAGCCGCGGTGGGCAGTCCGGGGCGGCGGGCGGGGAGCGACCGGCCGCGACCGTCGAGGAGCACGCCTCCGATGCCGGACCGAGCGATGGTGCGGCGACGGACGTCACGGCGGGGCCGGGCGGTGATGGCGTCGCCCCGGTCTCGGCGGCGACGCCGGAGTCGGGGCGGACGGTCGCCGGCACGGCGATCCCGTCCCCGGCACCCGGGGCCTCGCCGTCGGGTGACGGGGATGACACGCCCCGCGCGATGGGGATGACGGCGGGCATGGATCGCACGGATGCCGTCTCGCCCGGATCGGAGTGGGCCGGTGACGGCGGGACGTGGCAGGAGACGGAGCGGGCGGTGTCCGCGTCGACTCCGTCCTGATCCCCGGGCGCGACTGATCCGGATCGATCGGGCGGATCGTCTGCACCGGGTGCGATCATGCAGACCCGCGCCGGCTCCCGTCGATCCGGCTAGGCTGGGGCGGATGAGCACCTTCCGATCCCTCCGGAGCCGCCCCGCCGCGGCGCTGCGCCCGGCCATGACGGGCGCACTCCTCGCCGGCGCCCTGCTGGCGACGACGGCCTGCTCGTCCGGGCCGCAGACCTCGCTGGACACGGCCGAGCCGTCGGCCTCCCCGACAACGAGCGCGTCGCCGTGGTCGACGACCGCGACGGCGGAGGAGGATCAGGCGGCCTTCGACGCGCTGCTGCAGCCCCTCGTCACCGCCGACGCCGTGCCCGAGTCTACCGCGGTCGTCCGGGCTCTGCGTGGGGTCGGCGTCACCGACACCCAGATGCAGATCACCTCGAGCCGAACGCCGACCGGGCTCGACGCGGGCAATGTGAGCGTCTCCGTGCTGCAGCAGGGGCGGTGTCTGGTGGGGGAGTACCACCCCGGGCGGTTCCACAGCGAGGTGGTCGACCCGGTCAACGGGGCCTGCCTCGTGGGCGACACGATGACGCTGCCGCAGTAGCCGGAGACAGCGGGGACGGACACACGCGCGGGCTGCGGATCCCCGGACCCCGGCCGCCGCCCAATACACTGGGTGGCATGGCTGAATACATCTACCAGATGGTGCGTGCCCGCAAGGCGCACGGGGACAAGGTGATCCTCGACGACGTCACGCTCGCGTTCCTGCCCGGGGCGAAGATCGGCGTGGTCGGCCCGAACGGGGCCGGCAAGTCGACGGTGCTCAAGATCATGGCCGGGCTCGACACCCCGAGCAACGGCGAGGCCCGGCTCACGCCGGGCTACTCCGTGGGCATCCTGCAGCAGGAGCCTCAGCTCGACGACGACCTCACCGTGCTGGAGAACGTTCAGCAGGGTGTCGGCGAGATCAAGGCGAAGGTCGATCGGTTCAACGAGATCAGCGCGCAGATGGCCGATCCGGATGCGGACTTCGACGCGCTGATGGCGGAGATGGGCGAGCTGCAAGAGCAGATCGACGCCGCCGACGCCTGGGACCTCGATTCCCAGCTCGAGCAGGCCATGGACGCGCTGCGGCTGCCGCCCTCGGACGCGATCGTGAAGAATCTCTCCGGCGGCGAGCGGCGTCGGGTGGCGCTGTGCCAGTTGCTGCTGCGCAAGCCGGATCTGCTGCTGCTCGACGAGCCGACGAACCACCTGGACGCGGAGAGCATCCTCTGGCTCGAGCAGCATCTGCACACCTACCCGGGCACCGTCGTCGCCGTCACGCACGACCGGTACTTCCTCGATGACGTCGCCGAGTGGATCCTGGAGCTCGACCGCGGTCGCGCCTACCCGTACGAGGGCAACTACTCGACGTACCTGGAGAAGAAGAAGGACCGCCTCGAGGTGCAGGGGCGCAAGGACGCCAAGCTGGCCAAGCGCCTGGACGAGGAGCTCGAGTGGGTGCGGACGAACCCGAAGGGCCGGCAAGCGAAGAGCAAGGCCCGTCTGGCTCGCTACGAGGAGATGGTCGCGGAGGCGGAGCGCACCCGAAAGCTCGACTTCGAGGAGATCCAGATCCCGCCGGGCCCGCGGCTGGGTGACATCGTGCTGGAGGCCGAGCACCTGCACAAGGGGTTCGGCGACCGCGTGCTCATCGACGATCTGTCGTTCACCCTGCCGCGCAACGGCATCGTCGGCGTGATCGGCCCCAACGGGGTCGGCAAGTCCACGCTGTTCAAGACGATCGTCGGCCTCGAGCCGCTCGACTCCGGCACGCTGAAGATCGGCGAGACGGTCAAGATCTCGTACGTCGACCAGGGCCGCGAGGGCATCGACCCGCAGAAGACGGTGTGGGAAGTCGTCTCGGACGGCCTCGACTACATCCACGTCGGCCAGGTGGAGATGCCCAGCCGCGCCTACGTGTCGGCGTTCGGGTTCAAGGGGCCGGACCAGCAGAAGCCGGCCGGCGTGCTCTCCGGAGGAGAGCGCAACCGACTGAACCTGGCGCTCACGCTCAAGCAGGGCGGCAACCTGCTGCTGCTCGACGAGCCGACGAACGACCTGGACGTCGAGACCCTCTCGAGCCTCGAGAACGCGTTGCTGCAGTTCCCGGGCTGCGCGGTCGTGATCACCCACGACCGCTGGTTCCTCGACCGGGTGGCCACGCACATCCTCGCCTATGAGGGTGACGACGAGAATCCGGCGAAGTGGTACTGGTTCGAGGGCAACTTCGAGGCGTACGAGAAGAACAAGGTCGAGCGACTCGGCGAGGAGGCGGCGCGTCCGCACCGCGTCACCTACCGCAAGCTCACCAGAGGCTGAGCCCGCGCCGAGCGGTCAGCGAGCGGAGGGGTGGACCGGAAGGGTCCACTCCTCCTCGTCGTCTCCGGACCCGTGTGAGCAGCCCGTGGGGTCCCGGGACGAGGTGCCCGGGATCGGGACGAGGGATCCGGATCCGGGACGAGGCACCCCATGCCTGGCAGGGTACCCACGCACAGGTCGGAGCGAGGCGCTCAGCCAGGTCGCCACGCTGCGCGCGGCGAGGACGTCGTCCTCGTCCCGAGCGTCCGTCGGCTCAGCGCTCGGGCCGGAACTCGGGCAGGCGGATGAGGCCCTCCTGGCCGACGGTGGCGATGAGCTCCCCGTCGCGGGTGAACATGTGCCCGAGGGTCAGGCCGCGACCGCCCTGGGCGGTCGGGGACTCCTGCACGTAGAGCACCCACTCGTCCGCGCGGGCGGGGCGGTGGAACCACATCGCGTGGTCGAGGCTCGCGGTGAGCAGCCCCGGCCGGGACCACGAGATGCCGTGGCGGCGCAGGATCGGCTCGAAGACCGTGTAGTCGCTCGCGTAGGCGAGGGCCGCGGCGTGGGTGACGGGGTCGTCGTCGAGCCCCTGTCTGGTCTGGATCCACACGGCCTGGAACGGGATGTCCTCAGTCGCTGGGTCCACGTCGGTGTAGATCGGGGAGGGATAGTGGCGCATGCGGAACGCCCGGTAGTCGGAGAAGTAGCGGCGGAAGAGCTCCGGCGCGCCCTGCAGGGTCTCCTCCGTGGTGGGCAGGTCCTCCGGACTCGGGATGCCCTCGGGTGGGCGGATCGCGTGCTCGAGCCCGCGGTCGCGGGTCTGGAACGACGTGATGAGCGACAGGATCGGCTCGCCGTGCTGCAGGGCCTGCACGCGCCGCTGGCTGAACGAGCCGCCGTCGTGCAGGGTCTCCACCGAGAAGTCCACGGGCAGCCCGGTGTCGCCGCCGCGCAGGAAGTACCCGTGCAGCGAGTGCACGAAGCGGCCCTCTGGCACGGTGCGTGAGGCGGCCACGATCGCCTGGGCGAGGATCTGCCCGCCGAAAACGCGGCCGGTGGGCATGAAATGAGAGGGACCGCGGAAGCCGCGCTCGCCGGGAGCGGCCGAGGGCGCGTCCTCGAGGGCGAGCACATCCTCGATGCTGCGCACCGGTGCGATGCCGTCGATGTTATACGAGCGATCTGCCATGCGGGTCCTTCCGACGTGCGAGGTGGCCCGTCACCGATCGCATCGGACGGTGACACGACGGCCTGACCGGATTATAGGCGGAGTGCCGGGCGCCGACGGTCCGACGTCGCGGAGGGCGCTCGTGCGCGCTGGGGTGCTCCGGCCTGATGCCCGGGTCGCCGCCGCGCGCGTCACCGGACGCCGCGGCCCATGAGTCCGCGGCATGCGGACGGGTACCATGAGCGTCATGACCGCCGATGCCCGACTGCGCCTGCTCGACCAGGACGCGGTCGACGACCTCGCCCAGTTCGCCGCCCGGGCCCGCCGGCTCGACGAGCATGCGGCGCTGTGGCTGCGGGCCACGGAGACACTGCTGGTCGCGATGGCCTCGCCGCTGTTCAGCGCGCGACTGGGCGACGACACGCCCACGCTCGTCGCGGTGAAGGTCCTCCCGCTCGCCCGGCCCGGCACGGCCGACTATGTGACGGAGGCGCAGGCGATCGCTGACCGCACCGCCCGCATGCGGAGCGAGGATGACACCCTGCTGCGTCCGCCGCCCGTCGAGGTGCACGAGGTGTGGACGGGCATCGCGCCGCCCAGAGGCGGTTGGTCGCCCGTCGCCGTCGTCCCGGAGTCGGCCGTCCGCGAGGTCGCCCGGGCCGGGATCGCCGAGATCGCCGCGGGTGCCCCGACCGGTTCCGGCGAGCTCGCCGTCCACGAGCTGCGGGGACGGGTCTGGGGGCGTCCGGCGGACGCACTGGGCGGCATGACGGCCGGGCTCGCGTTCGCCCTCGACGGCTTCGGCTTCCTCGGCGCGCCCGGGATGGATGACTCGGCTGCGTCGGCCGGCCCGGATGCCGTGCCGACCGGCGCCGTGCCGAAGCACGCCGTGCCGGACGGCACCAGTGCGGACGGCACCGGCACCGTCCGACTGCTGCGCAGCGGGCGCTGGCAGCGTGCGGCCGGACGCTACGGTGACGTGCTCGCCCGCGTCCGCGCGCACCGGGCGGGCTGAGGGCCGGGACGGTCTCGTCACCCTCGATCAGGGCTCGAGGGTGTTGATCATCGCGTGGGCCACCCGATCGAAGTGGTCCCACAGCGCACCGCGCACGAGCGGGGTGGGGTCGACCTCGTCCAGGGCGGCGGACATGCACGCGAGCCAGTGCTCCCGGGCCTCGGGGTTGACCTTGAAGGGCATGTGGCGCATCCGCAGCCGGGGGTGTCCGCGCTCCTCGCTGTACGTGGTGGGTCCGCCCCAGTACTGCACGAGGAACAGTGCGAGCCGTCGCTCGGCGCCGGCCATGTCGTCCGCGGGGTACATGGGCAGCAGCACCGGATCCTCGCGCACCCGCAGGTAGAACGCCGCGGCGAGCCGCCCGAAGAACGGCTGGCCGCCGACCTCGTCGTACAGGGTGTGCTGCTCGGTCATCGGCTGCTCCGCTCGTCTCCGGGGTGCTCGGGGGAGCCCTCCGCCGGGGTGGACCCGGCGGAGGTGCGTCCGGGGTGGGATGCGCCGTCCGCGGCGGCGGGTCGCGTCGTCCTGGTGCCCCTGGTCGGGCCGCTTGACGCAGCGGTGCCCCCGGCCTTGTCGCTCGGCGCCGCGGTGCCCCTGACCGAGGTGGCATCGTCGGCGGTGTCACCCGCTGTCGTGGCGTTCCCCGTGGCATCCGTGGCCGTCGGGGTGGCCGTGCTGCCAGCCGGCCGGGACGTCGTCGTCGACGGGCGCGCGGTCTCCGGTACCGAGGCGGCCGTCCGAGCCGCCCGCCGTCGGGCCGCGTCGCGTCGGCGCGCGGCTCGGACCCGGTGGCGGCGGCGCCGCAGCTCGGCCGGATCGGCGGCCTCGGCGGCGAGCGTGTGTTCGATCTCCTCCGTGGTCGCCGTCACAGTCTCCTCCGGCATCGCGCGGCCGGTCACCGCGGGATCGGCGATCGTGGTGCCCTTGACCCTGGGATTGTGGGACTCGATCGTCACGCGGACGGTGCTCGTCGTCGCCGGGTGCACGTTGTACTGGGCGAACAGGCGCAGGATGCGCAGGCGCAGCTCGCGGGAGACCTCGTCCTGCTGCCCGGGGTGCGTCTTCAGCGCGAGCTTCACCGTCATCATGTCGCCGGTGAGCGCGGTGATGCCCCACAGCTCCGGTTTGCCCTCGATCTTGCGCAGCCAGTACCGCTCCCGGATCATCTCGCGCGCGGCGGTTAGCATCAGCTCCTGGACGGCCTCGAAATCGCTCTCGGCGGGCAGGTCGATCTGGATGATCGCCCGGCCCCACCCCTGCGACTGGTTGCCGACCCTGAGGATCTCGCCGTTGCGCACGTACCACAGCGTGCCGTCCGCCGCTCGCACCCGGGTCACGCGAAGCCCCACGCCCTCGACGGTGCCGGTGACCGGGCCCAGATCGACGATGTCGCCGACGCCGAGCTGATCCTCGAACACCATGAACAGGCCTGTCAGGAAGTCCTTGACCAGGCTCTGGGCTCCGAATGAGACGGCGACGCCGACGATCCCGGCGCTGGTGATCAGGGCTCCGGTGTTGAAGCCCAGCTCGCCGAGGATCGAGATCGCGGCGATGACCACGAGGGTCCAGGTGATGATGTTCGTGGTCACCGATCCGATCGTGCGGGTGCGCTGGACGACCCGGGCCTTCGCCAGCGGGGAGACGAGCAGATCGGTCGTCTTGGTGATGTCCTCCTTGCCCTTCACCCCGCTGACGATGCCGCGCACGATGCGGCGGGTGAGCAGCAGCAGCAGCCAGCGCAGCACGATCGTCACCACGACGATCATGATGATGTTGCCGACCTTGCTCCACTCGCCCCAGAACTTCGCGATGAAGTCGAGGGTCGACTGCAGCCAGGGCGCGAGGGCCGCGGGGATCATGCGTCCTGTGCGTCCCGCCGCTGCACGTCGAGGGCGCGCAGCACGCCGGCCAGATTCTCGATCACGATGCGGCGCAGCGCCTGAGGGGCGCGCTCATGGTCGGCGAGCCACGCGCGCGCCCGGTCGGCGAGCGCCTCGTCGGCGAGGCCGGCTGGGAAGGTCGCGTCGATGATCTCCTCGACCATGTGGTAGCTGCGCTCGTGCCACAGCGGCTCGAGGGCAGCGAAGTGCGGTTCGATGATGCCGCGCAGCAGCTCGGGGTCGAGCACCCGCTGCAGCCCGAACCCCATGTGCCGTACGGTGAGGTTCGTCAGAGAGTCGTCGGTGAGGATGCGTCGGGCCGTCTCCAGCTTGTTCTCGCTGGTGGGGATCGCGGCCCGGGCGCGGGCCGCGGCGAGCATGCCGGTTGCCGTGTGATCCTGCTCGAGCGCGGCGTCGATCTCGGGGACGCCGGCACGTCCGCCCACCACGAGGGAGACGAGCAGATCCCAGGCGAGGTCGGTGTCGATGACGAGCGCCGGCAGGGTGAGCCGGCCGTCGCGCAGCGCCTCGACGATGTCGAACTGCTCGGGGGTCGACGCGAGCGCGGCGAACGAGCGGACGAACTGGAACTGTCGGTCGCTGCCGGCCGGCGCGTTCTGCGCGAGCTGCCAGACGACGTCCGCCGCCGCGTGCCGGGCCCGGGCGCGCGTGTCCGGGGCGGCGTACACGCCGGTGACCGTGCCGAGCTGTGCGAGCACGGTGCGCAGCGTGGTCGACTCGTCCTCGACGTGGACGTTGGCGAGCACGGTGCGGGTGAACACATGGGCGGGGATCTCGCAGTCCCGGGTGGCATCCCACAGGGCGCTCCACACGATCGCGCGGGCGGTCGGATCGTGCAGGTCCTTCAGATGGGCGATCGCCGCCCGTTCCGAGGCGGGGTCGAGCCGCACCTTCGCGTAGGTGAGGTCGTCGTCGTTGACGAGGATCAGGTCTGGGCGCCGGGTGCCGACGAGCGCGGGCACGTCGGTGCTTGCCCCGTCCACGTCGATCTCGATGCGATCGACGCGCTCGAGCCCCGAGCCCGTCAGCTGGTACACGCCGATGGCGAGGCGATGCGGGCGCAGCACGGGGTGCTCCTCCGGCGCGGTCTGCTCGATGCGGAACGCGGTGATGACCCCGTCGTCGTCGGTCTCCACGACGCCGGTGAGGGTGTCGACCCCGGCGGTCTCCAGCCACAGGTGCGACCAGGTGCGCAGGTCGCGTCCGCTGGCCGCCTCCAGCTCGGAGAAGAGGTCGGCCAGCTCGGCGTTGCCGTGCGCGTGCGCGGTCAGGTAGCGGTGGATGCCGCGGAAGAAGGCGTCGCGTCCCACGTACGCGACGAGCTGCTTGAGCACGGAGGCGCCCTTGGCGTAGGTGATCCCGTCGAAGTTCACCTGGACGTCCTCGATGTCGCGGATGGGCGCGAGGATCGGGTGTGTGGAGGGCAGCTGGTCCTGCCGGTACGCCCAGGCCTTCTCCGTCGACGCGAAGGTCGCCCAGGCGTCCTTCCACTCTGTCGCCTCGGCGGTCGCCAGCGTGGAGGTGAACTCGGCGAACGACTCGTTGAGCCACAGGTCGTTCCACCAGCGCATGGTGACCAGATCGCCGAACCACATGTGGGCCAGCTCGTGGAGGATGGTGACCACGCGGCGCTCTCGCATCGCGTCGGGCACGTTCGAGCGGAACACGTACGCCTCTGTGAAGGTCACCGCGCCGGCGTTCTCCATCGCGCCGGCGTTGAACTCGGGCACGAACAGCTGGTCGTACTTCTCGAAGGGGTAGGGGACGTCCCACAGCCGCTCGTAGAACGCGAAGCCCTGCCGGGTCTTCGCCATGATGTAGTCGGCGTCGAGATGCTCGGCGAGGGAGCGGCGGCAGTACACGCCCAGCGGGATCGTGCGGCCGTCGACGCTGGTCAGCTCGCCGTGCTCGTGGTGATAGGGGCCGGCGACGAGGGCGGTGATGTAGCTGGAGATGCGCTGGGTGGGCTGGAAGCGCCACACGCGGGCTGGGCCCTGTGCCGCGTCCGGGGCGGGCGCGGTCTCGGCGACCGGTGTGTTCGCCACCACCGTCCACGACTCGGGCGCCGTGACGGTGAACGTGAACGAGGCCTTCAGGTCGGGCTGCTCGAACACAGCGTACATGCGCCGGGCGTCCGGCACCTCGAACTGCGTGTAGAGGTACACCTCGTCGTCGACGGGGTCGACGAAGCGGTGCAGCCCCTCGCCGGTGATCGAGTAGCGCGCGTCGGCGTCGATGACGAGCTCGTTGTGCTCGGTGAGGTCCGGCAGCTGGATGCGCAGGCCGTCGCTGACCAGGGCCGGGTCGAGCTCTGCGCCGTTGAGCGTGATCGTGTGGACGCGCTCGGTGACCGCGTCGATGAAGGTGGACGCACCGGCCTCCGCGTCGAACACCACCCGCGTGCGGCTGCGGAACACCGTCGTCGAGGGGACGGTGAGGTCCAAGTCCACGTCGTAGCGGTCGACGCGGACGAGCCCGGCGCGCTCGCGCGCCTCGTCACGGGTGAGGTTCAGGCCTGGCATGTGTCACTCCTTCTGGTCGGCTCGCGGCTCCGGGGTGCTGCCGTCGCGGACGAGGACGGCCGCGTGGGTGACGCGATCGCTGATCAGTGTAGGCACAGCCCGCGGCGCTCCGGCCGGGCAGGCGCCGTCTGTTCGCCATGGGAGTACCGAGGACGCCGGGCGGCGGAGGTGCGTCGGGCACGTGACCGGCTGCCCCGCATCGCTACCATGGAGGGCATGACACAGCTGCCGATCCTGCACATCGCCACCGACCACGCCGGTCTGGAGCTCAGCCACCAGCTGATCGATCACTTCCGGGCCCTCGGACACGAGGTGGTCGACCACGGGCCGCAGAGCTATGATCCGCAGGACGACTACCCGGGGTTCTGCATCGCCGCGGCGGAGGCCACGGTGGCCGACCTGCGCGCGGGGCGCCCGGCGCTCGGCATCGTCATCGGCGGCTCCGGCAACGGCGAGCAGATGGCTGCGAACAAGGTCGTCGGCGTGCGTGCGGCGCTCGTGTGGAACGAGGCGACGGCGAAGCTGGCGCGGCAGCACAATGACGCGAACGTCGTGGCGGTCGGCGCCCGTCAGCATGACGTGGCCGAGGCGACCCGACTGATCGAGTGGTTCGTGGCCGAGCCGTTCAGCGGCGACGAGCGGCACGTGCGGCGCATCGGCCAGATCGCCGCGTACGAGCGCGCTCGCGGCTGACCGGGCGCACGCGAATGAGGGCGGGGCGGTGTCCGCACGGACACCGCCCCGCCCTCGTCTGGTCTGCGGGAGCACTCGCGCCGGCGGCGCGAGCCCGGGTCACGCCTCCGCGATGTGCGCGAAGAAGAACCAGCGATCCTTGTCGAGCCCGCGCTCGATCTCGAGGGCCACGTCCTGGCTGGAGAGGTCGATGCCGTCGAGCTCCACGACGGCCTCGTGGGTCACCTTCAGCGCGGCGTCGATCTGGGCGATCGCGGCCTTGATCGTGTCCTCGGACTGCTGGAAGCCGTCGGCGAGCTCCGGCGCCTGGGTGCGGGCCGCGACGGTCTGGACGCGTCCGTCGACGGGCAGGCCGAGGGCGATGATGCGCTCGGCGGCGAGGTCGGCCCAGTCGCGGGCGTGGTCGACGAGGGTGTCGAGCAGCTCGTGGATCGGGCCGAAGTTCGCGCCGCGCACATGCCAGTGCAGCTGCTTGGCGTTGACGCTCAGCGCGGTCAGCTCGACGACGACGGGCTGGAGGAACTGGGCGACCCCGGCGACGGTCTCGGCGGTGACGGCGGTCTGGGCGGGGGCGACAGTGGTGTTGGTGGTCATGTGAGGGCTCCTTTCGAACTCCTTGTGGTCTCCACGGTAGAGACGCCCGTTGACGGCGTCAACGCAGCTGAGGCTCGGCGAAGGCGGTGAGGTGAGGCGGGGCTGATCATGCCGATCCGCGACTGTGGCGCGTCCCCCGCGAGGGCGCGGGCGAGCCCGGGATCCGCGGGGCCCGGGCGCCTCGCGGGGTGGTGGCGGGGGACGAGCGTGTGACGAAGGATGACATCGACCGGGGCCACGTCGGCGCCTGTTTCCCGTCCCGTGACGTGCTCGACATCTGCCGGACACCATCCGCGGCTAGTCTGACCGCGACGTCCGGCGACGGGGGTCGCTCGGGCGTCCAGGAACGGGAGGTCGTCATGTCCAGCTCCGCGAACGTCATCGCGGTCGCCCCGCATCGTCTGCGTGCCGCGCGCCACCGCGCCGGTCGCCGCCTCGCCCGACGCGTGGTCACCCCGCTCGGCTCGGCTCATCTGCTGCGCCGGGCGCCGAGCGATCCGTTCGGCATCCTCTGGCAGGTGATCTACCCGGACGGCACCCGCCGGATCTGGCGCGAGCATCAGCTGCGGGCCTGGTAGCGCTCGCCCTGCTGCCGGGGCCTGCTCAGACGATGCGGATGCTCGTGATCTGCGCGTCCTCCGGCACCGCCCCGGTGGCTGCGGCCCTGGCTGCGGGATAGTCGGCGCCCTCGCCGGTCGCCTCGAGTGTCTCGAGCCGGGCGAGGTCGGTGTCGTCGCCGGGGTCCTCGGGCAGGATGCGATATCGGATGACGACCTTCATGACTCCATGATAGGCGTCGCAGGTCCACAGGCCGGGATGGGGCTGTGCGGGGTGCCCTGTGTCCAGATGACCGTCGGGGGCCTCGTGCGCGGAACGCCGCGGGCGAGGGGCGCTTTCCCACCTGACGGGGACTACCATGAGCGCGTGTCCGAGAGGCTTGAGCGCAGTGAGCAGCTGCCGGAGGATGGCCGTGTCCTCTTCGCGCATGACGGCGGGACGCTTCACATCGTCGCGGGAGAGGGGCGGGTCTGGACGCTGACCCGGAGCGGTCGCAGCGTGGAGCTGCACGAGCTGGAGTCCGGTCTGTTCCGCATCGACGACGGCGAGCGGGTGACGGGGCCGCTGACCTGGCAGCAGGTCATCGCGGCGCATCTGCCCTGAGCCGGTCGGCGTCCGCTGCTCGTGGCTGACTTCGGGGCCGTGACTATTTTCTGGGCTGTGACCATGATGTGCTGGCTCGAACGCGCCGAGATGCCGTTCGCGGTGGTCGGTGAAGCGACCTGCGGGGTGGAGCGGCCGACGAGAATCGAACTCGCGTGACCAGTTTGGAAGACTGGGGCTCTACCATTGAGCTACGGCCGCAGGACGCTGCGCGGTGCGCACGCCGGGATAAGATCCTACCCGTTTTGCGATACACTTGCACGGGCCGCTCCATGGCGGCCCGGCTGTCGTGCCCGGTGACCCGGTGCGCGAGAAGCCGGGATGTAGCTCAGCTTGGTAGAGCACTCGCTTTGGGAGCGAGGGGTCGCAGGTTCAAATCCTGTCATCCCGACGGAGGATGCCGGATGCCCCGGCCATTCCGACGCGCCGATGACGTGCACCCGCCTGCCGGCGCGAACGCGAGGAAACAAGAGGAGACCAATAAGTGTCCAGCACCGTTGAGCAGCTGAACCCGACCCGAGTGAAGATCACCATCGCGGTGACCCCCGAGGAGTTCAAGCCGGCTCTTGACAAGGCCTACAAGGAGATCTCGAAGAACGTCCAGATCCCCGGGTTCCGGAAGGGGCACGTGCCGGCCCCGATCATCGATCAGCGCATCGGGCGCGGGGCGGTCGTGGAGCAGGCCATCAACGACAGCCTCGACTCGTACTACCAGCAGGCCGTGCGTGAGAACGACGTGCATCCCCTCGGCCGTCCCAGCGCGGACATCGCTCAGCTGCCCGATCTGAAGACGCTCGATGGCGACCTCCAGATCGCCGTCGAGGTCGACGTGCGACCCGACTTCGAGATTCCCGACGCGTCGACGCTGACCGTGGAGGTGGACTCGGCGGACGTCACCGACGCCGACGTCGACGAGGAGCTCGAGCACCTGCGCGATCGCTTCGCCACGCTGAAGAAGGTCGACCGCCCGGCGAAGAAGGGCGATTACACGAACATCGACCTCGTCGCCACGATCGACGGGGAGAAGATCGACGACGCGAGCAACGTATCGTACGAGATCGGATCAGGCCAGCTGCTCGACGGCATCGATGAGGCGCTCGAGACGCTCACCGCCGGGGAGACCACGACGTTCGAGTCGCAGCTCGTCGGCGGCGACCACGAGGGCGAGACCGCGTTGATCGAGGTCACGCTCAACGCGGTCAAGGAGCGTGAGCTGCCGGAGATCGACGACGAGTTCGCCCAGCTGGCCAGTGAGTACGACACGGTCGCGGAGCTGCGCGACAGCCTGCGTGACGAGGCCGCGAAGCACAAGCGCTCCGCCCAGTTCGGGCAGGCGCGTGGTCGCCTCGTCGAGAAGCTGCTCGACGAGATCGACCTCCCGCTGCCCGATGGCATCGTCGACGAGGAGATCAAGGCGCATCTCGAGCAGGAGGGCAAGAGCGAGGGCGACGCGCACGCCGAGGAGATCCGCGGCGATGTCGAGCGCGGCATCCGCACCCAGCTGCTGCTCGACAAGGTCGTCGAGGAGCTCGGCGTGCAGCTGAGCCAGGATGAGCTGTCACAGTACCTGGTGCAGCAGTCGATGCAGTACGGCATCGACCCGAACGAGTTCTTCCGCATCATCAGCCAGCAGGGGCAGCTACCCGCGCTGTTCGGCGAGATCACGCGCAACAAGGCGATCTCGGAGCTCGTCAGCCGGGCGAAGGTCGTCGACGACCAGGGCACCGAGGTCGATCTGAGCGAGTTCCTGCCGAAGACGGAGGAGAAGCCCGCCGCGGATGACGCCGAGGCGTCGGCGGAGGCCGCCGACACGGCCACCGACGAGTCGACCGAGCCGGATGCGTCGGCCGAGGCGGACGCGCCGGCCGAGGAGAAGCCCGCGGCGAAGAAGCCCGCGGCGAAGAAGGCCACCGCGAAGAAGACTGCGACGAAGGCTGCGACGAAGAAGGCTGCGACGAAGAAGGCGGACGGTGCGGAGAAGCCCGCGGCGAAGAAGTCGTCGCGTGGCCGTCATGCGGCGCCCGCAGAGGACGCGGAGTGACCGGACGGTGACACGCGGCCGAGAGGCCGCACCGCGGGCGGGGCGCACATCCCAGGGGTGTGCGCCCCGCCTCGTCGTCCCGCGTGGCTTTTGCCCACGGCGAACACCCCGGACGGGTGTCAGCGGGGTCCAGTAGATTCATACATGCACCGACGAACGGAGAGTGGAGATGGCAGAGTCCCATGGGCAGGCGTCGATCTATGACCGCCTGCTGAAAGAGCGCATCATCTGGCTGGGGTCGGAGGTCCGCGACGAGAACGCCAATGAGATCTGCGCGAAGATCCTGCTCCTGGCGGCCGAGGATCCCGAGGCTGACATCTACCTCTACATCAACTCTCCGGGTGGCTCGATCACCGCGGGCATGGCCATCTACGACGCGATGCAGTTCGTGCCCAACGACGTCGTCACCGTCGGCATCGGCATGGCCGCGTCGATGGGGCAGTTCCTGCTCTCCAGCGGCACGAAGGGCAAGCGGTACGCCACGCCCAACACGCGCGTGCTGCTGCACCAGCCGCACGGCGGCTTCGGCGGCACCGCCTCGGACATCGCGATCCAGGCGCAGCTGATCGGCGACATGAAGCGTCGCCTGTTCGAGCTGACCGCGGAGCAGACCGGCAAGACCGTCGAGCAGATCGCCCGGGACGGCGATCGCGACCACTGGTTCACGGCGCAGGAGGCGCTCGAGTACGGCTTCGTCGACCACATCCAGTCCGCGGCCAAGGATGTCGCCGGCGGCGGCGGAACCGCGCGGGACGCGGGGGCGGACAAGTGAACGACGTCGAGACGGGCATGAGAGAGACGGGTGCACACATGGAATTCCCCAACAGCGCGGTACCGCGGCGACTGCCGTTCAGTGGGATGATGCCGGCAGGCCTGCCGACTGGACCCGGCCTGCCCGTCTCCCGGTACATCCTGCCGGAGTTCGAGGAGCGCACCTCCTACGGTTACAAGCGGCAGAACCCGTACACGAAGCTGTTCGAGGATCGCATCATCTTCCTCGGCGTGCAGGTGGATGACGCCTCCGCGGATGACATCATGGCGCAGCTGCTCGTTCTGGAGAGCCTCGACCCCGATCGTGACATCCAGATGTACATCAACTCGCCCGGCGGGTCGTTGACGGCGCTGACGGCCATCTACGACACCATGCAGTACATCCGCCCGGAGGTGCAGACGATCTGCCTCGGTCAGGCCGCCTCGGCCGCCGCGGTGCTGCTGGCCGCCGGCGCGCCCGGCAAGCGTCTCGCCCTGCCGAACGCCCGGGTGCTCATCCATCAGCCGGCGATCGGCGGCGAGGGCGGCCACGGCCAGGCCTCCGACATCGAGATCCAGGCGGCGGAGATCCTGCGGATGCGGGAGTGGGTCGAGGACACCCTCGCGGAACACTCCAACCGCACCAAGGAGCAGGTGCACCAGGACATCGATCGCGACAAGATCCTCACCGCCGAGCAGGCGCTGGAGTACGGGCTGATCGACCAGGTGCTCACCACGCGCAAGACGCAGCGGCGCGCCTGACCCGGCCCCCGATGCGCCCGGCATCCGACCCGTGGGCGGGTCGAATGCCGGGCGCCCGGGCATCGGGTAGGGTCGACATCGGCGGACGTGGAGAGGATGCAGTGGCATGGCACGGATCGGGGAGACATCGGATCTGCTGAAGTGCTCGTTCTGCGGGAAGAGCCAGAAGCAGGTGCGCAAGCTCATCGCCGGCCCGTCCGGCGTGTACATCTGCGACGAGTGCATCGAGCTGTGCAACGAGATCATCGACGAGGAGCTCACCGAGCCGCCCGTCGTCGAGGAGACGGAGCTGCCGACACCGAAGGAGATCTACCGGTTCCTCGGCGAGTATGTCGTCGGGCAGGAGAAGGCGAAGCGCGACCTCTCCGTCGCAGTGTACAACCACTACAAGCGCATCCGGGCGCTGGAGGCCGACCGCGCCGAGGGCGCGACCGACCAGACGGTCGAGATCCAGAAGTCCAACATCCTCATGGTCGGACCGACCGGCTGCGGCAAGACCTATCTGGCGCAGACGCTCGCCCGGCGGCTCAACGTGCCGTTCGCGGTCGCCGACGCGACCTCGCTGACCGAGGCGGGGTACGTCGGCGAGGACGTCGAGAACATCCTGCTCAAGCTGCTGCAGGCCGCTGACTTCGACGTCGAGCGAGCCCAGCACGGCATCATCTACATCGACGAGATCGACAAGATCGCGCGCAAGGCGGAGAACCCCTCGATCACCCGTGATGTCTCGGGCGAGGGCGTGCAGCAGGCGCTGCTGAAGATCATCGAGGGCACTGTCGCCTCGGTGCCACCGCAGGGCGGGCGCAAGCACCCCAACCAGGAGTTCATCCAGATCGACACCACGAACGTCCTCTTCATCGTCGCCGGGGCGTTCGCCGGGCTCGAGGACATCATCGCCGAGCGCGCCGGCCAGCACGGCATCGGCTTCGGGGCTCCGCTGTCCACCGCGGAGGACCGCGTCGACGTCCTCTCCCGTGTGGAGCCGGAGGACCTGCGCCGCTTCGGGATGATCCCCGAGTTCATCGGGCGGCTGCCCGTGCTGACGACGGTGGACGCTCTCGACCGCGCCGCGCTGGTCGACATCCTGATCGGCCCGCGCAACGCCCTGGTCAAGCAGTACCAGCGGATGTTCGCCCTCGACGGCGTCGACCTGCAGTTCACCCGTGAGGCGCTGGAGGCGATCGCCGACCTGGCTGTCGCGCGCGGCACCGGGGCGCGCGGCCTGCGCGCGATCCTTGAGACGGTGCTCGGCCCGGCCATGTTCGAGGTCCCGGGGGAGAGTGACATCGTCCGCTGCCTCGTGACCGCCGATGCCGTGGCCGGCACGGCCCCGGTCGAGGCTTTCACCGAGGAGGAGCTGGGCGAGGAGTCGAAGACCGCCTGAGCCGACGCTTGAGCGGACGGGACGGCGCGTCCGCTCACCAAACCGTTGCCTTCGCCCGGGTACCCCGCGATCTCGCCCGGGGCTCAGATCTCGTCGTCGACGTCGTCGACGATCGCCTCGTCCGGGGTGCGGGCCTGACGGATGCGCAGCCCGTCATCGCGGGTGACGACGGGAAATCCTTCCAGCCAGGTGAGCGTCCAGCCCCAGCGTGCCCGCTGGGCGTCGTCCAGACCGGTCTCGGCCTGACGGATCGCCTGGTGCATGCCGGGGGTGAGGTGTGCCGGCGCCGGAGCGCCGATGGGCCAGCGTGTGCCGATTCGCATGCCTCCAGTCTGGCACAGCCACCGGCTGACGTCGCCCGTGCGGCATGGTCGAGCGTTCGCCCCGTCGGCGTGCCCGTTCGGGCGCACGAGAACGAGCGACCGGAGACGGATCGCCCCGTCCGACGGCGAGCCGGACGGGGCGATCGAGGGCGCGGGCGGCGTTCCGGCGGGGCTCAGCCCTCCAGCGGGGCGAAGGCGACGTCGGAGATCGTGAACTCCGTGCCGTCCTCGGCCAGCTCGACGTGCTGCGCCTTCGTCACCGAGCGCAGATCGTCGAGCGCCTGCGCGGCGAGCCGGACCCGGTCGGCCGGCCCGTGCAGTGTGGCGGTCACGATCGGGGTGCGCATCTTCACCTTCGCCTCGGTCTTCGCCCGGCGGAAGGTGATGAGCGCGTCGCTGACCGCCTGGAACACGCCGTCGTCGGCGCCCTCGCGCCGGTCGGGCGCGATCGCCTCGGCGATCTCCGACACGGTCGGCCAGGGCTGGCGGTGCACTGACTCCGTGTGCGTCCAGCTGTAGACCTCCTCGGTCGCGTAGACGATGAACGGGGCGAACAGCCGCAGCAGCACGTCCAGCGCGGTGCGCAGCGTGACCAGGGCCGAGTCGCGGCCAGCCGCGTCGTCGCTGTAGGCACGCTCCTTGACGATCTCGATGTAGTCGTCGCAGAACGTCCAGAAGAACGACTCGGTGACCTCGAGCGCCCGGGCGTGGTCATAGGCATCGAACGCCTTGGTCGCCTGGGTGACGACGTCCGAGAGCGCGGCCAGCAGGCTCACGTCGATGGGCAGCGTGGACCGGGCATCCGCCGCGGGCTCGCCGAAGCCGAGCACGAACTTCGCGGCGTTGAGGATCTTGATCGCCAGACGACGGCCGACCTTGATCTGCTTGGGGTTGTGCGGGTCGAACGCGGCGTCGGTGCCGAGCTTGTACGCCGAGGCCCAGTACCGCACCGCGTCGGCGCTGTACTGCTCGAGCAGACCCAGCGGGGTGACCACGTTGCCCTTGGACTTCGACATCTTCTTGCGGTCGGGGTCGACGATGAAGCCCGAGATCGTGGTGTGCGCCCACGGCAGGCGGTGGTCCTCGAGCTCGCTGCGCAGCACGGTGGAGAACAGCCAGGTGCGGATGATGTCCTGCGCCTGCGGCCGCAGATCGTACGGGGCGACGAGATCCCACAGCTCGGGATCGCGCTCCCAACCGCCGGCCAGCTGCGGGGTCAGCGACGAGGTCGCCCATGTGTCGAGCACGTCGACCTCGCCGACGAATCCGCCCGGCTCGCCGCGCTGCGCCTCCGCGAACCCCTTGGGGGCCTGCGAGGAGGGATCCACCGGCAGGTCCGCCTCGGCGGGGGCGATCGGATGGTCGTGGTCCACGGTGCCGTCCGCGAGCACGGGGTACCACACCGGGATCGGCACGCCGAAGTAGCGCTGCCGGCTGACCAGCCAGTCGCTGTTGAGGCCGTCGACCCAGTTGTCGTACCGCACGTGCATGAACGCCGGATGCCACTGCAACTCGTCGCCGCGCCGCTTGAGCGTCGCCCGCAGCTCGGGGTCGTTCGCCCCGTTGCGGATGTACCACTGCCGGGTGCTGACGATCTCGAGCGGGCGGTCGCCCTTCTCGAAGAACTTGACGGGGTGGTGGATCGGCTTCGGGTCGCCGAGCAGCTCGCCCGACGCCCGCAGTGCCTCGACGACGGCCTTCTGGGCGGAGAAGACGGTCTTGCCGACCAGCTCGCCGAAGACCTCGCGGCCGTGCGGGTCGGTGATCCAGGTCGGATCGAGATCGAGGATGCGGCCGTCCTGCCCGATGATCGTGCGGTTGGGCAGATGCAGCTCTCGCCACCACACCACGTCGGTGACGTCGCCGAAGGTGCAGATCATGGCGATGCCGCTCCCCTTGTCCGGCTGCGCGAGCCGGTGGGGGAGCACCGGCACCTCGACGTCGAACAGCGGGGTGCGGACGGTGGTGCCGAACAGCGGCTGGTAGCGCTCGTCGTCGGGGTGCGCGACGAGGGCGACACAGGCGGGCAGCAGCTCCGGGCGGGTCGTCTCGATCACGACGTCCTCGTCCTCGTGGTCGCCGGTGCGGTGGAAGGCGAGTGCGTGGTAGGCGCCGTCGCGCTCGCGGTCCTCCAGCTCGGCCTGGGCGACCGCGGTGCGGAAGGTGACGTCCCACAGCGTCGGGGCATCGGCCTGGTAGGCCTCGCCGCGGGCCAGGTTGCGCAGGAACGCGCGCTGGCTGGCCGCGATCGACTCGTCGCTGATCGTGCGGTACGTCTGCGACCAGTCGACGGAGAGCCCGACCATGCGCCACAGGTGCTCGAACTGCTGCTCGTCCTCGACGGTCAGCCGCTCGCACAGCTCGATGAAGTTGCGGCGCGAGATCGGCCGCTGGTCGGCGGCGCGCACGCTCCTGCCCTCGGCGCCGTGCAGCGGCGGCTCGAAGCCCGGATCGTACGGCAGCGTGGGATCACAGCGGACGCCGAAGTAGTTCTGCACGCGCCGCTCGGTCGGCAGGCCGTTGTCGTCCCAGCCCATCGGGTAGAACACCTCATGGCCGGCCGCGCGCTGGTAGCGGGCGATCACATCGGTGTGGGTGTAGCTGAACACGTGGCCGATGTGCAGCGAGCCCGAGGCGGTGGGCGGCGGGGTGTCCACGGAGTAGACGCCCTTCGCGCGGGCCGCCTCGCGGTTGAAGTGGAAGGTGCCCTGCTCCTCCCAGCGGGCGTTCCACTTGGCCTCGAGACCCTCGAGCGCGGGTTTGTCGGGGATGGCGGCGGGTTCGGTCACCTTGCGGGCTCCTTCGATATGTGCGGCACTGCGTGGTCGAGGCGCCGGCGGCGTCTGCGGTGTGCCTGAGTGTGCGCCGACGGGCGGCGATCCGCACCAGCATACCGCGGACGCGCGGAGGCACATCCTCTGGTTGTCGGGACAACCGTATTAGACTGGCCGAGACGTGCGTGGCCACGCATGTCGTGCATGGCATTGAGAGAGGTGTCCGATGGGGGATGAGACCACGCCTGGTGGCGTGACCGCGACGGCGACCGCGGAGCCCGCGGCGGCGACGGAGGCCATGCCGACCGCGGTGCTCGACGCGGGCGGGCAACAGCCGCCCGCGGGCGGGGACGGGGCCACGGGGCTGGTCGACGCCGGTGCGCGGCGGGGGCGACATCGCGTCCTCCCCTGGGTGCTCGGGGGGATCGGGGTTGTCGTGCTCGGCGCCATCGGCTTCGGCGCCTGGTGGTCCAGCGATCATGTGGCCCCCGGGATCTCCTACGCCGGGGTGGATCTCGGCGGGAAGACCACCGCGGAGGCGACGGATGCCGTCCAGACGGCGTTCGACGACTTCTCCCTGCCGATGGAGCTCGACGGCCAGCAGCAGCCGGTGACGGCCTCGGATCTCGGTCTGCAGCTCGACGCGGCCTCCACCGTGCAGGCGGTCATGGCCGATCAGCCCGCTTGGCGGTTCTGGACCTGGGGCTCGGCATCGCAGGCCTCGGCCGCGGTCTCCGGCGACGACGTCCGCGAGCAGCGGTACTTCTCCTCCGCCTGGCCTGACGCCTTCACCATGACGGAGCCCTCGCTGGCCTATGACGCCAAGGCGGGCACGTTCTCCGTCGTCCCGGGCGTCGCCGGCACCGGGGCCGACGCCGGTGCCGCGCGCACCGCGTTCGCCGAGGCGTTCACTGCCGGCGACGACAGCACGGTGGCCCTGCCGACCACGACCGTCGAGCCGACGATCACCGACGACGCGGCGGCTCAGGCCGCGATCGGGGCACAGGCGCTGGTGCATCGGATCTCCTTCACCATCGGTGACACGACACTCGCGACGGCAGACGCGGCGACGGTCGGCGGCTGGGTCACCGTCTCACAGCAGGACGGCACGCTCTCCGCCACCTACGACCCCGACCGGGTACGCGCGTACCTGACCGGCACCGTCGCCGGGAGGCTGGACGCCACCCCGACCACGCAGGTGGTCCTCGCCTCCGACCCGACGGCGATCGTCACCAAGGGCTCCACCGGGAAGACGCTCGGCGACGTCTCCGAGCTCGTCGACCAGGTGGTCGCCAGCGCCGGCGGCGACACGACCTCGTTCGCGCTGCCGGTCACGGAGGTGCCCTTCGAGACTCAGACCGTCGACCGGAGGATCGACGTCGCCCTCGCCGCGCGCACCGCCTCGCTGATCGAGAATGGGCAGGTTGTCGCGACCTTCCCGATGTCCCCGGGTAAGGAGACGAACTCCGGGGGCAGGCAGTCGGCTTCCACCTCGACGAAGGTCGGGGAGTACAAGGTCTGGTACAAGACGGCGCTGCAGGACATGGGCTGCTCGGCCCGGTTCGACTACTGCACGCCGAACGTGCCCTGGGACACCTACTTCAACGGCGACCAGGCGCTGCACGGCACCTACTGGCACAACATGTTCGGCAAGGCCGACATGAGCCACGGCTGCGTCAACCTGAGCGTGGCTAATGCCAAGACGGTGTACGATTTCGCACCGATCGGCACCCCCGTGTCGGTCCACTACTGATCCGCGGCGGTCGGACGCCGTCCCATGATCGTGGCCCGGCCGACCGGGCCGCCCGAGGAAGGAAGCCGCCGATGACGTCCCCCGTCGCGGCCGAGCCGGTCTGGCGACCGACCGCCGATGCCCCCGCGCTCGATGCCGCGCTGGTCGCGGAGATCGCCTCCGTGCTGTCGGGTGGCGCCGCTGACGTGGAGACGGGCACGCGCCGCCGGGCGGAGTACTCGACCGACGCGTCCGTGTACCGGGTGGCCCCGCGGGCGGTGGTGTTCCCTCGCACGGCGGACGACATCGTCGGCGTGCTGCGCGTCGCGCGCGAGCAGGGCATCCCGGTGACGATGCGCGGGGCCGGCACCTCGATCGCGGGCAATGCAGTGGGCCCGGGCATCGTGCTCGACACGTCGCGGCACTTCAACCGCATCCTCTCGATCGACCCCGAGGCGCGCACCGCGGTGGTGCAGCCCGGAGTGATCATCGCCGACCTGCAGCGCGAGGCCGGACGGTTCGGGCTGCGGTTCGGGCCGGACCCCTCGACGTGGACGCGCTGCACGCTGGGCGGCGCGATCGGCAACAACGCGTGCGGGCCGCATGCGCTCGCCTGGGGGCGCAGCGCCGACCAGGTGGTGTCGCTGGACGTCGTCGACGGCACCGGGCGTCGGTTCACCGCCGGGCGTGGGCTCGACGCGTTCCCCGAGGTGCGCGGGCTGGTGCGGGATCATCTGGCGGTCATCCGCACCGAGTTCGGCACCTTCGGCCGGCAGGTGTCCGGCTACTCGATGGAGCACCTGCTGCCGGAGCGCGGCGAGGATCTCGCCCGGTTCCTGGCCGGCAGCGAGGGGACGCTCGGCGTCATCCTGCAGGCGACGGTGCAGCTCGTGCCGGTGCCGACGGCCCCGCACCTGGTGGTGCTCGGGTACCCGGACATGTTCGCCGCCGCCGATGACGTGGTGAACCTGCTGCCGCTGAAGCCGCTCGCGGTGGAAGGTCTCGACGCCCGGCTGGTGGATGTGGTGCGCCGGCATCACGGGCCGCACGCGGTGCCGGCGCTGCCCGCGGGCGAGGGATGGATGATGGTGGAGGTCGGCGGCGCCGACGAGGCGGACGCGCGGGCCCGGGCCGAGGCGCTCGCGGCTGCGTCGAGCTCCGACGAGGCGGTCGTGTTCCCGCCGGGCCCCGAGGCGCAGGCGATGTGGCGCATCCGCGCCGACGGCGCGGGGCTCGGCGGGCGCACCCCGGACGGGCGGCAGGCATGGCCGAACTGGGAGGACGCCGCCGTGCCGCCGGCCCGGCTCGGGTCGTATCTGCGCCGGTTCCAGACGCTGCTCAACGAGTTCGACCTGGACGGGCTCATGTACGGGCACTTCGGTGACGGGTGCACGCACATCCGCATCGACTTCCCGCTCGACCGCGATCCCGACGTGATGCGGGCGTTCATGGAGCGCGCCGCCGACCTCGTCGCCTCGTACGGCGGGTCGCTGTCAGGCGAGCACGGCGACGGGCGAGCCCGGTCGGAGCTGCTGCCCAGGATGTACTCCCCGGAGGCGATCGACCTGTTCGCCGCGGTCAAGGGGATCTTCGACCCGGACGGCGTGCTCAACCCGGGTGTGCTGGTGCGCCCCGACGCGATCGACGCGCATGTGCGTCGTCCCGCGGCGGGGGCGGTGCCCACGGCCGGCGGGTTCACGTTCGCCGAGGATGACGGGGACTTCTCGAAGGCCGTCCACCGGTGCATGGGCGTCGGCAAGTGCCGGGCTGACCTGCGCGCGTCGGGCGGGTTCATGTGCCCGTCGTACCAGGCGTCGAAGGACGAGAAGGACTCGACCCGGGCCCGGGCCCGGGTGCTGGAGGAGATGATCCGGGGCACGCTCGTCACCGGGGGGTGGGACGCGCCCGAGGTCGCCGACGCGCTCGACCTGTGCCTGTCGTGCAAGGCGTGCTCCTCGGACTGTCCGGCCGGCGTCGACATGGCCCGGTACAAGTCGGAGGTGCTGGACCGCCGGTATGCAGGGCGGGTGCGGCCGCTGTCGCACTACTCGCTCGGCTGGCTGCCCCGGTGGCTGCGCCTGATCGGGGTGGCCCCGCGGGCGGTCAACGCGGTGATGGCGATTCCCGGGATGAAGCAGGCCGTCATCCGGGGTGGAGGCATGGATCATCGTCGGTCGATGCCGCGGTTCGCCCCCGTGCAGTTCGGCCGGTGGCTGCGCCACGACGGCCGGTCCCGGTCTCGGGACTTCTTCACGGACGTGGACTGGGTCGCCTCGGTCGGCGGCCGGGACGCGGCCGCGGCGGGAATCCTCCCGGCGTCCGTCGCAGGCGGGGAGAACCGCGCCCGGGCCGTCGCCGAGCGACGTCGGGGGGTGCGCACGCCGGTCGTGCTGTGGACGGACTCGTTCAGCAACGGCGTCGCCCCGGAGATCCCCCGGGCCGCGGTCGCGGTGCTCGAGGACGCCGGCTACGAGGTCGTCCTTCCGCCGGCGAACGCGTGCTGCGGGCTGACGTGGATCTCCACCGGGCAGCTCGACGCCGCGAAGTCGAGGCTGCGCGATCTGGTCGACAAGCTCGCCCCGTTCGCGGCCCGCGGCATCCCGATCATGGGCCTCGAGCCCTCGTGCACGGCGGTGCTGCGCAGCGACCTGTTGCACCTGCTCGGCGAGGAGCCCGAGGTCGGCGACCGGGCCCGCGTGCTCGCCGAGCATGTGTTCACTCTTTCCGAGCTCCTGAGCGCCCCGGCGCCGCTGGGGCCGGATCCTGACTGGTCGCTGCCGGACCTCACCGGCACTGTCGCGGTCGTCCAGCCCCACTGCCACCAGCACGCCGTGCTCGGCTTCGACGCGGACCGCGCCCTGCTCACCCGGGCGGGCGTGCGATTCCAGGAACTCGCCGGCTGCTGCGGACTGGCCGGGAACTTCGGCATGGAGAGAGGCCACTACGAGACCTCCGTGAAGGTTGCGCAGGCCGCGCTGCTCCCCGCGCTCGAGGAGGCCGGTCGGGAGACCGACGGCGACTACGTCTACCTCGCCGACGGGTTCTCCTGCCGCACCCAGGCCGACGATCTCGCCGGGGTGCACGGCGTCGCCCTCGCCCAGCTGCTCGCCCGGGGACTGGGACTCGACGTAGGGTGATACGAGGACGACGAACGGAGGTGCCGGGGAGCATGCGTGCTGAGACCGCCCGTGTCGGGCGTCGCCTGTTGGGCGTCGGAGCGCTGTGCTCCGCGCTCGTGCTCGGGCTCACGCAGCCGGCACTCGCCGTGCCCGGCGCGTCCTTCGGCGCCGCGGCGGCCGGTGTCGCCGCCGAGGACGCCGCCTCCGACACGCAGCAGCAGATCGATCGGATCAACGCCAGCCTCGACCAGCTGGAGCAGGAGGCGGCCTCCGCCGGGGACGCCGCGGTGCAGGCGCAGTCCAGTGCGGATCAGGCGCAGCGGGATCTGGCCGACAGCGAGGCGGCGCTGACGGATCTGCGGCAGCGCGTGCAGACCGCGCAGGCCGAGGCGGACGCCCAGCGGCAGCGCTCCGGCGCCGCCGTGCAGCAGCTCACCCGGGGCACGGACGGCCTCGGCGGGGAGCCGGTCGTGCAGCTCATGACGAGCGACGACGTCTCCGGCGCGCTGTGGCGGGCGAGCGCGCTCAGCCAGGTCTCCGCCCAGGCGGACGCGCAGGTGCGGCTCGCCGCGCAGCAGGCGAGCGAGCTCCAGGCGCTGCAGGACCAGCAGGCCACGGTCGAGGCCGAGCACCGCCGGCTCAGCGAACAGGCGGCCTCTGACGCCGCGCAGGCGCAGCAGAGCGCGCAGGCCGCGGATCAGGCCGTCGCCGACCTGCAGCAGCGACAGGGTGCGCTGCTGCAGCAGCTCGCCGACATCAAGCGCACCACCGCCGAGCAGGAGGCCGAGGAGCGCCGGCAGCGTCAGCTGGCCGCCTCCATCTCGGCCTCGAACGAGCCGCAGACCACGTCGGGCGCCGCCCAGAGCTCGGGATCCGCAGCGTCCTCCGCGCCCGCCGCCAGCGCGCCCGCGTCATCCGCGCCGGCCACTTCGCGGCCGAGCTCGTCCCCGTCATCCGCGCCGTCGAGCTCCGCTGGCTCCTCGTCGAGATCGAGCACCCCGTCCAGCTCGTCGTCGAGCGGGGACAACTCGCCGGCCGCGGCGCAGGCTTACGCGCAGTCGCGGCTGAACGCGATGGGGCAGGGCGGGCAGTTCGTCTGCCTCGTGAATCTGTGGAACCGGGAGTCCGGCTGGCGCTGGAACGCGAGCAATCGCTCGAGTGGCGCCTACGGCATCCCCCAGTCGCTTCCGGGGTCGAAGATGGCCAGCGCCGGCGCCGACTGGCGCACGAACGCGCGCACGCAGGTCGACTGGGGGCTGTCGTACATCACGGGTCGCTACGGCACGCCGTGCGGGGCCTGGCAGCACTCGCAGACCTCCGGCTGGTACTGACCGACTCGGCATCGGTGTCGTCGCCGGCGTGCCGCGCGGTCGGTCCGGCGGGTGGTGATGACGCGCCCGGAGGCGTATATCTGATGTATGGCAGACAACGACACCATCATCACAGAGATGCCCGTCGACGAGGCCTGGCGTCAGCTGGGCTCGGCGGCCCTCGGGCACATCGCCTTCGTCATCGACGGCGCACCGGAGATCTTCCCGATCAACTACGCGGTCGACGGGCACACCGTGCTGCTGCGCACGGCCCCGGGAACGAAGCTGTTCGGCATCACGGTCAACCCCCGGGTCGCGATCGAGACGGAGCAGTATGACGCGACCACCGGCTGGAGCGTGATCGCCAAGGGCACCGCCGAGGTGCTCACCGACGACGCGGCGCTCGAGGCCGCCGACGAGGCGGGGCTGCGCCCCTGGGTGCCCACGATCAAGGAGAACGTCGTGCGCATCGCGGTCGACGAGATCACCGGGCGTCGATTCCGTTTCGGGCCCGAGCCGGAGTCCGTGCCCGAGGGCGCGGCCTGACACACCGGGACGGCCTGTCGCGGCGAGTGGGCGCCGGTCGCCGGTGACCGACGCCCACTCGCCGCCCCGTGGCACGTCCGACCATCCGCGCCACGGCCTGGAGCGCGCGTGCGTCCCGGGCCGTGGCGCGCTACAATCGGAGACTGCGTCGATCCGGCCATCACCGGGGAGCATCCGGAAGAACGGCAGCGCCCGCGCCGCCCAGTAGAACCGGACGGGTCCGGCCCGTGACAGCCGATGACGAGCGGCACGGCCGTCCTCGCGCGACGTCGCGGACGACCGGGCAAGCGGGGTGGTACCGCGTCGGCTCCCGAGGGGAGCGGGCGTCCTCGTGGAGGTGAACGAGGACGAGGTCAGACATGGTCTATCCGCTTCCCAGCGCGGGCAGTGAGCATCCCGGGGCGGTCCAGCCGTCACCGAGCCTTCCAGAGGTCGAGCGAGGCATCCTCGCGTTCTGGAGGCGCGACGACACGTTCGAGCGTTCCATCCAGCAGCGGCGCGACCAGCACGCGCCCGAGTGGGTCTTCTACGACGGCCCGCCCTTCGCCAACGGCCTGCCCCACTACGGGCACCTGCTCACCGGCTACGCCAAGGACGTCTTCCCCCGCTTCCACACGATGCGCGGCCAGCGCGTCGAGCGGCGGTTCGGCTGGGACACCCACGGGCTGCCGGCCGAGCTGCAGGCCGAGAAGGAGCTCGGCATCACTGACAAGCGGCAGATCGAGACCGAGCTCGGCATCGCGAAGTTCAACGCCGCCACGAAGGCGAGCGTGCTGCGCTTCACCAGCGAGTGGCGCGACTACGTCACCCGCTCGGCGCGGTGGGTGGACTTCGACAACGACTACAAGACCCTCGACCTGCCCTACATAGAGAGCGTCATCTGGGCCTTCAAGGAGCTCTACGACAAGGGCCTGATCTACGAGGGCTTCCGCGTGCTGCCATACAGCTGGTACGAGCAGACGCCGCTGTCGAACCAGGAGACGAAGCTCGACGACGCCTACCGGATGCGGCAGGACCCGACCGTCACCATGACGTTCCCGCTCGTCGGCGAGCGCGCCGAGGCGCTGGGGTTGGCCGGCGTGAAGGCGATCGTCTGGACGACGACCCCGTGGACGACCCCGACGAACCTCGCGCTCGCGGTCGGCCCTGAGATCACGTACGCGGTGGTGCCGGCCGGGCCGAACGGCGCCGGCGACGAGACCGCCGAGTCACACGCCGCGCATCTGTCGCGGTACCTGCTCGCCGAGGCGCTCGTGGGCCGCTGGGCCCGGCAGCTCGGCTACGACAGCGCCGAGGACGCCGAGGCGGCCATCGAGCGCACGCTGCCCGGCTCCGCCCTCGAGCACGTGCGCTACGAGCCGCTGTTCGACTACTTCGCCGACACCGCGAAGTGGCACACCGAGCACGCCTGGCAGATCCTGGTCGCCGACTACGTGGCGACCGACGAGGGCACCGGCATCGTGCACCAGGCGCCCGCCTACGGCGAGGACGACCAGGCGACCTGTGCGCGGTACGGCATCCCGGTCATCCTGTCGTTGAACCTCGCCGGCGAGTTCCTGCCCGTCGTGCCCGAGGTCGCCGGGGTGAACGTCTTCGAGGCGAACAAGCCGATCATCGGGCTGCTCAGGGAGCGTGGCCGGCTGCTCGACCGCGCCACGATCGAGCACTCCTACCCGCACTCCTGGCGCAGCGGCAAGCCGCTGATCTACATGGCGCTGCCCGCCTGGTGGGTGAAGGTCACCGAGTTCAAGGACCGCATGGTCGAGCTCAACCAGGAGATCACCTGGGTGCCCGAGAACGTCAAGGACGGCCAGTTCGGCAAGTGGCTGGAGAACGAGCGGGACTGGAACATCTCGCGCAACCGGTACTGGGGCGCGCCCATCCCCGTGTGGAAGAGCGACGACCCGGAGCATCCGCGCGTCGACGTGTACGGGTCGATCGCCGACCTCGAGCGCGACTTCGGCGTCGAGGTGAAGGACCTGCACCGGCCGTTCATCGACTCGCTCGTGCGCCCGAACCCTGACGACCCGACCGGCCGCTCGATGATGCGGCGCGTTCCCGAGGTGCTCGACTGCTGGTTCGAGTCGGGGTCGATGCCGTTCGCGCAGGTGCACTACCCGTTCGAGAACAAGGAGTGGTTCGACACCCACAACCCGGCAGACTTCATCGTCGAGTACATCGGCCAGACCCGCGGCTGGTTCAACTCGCTGCACGTGCTCGCCACCGCGCTGTTCGACCGGCCCGCGTTCCGCAACGTCATCTGCCACGGCATCGTGCTCGGTGACGACGGGCAGAAGATGTCGAAGTCGCGGCGCAACTACCCGGACGTCAACGAGGTGTTCGACCGGTACGGCTCCGACGCGATGCGCTGGTTCCTGCTGTCGAGCCCCGTGCTGCGCGGCGGCAACCTGATCGTCACCGAGGCGGGCATCCGCGAGGGCATCCGCCAGGTGATCCTGCCGCTGTGGAGCACCTGGTACTTCTTCCAGATGTACGCGAACACCGCACGTCCGGCGGGGGCCGAGGCGATCGGGTACCAGGCGCGGTGGCGGACGGACTCGACCGACGTCCTCGACCGCTATCTGCTGGCCCGCACGGGCGACCTGATCTGCGAGGTCACCGCCGCGCTCGACGACCTCAACGCGGTGGACGCGACGGACGCGCTGCGCCGGTTCGCCGACGTGCTGACCAACTGGTACGTGCGCCGCAGCCGCGACCGCTTCTGGCAGGGCGAGGACGTCGACGCGTTCGACACCCTCTACACGGTGCTTGAGACCGTCACCCGGGTCGCCGCGCCGCTGCTGCCGCTGATCACCGACCGCATCTGGAAGGACCTCACCGGCGGGGAGAGCGTGCACCTGACCGACTGGCCCGACGCCGACGCGTTCCCGCGTGATGACGCCCTCGTTGCCGCGATGGACCGGGTGCGCGCCGTGTCGAGCACCGCGCTTGGCCTGCGCAAGGCGGAGCACCTGCGCGTCCGGCTGCCGCTGGCCCGGCTGACCGTCGTGGAGCACGACGCGGAGCGGCTGCGGCCGTTCGCGGCGATCCTGCGCGACGAGCTCGACGTCAAGGCCGTCGACCTGGTCGAGATGGCCGAGGACGTCGCCGACCGCTACGGCGTGAGTCGGCGGCTCACCGTGCACGCCAGGGTCTGCGGGCCCCGGCTCGGCCGCGCCGTGCAGACCGCCATCCGGGGGTCGAAGAGCGGCGACTGGTCGCTCGTCGACGGGCACGTGGTCTCCGGCGGCGTCGAGCTGCTGGAGGGAGAGTACACGATCGACCTCGTCGCCGACGGGGTCGCCGCCGACCCGGACCACGCCGCGGGGATGCTCGACACCGGCGGCTTCGTGCTGCTCGACACCCGCGTGACCCCGGAGCTCGCCGCCGAGGGCGTCGCCCGCGACACCGTCCGCCAGGTGCAGCAGGCCCGTCGCGAGGCGGGGCTGGAGATCAGCGACCGCATCCACCTGACGATCGGGGCGGACGAGGCCGTGCGCGCGGCGCTCGAGGCCAACCGCGACCTCGTCGCGGGCGAGACACTCGCGACGACGCTCGACCTCGTGCCCGTCGAGACGTGCGCGACCGAGGCCGACCAGCCAGTCGGCGACGGTGACGACCGCATCGCCATCGCCCTCGAGAGGGCGTGAGCATGACGCAGACCTCCGGACAGCCGGAGTCGGTGGCCGAACTGGAGCGCGAGCTGTACGCCCGCGCTCCGGAGAACCGCATCGAGCCCCGGCTCGACGCGGTCGCCCGCGTGCTCGATCTCCTGGGCGACCCGCAGCGGCTCTACCGCATCATCCACATCACCGGCACGAACGGGAAGTCGTCGACGGCGAGGATCGCCGCGTCGATCCTCGGCGCGCACGGGCTGCGGGTCGGCGTGTTCACCAGCCCGCACCTCGTGCGCTTCGCGGAGCGCATCGTCATCGACGGCGAGCCCATCGCCGACGAGCGGCTGCTGGAGGTCTGGGCCGACGTGCGCCCGTACATCGACATGGTCGACGTGCGGTTGCACGAGGAAGGCCGTGCGGGGCTGACGTTCTTCGAGGCCCTGACCGTGCTCGCCTTCGCGGCGTTCGCGGACGCCCCCGTCGACGTCGTCTGCCTCGAGGTGGGCGTCGGCGGCGAGTGGGACTCCACGAACGTCGCCGACGGCGACGTCGCCGCGTTCGCCCCGATCGCCCTTGACCACACCCGGGTACTCGGCGACACGATCGCCGAGATCGCCCGCACGAAGTCTGGCATCATCAAGCCCGGGGCGATCGCGGTGACGAGCGCGCAGGCCCCGGAGGCGATGGCCGAGCTCGCCCGGCGCGCGGCGGAGCGCGACGTGCCGCTGCGCCGGGAGGACGAGGACTTCGCCGTGCTCGACGCCCGGCCCGCCGTCGGCGGCCAGGTCATCGACGTGCGGGGGCTCGCGGGAGAGTACCACGACCTCGCGCTGCCGCTGTACGGCGAGCACCAGGCGCACAACGCCGCCCTCGCGATCGCCGCGGTGGAGGCCTTCCTCGGCGGCGGCCGCCAGTCGATCGCGGCCGACGTGCTCGCCGAGGGGATCGGACATGCGAGCTCGCCGGGGCGGCTCCAGGTGGTCGCCCACGATCCCACGGTCATCATCGACGCGGCACACAACCCGCACGGCGCCCGCTCGCTGGCCCGGGCGATCACCGAGAACTTCGACTTCCCGCTGCTCGTCGGCGTGGTCGGGGTGCTCTCGGACAAGGACGCCGCCGGCGTGCTGCACGAGCTGCACGACGTGCTCGACGAGATCGTCGTCACCGCCTCCGCCTCCCCGCGGGCGATCCCCGTCGACGACCTGGCCGCGCTCGCGGTCGCCGAGTTCGGCGCCGAGCACGTGCGCGCCGGCGACGACGTGCAGGAGGCGCTCGACGAGGCCCGCTACCTGACCCGGGACGTCGACGGGGCCGGGATCCTCGTCACCGGGTCGATCACGCTCATCGGCGAGGTCGCGGCCCGCACCGCGTGAGCGGCTCCGCTCCGGGGCGGCCGGGGACGGACGGGCCGGTGCCGGCCGGACGTCCCCGGGCCGTTCTCATGCCGAGGCGGCCCGGGCGGGGTGGGCGTCGCGCCACGCCGTTTCCGGCGCCCGGCGCGGCCCGACCCCTACAATGGGGACGATGAACTCCACACCACGCTCCCCGGACGAGGCCGTCCGCACTAGCGGCGTCCGGCTGCGCGCCCGGCTCGCGGGGGTCGTGCTCGTCTTCGACGCCTTCGTGCTGCTGTTCGTGACCCTCGTCCTCTACGGGATGCGGTTCATCCCGTCCCCGCAGGTGTGGGTCATCGGCTGCGTCGTGCTCGTCGTGGACCTGCTCGCCGCGGCGCTCGTGCGGCGCGGGGCGATCGGCTACTGGCTCGGCTGGGCCGTGCAGGTCGCCCTGCTCGCCGCCGGGTTCTTCAGCGGCTACATCATGTTCGTCTCCCTGCTGTTCATCGCCATGTGGGTGTTCGTGTTCATCGCCGGAGCCCGGGCCCAGCGCGAGGCGGACGCCCTGGCCGGGCAGGCCGATTCAGACCGTTCGAGAGGAAAGATCGAAAGATGACCACCACATTGCAGCGCACCCTCGTGCTCGTGAAGCCCGACGGCGTCGAGCGCGGACTCACCGGGGAGATCCTCGGCCGGATCGAGCGCAAGGGCTACCGCCTCGTCGACCTGCGCTGGGTGCGGCCCTCGCGCGAGCTTCTCGAGCGCCACTATGCCGAGCACGCCGGCAAGCCCTTCTTCGAGCCGCTCGTGGAGTTCATGCTGACCGGGCCGATCGTGGCCGCGGTGTTCGAGGGGCACGAGGTCATCGCCGGGGTGCGCTCGCTGCTGGGCGCCAGCGATCCCACGGTCGCCGCCCCGGGCACCATCCGCGGTGATCTCGGCCGTGACTGGGGGGTTGCCGTGCAACGCAATCTCGTGCACGCCTCCGACTCGCCCGAGTCCGCCGCCCGCGAGATCGGCATCTGGTTCGCCTGATCCCCCGAGCGGCCCTGCCCCGGGCGCGACCGGTCCGGGGCCATCCGGTCGCAGCAGTCTCGGGAGCGCGACCGGCCGGCTCGCACGGGTCCCGACGTGGTCGAGTCGCATTCCGACATCCTCGGGAGCCGGTGCCGTCCGGTGCACGCGGCCGGGCCGGGCGGCCGGATCAGAGCAGCGACAGCCAGTCGAGGCGGATCTGCGCCAGCACGGCGATGAGCAGCAGGTTCAGCACGATGACGACCCAAGCCCACTGCATCAGCCAGCGGCCGACCGGCTCCAGCAGGCGGCCGAGGACGCCGGCGCGCAGCAGCCAGGCGGTCGTGTACCAGAACCCGATGATGGTGAAGAACCAGACCTCCATGCACCAGGGGCACAGGGTGCCGAGCGAGAAGATGCTCTGGGAATACAGCCAGGTGATGAACACGTAGCCGCCGAGCAGCCCCAGATCGAACAGCGCCCAGTACCAGCGGGCCAGCCGGGCGCCGGCGAGCACGCTCATGCCGACCACCACTGGCACGGCGAAGGCGATGAGCCCCAGCAGGGCGTTGGGGAAGCCGAGCATGCTGCCCTGCCACGACTGCATGTTCGGCGTGCAGGTGACCACCAGGTTCACCGAGCAGCTCGGTGTGTAGGCCGGGTCCTTCAGCGTCCTGATGTACTCGACCGCCAGCTCGAACGAGCCGAGCAGACCGCCGAGGCCGACGAGGACGAGCAGGAGGGCCAGCGGGCGGGACATCACCGGGGCGCGGTCGGGGGATGACATGCCGCTCATTATGGCACGTGGTCGGGCCGGCCCCGGTCGGGGGTCGCGGGTCGCGGATCCATGAGATAATGACCCGGGTCGCGTGAGTCGCCCTCACGCGTGGATGCACCCATCGCAGAGCGATGCCGGTGCGATCGGGGCTGTTGACCCCGTGAACGAAGGGTTTCCAGCGCGTCGACGCAACGCCGAGCGCACGGAGAGCGCCGCCCCGGGGCGACCGGGGGTGCGGCCGGATACAGGAGTGCACCAGCGATGGTGGGACATGATGAACACAGCAGGAGCGGTCTGTTCGGATCGCTGTTCGGCGGGATGCGTGCCCGGCGTGAGCCGGAGGACGGCCCGGGCCGCGCGGTGGCCGGTGCGTCGACCCCGGAGGACGCCTCGGCGAGCGAGACGTCCGGCGGGGCGGCCGGCTCGACCGTGCCCGGATCAGCCCGAGAGGCGGCCCCGGCCGCGGCGGACCAGCACACCCTCGATGACGCGGACCGCCCGGAGGGGCGGGCGATGCCCGTTCACCCGGATGCCGTGGAGCTGTCGGCCGCGGTGGTGATGCCCGCGGCGGCCGAACCGGCGGAGGTGCCCGCCGCGTCCGCTGTGGCCGCGCCTGACCCGGCGGATGACGGGCGTTCGGACGCGTCGGCGCCCGCGGCGGCACAGCAGCCGCGGGCTGAGGACACGGCCGCCGCATCCCCGTCGTCCCCGGCGGAGACGACATCGCACGACGCCGAGTCCGAGCCCGCGGCGCCCGCCGAGCCGGAGGCGCCCGCCGCGCTCGCCGACATCTCCCCATTCAGCCCGTTCAGCGCCCCGGAGCGGCCGGTCACCGAGCCGGCGGCCCCGGCCCCGGTGGCGGACGTGTCCCTGACCTTCCGCGAGCCTGAGCTGCCGGAGCCCGTCGAGGACGCCGGGGCCGAGCCGCCAGCGCCCGCCGCGGAGGAGCCGGTGCGTCGGCGCACCCGGCATCGTGCCGCGCGGCATCCCCGCCCGGAGGAGGAGCGGTCGGCCGAGGAGCCGCGTCGACATCCGGACCATCCGGTCAAGGTCAAGGGCTCCACCCGGCTCGAGGCGAAGAAGCAGCGGCGCAACGCGAGCCGCGACGCCGGCCGGCGTCGGCAGAGCGTCACCGAGGTCGAGTTCCAGGCCCGCCGCGAGGCGGTCGACCGACAGATGATCGTGCGCTCCACCCCCGACCGCATCCAGATCGGCGTGCTCGAGGACGGCATCCTCGTCGAGCACTACGCGGCGCATTCGAAGGATCTCTCCCTCATCGGCAACGTCTATCTGGGCCGGGTGCAGAACGTGCTGCCCAGCATGGAGGCGGCGTTCGTGGACATCGGGCGCGGTCGCAACGCCGTGCTGTACTCCGGCGAGGTCGACTGGGACGCCGTCGAGGTCAAAGACAAGCAGCGGCGCATCGAGATGGCCCTCAAGGCCGGCGACACCGTGCTCGTGCAGGTCACGAAGGACCCCGTCGGCCACAAGGGCGCCCGGCTCACCAGCCAGATCTCGCTGCCCGGCCGCTACCTGGTCTACGTGCCGGGCGGGTCGATGAACGGCATCAGCCGGAAGCTGCCCGACAGCGAGCGGGCCAGGCTCAAGCGGACGCTGAAGGAGATCCTGCCCGAGGGCGTCGGCGTGATCGTGCGCACGGCCGCCGAGGGTGCGACCAAGGAGCAGCTCGAGCAGGACGTCACCCGGCTGCAGCGGCAGTGGGAGGAGATCCAGCGGCTCAAGGAGACGCAGAAGGCGCCGGCGCTGCTGCACACCGAGCCGAACCTGCTCATCAAGGTCATTCGCGACGTGTTCAACGAGGACATCACGAAGCTCGTCGTCAGCGGCGAGGACGCCGAGGAGACGATCGACAAGTACCTGCACACGATCGCCCCCGACCTCGTCGACCGGGTCGAGCACTACGACGGCGAGAAGGACATCTTCGACGCGTATCGCGTCAACGAGCAGCTCGCCAAGGCCAGCGAGCGCAAGGTGTACCTGCCGAGCGGCGGCTCGCTCGTCATCGACCGCACCGAGGCGATGACCGTCATCGACGTCAACACCGGCAAGTTCGTCGGCTCGGGCGGCAACCTCGAGGAGACGGTCACCAAGAACAACCTCGAGGCGGCCGAGGAGATCGTCCGGCAGCTGCGGCTGCGCGACCTGGGCGGCATCGTGGTCGTCGACTTCATCGACATGGTGCTGGAGTCGAACCGCGACCTCGTGCTGCAGCGGCTCATCGAGTGTCTGGGGCGCGACCGCACGAAGCACCAGGTCGCCGAGGTCACCTCGCTCGGCCTGATCCAGATGACCCGCAAGAAGATCGGCATCGGCCTGGCCGAGACGTTCACCCAGCTGGCCGAGGGCACCAGTCCCGACTCCGGGCGGGGACGTGGCCAGTCGCGTCGGTCGCGCGGGCGCCGGACGCAGCAGAAGCCGGTCAAGAACACGCTCAACGCCGAGGTGAAGAACGCGGTCGCCCAGGTGGCCGCGAGCACGATCGCTCACGGCGCGGAGAGCACGTCGGCGGCCGGTGCGGAGCGGGCGGACGCCGCGCCACGGGAGACGGCCGAGGCACTCACCGAGCCGGCCGCTCCCGAGCCGCGACCGCCGCGTCCTGACGCCGCGGCGGGGAGCGCGGCCGTCGCGTCGGCCGCCGCGCCCGCGTCCCGGGCTGTGTCCACGGCGGCGTCCTCCCGGCCGGAGCCGCCGCGTGGCGTGACCGGGCGGGCGACGCGCCCGCGGCGGAGCGGCTCGCGTCGGGCCTCGGCGCCGGCGGGTGCCCCGGCCCCGATCCCGGCGGACGGGGGACTCGACCTGGAGCTGCCCGTGCCACGGCATCGGTCGCAGTCGGCGCAGAGCATCCCGGACCGGGACGCGCTGCTGGCGGATGTGCTCGCCCGCCTGCCGGAGGGCGACCGCGGACCGGGCGAGGCGGGTGATCGTCGGGAGTGACACGCCCCGCATCGGGTGTTTGCCCGGATGCGGATGACCGAGTACAGTGATGTGTTGGCTCGCGCTGGTTCTGCCGTCGAGTGAGCACAGACTTTTTCTAGAGACAAAGGATGACACGTGGTTTATGCAATCGTGCGCGCCGGCGGGCGTCAGGAGAAGGTCGAGGTCGGCACCGTTCTGACGATCGACCGGGTGCAGGCGGATGACAAGGGCGCCGTTGAGCTGCCCGCGCTGCTGCTCGTCGACGGCGACAAGGTCACCTCGAAGGCGGAGGACCTGGCGAAGGTCACGGTGACCGCCGAGGTGGTCGAGGATCTGCGCGGTCCGAAGATCAACATCCAGCACTTCAAGAACAAGACCGGGTACCGCCGGCGTCTGGGGCACCGCTCCGAGCTGACGCGCGTCAAGATCACCGGCATCAAGTAACAGCGAAAGGCGTGCAGACATGGCACACAAGAAGGGTGCGAGCTCGACTCGCAACGGTCGTGACTCCAACGCGCAGCACCTCGGCGTGAAGCGCTTCGGCGGTCAGGAGGTGAACGCCGGCGAGATCATCGTCCGCCAGCGCGGCTCGCGCTTCCACCCCGGCCAGAACGTCGGGCGCGGCAAGGACGACACCCTGTTCGCGCTGGCCGCCGGCTCGGTGGAGTTCAGCAGCAAGGGATGTCGCCGCGTGGTGAACGTCCTGACCCCCGCGGAGTGATCCCCGCGACGGATTCGTGATGAGGCGAGCTCGCACACAGCGGGCTCGCCTCTTTCTCACTCCGGCGGCCCTCGAGTCGTCGGAGATCACGGTCGGGCGCCTCCGGCCGCGGCGACCGAAGGAGTGAACGATGGCCCTCAGTTTCGTCGACGACGTGACCCTGCACGTCGCGGCCGGTGACGGCGGTGACGGCTGCGTGTCCATCCGGCGCGAGAAGTTCAAGCCGCTCGCCGGCCCCGACGGCGGTGACGGCGGCGACGGCGGTGACGTGATCCTGGTCTCCGACCCGCAGACGACGACGCTGCTCGCCTATCATCGTCGCCCGCACCAGCGCGCCGAGAGCGGCGGCATGGGCATGGGCGACTATCGCGACGGCACCACCGGCGTCGACCTCGAGCTGCCCGTACCGGTCGGCACCGTTGTCCGCGCGGCGGATGGCGAGCTCATCGCCGACATGGACCGCCCCGGCATGCGGGTCGTCATCGCCCGTGGGGGAGTCGGCGGGCTGGGTAACAACAGCCTGGCCTCGCGCCGCCGGCGCGCCCCGGGGTTCGCGCTGCTCGGCACCCCGGGCTGGGCCGGCGACGTGCGCCTCGAGCTGAAGACGATGGCCGATGTCGCGCTCGTCGGCTATCCGTCCGCGGGCAAGTCGAGTCTCATCGCCGCGATAAGCGCGGCCCGGCCCCGCATCGCCGACTATCCGTTCACCACGCTCGCCCCGAATCTCGGGGTCGTCGAGGCCGGCGACGTGCGGTTCACTGTCGCCGACGTGCCGGGGCTCATCGAGGGCGCCAGCGAGGGACGCGGCCTGGGCCTCGACTTCCTGCGTCATGTGGAGCGGTGCTCCGTGCTCGTGCACGTGCTCGACTGCGCGACGCTCGAGCCCGATCGCGACCCGATCAGCGATCTGGACGTGATCCTCGGGGAGCTGGCCCGGTATCCGGTCGGCGAGGGGCGCACCCCGCTGCTGGAGCGTCCGCAGCTCGTCGTGCTGAACAAGGTCGACGTGCCCGACGCCCGGGAGCTCGCCGATCTTGTCCGTCCGGAGCTGGAGGCGCGCGGGCTGCGGACGTTCAAGGTCTCCGCGGTCGCCCACACCGGGCTGCGCGAGCTGGTGTTCGCGATGGGCGAGCTCGTCGACCGGGCGCGCCGTCAGGCCGCCGAGGCAGAGGGGGCCGCCGCGACGGAGCATGCCGAGCGGATCGTGCTGCGACCCCGGGCGCGCCGCGACCGGCCGCAGTTCGAGGTGCGCCGTGAGACCGGGCCGGAGGGCGCGTTCTTCCGGGTGCTCGGCGAGAAGCCGGAGCGCTGGGTCGCCCAGACCATGTTCGACAACGACGAGGCGGTCGGCTACCTGGCCGATCGGCTCGCCCGCCTGGGCGTGGAGGACGAGCTGCTGCGGGCGGGGGCGCGCGCCGGCGACGCCGTCGTGATCGGCCCCGGCGCGCACGAGCGGATCTTCGACTGGGAGCCGTCGATCACCTCGGGTGCCGAGATCGCCGCCCCGCGCGGCGAGGACCTGCGGCTCAAGGACCACGCGCGGCCGACCCGGGCCGAGAAGAGGGTCGAGTACCACGAGCGGATGGACGCGAAGGCCGCCGCCCGCGAGCAGCTCGCCACCGAGCGCGAGGCGGGGCTGTGGTCCAGTCCCGAGGACTTCGTCGCGCCGGAGACCGAGCCCGACACGCCCGGCCGGGGGACGGACGGGGTGGATGCGGCCGGCATGGGAGCCTCCGGCGTCCCCGGCGAGGCGGACGCCGCGGCCGGGAGCGAGGAGGAATGACGATGACGACGGTGCGATCCCGCGCCGACATCCCCGACGCCCGACGGGTCGTGGTCAAGGTCGGCTCCTCGTCGATCACCGGCGAGAACGAGCACCAGCTCGGTCGTCTGGTCGCCACGCTCGCCGAGCTGCATGAGCGTGGCGCCGACGTCGTGCTCGTCTCCTCCGGGGCGATCGCGACCGGACGCCCGCTGCTGCGGCTCGACGGGCGCCCCGCGGATCTCGCCACCTCCCAGGCCGCGGCGGCGGTGGGGCAGGGGCGGCTCATGTACCGCTACGAGTCCGCGTTCGACGCCTTCCGGGTGACGACCGCACAGGTGCTGCTGACCGCCAGTGACATCCGCGATCGGGCTCATCGCCGCCATGCGCAGCAGGCTGTCGACCGGCTGCTCGAGCTGCGGGCCGTGCCGATCGTCAACGAGAACGACACCGTCGCCACCCATGAGATCCGGTTCGGTGACAACGACCGGCTCGCCGCGCTCGTCGCCGTGCTCGTGCGGGCCGACGTGCTGGTGCTGCTCTCCGATGTCGACGCGCTCTACGACCGCCCGCCCCAGCGCCCCGGCGCGACCCGGATCGGCCGGGTCGCCCATGATGACGATCTCTCGGCTGTCGAGGTGGCCCCGGTGTCCGTCAACGGTGTGGGCACGGGGGGAGCGGTGACGAAGATCGCCGCGGCCCGGCTGGCCACCGATGCGGGGGTGCCGGTGCTGCTCACATCGACCGATCACGTCGCCGAGGCGCTCGGCGGGGCGCCGATCGGCACCTGGTTCGAGGCGCGCCTGCAGCCCGGTCACGAGCTGACCGACACCGGAGCGCTGCAGACGATCGACGAGCAGGTGCTCCGCGCTCGTCCCGAGGGACGGTCGCAGCAAGCGGACACGGTCGAGCGCTGAGGTCCGATCACAGAGTTTGCGAACAGGCCGGTCACAGCCTCGGCACAGGGAGCCCTCAGTAGTCTCGGAGTGACCGGCGACCGGAGCCGGCGGATGGAGGTCACGATGACGACGGCGCGCGGACGGATGCAGACGCAGACGAAGGCGGAGGGGAAGAAGCCCGACGTCACGGTGCTCGTGGTGGATGACGAGCCGAACCTGCTCGAGCTGGTGGCCTCCGCAGTCCGGTACGAGGGCTTCGACGTGATCACCTCGCTCAACGGTCGCGGTGCTGTGGAGGCGGCCCGGCAGCATCGCCCCGATGTCGTCATCCTCGACGTCATGCTGCCGGATCTCAGCGGCTTCGAGGTGCTGCGCAAGCTGCACGAGATCGACGAGAGCATCCCGGTGATCTTCCTCACCGCGCGGGACGCCGTCGAGGACCGCATCGCGGGCATCACGGTGGGCGCTGACGACTACCTCACCAAGCCGTTCAACATCGAGGAGCTCATGGCCCGGGTGCGCGGCCTGCTGCGCCGGTCGCGCCGCTGGGTCGAGGAGGAGCACGACCCCACGATCGTCGTCGGCGACCTCGCCCTCAACGAGGACTCCTACGAGGTCACCCGCGGCGGCGACGACATCCACTTGACCGCCACCGAGTTCGAGCTGCTGCGCTTCCTCATGCGCAACGCGAAGAAGGTGATGTCGAAGGCACAGATCCTCGACCACGTGTGGCACTACGACTTCGGCGGCGAGGTCAACGTCGTCGAGCTGTACATCTCGTACCTGCGCAAGAAGATCGACCGCGGTCGCGAGCCGATGATCCACACGGTCCGCGGCGTGGGCTACGTGCTGAAGCCGGCGGCGTGACGGCACGATCCCCGGCCGGCACCCGGACGCCGACGCGTCCGTACACGGTGCCGTTTTTCCGGCACAGACTGCCGCTCAGCCGCGCGCTGCCCCTGCTGCTGGCCGCGCTGCTGTTCAGCAGCGTCGCGGTGATCGCCACGGTGACGACCTCGGCGCTCGATCGCTCGCTGTCCGGGCAACTGGACGCCGAGCTCACTCTGCTCGCCGAGCGCTCCGCGGGCACGGCGGTCGCCACGGGCCAGGCCACGGTCAGCCCGGACGACCCGGTGCCGCCGGGGCTGACCCGCTGGCCGCAGGCGCGCATGGTCAGCGTCGACCTGCGCGACGGCCGCGTGCGCGCCGGGTACATCGACGACAGCGACCACCCCGCCTATCACCAGCTTGACGCCGACCAGATCGCGGCGCTCATGCGTCTGCCCGTCAACGGGCAGCTGTACACGGTGCAGCTGCCGGATCTCGGCGCCTACCGCGCCGTGGCGTTCAAGGACACCAGCGGGGCCAGACAGGTGACGGCGGTGCCGACCGCGGAGGTCTCCGAGACGATCGCCCAGTACACGCTCGTGCAGCTGCTCGTCATCGCGGTGGCCGGCATCGGCGCCGTGCTGCTCGGCTGGCTGCTCATCCGTCGGGCGCTGCACCCGCTCGAGATCGTGGCGGGCACCGCCCAGCGGGTCGCCTCCCGGGAGCTGGCCACCGGCGACGAGACGATCACCGAGCGCATCCCGGACGCCTTCGTCGACGACGTCACCGAGGTCGGCCGGGTGGCCGGCAGCTTCAACCGCATGCTCACCCACATCGACGAGGCCTTCGCCGTGCGTCGGCGCAGCGAGCGGAAGCTGCGCCGGTTCGTCGCCGACGCGAGCCACGAGCTGCGCACGCCGCTCGCCTCGATCCGTGGCTACACGCAGCTCGTGCTGCGGGAGAGCGGCGACCTGCCGCCCGAGGCGGTCGAGCAGCTCGGCCGGGTGCGGGCGGAGTCGGAGCGGATGTCGGATCTGGTCGAGGACCTGCTGCTGCTCGCCCGCCTCGACAACGAACCGGTCATCCGCCGCGAGCCCGTCGACCTGCGCGGCCTGCTCATCGACGCGGTGGCCGATGCGCATGCGGCCGGCCCCGGCCATCACTGGCAGCTCGATCTCGACGCGAGCCGGCCGCTGGAGGTGCTCGGCGACGAGAACAGCCTGCGCCAGGTGCTCGTCAACCTGCTGGCCAACGCCAGGGTGCACACGCCGGAGGGCACGAACGTGGTGCTCGCCGCGCATGCCGAGCCCGTGCCGGTCACGGCCGGAAGGGTGACGGGCGCGGACAGCGCCGATCCGAGTCAGCCCGGGGCGTCCACCGGCTCGTCCACCCGGGGCGGGGACGCTGACGAGGGCGCCGGCGGACGGCTCGGCGGCATCCGGGCCGCCCGGGAGCGGCGGCGCCAGGCCCGCGCCCAGGCCAGGAACGCGGCGCCGACTGTCCCCGAGGCGCGTCCCGACGCAGGGCGGGTGCGCATCGAGGTGCGCGACGACGGGCAGGGCATCCCGCCGGACAAGCTGGACAGCGTCTTCGACCGGTTCGTCAAGGCGGACGATTCCCGCGCCCGGCTCAACGGCGGGTCGACGGGGCTCGGCCTGTCGATCGTGCTCGCGCTCGTGCACGCGCACGGTGGGTCGGTCTCCGTCACCTCGCACCAGGCGACCCCGGAGGACCCATCGCACGGCACGGTCTTCACCGTGCTGCTGCCGATGCTGCCGGCCGAGCCCGACGAGCCGGACGTGCCCGAGGAACCCGACGCGCAGGCCGGTAGACTGGGGGCATGACGGCTCAGGATGACGTGCAGGATCGACTCGATCAGGCCACCGCGGCGCTCACCCCGCGGCTGCAGGCCGCCCGGGCGGCGGGGCGCGTGCTCGCCACGCAGACCTCGGCGGCGAAGGACGCGGCGCTGACTGCCATCGCCGACGCCCTCGTCGCCCGTGAGGAGTCCGTGCTCGAGGCGAACGCCGCGGATCTCGAGCGCGCCCGCGTCGAGGGGCTGCCGACGCCACTGCACGATCGACTCCGTCTCGACCACGACCGGGTCGCCGCGCTGGCTGCGGCGGTGCGTGACGTCGCCGCGCTGGAGGACCCGGTCGGCACGGTGGTCCGTGGCCGCCGGCTGCCCAACGGCGTGCGCATCGAGCAGGTGCGCGTGCCCTTCGGTGTGCTCGGTGTGATCTACGAGGCCCGGCCGAACGTGACCGTCGACATCGCGGCCCTCGCGCTCAAGAGCGGCAACGCGGTCGTGCTGCGGGGCGGCAGCGCCGCCCGTGAGACGAACCGGGTGCTCGTCGAGGTGCTGCGCGAGGCGGTCGCCTCGGTCGGCCTGCCCGCCGACGCGATCGCGAGCGTGGACGACTGGGGTCGTGCTGGCGCCGACGTGCTGATGCAGGCGCGCGGCCTGGTCGACGTGCTGATCCCCCGCGGGGGCCGCTCGCTCATCCAGCACGTGGTGCGCACGGCGGCCGTGCCGGTCATCGAGACCGGCGACGGCAACGTCCACGTGTACCTGGACGCGTCGGCAGATGTGCGGCGGGCCTGCGACATCGTGGTCAACTCGAAGACGCAGCGGGTGAGCGTGTGCAATGCTGCCGAGACGCTGCTCGTGCACCGTGACGCGGTCGACCGGGTGCTGCCCGCGGTGCTCGCCGCGCTCCACGATCGTGACGTCGTCATCCACGGTGACGACACGGTGCAGGGGATCGACCCCGACGCCGTCGCCGCCACCGAGGCCGACTGGGGCACGGAGTACCTGGCCCTCGAGATGGCGGTGCACGTCGTCGACTCGCTCGACGAGGCGATCGCGCACATCAACCGGTGGTCGACGCATCACACCGAATCGATCGTCACCGAGGACTACGCGAACGCCGAGCGGTTCCTCGCCGAGGTGGACTCGGCGGTGGTGATGGTCAACGCCTCCACGCGCTTCACCGACGGCGGCCAGTTCGGTTTCGGTGCGGAGGTGGGCATCTCCACGCAGAAGCTGCACGCCCGCGGGCCGATGGGGCTGCCGGAGCTGACCAGCGCGAAGTGGCTCGTGCGCGGCGAGGGGCAGGTGCGCGAGTGAGGTCGCGGGGATCGCGTATCATGGAGGCACACGAGACAGTGAGGAAGCCATGATCGAGACCGTGAACCTGCTCGCCAGCGAACTGCCGGAGCACACCATGCCGATGGCCCCATGGGGCTTCGCCGTGGTCGCCGTGCTGGCATTCATCCTGCTGGGGCTGATCACGTTCAGCTACCGAGACGTGCAGAACCGTCACACGGACGAGGTGATCCCGCCGATCCCCGAGCTTGACGGGCATGCGTCCGGGCAGCACCACTGAGGGCAGAGGGACTCTTGGGGACGCCCGCGCCGTCCGGACGCCGTCGGCGTCTCGGCGTGATGGGCGGCACGTTCGACCCGATCCACAACGGGCACCTGGTCGCCGCGTCCGAGGCGGCGAGTGCCTTCGATCTCGACGAGGTCGTGTTCGTGCCCACCGGCCAGCCGTGGATGAAGGCGGATCGCCGGGTCACCGACGCCGACCAGCGGTATCTGATGACGGTGATCGCGACCGCGTCCAATCCGCGGTTCACCGTCAGCCGGGTCGACATCGACCGTCCCGGGCCCACGTACACGATCGACACGCTGCGCGACCTGCACCGACAGCGCCCGGACGCCGAGCTCTTCTTCATCTCGGGCGCTGACGCGATCGCGCAGATCCTCACCTGGAAGGACAGCGAGGAACTCTGGGAGCTCGCCCACTTCGTGGCCGTGAGTCGGCCCGGGCATCCGCTGTCCCTTTCCGGGCTGCCTCATGAGGACGTAAACTTGCTGGAGATACCCGCGCTGGCGATCTCGTCGACGGACTGCCGTCGCCGCGCGAGCCGGGGCCAGCCGGTCTGGTACCTGGTGCCGGACGGGGTGGTCCAGTACATCAACAAATATGGACTGTATCGGGATGAGGACTAAGTGGCCGAGACACATCAGCTGACGCGTCGCGAGATGCGCGCGCGCGAGCGCGCCCGGGAGCAGGCCGCCGCGGAGGCCGCTGCGCAGGAGCGACGACAGGCCGGTGCCGCCTCCCAGGCGTCCGCGCCCTCGTCGAAGCCGGCCGCGCCGCAGCCGTCGCCCGCGGCTGCGACGAGCGCTCCGGCGACCGCCTCGGCATCGTCTCCCTCTGTATCCTCGGCGGAGCACCGGCACCATCGTCACGGTCGGTTTGCCGCGCCCGCCGCGAGTGATCCCGCACAGGGGGGTCCCTCTGTGCGGACACCGCGCGCGACCCCACAGCCCGTGCCCTCGCGTCCGGCTCCGACGCAGTCGGTGCTGCCGCGTCAGGGTGGCGGGTCTGCATTCGTGCGTCCGGCGTCCGAGACGGCGCAGCGGCAGCGGCCCGCAGGGTCGGCCGTGACATCTCGTGGATCCCGACCGTCCTCCGGTGCGGCGGTCGACGCGACCGACCGTGGCGGTCGGTCCTCGAGTCCGGCTCAGTCTCGTCCGGCGTCCGGTGCGGCACCACAGCCAGCGCCGACCGCGGGAATGGCCCCGTCGACCGGCGGCAGGAAGGCCGGAAACACCGCCAGACCCGGTGGCGCCACGCTCCCGTCGGCGGCAGCGCAGCATGATGCGAGCGCTGTCACGCCGTCGCAGCCGAGGGGGGAGTCCCGCGGCGGGCGCCGGCGTCCTCTGCTCGGTGATGATGTCCAGGTGGCGCCGAACCGACCGCTGGCGACCGGCCCCGCCACCGCCAGCGTCCTCGTGCTGCCGAGCACGCCCGAGCAGCGCACGCTCGGCGTGCCGCTCGACTCCACCGGCGAGGTGGTCGTCACGACCGGATCGATCACGCTGCCCCAGGTGACCACGGACACGGGGGTGATCCCGGCGGTGTACGAGCGTGACCAGGGCGACCCGCTGGCTGACACCAGCGACTCCGTGCCGGTCACCGACGAGACGCGTCCCGTCTCCGCGGTCGAGACCGTCCGCCGCTACGAGAGCGAGCGGATCCTGCCGCAGAGCGCCCACCACGACCGGATGAACAAGGTCTCCGTTGGCCTGCTCGTCGGCGCCGGGGTGCTGCTCATCGCGGCCACCGTGTTCGTGCTGCTCCGGATCTTCGGCTGATGGCGGCGAGTGAGGCGGCGCTGCATGTCGCACGGGTCGCCGCGCGTGCGGCGCAGGACCGGGGCGGATCGGACATCGTCGGCATCGACGTCTCCGGACGCGACCCGTACGCCGACGTGTTCCTCATCGTCACCGGCAGCAGCGACCGCAACGTCAAGGCGATCGCCGACGCGGTGCAGGACGCGCTCGTCGAGGCGGGCGTGCACATGCGCAACCGTGAGGGGCGCGAGCTCGCGCACTGGGTGCTGCAGGGCTTCGGTGACGTGGTCGTCCACACCTTTCAGGCCGAGGCGCGCGACTTCTACGCGCTGGAGCGGCTCTGGGACGACTGCCCGACGGTCGATCTCGGCCTGGACGACACGCCCGAGGCGGTGGATTTGCGTGAGCCGAGTGAGATGTCCTAGGATGAACGAGTTGGTCGGAGCGCTTCAGGCGTGAGACCGCCCCGCCAGGGGCCTGTGGCGCAGCTGGTAGCGCACCTGCATGGCATGCAGGGGGTCACGGGTTCGAGTCCCGTCAGGTCCACCACGAAGTTCTTGCTCGAACCCTCGACAAGAGCAATGAGATTATCGGACAGTGCGTCTAGGGAGAGCCCGTCGGTTTCGGCGGGCTCTTTTGTTTGCTCCGGGCTGCTGGGTGTGGGGCTCTGTGTGCGTCGTGCCCCCTCGACGAGCGCGCGGCTGTCTGAGCCATAGATGATGTCGAACGGCGCTTGGTAGGCCGCTTGGACTTGGTGTTTGCCGTCGTCGTCGGTGGTGATGAGGAGTTTCTCGAAGAGGAGCTGGTTGAACCCAATGGGTCCTCGCCAGCCAGCTCGCCGACGTCCGCCTCGCGGCCAAGATCCAGACCCAACGCAACTACATGACCGAAGCCACCATCTCCTGGGGAGCCTGGCCCGGCGGCGAGATGCCGAGAGATGATCCCTTCCGCAGCTTCCCCCGGTGACAACCGAGCGAACCAGCTGCCATGCATGGCATCGCAGCTCAACGCTTCACGAAAATACCTGATCATGAGATAATTGCACCAGGTAGCGATCTACGTTGAGTCCTTACGGCAATCTCACGACCACCTGTCGCGATGAGTCTGCCGCTAGCGTGAGATCGCAGTCACCTACAGCATCAATAGCGCGCCTGGAGCGCAGGAGAACAGTGCGTATGACAACAGCGAATCAGAGCGATCGAACCTTGCGGGGAGAGCGCCATGAGTAGGCGACGGTGGATGATTCCTATCGGCGCTGTCTTGCTGGTCGGCCTCGGGGCCGTTCTCGCGATCGGCGTGGTGAAGATGAACGCCGCGAACAGCGAGTTTCAACGCCTGCGTGCGAGTATCGCTCCGCCCGATGGCTGGGTGCTTGCGAGTGAGAACACGCGGTTAACAGGTTTGTTTGGAACCTGCTTCACGTCAGTACTTGATGTTCGTGCTTGCCCGTCAGCGTTCGACAGTTACGCAGTTACGTCGGGCTACTCTGAGGGGAAGCTGACCGATGCTCTCGAATCGTCCGGAGTGACGATCACAATGACGGACTGCGAAGAGCAGACAGGCAACGGCCGAGGTACTTTCACCGTCTGCAGCGTGGCTGGCCAACGCGACGGGCACACTATCAAGATGCAAGTCATCGGCACCGTCGACTCGACTGGGGTAGTTGCCGACCCCGAGGGGCGGCTCTCGATCGATCGGTGACGATGCGCCGCTCTACGAGCCGATGACAGGTCGATACGCGCGTGTGAGGCGCCTCGTTGGGTTTGGCGTGGGGGCATTGGTGGTAGGAGCGGTTCTCGTGCCGTCGATGCCTGCGACCGCTGCCACAACAGGTCTTGACGGAGAATGCGCAACAGTCGAGGTCGTTTTTGCGCGTGGATCAGGGCAAGGGACAGGTGATGGAGAGGCAGAGCGATTCCGGGCGCAAATTGATTCGCGAGTCAAAGCACCCCTGAGCTACAACTACTACGAACTCGGCTCCCAGAAGATCGATGGGTTCCAGTACCCCGCCGTGAAGGTGGACGGCTGGGAGTCCGGGACCGGCGTCGGCGCGAAAATCACCAGCGGTGGAGCTTGGCGCTATGGCGACAGCGTCAATCAAGGTGTTGATGAACTGGACCGCTACATCGAGAAGCGGATCGCGAAGTGCGGAGCGGATACCAAGTTCATCCTCGGCGGCTATTCGCAAGGTGCTCAGGTCATCGGGGAAACGTACGTTGAGAAGTTGACCAACAGTGAGCGGGACAAGGTTGTCTTCAACGTGCTGCTCGGGGATCCGAAACTCTACTTGCCCGAGGGAGAGCGACCGTTCCTCGGTACTGCTCCGGCGTGCACTGGAAAGTACACGAAGTCTGAGTGGCGACGCGACGTCCCTGTGTGCGAGACGGATGGCGGATCGCTCGGCGCTCGTAAGCCCTACTTGCCCGCATCCTTCACGTCGTCGACGGGACTGTGGTGCGCTGATGCGGACTTTGTGTGTGGTTCGCGAAAGGTGTTCTGGGACAACGACGGCCACGGCACGTACAAGAATGAAGGCGCTGGGATTGATAAGGGGGTTCGAGAGGCGGTCGAGCGGCTCCGTTCCGCGCTACCGGCAGAATCTCAAGATGACCTCGACATCAAGTTCTATCCTGTCAAATCCGGCACTACAGGTCTCGACGTTGCGTTCCTGATCGACTCCACGGGGTCCATGAGCGGACAGATCGAGGCTGCAAAGGGAATCGCCTCCACCTTGGCCACGTTCGTTCAAGCAAACCGTGGACGTGTCGCGCTCATTGAGTATCGCGATGCAGGTGACGAGTTCACGGCTCGTATCCTCAGCCCGCTGAGCGACACAACGGACGACTTCTCGGCACAACTCTCTACCGTTGTCGCAGACGGTGGCGGAGATACTCCAGAAGCGCTCTTGCACGCTCTCACGACGACATTCAACGGTCTCGGCTGGCGCGCCGGTGCGACAAAAGCAGCGATCGTGCTCACTGATGCCGACTACCATGACCCTGACGTCGTTGACGGATCCACTCTCGCGAGCGTTGCGCAGCGTAGCCTCGAGATCGATCCAGTAAATGTCTATCCTGTCGTATCCGAGTGGATGGCCGACTACTACGCGCCGCTTGCTGAAGCAACGAGTGGCAAGGTCATTACAGACAGCGGCGACACAACTGCTGCACTGGAAGATGCATTGACCGTCATCGAAGAGCGGCCGGTGCCAACGCTGGAGTTCAACCATTATTACGGCCCGGTCGGATCAACGATCCGATATGACGCAACTGGCTCCTACTCGGTGTCTTCGGAGATCGTGAAGTGGGATTGGGACTGGAACGGTGACGGCGTATACGACCTTGAGGGGGGCACTTCTGTCGAGGAGCACGTGTACGACTCTGAGTTCGATGGTCTCGTCCAACTGCGAGTCACGGACAAAGACGGGCTCATCGCCAACTACTCCGTCCCGGTGACGATTGGTGCGGCACCCGAGCCGACGACGATCCCGGCCGATTCGCTCACCGTATCCGGCTCTGGGTCTGAAGCGACACTGGTCTGGGAGGCCAGTGTGACGCCGAGCAAGGCGTGGGGAATCACGGTGAACGGCGTGCCGGTTGGCACGGTTGATGCGGAAGCGCGAAAAGTGACAGTTGGAGATCTCAATCGGACCGAAACCGTCGAGTTCGGTGTGGCTCCGATCTCGGCCGAGGATGAAGTCGGCACGTCACGCGTCGCCTACCTTGATCCTCCGGTCGTTGAGCCGACTCCCACCCCGACACCAACGCCAACCGCGACGAGCACTCCGACACCGACACCATCGGTCACGCCGACTCCCTCCGCTAGTACGGCATCGCTCAGCCTGTCGGCGGCAACTGTTGAACCGGGCGGCACGCTCACTGTGAGCGGAAAAGGCTTTGTGGCGAGTGTGCCGGTCGACATCTGGCTTCACTCAACGCCCGTGCTGCTGGGCCAGACAAATGTGAGCGCCTCCGGCAGTTTCGCAAAGCAGGTGACCATTCCTTCGACCACCACTCCCGGTATGCACGAGGTTGTCGTGTCTACCTCGAATGGCGACGTAACGGTGAACCTGGAGGTTCGCACAGCTTCAGCTGCTGCGCTCGGCGCTACCGGTGGCACATTCTCTCCGTGGTGGGTCGTAGGTGGACTAGGAGCACTCGTACTCGGCGCAGTCCTTATCCTCTGGCGTCGTAAGCGCGCCTGAGCATGCAGTGCTCTGTCTAACGGGGGCGACTTCGGCTTCTTGCTGAATGTGCCGTGCGTTTCGCGTACGACTCGCTTCATCGCTCTAGTGGTTAGTAGCTCTGGTGTCTGCGCGTCGTCCTGGCGTGCAGAACGGAGATCATCCTGATGGAGAACCAATCACGCTGCCCTGCCTGGTGGCGGCGAGCACCTGCGCGACTCTTCAGTAGACCCCGTCCACGAGTCACCGCTCGGTTCGGTGCCTGTGACTACCTTGGAGCGATCGTTCGATCGCGACGAATCGCTGGTGAGAACGAGCAATGCAGTCACGCTTGACGTGGCGGCGTTCCAGTACCTTGATGATCACGAGACCTGGATCGCTGTCGTTGAGGCCGAATTTCAGCAGCAGCGGATTGAGATCTCGCTAGAGAGTGCGCACCGGCTGATGACAGTACTTGGTCGGTTGCTCGGCGTGGTCAGCGGATGAGTCCGCGCTTCTCCAACTCGGGGTCGGGCTTCACCGCCGCGCCCGCCCCTGAGCGGTCCGAGTCGGTACCCCATTGTCTCGAAGGTGGCGGAGGATCGTGCTCGCCTACGGCGGCAAGCGAGAGGCCCGATTGGTAGAGCGTGATCATCCGCTCGACTTCCTCTTCGGCTGCGGGTTGCAGGCGTAGTGCAATTCCTTGGCGCTTCAGGATGGCGCTGATCGTGACACGGTGGCAGCCGAACTCTGCCGCCAGCTCGTAGACCGTCTTCCCCGCCAGGTAGCCTTCCGCGATTCGGTGGGCCTGCTCATCCGAGATTCGGGGCTGAGCCTTGCGCCTGGCATTGCCAGTTGGGGCGTCTTGATCATGACGCACGACGCGTCGGAGCAAGCGATGCGCCTTCCGCAGTTCGTTTGCATGCGAGGAAGACAGTCCCACCAGAAGTTCCTTACGGGAACACTCGACATCGGAAGATGCGGGGTGTTCCCGTTTGGTGTTTCCGGGGTTTTCTGGCTCATCGCGGATGGGAGTGTAGGAGCGGTCTGAATCCGCCGGCTTCGAGGAGCGATCTGGCGATGTAGTGTGTGAGGTTCCGGAAGCCGAGTGCGGAACCGCGAA